>NZ_BJND01000022.1 GCF_006539505.1 Streptomyces spinoverrucosus
CGGCAGCCCCCTGGCGGGGTCGAAGGGGCAGAGCCCCTGGAGGACGGGACGGGTAGGGGCGGCGGGGGCGAAAAAACTCACGAAGCGAACAACCGCACCCCCCACCCCGCATGCACCTCCGCCCCAATCTCCAACAACGGCGCCGAAGCCGCAGGCAGCACATCAACCCCCGCATCCACGACCCCCCGCGCCACCTCCACCGCCCGATCCGCGACACGATCCATCTCCGGCGCCAACCGCGCCAGCACCCCCGTCGCATCAAACGGATCCAGACTCAGCAACCGCACCGTCGCACTCGCCGCCCCACTCACACTCTCGTACGCCGCACAGTAAGCGGCATCAACAGCCCCCAACCCCGCGGCCCGCGCCGCGACCCCCAGCACCACCGGCTGATGCGCCCCCTTCGGAAACTCCCGCGCCACGGCGTCCAGCTCATCCGACGGCCAGGTGGCCCGAGCGGCCCGCAGCAGCTGCCGCCCCAGCTTGCGCGCAGCGAGCCGCAGCGCCGGAGACGGCGTCCGCGCATCCGCCGCCGCGTCCAGCTCCCCCGGATCGACGCCGAGCGCCGCCGCCGCGGCGAGGGCGGCCGACACCAGCCCCGCCGTGTGCAACCGCCCCCGGCAGAAGTCCTCCAGGCTCGCCGCGCCCGTGACCCGCCCCGCCTTCACCGCGGCCTCGGCCCCACCGGAGTGCGCGTGCCCTCCTGCGGGGAAGCGGCCGTCGGCCAGGACGAGAAGTGCTGCTCGTGACATCACAGACCGCGCCTCAGAAGAGGAAGTACCGCTGAGCCATGGGCAGTTCGGCGGCCGGAGTCGCCTCGACGAGCTCCCCGTCGATGTGCACGGCGAAGCTGTCGGGGTCAATCCGTACGTCGGGCCGGGCGTCGTTCTCCCGCATGTCCGCCTTGGTCACCCCACGCGTCGACTCGATGGCGACGAACCGCTTCCCGAGCCCGAGCCGCTCCGGCAGCCCGTCCTCTATGGCGAGCGGCGCCACGAAATTGAACGAGTTCGAGCCCGGCGCCCGCCCGATCGCCCCGTACATCGGCCGGGGCAGGATCGGCTGCGGCGTCGGAATGGAGGCGTTGGCGTCGCCCATCTGCGCGTACGCGATCTGCCCGCCCTTGAGCACGAGCTGCGGCTTGACGCCGAAGAACGCGGGCTCCCAGAGCACCAGGTCGGCGAGTTTCCCGGTCTCCACGGAACCGACCTCGCGCGCGAGGCCCTGCGCGAGCGCCGGGTTGATTGTGTACTTGGCGACATAGCGACGTACTCGGCGATTGTCCGCCCGCCCGTCGCCGGGCAGCGTGCCGCGTCGCCGTTTCATCACATGCGCGGTCTGCCAGGTCCGCATGACGACCTCGCCGACCCGGCCCATGGCCTGCGCGTCCGACGAGATGATCGAGATCGCGCCCAAGTCGTGCAGGATGTCCTCGGCCCCGATGGTGGACGGCCGGATCCGCGACTCGGCGAAGGCCAGATCCTCCGGCACCGCGGGGTTGAGGTGGTGGCACACCATCAGCATGTCGAGGTGTTCCTCGGCGGTGTTGACGGTGAACGGCCGCGTCGGGTTCGTGGAGCTGGGCAGTACGTGCGGCTCGGAGACCACGGTCATGATGTCGGGCGCGTGCCCGCCGCCCGCGCCCTCCGTGTGGTACGCGTGAATCCCCCGCCCGCCGATCGCGGCCAGCGTGTCGCCGACGAAACCGGCCTCGTTCAGCGTGTCGGTGTGGATGGCGACCTGGATGCCGGTCTGCTCGGCGACGGTCAGCGAGGCGTCGATGACGGCCGGGGTGGAACCCCAGTCCTCGTGCAGCTTCAGACCGAGGGCGCCACCGCGGATCTGGGACAGCATCGCCTCGTGGGAGACGGTGTTGCCCTTGCCGAGGAAGCCGATGTTGAGCGGGTACTGCTCCATCGCCTCCAGCATCCGGGCCAGATGCCAGGGGCCGGGTGTGACGGTGGTCGCCTTGGAGCCCTCGGCCGGTCCGGTGCCGCCGCCGACGAGGGTCGTGATGCCCGCGGCCAGCGCCTCGTCGGCGATCTGCGGGCAGATGAAGTGGACGTGCGCGTCGATGGCCCCGGCCGTCAGGATCCACCCGTTGCCCGCGATGACCTCGGTCTCCGGGCCGATGACCAGGTCGGGATGCACCCCGTCCATGGTGTCCGGGTTGCCCGCCTTGCCGATCCCGGTGATCCGGCCGTCGCGGATACCGACGTCGGCCTTGACGATGCCCCAGTGGTCGACGATCACGGCACCGGTGATGACGGTGTCGGGCGTGCCCTCCGCGCGCGTGGCACGTGCCTGTCCCATGGACTCGCGGATGACCTTGCCGCCGCCGAACACCGCCTCGTCCCCGGCGAGTCCCGGCCCGCCGCTGCGGTCCTCCTCGATCTCGATCAGCAGATCGGTGTCGGCGAGCCGGATGCGGTCACCGGTCGTCGGGCCGAACAGGTCGGCGTACGCGGCACGCGATATCTCAGGCATCGAGGGCACCTCCGGTCTCCCCGCGCAGTCCGGGCACCACGCGGGCGCCGGCGATCGGGACGAGTTCGACGTCGACGGGGATACCGGGCTCGAAGCGTACGGCCGTACCGGCGGCGACGTTGAGCCGCTTGCCGCGCGCGGCCGCGCGGTCGAACTCCAGGCCGGGGTTGGCCTCGGCGAAGTGGTAGTGGGAGCCGACCTGGACGGGCCGGTCGGCGGCGTTGAGCACGGTGAGGCGGGTGACCTCGCGGCCCTGGTTGTAGGCAATCGGGCCGTCGGCGAACAGGATCTCTCCGGGGATCATCGAGGCCCCCTCAGACGATCGGGTCGTGGACGGTGACGAGCTTGGTGCCGTCCGGGAAGGTCGCCTCGACCTGGACGTCGTGGATCATCTCGGGGATGCCCTCCATGACGTCGTCCCGGGTGAGCAGCTTGCGTCCCGATGCCATGAGTTCGGCGACGCTGCGGCCGTCCCGGGCGCCTTCGAGGATGTGCGACGTGATGAGGGCGACGGCCTCGGGGTGGTTCAGTTTCAGCCCGCGGGCGCGTCGCTTCTCGGCCACGTCGGCCGCCACGTGGATCAGCAGCCTCTCCTGCTCGTGCGGGGTCAGTTGCACGTCCCACCTCACATCCTCGCTCCGGGCCGTGCGGGGCCCGGTTGCCGCGGCCACCGGCAAAGTCCCTGGTGGCGTGGAGGGGCAGGCTAGTTGTCACGAGTTTCAAGCAAGTTAACCAAGCTGTGATCCATGACTCGCGGTGCGCTCGTCGCTCATGCTCATCAGCGCCCGCAGACCGTCGCGGAGCACCTCGACCGGGATGGGCCCGAAGAGGGAATGCTGTACGAGGAAGCCCATCACGGCGGCGATCATCGTGCGGGCCACGTGGTCCGGGGCGACGTCCGGGCGCATCATCCCGGCGTCCTGGTAGGCCTCGACGATCCGCGACCAGATCGCGCGCACCGAGGCGTACCCCTCGCGCAGGAGGGCCGCCAGTTCCTCGTTGCGCAGCGTCTCCGTCCAGACCTGGATGACGAGCCGCGGAAAGGCGGGCCGCCCGTCGACGGTCAGGTTCTCCCGGGCGGCGAGTGTCCGGCCGAGGACCGGGACGACGAGTTCGTCCGGCGGCGGGGGCGGGCTCTGCCGTGCGGCATCCTCGAAGGCCTCGCGGACCGATCCGAGCACCTCGCCGACGATCGCGGCGATCAGCTCCTCCTTGCCGCTGAAGTAGCGGTAGACGGCACCCGCGGAGAGGTCCACCTCCTTCAGCACGTCCTGCATGGACGTGGCATGGAACCCGTTGCGGGCGAAGCAGACGGCGGCGCCGTCGAGGATCTGCCGACGGCGGGCGTCGAGGTGTTCCTGGGATACGCGAGCCATGCCTCGAATGTAGAACGAACATTCTTTCTTGACAACGGGCACGCGCAGGCGCACGGTGGTGCGGAGCTTAAAACGAACGATCCTTCTTTTTAGCTCCCAACGGAGGGGGACCCATGTCCACGCCACCCGGCACGCACCACACCCACCCCGACCCCCGTCACCTGATCGCGGTCGTCGTCCTCGTCCCGCTCCTCGCGGCGCTGGCGCTGTGGGCCTTCGCCTGGCCCGCCGCCCGCACCGCGCCGCGCGACCTACCGCTCGGCGTCGCGGGTCCGGCCGCCGCCACGGCGCAGGTCGAGCAGCGGCTGGCGCGACAGCAGGGCGCGTTCGAGATCCACCGTTACGCCGACGAGGCCGCCGCCCGGCAGGCCATCGAGGACCGGACGGTGTACGGCGCGGTCGTCGTCACGGACCAGGGACCGGCGTTGCTGACCGCGTCGGCCGCGAGCCCGACGGTCGCGCAGCTGCTGCAACAGGCGCTCGCGGCCGAGGGTGCCCAGCCGCGCACGGTGGACGTCGTGGCCGCCCCCGAGAACGATCCGCGGGGCGCCGCCCTCACCGCGAGTGTGCTGCCGCTGGCGCTGGCCGGGATCGCGGCGGGGGCGGCCGTTTCCCTGTTCGGGTTGCGCGGCGTGCGGGCGGTGACCGCGCTGGTGGGCGCGTCGGCGCTGGTGGGTGTGACCGCCGCCGCGATCGCGCACAGCTGGCTGGAGGTCCTCACCGGCGACTGGTGGGCGGAGGCCGCCACCCTCGGCCTGTCCACGCTGGCCGTGAGCAGCGCGGTCGCCGGTCTCGCCGCGCTCATGGGCAGGGCCGGGCTCGGCCTCGGCGCGGGTGTGCTGATGCTGCTCGGCAACCCGTTCTCGGGGGCGGGCTCGGCGCCGCAGATGCTGCCCGAGCCGGCCGGGGCGCTCGGCCAGTGGCTGCCGCCGGGCGCGGGGACGACGCTGCTGCGCTCGGTGTCGTACTTCGACGGCGCGGCGGCGCTGGGCCCGGCGATGACGCTGACGTGGTGGGTCGTGGTGGGGCTGGGGGCGGTGCTGCTGGGCGGCGCGCTGAAGTCCCGTACGGCCACCAGCGGAGAATCCGCAGCCGACCGGAGGCCCGCACTGGCGGGCTGACCGACACATACAGCACGTACAGGCCGTGCGCCCCGCGGTAAGGGACGGGGCGCACGGCTCTTGCCTGTTCTACGAGGGGCTGGGCCCGCGTCTTACGAGGGGTTGGGCCCGCGATGTTCCGCCGCGATGCCGAACCGCTGCCGCTCACGACGTGGGGACGCGGCCTCGCGGACGGTGGAGAGGGAGCTGACCACCTGTTCCTCGCCGGGCTGCGGAGTCTCCTCCAGCGCGTCGAGGCGTTCGAGATCGGCGGCGGAGACGAGGGCGACCAAGGGTTTGCCGTGCCGTGTCACGACGACGCGCTCACCGCCGTACACCACCCGGTTGATCAGGTCGGCGAGCTCAGCCCTGGCTTGCGTCACCGGAATCTCGTAGGCCATGCAGCCATTCTAACGTCACGTACGTCCTGTACATTTCTTACAGAGGGCTCCGCGCCCTGGAGCCGGTTTCCGCCGCGAGGAGGGGTTCGCCATGACCCGACCGACCGCTCGTTACGTGCTGCCCGAGTTCACCGAACGCACGAGCTCCGGGCTCAAAACGATGGATCCGTACTCGAAGCTGCTTGAGGAGCGGATCGTCTTTCTGGGCACGCCGATCGACGACACGTCGGCGAACGACGTGATGGCGCAGTTCATGCACCTGGAGCACCAGGCCCCGGACCGGGACATCTCGCTGTACATCAACTCCCCCGGCGGCTCGTTCAGCGCAATGTCCGCGGTGTACGACACAATCCGGTACGTCGGCTGCGACGTGGAGACGATCTGCCTCGGGCAGGCCGGATCGACCGCCGCGGTACTGCTCGCCGCCGGCACCCCGGGCAAGCGATTCGCCCTGCCCGGCGCCCGGGTGGTGATCCGTCAGCCGGCGCTGCCCGAGCCCGTCGAGGGCCAGGCCAGTGATCTCGTCATCCAGGCGGAGGAGTTGACCCGGGTACGCACCCTGCTTGAGGAGATGCTCGTACGACACACCGGGCGCACGCACGCGCAGGTCAGCGCGGACATCGAGCGGGACAAGGTGCTCACCGCCCAGGAGGCTCTGGAGTACGGCCTGATCGATCGGATCGTCCCCAGCCGCAAGGCCACCCGCCCCGCACCCGGCGCGAGGTGAGCCGCGGATGCTGCCACCGGAGCTTCCTCCGCTGCCCGCCCTCACCCGCGCCGAGGGCGAGTTGATCGACCGTTACCTGGAGGTGGCGGACCTGCTGGGGCGTATCAACCCGGCGTACGACGGGGACACGTACCGTGGACTGCGCGCCGCCCAGGCGCTGGTGCGCAAGGCAGCCGAACTGCGCGACGCGCTCGCGCTGATGCACCAGCGGGGTGAGACCGAACTCCACGCCCGAACGCTCGCGCGGGCGCTGCGCGTGCTGGACGGTGAACGACGCACGGCGCGTGTCACCGTTCCGCCGCGCTCCGACAGTTGAGGCACGGTCGGTTCAGCCGCCGTCGACCCGGACCGCGAGGCGACGCGACGGGACGTCCGGGCCGGAGGTGAAACGGACCAAAAGGGCTACCCCCGTCCGGTGGATCCTCAGGTCCTTTTCCGGGGCCCTTGCGGTTGCGCAACGAGGGCTGCCTCTCGGCGGAATGAGACGTTCCGCTGCTGGTCCGAGGTGGCGTGGCGCCCTTGACACCCGTTCGAACATCAGGCTGTCCACCCGAACGGGCGAGTGGTGAGTAACGCCACAAATCCCCGGTTGCGTTGGGATTTTCGGACTTACGTGAGTCAAGATCCGTGACTGACGACAAGCCCCCGCCGCCGCGGCGGGGCGGTCCGGGCGGACGCCGAGTCCTGCCGCCGCCCGGATGACCGGTCGACAGGAGTGGATCGGCAGGAGTGGAGGACCCGAGCACGACGGGTCGCCGGAACGCTTGTTCAGGTTCCGAGCAGCCCTTGGGGTGAAGCCGTGACAACGCGGCCGGGCAACTTCGCCAGCCCGAATCCGACAGGTCATCCTTCACAGGCGGCTGACGAAGGGTTGCGCATGACCGCGCTCAATCGTGTCCCGTCGCTCATGGCCCGGGCCGGTACGGCCTCCGCCCTCACCCTCGCCGCGGTGGGCGGCACCATCGTGGCTCCGGGCTTCGCCTCGGAGGCCGAGGCCGCCACGCCGGCGAAGAAGGCGCTCCAGGTCGCCGCTTCGAAGAAGGGCTCCCCGTACAGGTGGGGCGCCACCGGACCGCGCAGGTTCGACTGCTCCGGGCTGACGCTGTACTCGTACAAGAAGGCGGGCAAGAAGCTGCCTCGTACGGCCGCCCAGCAGTACAACAAGACCCGCCACATCTCGGCCAAGAGCCGCAAGGCCGGCGACCTCGTGTTCTTCCACTCGGGGTCGAACGTGTACCACGTCGGCATCTACGCCGGGAAGGGAAAGATCTGGCACGCCCCGAAGTCCGGGGACGTGGTGCGGCTGCAGAAGATCTGGACGAAGAGCGTCTGGTACGGCCGGGTCAAGTGACCCTCGGGCGGGGCGGTGGCGGCGCCCCGACGGGCCGCCACCGCCCCGCCCGTGACGCAGGCTCAGCCCGCTTCCAGCAGCAGGGTCGCGCCGAGGACCGTCAGCGCGGCGCCCGTGACGCCCTCCAGGGTGCGGGCGGCGCGCGGCCTGCGCAGCCATCGGCCGAGCCGGTCCACCAGTAGGGCCACCGCCGGGAACCACACCAGGGCGAGGGCCACGACGATGAGGGCCAGCAGCAGGGTGCGGGGCAGTGCCGGGGCGCCCGCCGGGACGAACTGCGGCAGCAGACTGAGGAAGGTCACCGGCGCCTTCGGGTTCAGGGCGTTGGTGACGAAGCCCTGGCGCAGCGGGTGCGGCGTGCGCGGCGTCGGCTCCTCGCCGGTGGCGGTACGGGGTCGTCGTACCGACCACAGGGTCCGGATCCCGAGATAGAGCACGTAGGCGCCGCCGGCCAATTGCAGCGCCCGGAACAGCGCGGGTACGGCGGCCAGGACCGCCGCGATACCGGCCACGGCCAGCGCGGTGTGCAGCAGCAGCCCGCCCGTGATCCCCAGCGCGCATGCCACGCCCGCCCGGCGGGAGATCAGGGCGTTGCGCACGACGACGGTGAAGTCCGCGCCCGGCATGGCGACCATGCCTGCGGCGACTCCGGTGAAGGCGATGAGCTGTGCGTCCATGACGTCAGGCTGCCGGAAAAGGGCCTTCAGCAGGTATTTCGAGTAATCTGGGTGAGCCTAAAGCAATGCTTTCATCTTCCCTCCTGTGATCCACCCCGGAGAGACATGTACGACCCGACGCGGCTTGCCGCGCTGGTGGCGGTCGCCGAGGCCGGGTCGATCACCCGGGCCGCCGAGCGGCTCGGCTACACCCCGCCTGCGCTCTCCCAGCAGCTGGCGAAGCTGGAGCGGGAGGCGGGCGCCGCGCTGCTCGTACGGCACCACCGGGGGGCACGGCTGACGGCTGCGGGCGAGTTGCTGGCGGCGCGGGCCCGTACGGTGCTCGACGAGCTGGAACGGGCGCGTCACGAACTGGCGCGACTGACCGGGCTCGCCGGTGGCACACTCCGGTCGGCACCTTCCAGACCGCGGGGATCCATCTGCTGCCGCCGGTGCTCAGCGCGTTCCGCCGGGCGCATCCGGACGTGGAGCTGACCGTCGCGGACTACGAACCGCCGGCCGGGGTCGCGGCGGTGGCCGCGGGCGAGGTGGATCTGGCGCTGACGCACACCTACGAGCCGGCCGATCCGGTGCCGCTGCCCTCGTCGGTCGGTGTGGAGCCGCTGCTCGTCGAGGAGCTGGTGCTGGTGACGGCGCCGGGGCACGCCCTCGGCGGCGGTGGCTCCCGGCTGCCGCTGGCCGAGCTCGCCGGGCAGCCACTGATCAGCATGGCGCCGGACCATCCGGCCCGGCAGGGGGTGGAGGCGGCGCTGGCCCGCGCCGGGGCGGCGCCCTCGGTACTGGTCGCCACGCCGGGGTACGCCCTGGTGTGCGCGCTGGTCAGTGCGGGGCTCGGGGTGGCGGTCGTACCGGAGATGGTGGCGCGCACGTCGGCCACGCCGGTCGGAATGCGACCACTGTCGGAGGGCGAGCTACGCCGCACAATCTCCCTCGCCCACCGCACCGGCGAGACGTCCCCCGCGGCGGACGCCTTCCGCGCCCTACTACGCGGCGCGTTCGGCCGAGCTCAGCAGCCTGGGCGGCCCTGAGGCCTCCGCCTCCGCGCCACTCCCGGCCCGGCAGACCGAACCACCCGGAGCGCGGCCCTGACGTCTTCGCCCCCGCCACGCCATGCCCGGCCCGACAGACCTAACCACCCGGAGCACGGGCCCGAGCTCTCCGCCTCCGCCGCACCTCCCCCGGCCCGACAGACCAAACCACCCGGAGCACCGGCCTGAGGCCTCCGCCCCTGCTGCACCACTCCCAGCCCCGCAGACCAGACGGCCCGGGGCGCGGGCCTGACGTCTCTGCCCCCGCCGCGCCACTCCCAGCCCCGCAGACCAGACGGCCCGGGCCGGGCCACGGCCCAGAGGCCTCCGCCCCCGCCACGCCACCCCGGCCCCGCAGACCTAACCACCCGGGCCATGGCCCAGAGGCCTCCGCCCCGCCACCCCCGGCCCCGGCCCCGCAGACCAAACCACCCGGGCCACGGCCCAGAGGCCTCCGCCGCACCGCCCCCGACCGGCAGACCGACCCACCCGGAGCCCGGCCCTAACGCCTCCGCCTCCGCGGCTCCACTCCCGGCCCGGCAGACCGAACGGCCGGGAGCCCGGGCCTGAGGTCACCACCTCTTCCGCGCCGCTCCCGCCCGGCATACCGGACACCCGTGGCCCGGGCCTGAGGCCTCCGCCTCCGCCGCACCGCCCCCGACCCAGTAGACCGAACGGCCGGGACCGGGCCTAACGCCTCGTCCTCCCGCGCACCGCCTCCGACCCGGCAGACCAAACCACCCCGCCCAAGACCGACGACTCCAGCTGCGCAACGCGCCACGCGGCCCGCCCCGGTGACTCCCGCCCCCTCGCCCCGCAACACGCCCGTGGCCATGAGCGCGAGGGAGCGCCCCGCAGCGCGCCCCACCGCCGCGTGCCCGTCCCGAAAGCTACGGCTCCTGCTTGCCCGCCGTCGGTACCGGCCCCGCCCGCACCGTCCACGGCAGTTCGATGGAGACCGTCTTGCCGCCCTCGCGGGTCGGGCGGACTCTCAGGCGGCCGCCGCACTCGGCGGTCAGCCAGCGGATGATGACCAGGCCGCGGCCGTTGTCCTGCTGGACGGCGGCCGGCAGCCGCTTGGGCAGGCGCGGGTGACTGTCGGTCACCCCGATGCGGAGCTGCTCGTCGCGGTCGAGCTCCATGGCGACGGTGAAGGTGGGTGACTGGCCGGACGTGTGCAGAACGGCGTTGGTGGCGAGTTCGGAGACGATGAGCCGGATCGTGTCGGCCAGCTCCGTCTCCGGTGGCAGGCCCCACTCCGCCAGCGTGCTGACCACGTAGGTGCGGGCGGCGGCGACCGAGGCGGGATCGCTCGGCAGAGTGACGGATGCTTCCAGGTGGTCTGCCATGGCGACGTCGTCCCTTTCCCACGGGACCGCAGTCCGACACGGAGCGGATGGTTCGAGTACGGTCCCGGACTGGTGCTTCGTCGCCAGACTGCCACTCATAGCCCGGTAGCGGCGGCGATCCACCAAGATATGCATATATCTGTCGCTCGAAGCGGTGAACTCTGCGACGGCAGAGCGTATTTGGGCGGCTCGGAAGGAGTAAGGAGTAGCCCATGCAGCACGGTCCCGCGGTCCGCCGCCGGAAACTGGGCGCCGAATTACGCACACTGCGAGGCCGCGCGGGCCTCACCAGCGGTGAGGCGGCCCGTCTGGTGGGCTGGCACCAGTCGAAAGTGAGCCGGATCGAGACCGGCGCCAGCGGCGTGAAACCGGCCGATGTGCGGTTACTCCTGGATGCCTACGGGGTGGACGACGCCCAACTTCGGGACCTCCTCCTGGCGTTGGCGGGCTCCGGCGGCGCCCACGGCCGGGACCACTGGTGGCACGCCTACAAGGGGGTGCTGCCGCCCACCTACCGCGACTTCATCAGCCTGGAGTCGCAGGCCGGCGCCATGCGCACGCTGGAGACCTCCGTCGTCCCGGGCCTGCTCCAGACCCCCGAGTACGCCCGCGCCGTGACCCGCGCCGCGGTGGAGGGCCTGGACGAGGACCGCCTGGACGCCCTGGTGGAGGTACGTCTGGCCAGGCAGGACGTGCTGCGTTCGCACCCCCCGCTGGTGCTGAGCGCGGTGCTCGACGAGGCGGTGCTGCGCCGCGAGGTCGGCGGCCCCGAGGTGATGGCGCGGCAGCTGGAGCGGCTCATGGACGCGGCCCGGCTGCCCCAAGTGCGCCTCCAAGTGCTGCCCTTCGCGGCGGGGGCGCACATCGGCATCACCGGGCCTTTCGTTATCTTCTCATTTTCGAGCACTTCCGATCTGGACGTTGTCGTTCTCGACCACTTGACGAGTAGCCTCTACCTCGAACGGAAAGAAGACGTAGAGGCCTACACCGAGGCCTTCAACGCCCTTCAGTTCTACGCCCTTTCGCCCAAGGAATCGTTGGACTACATCGCCGTGATAGGTGACGGCGTGTAAGGAGGCACCATGACCGCTCTGCCTCGGAACGTACCTTCCAGCACTCAACTGCTCGCTGTGCACTGGCTGCGCAGCAGCTACAGCACCGGCGCGAACAACTGCGTCGAGACGGCCCGGCCGGCCCTTGGCCCGTGGGCCGGACTGCTCGCCGTACGCGACTCCAAGGCCCCGTCCGGACCCGCGCTGCTCTTCTCCCCCGAGAGCTGGGCGGGGTTCACGGCCCACCTCTGAGAAGTCAGTCCCGTAGCGCGCGATGCACGGCCGTGGTTCGCCGACTCATGGTCGCGTGTCGCCGATGACACGTACAGCGCGTTCGATCTGGTCCCCGGAGAGGTCCGCGCGGGCCGTCAGCCGCAGCCGGGAGATGCCGTCGGGTACGGAAGGAGGTCGGAAGCAGCCCACGGCGAGCCCCTCGGCGCGGCAGTCGGCCGCCCAGCGCACGGCGCTCTCCGGGGACGGCGCGCGTACGGAGACGACCGCGGCGTCCGGTCGTACCGCCTGAAGGCCCAGGGCCGTCAGCCGGGTGTGCAACTCGCCCGCCACCGCGCGGGCCCGCGCCGCCCGCTCCGGCTCACCGCGCAGCAGCCGCAGGGCCGCGAGCGCCGCGCCCGCGGCGGCCGGAGCCAGACCGGTGTCGAAGATGAACGTCCGCGCCGCGTTGACCAGATGGTCGATCACCCGCGCCGGGCCGAGCACGGCGCCGCCCTGGCTGCCCAGTGACTTGGACAGCGTGACCGTGACGACCAGGTCGTCCGCGCCCGCTAGCCCCGCCGCGTACGGGGCGCCCCGGCCGCCGTCGCCGAGCACGCCGAGGCCATGGGCGTCGTCCACGACCAGTCCTGCGCCCTGCTCCCGGCACACCTGGGCCAGGGCCGCGAGCGGAGCGGCGTCGCCGTCGACCGAGAAGACCGTGTCGGACACGGCGACGGCGGTGCCGTCGTGCGTCTGCAGTGCCTTGCGCACCGCGTCGGGGTCGGCGTGCGCGACGACCTGCGTGGTGCCGCGCGCCAGCCGGCAGCCGTCGATCAGCGAGGCGTGGTTGCCCGCGTCGGAGACGATCAGCGAGCCGTGCGGCGCCAGCGCGGTGACCGCGGCGAGGTTGGCGGCGTAACCGGAGGAGAAGACCAGCGCCGCCTCGAAGCCGCAGAAGCCGGCCAGCTCGCGTTCGAGTTCCGCGTGCAGTTCGGTGGTGCCGGTGACGAGCCGGGAGCCGGTCGCCCCGCCGCCCCACCTCCGCGCAGCCCGCGCGGCGCCCTCGGTGACCTCGGGGTGCCGGGCCAGCCCCAGGTAGTCGTTGCTCGCCAGGTCCAGCAGCGGCGAGTCGGCCGGGCGGGGACGCAGAGTCCGTACGAGTCCGGCGTTGCGGCGCAGCTCTGCCTGCTCGTCGATCCAGCCGAACGCCATGGGTTTTCGTCCTCCGGTGATTTTGTAGGCAGTGAACAGACCCTAGCGGTACCCATCGCAGCTCAGGGTGTGGCAATACCCACACGTCGAACACCCAGTGTTGTGTGAAGTCTCCTCTTGGCCACAAGCGGTGCGTTAGGACAGGATCAGCTTCCATGGACCTGCTGAACACGCTGGTGGACAAGGGGCTTCGGCGCGAGACGCCGACCCGCGAGGAAGCGCTGGCCGTCCTCGCCACTTCCGACGACGACGTGCTCGATGTGGTGGCCGCGGCCGGAAAGGTGCGCCGCCACTGGTTCGGCCGACGGGTGAAGCTGAACTACCTCGTCAACCTCAAGTCGGGGCTGTGCCCCGAGGACTGCTCGTACTGCTCCCAACGACTCGGCTCCAAGGCCGAGATCCTCAAGTACACCTGGCTGAAGCCCGACCAGGCCTCGCAGGCCGCGGCCGCGGGGCTCGCGGGCGGCGCCAAGCGGGTCTGTCTGGTGGCCAGCGGGCGCGGGCCGACCGACCGGGACGTCGACCGGGTCTCCGAGACGATCCGGACGATCAAGGAGCAGAACGAGGGCGTCGAGGTGTGCGCCTGCCTCGGGCTGCTCTCCGACGGCCAGGCGGAGCGGCTGCGCGACGCCGGCGCGGACGCCTACAACCACAACCTCAACACGTCCGAGGGCACGTACGCGGACATCACGACCACGCACACGTACGCCGATCGGGTGGACACGGTCCAGAAGGCGCACGCGGCCGGGCTGTCCGCCTGCTCCGGTCTGATCGCCGGGATGGGCGAGAGCGACGAGGACCTGGTCGACGTGGTGTTCGCGCTGCGTGAGCTGGACCCGGACTCGGTGCCGGTCAACTTCCTGATCCCGTTCGAGGGCACCCCGCTCGCCAAGGAGTGGCACCTCACCCCGCAGCGCTGTCTGCGGATCCTGGCGATGGTGCGGTTCGTGTGCCCGGACGTCGAGGTGCGCATCGCCGGCGGCCGCGAGGTCCATCTGCGCTCGATGCAGCCCCTCGCCCTGCACCTGGCCAACTCCATCTTCCTCGGCGACTACCTCACCAGCGAGGGCCAGGCGGGCAAGGCCGACCTGGAGATGATCGCGGACGCCGGGTTCGAGGTGGAGGGCACCGACCAGGTGACGCTGCCGGAGCACCGGGCGGGCGGCGGGTGCGGGTCGCACGGCAGCGCCGAGGGTGCCGGGTGCGGGTCGCACGAGGGAGGCGGAGTCTGCGGTTCCGCATCCGTCCCGCAGGCCTCCGAGCCGCGTACGGACCTGGTCGCCGTACGCCGCCGGGGTGCCGGAACGGACCTCGCGCCCAATGCTTGACCTGACCCTGCACGAGCTGCTGGACCTCGACCGGCGGCACGTCTGGCATCCGTACGGCCCCATGCCCGGCCGGCAGGAACCGCTCGTCGTGGAGTCGGCGAGCGGGGTGCGGCTGCGGCTCGCGGACGGCTCGGGCGAGCTGGTCGACGGAATGTCGTCCTGGTGGTCGGCGATCCACGGCTACAACCACCCGGTGCTGAACGAGGCCGCGCGCGAGCAGTTGTCGCGGATGAGCCATGTGATGTTCGGCGGGCTCACGCACGAGCCCGCCGTACGGCTGGCGAAGCTCCTTGTCGAAATGTCGCCCGACGGTCTGGAGCATGTGTTCCTCGCCGACTCCGGGTCGGTGTCGGTCGAGGTCGCGATCAAGATGTGCCTGCAGTACTGGCGTTCGCTCGGCCGCCCCGAGAAGCGACGCCTGCTCACCTGGCGGGGCGGCTACCACGGCGACACCTGGCAGCCGATGTCGGTGTGCGACCCCGAGGGGGGCATGCACGAACTGTGGACCGGGGTGCTGCCGCGCCAGGTGTTCGCGGACCCGCCGCCGGCCACGTACGAGGAGTCGTACGCCGACCAGTTGCGCGAGCTGATCGAGCGGCACGCGGGCGAACTGGCCGCCGTCATCGTGGAGCCGGTGGTGCAGGGCGCGGGCGGGATGCGGTTCCACTCCCCCGCGTATCTGCGGGTGCTGCGCGAGGTGTGCGACGCGCACGACGTGCTGCTGGTGTTCGACGAGATCGCGACCGGGTTCGGGCGGACGGGTGCGCTGTTCGCGGCGGAGCACGCGGCCGTGACGCCGGACGTGATGTGCGTGGGCAAGGCCCTGACCGGCGGCTATCTGACGATGGCGGCGACGCTGTGCACGTCGCGGGTGGCCGACGGCATCTCCCGGGGGGAGGTGCCGGTGCTGGCGCACGGGCCGACGTTCATGGGCAATCCGCTGGCGGCGGCCGTGGCCTGCGCCTCGATCGAACTGCTGCTCGGCCAGGACTGGCGTGCCGAGGTCAAGCGGATCGAGGCGGGACTCCGGGAGGGGCTGGCACCGGCCGCGGACTTCCCGGGGGTGCGGGAGGTACGGGTCCTGGGCGCCATCGGGGTCGTCCAGCTCGACCACGCCGTGGACATGGCGGCGGCGACGCGGGCCGCCGTGCGCGAGGGCGTGTGGCTGCGGCCGTTCCGCGACCTCGTCTACACCATGCCGCCGTACGTCACGGGCGACGCGGACCTGGCACGGATCGGGCGCGCGGTGTGCGCGGCCGCGCGGGAGGGATGACATGCCGATCCTGGTGATCACGGGGACGGGCACGGAGGTCGGCAAGACCGTCACGACGGCCGCGGTCGCCGCGTCGGCGCTGGCGGCGGGGCGCTCGGTCGCCGTCCTGAAGGCCGCGCAGACGGGCGTACGGCCGGATGAGCGCGGGGACGCCGAGGAGGTGGCGCGGCTGGCAGGACCGGTCACGGCTCGCGAACTCGACCGATATCCAGAGCCGTTGGCGCCGGGTACGGCGGCGCGGCGGGCCGGGCGGGCGCCGGTGCATCCGCAGGAGATCGCCGAGGCCGCGGCCAAGCTGGCCACCGAGCACGATCTGGTGCTGGTGGAGGGCGCGGGCGGGCTGCTGGTGCGCTTCGACCCGGCGGGCGGGACGCTGGCGGACGCGGCCGAACTGCTGGCGGCACCGGTGCTCGTGGTGGCCGCGGCAGGACTGGGAACGCTGAACACCACCGAGCTGACGGCACGTGAAGTACGCCGTCGGCGGCTCGATTTGGTGGGGGTCGTGATCGGCAGCTGGCCCACCGAGCCGGACCTGGCCTCGCGCTGCAATCTGGCGGATCTGCCCGAGGTGGCGGACGCGCCGCTGCTGGGCGCCCCTCCGGCCGGGGCGGGGGCGTTGGCGCCGGAGGTCTTCCGGGCGGCGGCGCCCGGGTGGCTGGCGCCGCGGCTGGACGGGACGTGGGACGCGGAGGCGTTCCGGGTGCGGGAGAGGCCTGTGCCATTGAAGGACGCCGGTACGGCGACGTAGGGAGGCTCACGAGCGCGCGGTGCGCGTGGGTGCGAAGTCGCGGGGTGCACGGGGCGCTTTCTGGGGACAATCCCCGTATGGCCCGTCCTGCCCGGGAGGTTTCCATGCCGCTACGGTCCACCGGCACCGGCAAGGTGGCGCGGGATCCCGTGCACCACCCGCTGTTCGCCCGCTACTACGCCCGCCTCAGCGTGGCCGCCGAGACCCGGATGGGAATGGCCGGGGTGCGTGACCGGCTGCTCGCCGGGCTGTCCGGGCGGGTGATCGAGATCGGCGCGGGCAACGGCCTGAACTTCGCGCACTATCCGGGGACAGTCGCGGAGGTCGTCGCCATCGAACCGGAGCGCAGCCTGCGGCAGCTGGCGGTTGAGGCCGCGCTGCGCGCCGAGATGCCCGTCGACGTCGTGCCGGGCGCGGCGGAGGCGCTGCCGGTCAAGAGCGAGGGCTTCGACGCGGTGGTGCTGTCGCTGGTGCTGTGCAGTGTGCGGGACGTGCCGCGCGCCCTCGGTGAGGTACGGCGGGTGCTGCGGCCCGGCGGTCAGGTGCGGTTCTTCGAGCACGGCCGGGGCGGCGGCCGCGCGATGGGCTTCACGCAGCGGGCGCTGGACCGCACGGTGTGGCCGGTGCTGAACGGCGGCTGCCATCTGTCCCGGGATCCGGTCGGCGCGCTCCGGGACGCCGGGTTCGAACTGGGGCCGTACCGGCGGATGCTGATGCCGGAGAAGGGGCCGGTGCTGCCCACGTCGTTCTGCGTGCTCGGCACCGCGTGGCGGCCGCAGCAGTAGACCGGCGCCTCACAGGCTCCACTGGCGCAGCTCGCGCGCGATGTCGCCCACCGACGCATCGCCGCTCTTGACCAGCCGGGCCAGATCGCGCACCTGCTCGGGCGAGGTGACGACCTTGGCGCCGCTGGCGACGAGATAGGCGTACGCGACGGCGGAGGCGAACAGGGCGTTGGAACGCTCCAGTGACGGGATGTGGATCAGCAGCTGGAGCAGGGCCGCGGCGCGGGCGTGGGGCGTGTCGTAGACGGGGACGTCGAAGATCTCGGCCTGGTGGCGCGCGACGGCCGCGACGAGGGCTCCCCAGTCGGTGACCTGGGGGTCGCCCGGCGTCTTCTGTTCGGCGAGCATCAGGAGCCAGGCGAGGTCGATGGTGAGGTCGCTCAAGGGATCAGCGGCGACCTTCGCGCGTGCCCTCACGGTCGGTGCCGAACTCCTCGGCGAACACCGACTCGTACTGCTTCATGAAGTCGGCGGCGGCCTCCACGAAGGTGTGACCGACCTCGCCGGTGTCCTGCTTGACGAGTTCCTCGATGTAGCGGTTGACGCTCATCCCGCGCGCGAGGGCGCGTTCGCGGGCCGCGCGAGCGGTGTCCTCGTCGACGCGGACGTTCAGCTGGGTCTTGGCCATACCTCGAAGCTAGCGCTCGGGCGCTAGCAGGGCAAGGGCGCCTGCACGGCCGGGTGCGTGCCCCTTACACCCGCATCCGGTGCTCGACCTGGGCAGGAGACCGTCTGGGACCTCCGGAGGATACCGGGTGTGCCGCGGATCACATTATTGTCGCGAGGAGCGACCGAGGAGGCACCCTTGTCCACACCTGCTGCGGAGCACGCCCCAGGGCTCGCCTCGGCCGACGGGGTCGCGGCCCGCGCCCGCGGTCTGACCAAGGCGTACGGCTCGGGCGAGACGGCGGTGCTCGCCCTGGACTCGGTGGACGTCGACATCGCGCGCGGGCGGTTCACCGCCGTGATGGGCCCCTCGGGGTCCGGCAAGTCCACCCTCATGCACTGCCTGGCCGGGCTCGACAGCGTCTCGTCGGGCCAGGTGTGGCTCGGCGACACAGAGATCACCGGCCTGAAGGAGCGCGAGCTGACCCGGCTGCGCCGGGACCGGATCGGGTTCATGTTCCAGTCGTTCAACCTCATCCCGACGCTGAACGCGCTGGAGAACATCACCCTGCCCATGGACATCGCGGGCCAGCGGCCCGACCAGAAGTGGCTCGACCAGGTGATCGACACCCTCGGGCTGCGGGACCGGCTCAGGCACCGCCCCTCGCAGCTGTCCGGCGGTCAGCAGCAGCGCGTCGCCTGCGCCCGCGCCCTCGCCTCCCGGCCGGAGCTGATCTTCGCGGACGAGCCGACGGGCAACCTCGACTCGCGCGCGGGCCTGGAGGTCCTCGGCTTTCTGCGCGAGGCCGTCGACGGGCTCGGGCAGACCGTCGTCATGGTCACCCACGACCCGGGCGCCGCCGCCCACTCCGACCTGGTGCTCTTCCTCGGCGACGGACGGCTCGTCGACGAGATGGCGCGGCCGACGGCGGAGGCGGTGCTGGAACGGATGAAGCGATTCGACGTGATCCGCCGTCAGCACGACGACGGCGCCCCCGCCCAGGGAGACTGAAGGACGTGCTGAAGGCGACGCTCAGAAGCTTCCTCGCGCACAAGGGGCGGCTGCTGCTCTCGGCGCTGGCCGTGCTGCTGTCCGTCGCGTTCGTCGCGGGCAGTCTGATCTTCTCCGACACCGTCAGCCGCACCTTCGACCGGCTCTTCGCCTCGACGGCGGCCGACGTCACCGTCAGCCCCAAGAAGACCCTCGACGAGTCGGTGCCGTCCGGCGCGACGGCCACCCTGTCGGCCGACCTCGCCGAACGCGTCGCCCGGGTCGACGGGGTGGCCGCCGCCCGCGCGGAGGTCGAGGTCCAGAACATCACCGTCGTCGACGACCGCAACGAGTCGGTCAGCCCGACGACCGGCGCCCCCACGCTCGGCACCAACTGGAACCCGACCGAGCGCAGCCCCGTGGAACTGACCTCCGGTCACGCCCCGCGCGGGCCGACCCAGGCGCTGCTCGACTCCGAGACCGCCGAGCGCCGTAACGTACGGGTCGGGGACGCCCTGACGGTGATCGCGGCGCCCGGCTCGTTCAAGGTCGAGGTCGTCGGCATCGTCACCTTCACCACCACCAACCCCGGTGCCGCGCTGCTGTTCCTGGACACGCCGACCGCGCAGACCAAGCTTCTCGGCGACCCGGAGGGCGCCACCGCCATCACCGTGGACGCGGCACCGGGCGTCAGCGACGAGACGCTCAAGGAGCGGGTGGCGGCCACGCTCGGCGCCGACCGCTACGACTTCCGCACCGCAGGCGAACAGGCCCAGTCGGACGTCGAACAGCTCGGCGGCTTCCTCGACATCATCAAGTGGGTGATGCTCGGCTTCGCCGGGATCGCCGTGCTGGTGGGCGTGTTCCTCATCGTCAACACCTTCTCCATGCTGATCGCGCAGCGCACCCGCGAACTGGGCCTGCTGCGCGCGCTGGGCGCCGACCGCCGCCAGGTCCGCCGCTCGGTGCTCACCGAGGCGCTGCTGCTCGGCCTGGTCGGCTCGACGCTGGGCCTGGCCGCCGGTATCGGGCTCGCCGCCGGGCTGATCGAGCTGATGGGTGTGCTCGGCATGAACATCAAGTCCACCGAGATGGTCATCGGCTGGGTGACACCCGTGACGGCGTACGTCGTCGGAGTCGGCGTCACCTTCGTCGCCGCGTATCTCCCGGCCCGCCGGGCCGCCGCCGTCTCGCCGATGGCGGCGCTCGCGGACGCGGAGGTCGCCGGGGTGGGCCGGCCGCTCAAGGTGCGCGCGATCGTCGGAGCGGTCGTCGGAGCGGCAGGCGCGGCCGCGCTGGTGGGCTGCGTGGTGGCGTCCGACACGGGCTCGGCGGCGTCCCTGCTCGGTCTCGGGGTCGTCCTGACGCTGGTCGCGGCCGTGATCGCGGGGCCGCTGCTGGTACGGCCGGTGATCCGGGTGCTGGGCGGCTGGTTCCCGGCGCTGTTCGGTTCGATCGGGCGGATGAGCCAGCGCAACGCCCTGCGCAATCCCCGTCGTACCGGCGCCACCGCGGCCGCGCTCATGGTGGGGCTCGCGCTGGTCGGCGGGATGTCGGTGGCGAGCGCCTCGATGACGAAGTCGTTCGACGAGCAGATCGACCAGACGCTGGGCGCGGACTTCGTGCTCCAGAACGCCAACTTCGTGCCCTTCCCGCGGGAGGTCACCAAGCAGGTGCGCGAGACGGAGGGCGTCGGCCTGGTCGTGCGCTCGCAGTTCGCACCGATCGCGGTGAAGCTCCCCGACGGCGACCGGATCGAGACGACGGCCGTCGGCTACGACCCCGAGCTCGACGAGGTCGCCAACATCACCTACGCGCAGGGCGACAGCGCCGCCGCGCTGGCTCCCGGGCGGCTGGCGATGGACCGTGACTTCGCGCGGGACCACGGCGTGCGGGTCGGCAGCGCGATCCCCGTCGAGTTCCAGGGCGGGCGGAAAGCCGATCTGACCGTCGGCGCGCTGACCGACCAGGAGTCCGCCGAGGGCTTCGGTATGCAGGGCGGGATCTACTTCGGGCTCGCCACCCTGGAGCGGTACGCGCCGGGCGCACAGGACTCCGCGCTGTACGTCAACGGCTCGCCCGGGACCGACCCGGACGACCTGCGGGGCAGCCTGGAGGCGACGCTGGAGGCGTATCCGCAGGTGCAGGTGCGGGACATCGCCGACTACAAGCAGCTGGTCCACGACCAGATCGCGGTGCTGCTCTACCTCGTGTACGCCCTGCTGGGGCTGGCGATCATCATCGCCGTGCTCGGCGTGGTCAACACCCTTGCCCTGTCCGTCGTCGAGCGCACCCGGGAGATCGGCCTGCTGCGGGCCATCGGGCTCGCCCGGCGTCAGCTGCGCCGGATGATCCGTCTGGAGTCGGTGGTGATCGCGGTGTTCGGCGCGGTGCTCGGCCTCGCGCTGGGGCTGGTGTGGGGCCTGTGCACCCAACAGGTACTGGCACTGGAGGGCATGACCGCACTGGCGATCCCGTGGTGGACGATCATCGCGGTCGTGATCGGCTCGGCGGTGGTCGGGGTTGTGGCGGCACTGCTGCCGGCGCTGCGGGCTTCGCGGATGAATGTTCTGGCGGCGATCGCGCACGAGTGATGGAATGCCGGGACATGCTCAATTCGGCTCGGCTTGAGGAGAGTTCATGTCGCGCCCGTTCCGCTTCGGCGTCAACCTCGTCAATCCC
This sequence comes from Streptomyces spinoverrucosus, assembly GCF_006539505.1. Taxonomy (GTDB): domain Bacteria; phylum Actinomycetota; class Actinomycetes; order Streptomycetales; family Streptomycetaceae; genus Streptomyces; species Streptomyces spinoverrucosus. The sequence continues at coordinate 21,387 of NZ_BJND01000022.1, forward strand.
GCGCCCGCCGCGGAGTGACGCGCCAAGTGCCGCCGGGCCGAGCAGCTCGGCTACGACGTCCTCCTCGTCCCCGACCACCTGGGCATGCCCGCTCCCTTCCCGGCCCTGGTGGCGGCCGCCGCGGCGACCGAGCGGCCACGTCTCGGCACGTTCGTGCTCAACGCGGGGTTCTGGAACCCCGCCCTGCTGGCCCGCGAGGTGGCCACCACGGACGCCCTCACCGGCGGCCGCCTCGAACTGGGCCTCGGCACCGGCTACGTACAGGCGGAACACGAGACAGCCGGGCTGCCCTGGGGCTCGCCCGGCGAGCGGGTGGACCATCTGCGGCGGACGGTCGAGGAGTTGGAGCGGCTGCTCGGCTCCGACGAGCAGCGGCCTCAGCCAGTGCAGCAGCCGCGCGTACCGCTGCTGATCGGCGCGGGCGGCGACCGGATGCTGAAGCTCACCGCCGAGCACGCCGACATCGCGGCGTTCACGGGAGCGGTCCGTGCCCGGCAGCACGACGGGGGCGCTGGCTCCGGTCACGGCCGAGGAGCTCGACGAGCGCGTCGCCACGTATCGGCGGCTGGCCGAGGGGCGCAAGGAGCCCGCCGAGCTGAATGTGCTCATCCAGATGGTGGCCGTCACCGAGGACCGCGAGGGCGCCGTCCGGCCCATGCTGCCGCATGTGCCGCACCTGAGCCTGGAGCAGGCACTGGAGCTGCCCATCCTCCTGACCGGGACCCTGGACGAGATCGTCGATCAAGTGCGGCGGCAGCGGGAGCGGTACGGCTTCTCGTATCTGACCGTGCTGGAGCCCTACATGGAGGCGTTCGCGCCGGTGATCGCGGCGCTGCGCGGCGAGTGACTGTCGCGGTCCTGCGACGACCGGCTCAGTCGATCACTGCCTGTCGGCTGATCACTGCCTGTCGGCTGATCACTGCCTGTCGGCTCATCACTGCCTGTCGCCAAGCTCGCAAGCCATGACTCGCGCCCTGAATACCCGTATCCTCATGGATGCCAGATATGTCCGATAAGCGGCTTATCCAGGGCAAGAGTGAGGCGAAGCGTGGATCGGTTCGGCGGGACACCGATACCGACGGGGAGTGCGACCGGCGGCGCGGGGCCTGTCGTATTCCGGGAGCGGTTTCTGCAGGGTGAGCCGGTCGTGGCGGGTGTGCGAACGCCGATCCTGAACTCGTGGCAGCGCTGCCTGTCCCTGGGACTGTCGCCGGACCAGTCCGACCTTCCCTTCCAGGAGGACTTCGATCCGGACGACCGCATCATCCGTGCGGCCACACCCGTGCTCGACCGGCTGCAGGCCTTGTTCTCCGGCAGCGCGATGAACATCTCCGTCGCCGACGCGAACGGGACGGTCCTGCTACGCCGTTTCGGCGAGGCGTCCCTGGCCAGAAGCCTCCCGGCGATCCAGCGCGTCCCCGGATTCGTGTTCGCCGAGCAGGTCGCCGGCACCAACGGCATCGGTCTCGCCCTGATGGAGCGGCGACTCATCCGGGTCTACGGTGCCGAACACTTCGCCGAGCGCTCCCAGGCCAGCGCCTGCCGTGCCCTGCCCGTCCGCGACCCGCTCAGCGGCCATATCGAGGGCGTGCTGTGCTTCGGCTATCCACGCAGCGCCGAGGATCTGGCGCTGGCCGGCGTGATACACAGGGCGGCCGAGGCCATCGAGCGGCGGTTGCTCGATCAGAGCTCCCGGCGTGAGCGGGCCCTGCTGCTGGCGTACCTGGACAGCGCGGCCAAGACCAGCGAAGGCCTTCACCACCGCGTCGGAGTGGACGAACTGGGCCTTGAGCTGCGCCCCCGTGACCGGGCGATCCTCAGGGAGAAGGGCGCCGAGCTGATCTCCGGCGCGCAGCGCGCCGCCGTCGACGTGTCCCTGCCGGGCGGCCGAAGCGTCACGCTGGTGAGCCGTCCCATGACGAGTGCCTCCGGGGTGGAAGGCGGCGTGGAGGGCATTGCCATCGAGGCCGTTGTCGCAGGCCCCGCACCGCACGGGCGCCGCGTCCCGGGCCAGGCCGACGAGTCACCGGTCTCGCCCACCGAGCCTGCCGCCGCCCTGGGCGACTCTCCGTTCGGGGCCGTGCCCGCCCGGCCTGTCTTCACCGCCCGGACGCCCGGCACCACCCGGACGCCGGTCCGCCTTCCCGACGGCGTGGCCGCCGAGGCCGCCGCGGGCGGCGACGGCGTCCCGGCCGCCGGCGCGGACCACGTGACGGACGATCACTCCGGCTCGCCGATCGCCGCGCGAGGGCTGGTGCTCCTGGGAGAGCCGCACGTCGGAACGTATGCCGTGGCCGCACGCCGCCGTCTGGAGCTGCTGTCCGAGGCGAGCACCCGCATAGGTACCACCCTGGACGTGCGGCGGACCGCCGAGGAACTGGCCGAGACGGTTGTTCCGGACCTGGCCGACTTCGTCACGATCGACCTGCCCGAGGCCGTCCTGCGCGGCGAGGAGTCCGCCGCTCCGCACAGCGACCTGCGCCGTACGGTCGTCCACGGCATCCGCGACGACGGCCCCTTCCTCCCGGTCGGCGACCAGGTCGGCTTCGGCCCGACCGCACCCCAGCTGCGATGCCTGACCAGCGGACAGGCCGTGCTGGAACCCGACCTGAGAGCCGCCGCCGACTGGATCGCCCACGGCCCTGAACGCCCCGAAGGGCTGCCGGCCGACGTCCATTCCCTCATCGCGGCACCCCTGCTCGCCCGCGGCGTCGTCCTCGGCGTCGCCAGTTTCTACCGCGCTCAGGGCTCCGCCCCCTTCGGAGACGACGACCGTTCACTGGCCCAGGAACTCGCCACCCGCGCGGCACTGTCCATCGACAACGCCCGGCGTTACACCCGTGAACGCGCCATGGTCCTGGCCCTGCAGCGCAGCCTGCTCCCGCGCGGGGCGCCCGACCAGGACGCCGTCGAGGTCGCCCATCGCTATCTGCCCGCCGAGCACGACGTAGGCGGGGACTGGTACGACGTCATTCCCCTCTCGGGCACCCGCATCGGCCTCCTCGTCGGTGACGTCGTCGGGCACGGCATGCTCTCGGCCGCCACCATGGGCCGACTGCGCACCGCCGCACGCAGCTTCGCCGAACTCGACTTCCCCCCGGACGAAGTCCTCACCCACCTCGACAACCTCACCGTGCGCCTGGACCGGGAGGACCCTGATACCGGCGGCTCCGGCATCATCGGCGCGACGTGCCTGTACGTCATCTACGACCCGACCACGCAGCAGTGCACCATGGCTCGCGCGGGCCACCCTCCGCCCGCGCTGGTCCACCCCGACGGCGCCGTGTCCTTCCCCGACCTGCCCGCCGGACCCCCTCTCGGCCTCGGGGGTTTTCCCTTCGAGGCCGCGGACGTCCATGTCCCCGAGGGCAGCCAGCTGGTGCTCTACACCGACGGTCTCATCGAGGACCGGCATCGCGACGTCGACGTGGTCCTCGGCCAGCTGCGCACCACCCTGGCCCACCCGGAGCGCACACCCGACGAGACCTGCCGGGCTGTCCTCGAGACCGTGGCGCCCGCCCACCCGTACGACGACATCGCCCTGCTCGTCGCCCGCACCCGGCAACTGGACCCCCAGCGGATCGCCACCTGGAACCTGCCCGCCGACCCTGCCCTCGTCAGCGAAGTACGCACCGAGGCCGTTCGGCAGCTGGCCGAGTGGGGACTCGACGAGGCCGCGTTCGCCGCGGAACTGGTGCTCAGCGAGCTGGTCACGAACGCCATCCGACACGGCTCCGGGCCCATCGGGGTACGGCTGCTCCGCGACCGCGCCCTGATCTGCGAGGTCTCCGACACCAGCAGCACCGCGCCGCATCTGCGCCGGGCGGCCAGCACCGACGAGGGCGGCCGCGGCCTGTTCCTCGTCGCGCAACTGGCACAGGGCTGGGGCGCGCGCTACACCGCGGAGGGCAAGGTCATCTGGGCCGAGTTCGGGCTCGGCGGCGTGTGAGGGGCAGGTGTGGGCCGGCGGCCCGCTGACCCGTTGGAGTCGTTGGCCGCTGACCCGTTGGAGTCACAAAGGACTACGAATGCCTGAAATCATGTGATTCATCCCACTAACATCGCTTGTGAAACTCCGAAAGAACCCGCCAGGCCGACCCCCGGAGATGTCCGTGCACGACGCTCCTCTGGTCCGTATCCGCGGCCTCGTCAAGCGGTTCGGCGGGACTCTCGCGCTGGTCGGCGTCGACCTCGACGTCCACGCCGGTAGTGTCCTCGCCCTCCTCGGTCCCAACGGAGCCGGAAAGTCCACTCTCATCAAGGTGCTCGCCGGCGTCCACCACGCCGAGGCGGGGCGGATCACGGTGGACGGGCACCCGCTCGGAAGTCATGCCGCGTCCCGCAGCATGTCCTTCATCCACCAGGACCTCGGCCTCGTGGAGTGGATGACGGTCGCCGAGAACATGGCCTTGAGCACCGGGTATCCGCGCCGTGCCGGACTGATCTCCTGGCGCCGGACCCGGGAGCGCTGCATCGAGGCCCTGCGCATCGTCGCCGCGGATCTCGACCCCGACGTGCCGATCGCCCGGCTCGCCCCGGCCGAGCGTTCGCTGGTCGCCATCGCCCGGGCCCTGGCGGCGCGGGCCAAGTTCATCGTCCTCGACGAACCGACCGCCCGGCTGCCCGCCGCGGACTGTGCCCGGCTCTTCCGCGTCCTGCACTCCGTACGCGACCGGGGGCACGGCGTCCTCTACGTCACCCATCGCCTGGACGAGGTGTACGCGGTCGCCGACACCTTCGCCGTCCTGCGCGACGGTCGCCTGGTCAGCCACGGCCGGCTCGCGGACCACAGCCCGGACCGTCTGGTGCACGACATCGTCGGTGCGCGACTGACCGAACGCCGCCCTGCCCCGGTCCCCGCAGGCGGCCCGGCCGTTCTGACCCTGGACGGCGTACGGACCGCCGGCGCGGGACCGGTCAGCCTGGAACTCGGGGCCGGGGAGGTGCTGGGTCTGGTCGGCCTCACCGGTGCGGGGCACGTGGATCTGGGCCGTGCCCTCGCCGGCTCCGGGCCCGTACTCGGCGGGCGGGTGCTCCTCGGTGGCCGGCCGTACCGTCCCCGCACGGTCGCCGACGCCGTCGGTCTCGGTGTCGGATTCGTGTCCGGCGACAGACAGCGGGAGGGCTGCGCAACCGGGCTCACCGTACGGGAGAACCTCCTGCCCAACCCCCGCGCGGGAGGCCTGCCGGCACTGCGCTGGATCAGTCCCCGTCGGGAACGCGACGTGGCCGCCGGCGTGATCGAACAGATCTCGGTGCATCCTCGCGACAGCGAGGCCGCCATCGCCGCCCTGTCCGGCGGAAACCAGCAGAAGGTCATGATCGGCCGGTGGCTGCGGGTGAGCCCGCGCCTGCTGATCCTCGAGGAACCGACCGCGAGCGTGGACATCGGGGCCAAGGCCACGATTTACCGCCTGCTCGACGACGCGCTGGCCGCGGGCCTCGCCGTCCTGCTCGTCTCCACCGACTTCGAGGAGGTCGTGGGCGTGTGCCGCCGTGCCCTGGTCTTCGTCCATGGGTCCGTGGTGGCCGAGTTGAGCGGTCCGGCCCTGACCGTCGCCGGGCTCACCCGTGCGGCTTCGGCCGCGCCCCCGCCGGAACGGTGACCAGCCATGACCGCCCCACCTCCCCCACCCCCGCCCCGGCCGCGACCGCACCGACCGAGCCTGCCGGCCCGACTCGGAAGGCCGGAGCGACGACGCGGACCGGGCGGACAGCTCGTCGGTGCCTACGGCCTGTTGGCCCTCACCGCTCTGCTCTTCCTGGTCTTCTCCCTCGTCCTGCCGCACACCTTCCCCACCCGGGACACCGTCGACTCGATCCTGTCCAACCAGTCGGTCCCCGCCGTTCTCGCGCTCGCCGCCATGGTGCCCATCGTGACCGGGGCGTTCGACCTGTCCATCGGCTACGGCCTCGGTCTGGCGCACGTCATGGTGATGCAGCTCGTCGTCAACGAGGGGTGGCCATGGCCGCTCGCCTGTCTGGCGGTGGTCGTGGGAGGGGCGATCCTCGGCGTCCTCAACGGTGTCATCGTCGAGTTCGGCCGCATCGACTCCTTCATCGGCACGCTCGGGGTCGGCAGCATGCTGTACGCCGTGACCGGCTGGATCACCGACGGCGGCCGCATCGTCCCCGGCCCGCAGGGCCTGCCGGCCGCCTTCACCGACATCTACGACTCCACGTTCCTCGGCCTCCCCGTCCCGGCGTTCTACGCTCTCGCCCTCGCGGTCGTCCTCTGGCTGGTGCTGGAGCGGCTGCCGCTCGGCCGGTACCTCTACGTCATCGGCTCGAACCCCCGTGCCGCCGACCTCGTAGGGATCCCGACGCGCAGGTACACCGTCTACGCGTTCGCCGCCTCGGGGCTGATCGTCGGCTTCGCCGGAGTGCTGCTCGCGGCCCAGCAGCAGATCGGCAATCCGAGCGTCGGCCTCGACTACCTGCTGCCTGCCTTCGCCGGTGCCCTCCTCGGCGCCACCGCGATCAAACCGGGCCGCCCCAACGCCCTGGGCACACTCGTCGCCGTCGCCGTCCTCGCCGTCGGTCTCACCGGAATCGGCCAGCTGGGCGCCGACTTCTGGACGGTCCCGCTGTTCTACGGCGGGACCTTGCTCCTGGCCGTCGGCCTGGCCGGCTACTCCACCCGCCGCCGGCTGCGCACCGGCGCCGTCGCGGCCCGCGACTCACCCGCCGTGACGCCGCAGCCCCCGTCCTCCCCGACGCAGGACGGCGGCCCGCCGGACACCGCTCCGTGACCCATGCCACGCGCACCCCCTCTGTGCCCCGCCTCGTCTTCCTGCTCACCCCTCCCCGAGGAGCTCCCGTGCACGGCAACCGCAAGGCCGCCGCCCCCGGCGCCCTCAAGGCCCGATGCGCCGCCACCGCCCTGCTGGCCGCGGCAACGGTCCTGACCGGCTGCGAACGCGGCTCGTCGAGCGGCCCCGGCGACACCTCCGCCACGGGCCCGAGCGGCTGCCCCACTGCCCAGGCCAGGGCCCAGGCAGCCGTCAGAGAGGCGGAGCAGACCGGCCTCCCCTGGAACGGACCGACCACCGGCCCCGCGGCAACGTCCGGCAAGACCATCGTCTACGTCGCCCAGACCATGACCAACCCCGGAGTCGCGGGCGCGGCCGACGGCGTACGGGAAGCGGCTCGGGTCATCGGCTGGAACGTCCGGGTGATCGACGGGGGCGGAACCCCAGCAGGCATTCAGGCGGCGATGAGCGAGGCCGTGGCGCTCAGGCCCTCGGGAATCGTCATCGGCGGCTTCGACCCCAACTCGACCTCGCGCCAGGTCGCACGGGCCAACTCGGCCCGCATCCCGCTCATCGGCTGGCACGCGGTCGCCTCCCCCGGCCCCAGCAAGCAGCCCAGGCTCTTCACCAACGTCACCACCCGGGTCGAGGACGTGGCCGCCATCAGCGCACAGTGGATCATCACGCACTCCGACGGCCATGCCGGGGTCGTCCTCATCACGGACGACTCGATCCCCTTCGCCAGGGACAAGGCCGAGCTGATCAGGAAGGAACTCGCCACGTGCTCGGGTGTGAGGCTGCTGGCGCACGAGAACATCCCGATCCCGGACGCGAGCAGCCGCACCCCCCGGGAGATCTCCTCGCTGCTGGCCCGCTTCCAGAGCCGGTGGACGCACTCGGTCGCCATCAACGACCTGTACTTCGGCGATGCCGCCCCCGCCTTCCGCGCGGCCGGCAAGCCGGGTTCGGGGCCGCCCTTCAACATCGGCGCCGGTGACGGCTCCCCGTCCGCCTTCCAGCGCATCAACAGCAGGCAGTACCAGGCCGCCACCGTGCCCGAGCCGCTGTCCCTGCAGGGCTGGCAGATCGTCGACGAGTTCAACCGCGCCTTCTCCGGCCGGCCGGCCAGCGGATATGTCGCCCCCGTCCACATCACCACGGCGGACAACAGCGACGGCGCCACGACCTGGAACCCACCGGGCTATCAGGAGACGTATCGCAAGATCTGGGGCAAGTGATCCGGAAGATGTGACAGCGGCGTCGGGAACCGCCCGCTCCTGGCGCGATTCCACTTTGCGGAAACCATTCGCCAGGCAGGTCACCGCTCTGTTTTGCTCACCCCATGAGCGATCTTCACATCCGCAGCGCCACTCTCTCCGACGTCGACAGCGTGCTGCGGTTCTGGCGCGAAGCCGCGGAAGGAACGAGCATCAGCGACGACCGCGACGGAGTGGCCCGACTCGTCAGGACGGACCCCGAAGCACTGCTCCTCGCCGAGCGCGAGGGCCTCCTCGCGGGAACCGTCATAGCCGGCTTCGACGGCTGGCGTTGCCACCTGTACCGACTCGCAGTGCATCCGGAGCACCGCCGCCAGGGCATCGGCGGCGCCCTGCTGGCCGCCGCGGAGGAGCGTTTCGTAGGACTCGGCGGGCGCCGTGGGGACGCGATGGTGCTGACCCGGAACGAAACCGCGCAGCACGCGTGGCGTGCGGCGGGGTACTCGCCGGAGGAACAATGGCGGCGCTGGGTGAAGCCGCTGACCGAATCCTGACGTCCTTTGCCGATCCTTTACCCTGGGAGGGCCACTCGGTCCTCCCAGAACCCGACCCATCCTCAGTGAAAGGTGTGAGCGTCCGCCCATGGGCGAGCCTCCCAGTACCGGACATCGCGCGAGCCTCCCCGCCCTGCCGGACCATGGTACGGGGGTGACCCGATGACCGAAGTACTGCTCCTGCTGGTGGCGGTCCTGCTGTCGCTCGCCTGTGGCGCCTTCGTCGCGGCCGAGTTCTCGCTGACCACGGTCGAGCGCAGCGAACTGGAACGCGCCGTCGAACGCGGCGAGCGCGGCGCCTCCGGCGCCCTGAAGGCCGTACGCAATCTCACCTTCCAGCTCTCCGGGGCGCAGCTCGGTATCACCGTCACCAACCTGGTCGTCGGCATGCTCGCCGAGCCGTCCATCGCGCGACTGATCGCGGGTCCGCTGCGCGGTATCGGCATCTCCCGGACCACGGCGTCCTCTATCGCGCTGGTGCTGGGTACGGCCCTGTCGACGGTGTTCCTGATGGTGGTGGGCGAGCTGGTGCCCAAGAACTGGGCGATCTCCTCGCCGCTGGCCGTGGCCAGGCGGGTGGGCAACGCGCAGCGCTGGTTCAGCGCGATCTTCCGGCCGTTCATCACCCACCTCAACAACACGGCGAACCGCCTGGTGCGCCGCTTCGGCCTCGAGCCCGCCGAGGAGCTGGCCTCCGCGCGCGGGCCGCAGGAACTGGCCGCACTCGCCCGGCACTCCGCCCGGGAGGGCGCCCTGGAGCCGGACACCGCCGAGCTGTTCGTCCGCACCCTGAACCTCGCGGACCTCACCGCGGAGAACGTGATGACGCCGCGCGTGCAGGTCGTCGCCCTCGACGCGCAGGCGACCTGCGAGGACGTGGCGAACGCGACCCGGGCGACGGGCCTGTCCCGGTTCCCGGTCTACCGCGGCAGCCTCGACTCGGTCGTGGGCACCGCCCACATCAAGGACATCCTGACCGTGCCCGCCGAGCGCCGGCCCCGAGTGCCGGTCGCCGACATGATGCGCGAACCGCTGCTTGTCCCCGAGTCGCTGACCGTGGACCGGCTCCTCGACCGGCTGTCCGGCAAGCGCACGATGGCCGTGGTCATCGACGAGTACGGCGGTACGGCGGGCGTGGCCACCCTGGAGGACATCGTCGAGGAGGTCGTCGGCGAGGTGCGCGACGAGCACGACCCGCACGAGACACCCGACCTCGCCCCGGTCGGCGCCGACGAGGACGGCCACGCCCTGTACTCGGCGGACGGCGCCGCCCGCATCGACCAGCTCGCACGCGTCGGCCTGCGGCCGCCGGAGGGGCCGTACGAAACGCTGGCTGGTTTCGTTGCCGCTGAGCTCGGCCGCATTCCGATAGTCGGCGACACCGTGCAGGTCGCCGGCTGGCGGCTCGAAGTACTGGACGCCTCCGGGCGCCGGGCGGCACGCGTTCTGCTGCACGCGCCCCTGGACGACGAGAAGGAGGCGCAGGCATGACGGCCGTACAGCTGCTGATCGGTCTGGCGACGCTGGTCGTGAACGCCTTCTTCGTGGGCGCCGAGTTCGCGCTGATCTCCGTGCGCCGCTCCCAGATCGAGCCGTACGCCGAGCGGGGCGACCGGCGCGCGAAGAGCGTGCTGTGGGGACTGGAGCACGTGTCCGCGCTGATGGCCGCCGCGCAGCTCGGCATCACCCTGAGCACCCTGGTGCTCGGTGTGGTCGCGGAACCGGCGATCGCGCATCTGCTGGAGCCGGCGTTCCACGCGATGGGCGTGCCGACCGGTGCGGGGCACGCTGTGTCCTTCGTGATCGCGCTGGCCCTGGCGACGTACCTGCACATGCTGCTGGGCGAGATGCTGCCGAAGAACATCGCGCTCGCCGAGCCGGTACGCAGCGCGCTGCTGCTCGGGCCGCCGCTGGTCGCCCTCTCCCGGGCGCTGCGGCCGGTGATCTTCACGATCAACGCGTTCGCCAACGGGCTGCTGAAGCTGCTGCGGATCGAGACCAAGGACGCGGTCACGGCGAGCTTCTCGGACGCCGAGCTGGCCCGGATGGTCCAGGACTCCGGCGCCGCCGGGCTGATCGACGACCGTGCGCAGGAGCGGCTGCACGACGCCCTCGAACTGGGCCACCGGCCCGTGCGGGATGTCGTACTCCCGCTGGAGCGTGTCATGTATGCGCGCGTGGGTGTCACTCCGGAGGGGCTGGAGGCGCTGTCGGCGCAGTCCGGGTTCTCCCGCTTCCCCGTCGTGGACGAGGGGCGCCGGATCGTCGGCTATCTGCATGTGAAGGATGCGCTGGACGCCATGCCGCGGGACCTGCCGTTCCGGCTGCGCGACATGCGGCCCATCGCGCGCGTGCGGGAGACCACGCCGCTGGACGACGTCCTCACCGCGATGCGGGGCAGCCGTACGCACCTGGCGGCCGTGCTGGGCTCGGACGGGCGGCTGGCGGGGCTGGTGACCATGGAGGACGTGCTGCGGGAGTTGTTCGGGCAGTGGGCGTGAGGCCAGGCAGGTGCCGGGAGGGTGACCGACCGGCGGGTATGCGCCTCGGGATACCATCTCTGACGCCATGCAGACGAACGCCTCTCCCACGTACACCAGCCTGGTCGCGGTCGGCGACTCCTTCACCGAGGGCATGTCGGACCTCCTGCCCGACGGCACCTACCGGGGCTGGGCCGACCTCCTCGCGGCGCGGATGGCCGCCCGCACGCCCGGCTTCTGCTACGCCAACCTCGCGGTGCGCGGCAAGTTGATCGGGCAGATCGTCGACGAGCAGGTGGACGTGGCGGCCGCCATGGGCGCCGATGTGATCACGCTCGTCGGCGGGCTCAACGACACCCTGCGGCCCAAGTGCGACATGGGCCGGGTGCGCGCCCTGCTGGAGGAGGCCGTGGAGCGGCTGGCCCCGGCCTGCAAGCAGCTGGTTCTGATGCGCAGCCCGGGACGGCAGGGCCCGGTGCTGGAGCGGTTCCGGCCGCGCATGGAGGAGCTGTTCACCTGCGTCGACGAGCTGGCCGCGCGGCACGGTGCGGTGGTGGTCGACCTGTACGGCGCGGCGTCCTTGAGTGACCCGCGCCTGTGGGACGTGGACCGGCTGCACCTGACGGCCGACGGGCATCGCCGGATCGCGGAGGCGGTGTGGCAGGCGCTCGGGTACGAGCCCGAGGACCCCGACTGGCGGGTGCCGATGCCGGCCACGCTGCCGCCGGGGTGGGTGACGCGGCGGGTCGCGGATGTCCGGTTCGCCCGGCAGCATCTCCTCCCATGGATAGGACGACGGCTCACGGGCCGCTCCTCCGGGGACGGCCGCCCGCCGAAGCGGCCCGAGCTGCTGCCGTACCCGGAGCTGCTGCCGTACGAGGATCCGGCGTAGGTCCGCCGTGACCACGCGGGTGATCAACCTCAGGGGCCGGATCCACGACTTCGGTCCCCGGCTGGAACTCGCCCCCGCGGACGTGGTCTACGTCGGCCGTCGCTGGACGCTGGGCGGCTGGGACCTGCCCCGGCACCCGCTGTACAACCCGTTCGCCTATGACACCGCCAGGAAGAAGCGGGACGGCACCCGGGCCGAGGTGATGGCGATGTACCGGGCGTATCTGCTGGAGCGCCCGGAGCTGCTCGACCTGGTGCCGGAGCTGCGCGGGCGGACGCTGGCCTGCTGGTGTGCGCCGGAGCTGTGCCATGCGGATGTGCTGGCGGAGCTGGCCGAGTCGGCCGGGTCTGCCGTGTAGCGACCGCCTTGTAGCTTCCGACGAACCCACCCGTGGCGCTGGCCTGCACAAACCGCCAGTAGAATCCGGTTACGTGACTTCTGCGCCCGCCAAGCCCCGTATCCCGAACGTCCTCGCCGGACGCTACGCCTCCGCCGAGCTCGCCACGCTCTGGTCGCCCGAGCAGAAGGTGAAGCTGGAGCGTCAGCTCTGGCTCGCCGTGCTGCGCGCCCAGCAGGACCTCGGGATCGAGGTGCCGGACGCGGCGATCGCCGACTACGAGCGCGTCCTCGACCAGGTCGACCTGGCCTCCATCGCCGAGCGCGAGAAGGTCACGCGGCACGACGTGAAGGCGCGGATCGAGGAGTTCAACGACCTCGCCGGGCACGAGCAGGTGCACAAGGGGATGACGTCCCGCGACCTGACCGAGAACGTCGAGCAGTTGCAGATCCGGCTGTCGCTGGAGCTGATGCGCGACCGTACGGTGGCCGTGCTGGCGCGGCTGGGCAAGCTGGCCGGTGAGTACGGCGAGCTGGTCATGGCCGGGCGCTCGCACAATGTCGCGGCGCAGGCCACCACGCTGGGCAAGCGGTTCGCGACCGCGGCCGACGAGCTGCTGGTCGCCTATGGCCGCATCGAGGAGCTGCTCGGCCGCTACCCGCTGCGCGGCATCAAGGGCCCGGTCGGCACCGCGCAGGACATGCTGGACCTGCTCGGCGGGGACGCCGCCAAGCTCGCCGACCTGGAGCAGCGGATCGCCGGGCACCTGGGCTTCTCGCAGGCCTTCACCTCGGTCGGCCAGGTCTACCCGCGCTCGCTGGACTACGAGGTCGTGACGACCCTGGTGCAGTTGGCGGCGGGGCCCTCCTCGCTGGCCAAGACGATCCGGCTGATGGCCGGGCACGAGCTGGTGACCGAGGGCTTCAAGCCGGGTCAGGTCGGCTCCTCCGCGATGCCGCACAAGATGAACACCCGCTCCTGCGAGCGCGTCAACGGCCTGATGGTGATCCTGCGCGGCTACGCCTCGATGACCGGCGAGCTGGCGGGCGACCAGTGGAACGAGGGCGACGTGTCCTGCTCGGTGGTGCGCCGGGTCGCGCTGCCGGACGCGTTCTTCGCGCTGGACGGGCTGCTGGAGACCTTCCTCACGGTGCTGGACGAGTTCGGCGCGTTCCCGGCGGTCGTGGCGCGTGAGCTGGACCGCTACCTGCCGTTCCTGGCGACGACCAAGGTGCTGATGGCCTCGGTGCGCGCTGGGGTCGGCCGTGAGGTCGCGCACGAGGCGATCAAGGAGAACGCCGTGGCGTGCGCCCTCGCGATGCGTGAGCAGGGTGCCGAGCGCAACGAGCTGCTGGACCGGCTCGCCGCCGACGAGCGCATCCCGCTGGACCGGGCACAGCTCGACGAGCTGATGGCCGACAAGCTGTCCTTCACGGGTGCCGCCGCCGACCAGGTCGGGGCGGTGGTCGGCCGGATCGAGGAGATTGTGAAGCAGCGCCCGGAGGCCGCGGGCTACACGCCGGGAGCGATCCTCTGAGGCGCTTCACCCCGGAGGAGCTGGAGGCCGCCCGCGACCGTCTGGTACCGGACGTGGTCGCGGACGGCCTGCGGGTGCTGTTCTGCGGTATCAACCCCGGCCTGATGACCGCGGCGACGGGCCACCACTTCGCCCGTCCCGGCAACCGCTTCTGGCCGGTGCTGCATCTGTCCGGCTTCACGCCGCGGCTGATGAAGCCGTCGGAGCAGGGCGAGTTGCTGTCGTACGGGCTCGGCATCACGAACGTGGTGGCGCGGGCGACTGCCCGGGCCGACGAGTTGAGCGCCGAGGAGTACCGGGAGGGCGGGCAGCTGCTGTCACTCAAGGTGGCGCGGCTGCGGCCGCGTTGGCTGGCGGTGGTGGGCGTCACCGCGTACCGGGCGGCCTTCGACGACCGCGCGGCGCGGGTGGGGCCGCAGGTACGGACGATCGGCGACACGCGCGTGTGGGTGCTGCCCAATCCCTCCGGGCTGAATGCGCATTGGACGGCTCGGACGATGGCGGAGGAGTTCGCACGACTGAGGGCGGCCGCGGAGGACTGACCGGCTCAGGCGGCTCTTGACCTCAAGCTCACTTGAGGTCCCAGAGTGATCCCCCACCGGCAAACGCAAGGGGCTGAATCCCTCGGTGGCCAGCATCTGCCCGGCGCGCGCCAACACGCCAAGCGCGAGCCGTACCCCGAAGCCGTCGAACAGGCGGAGGCCGCCTCTCCGCCCTCCAAGGCCCAGCCAGATCGGGCCCTTCGGCCCGTACAGCGCCAAGGCGCGCGATCCTGGAGACATGGAGATCGAACTCTGGGTCGTGCCCGACTGCCCCAACCAGCAGCTCGCCGAGGAACAACTGCGGCAGGCGCTGGACGACGCCGGGCTGCCCACCACAGGCTTCACCACCCGAGTGATCGCCGACGAGACCGAGGCCGAGCGGTCCGGCTTCACCGGCTCCCCGACCATCCTCATCAACGGACACGACCCGTTCGCCGAGCCCGACGCCACACCGTCCCTCACGTGCCGGCTCTACCGCACCCCCGACGGTCTGGCCAGAGCCCCCGACGCCGACCTGCTCCGGCACGCCCTCGAAGACGCCCGGCGGAGCTGATCACAGACGGGGACGGCGCCGGTTCCAGATCACCCCGCACCTCGCCCGACGCGGCACCGGGCACGGCTCCGGCCTGGCGTGTACCGCTGGGTCGTGGAAGGAGCGATCACGCTGCTGCACTGGTTCCGCCGCCTGCGTATCCGCCGGGAGATCCGCGACGACATCCATCACGCGTTCGTCACCCTTGGCTGCGCCGTCATCTGCCGGCGACGACTGCGCACTGCGCTTTGTTGAGAGTAAGGGCGGACGATCGCACCAGGGGATGGCCTGCTCGATGCGTCGGAACGCATACGTAGCAGCCGGGCCCGCGCAGCCTCACATCCGGGATCTCAGCACGTCGACCTCACAGCCCGGCGCGAAGGGGTCGAAGCCGTGCTCGATCAGCCAGCGAACTGCCAGCAGGCTTCGTAACGACCACCACGCGTGGATCACGTCGAGGTCGATGTCGGTGCCATAGCCGGCGATGACGTCGTCGAGGTGCTCCTCGTGCCCGAGCGTGAAGGTGGCGAGGTCGTACAGGGCATCACCCTGACCCGCCTCGGACCAGTCGATGATTCCGGTGACCTCGTCGCCGTCGACGAAGAGGTGCGCGATCTGCAGGTCGCCGTGTGTGAACGCCGGAGTCCACGGCCGGAGCGCGGCCTCGGCGACATGGCGGTTGCGGGTGACCAGGTCAGCGGGCAGGACACCGTTCGTCACGAGCAACTTGCACTCGTCGTCGAGTTCCGCCGCCAGCGCGACGATGCTCCGCCCGGCCCGGCCCGGCAGGGGCGGCAGGGGCGCTTGGTGCAGCTTCCGGATGGCGGCGCCCGCCGCGGCCCACGCCGTCGGCGACCCGGTCGACGGCCCGCCGAGGCGCCCAAGCGTCGTCCCCGGGAGTGCGGCGATCGCGAGCACGGGCGGCTTGCGCCACAGGACCTCCGGGGTCGGGACCGGCGCGAGGGACATCGCCTCGACCTCGGCGTCGATGCGCGCCTGATCGGCGTCCACCTTCAAGAACACGTCACCGACGCGCAGAGTCGCGCGCTCGGAATGGGCGACGACGACTTTGACCTCATCCATGGGCGACCAGTATCCCGGGGATGATCGCCGACGTCGCCTCTTCACATCGTCGGGTTGTGGCCGGGTGTCCCCACTGCAGCGAGCGCCGGTGCACGCCGGTGCTTGGTCTCTGCCTCACTGTCGTCCCCCGGGCGGGTGGTACAGGCCGGACACCGCATGGGCGACAGCTGACCGGACATGCTCTGGCCGGGTGTTCATCGCTCGCCTCTGTCCGCTGGACTTTGCGGGCGATGCCGACCCCGGCCAGCCCCCGCGTTCCAGTTCTCGGAGTGAGTGCCGGCACCGACGACCAAATACTCGCCACTCACTCGCTCCAGATGCAGGCATAGACACGTTGAGAAGGAGACACGCATGCCTCTGTCCCGCAAGATCGCGCCGATTGCGGCACTGGCTCTCGCCACACTCGTCCCCGCCGGCATCGCCAACGCCGCACCCGCCCCGGCACCCGAACTGCAAGTCCCCATCGGGCAAGCGGTGCACATCGACCACGTCCTCACAGACACGCACATCATGTCCAGTCATTGGCGGGGCGACGCAGCCTCAAACGTACAGCTGTTTGAGGACTACGACAGCACCCACGGGGCCGGGGAGAAATGGATCTTCCGTGCGACAGGCCTGCGCGATCAGGTCCGCATCGAGAACTCGGGCGGCCAGTACTGCCTGCAACCCGGCGATCCAGCCAACGCCGTGGTAGGGACACAGATCGTCCAGCGCACCTGCAGCACCGGCAGCAAGGCGCAGCGGTGGACTCTGGAGTCCAACGGTACAACCGCTGAATTCACCATTCGGCCGTACGAAGACGACAGCCTGGCCATCACGCCCGCAACCAACGACCGCTACTCCACGCTCCGCCTCGGGCAGACCGACGGGCCTGGACACATCAACCAGCTCTTCCGCATCCGTTACAGCGACTTGTAATCGCCGTACCGTCTCACGCGGGCACTGCCGGGCCCGACGCACCGTCCAAGTGAAGAGCTGCTGTCGGGCCCGCCCAGTCGCCGAGTCCCTGCACCTTCATCTGCTACCGCAGGCTCAGTTGAGATGACTTGTTAGACGTGTGACGCTTCACACGGCACTGGATAACCCGAAAGTCACCACGTGCGGTGCGCAGTCGTCGCCGGCAGATGACGGCGCAGCCAAGGGTGACGAACGTGCGGGGTGATCTGGAACCGCTCAACAAGGCCGCTCACGCGGGGGTGGCCGCCGGGCGGAGGACAAGCCCGTTACACGGAGGCCACCTCGTGCCCAGGGCCAGCCAGTCACTCGGGGTCCACCTCCGTGACAACGGCGAGCAGTCGGGCCGGGTCCGTCTCGTCGCCGTCGGCGACACCTAGCGCGACCCAGCGGCCCGTTCCCGTCGCCTCCCACACGTACAGGTCGTCCGCCATGGCGCTGATGCTCGCCCACGGCTCCGGTATCTCCTCGCCCCGCTCGCCGCGCACCCGGAGGGTGAGCATGCCCCACAGGGGATTCGCCCCCCATCGCTCGTTGAGTCGCTGGGCTATCCCCTCCCTGAAGGCTTCGACGTCCTCGGCCGTGCGCTCCCCGTGCTCGCAGTCGGGGTCCGCTGCTCCCAACTCCGCTATGTAGTAGCCCGGTCCTTCTCGGCCGACGTCCGACCGGCCGTGCTCCGCCGGAAAGGGGCGCGAGCACAGCCGGTCAATCGTGTCCAGGCACCGTGCGATGTTCATGAACCCAGTAAACCCGGCGCCACTGACAATTGGCGGTGCGTCAGGCGTCCCGCCGCCGAACGCTCCACGCACCCGCCACCACAGCACCCGCCGTCCACAGCGCGGTTACGCCGAGCCCGGTCCACGGGCCCAGGCTCCCGTCCCACGTGCTGTGCAGGGCGATCTGGCCGGCGCGGTCCGGCAGGAAGTCGGTCAGGCCGCCCGCGGCGTCCCCGATCACGAAGGACACGACCAGCAGGAAGGGGATCAGGATGCTGAGCGCGCCGGTCCCGCTGCGCAGCAGGGCCGCGAGTCCGGCCGCGAACAGGGCCATCAGCGCGAGGTAGACGCCGCAGCCGAGGGCGCCGCGCAGTTGCTCTCCTGCGGTGAGCCCGTCTGCCGCGGCGCCCATGCCCGCGCGGGCGGCGGCCAACGAGGCGCCTCCGGTGACCAGTCCGACGATGAACACCGGTACGGCGATGGCGGTCAGCTTGGCCGTGAACCAACGGCCCCGCTGCGGCACCGCCGCGAGGGCGAGCCACAGCCCGCCGCCGGTGAACTCGGAGGAGACGGCGAGGGCACCGAAGGCGACGGCGGCGATCTGGCCGGGCACCATCCCGAGAAACGCCGTGAACAGGGGGTCGAACTCGGGGTCGTCGCTGCCGTCCGTGGCCGCGATCGCGGAGAACGCCGTCGTCACGGCGAACAGCGCCACCAGGGCGCCGTACAGCGAGCGCAGGGTGCGGATCTTCAGCCACTCGGCGTGCAAAACGGGAGTGAAGGGCATGGTCAGGCCTCCTGGGGCTGGGCGGTGAACTCGGTCTCGGCGGCGGTCAGATCCAGATAGGCCTGTTCCAAGGTGCCTTCCTGGGCGGCGAGTTCGAGGACGGGCAGCCGTGCCTCGGAGGCGAGGCGGCCGATGTCCTCCACGCGCGCGTGCTGCACGATCCACCCGCCGCCGTCGCCCAGGGCGGCCTCGTAGCCGTGCCGGGCGAGCAGCTCCCGCAGGGCGGCCTCCTCTGTGGTGCGAACCCGGACGCGGGGCTGCACGCGCGCGTGGATGAACTCCCGCATCGGCATGTCGGCGAGGAGCCGTCCCCGGCCGAGGACGACCAGGTGGTCGGCGAAGGACGCGGTCTCGTTCATCAGGTGGCTTGAGACGAGCACCGTGCGCCCCTCGTCGGCGAGCCGGCGCAGCAGCGTGCGGATCCAGATGATGCCCTCCGGGTCGAGGCCGTTGGAGGGCTCGTCGAGCAGGACGACGGGCGGGTCGCCGAGCAGGGCGGCCGCGATACCGAGACGCTGGCGCATGCCGAGGGAGTACGTCTTCACCCGGCGGCGGGCGGCGGTGGCCAGGCCCGTCTCCTCCAGCACCTCGTCCACCCGGCGCACCGGGATGCGGTTGCTCGCGGCGAGGGTGCGCAGATGGTCGCGTCCGGTGCGCGAGCCGTGCGCGGCCTGGGCGTCGAGCAGGGCGCCGACCTCGCGCAGCGGTTCGTGCAGCGTGGCGTAGGCACGGCCGCCAATGGTCGCGGTGCCGGAGGTCGGCCGGTCGAGGCCGAGCACCAGCCGCATGGTGGTGGACTTTCCGGCGCCGTTGGGGCCGAGGAAGCCGGTGACCCGGCCGGGCTCGACGGTGAAGGTGAGGTGGTCGACGGCGCGCCGGGTGCCGTACTCCTTGGTGAGGTCTCGGACGTCGATGCTGGTCATGGCCCCAGCCTGGCCGCCTGCCCGGGGGCCGGACCTCCCCTGTGCGTGGAGATCGTCTCCCCCGCTCGGGTGAGGCCCGCTGTCAGTGGCGGCTGGCACGATGAGCCGATGGTCCGCCTTCTGCACCCGCTGCTGCGCGGGACGACGTACACCCGCCTGCTGCACCTGTGCGTTCCGGTGCTGCTGGCCAGCGTGTGGTTGTTCATCGACATGTCACGGCCGTGGGTGCCCGCGCTGCTGCTGATCCCGGTCGGGCTTATCCCTGCCGTTCGGCGGGGCGAGGGGCTGCAGGCGCGGTTCATGCTGACCCCGGACGAGCCGCACTCGGGGATCTCCACCGCGCCGTCGGCGACTTGGGGCGACCGGCTGCGGACCGTGCTGTGGCTGGAGGTCCGGATGGGCCTGGCCGCGGTGACCGCGCTGATGACCGTGTGGTTGCCGATCGTCGCCGTCGACCTGGCCTCGGCGGCGCTCGGCACCCGGCCGTACGACAACCCGATCCTGCGGATCGTCGAACCCCACTGGGCTTACGCCTTCCTGGTGCCGGTCCCCCTTCTGGCGATGTACGGCGGGGTGGTGGGGCTCGGCAAACTGGTCACCGCGATCGCACGCCGGCTCCTCGGGCCGTCGGCGGCCGAGCGGCTGGCCGACCTGGAGGAACGCACCGAGCAGCTCCTCGAACGGAACCGAATCGCGCGGGAGTTGCACGACTCGATAGGGCACGCGCTGACCGTGGCGGTGGTGCAGGCGGGCGCCGCGCGGGCGGCGGGCGATCCGGCGTTCACGGACCGGGCGCTGGGTGCGATCGAGGAGACCGGGCGGGCCGCGCTGGAGGACCTGGACCGGGTGCTCGGCATCCTGCGCGAGGCGGAGCGTCCGCTGAGCAGCCGTCCGACGCTCGTCGAGGCGGACCGGCTGCTGGAATCCGCGCGCACCTCCGGGGCGAAGGTCGACGCCGAGTTCACCGGACCACTGGCCACGGTGCCCGGCCCGGTGTCCCGGGAGGGCTACCGCATCCTTCAGGAGGCGCTGACGAACGTGCTCCGGCACGCGGGCGGTGTCCCCGCGCGCGTGCGGGTCGCGGTCGCGGACGGCCATCTGGACCTGGAGGTCCGCAATCCGCTGCCGGCGCCGATACCCGGGCCCGGCCGGGGCAGCGGGCTGCGCGGGATACGCGAGCGGGCGGCGCTGCTGGGCGGCCGGGCGCACACGGGCCCCGACGACGGCGACTGGCAGGTGCACGTCGAGCTGCCGCTGGGCTGATCTACGCTGGCCGGATGCCGGTCACCGTTCTCCTCGTCGACGACGAACCCCTCGTACGCGCGGGCCTGCGGGCCGTGCTGGAGGCGCAGCCGGACATCGAGGTGGTCGGGGAGGCTGCCGACGGGGCCGCGGTGATTCCGCTGGTACGGCGACTGCGGCCCGACGTGGTCGCCATGGACGTACGGATGCCGCTGCTCGACGGCATCGAGGCCACGCGCGCGGTGCTGCGGACCGTGCCGGATCCGCCGAAGATCCTGGTGGTGACGACCTTCGAGAACGACGAGTACGTCTACGAGGCGCTGCGGGCGGGTGCCGACGGGTTCCTGCTGAAGCGGGCGCGGCCGGCGGAGATCGTGCACGCGGTGCGGCTGGTCGCCGAGGGCGAGTCGCTGCTGTTCCCGGCGTCGGTGCGGCAACTGGCCGCCGAGCACGGCGACGGAAGCGGTAACCCGGCGGCGCGGGCAGTGCTGGAGCGGGCGCAATTGACCGAGCGGGAGGCGGAGGTGCTGCGGCTGATGACCCGTGGGCTGTCGAACGCGGAGATCGCCGGTCAGCTGATCGTCGGCACGGAGACGGTCAAGTCGCACGTCAGCTCGGTGCTGGCGAAGCTCGGGGCACGGGACCGCACGCAGGCGGTGATCACGGCGTACGAGTCGGGGTTCGTCTCGCCGGGCTGACCCGTCCTCGGCGGACTGGAGGGCTTACGGCACTCGCCGCTGTCCGCGGTGCCGAGTACGATCCGCCAAACACGCGCACGAGCTGGGAGGACGGACGTTGGGGCGGCTGACCGGCGGGGATCCCTCGCTGCTGCGAAGGATCAATTCCGCGGTGGTGCTGCACGCGCTGCGTGCCACGGACTGCGCGACGCTGACGGAGATCACCCGGGTGACCGGGCTGTCCCGGCCGACGGTGGAGGGTGTCGTCGAGGGGCTGATCGAGGCCGGTCTCGTGGTGGAGAAGGCGGCCGAGGAGGGTGCCGCGCGGCGTCAGGGGCGCCCGGCGCGGCGGTTCAGGTTCCGGGCGGAGGCCGGGCATCTGCTGGGGCTGGAGATCGGGCCGCATCGGGTCGCCGCGCTGCTCGCGGATCTGGACGGGCGGATCGTCGGCGCGCAGGCCAAGGACGTCGACGAGACCGCGCACGCCGACGAGCGGCTGGAGCGGCTGCGCACCGCCGTCGCCGAGCTGCTGCGCCGGGCGGGGGTCGCACGGAGCTCGCTGCGGGCGGTGGGGGTGGCGACGCCCGGGATCGTCGAGGCGGACGGGACCGTACGGCTGGGCACGGCGCTGCCCGGCTGGACGGGGCTGCGGCTCGGGGAACGGCTGGGCCGCTCCTTCAAGTGCCCGGTGCTGGTGGAGAACGACGCCAACGCGGCGGCGGTCGCCGAGCACTGGAAGGGGTCGGCGACCGAGTCCGACGACGTGGTGTTCGTGCTGGCGGGGCTGAGCCCGGGCGCCGGCTCGTTGATCGGCGGGCGGCTGCACCGGGGGTACGGCGGAGCGGCCGGTGAGATCGGCGCGCTGCATCTGCTGGGCCGGGAGGTGACACCGGAGACGCTGCTGTCCACCACGGACGAGCCTTTGCACCCGCTGGACGAGCAGGCGGTCGCCAAGGTCTTCGCGCAGGCCCGCGAGGGCGACCAGCGGGCCATGGCCGCCGTCGACCGGTTCATCCAACGGCTCGTGCACGACGTGGCCGCACTCGTGCTGGCCCTCGACCCGGAGCTGGTCGTCATCGGCGGCTGGGCGGCGGGACTGGACGGCGTACTGGATCCGCTGCGGCGGGAACTGGCGCGGTACTGTCTGCGGCCGCCGAAGGTGACGCTGTCGCTGCTGGGAGAGGCGGCCGTGGCCACGGGGGCGCTGCGGCTGGCCCTGGACCATGTGGAGAAGCAGCTGTTCGCGGTGGAGGGCACGGTGACGGCGCGCCGGTGAGAGGCGGCTCGTCGAACGTCCCCACGGACTAGAGAGCCAACTCAAGAGACGTCCGGCGCCTCGAAGGAGGGTCCCTCCGGGGCGCCGTACGAAAAGGGCCTGCGGCGTTCAGGACGCCCGGCGCTGCGGGTCCTCGTGGATCTCCACTCCGCCCGAGTCGCCGAACGTCAACCGGCACGTGTCAGCGCGGTACGTCGCGACGGAGACCGCCGCGGTGCTGCCGGCGGCGTGGAAGCGGGTGGTGACCACCAGGACCGGCGCGCCCGGCAGGCGGTCGAGTTCCTTGGCGTCGTCGGCGCGGGCCGAACCGAGTTCGACGGCGCGGTCCTGCCCCTCCAGCTCCAGGTGCTGCAGCTCGCGCAGCACCGCACGCGCGCGTGCCGGTCCCGACGGTGCGTCGATGGCGGACAGGTCGGGCACCGACGAGGCCGGGATGTACAGCAGCTCGGCGGCGACGGGCTGGCCGTGCGTCGTACGGGTGCGGCGCACGATGTGCACGGGCTCGTCGCGGCCGGTCTCCAGGGCGTCGGCGACCGCGGCCGGCGGGGCCGCGACGGTGCAGTCGACGGCCTGCCAGGCGTCACCGGGCGCGCCGGGCCAGGCGTGCTGCTCAGTGCCGACGGCCACGCCCACGCGCGGCGGGGCGACGGTCGTACCGACTCCGCGGCGGCGTTGCAGCCTGCCTTCCAGTTCCAGCTGTTCCAGGGCCTGGCGGAGCGTGGCGCGGGCGACGCCGAAGCGGGCGGCGAGGTCGCGCTCGTTGGGCAGGATCTCGCCCACCGAGAACTCGGAGTCCAGTGCCTCCGTGAGCACGGTCTTGAGATGCCAGTACTTAGGTTCCGGCACCGATTCCAGCTGCGTGGTCCCCACCCTGTCCTCCGCAATCGCCGTGATCCGGCGGCGTTTTAGCGCCCTTGTTTATTAAAGGTTGTTGTACTTATCTACGACCATAAGGCGGCCCTCACCCTTGGTCAAGACCAATCCTCGGCCCTCGGGTGCTGCACAGGTGGGGTGCGGCCAAGCGTTCATGGGCCGTTCGCGCCACGCCGCATTCGTGACGCAACGGCGTCTATGCGGTGGCCAGTGATCGCAGCTTGTCGGGGTTGCGGATGACGTAGACGGCCTGGACGCGTCCGTCGAGGACGTCCAGCTGGAACACGGAGTCGGGCTTGTCGCCGGACAGGACGAGGACCGCGGGACCGCCGTTGAGTTCCAGGAAGCGATACGACATGTCCGGAATCCCCTTGCGGGCGGCGCCGATGAGGAAGCGGCCCACGTGGTCGGCGCTCTGCAGCACCCGCAGCGGCGCCTGGGCCTTGCCGCCGCTGTCGCCGACGAGGCGGACGTCGGGCGCGAGCAGCGCCATGAGGCCGTCGAGGTCGCCGTCCCCGGCGGCGGCCAGGAACCGCTCGGTGAGGTCGCGGCGCTCGGCGGGGTCGACGTCGTAGCGCGGCCGCCGCTCCTCGACGTGCCGGCGGGCACGGCCGGCCAGCTGCCGTACGGCGGGCTCGGCACGGTCGAGCATGGCGGCGATCTCGGCGTGGGGGTAGCCGAAGGCCTCCCGGAGGACGAACACCGCCCGTTCCAGCGGCGACAGCGACTCCAGTACGACGAGGACGGCGAGGGAGACGGAGTCGGCGAGCACGGCCCGCTCCGCGGTGTCGGGGGCGGTGTCCCCGAACTCGGTGACGTACGGCTCGGGCAGCCAGGGGCCGACGTACGCCTCGTTGCGGGTCTTGATCTGGCGCAGCCGGTCGAGGGCGAGGCGGGTGGTGACGCGGACCAGGTACGCGCGCGGGTCGCGCACGTCGGCTCGGTCGGCGGCGGACCAGCGCAGCCAGGCGTCCTGGACCACGTCCTCCGCGTCGGCGACGCGGCCCAGCATGCGGTAGGCGACGCCCAGGAGAACGGGGCGGTGCTCTTCGAAGACCTCGGTGGCGGTGTCGGCAGTCACCACCTCATCGTTCCAGCCGCTCGGCGGTGACGGGGGCTACCCGTCGGTAGCTGTCGCTGACAAGGTGTCTGCACCAAGTCCGGCCCCGAGTCCTCAGCAAGGAGCTGTATGTCCGCCACCGTCTCCTTCAAGGTCCCCACCCCGCGCGGCCCGCGCAGCATGAGCCTGGCGTACGCGCGCGTGGGCACCGGTGAACCGCTGGTCCTGCTGCACGGCATAGGTCACCACCGGCAGGTATGGGATCCGGTCGTCCCCGTCCTGGCGGTCGAACGGGAGGTGATCGCCGTGGACCTGCCGGGGTCCGGGGAGTCCCCGGCGCTGCCGGACGGCCTCGCGCACGACCTGCCGACGATGACCGCCGTGCTCGCCGCGCTGTGCGAGGCGCTGGGGCTCGAACGGCCCCATGTGGCGGGCAACTCGCTGGGCGGCCTGCTGGCCCTCCAGCTCGGCCGGGACAAGCTCGTACGGTCGGTCACAGCCCTGTCCCCCGCCGGGTTCTGGTCGCAGGCGGAGCGGCGCTACGCCTTCGCAGTGCTCATGACGATGCGGCAGCTCGCCCGACGGATGCCGCCACCCCTGGTCGAGGCGCTCGCCCGCCACGCGGTGGGCCGCACGCTGATGACGAGCACCATCTACGCCCGCCCGGGCCGCCGTTCGCCCGAGGCGGTGGTCGCCGAGACGCTCGCGCTGGCCCGTGCCCAGGGGTTCTCGGAGACCCTCCGCAGCGGCCGGGACGTGCAGTTCACCGACGACATCACCGGGATCCCGGTCACCGTGGCCTGGGGCAGCAGGGACCGGCTGCTGGTGCCCCGGCAGGGAATCCGCGCCAAGTACATGCTGCCCAAGGCCCGGCTGATACGGCTGCCCGGCTGCGGTCACGTCCCGATGAACGACGACCCGGCACTCGTCTCGCGCGTGCTGCTCGACGGCAGCCGGTCTGTCGCGAGGGAGACGCCCTGAGGGCCTCCTTCAGGACGATCACCCGGACCCAGTCCGCGGGTCTACGCCAGCTAATGTCCCGTCCATGAAGCCCGCGAAGCCCTCACAGACCGACGGGCCGGAACACATGGGCTCCGCCGCCTGGGAGTTGCTGCTGCCCGCCGCCTCGGCACCCGCACGCGCGCGTGGCCGCTCGTTGCAGGCCGCGCTGCGGGCGGCGGTCCGTTCCGGGCGGCTCGCGCCGGGCACCCGGCTGCCGTCCAGCCGGGACCTCGCGGCCGACCTCGGCGTGTCGCGCGGGCTGGTCACGGAGGCGTACGAGCAGCTGACGGCGGAGGGGTACCTGCGCAGCGGCCGGGGTGCGGGGACCTGGGTGGGCGACGCCGTACGAGCCGCACACCCGCGCGCGCGTGACCTCGCTCCCCGCACCTGCGGTGCGCGCGCCGACTTCGTGCCGGGGACGCCGGACCTGTCGCTGTTCCCGCGCGCCGCCTGGGCCGCCGCCCAGCGCCAAGTGCTGGCGGAGCTGCCGCACCACGACCTCGGCTACCCCGACCCACGCGGCCTGCCCAGGCTGCGCACCGCACTCGCCGAACTGCTCGGCCGCCGCCGGGGTGTGGTCGCCGACCCGGAGCGGATCGTGGTCGTCTCCGGCGTGACCCAGGCGACGACACTGCTCGCCGTCGTGCTGCACGCGCGCGGGATGCCCGCGATCGGCGTCGAGGACCCCGGCAGTCCGCAGCACAACGGCGTGTACGCCTCGGCCGGGGTCACCTGTGTGCCACTGCCGCTGGACGACGAGGGGCTCTCCATGGGTCCGCTGCGGTCGTCCGGGGTACGGGCCGTGGTGACGACGCCGGCGCACCAGTACCCGACCGGGATCGCGTACTCCGCGCAACGCCGCGCCGAACTGCTCGACTGGGCGCGGTCCGTGGACGGGCTCGTCCTGGAGGACGACTACGACGGCGACTTCCGCTACGACCGGGCGCCCGTGGGCGCGCTCCAGGGCCTCGACCCCGAACGCGTCGCCTATATGGGCTCGGTCAGCAAGTCTCTCGCCCCGGGGCTGCGGCTCGGCTGGGTGCTGGTCCCGGAGTGGCTGGCCGACGACGTCATCGCCCGCAAGCGGGCCATCGACCTCGGCCATCCCACCCTCGACCAGGCACTGTTCGCCCGGTTCCTGGAGCGCGGCGGCTACGACAGCCAGCTGCGGCGCTGCCAGCGCGCGTACCGCGAACGGCGTGACGCCCTGGTGGCCGCGCTCGACGAGCACTTCCCCGGCGCCGAGGTGTCCGGGATCGCGGCGGGACTGCACGTCATCGCGACACTGCCGGAGTGGTACGGGCCGCAGGAGCGGTTCCTCGCGCGCGTGGGAGCGGCTGGGGTTGCCGTACGGGCGCTGTCGGAGTGCGTGTACGCGCGTGCGGGCGCCTCGGGGGATGGGGACGCGGCGGTGCGGCTTGTGCTCGGGTACGCGCATGTGTCGCCGGGGCGGATTCGGGAGGGGGTGCGGGTGATGGCGGAGGCGGTACGGGGTGAGTAGGGGCGTACGGCGGCTTTTGGGCATGGCCTTGGGCATCCAGCGCCGTAGCCCTGCCCCTCACCCGTCACCACAGCCCGCCAGTCACATCAGCCCCCACCGCCACTCCGCTCCCCGTGTCCCCGCGGCCCGTTGTTCACTCCTGGTTTGCGTGTGCGCTGCGGCGTCCCAGTAGTTCTGGCATGACAACTGGCCGGATTCCGTCCTGTCCTGGAGGCACCACCTATGTCACACCGACCCTTGCCCGGCCGCCGCAGTGTCCTGCGCGGCTCTCTCGCCGCGTCGGCGGCGCTGACTCTGCCCGTCGGTCTCGGCGCGGCGCCGGCCCTCGCCCTGTCGGGGCGCCCGAAGGCGGGCTGGGGCGTGCAGACGGGCGACGTGTCCGCGCACTCCGGGCTGGTGTGGGTGCGCTCCGACCGCCCGGCCCGGATGATCGTCGAGACCTCCGCGACCGAGTCGTTCCGCAACCCGCGCAGGTGGTACGGCCCGCTACTCGGCAAGAACTCCGACTTCACCGGCACGACCCTGCTGCGCGGCCTGCCGTCCGGCGAGCAGATCCACTACCGCGTGCTGCTGGCCGACCCGGACGACCCGCGCCGTACCGGAGAGCCGGTGACCGGCACCTTCCGTACGGCGCCCGCCCGGCGGCGTGACGGCGTGCGGTTCGTCTGGTCCGGCGACCTGGCGGGCCAGGGCTGGGGCATCAACCCGGAGCTCGGCGGCTACCGGATCTACGACGCGATGGCCGCCCTGAACCCGGACTTCTTCATCTGCAGCGGCGACAACGTCTACGCCGACGGCCCGATCACCGAGACCGTGGCGCTGCCCGACGGGCGGACCTGGCGGAACATCACCACCGAGGAGAAGGCGAAGGTCGCCGAGACGCTGGCGGAGTTCCGCGGCAACTTCCGCTACAACCTGCTGGACGAGAACCTGCGCGCCTTCAACGCCCAGGTGCCGTCGATCATCCAGTGGGACGACCACGAGGTCACCAACAACTGGTACCCGGGTGAGATCCTCACCGACAGCCGGTACACGGAGAAGAACGTCGACGTGCTCGCCGCGCGTGCCCGGCAGGCGTTCTCGGAGTACTTCCCCATATCGACGCTGCGCCGCCCCGACGGCCGGGTCTATCGGGTGCAGCACTACGGTCCGCTGCTGGACGTGTTCGTCCTGGACATGCGCACCTACCGCAACGCCAACTCGACGGACGACCAGACCACCGACCCGCAGGGCATCCTGGGCCGCGAGCAGTTGCAGTGGCTCAAGCGGGAGCTGTCCCGGTCGCGGGCGGTGTGGAAGGTGATCGCCTCCGACATGCCGCTCGGCCTGGTCGTGCCGGACACCGGGGACGGCAAGCCGAACATCGAGGCGGTCGCGCAGGGCGACCCGGGTGCCCCGCTCGGCCGTGAGCTGCAGATCGCCGAGCTGCTGCGGTTCATCAAGCACCGGCGGATCACGGGCACGGTGTGGTTGACGGCCGACGTGCACTACACCTCGGCGCAGCACTACCAGCCGTCGCGGGCGGCGTTCACGGACTTCGAGCCGTTCTGGGAGTTCGTGTCCGGCCCGCTCAACGCCGGTGCCTTCCCGGCGAACGCGCTCGACAACACGTTCGGTCCGGAGCGGGTGTTCGTGAAGGCGCCGACGACGGCCAACGTCTCGCCCGCCGAGGGCTACCAGTTCTTCGGCGAGGTCGACATCGACGGCGACACCGCCGAACTGACGGTCCGACTGCGCGAGCAGGACGGCACCGTGCTGTTCACCAAGGTGCTGCAGCCGGGCCGAGTGGGTCAGTAGCTCCCGTACCCTCGTGAACGTGTGCCGCGCACCGGCGTCATCCCCCGGTGCGCGGCACGGTCGTATCGGCCTCAACTCCGCTGCTGTCGCGGCGTTTTTGCAGGTCAGAGCCGATTGTCAGTGGTCGCCTCTACGGTTTTCCCATGACGCGATCTTTGCAGGCCGTGGCCTATCGGCGACCCTCCGTGCTGGTGTCCGCGGCGGACGGACAGCGCCTGGGTCTGGAGACCTCACGAGGTGCGACGCCTTCGGGCGTGCGGGACCATCCGCAGTTCTTCGCGGGCTTTCTGACGGCGCCTCAAGTAGCTGCGGCAGGGCTGCTGGCGGTGGCGGACGTGGCGGCCGCGCGGTACTACCAGCGACAGCTGCGCGCCTCGCTCGACCCGGTGGTGACGGGCAACGGCGACCGGCTCCGCTTCGAGTCGTTCTCCGGCTGCGGTGGGGTGTATGCGCGCCTGGACGTCCTGGAGGCGGGCCTCGACGGCGGCGTGGTGGGGCACGGGACGACGAACGTCGACGTCAACAACCCGCTGCGCGAGGCCCTGTCGAGGATCGGCTCGACCGACCCGCTCCACCTCAGGGTCGGCCCGGACGAGCTGGCGGTGACGACGCTGGACGGCCCGGTCGTGGAGAAGAAGGTCCCGCTTCCGGATCGCTGGCTGCGGGGGTTCGCCGAGGCCCAGGTGATCGCCGCAGGATTCGACCTGCGGGCGGAGCTGCCGGCCGCCGAGGCGGTGCGGTTTCTGCGGTCGCTGCCCCGTGGTGGCGGGCGCGGTGCGTCGGGCGGCGCCCGCTGGGTGGTGCCGGCCGGTCGCGGGCTGCGGCCGAGCACCCGGGCCGTGCCGGGCGCGGTGTGTCTGCCCGGCCCGGAGCGGCTGATCGCGCTCCAGCGGGTGCTGCGGCACGCGACGGCCCTACGTGTGTACGGCCCACCGGTCACGGGCGGCGCCGCCGCCACGGCCGCCGCATGGGAGGTAGTCCTGCCGGGCATGCGGCTCACCCTGACGCTGTCTCCCGACGCCTCGCGCGGGTTCTCCGGCGAGGGTGGCGTCCTCGACGCGCTGGCCGCCGACGAGGCCGGCGAGGACGCGGAGCTGATCTCGGTGCTGCTGGCGTGGGAGCCCCGTGTCGACGTCTGCGACCTCGCGACCGCCTCCGGGCTGACCGCCGAGCGCGTCCGGGCGGCCCTCGTCCGCCTCGGCACCTCGGGGCGCGTCGGATATGACGTGGCGGAGGCGGCCTATTTCCACCGCGAACTGCCCTACGACGCCGAGCGCGTGGAGCGGCACAACCCGCGTCTGCGGTCCGCCCGCGCGCTGGTGGCGGCGGGCGCGGTCGCCCTGGACGGCGCGGTTGCCACGGTGACGGCGGAGGACGGGCATGTGCACCGGGTGCGTGAGCAGGCCGGGGTGCTGAGTTGCAGCTGTCTGTGGTGGGCGAAGTACCGGGGCGGGCGCGGGCCGTGCAAGCACGCGCTGGCGGTGCGCATGGTGCGGCGCGGGACGGCCGTGGAGCAGGTCGGACAGACGGAGCGGGTCGACGGGGGTGTGCGATGAGTGCGCTGATGGAGTTGGTGCGGGCCGGGCGTACGGCCGAGGTGGTGAGCCTGCTGGACGGCATGACGGATGCCGAACGGCGGTCGCACTTC
This sequence comes from Streptomyces spinoverrucosus, assembly GCF_006539505.1. Classification (GTDB taxonomy): domain Bacteria; phylum Actinomycetota; class Actinomycetes; order Streptomycetales; family Streptomycetaceae; genus Streptomyces; species Streptomyces spinoverrucosus. Next base: position 51,769 of record NZ_BJND01000022.1, read on the forward strand.
ACCGAGTTGAAGGTGCTGCGCAAGGAGTTGCGGGCGGCGCCCTGGGAGTCGGACGCGCGTCGCGCGTATCCCGCGCTGCATGTGGCCGGAGCCGCGTGCCAGACGGGTGCGGCGGGGGTGGCGAGCTGGGTCTCCGCCGCCGACCTGCGCTGGTCGGGGGTCTCGCCGGGCGTGCTGCTGCACATCCTGGGCGACCGGGAGACCGACTGGCTGGCGGATGTGACGCACCGGCTGGCACAGCGTCCGGTCACCGCCTGGGTGCCGTACGAGCTGATGGCCGGTCTGGTACGGCTCTGCGGCTGCCCGGTGCCGACCACCGACGCCTATGTCCGGGGCTGGGTCGACCACCTGCGCGGCTCGTGGCAGCGCGGGGGCACACTGCTCGACCGGTTGCGGCAGGACCCGCATCTGCGGGAGCTCGCCGCCGCCCTGTTCGAGACGGGCGACATCGGCAGCCGGCTGCAGTGGCCGAACCACGACGGGCCGGACAGCTGGACCGGCGCGCTGGCGCAGCTGACCGTCGAGGGCGCCCTCGACCGCGGAGTGACGGTCGACGCGTGCGTGGCCCGGCTGCTGCGGAGTGGTACGGCCGCGGATCAGCGGGTGTTCCTGCGCCTGTTGAAGTGCCTGGGGCTCACCCGGGACGAGGAGCGGGAGCGGACGGCCGACTGGCTGGCGCTGGCCTCGGACGCGACGTCGACGGTGGCCTCGTACGCCCAGTCCGTCCTCGGAGGCCTGGCCCTGGACGGTGAGCTGGCGCCCCACCACCTGGCGGAGATGTCGGAAGCGGTGCTGTTCCGGACCGAGAAGAAGCTCGTGCGGGCCCAGCTCGTGCTGCTGGGCAAGGTGCTCGCGCGGGACGCGTCCGCGGCCGGGGAGCTGCTGCCGGCCATCGCGCGGGCATTCGGGCACGAGGACGCGGAGGTCCAGGAGCGGGCACTGAAGCTGGTCGAGCGGCACGTCAAGAAGCTCGGCCCGGTTCAGGCGCGGGCGGAGCTGGCCATGGCCGCCGAGCAGTTGATTCCCGGCCTGCGCGCCCGGGCGGTCGGGACGCTGGGCGCGCCGCCCGCGGATCCGGATCCGTTGGGCTACGAGGAGCTGCTGCCCCCGGCACCGCAGCCGACGCGTCTGGCACCCGCCGCCGCGTCCGCCGTGGAGCTGGCCGAGGAGGTGGGGGCGGCGCTGGCCTCCGAGCCGGGTGTGACCGGCTTCGAGCGGGCCCTGGACGGCCTGGTCCGGCACGCGTACAAGGACCGTGACGCCCTGCTGGCAGCACTGGAGCCGGTGATCACCCGGCGCTGGTGGGACAGCGCCGACAGGGCCGTGTCGGGCGACCGCTTCGCCGGCTCGTACGGCGCCGTGTCCCATGCCGCCGACGGCCTCGACCTTCTCCTCGCCACCCTGCGCGGCAGGATCCCCACGGCCACACTGCACGCGCGCGTCCAGCGCGGTTCGACCTCCCGCGACTGCGTGCACGGTGCCCTCTTCCGGGCGTTCGAGTGCCGCCTGTGGGAGGTGGCGCACCGGATGCGCACTGATCCGCTGCCCTTCCTGCTGTCCACCCCGACCTGGAGCACGGGCCTGCTGGAACCGGCCGAGCTGGTCGAACGCCTCGACACCTACCGGCGGCTGGGGGCGCGGGTCGCGGCCACCGACTTCGCGCAAGCCCTGCTGCGGGTGCGCCGCGCGGACCGGGAGGCGGCAGAGTCGGCGGCCCGGCGGGCGGCGGCACTCGGCACGCAGGAAGGGACACGGCTCGCCGCCTGGCTGACCTCCGAGGTCCCCGCGCTCCCCACCGCCCGGCGGCGGACGTCGGGGCCGCGCGTCCTGGTCGAGCTCGGCGAGGTCCTCGACCTGCAAAACGACTTCCCGGCGGAGTTCCGGCCGCTGGGCAATCCGATGAGCGTCTTCCAGAAACGGGCGTGGTGCTACCACTGGGACGACGACATACGGCAGCACTGGTCGGCCCTGCTCCCGGAACGGCGCGAGCTGGTGGCGGCGCGGCTGCTGCAGGATCTGTCCGACCTCGCCGTGGACGACGCCCAGGGTGCCGCCGCCGCGCTGCCGCCGCTGGCCGAGTCCGGCGGCGAGGCGGGCGAGGCCGTCCATCTGGGCCTTGCCTACGGGCTCGGGGCGCGGCATGAGGAGGACCGGCTCGCCGCCGTGGACGCGCTGCTGGTGCTGGCCGCGCGCGGGCAGTTGGACGCGGCTCGGCTGGGCGCGGACCTCGGGCAGCTGGTCCAGAGCGGCGCGGTGAAGACGCAGCGGCTGGCCGAGTCGGCGCGAACGGCGGCGGCCACCGGCGCCAACGCCACCATCTGGAGCGTCCTGAGCCGGACGCTGCCCGTGCTGCTCGCCGATCTCACGACCGGCGGGGCGGCCGCGCCGGCGCGGGGGCTCGGGGAGCTGCTGGCGGTGGCGGCCGAGTGCGCCGAGCGGTCCGGGGCGCGCGGCGATCTGCCGCACCTGGCGCAGGCGACGGCCCGGCGTGGCTCCTCGCGTCTGGTGACGCAGGCGCGTCGGCTGCGTAATGCGTTGGTCGAGGAGGTGGCCGCATGACGTAGGCCGCCTGGTACAGGGCGATGGCTGGGCAGGCGCGTCGTCGCAGGCCACGCATCCGCAGCACAACAACAGTAGAAAGAGCAACAAAAAGGGCAGATCCACGCTTTACCGATCAGTCACAAAGCGTTCGTGATCACGCAACACCCTTCCTTCACAGTGGGTCCATGAGTCGAGACATGTCTGATGTGACCCGAGCGAAACACGGCCGCCCGGTGCACCACTGGCGACGGGACGTCGTGGAACTCGCCGCGCTGTTCACCGCCGTCGCGGTGGCGGACGCCGTGGCCAACCTGATCGGCCACGGCCCCGACGGCCCAGCGCTTCTGGTGATCTCCGCGATCGTCCTGCTCGCCACGGCGACCTTCCACATCTGGTGGTCACGCCGCCACGGTCACGCACCGCCGACCAGCGATACCGGCGCCCGGCCGCCCTCCCCGGAGCGGCAGGCCGGGCCGTCCGCGCCGACCTCGGCGAACCCGGAGTCCGAGTCCGGGCAGGGCACGCTGTGGCGGATGCGGACGACGGTGAAGGACGAGCCCGGTTCGCTGGCCGCGCTGTGCACGGCGCTGGCCGGGCACCGGGTCGACATCCTCAGCCTGCAGACGCATCCGCTGGGTGACGGCACGGTGGACGAGTTCCTGCTCCGGGCTCCTGCCGGGCTTGCGGCCTCCGAGCTGACCCGGGCGGTGTCCCGGGCGGGCGGTACGGGCACGTGGATCGAGCGGGCCGACGCCCACGACCTGGTGGACGCGCCGACCCGCGTCCTGGGCCTGGCCACCCGTACGGCGCTGGACGCCGCCGAACTGCCACTCGCACTGCGGCAGTTGCTCGGCCGGTGCACGATCCGTTCGCTGCCCGCGACCCCGGTGGGCGGCGGTCGCGCGAGGGACGGCGTGCCGGTGGAGGGGGTTCTGGAGGACACCGTGATGCGGCTGCGCGCACCGGAAGGCGGAGTGATCACCGTGGAGCGGCCGTATCTGCCGTTCACGCCGACCGAGTTCGCGCGGGCGCGGGCCCTGGTGGAGCTGGACGCGCGGCTCGGGCCGCGCGTCCCGGGCGGCCAGGACGAGCTGACGCTGCCGCAGGGCAACGCCATCACCGTGCGCCGGGCCGACACCGGTGACCTTCAGGCCGCGAAGGAGATGCACGACCGGTGCTCGGCGCGCACCCTGTCCATGCGCTACCACGGGCCGGTCGGGGACGCCGACCGCTACCTCAACCACCTGCTCAGCCCGCGCTTCGGCCGGACGCTCGCCGTACAGACCGCGTCGGGCCGGATCGTCGGGCTCGGCCACCTGCTGTGGGACGGGGACGAGACGGAGGTCGCGCTGCTCGTCGAGGACGAGTGGCAGCGCCGGGGTATCGGCGCCGAGCTGCTCGGCCGCCTGGTGGCGATGGCGGTCGAGGCGGGCTGCGAGAGCGTGTACGCCGTGACGCAGTCCTCCAACACCGGCATGGTCGCCGCGATGCGCGGCCTTGGCCTGCCCCTCGACTACCAGATCGAGGAGGGCACCCTGGTGATCACGGCCCGGCTGGACGCGACGCCGGTTCGTCCGGGGCTGCCGTACGACGAGGAGCGGCTCGGCGAGCGGATCGTGCGGGAGTGAGGTGACCGACGGGTCGGGGGCGGCACGGTGGTGGACACCGGGCCGCCCCCGAGCGGTCCCGGAGCCATCCCCGAGCGGTCCGCGAGCCATTCCCGCCGAGCGGTACCGGAGCGGTCCGCGAGCCGTCCCCGAGCGGTCCCAGAGCAGTCCCCGAGCGGTCCCAGAGCGGCCCCTGGGGCTACCCCCGAGCGGGTCCCCGAGCCCGCCATCCCTGAGCCGCCCCCGAGCCATCCCAGAGCGGTCCCCGAGCGGTCCGCGAGCGGTCCGCGAGCCATCCGAGCGGTCCCAGAGTGGTCCGCGAGCCATCCCCGAGCCGCCCCCGAGCCACCCCCGACGCGTTCCTGCCGCTCAGGCGTGCCACACCCCGGCCGACGCCCGCACCCGCACCGGCGCCTCCCCCAGCGCAGCGTCCAGATCCGACCACAGGTCCTCGACGTCCTCCAGCCCCACCGACAGCCTGAGCAACTGGTCGCCGACCCCGGCGCCCCGGCGGTCGTCCGCGTCCACGATGCGGTGGCTGATGGACGCCGGGTGCTGGATGAGCGTGTCGACGCTGCCGAGGCTCACGGCCGGGGTGATCAGACGGACGCCGGCGATGACCTCGTGCGGGTCGCCGTGCACCTCGAAGGCGATCATCGCGCCGCCGATGCGCGGGTAGTGGACGCGGGCGACGCGCGGGTCGGCGGTGAGTCGACGGACGAGTTCGGCGGCGTTCGCGGACGCCGCCCGCACCCGTACGGGCAGGGTCGCGAGGCCGCGCAACAGCAGATAACCGGCCAGCGGATGCAGCACCCCGCCCGTGGCGAACCGCACCTGCCGCAACCGCCCCGCGAACTCCTCGTCGCAGGCGACCACTCCGGCGAGTACGTCACCGTGCCCGCCGAGATACTTGGTCGCGCTGTGCAGCACAAGTCCCGCGCCCTGTTCGGCGGGGCGCTGGAGTACGGGGGTGGCGAAGGTGTTGTCGACGAGCAGCGGTACCGAGCCGCAGGCGTGGGCGGCGGCCCGTAGGTCGAGTTCGGCGAGGGTCGGGTTCGCCGGGGACTCCACCAGGACGAGCCCGGTGTCGGGCCGCAGCGCGTCCGCGATACCGGCCGGGTCGGTCCAGGTCACCTCCGAGCCGAGCAGACCGGCGGTGAGGAGGTGGTCGCTGCAGCCGTACAGGGGACGTACCGCCACGACATGGCGCAGGCCCAGGGAGGCCCGTACGAGCAGCACCGCGCTCAGCGCGGCCATGCCACTGGCGAAGGCGACGGCGGACTCGGTGCCTTCGAGGCGGGCGAGGGCGGTCTCGAAGCGGGCGACGGTGGGGTTGCCCAGCCGGGCGTAGACGGGCGGGCCGTCCGGTTCGGCGCCGGTGGTGGCGAAGGCGTCGATACGGGCGGCCTCGGCCCGGCTGTCGTACGAGGGGTAGGTGGTGGACAGGTCGATGGGCGGGGTGTGCAGGCCCTGCCCGGCGAGATCGTCACGCCCGGCGTGCACGGCTTCGGTGGCCAGTGCTCTCGCTGCGATCGATGGGGTGCGTACGTCGTCGTAGGCGTCCCTGGTCACGGAGTCCATGCCCCGAAGAGTGAACACCGAGCGGGTCTCAGGGGGCCGGGCCCGTGTTACGTTCGGACAATGGCTGAATCTGTCGTACTGGATCCGGTGGATCTCGATCTGCTGCGGCTGTTGCAGAACGACGCCCGGACGACCTACCGCGACCTCGCCGCGCAGGTGGGCGTCGCGCCGTCGACCTGCCTGGACCGGGTGACCCGGCTGCGGCGCGCGGGCGTGATCCTCGGACATCAGCTGCGGCTGGATCCGGCCAAGTTGGGACGCGGGCTGCAAGCCCTGCTGTCGGTGCAGGTCAGGCCGCATCGGCGGGAGCTGGTGGGGCCGTTCGTGGAGCGGATCCGGGCGCTGCCGGAGTCGCTGACCGTCTTCCACCTCACCGGTCCCGACGACTACCTGGTGCATGTCGCGGTCGCGGACATGGCCGATCTGCAACGGCTGGTGCTGGACGAGTTCACGGCCCGCCGCGAAGTGGCCCGTGTCGAAACCCGGTTGATCTTCCAGCAGTGGGACTGCGGCCCCCTGCTGCCGCCTTCGCCCTCGGCTCAATCCGGGTGACGCACGGTGGCCCCTCGTATGAGGATGGTCCCCATGTCAGAGACCAAGAGCCCGCTGCCCCGAGAGGTCGCCGACGCCTACGTCGACGAACTCATCGCCCTCGACCCGGTCACCGGTACCTATCTCGGCGTGAAGGAGAGTTCGAGCCGCCTGCCCGACATCTCACCCGCGGGCCAGGAGGCGCTCGCCGAGCTGGCGCGGGCGACCCTCGCGAAGCTCGACGAGGCCGAGCGCGCGCCCGGCGCGGACAGTGACATCGAGCGCCGGTGTGCGCGCCTGCTGCGTGAGCGGCTCACCGCCGAACTCGCCGTGCACAAGGCCGAAGAGGGGCTTCGCTCGGTCGGCAACCTGGGCACGATCGTGCACCCGGTGCGCGAGGTGTTCACCGTGACACCGGCGGAGACGGAGGAGGACTGGGCCGCGATCGCCCAGCGGCTGCGCGCGGTGCCGGCCGCGCTGGCGGGCTACCGCGAGTCCCTCGCGCTGGGTCTGGACCGCAAGCTGTACGCGGGCCCGCGCCCGACGGCGACGTTCATCGACCAGCTCGGCGAGTGGGCGGACACCCACGGCAGCGGGCGCGGCTGGTTCGAGGACTTCGCCTCGGCCGGTCCCGAGGCGCTGCGCGCGGAGCTGGACGACGCCGCCCGTGGGGCGAGCGCGGCCGTGGTGGAGCTGCGGGACTGGATGCGTGAGGTGTACGCGCCGACGGTCGAGGGCGCGCCGAACACGGTGGGCCGGGAGCGGTACGCCCGCTGGTCGCGCTACTTCAACGGCACCGACCTCGACCTGGACGAGGCGTACGCGTACGGCTGGTCGGAGTTCCACCGCATCCTCGGCGAGATGAAGCAGGAGGCCGACAAGATCCTGCCGGGCGCCGAGACGCCGTGGGTGGCGCTCGCCCACCTCGACGAGCACGGCAAGCACATCGAGGGCGTCGACGAGGTCCGGCAGTGGCTGCAGGACCTGATGGACCAGGCGATCGAGGCGCTGGACGGCACGCACTTCGACCTCGCCGAGCGGGTCCGGAAGGTGGAGTCCTGCATCGCCCCGCCCGGCAGCGCCGCCGCCCCCTACTACACGCCCCCGTCGGAGGACTTCTCCCGCCCGGGCCGCACCTGGCTGCCGACGATGGGCTTGACCCGGTTCCCGGTCTACGACCTGGTGTCGACCTGGTACCACGAGGGCGTCCCCGGCCATCACCTCCAGCTCGCGCAGTGGGCGCACGTCGCCGCGAACCTCTCCCGCTACCAGGCCACCATCGGCGGCGTCAGCGCCAACGCCGAGGGCTGGGCGCTGTACGCGGAGCGGCTGATGGACGAGCTGGGCTTCCTCACCGACCCGGAGCAGCGGCTCGGCTACCTCGACGCGCAGATGATGCGGGCCACCCGGGTCATCGTCGACATCGGTATGCACCTGGAGCTGGAGATCCCGGCGGACTCGCCCTTCCACCCGGGTGAGCGCTGGACCGCCGAGCTGGCGCAGGAGTTCTTCGGCGCACACAGCAGCCGCCCGGCGGACTTCGTGGAGAGCGAGCTGACCCGCTACCTCACCATCCCCGGCCAGGCGATCGGCTACAAGCTGGGCGAACGCGCCTGGCTGCTGGGCCGGGAGAACGCCCGCGAGCGGCACGGCGACGCCTTCGACCTCAAGGCCTGGCACATGGCCGCCCTCTCCCAGGGCTCCCTGGGACTGGACGACCTGGTGGACGAGCTGTCCCGCCTCTGACGGTCACGTCAACGCCGGAAGGCGCCTTCCGAGTTGATCACCTGACCGGTGACCCAGTCCGCCTCGTCCGTCGCGAGCCAGGCGATGAGGCGGGCCGGGTCGTCCGGCATGCCCCACCGCCCAGCGGGGAAACGCGCGGCGATGGCCGCGTAGTCGTCGCCGGTCATGTAGTCCGTGTCGACGGGGCCCGGGTTGACGGTGTTCACCGTGACCCCCTGCTCGGCGAGCGTCGTCGCCAGCGAGCGCGTGATCGAGGCGAGTGCGCCCTTCTGAAGGGCGTAGGCGATCTCGCCCGGCATACCGCCCGCGATGTCCTGCCCCGACGTCATCATCACCACGCGCCCGCCACGGCGTCGGTCCGGCTGCCGGGCATAGGCCTGGATCAGCAGCAGCACCGACCGCGTGTCGACCGCCCAGTGCGCGTCGAGCATGGCGGCGTCGATCGCGTCGAGCGGTCCGTCGGATCCGCTGAGGGCGTGGTTGGCGACGAGGATGTCCAGCCGTCCGCCGAGTGCCGCGGTGGCGGTGGTGATCAGCTCGGCGGGCGCGGCGGGATCGGCGAGATCACCGGGCCCGGCGACGATCCGCGCCTCCGGATCACCGGCGGCCGCGCGCACGGAGGCGACCACGTCCTCGATCCGGTCGGCGCCCCAGGGCATGGCGGCATCGTGCGGCACATGGTGATGCAGGCAGACGCTCGCCCCGTACGCGACGAGCCGCCGGGCCACGGCATGCCCGATGCCGCCGCGCCGGCTGGCCCCGGTGACCAGGGCGGTACGGCCGCGCAAGGGCAGGGGGTCGCGGCGGAGGTCTTCGGGGGAGGGATGCGGCAGGTGAGGCATGGTCGATCATGATGGGCGACGAGCGGGCGGGACGCACGCGGTTTTCGTACGCACGCGGTTTTCATACGGCCCGAGGGACACGCCGCCGGCACCCGCAGTCCCTTACTGGTGCAGACGGCCCGCCCCTATGACCCCGGTGTTACCCGCCCCTATGACCCCGGTGTTATCAGTGGCCGCCTCGGCGTACGTGTGCTTCGGCGAGGAGGAGGTAACTGCTGGCGGTCCAGGTGTAGGCGCGGTCCCGCAGGCCCGTTCCGGTCAGGGCGTCGAAGTTCTCGGCGAAGCCGTGCGTCTCGCACAGGGCGCGGAAGCGGGCGCTGATCTCGTCCGCCAGCCGGTGGTGTCCGCCGCGGCGCAGGCCGTCCTCGATGAGGACTGTGGCGGGGGCCCAGATGGGGCCGCGCCAGTAGCCGTCGGCGAGGTAGTGCGGCGAGGTCGGCAGCTCGGTGGCCAGGCCGTGCCCGGTCAGGTGGGCCTCGATGCGGGCGGCCAGCACGCCGCTGATCTCGTCCGGCAGGTGCTCGCCCAGCACGATCGGCATCAGGTCGAGGAGGCTGGAGCTGTGCCAGGTGTCGCCGCTGTCGACTCCCCGGGCGACGAACCGGTCACCGGTCCACAGCTGGTCGAGCATCGCCGCCTGGGTGGCCTCGGCGGCCCGCGCCCACCGATCGGCCTCGTCCGGTCTGTCCAAGGGCTGTGCCAGTTCGGCGAGTTCGTGGAGCTGGAGGACGAGGAAGGCGGCCAGGTCGGCGGTGACGACCACGCGTTCGGGGTCGAAGGTGGTGGCGTTGTCCCAGCCGCTGTCGTTGCCGTGCTGGTAGTGGGGCAGGTCCGCGCCGGGGGCGCGCCGTGCGGTGAGCCAGAAGTTGGTCCAGCGTTCCAGCCGGTCGTAGGTCTCGGCCAGTTCGGCCTGGCCGGGAGGAACGGGCAGCCGGCGCCGCAGGTGACCGAATGCCCAGCCGTGGATGGGCGGTTTGACGAAGTTGTGGAGGACCTCGGAGTGGGTGACCGAGTCGGGCAGGGCCCCGGTCTCGTCCTGGTGGTCGAAGGGCAGGTGGTACTGGTCCCAGGCCAGTTCCGGGCAACCGGGCGCCAGGGCCAGGGCGTTGAAGCAGTGGTCCCAGCTCCAGACCTTGTCCATCCAGTGCTTGGACATCAGCACGCCGGGGCGCGTGACCAGCCCCGCGGGGCGTACGGTCGCGGACCACACGACGTAGGCGGCGAGTTCGGCGGCCGGGGTGGCGGACGAGCGCCAGGGAGCCGCCGTGTCGACGAAGTCCGCGAAGGAGTTCTGCGCGGCCTCGACGATCTTGCCGAAGGCCGCCGTCGACGCGTACGGCGCGCGGGCGGTGTCGAGTTCCTCGACCGCTATCTCCCAGGGTCCGTCCGCGTCCTGGTCGGCGGTGACGGTGAGGCCGCGGTCGGCGCCGCCCAGGGCCTGGCTGCCGAAGGTGTCGGCCACCGTGCCGGCGAGCACGGTGACGCGGTAGCGGCGTCCGGTCTCGTACGACGTGAACACATACCCGTCGGCGGCCGCGTCGTGGAAGAAGTAGGTGCCGCTGAACGGGGTCAGCGTCCGCGCTGCCGCGCAAACGCGCAGGGACAGCCCCGCACCGCGCAGGCGTACGGTGTCCGGCGACTCGTAGGCGAGGTCGAGGCGGCCGGTCGCGCCGATCCAGCTCAGCAGGCTCGGTGTCGCCTCCACGCGGGTCTCCGCCCGCTCGCCCGTCGTGGCGTCGAGCGGCACCAGGCGCAGGACGGCGTGCATGCCGTTCTGGTGCGAGACGAGGTGGAGGTCCTCGGCGTACGTCTTCTCCGCCACCACGGGCGAGATGTCGAACCAGGATCCGTACGTGCTGAACGGGATGTCGTGGACGGAGAAGGCCGGGCCAGGAAGGGCGGCGGTCATGGAGTGCGACTCGTTTCTCGAGCACAGGACTCGAACAGAGGGAAGGGAACTCAGTCCTTGACCGCACCGGCGGTCACGCCGGCGGCGACGTAGCGCTGGGCCAGGACCAGGATGACCGCGGCCGGCAGCGAGGCCACGACGGCGGTGGCCATGATGGCGTTCCACTCCTGGTTGTTGTTCCCGATGTAGTGGTAGATGCCGAGCGTGATCGGCTCGTACGAGCCGCCGTTGACCAGGGTGCTGGCGAAGACGAAGTCGGACCAGGACCACAGGAACGCGAACAACGAGACCGTGACGACGGCGTTGCGGCTCATGGGCAGGACGATCGACCAGAAGGTGCGCAACGCCCCTGCGCCGTCCGTCTTCGCCGCCTGGAGCAGTTCGCCGGGGATGCCGGACATGAACGCGGTGAAGATGAGGACGGCGAAGGGCACGGCCAGCGTGGAGTCGGCGACGATCAGGCCGGGGACGGACTGGAGCAGGCCGAGTTGGAGGTAGATGGCGTAGAAGCCCATCGCCATGATGATGCCGGGGATCATCTGGGCGGCCAGCAGGACGAAGCCGAGGACGCCGCCGCCACGCGGGCGCAGCTTGGCCAGGGCGTAACCGGCGGGGGCGGACAGGGCCACGGTCAGGACGACGGTGCCCAGGCCGATGACGAGGCTGGTGCCGAGGTAGGGCAGCTGCTCGTCGAGGACGGTGCGGTAGCCGGCCAGGGTGCCGTTCAGGGGGAACAGGTCGGGTGGGCTCTTGCGCATGTCCTGGTCGCGGGTGAAGGACACGTTCACCATCCAGTAGACCGGGAAGAGCATGATCCCGGTCAGCAGCAGGCCGATGGCCGTCTTTCCCCACGTACGCTTACGGCTTCGCATCACGACAGGGCCTGCTTTCTCTGGACCCGGACGTAGACCAGGCCGAACACCAGGGCGGCGACGACGAGCAGGTTGCCGACAGCCGCACCCGGGCCGAAGGCGGGCAGCAGGTTGCCGAAGCCGAGCTGGTAGGACCAGGTGGCGAAGGTCGTGGACGATTCCGCCGGGCCGCCCTTGGTCATGATCCAGATGATGTCGAAGACCTTGAGTGTGTAGACCAGACCCAGCAGCAGGGTGATCGCGGACACCGGGCGCAGCAGCGGGAAGGTGACGCGCCAGAAGCGCTGCCAGGCGCTCGCCCCGTCCAGGGCGGCGGCCTCGTACAGGCTCGTGGGGATGGACTGCAAGCCGCTGTAGAGCACGACCAGGTTGAACGGGACGCCGATCCAGATGTTGGCGATGATCACCGAGGTCAGCGACCAGGACGGGGAAGTCAGCCAGTTCACCGGGCCGATGCCGACGGCGTGCAGAGCGGCGTTGACGATGCCCGAGTCGCTGTTGAGCATCCACGACCAGGTGGAGGCCGACACGATCAGTGGCAGCAGCCAGGGCACCAGGAACAGGGCCCGCAGGGTGGCCGAGAGCCGGAAGTGCTGGTTGAAGAAGACCGCGAGGGCCAGGCCGATGGCGTACTGGAAGACCAGGCACACGGCCGTGAACACCACGGTGTGGAGCAGGGCGGGCGCGAAGGTCGGGTCGTCGAAGACGATGCGGTAGTTCTCCAGGCCGGTGAACGGCGCGTCGCCCTGAACGAAGGAGCGGACGGTGTAGTTCCGCAGGCTCAGGTCGATGTTGCGGTACAGCGGATAGGCGTAGAAGAGGGCGAGGTAGAGGGTCACCGGGGCCAGGAAGGCCCAGGCGGCCCACTGCTGGGAGCTGGGGCGGCGCCGTTGCGGGGGCGGTGCGGTGGGGGCCGCACCGCTCTTTCGGGGCACGGGCCGGCGGTGCGGCACTTGTGTGGTGTGACTCATCAAAGGGCCCTGGACTGCTGTCAGTTGCCGGCGGCGGACTGGGCGGCGCTCAGCGCGTCCTTGGGAGACTTCGAGCCACTGAGAGCGGACTGGACGGCCTTCCACAACTGCTCGGAGATCTTCGGGTACTTGGTGCCCAGGTCGTCACTGGTGCGGCCCTTGGCCGCCTTGACCGCGTCCACCCAGGGCTTGAGCTCGGGGTTGGCCGCCACCTGCTTGTCCTGGACCTCGCTGGTGGGGGCGACGTAGGACAGGGTGGTGTCGGTTTCGTACAGGTTCTCGGTGTTGGTCAGGCAGGTCGCCAGCTTCTGGGAGGTGGCGTAGCGGCCGGTGTCGCTCTGGACCGGGAGGGTGACGAACTCGCCGCCGGTCGGGGCCGCGGCGCTGCCTCCGTCGGCGCCGGGTATGGGCAGGACGCCGTAGTCGAAGCCCGCCTTCTCGGCGCCCGCGAGCTGCCAGGTGCCGTTCTCCGCGAACGCGTAGTCGCCGCTCGCGAACTCCTGCCAGCTGGTCGTCTGGGTGTTGTTGATGACCGAGTTGGGCGCGTAGCCCTTGTCCAGCCAGTCCTTCCACAGGGACAGGGCGGAGGCGGCCTCGGCGGAGTCGAGTTCGGTCAGCTGGGCGCCGGAGCCCCAGAACCACGGCAGGAACTGGAAGCTGCCCTCCTCGGTGCCGATCGCGGAGAAGGTGATGCCCTTCTTGCCCGCCTCCTTGACCTTGTCCAGGGCTGCCGTCAGGGTCGGCCAGTCCTTGATCGAGGCGATGTCGACCTTGGCCTCCTTCAGGACGTCCTTGTTGTAGTACAGGGCGAGGGTGTTGGCGCCGATCGGGGTGCCGTACGTCTTCCCGCCCGACTGGCCGGCCGCGAGCAGGTTGGGGTCGACCTTCGAGGTGTCCAGCTTGTTGTCGTCCGTCGTGGTGAGCACGCCCGCCTCGGCCAGGGTCGACACCACCGGGTTGTCGACGATGAGGAGGTCCGCGGAGTTGTCCTGTTGGGCGGCCAGCAGGGCCTTGTTCGACAGGTCGCTGGTGTCGAAGGCGGTCCGCTTGATCTTCACACCGGCCTCGGTGCCGCACTTGTCCAGCAACTTCGCCCAGGCCGAGCTCTTGTCGAACTGCGGGTACGGGTCCCAGATGGTGTACGTGCCGCTGTCCGCGCCCTTGGCGTCGGCGCTGCCCGAGCCGGAGGAGCAGGCGGTGGCACTGATGGCCACCGCCAGGGCCGTCAGGGCTGCGGCGGTCAGACGGCGCTGTCTGGAGGAGCTGTTCATCGCGGGTTCCTTTGTTCGGGCATTGCGGGTGCCGAGGGCACGGGGTTGCTGCAAGCGGGCACGCCGAACGGCACTGATGTGAGGTTCGAGCGATCAGCGAGGTGAAGCAGGAGGACGGGCGGTCACCCGTCGTGTGGTCAGGGCGTCGTACCGGGCCCGGCGTCGATGGTGGGTGCGGTGCCTGCGGGCCCGGTGCTGGCGCGCAGGGAGATGGGTGGCGTGAGGAGGTGGTGCCGGGGAGCCGCGCCGGGATGGTCGAGCCGCTCCACCAGCAGTTCGACGGCGAGCCGGCCCATCGCGGCCGCCGGTACGTCCGCCGCGGTGAGCTGCGGCGTCACCGTCTCCGCCCAGCGGTTGGCCACGACTCCCGTGAGGGAGAAGTCGCGCGGGACATGGCGGCCCGCCTGGGCGAGGCCCCGGTAGAGGCCGCCCAGCGCGGCCTCGTTCAGGGTGACCAGGGCCGTGGTGGCCGGATCGTCGTGCAGGATCCGTTCCACACAGGCCTGACCCGAGGTGGCGTCGTCCCCGCAGCAGTACGTCCGCACCGTCAGCCCGCGCTCGGCCGCGGCCTTGGTGAAGCCGTCCAGGCCGCGGTGGGCGGACTCGTACCCGGTCCGCAGCAGCTGCTCGGGGCGGTTGACGAAGGCGACCCGGCGGTGGCCGAGATCCGCGAGATGGTGGACGCACGCCTCCACCAGCGCGGTGTGGTCCAGGCCCACCCACCAGCCGCCCTCGGGATGCGCGGTGCGGCCGATGGCGACGGAGGGGAAGTCCAGTGCGGCCAGGTGATCGACCCGGTCGTCCTCCAGCCTGATCTCCATCAGGATCGCGCCGTCGACCCGCCGCTCCCCCAGCAGCCGCTGGAAGGAACGGTCGCTGTCCACGCCGCTCGGTGACAGCAGCACGTCGTAGTCGTAGACCGCGGCGGCCTCCACCACGCTGCCGATGAAGTCCAGCTGCATCCCCGTGTAGTGGTTCCCGGCCGGTGGGAAGACCAGGCCGATCGTGCTCGTCCGGCCGTTGGCCAGGGCACGGGCACTGGCGCTGGGCCGGTAGCCCAACTCGTCGACGACCCGCTGGATTCTCCGGCGCGTGTCCTCCGAAACCGGGCGCTTGCCACTCAGCGCGTAGGACACCGTGCTCCGCGAGACACCGGCTCTCTTGGCGATCTCACCGATGTTCACGGGCGACTCCTTGCTCGAACCGGAGGAGGGGGGCGGATGCCGGTTGTCGAACCGGTTCGCATGCAGTGACGGTAGGAACAGCTCGAACCCCTGTCAACACCCCGGACACCACTCAAGAAACCCTGTGCGGCCCCGCAAATTCCTTGTGTCGGAGGGATTGCTGGGCCGCGTTTCCCGGTGCTAGCTTCGCGAACCGGTTCGATGAAGCGATCCTTCCGGCAACCGTCTGCCCGTTCCGCACAGTCCCCGAGGCGCGGGGCCGCCATCCCCGCAGTCTCGAAGAGTTGATCTGCCTCCGTGACGCGTGCGGTCGAACCGATTCGACGCCGCATCACCGGAACCCGTTACTCAAGGATTGAGGACGCAATCCATGCCATCCGCTGACAGATCCGCGCGGCGCCGAGCCCCGGCCGCGATAGCCCTGACTCTCGGGGCGGGCCTGCTGGCCGCGCCCGCCGTCCCCGCGCTGGCGGCCGAGGCGCCCCAGCCGGCCGCCCGCTACACCTTCGACCAGGACGACCTCGCCTCGGGCACGATCACCGACAGCTCCGGCAACGGCCTGACGGCGAGCCTCGTGAACGGCTCCACCGCCCAGTCCGTCACCGGCGCGGACGGCGGCAAGGCGCTCGCCCTGCCCGGCGGGGCGCCCACCTCCAACGGCGCGTATGTCCGCCTGCCCCGCGAAGTGGTCGGCGACGCCGACGACCTGACGGTCTCCGCCCGCGTGAAGTGGGGCGGCGACAAGTCGTCCTGGCAGCGGATCTTCGACCTGGGCACCAACACCACCAAGTACCTCTTCGCCACCCCGTACAACAACGGCGGGGTGCTGCAGACCTCCGTGACCACCGGCGGAGGCGGCGCGGAGGCACAGGTCCGCGGCTACGCGATGCTTCCCGCCAACGAGTGGCGGACGGTCACCGTCACCCTCGACTCCACCGCCCGTCGGCTCACCACCTACCTCGACGGCGTCGCGGTCTCCTCCGCCGAGACCGGCATCAAGGCCAACGAGCTGCTGGACGGTTCGGCCACGGCCGCCGGCTACATCGGCAAGTCCCTGTGGCCGGACCCGCTCCTCAAGGGCGCGGTCGACGACTTCACCGTGTGGCACTCGGCGCTCAGCGCCGAGCAGGTGGCCGGTACGGTCGGGACCGTGCCCACTCTCCAGGAGCTCTCGAAGACGTCCTTCGAGGTCCGTACGACCGCCGGGACCGCCCCGTCCCTCCCCGCCGCCGTCCGCTCGTCCTACTCCGACGGCTACGACCGCGACACATCGATCACCTGGGACGCCGTACCGCCCGAGAAGTACGCCCGGCCGGGCACGTTCACGGTGGCGGGAACGGCGGCCGGGCGCGCGGTGAAGGCGACCGTCACCGTGGTCCGCGAGGGTCAGCTCACCGTCGACCTCGGCTCGGACACCGGCAAGTTCCACGGCGGTGCGTCAGGCACCCTCTACGGCGTGTACGGGCCGGACGTCCCGACCAACAACCTCATGGAGGGCATGGGCCTGCGCACGGTCTCCACCAAGGCGCAGGACGGTCCGCAGCACCCCGGTGCCGACGCGCTGGAGGTGGTGAAGCCGCTGGCCGACTCCACCGACGGTGATGTGTACATCTACATGACGGACATCCACCGCGGCTTCCCGTACCAGTGGCCGGGCGACACCCCCGAGGAGAAGCTCAAGCTCTACCGGGAGAAGATCGTCAAGCAGGTCGACCAGGTCCTGGAGCTGCCGAAGGAGTACCAGGACAACATCGTCTTCGTGCCGTTCAACGAGCCCGAGGGCAACATGTTCGGCACCGGCGAGTGGAGCTACAACAAGGTCAGCTGGCTCAACGACCCCGATGACTACTTCGCCGCCTGGGACGACTTCTACAAGCTCATCAAGAGCAAGATGCCCGACGCCCGCATCGCCGGCCCCAACACCAGCGTCCTGTACGACCAGGTGAAGGGCTTCCTCACCCACGCCCTGGCCGCCGGGACCATGCCCGACGTCATCACCTGGCACGAGCTGAGCCACCCGGAGGCGGTGCGCGCGAGCGTCGCCAAGTACCGGGCATGGGAGAAGGACCTGTTCAAGGGCACCGACAGGGAGGGCACCCAACTCCCCATCAACATCAACGAGTACGCCTTCAACTACCACACCTCGGTCCCGGGCCAGATGATCCAGTGGGTGTCCGCGATCGAGGAGTCCAAGGTGGACGCCGACATCGCGTACTGGAACATCGACGGCAACCTCTCCGACTCCGCCGTGCAGTCCAACCGCGGCAATGGCCAGTGGTGGCTGCTGCATTCGTACGCCTCGATGAGCGGCCACACGGTGAAGGTGACGCCGCCGTTCCCCGGCGAGAACTACACCATGCAGGGCGTTGCCACGCTCGACGAGAAGAAGAAGCAGTCCCGGCTTATCTTCGGCGGTTCCACCGGCAAGGGACACATCACCTTCGACAACGTCCCGAAGAAGATCTTCGGGGACCGCGTGCACGCCTGGGTGAAGGAGATCGAGTGGAGCGGCCAGGTGGGCGACAACTCCGGCCCGAAGCTGCTCACGGAGACGAACCTGGAGGTCGGTGCCGACGGCAAGGTCGTCGTCGACTTCGGTGACGGCGGGCTGCCGAAGCTCAAGGAGTCCTCGGCCTACGAGATCGTCCTCAGCCCCGCCGGGAAGGCGAAGGGCACGCAGTCCCCGCCCGTGCGCTGGCAGGGCTCGTACGAGGCGGAGGACGCCGCCCACACCGGGTCCGGCTACACGAAGAACGGGCCGGAGGGCTCGCCGCGCGACGTGTCGAAGTTCTACACGTCCGGCGGCTACGACGTCGGCGGTCTGCGCACCGGCTCGGACGTCACGCTCGACTTCACCGTGGACGTGCCCGAGGACGGCACCTACGACCTGAGCGTCTTCGCCAACTCCCTCAACACCTTCGACAAGGTGAAGGAGCAGGGCCCCACCAACGTCTTCCTGCGCGTGGACGGGAAGGCGGACAGCGAGCAGGAGCTGTACCTGCCGCTCGGCTACAAGTGGGTGGTGTGGGACCACACCGACACCAAGGTCCACCTCACCAAGGGCAAGCACACCCTGACACTCGCCGCGAAGAGCGCCGACGGCAAGCGCGCCACCAAGGGTGACGCCATCGTCGACCGCCTCACCCTGTCCCTCGCCGAGGCTTCGGCCGGCACCCAGGTGTACGAGGGCGAGCTGGCCTGGCTGGGCGGCGGGGCGCGGCCCGTCTACGACCTGCCGAAGCGGGCGGCCACCGGCTCGGGCGCCGCCCGGCTCGCGAAGGGCCAGACGGCCACGTTCTGGGTCTACTCCCCCGCCGACCGCGAGGCGACCCTCGAGGTCGACACCCTCGGCGGCTCCGGGGCCCGGCTCTCCGTCAACGACCACGACGTCCTGCGCCTGGCCAAGGGCAGGAGCAGCGTCGCGGTCTCCCTCTCGGGCGGCGTCAACAAGATGACGCTGACCGGGGGTTCGTCCGCCACCCTCGTCGACCGCCTCACGGTCACGCCCACCGAGGGCGCGCTCAAGGCGCGGACGTACGAGGCGCAGGACGCCGAGCTCGCGGGCTCGGCCACGCTCACCCCGCTGTCCCTGGCCACCGACGGCACGGCGATCACCGGTATCGGCGGCGACCCGGGCAACGGCAACACCGCGACGTTCACCGTGGCCGCCGACCGGGCCGGCCTGTACGCGCTGCGCATCCGCTACTCCAACCCCGAGCAGTCCGAAGCCACCCACTACAACCCGGACCCGCTCGCCCGCCACGCCGACATCACCGTCAACGGCGGCGAGATGCGGCGCGTCGGCTTCCCGCACAGCTTCCACGAGAACAACTTCTGGGAGCTGACCGTCCCGGTCCATCTCAAGAAGGGCCAGAACACGATCGCCTTCCGCTCCGAGGAACTGCCGAACTTCGACGGCACCACCTACGCCTCGGACACCTTCCCCGGCGTACTGCTCCGCTCCCGCTACGCGCCGCTGATCGACCGGATCACCGTCGCGCCGTACGCGCGGGAGGTGCGATGAGGTGACCACCGCCGGCGGTGAGGGCGGGTAGCGGTGCACCGCGTCCCCCACCCGGCGGGAGAACGCCCTCTTCGCCGCCGGTGCCACAAGCCGGCGCCCGGGTCCGTCACAGTCGGCGGACCCGGGCGTCGGCGTCCGGGATTCAGGTGGGCGGCCGCGATGCCGGCGTCCGGGATTCAGGTGGCGGCCGCGATGCCGGTGAGACGGATCAGCCCGTGCCGCGCTGCCGCAGCACCGAACCCGATCTCCCCTTCACCACCTCCAACTGCGCGTGAATCCGCCGCCGCAGATCGGCCACATGACTCACGATGCCGACACTGCGGCCCCGCTCACGCAGTGCGTCGAGCACGTCCAGCACCTCGTCCAGGGTCTGGTCGTCCAGGCTGCCGAAGCCCTCGTCGATGAAGAGGGGCTCACAGGTTCGACATCCGAGGACGCACCAGCTCTGAGCAGGTAGAATGGGGTACGAAAAGCCCCTCGGAGTGATCTGCGAGGGGCTTCTTTGATGGCGGGGGACGAACGGGGGACAGCGTGATCAGGCGGCGTCCTGTACCTCATCCCGAGGGGCGGGCCGTACGACGCGCAGATGGCGATCCCCTGCTACTTCCGCAACCGAGGCGGGTGTCGCATCTTGCTGAGCCTGGCCTCCCTCAGGGACTGGGGTGGGCGACTGTGTGGAGTCCCCCTCGGCTGCAGTGGCTTGCTGATCGCTGGGCTTTTCGACGCCGTTGCGGCGCGGCACCAAGTCAACGGGTGCGTTGGCGGCTGCCTGCTCGAACTGTGGCAGCAGGCTGGTGTAAGTGTCGGCAGTGAGCTGGTAGCTGCTGTGGCCGAGCAGGGCTGGGATCGCCTTCATGGATAGGCCGGCGGCCAGGCTGAGTGATGCGGCGCAGTGGCGCAGGTCGCCCAGGGCGGAGATCATCACGTCCGTGGCGGGGGCCGCTGGTCTGTGTCACGAGATGGGGCCCGAGCAGTTGACGGCACTGATCCACTCGGGCAGGAAGGGTGCGGCTGCCGCGTACGTCGCCCGGCACTTCGCGCACTTCGACTTCACCGGCATCACCGTGATGGGGCCTACGCGCACCCTCCACGGCCGTGAGGACGTCAAGGTCGGCACCGTGTTGATGCAGTTGATTGACCTGGGAGCGGGGCACAGTCCGGGCAACGTCGCCGTGCACGTGCCGGATGAGGATGTGGTGTTCGCCGGGGACGCCCTGTTCTCCGGGGTGCACATGGTGGTGGTCCGGGTCGTTGAGCGGCTGCATCCGGGCGTGCCAGACGCTGTTGGACACGGGCGCGGACGTGTTCGTGCCGGGCCACGGGCCGCTGTTGGACCGCAGCGGCGTTGCAGAGATCCGTGACCGCCTGTCTCAGATGACTGAGGAGGCGACGGGGCACGCACGGTGCGGTGTGCCGCTGGCCGACGCGGCCCGCCTGGTAATGGCGGGCCACGTCGGCTCGTGGGCGCATCCGGAGCGGCTGTTCACGCAGACCGCGGCCTCCTACGCGGAAGCGGGAGTTGCGGGGGTGCCGTCGAGCACGCTCGCGATGGTGGAGGGCATGGCGTCGCTGGCCTGCTGAGCGACGTCACCGGGCATGACGACCATGAGGCGAATGTTGTTGCCCAGCCGGCCGAAGGCGACGAATTCGACCTCGACTTCCTCGTCCCGGTGCGGGAGGTAGAGGCGGCGGCGGTCGCCATCGGGGTGGGTGACGGTGGTGACGTCATGCTCAAGGATCCGGCCGGCGATCGTGTCGGCCTCCTTAATGTGCTGGACGACCTCGGCGAGTCGGGCGTCGTGTGGGTTGGCGCGCCAGGCGATGCGGAGTTGGGAGGCCATGGGCTTGGTCCAGGTTTCTTCCCAGTCGATGAGCTGGAATCGGGCCTCGGGGTAGGTCAAGGCCCAGATCATCACGTTGACGCCGTGGAGCATCCACGGGAAGTCGCGGGCGGCTGCCTCGTTGAAGACGCGTATGTCCCAACGGGGATCGAAGGTGTAGGCGGGCCACGGCAGGCGATGGACCATCTGGGACACGACGGGGTCGATCGTGCCGACGTCGGGGCGGCAGAGGGGTGCCGGTTCGCGTCCGGTGACCTCGAGGAAGAGGTGGGTTCGCTGGGCGTCGTTGAGGCCGAGGATGCGGACGAGGCTGTCGAGGAACTCGTCGCTGTAGGTACCGGGCACGCCGCGTTCGAGCCTGCTGTACCAGCCTTCGGTCACCCCTGCTAGGTAGGCGACCTCGGCCTGGGTGAGGCCGTTCCTGCGCCGTGTGCCATAACGGGCGGTGAAGCCGGGGACGGCCTTTGGATCGCGTGCCTTGCGCCAAGCACGGAGCATCCGCGTGATCGATGGCAGGTCGCCCATGTGAGGTACTGCTCCCAAAGGTAAAGAGAACTCAAATCAAAGGAGACCTGCGCTGTCATGGACTCTTAAGTCGAACCGGACGGCTGCGCCCGGAGCAGCGGGACTGGCTCAAGCACCTCGCAGCGTGCGGCTTCGAAACCGCGCTGTGGCGCCCCAAGGACCTCGACAACATCATCACCGTCCTCGCCCCCGACGGGCCCCGCGCCCAACTCCCCGACACCTTCTGACAAAAGGAGATCCAGCCCTCGTGATCGACCGCACCGCCAAACGCTCGGACATCCCGCCCGCACCCGGATCTGTCTGGTGCAACTCATGCGACAGCTGGTTCAACGTCATCTCCAACACTTGCCGCTGCAACAACCGCTGACCCACCCCGAGGACCCTCAACCGTGACCTGCCCTGCTCGCGCGGCCGCCCCGGCGGCGCCCCACGCGCCCGCCGCCCCGTCCGTCGAGCGGGCCACGTCCCTCTCCGAGGCCAGCCTGGGCACCACAACAGCGCAAGCCCTGGAAAGGATCGCCCAGTTGGCCAACGAGTTGTGTGAGCACCTGACCGATGCCCAGTGGCGCACGGCCGTCCGGATCCGGGACCTCGCCGAAACCGCACAGTCAACCGACGGAGCTTCCTGAATGCACGCCCGCTTCGTTCCTCTGCCCAACCAGCGACGCAGCCAGGAGGCGTACGACACGGCCCAGGTCCTGCGGGAGTGGCCCGGCGAATGGGCGCACATCGAAACACTCGCGAAACTGAACAGGGCCACCAACCTGGGATATCGCATCCGCACCGGCATGCACAGCGCCTTCCGACCCGCAGGCGCCTTCGACGCGACGGCGCGCAGCGTCGGCCTCCGCTCGCGCGAGAGCCGATCTCAGTCAGGTAGCGGTGGCCGGTGGGGAGTGTCGACGGACCAATTCCACCTATTGACAGCCGCGAGCCTGTGCCCAGCTTCAGCGAACTGACGACGCCTACCGAATCCATGCAGGGCTTGTGAAGACTGCCTACGAGCGCCACCTCTCCGGATACCCCGCCTACACGGACGATCACGAGTGGGTCGGTGACGTCTTCCGCTGCCTCCCGACGCCGGAATGCAACGGATGCGGCCGCTGGCACGGCTACACACGCATCGGCCAGAGCACGGAGAATCCGCAGATGAGCCTGCACGGCTTCAGTAGCCGGGACGACGTCTGCCGCGCTCTCCAAGCCGTACGGCAAGCCTGGAGCCACACCGCCCGACCGGGCGGTCAGTAGTCTCCAGCCGCCTCGCTCTCGCCTGGCACCGGGGACCAAGCCTCGGCGCACTGAATGAACGACAACGACGGCAGACTGAGCCCATGGACGCAGGACTTGCCGCACTGCTCGGCGCCGCTGTCGGCTCTGTCGCCACTCTTGGTGCCGCGATCGTGAGCGGCCGGACACAAGCACGTGCGCAGCATGATCAGTGGCGCCGCCAGCACCGCCGCGACGCATACGCCCGCTACCTCAGCGCGCTCCACGACCGCGACATTGCCATGGACGCCATCCTCGACGCGCTGCGTTCCGACGACCCCGACCTGCCCGACGTCGACGAGAAGATACGCCGCTTCATCGCCCTGGCGCGGGAGGTCCACCGCGCTGCCGAAGTCGTGATCCTCGAAGGACCTGCTGCCCTCGCGGACGTCGCCGAGCGAGTCACCCACGCCTCCAGCGACCTCTCCCGAGTCATGCGGCGGCTGGCAGAGAACGCTCACAAGGGAGACACCACCCGCAAAGCCGAGGACGCTGCCCTTGCTGATGAACGAGAACGCATCCTCTACCAGGCGGTCAAGGACTTCCGCCTCGCGGCCCGCAGCGTCATCGGCAACACGAACTGACTCAGCAAACCCTGACCGGTATGACCACCGGAAAGTCTGAGGTACTGAGTAGCTTGGGACGTTCGACAGGCGCAAGGCATGTCCAACAGCTACGGCTGTTGGCCGGAGCCAGCCGCAGTAGCGGGTGGGCTGCACTACCGTGCCCTCACAGCCGGTACGGCCGCGACCTGGTGGAACGGTGTCGAAAGGCAGGGGCGGATGGGGCGCAGCAAGGGCCAGTACGCACTCTTGGAGGCGCTCCGCACAGCGCATCGAGCTTCCTCTCACGGGTGGGCCACCGAATCGCTTGGGCTGAGCCGCGACAGCGTCGAGCGCCTCGTGGTGGCCGAAACCAACCGATGGCTCCTGCATGTGACCGATGAGCAGGTGGCCTCGATCGCGTACGCCTTCTATCTGGAGGGGCACTGGGGCCACGTCACCGCAGCCAACCGCTTCGGCCGCACCTACGGCATCATCCACCGCCCGCAGACAAGCACAGCCGACTCCGCTGAAACAACCGGACATTCAGTGACGTACCCGCACATACCGGGTAATCGGTCGCGGGCAGAGCCGCTCCAAGGCCGCAGGGCGACAGCCCGCGGCCTTGATCACCTCGGTTTCACCTACCAGGGCCAGTGGCTCCAGCCCAGCAGACCAAGGCCCACCGACACGGCCGTCACAATCACGGGCGAAACGTAGAAGGGCCCCACCAGACACCTAGGCATGGTGGGGCCCTCATTGATGAAGCCGAGCGGTAGCGGAGGCGCTAGGAGCAAGGCAAGTTGACGCTGCGACACCTGTGGTTACGTCATATGGCCATACTTTGAACGGGCGTTCCGGCTGCGACCCCGATCTCTAGTGCTGTGACCGCATAGGTTCGTGACTGAAGAACCTCCGCTGAGCACAGCAGTTACGGCCGCGTGAGTCGCATCCTTCGGCGTGAACGGTACGGGGTCAGGGTTGTAGTCCAGGGCGGCGAGTTCCTTCGGCGGCCATGCGACTCCAGCATCGCGGAAGTAGCGGGCAATACGCTCATCGATCCGCCGGGCCCGGGTTGGCACCAGGGTCATGCTCGTGGCAGCGGCAACCGCCTGGGCAGCAGCCTGCGCGATCTGATCCTCGTCCGACTCCATCTTCGTGTGCTCGTCGTGGGCCTTTGCACCGAGGTTGAGGGCGATGCTGTCCACGGCGGAGGCAAATGCCGCCCCCACCGTTGCCTCCGGTACCGGCAGGCCCTCGCCAAATAGCAGCAGTGCCAGGTCCCTCGGGCGCCGTCCCCGGCCCGCGTGGCGAGCGAGCGCCACCACCAGGTCGAACGCTTCCGGCACTGGGTGTGAGGCAGTGCCCTTGCCCCTGCCCAGCCTCACTTGCGTGTTCCCTGGCAGCAGGGGCCATTTCTGCTTTCGCCAGGTGGCCAACTGCTTCGCCGACACCGTGAGGTCGAGCTGCTGCGCGTATTCGATGAGCTGCTGATCGGCCGGACTCGGCGTCGTCTTGCCAGGCACGGTCCGACGTTACAGCTCTCCCCGACCGCCGGGCGGCGGTTACAGACCCCCCACTGTCGTCAGATCGGTTCCGTTACGAGCTGGTGCGATAACGGCATCGCGCAGCGTTCGACCGCGCAGAGCCAACCGGAACAGCGTTCGAAGAGAAGGGAACCGACATGGCACGGCGCCGATGCCACACGCCGGCAGGAAACCGCACCGCCCAGGCCGGACGGCGGCGAGCTGCCGCCCCAGATTCGTGGGCCGCAGCTGCGGTACTGGCGATGCTGTCGGGAGCTGACCGTGCGGCCGTCACCTGGCTGCCGGGCATCCTTAGCACGAACTTCAAGGAGTGACAACCCACGCCCGGTAGAAGTACTCCCACTCGTCCCCGTGGGCGTCCTGGTCGCGCTGGACGGCTGCTGCTTGAAGGGCTCTCCACACAGGAGCCGGTGGACGCCTTGGCACGCTTGCGGTCGGCCAGTGAACTCCACACTGTCGAACGCTCGACGAGGAAACGGGATGGGTTAGGAGATCGAGCCGCTTGGCCCGTTGCTGAAGCGCGTCAGCTGGCAGCACCTGGCCCATGCGGGCCAGATGCGCGGGGTGGCCGCACAGTTCCCCTCAGAGGCGGTTCTTGGCGACGCCTTTGGTGAAACTTGGTTGTTGTCGTTGAATGTTGAGGGAAGTCTGTGAACGCCACCCGATCAAGCGTGCCGGTCGGTGACAGCGAGACGGTGAGGGCGTCCAGCACTGCATGACTCTTCTGTGAATGGGCCTACACTGCATGGATTTTGCCCATATTCGCTACGCAAAGGATGGTCATGCTCGGACGGGGACGCCTGTCAAATTCTTCGCGATCTCAGTTCGGGGCTGGCAAATACCGCCGGTGAAGCCCAGTTCGTCGTGGAGATTCGTGCGCCGCAGAGATTACTGCGGAGTATCACGCCACCGGCACTTTCGCGTTGCTCCGCCAGGGAGGGGAAATATGAAGGACAGGTTGGCAGGGAAGAGACTCGCCGCAGCCGCAACCGCACTCGCCGCCGGAGCGGCACTTCTGTTCAATGCCACACCGGCGCAGGCGGCAACAACGTTCTACGTCAGCGACAACTGCGATGTGCCGTGGATCAACTGCTCCGAGGGCGACCTGCACCTGAACTACAACTCGATGGAGTATGCCGTCGACTCGAGTGGCAAGCTCCTCACGAGCTATGCCTCGTTCTACGGGGACGTCTACGACTACGCCGGCACCAGCCAGTACCAGGGGTCCACTCTTTACACCTACGTGTACGTCTTCGGCAACGGCGGAAACGGCAACGGGCAGAGGGTGAAGAACAATGCCGCCTCGGTCTGGAACTGCGCCCCGGCGGACAACTACCGCGTCTACTACAACTCCGGGTATCTGGGGCATTCCCAGTACTTCCAGCATGCTTACGCCTACGACTGCTACTGGGCCGATCTCGACTCCACGCTGAAGAACGAGAACGCCTCCGAGCACTTCGCCTGACCTCCCCCGGACGTGTAAGGAACCCCGTGATGAACCGCCACGCCAAAACCACGTCGATCGTTCTGGCCGCCGTCACCGCGGCCCTGATGACCGGCTGCTCCGCCTCCACGGCCAGCACCTCGAACAAGGCGAAGGACCCAAGAACCGAGCCCATGGCTCAGGAGTCCTCCACTGTGGACAAGGCCAACTGGCCTCCCGCCACCCCGCGCAGTGGCCTGGCCAAGGGCTTGTCCTTGCCCCTGGAGGACTACATGCAGACCTATCAGGACACGGTCACCCTCGACAACGCCGCCCGTCACATCCAGAAGCAGTGCATGGCCGATTACGGGTTCACCATCACCCTGCCGCCCGCGGGGAGCACTCCTCCGCCGAATGACAACGACGCCAATATCGAGCGGCGTTACGGCATCACCGACCGCGCCACGGCGGAGAAGTACGGCTATGGCCTGCCGGATGGCCTCCAGCATCAGCAGGGCGCGACACTGCCGAAGATGACCACGGAGGAGACCGAGGTCTTCTCCGGCTACACCAGCCTCAACCTGCGCGATCCCAACCGGGCTCCGGCGCCCTCCACCTACAAGGGAAAGAAGATCCACAAGAACGGCTGCGCCGGATGGGCCGACGACCAACTCGGCACCCCCAGCCTCGACTTCGCTCTCGTCTCCGAACTCGACGGGCAAAGTCTCACCCAGTCCCAGAAGACGCCCGCCGTCCAGGACGCCATCACGGCCTGGTCCAAGTGCATGAGCGCCAAGGGCTACACCGTCGATACTCCCTACAACGCGGACAAGATCGTTCCCCACACTGACGGAACCCCTTCTCAGGATGAGATCGATGTCGCCCTCGCCGACGTCGACTGCAAGAAGTCCACCGATCTCGTGAAGATCTGGTTCGACGCCGAGAGCGCCATCCAGAAGCAGCAGATCGCCGATCACCGGGATGAACTCACCCAGTCCAAGGCGCGCAATACAGCCGCGCTGGCTGCGGCGAAGACAGCCCTTGAGGGCTAGCGCCATGCCGGCACGGCGTGTCTTGATCGGTGCCGCTGTGGCCGCCTCGTTCGTCGGCGCGGCGGTTTACGGAACGGTCTCCTTCGCCCAGAGCATCAACGACGACTTGCGCAAACCGGTGGTCACTTCTCCCCGCGCCGGTGACGTGCCCGCCGTACCTGATCCGCTGCGCGACGCCTGCGCCACTGACGCGCCCAGAAACGGCCCGCCCGCCAACAGTGCTGTTTCAGCCACGGATTCGACCGGAGAGGTGAAGCTGTACCGGGTCCGGAGCAAGGACCACGTCGTGACCGTACCGGTGTCCGTCACCAACACCGGCAACACACGCGCCCTCTACACGGTCACCGTCTCCGTCACCCTCACCGGGGACAACGCAGGCGTCGACGTCGACAACGCCGTGGCCGTTGACGGAGCAGTCACCCCGCACACCACCACCTCGACGGGAGTCAGTTTCACCGGCATCGGAAGCGTCCCGCTCACCGACATGGACGTCAGAGTCCTTGACGTTCGCAAGCAGAGGTGCCCGGCCACCTGAGTCGTCACCACAGACGCGACACCGGTGAACGGGTGACGGCAGGCCCGCGAAATCCCTGCTCCGCGGCGCGCCTGCAGCCATCAGGCCGTCCGCCGCGCTCACCGGCGCGCTGGGCGGGGTTCCTCGCCGGGCTGGATCCGGCCCTGCCTGTGGTGCGGGGCGGGACCAGGAACTCTCCGTCGCCTGCGCCGCCACACAGGACGGTGCGGCTGCGGAGTCGGTTGGACGAAGGAACGATCTAGGAGGATCATGTTCCACCGCAGAAGACACTCCAAACGGTCCGACAGGGCCGGCACGCGGAGATGGCCCAGGCTCGGCACACCGGGGGTCCTGCTCCTTTCCGGCGCCCTCATGGCGGCCACCGTGTCCCCGGCGGCCGCGGCAACCGAAAGCACGACAGCCAAGGCGTCCAAGTCTTTGTCGTTCTCCTCGTCCCCCAAGGACGCCGCGGGTCCGGCTGCCGATGTGATGGTGAACGGCTGGGGTGACGGCTCCGGCTACCACGTCGACGTGGCCACCGGAGCGGGGGGATACAACTGGCGCGAGCTGGCGGTGCTGCGTCCGGCGAGTATCGACGACGCGTCGTGGACCGGCTACCAGTGCGTGTCCGGCGACGGCCGGTACGCGGCCGTGGCGATCCTTCCCGCCGGGTCGGTGAACCTGGCAGCGGCCCGCGACCACGGCGCCTTCGCCTACACCGTGAACCTGCGCAGCGGCGCGGTGAAGCCGGTCGCGGGCGGCGTCGCGCTGAAGTACCACTCGCCGGGCTGCGGGCTCGGGCACACGGCTGAGTTCACTGTCAACCCCGGTGAGAACCAGCGCCGTACGCAGGTGCTGACCGTGGATATGCCGTCCGGGAAGGTCAAAAACAGCGTCACTGTCGACGGCCAGGTCACCAGCGTGGTGCCCACCGCCGTCGGCCCGGTCGGCGTGCAGGGCGGATCCCTGGTGCGGCTGCCCGCCAAAGGCACGGGCAAGGCGGCCGCTCGTCCGATCCACCTGACCGACACCGGCGGCATGGCCTACGACCTGCGGCCGACAGCCGGCGGCGGTGTCGACTTCGCGGTGCAGCGAGACAGCCACAAGTCATCGCTGATCATGCGCGAGAGGTCGGGGAAACTGTCCAAGCTGGGTGACGGCAAGCACGCCCAACTGCGCCTGCTGCAGGGCCGGTCCGGTCACGCCGTCGCGATCGGCGCGACCGCGCTGCCCGCCAAGGCCGGCATACGCAGGATCGACACGCACGCGCTGCCCCACGGCGCGAACAGCGTGTCGGGAGTCTCGCTGGACGGCGGCGCAGTGATGGGCCTCGGAGACGAGACCAAGGCGTCCGCACCGCTGATCCTGGCCACTCACAGCGGAAAGCTGATCAAGAGGGGGCCGCCCGGAGCGTCCGCGCGAACGTCGACCGACCTCCCCAAGGCGGCTCCCGCCGCCGGTGGCACCTCCCCGGTGAACCAGTCCGCGTACACCGCCCCGGCAAGCAGCAAGGTGGCCTCGGCAACGGCCGCAGTCGCACCACTCAGGAAGACCGCCATGGCCTTCTCCGCCACCGCGACCGGCACCGCCGGTTCTCTGGCGACGGCCACCACCGCCGCCTCCACGACCCCGAAGTGCTCGGTGGGCCGTAACGAGGAGGACCGGCAGGTCATGCAGCCGGGCACGGCTCAGGTGGCGTGGGCGGTGCAGATGGCCGAGCAGGGCCTGTTGACCGGCTCCGCCTACCAACGGCCCGCGAACTACGCGAACCTGGGCCTGGCCGCCTACTCGCCCAACGACGACTTCGGCAAGGTCGCCCTGGAGCACCCCTCCACCGACACCTGGGACACGGTGCCTCGCTCGGTCTACCAGGCAATCGTGGCGCAGGAGAGCAACTACAGCCAGGCGTCTTGGCACGCCCTGCCCGGCATCCCCGGCAACCCGCTGATCGCCGACTATTACGGCGCCGGCGGCTCGATCTCCCACATGGACTACTCCAAGGCCGACTGCGGCTACGGCCTGGGCCAGGTCACCACGGGCATGGCCAACGGTGACACCAAGTACTCCGCCCACGGCCAGTGGAAGATCGCCGTCGACTACCAGGAGAACGTCGCCGCCGGCCTGCAGATCCTGGAGCGGACCTGGAACCAGCTCTACGACGCCGGCATCACCGTCAACGGCGGTGACCCGCGCTACCTGGAGAACTGGTACTTCGCCGCTTGGGCCTACAACTCCGGCATCCAGCCGACCGCCGCGTTCGGCAACACCACCGGCTGCATCCCCGGCCCCGACTGCACGGGCCCGGACGGCACCTGGGGCCTGGGCTGGGCCAACAACCCGCGCAACCCCGACTACCCGCCCACCCGCGCCCCGTACCTGCGCGACTCCTACGCGGACGCCTCGCACCCGGCGAGCTGGCCCTACCAGGAACGCATCATGGGCTGGATGGGCCGGCCGATCCTGCGCTTCAACGAGCCCGCCTACGCCACCCCGGACTATCACGGCGGCAAGGCCTGGCTGCAGATCCCGCCGGTCGACGCCTTCTGCACCAGCGACAACCAGTGCGACCCGACCGGCCAGCAGAGCTCCAACTACTGCTCCCTGTCGGACTACGAGTGCTGGTGGCACCAGCCCGTTACCTTTGTCTCCGACTGCTCCACGACCTGCGCCACCAGCAGCTACAGTGCGGGCGCCGGGTCGAGCGAACCCGCGGTCGTCAAGCCGCATCCGCATCCGCCGTCCTGCTCGCTGGACACCACGCACGTCCACGACGAGGGCCACGGCTCGCCGATCATCGTGGACGAGTCGCAGAGCCAGCCACCTCTGAACCTGGTCGGCTGCGGATCGTCCAACTGGTCCCAGAACGGCACCTTCACCTACACCCCCGGCACCAACAGCGACGGCGACCCGATCGGCGCGATCGACACCCATCAACTGGGCGTCGGCTTCGGCGGGCACGTGCTGTTCACGCACACCGAGGACGGCTCCGACCCCGACGAGATCAACACCGGCACCTGGACGCCGAACCTGCCGAAGCTGCAGTACTACAAGATCAAGCTGCACTTCCCGTCCACGGCGGCCAGTTCCACCAACGTCGTCTACACCATCAACCCCGGTGGCGGCGCGAGCCCGTGGAAGATCCGGGTGAACCAGGACTGGGGCTCCGAGGAATGGGTGACCATCGGCACCTTCGCCATGGAGGACGGCGCCACGGTCAAACTCACCAACAAGAGCGACATCACCGGCTCCGGCAACATCAACTACGCCGACTACGACGTCGCCTACGACGCGGTCGCCTTCATCCCGGAGGGCGGCACGCCGGGCAAGCCGATCGGCGGGCCGCCCGGCATCAAGGACGCCCCCAAGGGCAGCAACCCGGCCTGGGTGCAGTGCGGTTGCGTGCGGCGCACCGCCGGTGACCCGGTCGACACCAGCACCGGCACGTTCGGGGACACCTTCACCGACCTGTCGACGCCCGGGCGGGGCATGCCGCTGGACTTCACCCGCACCTACGCCTCCGCGCTGGCCAGCCCGGACGGCCCCAACGCCGCACTCGCCGAGAACGGCCCGTTCGGCTGGGGCTGGACGTACTCGTACAACCTGAGCGCGAGCACCGACAGCACGACCGGAGACGTCACGATCAAGCAGGAGGACGGCTCCCAGGTCACCTTCACCGACTCCTCGGGCACCTACACGCCAAGCGCCCCGCGCTACGACGCGACCCTGACCAAGTCCGGTTCCGACTACGTCTTCACCCGCACGTCGAAGGAGATCTTCACCTTCGACACCGCGACCGGCCACCTGGTCTCCGAGACGGACCTCATCGGCAGCAAGGCCACACCGCCGTACGCCACGACCCTGGCGTACGACGGCGACGGCAACCTGCACACCATCACCGACCCGGGCGGCCGCGTCTACACGCTGACTTGGACCGGCAGCCACATCACGGCCCTGACCGACAGCGCCGGGCGCAAGGTCACCTACGGCTACGACACGGACGGCAACCTCACCGACGTCTACGGCGTGGGCACCACCCGCTCACCCAGCCTCCAGGATGACGACCACTACCAGTACACCTACGACGCGTCGCACCTGATGAAGACGATGCGCAAGCCGGTCCAGTACGGCAACACCGCCTCACCGACCCCGGTGACGTCGATGACGTACGACGCATCCGAGCGGGTGGTCACCCAGACCGACCCGACGGGGAAGACCACCGTCTTCGCCTACGGCCCCAACATCGACACGGGCCTGACGGACGGTCAGACCCTGGTCACAGACCCGGCCGGCCACAAGATCCTCTACACCTACGCCGACGGACTGCTGCAGTCCGAGACGCGTGGTTACGGCACGCAGGACGCCGGAACCTGGTCCTACACCTACGACCCGATCAGCCTCGGTATCACCTCCATCAGTGATCCCGACGGCAATCTGCAGACCTTCGCCTACGACGACCACGGCAACCAGATCGCGGCCAGTGACGCCCGCGGCTTCACCACCACCCAGGCTTACGACGACAACGACAACCTGATCACCACCATCGACCCGTCCGGCCTGCGCACCGACTACACCTACGACGAGGCGGACCACATCGCCGCCACCGGCAGCGGCTTCGGGCTGCTCACCAGCACCACCCAGCAGCCGACGGACGGCAGCGCCGCGGCACACACCACCGCCACCTACTACGACGACACGGCCCACCCGGGTGACGCCACCCGCACCGTCGACGCCCGTGGCAACACCACCAAGTCGACCTACGACACGGCGGGGGATCTCACCAGCACCACCGACCCGGAGGGCGACAAGACCCAGTACGGCTGGGATACCGACCGCGGCCTGCCGACCTCCCAGGTCTCCCCGGCCGGCACCGCCGCGGGCACCACGCCCGGCTGCACTCCGCCCGCCAAGGGCTGCACCACGTATGGGTACGACGCGTGGGGCAACCGGACGAGCACGATCGACCCCCTCGGTCACACCACCAAGGCGGCCTACGACGCCGACGGCAACCGCACCTCGGCCACCGACGGCAACGACAAGAAGACCGTCTACGGCTACGACGCGGACGACCGCAACACCAGCATCACGCGGCCCGACGGCACAGTCCTCAAGACCGCCTACAACGCGGACGGCACCGTCTCCAAGACCACCGACGCGGCGGGCGCCGAAACGAGTTACGGCTACGACGCCCAGGGCCGCCGCACCAGCCGCACCGACCCGGACCAGCGCACCACCACTTCCGGGTACGACGCGGCCGGCAACCTCACCACGGTCACCGACCCGTCGGGCCGTACCACCACCTACACCTACGACCCGGCCGGCAACGTCACCGGCATGGACTACTCCGATGCCGCCACGCCCGACGTCAGCACCATCGACTACGACCCGGCAGGCCACCGTAGCTCGATGACCGACGGCACCGGCACCAGCACCTGGAGCTACAACACCTTCGGTGAACTGACCTCGCAGACCGATGGCGCGGGCAGCACGGTCGGCTACACCTACGACGAGAACAGCAACACGACAGGCGTCACCTACCCCGGTACGACCGGGCACACCGTGACTCGGACGTTCGACAAGGCCGACCGCCTCACCGGAGTCAAGGACTGGAACGGCAACTCCACCACCTTCGGTTACACCGACGACGGTCAGTGGAAGACCACCACCTACCCCAACAGCACCACTGCGACCACCGAGTACGACGACGCTGGCCAAGCCAAGTCCGACACCCTCACCAAGGGCACGACCACGCTCGCCTCGCTCACCTACACCCGCGACAGCGCCGGCCAGCTCAGCGGCCAGACCCCGACCGGGGTCTCAGGCGACGCGCAGACCTACCAGTACACCGACCGCGAACAACTCAAGTCGGCCACCGCTGGGTCCAATGTCACGTCGTTCGCCTACGACGACGCCGACAACCCGGTCCAGGTCGGCACCACCGGCCAGTCCTTCGACGCGGCCAACCAGCTGTGCTGGTCCACGACCGGCACCATGCCCGCCAACCCCGACTGCGCCACCGCACCCACTGGCGCTACCACCTACACCTACGACGACCAGGGCAACCGCACCAAGAGCACCGACGGAAGCAACACCACCACCTACGCCTACGACCAGTCCGACCGCCTCACCACCGCGAACACCGGCTCCGCCACGGCGGCCTACGCCTACAACGGTGACGGGCTGCGCACCGCCAAGACCGTCGGCAGCACCACGACATCCTTCACCTGGGATGCCGAGGACCTCCCCGATCTGCTCTCCGACGGCACCACGGACTACGTCTACGGTCCCGCCGGGACGCCGGTCGAACAGATCGCCTCCGGCAGCGCCCACTGGTACTTCCACGACCAGCTGGGCTCCACCCGGGCTCTCACGGACACCAGCGGTACGGTCGACTGCACCTACGACTACGGCCAGTACGGCGCGGTCCTCGACCACACCGGAACGGCGTCGACCCCGATGCAGTACACCGGCCAGTACACGGACGCGGAAACCGGCCTGGTCTACCTCCGCGCCCGCTACTACGACCCGGCCACGGCTCAATTCCTCACCGTGGACCCGGAAATCGACAACACCCGCGAGGCGTATGCCTACGTCGTCAACAACCCCCTCAACCTCACCGATCTGACCGGCCTGTGCTGGTCCGGGTTCGGCTGGGCGTGCAAGTCGGCGAAGGCGGTGAAGAAGCACTGGCGCGGCATCACCCAGGTCGCCATCGTGGCCACGGCCACCGTGGCCGCCGGGTTGTGCACCGCGGCCACGGCAGGTGTGTGTGCGGGAGCCGGCGGAATCATCATTTCCGCGGGAATCGGATTCGCCGCCGGTGTCGGTAGCTACGAAGTCGGAGGTGGGAAGCACACCGTGAAGGGCGCTCTCCAGCAAGGAGCCATTGGTGCGGCGTCCTATGGCGGAGCGGCAGCTGTTGGAAAGGGCGGCATGCTGTTGTCGAGGACGAGCAAGTACTTGACGTTCAGCGACACCATCTACAATGCCTTCACCAACGGCGGGCGATTCTGGAAACAAGGCGAAAACATCAGAGAAGTTCTCAATCACTGCGGATTCGGCACAAAGTGGCCGTAATGCCGCCTAGGTGTTCTCAGGCACTGTAAGTCGAGAGGGCACGTCACTCTGGCGCGCCCTCTCCAGCCAGGTCAAACACGTCCGATGGGATCTACGAAGTGACTGCATGGCAGATCGTCAAACGCCTGCTCCAAAACGGCCGTGGTCAGCTCGCGACGCTGATCGTCTTCGACGTGCTTGTGGCGTGGGTGGCCGTGGCGCTGCTGCCGCCTGGCTATCTGATGGTCGCGGTGGCTCCCGCAGTCGTGGTGAACGCGCTCCTGATCAGTCGCTGGAACGGATCCCAGCGTTAGCGGAGACCGAACAAGGCACTCGATGAACCTGGAAATGTCCCGTGCCGATGTATGCTTCGCTGTCACCATCCAACTGCTCGCCGCTGTTGGGGGCTTCCGCAGAGCCGTAATTGGAACTTCGAGCCCGACAAGGTGAATTCCCCGAAGGACTGGTGTGTCACTCCGGGGTACGCATCGCTCCGTACACAGTCGTGTTGGCAACTGGATTCATCTCGACCTCAGAAAAGAGAAACGCCGCCCTTGTCCGGACCGAGTCTGCGGGAGCCATCACGCTTCGGCTCCGGCCGCGTCGCAGCAATCCGCGGTCCACGTGTGGGGAGTCGTCCTGGCATTGAGCAGCGGAGGTGACCACAGTCCCCGAACCCTCACTGGCAGGCGGGGCAGGACGAGGAGGGAGAACCCAAATGACGCGTTCAGTCGGAATCGACCTCGGTACGACGAACTCGGTGGTCTCGGTCCTCGAGGGCGGCGAGCCCACCGTGATCACCAACACGGAAGGCGCCCGGACGACACCGTCGGTCGTGGCCTTCGCCGAGAACGGCGAGGTACTGGTCGGCGAGGTCGCCAAGCGGCAGGCCGTGACTAACGTCGAGCGCACGGCCCGCTCGGTCAAGCGGCACATGGGCGAATGACGCGGGACGCGGAGGCGTACCTGGGCGAGGACGTCACCGACGCCGTGGTCACCGTGTCCGCGTACTTCGACGACGCCCAGCGGCAGGCCACCAAGGAGGCCGGGGAGATCGCCGGCCTGAACGTGCTGCGGATCATCAACGAGCCGACGGCGGCGGCGCTGGCGTACGGGCTGGACAAGGAGAACGACCAGACCGTCCTCGTCTTCGACCTGGGCGGCGGCACCTTCGACGTGTCGCTATTGCTGTGACCGCATAGACACCTCAGGCGCCTAACTCGTC
>NZ_BJND01000023.1 GCF_006539505.1 Streptomyces spinoverrucosus
AGGACCGCCTGGGCGAACTCGGCGTTCTCCGACAGGAAGCCGTAGCCCGGATGGATGGCGTCCGCGCCGGACTCGCGGGCGGCCTTGAGGACCTTCTCGATGTCGAGGTAGCTGGTGGCGGGGGTGTCACCACCCAGGGCGAACGCCTCATCCGCGGCGCGGACATGCAGAGCGTCCCGGTCCGGGTCGGCGTAGACGGCCACGCTCGCGATACCGGCGTCCCGGCAGGCCCGGGCTACGCGGACAGCGATTTCGCCACGGTTGGCGATGAGCACCTTGCGCACGATTGAGGCTCCCTCCTTGAAACAAGCCGAGTTTAGGGACTGCCGACACGGCACTTCGACCCGTCCCCAATGGTGAGCTTGCCCACACGGAGCGTGATGCGAGGCTCGCTCGACCCAAGAAATCCCTTGTCGCGGCGCGGTACGCAGGACTCCTTCGGAAAACCCTAGCCGTCCCGTGTGGTCAAGGTCTCTGTGAGAGCGTGCTGCGGCCCACTCCGATTCTTTGTCGAGTCCCTACGAATGGCCCAATGATTCTTTGCCCGCGGCCGAACCCTTGTCCCGCGGTTTACCCGTTAGTAGCGTTCGCGATGTACTCGAACGTACTCGGGGTAACGGCACCCTGTGGCGGTGCGGCGGTCGAAAGTGGGTGGGGACCGGTGGTGCGCAGGCCGGTGGCGTGGATCGTGGCGCTGGTGCTCTTCGCCGAGGCGTTCGGCATCGCGGCACTGCAGTGGTTCCTGGGGATCGTGGTCGACAACCAGGACATGTCCCTGGCGGGCCTCGACCCGGACGTGATGTCCCTGTCCTCGAAGATCGGCGGCGTGGCCTTCGGGCTCTACTTCGCCCTGTGCGGGCTGATCGCCCTCCTGGTCGCCGTGCGCGACCGCACCCCGGCCGGCCTCGGCCGCCTCCTGCTGATCAGCGCGGCCGTGGTGCACGGCGTGCTGGGCGCGTTCACCTGGGGGCTGGTGGGCTGGCACGCGTT
Organism: Streptomyces spinoverrucosus; assembly: GCF_006539505.1. GTDB lineage: Bacteria > Actinomycetota > Actinomycetes > Streptomycetales > Streptomycetaceae > Streptomyces > Streptomyces spinoverrucosus. The sequence goes on from NZ_BJND01000023.1 coordinate 991, forward strand.
CTTGTTCATGGTGGTGGTGATGGGCCTCATCGTGCTGCTCCTGATGACGTACGACGGTCAGCAGCGGCCCGACGGTACGGACGGCGAGTCCCCGGCCACCGACGCCCCGGTCAGCCCTCCGCCGGCGCCCACAACTCCGTGATGCCCACGCCCAGTTCGGCCAGCAGCCGCCGTACCAGGGGCAGGCTGATGCCGATCACATTGCCGTGGTCGCCGTCGATGCCGTCGATGAACGGCGCCGAGCGGCCGTCCAGGGTGAAGGCCCCGGCGACGTAGAGGGGCTCGCCTGAGGCGACGTACGCGGCGATCTCCTCGTCGGTGGGGTCGCCGAAGCGGACGACCGTGGAGGCGGTCGCGGACGCGTACCGCCCGCTCAGCGTGTCGTAGACGCAGTGGCCGGTCTGGAGCGTCCCGGCCCGGCCGCGCATCGCCTTCCAGCGCGCGGTGGCCTCCTCGGCGTCGGCCGGCTTGCCGAGCGCCTCGCCGTCCAGGTCGAGCACCGAGTCGCAGCCGATCACCAGGGCGCCCTTGACGTCGGGCCGGGCGGCCACGACGGAGGCCTTCGCCTCGGCGAGGGCGAGCGCCAGCTCGGCGGGGGTGGGCGCGGTCACGGCGTCCTCGTCGACGCCGCTCACGATCACCTCGGGGTCGAGCCCGGCCTGCCGCAGCAGCCCGAGGCGGGCGGGGGACTGGGAGGCGAGGACGAGTCGACGGCGCGGCTGATCAGTCATGCGGCCAGAGTATCGGCGTACTCCGAACGGCTCATCCCAGCCCGAGCACGATCATCGTGAGCACTACGGCCAGCGCCATGAGAACGCCCAGCCGCCGCAACATCTCCTGCGCGTCGCGCAGTTCCTTCGGCGGCTCGTTCTCCGGGTCGGACCACAGCATGCCTTCGATCGTCAGTCGGCGGCGCCGGGCGGCGCCTGAGTACGCGTACTCAAGTTTGAATAAATGGGTCCTTGGTTCCGTTAAGCTAAAGGGACTCCAATCCCGTTTGGAAGGGTCGTGCCCATGTTCACCACCGCCTGGACCGCCTCCCCGCAGCTCCCCAGCGAAGGCTTCACTCCGAACTGGTCCCGCGAGGGCCTCTGGCGTCAGTCGCTGCGCCAGGTCGTGCGGCTGACGGCGGGCGGCGACCAGCTGCGCGTGCGGCTGTCGAACGCGTACGGCACCTCACCCGTGCGGCTGACGGGCGCGACGGTGGGGCGTACGACCGCCGGTGCCGCCGTCGAGCCCGGGTCTGAACGCCGCCTCACCTTCGGGGGCGGGTACGACGCCGAGATCCCGGCGCGCGGGCAGCTGCTGAGCGACGCCGTGGACCTCGCGGTGGGCGCGCTCGCGTCGGTCACCGTGACGCTGCACTTCGACGCGGTCACCGGCCCCGCCACCTTCCACGCCCAGGCCTTCACCACCAGCTACCGGGGCCCTGGAGACCTGCTCGCCGACACCGCCGGGACGGGCTTCGACGCGGTGACCGAGTCCTGGTACTTCCTGTCCGCCGTCGAGGTGGACGCCGGGCGCACCGACGGGATCGCCCTGTTCGGCGACTCCCTCACCGACGGCTTCGGCTCCACCCCCGGCACCGACCGCCGCTGGTCCGACGCGCTCGCGGCGCGCACCGGGCGGCCGGTGATCAACGCGGGGATCGGCGGGAACCTGCTGCTCAACGACTCCGCCTGGTACGGCGAGCGGGGCGTGGGGCGGCTCGGGCGGGACGTCCTCGGTCATCCGGGCGTGGACACGCTGGTCGTGCTGCTCGGGGTGAACGACATCGGCTTCAGCGAGACGGACGAGCAGCCGACGTACCGGCCCGCACCGGTACTGGAGGCCGCCGAACTCATCGCGGGGCACCAGGAGTTGATACGACAGGCGGCGGGCGCGGGGCTACGGGTGGTGGGCGCGACCCTGGTGCCCTTCGGCGGGTCCGACCACTGGGGCGAGCGCGCGGCCAAGGTCAGCCATGAACTCAACGAGTGGATCAGGTGCTCGGGGGAGTACGACGCGGTGGTGGACCTGCACCGCGTCCTGGCCGATCCGGCGGACCCGGACCGGCTGCACCCGGCGTACGACTTCGGCGATCACCTGCACCCGGACGACGCGGGCTACGAGGTGATGGCCGAAGCCGTCGCGGACGTGCTTCAGGCCGGCCAGTAGGTACGCGCCCACGACGTCGGGCCCGGCTGGGGCACGTGCCGGCCGGCGAGGCGGGCCGGGTCGGACCAGGAGTCCCGCGGGCCGGGTGCGCCGGGCGGCACGGCCGATGCCGCCGCGGCGCGGACCCGGACCACCGCCAGGGCGGCGGCCAGCTCCTCGGGCGTCGGGTTGCCCCGTACGACTTTGATCGTCACAGCGGCTCCTTACAGGGGGATGTTGCCGTGCTTCTTCGGGGGCAGGGATTCCCGCTTGGTGCGCAGTTGACGCAGGCCGCGCACGATGTGGCGGCGGGTGTCCGACGGCATGATCACCGCATCGACGTAGCCGCGCTCGGCCGCGATGTAGGGGTTGAGGAGGTGGTCCTCGTACTCCTGGATGAGCCGTGCCCGGGTCGCCTCTCCATCTCCTGTGCCCTCCGCCTCGGCGATGGTGCGGCGGTGCAGGATGTTGACGGCGCCCTGGGCGCCCATCACGGCGATCTGCGCGGTCGGCCAGGCCAGGTTCAGGTCGGCGCCCAGGTGCTTGGAGCCCATGACGTCGTACGCGCCGCCGAAGGCCTTGCGGGTGATGACGGTGATGAGCGGGACCGTGGCCTCGGCGTACGCGTAGATCAACTTCGCGCCGCGCCGGATGATGCCGTCGTGCTCCTGGTCCACGCCGGGCAGGAAGCCGGGGACGTCGACGAAGGTGATCACCGGGACGTTGAACGCGTCGCACGTCCGGACGAACCGCGCCGCCTTCTCGCTGGCGGCGATGTCCAGGCAGCCCGCGAACTGCATCGGCTGGTTGGCGACCAGACCGACCGGGCGGCCCTCCACGCGCCCGAAGCCGGTGATGATGTTCGGCGCGTACAGCGGCTGCGTCTCGAAGAACTCGGCGTCGTCCAGGACGTGTTCGATCACCGTGTGCATGTCGTACGGCTGGTTCGCGCTGTCCGGGACCAGCGTGTCCAGCTCGCGGTCCTCGTCGCTGAGGGTGAGGTCCGCCTCCTCCGGGAACGCCGGGGGCTCGCTGAGGTTGTTGGACGGCAGGTACGACAGCAGCTGCTTGACGTACTCGATGGCGTCCTTCTCGTCCCCGGCCATGTGGTGGGCCACGCCGGAGGCAGTGTTGTGGGTGCGGGCGCCACCCAGCTCCTCGAAGCCGACGTCCTCGCCGGTGACGGTCTTGATGACGTCCGGGCCGGTGATGAACATGTGCGAGGTCTGGTCGACCATGATCGTGAAGTCGGTGATGGCGGGCGAGTACACCGCGCCGCCCGCGCAGGGGCCCACGACGAGGGAGATCTGCGGGATGACACCGCTGGCGTGGGTGTTGCGGCGGAAGATCTCGCCGTACGCCCCGAGCGAGGCCACCCCCTCCTGGATGCGGGCGCCGCCGGAGTCGTTGATGCCGATGACCGGGCAGCCGGTCTTCAGCGCGAAGTCCATCACCTTGACGATCTTCTGCCCGTAGACCTCGCCGAGCGCACCGCCGAACACGGTGAAGTCCTGCGAGAAGACGGCGACGGGACGGCCGTCGACGGTGCCGTAGCCGGTCACCACACCGTCCCCGTAGGGGCGGTTCTTCTCCAGACCGAAGTTGGTGGAGCGGTGCCGGGCGAACTCGTCCAACTCCACGAAGGAGCCCTCGTCGAGCAGCAGCGTGATCCGCTCACGGGCCGTCAACTTGCCCTTGGTGTGCTGCTTCTCGACGGCGCGAGCGGAGCCGGCGTGCGTCGCTTCCTCGATGCGGCGCTGGAGATCCGCGAGCTTGCCCGCGGTCGTGTGGATGTCGATCTCTTGACGCTCTTGACGCTCTTCCGGCTCGGACATCGGGATACGGCTCCCTGCCTGCTCAAAAGGGGGGACGGTTACTCATCCGTAGCGTAGTGGGGTGCCTTCCGATCAGCAGTGCGGCGTTTACCACACCTAGGGTGGCTTGCATGACGCCCCGAGATGCATCAGAGCCGAACAACCGCTGGACCGATCTGGAGCGGCCGCCCCTGAACGCCGCGGCGCTGCGCAAGGCGCTGGTGCGGGCGGGCGGGCTGTGGTCCGAGGTACAGGTGGTACAGCGCACCGGTTCCACCAACTCCGACCTGGTGGCCCGGGCCGCCAAGGGCCTGGCCGAGGGGGCGGTGCTGGTCGCGGAGGAGCAGACCGCCGGGCGCGGCCGCCTGGACCGCGAGTGGACCGCTCCGCCGCGCTCCGGCCTGTTCTTCTCCGTCCTGCTGCGCCCCACGGAGGTGCCGGTGGCCCACTGGGGCTGGCTGCCGCTGCTCACCGGCGTCGCCGTGGCGACGGGCCTGTCCCGGGCGGCGGGCGTCGACACGGCACTCAAGTGGCCCAACGACCTGCTGGTGACCGTCGGCGGCGAGGAACGCAAGGCCGGCGGCATCCTGGCCGAGCGGGCGGCGGACGACGGCGTGGTGATCGGCGTCGGCATCAACGTCACGCTCCGCGAGAACGAACTGCCGGTGCCCACTGCGGGCTCGCTGGCGCTGGCCGGGGCCGTGAACACGGACCGGGACCCGCTGCTGAGGGCCGTACTGCGGTCGCTGGAGGAGTGGTACCGGCGGTGGCGGACGGCCGGCGGTGACGCGGCGTCCAGTGGCTTGCAGGAGACGTATGCCGCCGGGTGCGCCACGCTGGGGAGGGTGGTGCGGGCCGAACTGCCCGGAGACCGGTCGATCATCGGAGAGGCGGTCGCGGTGGACGGGGACGGTCGGCTGGTGCTGGCGACGGAGGACGGTGTGCAGGAGCCGGTCGGCGCCGGCGACATCGTGCACTTGAGAGGCGTTTAGCCGCGATGCCGGGAGGAGTGACCTGGGGCACAGCTGACGTAAAGTTGGGGCCGGTCGATATCTGACCGCGGCAGATCGGAAGGGCAGCAGGCGTGACCGTCGACGACACGGGCTCCGGTACGGACCCGCAGGGCGCCGACTCCGGCGAGGACCCGCTCGCCCTGCGGCTCGAACAGCTCATCCTGGGCGCCGAGCGGCGCTACACGCCGTTCCAGGCGGCCCGCAGCGCCGGTGTCTCCATGGAGCTGGCCTCGCGTTTCTGGCGGGCGATGGGCTTCGCCGACATAGGCCAGGCCAAGGCGCTCACCGAGGCGGACGTCCTGGCGCTGCGCCGCCTGGCCGGTCTGGTCGAGGCGGGACTGCTCAGCGAGGCGATGGCCGTGCAGGTCGCCCGGTCCACCGGGCAGACCACGGCCCGGCTGGCCGAGTGGCAGATGGACTCCTTCCTGGAGGGCCTGACCGAGCCCCCCGAGCCCGGCATGACGCGCACCGAGGTGACCTATCCGATCATCGAGCTGCTCCTGCCGGAACTGGAGGAGTTCCTCGTCTACGTCTGGCGGCGCCAGCTCGCCGCCGCGACCGGGCGGGTCGTGCAGGCCGCCGACGACGAGGAGATGGTCGACCGCCGCCTGGCCGTCGGCTTCGGGGACCTGGTCGGCTTCACCCGCTTGACCCGCCGCCTGGAGGAGGAGGAGCTCGGCGAACTCGTCGAGGCCTTCGAGACCACCGCGGCCGACCTGGTGGCCGCGCGGGGCGGGCGGCTGATCAAGACGCTGGGCGACGAGGTGCTGTACGCCGCGGACGACGCGGGGGTCGCGGCCGAGATCGCGATGCGGCTCATCGAGACCATGGCGAACGACGAGACGATGCCCGAGCTGCGGGTGGGCATCGCCTTCGGCACGGTGACCACCCGGATGGGTGATGTGTTCGGTACGACGGTGAACCTGGCCTCGCGGTTGACGTCGATAGCTCCACGGGATGCGGTCCTGGTCGACAGCGCGTTCGCCGAGGAGCTGATCCGCAGCGGCGAGGCCCCCGCCTCCGAGGCGGCGGCGGCCGAGGCCGCGGCGGCCGCGGAGAAGGAGGGCGAGGAGCCGCCGACGTACCGCTTCGCACTCCAGCCGATGTGGCAGCGGCCGGTGCGTGGGCTGGGCGTGGTCGAGCCCTGGCTGCTCACGCGGCGGGACGGGGTGTCGTAGCGGGGCGTGCCTCGCAGCTAACCCAGGGAGTCCAGACACAGGTCGATGACCGGTAGGCAGAGGCCGGGGTCGTCGGGTTCGGGGGTGGGGGTGCTGGGTTTGGGTGGCGGGGTGGGGTTGGTCGTGGGCGGGGGCTGTGGTGGTGTGGGACGGCTGGTGCTGCTGTCTGGCGTGTGCCGGGCTTCCGGGACGGTCGTGGCCTTGCGGGAGGTCGGGGGCGGGGCGTAGGGCTGTCCGGCGGCATTCGAGGACGACGGGATGGGGATGGCGAGCGTCGTTCCGTGTGTGGGGAACGCGCTCGGCCTGCCCAAGGGGGCGGGTGCGGAGGGGTCCGTGGTGGGGGCGGTGGCGGAGGTGTTGCTCGCCTGCTCGTGCTCGTTCTCGCTGCCGACTGCCGCATCGGGGCTGGGTCCCGCCGCGGCGGCTCCGGCACTGCCGTTTCCGGAGTCGGGGGACGCCAGGCGTACGAGGCTCAGCACACCGGCGGCGACAGCGAGGCCGCCGGCGGTGAGGAGGGCCTTGCGGGGGCGGGGGCGACGGTGGCGGCCGCGGCCGGTGGGGGAGGCGGTGTTGGGGCGCTGGGTGGTGCCTGCGGCGCCCTGGTGTGTACGTCCCGCTGTCCTGCCCTGAGGTGTATCTGGCGTCGGCGCGGCGCTGTTGGCGTGGCCGTTCGCGCCCGATGGTGCGGCCGCCCCGCGTTCGCTCGTGCCGTCGTGCCCCGTGTCGTTGCTCCGGCCGTTCCTCGTCCGGATGTTCGTCGACGTGTCGGTCCTCATGGCGGTTCCTCCCCGATGCGCTCGCGCCCCCCGGTGCGCCGTAGCGGAGCGCACGCTATGCGCTCCCCCGGGGCAAGGAGGGGGAGTCGGGCCTGATGTCACTCGAACGGGGTGTCGGGGGGTGAGTCGGGAACCCAGGGCGCGCGGGGGCTCGGCCTTCCCCCGGAGGGGCGGGGCTGGAATGATCGGGGCGAGTGTTGTTAACCCGCGTTAACCGGGAGGGTGTCGTGAGCGAGGAGCGGTTCGGGGAGTTCGTGCTGGTGCGGCGGCATGAGGACGGGCATGTCGCGGAGCTGGCACTCGACCGGCCCAAGGCCATGAACGCCGTGTCGACGGAGATGGCCAGGTCGATCGCCGGGGCGTGCGCGGCGCTGGGGGAGGACCGGGACGTACGGGTGGTCGTGCTGACGTCGACGCATGAGCGGGCGTTCTGCGTGGGGGCCGACCTGAAGGAGCGCAACTCGCTGAGTGACGCCGAGTTGGTACGGCAGCGGCCGGTGGCGCGGGGGGCGTACACCGGCGTACTGGAGCTGCCGGTGCCGACAGTGGCGGCGGTGCACGGGTTCGCGCTGGGGGGCGGTTTCGAGCTGGCGCTGTCGTGTGACGTGATCGTGGCGGACGGTACGGCGGTGGTGGGGCTGCCGGAGGTGTCGGTGGGGGTGATTCCGGGGGGCGGCGGTACGCAGTTGCTGCCCCGGCGGGTGGGGGCGGCGCGGGCGGCGGAGCTGATTTTCACGGCGCGGCGGGTGGCGGCGGCCGAGGCGCGGGAGCTAGGTCTTGTGGACGTGCTGGTGGAGGAGGGCCGGGACCGGGAGGAGGCGCTGACGCTGGCGTCCCGTATCGCCGCGAACTCACCGGTCGGCCTGCGGGCGGCGAAGCGGGCACTGCGGCTGGGACACGGGCTGGACTTGCGGGCGGGCCTGGAGGTCGAGGACGCGGCGTGGCGCTCGGTGGCGTTCTCGGGGGACCGGGCGGAGGGGGTCGCGGCCTTCAACGAGAAGCGGAAGCCGGAGTGGCCGGGGGAGTGAGCGGGGGTGCGCGGCTTTCCAGGCGCCGCCCGGTGTTGCGGTCGGTCGGGGGTTGGGCGCGTGATCCGGCGTTGACGGGGCGCGGTTTGCGCCCGCGCGTGGCGCCGGGGGCCGTGGACCGGCGTGCGTTTTCGGGCAGCCGGTGTTGCGGTCGGTCGGGCGTTGGGTGCGTGGCGCGGCGTTGACGGGCCCGGTCCGCGGCCGCCCGTGCCGCCCCAGCGGCATGACTGCCAGCGGCTTGACGAGGAGGCTGGGGTGCGCCCCTGCGCGCGGCTTTCCAGGTATCCGGCGTCGCGGTCGGCCCGGCGTTGGCGCGTGACCCGGCGCCGAGAGGCACCGTCCGCGGCCGCCCGTGCCGCCTCAGCGGCATCCGGCGTCGCGCTGACCGAGGCTTGGTCGCGCAACCTGGCGTTGACAGGGCGCGGTCCGCGCCTGCGGGTGCCGCCGGGGGCCGTGCACCGGCGGGCGTTTTTTCAGGCGCCCGGTGTTGCGGTCGGCCGGGGCGGGGCAGGACGTCGTACCGCCGCCGGAGGCCGGGCCGCACCGGCGGGACGGCGTTCGGGCCGCGCCGCGGCGGTCGGGTGATCCGGCGTCGAGAGGCACCGTCCGCGTCCGACCATGCCGCCTCAGCGGCATCCGGCGTCGTGCTGACCGAGGCTTGGCTGCGCAACCTGGCGTTGACGGGGGGCGGTCCGCGCCTGCGCGTGCCGCCGGGGGCCGTCCACCGGCGTGCGTTTTCAGGCGCCCGGTGTCGCGGTTGGCCAGGCGTTGGTCGCGTGACGCGGCGTCGAGAGGCACCGCCCGCGGCCGCCCGTGCTGCCCCAGTGGCACGGCGGACCGCGGCTTGACGGACTTCACCCCGTCGCCCGCCACGGCAGACGCCGCCCACGGCCCGCGTTGCAGTGGCTCGCCCGGGTGTCGATGGTGTACGTCGTCTCACCCCACCGCCCCCGAAACATCCCCATTCCCCCCAAACGTCCCTAGCCTGGAGTGATGGGTGAGGAGAGCCGGCTTGCGGCTGTGGTGGCGTTGGCGCAGGGGATGGCTGCGGCGCAGTCGGTGCGTGAGGCGTGGCGGGCCGCCGCGCTCGGGGCGTGTCGGGCGTTGGACGGGAGTTTTGCCGCGCTGTCGGTCTGGGAGCGGGACCTCGGGCGGTTGCGGGTGCTCGTCAACGTGGGTGAGCGGGCGGACGACGAGGAGGAGTTCCCGCAGGACGAGGCCTATCCGGTGCACCAGTTCGCCGAGATCACCGAGTTCCTGCACGAGCAGTGGGCCGGCGGCGGCGAGCCCGACGCCTGGGTGGAGACCGCCGACGGGCCCACCGCCGGGCGCGCCGGTTTCTGTCATCAGCGGGTCGCCGCCCTGCGGCGCCGGGGACGCGGTTGCTGCGTCGTCGCCCCCGTCGTCCTGCACGGCCGCGCCTGGGGCGAGCTGTACGTCGCCCGCCCGCTCGGCGTCCCCGTCTTCGACCGCGCCGACGCCGACTTCGCCACCGTCCTGGCCGCCGTCGTCGCCGCCGGGATCGCGCAGACCGAGCGGCTGGAGGAGGCCCGTCGGCTCGCCTTCACCGACTCCCTCACCGGCCTCGCCAACCGCCGCGCCGTGGACATGCGTCTGGACGAGGCCATCGAGCGGCATCGCAGGGACGGCGTGGTGGTCAGCCTGGTCGTCTGCGACGTCAACGGGCTCAAGCGCGTCAACGACACCCGCGGGCACGCCTTCGGCGACCGGCTGCTCGAACGGTTCGGCTCCGTGCTCTCCCTGTGCGGCGCCATGCTGCCCGGCGCCCTCGCCGCCCGCCTCGGCGGCGACGAGTTCTGCCTGCTCGCCGTCGGTCCGCCCGCCGACGACGTCGTCAAAGTCGCCGACGAACTGTGCCGCCGCGCCGCCGAGCTGGAACTCGGCGACGGTGTCGCCTGCGGCGTCGCGTCCACCGAGCACCCGATCGGGCCGGTCCGCTCCGCCCGCCGCCTCTTCCGGCTCGCGGACGCCGCCCAATACCAGGCCAAGGGCGTCCGCGCCGCCAAGGCGGTCGTGGCCGGCCGCGAGGGCCCCGACGACCCCGTCGTACGCCTCGCCGACGCACCCCCGGAGGGCCCCACCCCCGAACGCCGCCGCTTCCGCGGCCGCCGCTGACCGAAGAGCACGCGTGCCGCGCCCGGTGCCGAGCGAAGTGCCCGCGTGCCGCGCCTGACGCCGAGCAAAGAGGACGCGAGTGGCACTCGACGCCGAGCGAAGGGCACGCGGGCGGGGCCCGACGCCGAGCGAAGTGCCCGCGTGCCGCGCCCGACGTCGAGCAAAGTGCACGTGAGCGGCATTCGACGCCGAGCGAAGTGCACGCGAGCGGCACTGGACGCCGAGCGAAGAGCAGGCGAGCCGCGCCCGACGCCGAGCGAAGTGGACGCGAGCGGCATTCGACGCCGAGCGAAGTGCACGCGAGCGGCACTGGACGCCGAGCGAAGAGCAGGCGAGCCGCGCCCGACGCCGAGCAAAGAGCACACGTGCGCCCGACGCTGAGCGAAGTGGACGCGAGCAGCACTCGACGCCGAGTACAGAGGACGCGAGCGGCACTCGACGCCGAGCGGAGAGCAGGCGAGCCGCGCCCGACGCCGAGCGAAGAGCACGCGTGCCGCCCCCGACGCCCAGCGAAGAGCACGCGTGCCGCCCCCGACGCCGAGCGAAGAGCACCGTGCCCGCCCCGACGCCAAGCTTCCTCCGCGCCGCCCAGTCCCTTCGCGCCGTCGCGCCTCCCCGAGCCGCCGAGCATCCCCCCTCGGCCCAGTCCCTTCGCGCCGTCGCGCCTTCCCCGCGCGCCGCCGAGCCCCCACGCCGCCCAGTCTCCTCCGCCCCGCCGAGCCCTCCGCGCCGCCCAGTCCTCCGCCCCGCCGAGCCCCCCGCGCCGCCCAGCCCCCTCCGCCCCGCCCAGCCCCACGCAACCCCCCCGAAGACCCGCGACACCAGCCCCACCCCACCCGGTAAGGCCCACATCCCACCCCCACCCGTGACATCTTCGAATTCACTGCGTACGCTCCTGAATATGGATATGCACACTGTGGTGGTAGGGACGTCCGGTGTCACCGCGTCCGACGTCCTCGCCGTGGCGCGCGCCGGCGCCCGGGTCGAGCTCTCCGGTGAGGCGGTGGCCGCCCTCACTGCGGCCCGCGGGATCGTGGACGCCCTGGCGGCCAAGCCCGACCCGGTCTACGGCGTCTCCACCGGCTTCGGCGCCCTCGCGACCCGGCACATCGGCCAGGAACTGCGCACCCAGCTCCAGCGCAACATCGTCCGCTCGCACGCCGCCGGCATGGGGCCCAAGGTCGAGCGGGAGGTCGTACGGGCGCTGATGTTCCTGCGGCTGAAAACCGTCTGCTCCGGGCACACCGGCGTCCGCCCCGAAGTCGCGCAGACCATGGCCGACGTACTCAACGCCGGTATCACCCCCGTCGTGCACGAGTACGGCTCCCTCGGCTGCTCCGGCGACCTCGCGCCGCTGTCCCACTGCGCCCTCACCCTGATGGGCGAAGGGGACGCCGAGGGCCCCGACGGGGCAGTGCGCCCCGTCGCCGAGTTGCTCGCCGCGCACGGCATCCAGCCCGTCGAGCTGCGCGAGAAGGAGGGCCTCGCCCTGCTCAACGGCACCGACGGCATGCTCGGCATGCTGCTCATGGCCCTCGCCGACCTCGACACCCTCTACAAGTCCGCCGACGTCACCGCGGCCCTGTCCCTGGAAGCCCTCCTCGGTACCGACAAGGTCCTCGCCCCCGAGCTGCACGCCATCCGCCCGCACCCCGGCCAGGCCGCCAGCGCCGCCAACATGCTGGCCGTACTGAAGGGGTCGGGTCTGACGGGGCATCACCAGGACGACGCGCCCCGCGTCCAGGACGCCTACTCCGTGCGCTGCGCCCCGCAGGTCGCCGGCGCCGGACGGGACACCCTCGCCCACGCCCGCCTGGTCGCCGATCGTGAACTCGCCTCCGCCGTCGACAACCCGGTCGTCCTGCCCGACGGCCGCGTCGAGTCCAACGGCAACTTCCACGGCGCCCCGGTCGCCTATGTGCTCGACTTCCTCGCCATCGCCGCCGCCGACCTCGCGTCCATCGCCGAGCGGCGCACCGACCGGCTGCTGGACAAGAACCGCAGCCACGGGCTGCCGCCGTTCCTCGCCGACGACGCCGGGGTGGACAGCGGCCTGATGATCGCCCAGTACACGCAGGCCGCGCTGGTGAGCGAGATGAAGCGGCTCGCCGTACCGGCGTCCGCGGACTCGATTCCGTCCTCCGCGATGCAGGAGGACCACGTCTCCATGGGCTGGTCGGCGGCGCGCAAGCTGCGCACGGCCGTGGACAACCTCACGCGGGTCGTCGCCATCGAGATGTACGCCGCCACGCGCGCCGTCGAGCTGCGCGAGGGGCTGACCCCGGCCCCTGCCACGCAGGCCGTCATCGACGCCGCACGGGCCGCCGGGGTGGCCGGTCCCGGGCCGGATCGTTTCCTCGCCCCGGACCTGGAAGCCGCCGACGCGTTCGTGCGGGACGGGCGGCTGCTGGCGGCGGTGGAGACGGTCACCGGACCGCTCCAGTAGGACGGTTGAGGGGCCCTGCCGTACGACCGGCAGGGCCCCGGAGATTACTTGAGCTTGGCGACCTGCGCCTCGACCACGGCCGCCGGGATCTCGGCCACCTCGCCGGTACCGAGCGCGGCGAAGTTCACGGTGTAGAACGTGGCGATGGTGTTGCCCTTGCGCACCACCTCGGTGTGGAAGGTGGCCGTGCCCTCGCCGTCCATGTCGACGTCCTCGGCGAACGCCACCGACTCGTCACCCAGCCCGGAGCCCTTCACCGAGGCGACCTTGGTGACCTTCGAGTTCTCGCCGCCGGTGGCGAGTCCGTACCCGCCGGAGCAGGCCGAGACGCCGTCGGACACGGCCTTCATGGCCTTCTCGGCGCCGTCACCCTCGTACGAGGAGAGGCCGACGAACGTCATGTTGATGTTGAAGGCGTCCGCGATGTCCTCGGGCTGCGCGGTGGCGGTCGACGCCTTGTCCTCCGCGACGTTGTTGCTGGCGTTCGCGTCCGTGTCACCCGGGGCGAGAGCGGCGGTGGCCCAGGCGAGCGGGTCGCACTCCGCCTTGTCGGTCTTCACCTCGGTCTTGGACTTCGGGAGGGTGTCGTCCCCCGAGGTGACCTTGTAACCCTTGACCTCGCCCTGCGCGAGGAGCAGCTTTTCCAACTCGGCCGCGCTGAGCGCCTTGGCGGCGGCCTGAGTGGGCGAGGAGGAGGACTCCGTGTCCTTGGAGTCGTTGGAAGTGTCCGACTCCCCGCCACAACCGGTGATGAGGGCGAGCGACAGCGCGCTCACGGCGACCGTGGCGCCCATGCGCACCCTCGATGATCTCTTCATGAGCGGACTATGAGGCTCAGGTCAAGGACACGTCAAGCCAGGTTTTCCGAACCTTTTCAGAACCCAAGACGCTCTCGGCGCACCGAATACACCACAAAACCGGCGCCGAGGGTCAGGAAGAGCGTGCCGCCGACGACGTAGGGCGTGCTGTTGAAGCTGCCGGTGTCGGCGAGCCGGGGCCCGTCGGTCGTCGAGTCGGCCGTGTCCGTGGTCATGACCCTGGCCTGTGTCGTCGGCGTCACCGTGGAGTGCTCTCTCGCCGGGCCGTCGCCCGTCGCGTTGGCGGAGGGGACGAACCACAGGGCCCCCAGCAGGGTGCCCGCGGCGGTGGCGGTCAGCAACGGACGGCGAGCGGATGACACGGAATATCGATCCCCTTGTGACGCTGGCGAATTGGCCGTGTGGGGCGATGCTAGTGAAAGCCGCGGGTCGCGGGAAAGTCGCGGGGGCCCCTGGCCGTACCCTCCGATCATGAGCACTCCAGAGACATCAGGTTTTGTACGGCTTCGGGTGGAACTCGTCCTCCAGGTCGACGACCCGGAGGCCGTGACCCGGGCGGCACAGCGGCGGATCTCCGAGGACGTCGACATGCAGGCCGAGGAACGGGCCCAGGCCGAGAGCGCTGTGACGGAAGACACCGCGGAGGCGCTGGCGTATCTCGTGGATCCGTTCGACCTGGTCAGCGAGGTGCCCGGGGTCGAACTCCAGCAGGCCTCCTGGAGTAGCGAGCAGGTGGACTACGACCCCGACTCGCCGGACTGGGACCTCGACGACGATGATGTGGACGGCGACGAAGAGGAAGAGCGGGTCGGCTGACGCGGCTTGGGAAAAACGTGACCCCGGGCGGCAACCGCCGTCCGGGGCTTTGTCGTCTCAGGGGGCGCACGGACCGCACTCGCACCACCTGCCACGTCCCCGCGGGGACGTGGTGAGCCCCACACATCGCGGGAATGTGGAACGGGACGAACCGGTCGTAGCGTTGAATCTCTTGACGGGGATTCTTGGGGTTCTGGGGAACGGCAACGATGGAGAAGCGTGTGATGACGAACAGTAAGCGGCGCAGGGGCCTCAGGGCCGCGTCCGTACTGCTCGGCGGCGTTCTGGTGCTCTCGGCGTGCTCCGGCGGCGAGGAGGCCTCCGGCAGCGACGGCGGCAACGACACCTCGCAGGCCAAGGTCGACGAGGCGGCGGCGCAGAAGACCTCCGAGGCCCAGATCGAGATCACCCCCAAGGACGGCTCGACCAACGCCTCCATCAACAACTCGGCGGCCGTCACCGTGAGCAAGGGCACGCTCACCGAGGTGACGATGACGACGACCGACGGCACGGCCGTCGAGGGCGAGATCTCGGCCGACAAGACCAGCTGGAAGCCCAGCGTCCAGCTGGAGCGCTCCACGCGCTACAAGGTCGCGGTGACCGCGAAGGACGCCAAGGGCCTGGAGGCCCACGAGAACGCCTCCTTCACCACGGTCTCCCCGAACAACAGCTTCATAGGCACCTTCACGCCGGACAACGGCACCACCGTCGGCGTCGGCATGCCCGTCTCGATCAACTTCGACAAGGCGATCACCAACAAGGTGGACGTCCAGAAGGGCATCACCGTCACCTCCAGCAGCGGCCAGGAGGTCGTCGGCCACTGGTTCAACGCCAACCGGCTCGACTTCCGGCCCGAGGACTACTGGAAGGAAGGCTCCACCGTCACGCTGAAGCTGGCGCTCGACGGCGTCGAGGGCGCCGAGGGTGTCTACGGCGTCCAGCAGAAGACGGTCTCCTTCACCATCGGCCGCAACCAGGTCTCCTACGTCGACGCGCAGACCAAGCAGATGAAGGTCACGCAGGACGGCAAGGTCGTCAAGACCATCCCGATCTCGGCCGGCTCGCCCGAGAACAAGACGTACGAAGGCCAGATGGTGATCTCCGAGAAGTTCAAGGAGACCCGGATGAACGGCGCGACGGTCGGCTTCACCGACGACGACGGCAAGGGCGAGTACGACATCAAGGACGTCCCGCACGCCATGCGGCTGTCCAGCTCCGGCACGTTCATCCACGGCAACTACTGGGGCGCCGACTCCATCTTCGGCAACGTCAACACCAGCCACGGCTGCGTCGGCCTGAACGACACCAAGGGCGCCAACGACCCCAACACCGAGGGTGCTTGGTTCTACAACAACTCGATGGTCGGTGACGTCGTGGTCGTCCAGAACACCGGCGACAAGACCATCGCGCCGGACAACGGACTCAACGGCTGGAACATGAGCTGGGAGCAGTGGAAGGCCGGTTCCGCGGTCTGACACACACCGTCTGACGCAGGCTCAATACGAAGGCCGCCCCACCCGGGGCGGCCTTTGTTTTTCCTCGTTCGTTCTCATCGCCCCTTCTCATCCTCCTCTTATCCCAGCCTTATCCCGTCATCACGGTGCGTCCCTAGCTTGCGGCGCATGTTCTTCACCTACCTGAGGCGCGAACTGCGCCGCCGCAGAAAGGCGGCCCTCGTCGTCGCCTCCGGCCTCGCGCTGGGTATCGCGCTGGTCATCGTCGTCAACTCCGTGTCCTCCGGCATGGGGCAGGCACAGGACAAGGTCCTGCAGTCGCTGTACGGCCTCGGCACCGACATGACCGTCACCAAGGCCGCCGATCCCCAGGAGGAGGGGCAGGCGCAGCGGCCGAGGTTCCGCTTCGACGCGCAGGACAGCGGCTCCGACGAGGAGCAGAGCAGCGACCGGGTGATGGTCCAGGGCTTTGAGACCCTGGCGAGCTCGACCGTGGCGAAGGTCGGCTCGCAGGACGGCGTCTCGAACGCGGTCGGCGGTCTGAGCCTGCAAGTCGTCAAGGTCAGCGGCCAGTTCACCCGCGGCCAGTTCCAGCAGGGCGGCGGCGGTGGCGGCGGCCAGCCGTCCGGTCCGGGGGGAGAGGGCCGGGTCGAGGGCGGCGGCGCGGACTTCGACGTCAACAGCTACTCCGTCTTCGGCACCGACGTCACCGAGCCCGAGCTCGGCCCGCTGACCTCCTCGAAGATCACCAGCGGCCGTACCTTCACGTCCGCCGAGACCAACGCGAAGGTGGTCGTCGCCGACGCCTCCTACGCCAAGGAGAAGAAGCTGGCCGTCGGTGACACGGTCACCATCAAGGACGTCAAGTACGAGGTCATCGGCATCGCCACCCCCGAGAGCGGGGACGCCGCGGCCAACCTCTACATCCCGCTCAAGCAGGCGCAGACCCTCAGCGACTCCGCGGACAAGGTCACCACGATCTATGTCAAGGCGACCGACTCCCAGCAGATCGACGCCGTCAAGTCGGAGATCCAGAAGAACATCTCCGGTACGACCGTGACGACCTCCGCCGACCTCGCGGACACCGTCTCCGGCTCCCTGTCCACCGCCTCCGACCTCGCCACCAGCGTCGGCAAGTGGCTGTCGATCGTGGTGCTGGCGGCGGCGTTCCTGGTCGCCGGGCTGCTCACGTCCTCCGCGGTGTCCCGGCGGGTGCGGGAATTCGGCACGCTGAAGGCGCTGGGCTGGCGGTCGGGGCGGGTGACCCGGCAGGTCGTCGGGGAGGCCGTCGTCAACGGGCTGGTCGGCGGTGCGCTCGGGATCGCGCTCGGGCTGGTGGGGGCGTACGTCGTCACCGCGATCAGCCCGACCCTGCAGGCCGAACTCGGCGGCGGTGGCGGGACGACCGGTCCCGGCGGCGGCGGATTCGGCGGCGGTCCCGGCCGGCAGGCCGCGGCCCGCACCCTCGACGTCGCCCTCACGGCCCCCGTCAGCGTGACGACCATCGCCCTCGCGGTCGCCCTGGCCGTGACCGGTGGGCTTGTCGCGGGCGCGTTCGGCGGGTGGCGGGCGTCGCGCCTGCGGCCGGCGGATGCGTTGCGGCGCGTGGAGTAGTCGCGCTCCGGCGCTCCGGGCGCTCCGGCCCTCTGACGGTCCAGCGCTCCGGCGCAACGGCCAACACCCCAACGCATCCCAGGAGTTGCACCACGATGTACGAACTCAGAGGCGTCACCAAGCACTACAGCCGAGGCAAGGACACCGTGCACGCGCTGGACGGCGTCGACCTCACCATCGCCGACGGCGACCGGCTGGTCATCCAGGGCCCCACCGGCGGCGGCAAGTCGACGCTGCTGCAGATGCTCGGCGGACTCGACCGGCCCACCTCCGGTGAGGTCGTCCTCGACGGGACCGACCTGGCCCGGCTGCCCGAGGCCCGGCTCACCCGGGTGCGCAGCGAGAACATCGGCTTCGTCTTCCAGAGCTTCAACCTCATCCCGACGCTCACCGCCCAGGAGAACGTCGAAACCGCCCTCGTACCCCTCGGAATCAAGTCCAAGGAACGGCGTGAACGGGCCGCCGAGGCGCTGCAGTCGGTCGGGCTCGGTGAGCGGCTCGGGCATCTGCCCGGGGAGATGTCCGGCGGTCAGCAGCAGCGGGTCGCCATCGCGCGGGCGCTGGTGAAGCAGCCGAAGGTGCTGCTGGCCGACGAACCCACCGGAAACCTCGACGAGTCGATGCGCGACGAGATCATGGACGTACTCGAACGCATGTGGAAGGAGCTGGGGTTGACCTTCGTCATGGTCACCCATGACTCCGCCATCGCGAAGAAGGCCCCGCGGGTGGCGACGATCCGCAAGGGGCGGATCACGGTGAAGGAGAACGCCAACTCATAGAACCGCGCGCCCTATTGGACAACTCCTGTTCACGGAGTTGTCGTCTTTCCGGCCAATTCCTGACGGGCCGATCTATTGAGGCCGCTGATAACCCCCCGGCATACTGCGTGATTCCGGGGGGTGCACCGGCATCTGTGCGGAACCACCCCCTGGCCGGGTGAACGGGGTATTCGCCCGGTTCCTCAACTCCAGGGGGAGTTTTGCGCAGACAAGTGAAGAGAGTCGGCGCCGCCGCGATCGCCACCGCGGCCGCCGTCGCCCTCGCCGCGGGACTGACCAGCCCGGCGAGTGCGAAGCCGGAACAGAGCCCGAACGGCCCTGCGAAGCTCACATCTCACCACCGCATCACCCTGATCACCGGCGACCGGGTCTCCGTGGACGCCAAGGGCCGGGTCGTCGGCGTGGATCGCGCCGAGGGCCGCGAGCACATACCCGTACAGATACGCAAGGCCCATGGCCGCACGCTCGTGATACCCGCCGACGCGGCCCGCCTGGTCGCCACCGGCAAGCTGGACCAGCGGCTGTTCGACATCACCGAGCTGAACAAGTCCGCCACCCGCAAGGCCCAAAAGAACGGCCTGAAGGTCATCGTCGGCTACAAGGGCGCCGCCACCGCCGCCAAGGCCGACGTCCGCGACGCGGGCACCCTGCGCCGGAGCCTGAAGACGCTGAACGCGGACGCCGTGCAGACCGCGCCCAAGGACACGGCCGAGCTGTGGGACGCGGTCACCAACGGCGACAAGACCGTCTCCGGCATCGCGCACGTCTGGCTCGACGGTGTCCGCAAGGCCACCCTCGACAAGTCCGTGCCGCAGATCGGCGCCCCCAAGGCCTGGGCCGCCGGCTACGACGGCAAGGGCGTGAAGATCGCCGTCCTCGACACCGGCGTGGACGCCACGCACCCCGACCTCAAGTCCCAGGTGAAGGCGTCGAAGAACTTCACCACCGCCGCCGACGCCACCGACAAGCAGGGCCACGGCACGCACGTCGCCTCCATCGCGGCCGGCACCGGCGCGAAGTCCGGCGGCAAGTTCAAGGGCGTGGCGCCCGGCGCCGAGATCCTCAACGGCAAGGTCCTCGACGACAGCGGCTTCGGCGACGACTCCGGCATCCTGGCCGGCATGGAGTGGGCGGCCGAGCAGGGCGCCGACGTCGTCAACCTCAGCCTCGGCGGCATGGACACCCCGGAGATCGACCCGCTGGAGGCGGCCGTCAACCGGCTCTCCGCCGACAAGGGCATCCTCTTCGCCATCGCGGCCGGCAACTCCGGCCCCGAGTCGATCGGTTCGCCGGGCAGCGCGGAGGCCGCGCTGACCGTCGGCGCCGTGGACGACAAGGACGCGCTGGCCGACTTCTCCAGCACCGGCCCGCGAATCGGCGACGGCGCCATCAAGCCGGACGTCACCGCGCCCGGCGTGGACACCACCGCGGCCGCCGCCAAGGGCAGCGCCATCGCCCAGGAGGTCGGCGAGAACCCGGCCGGCTACCTGACCATCTCGGGTACGTCGATGGCGACCCCGCATGTCGCGGGCGCGGCGGCGATCCTCAAGCAGCAGCACCCGGACTGGACGTACGCCGAGCTCAAGGGCGCGCTGACCGCGTCCACCAAGGGCGGCGCCTACACGCCGTTCCAGCAGGGCTCGGGACGCATCCAGGTCGACAGGGCCATCAAGCAGACCGTGATCGCCGACCCGGTGTCGGTGAGCTTCGGCGTCCAGCAGTGGCCGCACACCGACGACACCCCGGTCACCAAGCAGCTGACGTACCGCAACCTCGGCACCACCGACGTCACGCTGGACCTGAAGGTCACCGCCACCAACCCCAAGGGCCAGGCGGTCCCGGCGGGCTTCTTCAAGCTCGGCGCGACGAAGGTGACCGTCCCGGCGGGCGGCAAGGCCTCCGTCGACATGACCGTCAACACCAAGCTGGGCGGCACCGTCGACGGCGCGTACTCCGCGTACGTGACCGCGACCGGCGGCGGGCAGTCCGTCCGTACGGCCGCCGCGGTGCAGCGTGAGGTGGAGTCGTACGACGTCACGGTCAAGCACATCGGCCGGGACGGGAAGGGCACGGCCGACTACAACACCGCGCTGCTCGGATACTCGGGCCTCGGCAACGGCCGTGCCTACCAGGTTCCGCCCGTCGCGTCCGGCGCCACCACCATGCGCGTGCCCAAGGGCACGTACCTGCTGGACGCCTGGATCGCCAAGGACTTCGTCGACCTGGAGGGCGGCCTCGACTGGCTGGTCCAGCCGCAGCTGACCGTCACCAAGAACACCTCGGTGACGATCGACGCCCGTAAGACCAAGGCCGCCACCATCACGGTCCCGGACACCGCGGCCAAGCCCCGGTCCGCGATGATCTCCTACTTCCTGGAGAACGCGGGCTTCGGCTTCGGCTTCGCCGCCGGCTCCTTCGCCGATCTGCGGATGGCCCACCTGGGCGGCGAGATCGCGAGCGGCCTCAGCCAGACCTGGGGCGGTCAGTGGACGAAGGGCGCCGCCACCGAGTACGACGTGGCGACCACCGCCAACGTCAAGAAGATCCAGGGCGACAAGGTCCGGCGCTTCAGCAAGGCCGAACTCGCCACGGTGAAGGCCTACCTCGCGGCTTCCACCCCCGGCAAGACCGGCGCGCTCGCCCCCGTCGGCCTCTTCCCCGCCGACTTCTACGCGGGTGAGCCCATCGAGCAGAAGCTGCCCGGCAGCCGCACCGTGTACCTGTCGACGGCCCAGAGCATCCAGTGGCTGTTCGACTTCGAGCAGTACGGCGGCAAGGACGCCCAGGGGAACCCGATCCCGGAGGCGTACTACACGCTCGGCAGCCCGCTGACGCTGAAGGCGGGCAAGTCGTACACGCGGCACTTCAACAAGGCGGTCTTCGGTCCGACGCTGAACTCCGAGTTCGGCCTGTACCGCGAGGGCAACGACATCTACGGCTATGTGCCGCTGTTCGCCGACAGCTCCAAGCACCCGGGCTCGTCGCTGTTCAGCTCGGTGACCACCACCCTGTACCGCAACGGCACCAAGGTCGGCTCCCACGACGACCCGCTGTTCGGCGAGAAGGCGTTCAGGGTCCCGGCCGGTGACGCCGAGTACCGGCTGACCACCTCGGTGAAGCGGGACGTCAAGGTGGCGGCGACGTCCACGCGGATCGACGCGAGCTGGACGTTCCGCTCCAAGACGCCGTCCACCGAGCAGGCCAAGCTGCCGGCGTCCACCGCCCGGTTCAACGCGCCGCCCGGCCTGGACGGCCGCGCCCCGGCCGGCCGCACGGTCACCTTCCCGGTCACCGTCGAGGGCGCGGCCCAGGGCAGCAACCTCAAGTCGCTGGGTGTGTGGGTGTCGTACGACTACGGCCAGACCTGGAAGCAGGTCACCGTCAAGAACGGCAAGATCACCGTCAAGAACCCGGCCAAGGGCAAGGGGATCTCGTTCCACGCGAAGATCAGCGACAAGAAGAACAACAAGTCGACGATCTCGATCTACAACGCGTACTACGGCAAGTGATCGCGTGTCGCTGTGAACCGGCTTCGTTGAAGCGGTGAGCGAAGGCCCGCTGGAAGTTCTCCTTCCGGCGGGCTTTCGTGTTTCGGTGGATGACGTCGGCGAGTTCGGCGGCGGTCGGCCCGAACTCGCCGAGGGCGTTGCCGCGGAGCTGGGCGAAGAGGGTGCCGAGGAACACGGCGGCGACCGCCCGCCCGAACAGCTGGAGCCGCGTGAATGAACGACTCAGCCGCCACTTCCATAAGGCCGAGTGATGATCTCCAGGTTGTGGCCGTTCGGGTCCTCGAAGTACGTGCCTCGGCCGTCGTCTCTGTGGTTGATCTCGCTGGGGCGGGTGTGGTACGGGTCCGCCCAGTAGGCCAGGCCTGCCTGCTGTATGCGGGCGAAGATCGTGTCGAACTCGGACTCCGAGACCAGGAAAGCGTAGTGCTGGGGCGTGATGTCGCCCTGCGTGTTCATGTAGTCCAGGGACACGCCGTTCGCGATCTCGACGGGGGTGAAGGGGCCGTAGGGCGGGCTCACCTCAAGGCCGAGGAGGTCGGCGAGGAAGCGGGCCGAGGTTTCCTTGTCGTGGGCGGCGACGATGGTGTGGTTCAGCTGGACCGTCATGGGGGCCTCCTCCGGTCTGTTCCGGATCCACCGGTCACGTTCTGACTTCCAACGCTAGACCTGCCGGTCATCGCCTCACAGCGGGGCCCTCACCTCGCTCGTCGGCGGCCCGTACCTCCCCTGGGTACTGGGCCGCCGATGAGTGACGTGAACGATCAGATCGTGGCGGTGTCGATCACGAACCGGTACCGGACGTCGCTCGCCAGCACCCGCTCGTACGCCTCGTTGATCTGGTCCGCGCGGATCAGCTCGATCTCGGCTCCGAAGCCGTGCTCGGCGCAGAAGTCCAGCATCTCCTGGGTCTCGGCGATGCCGCCGATGGCGGAACCCGCGAGCGTCTTGCGGCCCATGAGCAGCGGGAAGACGTTCAGCGAGATCGGCTCCTCGGGCGCACCCACGTTCACCAGCGCGCCGTCGGTCTTCAGCAGCCCGAGGAAGGCGCTGAAGTCCAGGGGGGCCGAGACCGTCGACAGGATGACGTCGAAGGTGCCCGCCAGCTCCTCGAAGGTCTTCGGGTCGCTGGTGGCGTAGTAGTGGTCGGCGCCCAGCTTCAGCCCGTCCTCCTGCTTGCGCAGGGACTGGGAGAGGACCGTGACCTCGGCACCCAGGTGGTGCGCGATCTTCACGGCCATGTGGCCGAGACCGCCCATGCCGAGGACGGCGACCTTCTTGCCGGGGCCGACGTTCCAGTGCTTCAGCGGGGAGTACGTGGTGATACCGGCGCACAGCAGCGGCGCGGCCTCCTCGAGGCTCAGGCCCTCGGGGATGCGCACGACGTAGTTCTCGTCGACGACGATCTTCTGCGAGTAGCCGCCGTAGGTCGGCTCGCCGTTCTTGTCGAGCGCGTTGTACGTGCCGACCATGCCGGTGCCGGTGCAGTACTGCTCCTCGCCGGCCTTGCAGTTGTCGCACTCACGGCAGGAGTCGACCATGCAGCCGACGCCCACCCGGTCGCCGACGGCGAACCCGGTGACGCCGGGCCCGACCTCGGCGACGATGCCGGCGATCTCGTGGCCGGGGACCATCGGGAAGATGGCCTCGCCCCAGCCCTCACGGGCCTGGTGAATGTCGGAGTGGCAGATTCCGGCGTACTTGATGTCGATCAGGACATCGAACTCACCGACCTCCCGCCGCTCGATCGTGGTCCGCTCCAGCGGAGCCTTGGCGGCGGGGGCGGCGTATGCGGTGACAGTGGTCATGCCGGGGGTCTCCTAGCGATGTGATCGCGCCCGGCTGCCTTCTTGACCGGGCACGCCATCCAGGCTGCCGCCGAAACGCACATCCACCCAGGTCACGGCTTTGCGTACGTCCGCCGTGCCTACCACTGGCGAGGACAGGTTCATATACGTACGACCATGAATACTGGACGTATGGACGAACAGCCCCTGCCCCTGCCCGTGCCGGAGACCGGCGGCGGCCTGGACCGGCGCGCCGAGCTCAGCGAGTTCCTGCGCAGCCGGAGGGCCCGGCTGAAGCCGGAGGACGTGGGGCTGGCGGACTACGGACGGCACCGCAGGGTCCCGGGACTGCGCCGCGAGGAGCTGGCACAGCTGGCCGGGGTGTCGGTGGCGTACTACACGCGGCTGGAGCAGGGCAACGGGCGGAACGTGTCGGCGGAGGTGCTGGACGCGATCGCGCGGGCGCTACGGCTGACCGACGCCGAGCATGCCCACCTCACGCACCTGGCCAAGCCGAAGCAGCACAAGAAGAAGCCGGCGGCACGCACCCAGCAGGTGCGGGTCGCTCTGCGGCAGCTGCTGGACATGTTCGACAGCGTCCCGGCGTACATCGTGGGCCGTCGTTCGGACATCCTGGCGTGGAACCGGATGGCCGCGGCCGTCTTCGGAGACTGGGCGGAGCTGCCGGCGCAGGAGCGGAACTGGGCGCGGCTGGTGTTTCTGAAGCCGGAGTACCGCGACCTGTTCGTGGACTGGGACCAGAAGGCGTCCGACATCGTCGCCTTTCTGCGCATGGACGCCGGCTGCCACCCGGACGACCCGCGCCTGTCGGCCCTGGTGGGTGAACTCTCCGTCAAGAGCGAGGAGTTCCGGCGGCTGTGGGCCACGCACGACGTGAAGGAGAAGAGCCACGGCGTCAAGCGGTTCCATCACCCGCTGGTGGGTGAACTGTCCCTGTCATTCGAGACGTTCCGCCTCGTCGACGACGCCGAGCAGTCCCTGATCACGTACCACGCGGAGCCCCACTCCCCGTCCGCGGAGGCACTGCGCCTCCTGGCCAGCTGGGGGAGGGACGCGACGCGGGCGGGGTCGGGGTCCTCGACGTCGTCGAACTGAGGCAGCCGCCCAGTAAGGGCTACCGGCAGCCTGCCAAGGGCTAGAAGACGCCGTTCAGGCCCCACCACTCGCCGTCGGTCCGTTCGCCGGACTGCACGCCGCCGGTGTCCCGGCCCCGGTAGGTGACCAGCCAGCCCGGGTTGCCCGGGTAGCCGTCGATCACGTACTTCTCGTTGGTCACCGTGGCCAGGTCGGGGCGTCCGTCGCCGGAGAAGTCTCCCACCGCGATGAAGTTCGCCATGGCGTTCCAGCCGCCCGAGCCGATGAGCTTGCGGGCGCCGAGCCTGGCGGTGGAGGTGCCCGGGTAGAGCCACAGCTTGCCGGTGGACGCCTCCCGCGCGTACAGGTCGGGACGGCTGTCACCGGTCACGTTGCCGATGCCGACGAGGGCGTTCATGCTGTTCCAGCCGCCCGTGCCGATGAGCTTGCGGGCGCCGAGGCCGCCGGTGGAGGTGCCGGGGTAGAGCCACAGCTTGCCCGTGGCCTTCTCGACCGCGATCAGGTCGGAGCGGCTGTCTCCGGTGAGGTCGCCGAAGGCGGTGATCTTGTTCATGGCGTTCCAGCCGCCCGTGCCGATGAGCTTGCGGGCGCCGAGGGAGCCGGTGCCGGTTCCGGGGTAGAGCCACAGCTTGCCGGTGGACGCCTCGCGGGCGATGAGGTCCTCCCGGCCGTCACGGCTGAAGTCGCCGTGCCGGGTGAGGGCGTTCATGCCGTTCCAGCCGCCCGTGCCGATGAGCTTGCCGGTGCCGTTGCCCGGCGTGAACCAGAGCCGTCCGGCCTCGTCCCGGGCGATCACGTCGGCCTTGCGGTCGCCGTTCATGTCCCCGAAGCCCTGTACCTTCGGGGAGATCTCGGAGTACCAGCGCGGGTAGGCGGTCTGGCTGCACTCACGCTCGGTACGGACGAACTTGATCGAGCTGGTGGTCGCGGTCGGATACCCGCTGTACTCGCCGGGCGTGTTCGGCTCCTGGGGCCAGTAGCCGCCCCACGGCTCGTAGTTCTTGTCCTCGTAGACGCAGGCGATCGACTTCGTACGGTTGACGTACGAGCGGATCTTGTTGTCCCAGCTGCCCAGGTCGGCGACGCTCTTGTTCGTCTTCCACATCGTGCCGTTGGCGCTTTCGCCGGTCCACCCGCAGAAGTAGCCCGCCGGGCAGTCGTACGAACTCGCGGCCGCCGGAGCGGCGTTCGCGGCGGCCAGGCCGGTACCGGCGATCGCGATGCCGACGAGTGTGGCCACGCTCCGGTTGAAACGGTTCTGCATATACGGTTTCCCCTCCCATTGACGCGCGCCGAAGTCTCGTCCCGAGGGCCCGCCGGTCTCCCGGCCGGGCGCGGTGGGGCCCTGAGGTGACGGCCGACGCAGCCAGGTGATCGTAAGGCAGCGCCGCGCTGCACCGCACCGGGAGGGGGGCTGACGGGTCCGGCGCCGGCATTGGGGCGTCGTGGCTTGAGAGTTCGGTCGAGGCACCACTTCAATGGCGTCGTGACCACGGCATCAATGCACGGCTCAGAGGTCATTGCCGGACGGACCCCACTTCGCGAGGTCATGGCGCAGCTGCGCCGGCACAGGCGGGTCTTCCACTCCGAGGCCGACCTTCAGCACAGTTTTGCTCGGGTGCTCTGGGAGCTGGTGCCGGAGGCGGAGTCCAGGCTCGAGGTCCCGCAGCGGCTGTCGGGCAAGGCCGAGTACCTGGACCTGCTGTGCATCGGGCCGGAAGCTCGCACGGCCATCGAGTTCAAGTACTTCACCCGGAGTTGGACGGGCACGATCGGCACTCCAGGCGAGGACTACGCCTTGAAGGCACATGGCGCCACGGACCTCGCTCGCCTGCACTTCGTTCGGGACATAGCCAGGCTGGAGCGCTTCTGCCGTCAGTCCCAACAGAACGGCCTCGCGCTGATGCTGACCAACGAGGCGTCCTTGTGGACTCCGCCGGGCCCCGGCCGCCGACCTACTCGGGATCACGACTTCAGGATTCACGACGGGCGCGAGCTCGCCGGGACGCTGCTCTGGCCCGAGGGAGCATACGAGCCGAACACATGCAGGCTGCGAGGTTCCTATCCCCTCGTTTGGGAGCAGTACTCCAGGCAGGACGGACCAGGCGGAGAGTTCCGCTATCTGGCGGTGTTTGTCAGCCCATCGGCCACCGGAGACGGCGACGGAGCCGCACATACGTAGTCCTGGGACGGGGCGGCGGCGCAGGTGTCCGACTAGTCGATCCCCGGTTCCGGTGACGGCTCGCGGAGCTGCGCGCGCACATAGTTCCAGATCACCGCGATCAGTGCGGCGATCGGTACTGCGAGCAGACTGCCCACGATGCCGGCCAGACTGGCGCCCAACGTCACCGCCAGCAGGACCACGGCCGCATGGAGGCCAAGCCCACGACTTTGGATCATGGGCTGGAACACGTTGCCCTCGAGCTGCTGAACCACGACGATGATGGCCAGCACGATCAGCGCGTCCGTCAGACCGTTGGAGACCAGCGCGATAAGAACTGCGACGAAACCGGCGAACAGGGCGCCAATGATCGGCACGAACGCTGAGACAAAGGTCAGCACCGCCAGCGGCAGCACCAGCGGTACCCCCAGAATCCACAGGCCCAGGCCGATCAGGACGGCGTCGAGCAGGCCGACAGCCGCCTGGGAACGCACGAACGCGCCCAGAGTGTCCCAGCCCCGCGCGGCCACAGCCGGGACGTCGGTGGCGAGCCGACCGGGCAGCTGACGAGCAAGCCACGGCAGGAACCGCGGGCCGTCCTTGAGGAAGAAGAACATCAGGAAGAGGGCCAGGACGGCAGTGACCAAGCCGTTCACCACGGTGCTCACTCCCGTGACGACAGCGCCGACCATGCTGCCGAGGCCCTCTTGAGCGCGGGCGACCGCGGTGTCGAAGGCCTTGGTGATCTGGGCGTCACCGATGTTCAACGGCGGCCCGGCGGCCCATTCACGCAACTTCTGGATGCCTTCGACCACGCCGTCGGTCAGCTCGTCGGACTGGGATGCCACCGGTACTGCGATCAGCGCCACGACGCCCATGGCGACCAGGAGGAACAGCACGGTTACGACCGACGCGGCGAGGGCGGGTTTCCACCCGTGACGACGCAGGAAACGAGTCAGCGGCCAGGTCAGTGTGGTCAGAAGCAGGCCGACCACGAGGGGCCAGACGACCGCCCACATCCGGCCCAAGATCCACAAAGTCACCGCGAGCATCAGGAATATGAGCAGCAACTCCGCGGAGACACGCGCTGATGTGCGCAGTGCGGCGCGGGCTCTCGTGGAACTCAACGTGGCAGTCACGGAGGCACCTTATTGGTACTCAGGTGAACTCCTGGCTTTGGGCGGGCCACTTAAGTAGAACCAGCCGCCGGCGGCGTCCATGCGGCGGTGTCTTCCCAACGGCGGAGGTCTGCTGCCACGTCCGGCTGGCGCTGGATGTGGACATAGACGGCCCACTGGGCCACGAACCGCTGGAGAGGCGCCAGATCAGAGCCCTGCCGGGACTGGTCGGCGGCCCGGTCCACCTCCCGAGTGAAAGTAGGTTGTGCGGCAGGGGCGATCTGCCCGATGCCTGCCGCAGCGCGGCAACCGTGGCTGGGGGCTGAGGGATGAGCGGCCAGTCCTGCGATGGGCAACGCGGCAGCCGCCCGGTGTTCCGGGCCGTCTACTCGTCGGTGGACTCTGGGGCCGGCGCCACGCCGATCGGGCACGACACCCCCGTGCCGCCGATCCCGCAGTATCCCGCCGGGTTCTTGTCCAGGTACTGCTGGTGGTACCCCTCCGCCGGATAGAACGGCCGGTCCTTCGCCGGGAGGATCTCCGTCGTGATCCTGTCGTAGCCCGAGCCGGTCAGGACCTTCTGGTACGCCTCGCGAGAGGCCTCCGCGGTCGCGGCCTGCTCCGGGGTGTGGGTGTAGATCGCCGAGCGGTACTGCGTGCCGACGTCGTTGCCCTGGCGGAAGCCCTGCGTCGGGTCGTGGGCCTCCCAGAAGGTCTTCAGGAGGCGGTCGTACGAGATCACCTTCGGGTCGTGGACCACGCGGACGACCTCCGTGTGGCCGGTCAGGCCCGAGCAGACCTCCTCGTACATGGGGTTCTCGGTGTGGCCGCCCTGGTAGCCGACGAGGGTCGTCCACACGCCAGCCGGGAGCTGCCAGAACTTGCGCTCGGCGCCCCAGAAGCAGCCGAGGCCGAAGTCGGCGATCTCCAGGCCCTCGGGGTAGGGGCCGAGCAGCGGATTGCCGAGGACGGTGTGGCGGTCGGGGACCGTGAAGGCGGGCTCCGGGCGGCCCTTCAGCGCCTGCTCGGGGGTGGGCAGGGTGGGCGTACGGCCGAACAGCATGTCGGGGCTCCCCTTCTTGCCGGGCTTACAACGGGGCCTTCCCGGTCTTCACGGGGCGGCATCTGAAGAACATTCGAGCGCCGCCCCGCATTCCGTTCGCATTCCGTCCGTACGCCAGCCCGCGGCACCGGCCACCTGCGAGGACGCGCCGCGTGTCCGGCAGTCCGGTTGGCGACCAGCCCCCGGGCACCTGCGCCCTCAGCGCAGCAGCGTCGCCGGGCTGCCGCCGTTCGCCTCGTAGCCCGCCACCGCCAGCGCCCGGTAGACCGCGAACTCCGCTGCCGGGTCCGGGGACAGTGTCCAGGGCAGGGCCCCCACGTGGCCGTCGATGTGTATCAGCTGGCTCATGGCCTCCGCCCAGCGCTCGGAGCGGACCAGGAAGAACACCAGCAGATGGCGGACGTGCGCCAGCATCGGGTCGTCGGCGCGGGCCGAGTGGACCGCGTGCAGGGCGCCGTGGATCGCCTTGGTCACGACCTCGCTCTCGTAGAAGCCGGCGACCAGGTTGACCTCGGGGAGGTGCTCGAACACCGCGAACAGCGGCATCGCCGCCAGCAGCGAGCCCTGCGGCGCACGGGCCGCCGCGGCCTCCGCGAACTGGGTCGCCAGCTCACGCGAGCCGTGCCACTTCTCGCACCAGTAGTGCAGCGCGGCCAGGTGCGCGCCCATGTGGTTCGGCGCGCGGTCCAGGATCTTCAGCCAGAGCTGCTCGAACTCCGCGCGCGGGTAGGCCAGGCCACGGGCCACCGACAGCTCGATGATGTACGGGATCGGGTCACCGGGGGCGAGCAGCGCCGCCTCGCCGCACGCCGCCTTCGCCTCCTCCATGATGATCCGGAACTCGTCCGTGCCGGGCGTCGCCGTCCGCCACGCCTGCTGCACCAGGAACTCGGCGTGCACCGCCGCGCCGCCCGCGTCCTTGGGCGCCTCCGCCCGCCACACGCGCAGCCACTGGCCGCCCGGCGTCTCGCTGACGCCGCCCGGCCGCTGCTGCAGCTCCAGGGACGCGGCACCGGCGAAGGCCTGCACCCGCTGCCAGCGCCGCTCGCCCTCCGCCTCCGTACCCGCGAGGAGCTGCGCCGCGGCCCGGTGTTCCTGCGTGCGCTGCACCAGGTCCAGGACGTCCAGCAGGTCCTGGTCGGGACCGGGCATGCGGACGTCCAGCTCCTCCTGCCGCATGAAGCCGTAGTCCGCGGGGTCCGCGGCGTCCGGGTGGCCCGGCTTGACCAGCTCTATCCCCCTGCGCCGGCGCATCACGAACGGACCCAGCACGAAGCCGATCATGAGCAGGCCCATCAGGACCCAAAGAATCTCCATGCCTCAAGCGAACCAGACACCGCCGACAATTGGCCAACCTCCTCCGCCCGGCCTGTGGACAACTTCGACATGCGGTGCGCGCCGCGCCCCGCCGGGGGGCCCGAAGAACCGGGTGACCAGCCACGAACGACCCACCGGCTCCGGAAATACCCCGCCGAGCCCTGCGGCACCCCCAGCGCAGCGCTTACGCTCGGTTCCCATGAGCGACAGGCACATCAGTCAGCACTTCGAGACGCTCGCCATCCACGCGGGCAACACGGCCGACCCCCTCACCGGCGCGGTCGTCCCGCCGATCTACCAGGTGTCCACCTACAAGCAGGACGGGGTAGGCGGTCTGCGCGGCGGCTACGAGTACAGCCGCAGCGCCAACCCGACCAGGACCGCCCTGGAGGAGAACCTCGCCGCCCTGGAAGGCGGCCGCCGCGGCCTCGCGTTCGCGTCCGGACTGGCGGCCGAGGACTGCCTGTTGCGTACGCTGCTCAGCCCCGGCGACCACGTGGTCATCCCCAACGACGCGTACGGCGGCACGTTCCGGCTGTTCGCGAAGGTCGTCGCCCGGTGGGGCGTGGAATGGTCGGTCGCCGACACCAGCGACCCCGCGGCCGTACGGGCCGCCACCACCCCGAAGACCAAGGTGGTGTGGGTGGAGACCCCCTCCAACCCGCTGCTCGGCATCACAGACATCGCCGCGGTCGCCCAGGTCGCCCGGGACGCCGGAGCCCGGCTCGTCGTCGACAACACCTTCGCCACGCCGTATCTCCAGCAGCCCCTGTCGCTCGGCGCGGACGTCGTGGTGCACTCCCTGACCAAGTACATGGGCGGCCACTCGGACGTCGTGGGCGGCGCGCTGATCGTCGGTGACGCGGAACTCGGCGAGGAGCTGGCGTTCCACCAGAACGCGATGGGCGCAGTCGCCGGGCCCTTCGACTCCTGGCTCGTGCTGCGCGGCACCAAGACCCTCCCCGTGCGCATGGACCGGCACAGCGAGAACGCCGTCAAGGTCGCCGACATGCTCACCCGGCACGCGCGCGTGACGCGTGTGCTGTATCCGGGGCTGCCGGACCACCCCGGTCACGAGGTCGCCGTCAAGCAGATGCGCGCGTTCGGCGGCATGGTCTCCTTCCAGGTCGAGGGCGGCGAGGAGGCGGCCGTCGAGGTCTGCAACCGTGCGCGGGTGTTCACCCTGGGAGAGTCACTGGGCGGCGTCGAGTCGCTGATCGAGCACCCCGGCCGGATGACGCACGCCTCCGCGGCCGGATCGGCCCTGGAGGTCCCCGGCGACCTGGTGCGCCTGTCCGTGGGCATCGAGAACGCCGACGACCTCCTGGAGGACCTCCAGCAGGCGCTCGGCTAGGGCGTAGCGGCTACCAGCCGGTGAGCGGTGGAGTCGTCTCCGACGGCGGCTCCACCCACGGGCGCACGGTCAGCGCCCAGACGGTGAACGCCACGGTCGCCGCCCACAGCAGCAGCCAGGCCAGACGCAGGGCGAGGGTCCGGCGCCGCAGCAGACGGTCGCCGAGGCGTACGGCGTCGGCGCAGAGGTCCGGCGGTACCCGGGGTGGCGTCTGTTCCATGATCCGCCGTGCGGCGGCCTCCCGTTCGACCCGGCTCATCGGGGCCTCCCGATCATGACGCCGCCACCTTCGCGCCCGTCACGGCGGGTGCCGGTGGCCGGGGCGGGTGCAACAGGGTCGCCGTGGCCCGGTCGCAGATCGCGTGGACACGTTCCGTGGGCAGTCCGAGCAGCGCCGCCGTCTGTTCCTCGGCGACGCCCTCGTACAGCCTGAGTACCAGGACCAGACGCTCCTGCGGGGCGAGGTTCGCGAGCGTGCTGCCGGGGTGCGGGCGGGCCCGGCCGAGGGCGCCGTACTGGTGCCAGGCGCGGTGCGCGAAGCGGACGGCGAGGTACGCGCGCGTGCGGTCGTACGGGTCTTCGCCGCGCAGCCGGTCCCAGGAGGCGTAGGTGCGGGCCAGGGCCAGCGTCAGCAGGCGCCGCGCGCGCGGGTTGGCGTTCGGGGCCTCGGCGGTGAGCAGCGTGGCGGTGTGCAGCAGCCGCCCAGCCGCCCCGGCGACGAACGCCTCGAACTCCCGGGCCCGGCGGGCACCTTGGGACGCTTGCCGTTCTCGCACCGCGCCTCCCGCCTGAGGCCGACCTGAGGAAGCGGATCCCGCCGCCGCACCGGAGCATCCGGCGTACCGGCTGCGAACCCGCGTACGAGGACCCGGTCTCATATGAGGGCAGCCGCGCCCTTTCGGTCAAGAGCCGCGCACGGTGGGGATGCCCGATTGCAGGGGGCACGTATTTCGGGGGAGGGCACGCCACCGCTCAGGGCACCCGCCCTGACCCGGGCACCACGCGCGCGTGCACATCCCTGACGCGCGGCACCACCCGTCCCAGTAAGCCAACAGCTCCCAATAAAGCAGCGGCTCTCAGGAACCCGACGGCGCGTCCGCCCCCGGCATCCCATGGGCCGCCATCCGGGCCGAGAGGGCGAGATTGAAGCGGGTGAGGAGCGTGCAGAACGCCTCGCGCTCCTCCGGCGCCCAGTCATGGGTCAGCTCGGCCATCAACTGACGCCTCGACGAGCGCACTTCCTCCAGCCGCGCCTTCCCGCGCGGGGACAGCTGCAGCACCACCGCGCGCCCGTCCTCGGGATGCGAGGTCCGCTTGACCAGGCCCGTGTCGACGAGCGGAGCCACCTGCCGGGTGACCGTCGACGAGTCGATGCCCATGCTCGCGGCGAGCGCCTTGACGCCCATCGGCCCCTCCTTGTCGAGCCGGTTCAGCAGCAGGTATGCGGCGCGGTCCATGGAGTTGCGCACCTGCCCGACCCCGCCGAGCCGGGTCTGTTCGGCACGCCGGGCGAACACCGCCACCTCGTGCTGCAGCGCGTCGAGAAGGCCGGTGTCACCGACGGTCGTCATGTCCATCGACATTTCAGGTGTTGTGGGCATGGCCGGGGGCTCACTTCATGCTGGGTGCTGGGTTGGGGGACAGGGTACGCGGCCGGGAGGCGGGTCGTACCGGCGCTGCGCAAACCCGTCTCGGACGTTGGTCACAGCGGCTGTCGCGGCGTGTGAACTGCGAGACTTGACTCATGAACTACCGCAAGGCCGACACCTTGCCCCCGGTCACCCTCGACGACGTGCGCGGTGCGCAGAAGATGCTCACCGGCGTCGCACGTGTCACCGCGATGGAGGGCAGCAGATATCTGACCCAGCTGGTGGGCGCCCCGGTCCACCTCAAGTGCGAGAACCTCCAGCGGACCGGCTCCTTCAAGCTGCGCGGCGCCTACGTCCGGATCGCCGGCCTGCTGCCCGAGGAGCGCGCGGCCGGCGTGGTCGCCGCGAGCGCCGGCAACCACGCGCAGGGCGTCGCCCTGGCGTCCTCACTGCTCGGCGTC
This sequence comes from Streptomyces spinoverrucosus, assembly GCF_006539505.1. Taxonomy (GTDB): domain Bacteria; phylum Actinomycetota; class Actinomycetes; order Streptomycetales; family Streptomycetaceae; genus Streptomyces; species Streptomyces spinoverrucosus. The sequence goes on from NZ_BJND01000023.1 coordinate 34,471, forward strand.
CACTCCACCGTGTTCATGCCGAAGGGCGCCCCGCTGCCGAAGATCAGTGCGACGCGTGACTACGGCGCCGAGGTGCGCCTGTACGGACAGGTGGTCGACGAGACCCTGGCCGCCGCGCAGGAGTACGCCGCCGAGACCGGCGCCGTGTTCATCCACCCCTTCGACCACCCGGACATCATCGCCGGTCAGGGCACCGTCGGCCTGGAGATCCTGGAGCAGTGCCCGGAGGTGCGCACGATCGTCGTCGGCATCGGCGGCGGCGGTCTCGCGGCCGGTATCGCGATCGCGGTGAAGGCGCTGCGGCCCGATGTGCGGATCGTCGGCGTGCAGGCGGCGGGCTCGGCGGCGTACCCGCCGTCGCTGGCGGCGGGCCGCCCGGTGTCGATCGAGAACCCGGCGACGATGGCCGACGGCATCAAGGTCGGGCGGCCCGGCGACGTGCCGTTCGCGATCATCGGAGACCTGGTGGACGAGGTCCGTACGGTCAGCGAGGATGAGCTGTCCACCGCGCTGCTGCTCTGCCTGGAGCGGGCGAAGCTGGTCGTGGAGCCGGCCGGGGCGAGCCCGGTGGCGGCGCTGCTGAGCGATCCCGGGGCCTTCGAGGGTCCGGTCGTGGCGGTGCTGTCCGGCGGCAACGTGGATCCGGTGCTGATGCAGCGCGTGCTGCGGCACGGCATGGCGGCGCAGGGCCGCTACCTGGCCGTACGGCTGCGGCTGACGGACCGGCCGGGTGCGCTCGCGACGCTGCTGGGGGTGTTGTCAGTGGTGGACGCTAACGTCCTCGACGTGAGCCATGTACGGACCGACCCACGGCTCGGGCTCACGGAGGCGGAGGTCGAGCTGCATCTGGAGACGAAGGGCCCGGCGCACTGCGTCGAGGTCGGGGAGGCCCTGCGCAAGGCGGGGTACACCGTCATCGACTGAGCCGCCGGGGCGGCATACGACCGGCAAAGGCCGAGGTCAGGCCGGAGCCTGGTCAAGATCGTGAACTCTTCGTCGCTCGTTCGGGTAAACCCCGTTGAGAGACGCGATACATCGCGTTATGGTGTGTCTCGTGGCCCCACCCATCAGGCGGAACGAACCCCACAGACCCAGTTTTTCCGAAGCATCCCCGACGACGTGGAGACTCATATGCCAGGCGCCATCTATGCCGAAGGCCTGGTCAAGACCTTCGGTGACGTAAGGGCACTGGACGGCGTCGACCTCGATGTCCCCGAGGGCACGGTCCTCGGCCTGCTCGGGCCGAACGGCGCGGGCAAGACGACGACGGTCCGCTGTCTGACGACCCTGTTGCGCCCCGACAGCGGCCGTGCCGTCGTCGCGGGCATCGACGTACTCGACCATCCCGACCAGGTACGGCGCTCCATCGGCCTGTCCGGCCAGTTCGCCGCCGTCGACGAATACCTCACCGGCCGGGAGAACCTCCAGATGGTCGGCCAGCTCTACCAGATGAGCGCGAAGGCCGCGAAGGCCCGCGCGGGCGAGCTGCTCGACCAGTTCAACCTCGCGGACGCCGCCGACCGGCCCGCCAAGACCTACTCCGGGGGCATGCGCCGTCGGCTCGACCTGGCCGCGGCGCTGGTGGTCTCGCCGCCCGTGATGTTCATGGACGAGCCGACGACCGGCCTCGACCCGCGCAACCGCCAGCAGCTGTGGGAGGTCATCAAGCAGCTCGTCTCCGGCGGTACGACGCTCCTGCTGACCACGCAGTATCTGGAAGAGGCCGACCACCTCGCGCACGACATCGCGGTGGTCGACCACGGCCGGGTGATCGCCCGTGGCACCTCCGACCAGCTCAAGGCCCGCACCGGCGGCGAGCGCGTCGAGGTCGTGGTGCACGAGCGCGAGCACATGGCGGCCGCCGCCGAGGTGCTGGCCGGCTTCGGCAAGGGCGACACCACCGTCGAGGAGCACACCCGCAAGCTCACCGTCCCCGTCACCGGCGGCGCCAAGCTCCTCGCCGAGGTGATCCGCGAGCTGGACGTCCGAGGCATAGAGATCGACGACATCGGCCTGCGCCGCCCGACCCTCGACGACGTGTTCCTGTCCCTGACGGGACATGCGGCCGAGGTCAAGGACGCGGACGAGGACGACGAGGGCGGTACGTCCGCCGACACCAGGGGCCGCAAGCGCAAGAAGGAGTCCGTCAAGTGAGTGCCGTCACCGACGCCGCACCCCGGGCCACCCGCCCGCATCCGCTCGGCCAGTCCGTCCGGGACTCCCTGGTCGTCGCCAAGCGCAACCTGATCCGGATGTCCCGGATCCCCGAGATGATCATTTTCGGGCTGTTCCAGCCCATCATGTTCGTGGTGTTGTTCAGCTATGTGTTCGGCGGCTCCATGAACATCGGCGGCTCCACGGACTCCGGCGTCTACCGCGAGTTCCTGATGGCGGGCATCTTCGCCCAGACCGTGACCTTCGCCACGGCCGGCGCGGGCGCGGGCATCGCCGAGGACATGCACAAGGGGCTGGTCGACCGTTTCCGCTCGCTGCCCATGGCCCGCGGGGCGGTGCTGACCGGGCGCACCCTGGCCGACCTGGTGCAGACGGCGCTCACCCTGCTGGTGCTCGCGATAGTCGCCCTGCTGGTCGGCTGGCGCACCCACACCAACGTCGGCGAGGTGCTCGGCGCGTTCGGGCTGCTGCTTCTGATGGGATACGCGTTCACCTGGATCGGCGCGCTGATCGGCCTGTCCGTGCGGACGCCCGAGGCGGCCACGTCCGGCGGGCTGGTCTGGCTCTTCCCGGTCACCTTCGTGTCGAACGCGTTCGTGGACTCCAGCCGGATGACGCCGTGGCTGCGGCACATCGCCGAGTGGAACCCGTTCAGCGCCACGGTCCAGGCCTGCCGAGAGCTCTTCGGCAACCCCGGAGTCTCCAACTCGGGCGCCTGGCCCATGGAGCACCCGGTCTGGGCGTCACTGATCTACTCGGCGCTGATCATCGTGATATTCCGGACCCTGGCGGTGCGGAAGTACCGCTCGGCGACGGCGTGAGGCGCCCGTGCCGGGGCCCGGTGGGCTGACCTGGGCATGACTAAGCCCCCGGCGTCGCGTGGACGCCAGGGGCCTGTCAAGAACGGGCGGACCGAGGTCGGTGCCGCAGCGGCTCACCGCCGGGCCGCGGGGTCAGCCACGGCTCGCGGGGTCAGCCGCTGTACGGCTCGGCCTTCAGGATCTTCACCGAAGCCTTCTTGCCGTTCGGCAGCTCGTACTCCGCGTCCTCGCCGACCTTGTGTCCGATCACGCCGGACCCCAGCGGGGACTGCGGCGAGTAGGTCTCAATGTCGGCGCTCGCGTACTCGCGCGAGGCGAGCAGGAACGTCAGCGTGTCGTCCTCGTCACCGTCGAAGGCGATCGTCACGACCATGCCGGGCGCCACCTCGCCCTCCGCCGATGCCGGCGCCTCGCCGACCTTGGCGTTCTCCAGGAGCTGGGTCAGCTGGCGCACGCGAAGCTCCTGCTTGCCCTGCTCCTCCTTGGCCGCGTGGTACCCGCCGTTCTCGCGCAGGTCGCCCTCCTCGCGCGCGGCCGCGATCTTGGCGGCGATCTCCGTGCGCGCAGGACCAGTAAGGTACTCAAGCTCGTCCTTGAGCTTGTTGTACGCCTCCTGGGTCAGCCAGGTGACGTTCTCGCTGGTCTGGGTCACAGGTGCTCCTCGTCGGTACTGGGAATACAAAGCATCGCCCTACCCAGAAGAATGTTCCTCCATGAGTGGGCGAAACCACGAGCCTAACAATTCAATGGCGGAAGGGGGAGGACATTAGTGCCCAAAATCACGTCAACGCAGGTCAGGGGCTGCGTATAACGAGTGACGTCAGTCAGCGTGACAGCCCAGCAGCTCCGCTGTGGTGCCCGGTGCCGTGGTGCGCAGCGTGACCACCTCGGTGATCCGGGTGGCGTCCCCGTCGAAGCGGAAGTCGGCCCGGCCGACCTCGGCACCGTCGGCCGCCTGGGAGCGGACCGTGCAGTAGCCGGAGGCGCCCGCGTCCTTCTCGACCGCCAGCTTCACCTTCACCGCATCGTCCGAGAGATCGAAGCTGATCACTTCCGCGCTGATCTTGTTCTGCGCGATGTAGTGATAGGCGAAATAGCCGATCACGGCGATGAGCAGGGCGCCGAGGATCGCGGCGACGACCTTGAGGGTGCGGTCGGCGCGTTCGTCCGAGGATCGGCCGTAACGGCCCTCGGGCAGTCGCGTGCTCGCCGTGCTCATGATCGTCCTCTCGGCCGGAGCGGGATGAAGGTCCCGAAGGGGGCTTCCGGGCCGTACCCCGGAATTAATCGCCCCCCGATTCGGTCACTATAGAAGCCGCCGTTCGCACCCGGTCACGCCGGGCGCCGACCAAACGAGGATTGAGTCTTGACTGACCACTTGCGACTGATGGCCGTTCACGCGCACCCCGACGACGAGTCGAGCAAGGGCGCGGCCACCATGGCGAAGTACGTTTCCGAGGGGGTGGACGTGCTGGTGGTGACCTGCACGGGCGGGGAGCGCGGCTCCATCCTCAATCCCAAGCTGCAGGGCGACCAGTACATCGAGGAGCACATCCACGAGGTACGCAAGCGAGAGATGGACGAGGCGCGCGAGATCCTCGGCGTCAAGCAGGAGTGGCTCGGCTTCATCGACTCCGGCCTGCCCGAGGGTGACCCGCTGCCGCCGCTGCCGGAGGGCTGCTTCGCCCTTGAGGACGTCGACAAGGCGGCCGGTGAGCTGGTGAAGAAGATCCGCTCCTTCCGTCCGCAGGTGATCACCACCTACGACGAGAACGGCGGTTACCCGCACCCCGACCACATCATGACCCACAAGATCACGATGGTGGCGTTCGAGGGCGCGGCGGACACCGAGAAGTACCCGGAGAGCGAGTACGGAACGGCGTACCAGCCGCTGAAGGTCTACTACAACCAGGGCTTCAACCGGCCGCGCACCGAGGCGCTGCACCAGGCGATGCTCGACCGCGGCCTGGAGTCCCCCTACGGGGAGTGGCTCAAGCGCTGGGACGACTCCGGCCACAAGGACCGCACGCTCACCACGTACGTCCCGTGCGCCGACTTCTTCGAGATCCGCGACAAGGCACTGATCGCGCACGCCACGCAGATCGACCCCGACGGGGGCTGGTTCCGGGTGCCGATGGAGCTGCAGAAGGAGGTCTGGCCGACCGAGGAGTACGAGCTCGCGAAGTCCCTTGTGGATACCTCCCTCCCCGAGGACGACCTCTTTGCGGGCATCCGCGACAATGCCTGACATGAGCGCAAGCGCGAGCCTGGCAATGACCAACCTCGTCACCCTCGCCAAGGAGGTCGACGAGGACAAGGTGACCCCCGGCGTCCTCGGCTTCATCGTCTTCGCGGTGATGGCCCTGGCCGTCTGGGGCCTGATGAAGTCCATGAACCGGCACATGGGCCGAGTCGACTTCAAGGAGGCCCCGGACCCGGCGGAGGCCTCCGGCAAGGACACCGCGGAGACGGGCACCTCGGGGAAGGCCTCACAGGGCTGAGCCATCCCGCGCGGTCTGCGGGCGCAGCTGATCGCAGCGTGCGCCCGCCGACCCGCCGGTCATCGTGGCCTGCCGACCCCGCCCGACCGGCCGACCCGCCGGTCATCGTGGCCCGGCGGCCGGTCCGTGTGGCGTCCGCCACTCAAGACGCCGCCGCCTCAGGACACCGCCGCGACCGGCACCCCCATGACCTCCCGGGCATGCCGTCTGGGCACCATGCCCAGGCGCCAGGCCTGCCACCCGGCCTCCAGTTCCACGCCCCGCTCCAGCAGCAGCTGGTAAGCCTCCACGTAATCGTCGAGCTTCTCGTCCCGCGCGGTGTGCCCGGCCCGGGCCAGCTGGGCCAGCTCCTCCTGCGCCACCGCCGTACCGACCTCCGCGCCCCCCGGAGAGGCATACGGCAGCAGCGTGCAGCGCAGGAAGCGAGCCCAGTCCTCGCCGCGGCGGTCGCCGTACGACGCGAAGAGGCCGACTGCCTCGTCGCACAGCGCCAGCGCGGCCGCCGTACGGGCGTTGCCCGCATCCACCACCGCCAGCTCCAGGCACGTCCACGCCTCCCCGTGCGCGACCCCGATGCGCTGGAAGTCGGCGCGGGCGTCGACCAGCAGCTGGCGGGCGAAACCGGAGTTGCGCAGGGAGCCCGTCTGGGCCGCGCGCTGGTCTCTCGTCGCCCGCGCCGAATGGTGCCGCGCGCAGGCCAGGCCGTACACATCGCGCATCCGCGAGAACATCGTCCGTGACCGCTCCAGTTCCCGGACCGCCTGATCCAGGTTGCCGGACTCCTCCAGCGCCTGGCCCAGGTAGTACAGCGTCCACGCCTCGCCCCGCGCGTCCTCGTTGTCGCGGTGCCGGGCCGCCGCCAGGCGCAGCTCCTCCAGGGCCGGAAGCGCGTCGCCCGCGACCAGCCGGGCCCGGGCCAACTGGGTCAGGGCCCACGCCTGCCCACGGGCGTCGCGCGTACGGCCGTACAACTCAAGGGCCCTGCGCAGCTCGGTCTCCGCGCGGGGGACGTCGCCGAGGCGCAGGTACAGCTGGCCGAGCTGGAAGTGCGCCCAGGCCTCGCCGTGCAGGGACTCGCCGGCGCGGTGCAGTTCCAGGGAGCGGTTCAGCAGGTCCAGGGCCTCGGCGAGGTGGGCGCGGTCGCGTTCCACCGCCGCCAGCGCGTGCATCGTCCAGGCCCGGTCCGTGGCCAGCGACGGCGCGGCCTGCATGTCCAGCGCCTCGCGCAACCGCGCCGCCGCCTCCGTCAGACTGCCCTGGTGGTGCAAGGTGATGCCGAGCGAGCACAGGGCCCGCGCCGCGCCCGCGTCGTGATGCGCCTCCCGATACAGGTCCACTACGGACGTCAGAGTCGTCCGTGCCTTGTCCAGCTCGCCCAGCTGGCGGGCCGCGATGCCCGTGCGCCACTGGACCGAGCGGATCAGCAGGCCCTGGTCGACGGCCTGGGCGAGTTCGCTGATCTCGCCGAGGCGGTAGAGGTCGCCGCGCAGCAAGCAGTAGTCGCACAGCGCGCCCAGCAGGTTCAGCACCGCCCCCTGGTTGACGCCCTCCGCGTGCCGCAGCGCGGCCGTGATGAAGCTGGACTCGTCGTCCAGCCAGCGCAGCGCCTCGTCCAGGGACGTGAAGCCGTGCGGGCCGAAGCGGTCCGAGCGGGTCGACATGTTGCCGTCGACCAGGCGCAGCACCGAGTCGGCGAGGTCGGCGTAGTTCACGATCAGCCGCTCCTGCGCCGCCGCCCGCTCGCCCGGATCCTCCTCGTCCACCAGCCGGGCGTGCGCGAAGGCGCGGACGAGGTCGTGCAGCCGGTAGCGGTTGCCGCGGACGTGGTCGATCAGGCCCGCGCGGGACAGCGCGACCAGATGCCGGTTCGCCTCGGCCTGGTCGGTGGCGAGCAGGGACGCGGCGGCGGCGACACCGAGCGAGGCCCGCCCGGCCAGGGCGAGGCGCCGCAGCAGCCGCCGGGCCGGTTCGCCCTGGTCCGTGTAGCGCAGCCACAGGGCCCGTTCGACCGGCGCCACGGGGCCGTACGCGCCCAGGTCCGACGCCAGTCGCCGGGGCGAGCGCGGGCCGAGCGAGGAGCCCGCGATGCGCAGCGCCAGCGGCAGACCGCCGCACAACTGCCGGATCCGGTCGGCGGATTCGGCGTCGTACGGCCCCGTCTCACCCTGCGCCGCCGCGCCCATCAGCTCCTCCGCGCCGGCCGCGTCGAGCGGCTCGACGGGCAGCTGGTGCACCCACGCCGGAAGGTCACCGGGCAGGTCGAGCGGCGCCCGGGCGGTGACCAGGACCAGGCTGTCGGACCGCTCGGGGATCAGCGCGCGCACCTGTTCGGGGTCGGAGGCGTCATCGAGGACGACGGTGACGGGCACGCCGGTCAGATGCTGGTGGTACAGCTCGCTCAGCCGCTTGACCTGCTGGTCCGCCGAGGAACGCTCCCGGAACAGCAGCTGCTCGCGTGGCGCGCCGAGGCGGTTCAGCAGGTGCAGCAGGGCCTCGCGGGTGGACAGCGGCGGCTCGTCCTGGCTGTCGCCGCGCAGATCGACGACGCAGGCGCCGCGGAATTGGTCCTTCAGGTCGTGGGTGGCGCGCACCGCGAGGGTGGTACGGCCGCTGCCGGGCGCCCCGTGCAGGACGACCACTGTGGGCCGGGTCTGCGTACTGGCGCGCGCCGCCTGCACCCACTGCCGGATCCGCGCCATCTCCTGCCGCCGTCCCGCGAACGGACCCACGGGTTCCGGAAGTTGACCGAACGACTGCTCCAGCACGCTCCGTCCGCGCGCCGCCCCGCTCTTGTCGGCACCGAGCAGCTTGGGCCCCGGCTTCTTCGGCCCGGTCGACGCGGCCAGCACCCGCTGCTGGTCGAGGAACGGGCGGATACCGCGTACCTCCAGTGCCGTCAGCCACTGCAACCGCAACTGTTCCGGCCCGCCGGGCTGCCCCACCGCTCCGGCGCGCTGGTGCGCGGCGGGCAGATGGGAACCGGCCACCTTCACCACGGTCGTCGCCGCGCCCACCACCCCGACGGTCACGCCCGCGCCGAGCGCGGTCGTCGTCCCCGTACCGAGCGCCAGATCGGCCACCACGGCGGCCACAGCGGCCACACCAGCCACAACCAGCGGCGTCCCGGCACCCTCGCGCGCATACCGCTGCGCGAACGTCAGCCGCCCGGCCTCCGTCTCGTCCAGGGCCCGCGTATAGGCCTCGTACTCCTCGGCGGCGGTCTGCGCCATCGCGTCCAGCGCGCCGCGCGCCCGGGCGAGGAGCACCTTCCCGTCGGTACGGCCGCCCGACCGCCGTACCTCCTCCTCCACCGCCCGCATCAACAGCCGCTCGGCCTCGACCCGATGACTGTCCCGCATGTCACGTCCCCCTCCGGCGGCAACTGCTTCGGCTACGAGTGTCCTTCCGCGGGCGCGTGCTGGCGAGAGGGCGCGATCAACGTTTCGAACCATGTGACCCAGCGGCTGCTCGATCGTTTGTAGGGATGTCGAGCTGATTGTCGAGGGGGGCTTGTGATCGACCTGGCTGTGCATCGGAAGAGTGGAATGACCCCGGTCGTGTCCTATGCCCGTACGTCGGAGGACTTCCGGCAACGGGACGGGCATGGGGTGCGGCATCAGTTGCGGATCAACGAACGGAGTGCACACCAGTACGGTTGCCGCGTTGTGGCCGAGTATGTCGACAACGGCCGCAGCGCGTCCAAAGAGGGTGCTTCGAGACCCGCGTTCGACCGCATGATCGAGGATCTGTCTCGCGGATATACAGCCGCCTGGGAACCGATCGAGGGAGTCGTGTGTGTCGCGGACGACCGGCTGTATCGCCGACCCGAAGACCTTGCCAGGTTCTTCGCCGCACTGACCAGCCGACCGGGCCGCATCCACGTGGATCCGCAGGGCGTTCGTGACCCGTACTCGCAGCAAGGACTCCTGAAAGCCGTGCAATCGCTGGAGGAGGCGGTCGCGGAGACACGGAACAGAAGTCGGCGCGTGTCCGACTGGCATTGGGTACGCGCCATCGAGGGTGTGCCGCACAGCGGGCCGCGGCCCTTCGGTTGGCAGGAGGACAGGATCACACGGCACACCGATGAAGCGACCTTGATCGAGCAGGCCATCGCCGATCGGATCGGCGGGAAGGCGGTGCGTGCCATCGCACGGGACTGCTGTGATCTTGGTGTCACCGGGACCCGAGGAGGTCGGCCCAACGCGCAGACCGTCACGCAGATCATCACGGCACCCAGGGTGTGTGGCTACCGCGCCAGCAGGGGAGAGCTGCTGACAGTGCCGGAGACAGGTGAGCCCGTAGTGGGGCGATGGGAGCCCATCGTGACGCCGGACCGGTGGCAGTCGGTGTGCGCGACGTTCTCTCCCGGCAGCCTGTACATGCACCGGGGCAGTGGAACGCCGCGTCTCACCGGGCAGAGGGCTGCCGCTCCGAGTCGCATCGCCGGCGGCCTGCTGCGTTGCGGGGCGGCGCGGCACGACGGCACGGTCTGTCGCGGCGCACTGAGTGCCCAGAAGGGCAGGAGCCGCAGGAGCCCCTACGTCTACTCCTGCCGTTCCTGCGGCCGATGCAGCATCAGCGGGCCGCTGGCCGACCAAGCCCTGGAACGAATCGTGTTCTCCGAGGCTCCGGCTCATCTGCGGCTGCCGGATTCCGTGCGAAAGCGGTGGCACTCCGGGGAAATGGAGGTCGAGGAGAAACGGAGGATCCTCGCCTTTGTCCTCACCGCCTGCCTCGTCCGGCCGGGCGTCAAAGGCAACCCGGTCTGGGACCCCTCGCGGGTGCAGCCGGTATGGCAGTGCGCGGATCGGGCGAGACCGGCAGAGATGGCAGGCTGAGGGACAGGCCGGGAAGGACGGACCAGAGGCCGGTCGGGCAGGATGGAGTTATGCCGAACCGACTGGCGCACGAGACGTCCCCGTACCTCCTTCAGCACGCCGACAACCCTGTCGACTGGTGGCCCTGGTCGCAGCAGGCGTTCCAGGAAGCGCGACGGCGCGACATTCCCGTGCACCTGAGCGTCGGCTATTCGAGCTGTCACTGGTGCCATGTTCTCGCCAAGGAAAGCTTCGAGGACCACGCGACCGCCGACTACCTGAACGAGCACTTCGTCAACATCAAGGTCGACCGTGAGGAGCGTCCCGACGTGGACGCCGTCTACATGGAGGCCGTGCAGGCGGCCACCGGGCAGGGTGGCTGGCCCATGACGGTGTTCCTGACGCCGGAGGCCGAGCCCTTCTACTTCGGCACCTACTTCCCGCCTGCCCCCCGGCACGGCATGCCCTCCTTCCGGCAGGTCCTGGAAGGCGTCCGGCATGCCTGGCAGGACCGCCGCGAGGAGGTCACCGACGTGGCCGGGAAGATCGCGCGGGACCTGGCGGGACGGGAGATCGGGTTCGGCGGGACCGAGGCGCCCGGCGAGCAGGAGCTGGCGCAGGCGCTGCTCGGGCTGACCCGGGAGTACGACGCGCAGCGCGGCGGCTTCGGCGGGGCACCGAAGTTCCCGCCGTCCATGGTCATCGAGTTCCTGCTGCGCCACCACGCCCGCACGGGCGCCGAGGGCGCGTTGCAGATGGCGCAGGACACGTGCGAGCGGATGGCCCGGGGCGGCATCTACGACCAGCTCGGCGGCGGCTTCTCGCGGTACTCCGTCGACCGGGACTGGGTGGTGCCGCACTTCGAGAAGATGCTCTACGACAATGCCCTGCTGTGCCGGGTGTACGCCCACCTCTGGCGCGCCACCGGCTCCGACCTGGCCCGGCGGATCGCGCTGGAGACCGCCGACTTCATGGTCGCCGAACTCCGCACCGAGCAGGGCGGTTTCGCCTCCGCCCTGGACGCCGACAGCGACGACGGGACTGGGAGGCATGTCGAGGGGGCGTACTACGTCTGGACGCCCGCACAGCTGCGCGACGTCCTCGGCGACGATGCCGAACTCGCCGTCCAGTACTTCGGCGTGACCGAGGAGGGCACCTTCGAGGAGGGCGCCTCCGTCCTGCAACTCCCGCAGTCCGACGCTGTGTTCGACGCCGAGAAGGTCGAGTCCGTCAAGCGGCGGCTGCGGGCGGCGCGCGCCGAGCGGCCCGCGCCCGGACGGGACGACAAGATCGTCGCCGCCTGGAACGGCCTCGCGATCGCCGCCCTGGCCGAAACCGGCGCCTACTTCGACCGCCCCGACCTGGTGGAGGCCGCCGTCGCCGCCGCCGACCTGCTGGTCCGCGTTCACCTCGACGACCATGCCCGCCTGGCCAGGACCAGCAAGGACGGCCGGGTCGGCGCGAACGCGGGCGTCCTGGAGGACTACGCCGACGTCGCCGAGGGCTTCCTCGCGCTGGCGTCCGTGACCGGTGAGGGTGTCTGGCTGGAATTCGCCGGGCTGCTGCTCGATCACGTCCTCGTCCGGTTCACGGACGAGAAGTCGGGCGCCCTGTTCGACACCGCCGCCGACGCCGAGCAGTTGATTCGCCGGCCGCAGGACCCGACCGACAACGCCACCCCGTCCGGCTGGACGGCCGCCGCGGGCGCCCTGCTGAGCTATGCCGCCCAGACCGGCGCCGAGCCCCATCGCACCGCCGCCGAGCGGGCGTTGGGCGTGGTGAAGGCGCTCGGGCCGCGGGTGCCGCGGTTCATCGGCTGGGGTCTCGCGGTCGCCGAGGCCCGGCTGGACGGGCCGCGCGAGGTCGCCGTCGTAGGACCGGCGCTCGATGACGAGGCGACAAAGTCCCTGCACCGCACGGCACTTCTGGGGACCGCACCGGGTGCGGTGGTCGCGTACGGCGTCCCCGGGAGTGACGAGTTTCCGTTGCTCGCCGACCGTCCGCTGAGCGGCGGTGAACCGACGGCGTACGTCTGCCGTAACTTCACGTGTGACGCTCCGACGACCGACCCGGAGCGGTTGCGGGTCGCGCTGAACGCCTGACCGGATACCGAACACGGCTGCGCAATTGCACCCGTGTTCGGACACGTCCCCCTAGGGGCCGTACCGTTCCGAAACAAGCTATTTATCGGAACAGCTACCGCGCTTCACAGTTCCCCCCTACTCTCTCCACAGTGCCGAGGCGGACGGACTGCTCCGTCGCGGCTGGGGGGCTTTCAAGATCTGGGGGGATCTTTTGCTGACGTCTGTCTTCATTGCTGCTGTTTCGCTGGCTTTGTTCGGGATGGCGGCTTTCACTCTGTGGTGGCAGATGCACGCGTGGCGCACGCCCGAAGTGCTCGCATCCACCCGCTTCAGCAGGCCGGACGGCGCCGAGCATGTGTCGTTCTCGCTGCTGCTTCCGGCCAGGCACGAGCAGGCCGTGCTGGACCACACCATCCAGCGGCTGCTCCAGTCCACGCACACCGACTTCGAGATCATCGTCATCGTCGGACACGACGATCCGGAGACCACCGAGGTGGCCCGGCGGGCGGCGGCCCGCGACCCGCGCGTGCGGGTCGTCGTCGACACCCACGAGAAGAAGAACAAGCCGAAGGCCATGAACACGGCGCTGCCGCACTGCCGCGGCGACATCGTGGGGGTCTTCGACGCCGAGGACCAGGTACACCCCGAGCTGCTCGCCCATGTCGACCACGCGTTCCGGTCCACCGGCGCGGACGTCGTCCAGGGCGGCGTGCAGCTGATCAACTTCCACTCCAGCTGGTACAGCCTGCGCAACTGCCTGGAGTACTTCTTCTGGTTCCGCTCCCGGCTCCATCTGCACGCCCAGAAGGGGTTCATCCCGCTCGGCGGCAACACCGTCTTCGTGCGGACGGACGTCCTCAAAGAGGCGGGCGGCTGGGACCCCAACTGCCTCGCCGAGGACTGCGACCTGGGTGTGCGCCTGTCCAGCGTCGGCAAGAAGGTCGTCGTCGCCTACGACTCCGACATGGTCACCCGCGAGGAGACCCCGGGCAGCCTGATGTCCCTGCTCAAGCAGCGCACCCGCTGGAACCAGGGCTTCCTTCAGGTCTACCGGAAGCGGGACTGGAAACAGCTGCCGGGCTTCCGCCAGCGGCTGCTGGCCCGCTACACCCTGATGACGCCGTACCTCCAGGCCATCTCGGGCGTCATCATCCCGCTCAACGTGGCCATCGCGCTCTTCCTCGACGTACCGGTCGGCGTCGCCTTCATCACCTTCCTGCCGGCCGTCACCGCGCTCGTCACCTTCGTCTTCGAGCTCGTCGGACTGCACGACTTCGGCAAGCAGTACGGGCTCCGGGTCCGCCTGGTGCACTACCTGAAGCTGATCATCGGCGGCCCCTTCTACCAGGTGCTCCTCGCCGGAGCCGCCGTGCGCGCAGTGTGGCGCGAGCAACGCGGCCGTAACGACTGGGAGTTGACCAGCCACGTCGGCGCACATCTCGCGCACGTGAACCGAGAGGACGTTCCTGCGTGACCTCCACACTTCCCGCGGCGACCGGAGTCAAGGTCCCCGCGCAGCGAACAGCTGCGCCCAGAACCGGGTCCACAAACCGCACGACGCCGCCCAAAAGACTTCGTTCCTCCCGTCCCGACCTCATCCTGTGCGGCGTCCTGCTCGTGGCGATCCTCGTCGTGCAGGGCTGGAACATCGCCGACTACCCCACCCTCAGCGACGACGAGGGCACCTACCTCGCCCAGGCCTGGGCCGTGCAGGAGGGCCGGGGCCTGGCCCACTACACGTACTGGTACGACCACCCGCCGCTCGGCTGGATCCAGCTCGCCCTGCTGACCTGGATCCCGGCGTACTTCGCGCCGGAGTCGATGACCGTCGGCTCGATGCGGGCCGTGATGCTGCTGATCAGCGCGCTCAGCGCGGTCCTCGTCTACGTCGTCGCGCGCCGGCTGTCGCTGCCCCGCTGGGCGGCCGGGCTCGCCATGGCGCTGTTCGGGCTCTCCCCGCTGTCGGTGGTCCTGCAGCGCGAGATCTTCCTGGACAACATCGCGGTGATGTGGACGCTGCTCGCGTTCGCCCTCGCCGCCTCCCCGAGCCGCCACCTCTGGCACCACTTCGGGGCGGGCATGGCGGCCGCGGCCGCGGTGCTCACCAAGGAGACGATGCTGCTCGTGCTGCCGGCCGTGATGGTGACCATGTGGCGGCACAGCCACCGGGACACCCGCAAGTTCGCCATCACCGGCGCCATCACGGCCTGCGCGCTCATCGGCATCTCCTACCCGCTCTTCGCCCTGCTCAAGGGCGAGTTGCTGCCGGGCGCAGGGCACGTGTCGTTGTGGGACGGCATCGTCTACCAGATGAGCCGCCCCGGCTCCGGCTTCATCCTCGAACCCGGCACCGGCTCCTACGGCGTGCTCCAGTCCTGGCTGTACTACGACCGCGTGCTGCCCCTCGGCGGACTCGCCGGCGCGTTGCTGCTCGTCGTCACCTGGCGCTGGTCGGTGACCGCGCGGGCGCTCGCCGGGCCCGCGCTCGCCGTGGCGATCCTCGCCGGGATGGCCCTGCGGCCGGGCTATCTGCCCGCCATGTACATCATCCAGGCGCTGCCGTTCCTCGCTCTGGTGCTCGCCGGGGGCACCGCCTCCGTCGCCCACGCCGTGCTGCGGAGATGGCGCCGGGCGGGCGAGAAGAGATTCGTGACCGGCGGCCGGTACGCGCTCGCCGCCGTCCTAGCGATCGCCGCGGGCGCGTACGTCGTACCGCGCTGGTACGACGGCGACCGCACCGCCATGACCGCCGACGCCAACGCCCCCTACCGGGCGGCCACGCAGTGGATGGCCACCGAGGTCGAGGATCCGAAGGACACCCGGGTGCTGGTCGACGACGCCATGTGGCTGGATCTCGTGCACCAGGGCTATCGGCCCGGTCTCGGCGTCATCTGGTTCTACAAGGCCGACCTCGACCCGGCCGTGACGAAGACCATGCCGAACGGCTGGCGGGACCTCGACTACGTGGTCGCCTCGCCGACGGTACGACGGGACGCGGTCGACCTGCCGAACGTCAAGGCCGCGATGGAGCACTCGACGCCGGTCGCCGTGTTCGGCGCCGGTGAGGACCGGATCGAGATCCGGCAGATTGTCAGCGCCGGGACGGGAGGCGACCGATGAGCCAGGAGTCCGTGGTCCCCGGCGAGCTGGGCGATCCGGCGGCGTACGCCGCGGACGTGCCCGAGCCGGGCGCCGTCACCATCGTCGTACCGACCTTCAACGAGTCCGCCAACATCCGTGAACTGTTGCACCAGATCACCGAGTCGGTGCCGTCCCGGCTGCCCTGCGAGGTCGTCTTCGTCGACGACTCCACCGACGACACCCCGGAGGTGATCCAGAAGGCCGCCCAGGACTGTCCCTTTCCGGTGACCGTCCTGCACCGCGAGGAGCCCGTCGGCGGGCTCGGCGGCGCGGTCGTCGAGGGCATGAAGGCGGCCGGGTCGGACTGGATCGTCGTCATGGACGGCGACTGCCAGCATCCGCCCTCCCTGGTGCCGGAGCTGGTCGCCACGGGGGAGCGGGCGAACGCCGGACTGGTCGTCGCCTCCCGCTACATCAAGGGCGGCAGCCGCGCCGGGCTCGCCGGCAGCTACCGCGTGGCCGTCTCACGCGCGGCGACCTGGCTGACCAAGTCGCTGTTCCCGCGCAAGCTGCACGGCATCAGCGATCCGATGAGCGGTTTCTTCGCCATCCGGCGCAGCGCCGTCACTGCTGAGATTCTCCAGCCGCTCGGCTACAAGATCCTCCTCGAACTCGCCGTGCGCAGCCGCCCCCGCGCGGTCACCGAGGTCCCGTTCGTCTTCCAGGACCGGTTCGCCGGGGAGTCCAAGTCGACGGCGCAGGAAGGGCTGCGCTTCCTGCGGCACCTCGCCGGCCTGCGCACCGCCTCACCGCTCGCCCGGATGATCGTGTTCGGGCTGATCGGGCTGACCGGGTTCGTACCGAACCTGGCCGGACTGTGGGCCCTGACCGAGGCCGGGATGCATTACCTGCCCGCCGAGATACTCGCGAACCAGCTCGGCGTGGTCTGGAACTTCCTCCTCATCGAGAAGGTGCTGTTCCGTGAGCGGAGGCGGTTCAGGCACTGGGCCGACCGGACCGTGCGGTTCGCCCTGCTCGCCAATGCCGATCTGGTGCTGCGCATTCCGCTGATCGCGTTGCTGGTCGGCACGTTCGGCATGGCGGCGCTGCCCGCCACGGCACTGGCCCTCGTCATCACGTTCGTCCTGCGCTTCGCCGGGACCGAAGCGCTGGTCTACCTGCCACGTAGGAGCCGCACATGAGATCCAGACGCAGAACCGCACTGCTGGCGGTCGCCGGCCTCGCCGGCGGCCTGCTTCTGACCGCACCCCAGCCCGCCTCCGCCGCCAACCTCATCAAGAACCCCGGCTTCGAGACGGCCGGTACCGGCGACATGCCGTACTGCTGGTCGAAGTCCGGCTGGGGGGACAACGACTTCACCTACGAGACGGTCGCCGACGCCCACTCCGGCAGCAAGGCCATGAAGGTCGAGCTCACCCGCCGCGTCGACGGCGACCGCAAGGCCCTGATCACCGAGTCCGCCGACTGCGCGCCGGTGGTCACGCCCGGCAAGCAGTACGACCTGTCGCTCTGGTACAAGACGACCACGCCGGACGCCAACATCACCCTGTTCCGGCACGACGCCACGGCCGGCTGGCAGTACTGGACCGACCTCAAGACGCTGGAGATGGCGGGCGCCTGGACCGAGGCCGCGGTCCGCACCCCGGAGGTCCCGGCCGGCACCGACCGCATCTCCTGGGGCGTCTCGGTCTACGGCACCGGCTCCGCGACCACCGACGACTACACCATGGAACAGGTCGCCGACCCGATCCCGGAGCCGGAGTGCACGGGCACGGCGGAGGAGTGCGCCAACGGCAAGTGGGAGGTGCTGCCCGCGCAGAACCCGGTCCGCTCGATGCACTCCGTCGTGCTGCACAACGGCAAGGTGCTGCTGATCGCGGGCTCCGGCAACGACCCCGAGATGTTCGAGGCGGGCACGTTCACCTCCGCGGTCTACGACCCGCAGAACGGCACGTACAAGGTCATCCCCACGCCGGACGACATGTTCTGCGCCGGGCACGTCCAGCTCCAGGACGGCCGGGTGCTGATCATGAGCGGCAACAAGGGCTATCCGTCGGCGGACGGCACGATCGGCTACCAGGGGTACAAGGACTCGTACATCTTCGACCCGGCGACCGAGACGTACATCAAGACGAACGACATGAACGACGGGCACTGGTACCCGTCGGCGACGATCCTCGGCAACGGTGACGTGATCTCCTTCGGCGGGCTGAAGGAGGACTCCACCGGGTCGGTGACCGCCGAGCTGTTCTCCGAGGCCGAGCAGCAGTGGCAGCCGCTGTGGAAGGTCAACCAGACCTGGTCCTACTGGGGCCTGTACCCGTCGATGATCCTGATGCAGGACGGCCGCCTCTTCTACTCCGGCAGCCATGTCTTCGGCAACAACATCCCCGGCACCGGCTCGGCGATCTACGACTACGACGCCAACACCGTCACCCAGGTGCCCGGCCTGCAGAACAAGGACGAGCGGGACCAGTCGGCGAGCGTGCTGCTGCCCCCGGCGCAGGACCAGAAGGTCCTCACCATCGGCGGCGGCAATATCGACTCCAACCCGGAGGCGAACCGCCTCACCGACGTCATCGACCTCAAGGAGCCGAACCCGACGTACGTCGCCGGACCGCCGATCCCGCAGGGCACGGTCGACCTCGGCAACGGGCCCGTCCCGCAGACCGGTGACCAGGGCAAGATGTACGTCTCCGCGGTGCTGCTGCCCGACGGCAAGGTCCTGGAGACCGGCGGCGCCCTGCACAACCGCGCCAACCCGGTCTTCGAGTCGTCGATCTACGACCCGGCCACCAACACCTTCGACCCGGTGGCCGCCGACCCCGAGGCCCGCGGCTACCACTCCTCGGCGTTCCTGCTGCCCGACGGCCGGGTGATGACCACCGGCGACAACCCGGGCAACGGCTCCTGGAACCACAACGTGTCGATCTACACCCCGCCGTATCTGCTCAAGGGCGAACGCCCGACGATCACGTCGGTGATCGACACGGAATGGAACTACGGCGACACCCAGCGGATCACGGTCGACCGCCCGATCGCGAAGGCCGAGCTGATCCGCCCGGCGGCGGTGACGCACTCCTCCGACCCGAACCAGCGGTTCGTGGACCTGCCGCTGAGCGTGGACGGCAACAACATCGACCTCAACGTCACGAGCAACCCCAACCTGGCCCCGCCCGGCTGGTACATGCTCTTCGCGGTCGACGCCAACGGCGTGCCGTCCGTGGCCAAGTGGGTGCACCTGTCGGGCCCGCAGGCCCTGAAGGCCACCGACGCCTCCGCACACGTCCACTCCTTCGCCGACGACCTGTCCGGCAAGGTGACCAAGCCGGGCAAGAAGCGGGCCTCGCAGCAGGTCCCCACCACCGTCTCCGGCTGCGACCGCCACTACGGCTCCGCCAACGTCTGCGTGCCGACCACCTTCCCGGCGGACGTGAAGAAGACGACGGCGGCCCGCTGCACCTGGCTCAAACAGCACGACTACGGCCGCCTGAAGGTCAACGGCAAGGACGACCCACTCCGCCTCGACCCGAACAAGGACGGCGTGGCCTGCGGAAAGGGTGATGTGCGCCGGCGTTAGCCCCGGCCCGGGAACTCGGTGAGGGCGCGCTCCACGATGGCCACCAGCTGTTCGTGGTGTGCGCCCTTCCAGTACGCCCGGCCGCACTCACGGCACTGTGCGAAGACGTCGTACGACCGCTGTGTGCCGCCTTTCAGCTGCTGCGCCACCTCGTCCTTGGTGGCGTCCCGGAGCAGGCCGTTGCAGGCGGTGCACCGGGTCCAGGGGTGCAGTTCGGGGGAGAACCGGTCGAGGACGTCGCGGAGTTGGTCGTCGGGGCGGGTGCTGTAGACGAAGGCGCCGGCCCACAGTTCGCGGCGGCGCAGCAGGCCCCGGTCGCGGCTGAGCATGACGCGCCGCTCGGCGGCCGAGCGGGCGGCCAGGGCCGGGTCGCCGATGTCCGTGGACTCGTAGGCCGTGTCCACGCCGAGCAGGCGCAGCCGGCGGGCGAGGGTGCCGAGGTGGACGTCGAGGAGGAACCGCAGCGGGGCGCCGGGGACGCGCTGCGGGCGCTCGACCGCGCGGACGCTGACCGTCTCGCCGTCCTTCGGGATGTGCGCCGGCGGCACCTGGCGGCCGTCCACGACGAGCGCGCCGACCTCGGTGAGCGGGACGCCGAGGGACTCGACGACATGGCCGAGCGTGGAGACCCCGTCCGTGCTGAGCGCGGTGGCGCCGCGCCGCCGGCCGTGCGGGACGAACAGGTGCAGGTCGGTGGCGAACTGGACGTGGATCTCGGGTCGGTTCACGGGATCAGGATGTCAGGCGGGCGCTCGTAGATGGTCAGGGCCCGGTCGACGAGGTCCGCGAGGTCGTCCCGGAAGCCGGTGCGGGCCCAGTACTGGGACACCTCCATCAGCCCGCCGATCAGGGACATCGCGAAGACCCGCACCTCCAGGCTCTGCGGGTCCCGGCCGGTGCGCTCGCCGATGGCCTCGGCCAGCACGTGCCCGGTCTGCGACATGCTCTCCATCATCCGGGACCGCACCGCCGGAACCTCCGCCAGCAGCCGGCACCGCAGCCGGGTGACCTCGCGCGCCTCGCCGGTGCCGAGGCCGACGATGGCCTTGTGCATGACCTGCCGCAGCGACTGAAGCCAGGGCTCGTCCGCCGGACGGGACCGGAGCTCCTCCAGCAGCAGGGCGTCGTGCTCGTCCGCGAGGACGATGTCCTCCTTGGTGGGGAAGTAGCGGAACACGGTCGACGGCGACACCTCGGCGCGGTCGGCGATCTGCTCGATCGTCGTGGCGTCGTACCCCTGCTCCTCGATCAGTGCGTAGGTGGCGGTGCGGATCGCCTCCCGCGTCTTGATCTTCTTCCGCTCCCGGAGTCCAGTCATAAGAAAATGATAGTGGCTCTCAAAGGAGACCAGCTGTCATGCGTGCTGGTACGCCACCAGCGAGATCCCCACGTAGTGCACGACGAACGCCGCCAGTGTGAACGAGTGGAACACCTCGTGGAAGCCGAACCAGCGCGGTGACGGGTTCGGTCGCTTGATGCCGTAGACGACCCCGCCCGCGCTGTAGAGCACCCCGCCGACGATCACCAGGACCAGCACCGCGATACCGCCGGTGCGCAGGAAGTCGGGCAGGAAGAAGACCGCCGCCCAGCCCATCGCGATGTAACAGGGCGTGTACAGCCAGCGCGGGGCGCCGACCCAGAAGACGCGGAAGACGATGCCCGCCAGCGCCGCAGCCCAGATCCCCCACAGCAGCCAGCGGCCCGTGCTGCCCGGCAGGAGCAGCAGGGTCAGCGGGGTGTAGGTGCCGGCGATGATCAGGAAGATGTTGGAGTGGTCCAGGCGGCGCAGTACGCCGTCCATCCGCGGACTCCAGGTGCCCCGGTGGTACAGCGCGCTCACGCCGAACAGCAGGCAGGCCGTGAGGGCGTAGATCCCGCAGGCTATGCGGCCGCGCGCCGAGTCCGCGAGGGCGGTCAGTGTCAGGCCCGCGACCAGCACCGCCGGGAACATGCCGAGATGCAGCCAGCCGCGGAGCTTGGGCTTGATCGGGTGCGGCAGGGAGAGCGCGCTGGAGATCCGGTCGGCGACCGGCGAGTCCTTGGGCGCGTCGGAGGCGGACGCAGTCATGTGCCGCATCGTACCTACGGAACCGTAAGTGACGGGTCAGTGCGCCGAGGGTAGTGGTCATCGTCTCACGGCAGTTGGAGCCCTTCAGGCGGCGCTCGCGCACCTCAAGAGACGGTCATCCGAACCCAACGTGCATGTAAAGAAACAAATGGGAACACAGAGGTGGTGGCCTTCCTCACGCCGCTCAGGTGGGCGGCCCTCTGGACAAATGGGCGGTCACCTCGGATGATCAAATGAGTGCGGTCGACACCGGATGAGCGCCAAAGGGAGTAAGCGAAGCATCCGGGTCGCGGCCCCCACGGGGCAGACAGACAAAAAATCCCTCATTTAGGAGCGATCGTGGCGCGAGACATCGCGGCTCCCCCCAGTACCGTCCCGACCAACCACCAGGAGCTCGTCTCCTGGGTCAACGAGATCGCCGAACTGACCCAGCCGGACAACGTGGTCTGGTGCGACGGATCCGAGGCCGAGTACGAGCGACTGTGCGGAGAGCTCGTCGAGAAGGGCACCTTCCGGAAACTCGACCCGATCAAGCGCCCCAACTCCTACTACGCGGCGTCCGACCCGACGGACGTCGCCCGCGTCGAGGACCGGACGTTCATCTGCTCCGAGAAGGAGCAGGACGCCGGCCCGACCAACCACTGGAAGGACCCCGCCGAGATGCGGGAGATCTTCACCGGTGACAAGGGCCTGTTCCGCGGCTCGATGCGGGGCCGCACCATGTACGTCGTGCCCTTCTGCATGGGCCCGCTCGGCTCCTCGCTGTCCGCGATCGGCGTCGAGATCACCGACTCGGCGTACGTCGCCGTGTCCATGCGCACCATGACGCGTATGGGTCAGCAGGTCCTCGACGAGCTCGGCTCCGAGGGCTTCTTCGTGCGAGCCGTGCACTCGCTCGGAGCCCCGCTGGAGCCGGGCCAGCAGGACGTCCCCTGGCCCTGCAACCAGACCAAGTACATCTCCCACTTCCCGGAGACCCGCGAGATCTGGTCCTACGGCTCCGGCTACGGCGGCAACGCCCTGCTGGGCAAGAAGTGCTACGCCCTGCGCATCGCCTCCGTGATGGCCCGCGACGAGGGCTGGCTGGCCGAGCACATGCTGGTCCTCAAGCTCACCCCGCCGCAGGGCGAGCCCAAGTACGTCGCCGCCGCCTTCCCGAGCGCCTGCGGCAAGACCAACCTCGCCATGCTGGAGCCCACGATCTCCGGCTGGACGGTCGAGACGATCGGCGACGACATCGCCTGGATGCGCTTCGGCGAGGACGGCCGTCTGTACGCCATCAACCCCGAGGCCGGTTTCTTCGGCGTCGCGCCCGGCACCGGTGAGCACACCAACGCCAACGCGATGAAGACGCTGTGGGGCAACTCGGTCTTCACCAACGTCGCCCTCACCGACGACAACGACGTCTGGTGGGAGGGCATGACGGAGGAGACCCCGGCCCACCTCACCGACTGGAAGGGCAACGACTGGACGCCCGAGTCGGGCACCCCGGCCGCCCACCCCAACGCCCGCTTCACGGTCCCGGCCGCGCAGTGCCCGATCATCGCGCCCGAGTGGGAGGACCCCAAGGGCGTGCCGATCTCCGCGATCCTCTTCGGCGGGCGGCGCGCCACCGCCGTACCGCTGGTGACGGAGTCCTTCGACTGGAACCACGGCGTGTTCCTCGGCGCGAACGTGGCGTCCGAGAAGACCGCCGCGGCCGAGGGCAAGGTCGGCGAGCTGCGCCGCGACCCGTTCGCGATGCTGCCGTTCTGTGGCTACAACATGGGCGACTACATGGGCCACTGGGTGGACGTCGCCAAGGACAAGGACCCGCGGAAGCTCCCGAAGATCTACTACGTCAACTGGTTCCGCAAGAACGACGAGGGCGCGTTCGTCTGGCCCGGCTTCGGCGAGAACGGCCGCGTCCTGAAGTGGATCGTGGAGCGGCTGGAGGGCAAGGCGGAGGGCGTCGAGACTCCGATCGGCATCGTGCCGAGCAAGGAGGCCCTCGACACCGACGGCCTGGACCTGGCCGACGAGGAGCTGGACTTCCTGCTCACCGTCGACAAGGAGGTGTGGCGCGAGGAGGCCGCGCTGGTTCCCGAGCACCTCAACACCTTCGGTGATCACACGCCGAAGGAGCTGTGGGACGAGTACCGGGCGCTGGTGGAGCGGCTGGGCTGACGCCCCCCAAGGACGCCGCGGTCGGCTCCGATCGTGCCCTGACCAGCAACATCGTCACGGCCGACCGTGGTGAGGTTTTGAAGGCCACGCACAATGGGGTGCGTGGCCTTCGCCGTTGGCGGGTGCGGGTTCGTGGGGGCTGGTCGCGCAGTTCCCCGCGCCCCTAGGGGCGTTGCTCTGAGCGGTCTTCCAAGTAGCGGGTGTGGGATTCCTGGCGGCGGGCCTCCGTCTCCCTGAGGTCCGTTGCCAGGCGTTCTGCCTCCTCGTGCAGCAGTGCCAGTTGCCGTTCCAGATGGCGCTCCGGTGGCTCCTGCCCCGGCGTCATCCGGTGCCACCATCGGGTGCGTACGAAGGTGTCGACGGCCTCGGGAATGTCCTGCCGTACCGCCCGCGACAGGGCGTGCACGCCCTCCGGGTCCTGGGCCAGTACCTCGGCGACCCAGCCCGGTTCCAGCAACGCGGCGAGCAGGTCGGTGAGCTCCGTCAGGCGCCCGGATACGGCGGGCGGCAGTTCCACGTCCGTGAGGTAGGTGCCCAGCCGCTCGAAGTCGCCGCGCAGTTCGCCGAGTTGGGCGGATGGATCCGGGAAGTCGGGCAGTGCTGGACGCTCCGGCGGTGCGATGAGTGCGCCCGCCCCGTACAGACCGGCGACGACGACTGGCCAGTACGGGCCCGCCACGCCCGTGAACGTCAGCACCAGCCCGAGCAGTCCGCAGGCGCAGCCGGTGAGGTTCTTGCGGGACTCCAGGTACGTCAGTGCCTTACTGGTAGCCACGGATCTCCTCGAAGGCGCCGTCCAGGGAGCCCTGCTGGGCGTCGAAGAGACGGCCGCCGGTCAGTTCGGCGATGTGCTCCAGCTCGGAGCGGTCGGAGTCGCCGAAGAGGATCGGGAAGACGGGGATGTTGCGCTGCTCGCCGGTGAGCGAGCCGTGGAACGCCTCGAAGTCCTGGGCACTGGCGCCGACGGTGTTCTCCCCGTCGGTCATCAGCACGATCGACGTGAACATGTCCTCGTCGGTGCCCAGATGCTCGTACGCCTTCTCCAGCGAGGTGTAGATCGCCGTGTCGCCCTCGGCCTTCAGCGCCCGGGTGTCGCGGCGGATCGCGTCGAGGCCGGTCTTCGGGTTCGCGGGGTCCACGACATGGGTGCGCACGCTCTTCACGTCCGACCCGAACGGCATCAGCGTCACCTCCTCGCGGTCCCGGAAGTCCCCCGTCAGTCCGGTGAGCGCCGACTTCAGCCCGGCCAGCCGCTCGCCCTCCATGGAGCCGGAGGTGTCCAGGACGTACACCGTGCGCGAGGGTCGGCGCAGTTCGTTCTCGTACGAGTCGAGCAACCCGTCGGCGACGGAACGGCTGCCCGGGAAGGGCAGTTCGCGCCGCCGGGTGGTCTCCAGGCCCGGTGCGGGGGTGACGGAGGCGACGACCGGGCGGCGGTGGGTGCGGTCGGTGATCGCGCGCTGGATCTCCGGGGTGCGCAGGGCCTCGGCGAGGCGGCGTACGTCCTCGCGGGCGGTGGCACTGGCGGAGGCGAGGGAGGACAGCGGGTAGTCGGCGGTGACCACGCCGTCCTTGGGCCGGATCACGGTCAGGTCCGGGATGCCCTTGAGGACCGACTCGTAGTTGAGCAGCGCGTCGACGTTGCCGCGCCGGGTGTAGGCGCTGGCCAGCCAGCCCGACGAGCCCGACGTCAGCTTCTGCCCCTGGAAGAACTCCCGCAGTCGCGGAGTCGCCTTGCGCACATCCGTGTCGGTGAGCGCGGACTGCGCGCCCGACAGGGCGGAGGCGACGGAGACCAGGGTGGAGAAACCGGAGTTGGAGCGGGCCGGGTCGGTCATGCCGTACGTCAGCTCGCCGTCCCGGACGGCCTTCTCGACCTGGGACCAGGTGACGTCCTCGGGAGTCCAGCCGAGGGCCTGCACTGTGGTCGGCTTGACGCCGATCGCGACCGGGCTCGACATGATCGGCGTCTCCGAGACGACCTTGTTCCGGGCCTCGGGGCGCAGCCGCAGATAGTCGTTGGAGGCCAGCCACACCGCGTCGTACGCCTGGTCCGCCTTGCCCTCCGCCAGCAGGTCGACGGCGTCGATGGTGCCCATGTAGGTGGGCCGGACGGTGATGCCGGTCTGCTCGCGGACCTGGTCCAGGACCGGGGACATGTCGCTGAGCTCGCTGGAGGCGAGGACGCGCAGGGTGCCGGGCGTGTAGGCGGTGGGATCGTCGTCGGGGTCGTCCTGCCCGGAGGTACAGGCGGTGAGCAGGGTGAGCGCGGCGAGGGTGAGGGCGGCGATCCGGCGTCTCATATCTGACCTCCTTCCAGGGCGCCCTGCGAGCGGCTGCGCTCCAAATAGGCACTGGCGTTCTGGAGTTCGTTCGTCAGCGACTCGACGGTGGTGGCCATCGCCTCGGTGGCCTGCACCTTGTAGGTGTCGATGGCGTCGAGCGTGCGGTAGATCTGCTGGAAGGCGGTCCGCAGGGTCTCCGCGCCCACCGCCGGGTCGGCGGCGATCCGCTGGATCTCGCCGGACTGCGTGGCGAGCATCTCCGCGTTGCCCCGGATCAGGTCCTCGGTGGTGCCGCGCAGGGCGTTGACCTGGTCGACGACCTTCTTCTGGTTGTCCAGCGCGGAGGCCAGCATCACGGAGATGCGCAGCGCCGAGACGGTGGTCGTGGCGGCCCGGTCGACGCCCTTGATCAGCTCCTCGTTGTTGCGGCGTACGACATCCATGGCGAGGTAGCCCTGCGCGCACACCGCGAGCTGGGTGAGCAGGTCCTGGTGCTTCTGCCGGACGGGGAAGAGGACGTCGGCGCGCAGGTTGTCGGCCTGCTGGGGATCGGAGACCCCGCCGATGTGCTCCTCGACGGCCCGGTCCAGGGCCTCGGTCAGCACGACGTACTCCTGGAGCTTGCCCATGGTCTCCCACAGCCGGACCCGCTCGGTCTGCAACGCCGCGTTGTCGCGGCGCAGCTCGTCCTGCCCGCCGCGCAGCGACCCCACGATCTTGTTCAACGTGCCCTGCGCGGAGGCGTACTTGGCGACGTGATCGCGCAGCTTGTTCCCGCCGGGCAGCCGGGACAGGAACTTGCGTCCCTTGGCGGCGGGCAGGTCGCGCGGGTCGAGGTCCTCGACGACGCGGCGCAGCTCCACCAGCGACCCGGCGACCTGCGACTGGGCGTCGCCGCCCTTGCTGGGCAGGCTGCGCACGGTCCGCTCCAGCATGCGGTTGGACTGCGCGGCCGCGGTGCGCATCTCGCCGGCGCCCAGCGCGGTGATCTCGCCGACCTTGCCGGCGAACTCGGGGGAGCGGGCGTCGAGGGCGGCGAGTCCGGCGACGTACTCGGCGGCCTTGCGGGCCATGTCCGTACGGACGCCGTCGTCGACGGGGACGAGACCGCCCGCCTTCTCGCGCGGCACCGGGGAGACCGGCTCGGGTGGGGTGAGGGTGAAGGAGTCGTCGCGGCTGGCGCTGGTGTTCTGGCTGGCGCTGTGGCCGAGGTCGTGGTCGCTCATCTGGCTGCTCCCCCTATCCGCGCGCCCGGCGCGCCATCTCGTGCAGCACCTCGTAGGTGGGCACGGGCGCCTGCCGTACGCCGGTCAGCTTCTGGTTGAGGTAGTCGGTGTGGTCGGCGGTGGCCGCGGTGAACTCGGCGGTGGCGCCCTGCGGCCGGAACCCGTGCCGGACGGCCAGCTCGCGCAACGTCGGGTCGGTGGACAGCAGTTGGCCGAACTCACGGCCCTCGTCGTTCAGCGGCACGACGGTGTGGTCGCTGGTGGCGGTGGTGTCCGGGTAGAGGACGGTGAGGTCGTCGACGCCCTGCCCCTGGGCCAGCAGGGAGGCGACCTGCGACTCGTAGACGAGCACGAGCGGATTCCCGGCGCCGCTGATGAAGTCCCGGAAGGGACCGTCGGAGCTGGACTGCTGGGCACCCTGCACGGTGACCAGCTTCCGCAGCAGCGGCGCGGTGCGCTCGACGTCGGCGTCGCTCGCGACCACCTTGCCGTCGTTGTCGACGTAGGAGGCGGCGGCGAGGTAGAGGGCGCCGGAGTTGGAGGTGAGGGGATCGGTACTGGCGATGAAGAGCGTCCCGCTCAACTCCCCGTACTTCTCGGCCCCCTTGAGCTGCTGCCAGGTGCGATCGTCCCGGGCGGCGTCGAGATAGGCGCTCATCCTCAGCGTGCCGCGGTGGGGCGCGTCGAGCGTGACGAGCCCGTTGGCCTCAAGCACCTCGGCGGCGTTGCGGTGGGCGACGACGACGAGGGGCGAGTAGAAGGGGCGCGGCAGCGGCTGCTGCGCCTCGTACTTCTCGGCCAGCGCGTCGGCGGGCGCCTTGCTGGACGGGAAGGCGAAGTCGTACCCCTTCAGATCCAGGTCCTCCATGGCCCACGACCCGGACGGCTCCGCCTTCACGGTGTAGCCCTTGGCGGCAAGGGCGTCCACCACCTGGGGATCGGCGAAGAACTCCATCTTCTCCGACCCCACCACGCCACGCACGGTCTTCGTTGCCGCGCTCTGTTCCCCGTTGTCCCGGCCCGCCAGGACGGCCGCCACCACGCCGCCGATCAGCAAAACCGCGAGGACAATACCCGTGATTCGTCTCACGCCCGGAGCGTGCTCCCGGAACCCAACGTTCCCCGGCGCAGAGGATGAACGCCGGGTGACTTGGAGGTCCCGGTATTCAACGACGCCCTCAGGGGCGCGGGGAACTGCGCGACAAGCCACCGACCACAGAAAGCCGCAAGACGACAACAAGCCCTACGGCGAAGAGCCACGGTTCAAGCCAACGCAGTGCTGTGGCACCCGGTCCGCGCGTCGCTGCGGGTGCACGCGGACCGGGGCCGCCCGGCGGAGCCCTACGGCTCAGTGGGACGCGAGTTCGCGAGGCCCCAGCGCCTCGGCGTGAGCGTCCATACGTTCCGCGGCCAGAATCGCGGCCGCGGTGTCCGCCCGCGACGCCGCAACCACCAGCGCCCGCCCGGCGAGGGCATGCGCCCGCCGGTGCAGCGCGGCGAGATGCGGCTCGGCGGTCGCGGCCGCGGTCGCCGAGATGCGGGCCGGCGTACGGCCTCCCCGCAGCCGGGCCACCTGCTCCGCGAGCCGTGCGGCGGCGGTGTCCAGGTCGTCGGACGGGGCCAGCGCGCGCAGCTCGTCGGTGACGGCGAGCAGCGCCGCGAGGTGCCCCGCGAGCTGGATGTCCAGCTCTTCCTCACGTGACCGGTGGGGGAAGTCGGAAGGGGTGCCGGCCATCGTGTGGACCGACTTGGCGCGGATCGGTTCGTACATGGGATGGCCTCCTGGTGCTTGGCAGAAGCCATCCTAGCTTAGATTTCGTCTAAAGTTGAGCCGTTCACAAATAAGGGGTATGTGTCCACGCAGCGTGAGCGTCAGTGCTGGCTGTAGCCGTCCAGGAAGGTGCCGATCCGGCCGATCGCGTCCCGCAGATCGCCGACCGTGGGCAGCGTCACGACCCGGAAGTGGTCCGGCTCCGTCCAGTTGAAGCCGGTGCCGTGCACCACCATGATCTTCTCGCGCCGGAGCAGGTCGAGGACCAGCCGACGGTCGTCCTTGATCTTGAAGACCTTGGGGTCAAGGCGGGGGAAGAGATACAGGGCGCCCCTCGGACGGACGCATGTCACGCCCGGGATCTGCGTGAGCATCTCGTAGGCGACGTCCATCTGCTCGCGCAGTCGGCCGCCCGGCAGCACCAGGTCGTTGATCGACTGGCGTCCGCTCAGCGCCGCGACCACCCCGTGCTGACCCGGCATGTTGGCGCACAGGCGCATGTTCGCCAGGATCGTCAGGCCCTCGATGTAGGAGTCGGCGTGCGCGCGCGGGCCGGAGATCGACATCCAGCCGACCCGGTAGCCGGCCACCCGGTACGCCTTCGACATGCCGTTGAAGGTGAGGGTGAGCAGATCGGGGGCGACGGCGGCGGTCGGGATGTGCTGGGCACCGTCGTACAGGATCTTGTCGTAGATCTCGTCCGAGCAGACCAGCAGGTTGTGGCGGCGGGCGATGTCGGTCAGGCCCTTGAGCATCGCCTCGTCGTAGACCGCGCCGGTCGGGTTGTTCGGGTTGATGATCACGATCGCCTTGGTGCGGTCGGTGACCTTGCGCTCGACGTCGGCGAGGTCCGGCATCCAGTCGGACTGCTCGTCGCAGCGGTAGTGCACGGCCGTACCGCCGGACAGGGACACGGCGGCCGTCCACAGCGGGTAGTCCGGGGCCGGTACGAGGACCTCGTCGCCGTCGTCGAGGAGGCCCTGCATCGCCATGGTGATCAGCTCGGAGACGCCGTTGCCGATGAAGACGTGCTCGACGTCCGTCTCGATGCCGAGGGTCTGGTTGTGCATGACGACCGCCCGGCGCGCGGCCAGCAGGCCCTTCGCGTCGCCGTAGCCGTGGGCCGTCGACACGTTCCGGAGGATGTCCTCCAGGATCTCCGGCGGGCACTCGAAGCCGAAGGCGGCCGGGTTGCCGGTGTTCAGCTTCAGGATGCGGTGACCGGCCGCTTCCAGGCGCATCGCCTCTTCGAGAACCGGGCCCCGGATCTCGTAACAGACGTTGGCGAGCTTGGTCGACTGGATCACCTGCATGTCTGGGAGCTTACGGCCGCGTAACGCATCACGGCTCGTGCTATCCGCCACATGAGACGCCGGGTTCGGGCGGGTACGTACCGCCGCTGTCCCCGTAAAGCCGCCGCTGTCCCTCTCATCACGCCAGTCCCTAGAATGCGTGGCCATGTCAGAGCCCCCCAGAACGGGTGAACCTCAGAGTCCGCCGATGGTGTACCTGCCGCAGTCGCAGCCGGAGCAGATACCTGCCTACGACGAGTACGCCGACCCGGCGGCCGCGCACGGCTGGCAGAACGCCTACGACGAGACGCGCGAGCTGCCGCCGGTGCCGACCCCTGGGCGGCCCCGGCGCTCCCGCCGCAAGCCCAGCCCCTGGCGGCAGCGGCGGGTGGCGGTGGCCGCCGGTGCGGTGGGCGCGGTGTCCGTGGCGGCGCTGATCGCCGGGTTCTCCTTCTCGGGGTCGTCCTCCGGCGGCGGCACGCAGGGCAAGCAGGACCGGACGAACTCGACGTCGGGTGACCCGGAGGAGGCGGCGACGCCGTCCCGTGCGGAAGCGGGCGGCGGCGACACGCCCTCCGCGCCCACCTCGGCGAGCGCCCACGTCCCCGTCTCGGCCCCGACCTCGAACCCCTCGAAGGGCGGCGGCGTCTCCCAGACCCCCGTCACTGCCCCCGCCACCAAGGCGCCCACGACCGCGCCCGCCGCGACTCCGACTCCCGCGGCGACCGCCCCCGACGATGGTCCGGGGAACGCCAACGGCAACCCGGGGAACGGCCGGGGCAGCACCAAACGGCCCAAGTAGCCCCGGATACACGCGCGATGACGCGTCACCCGAGGGCCTGAACGCCTTCTTGTCCCCTCCTGTCATGCACACGAACAATGTGCATGACAAGACAACAGAGGGGACCCCACATGAACAAGCCTCTCCTGGCCGCACTCGCCGCCCTCTTAGCAACCGGGGCAGGTGCGGCCCCCGCGGTCGCCGCCACCCCGGACGCGGAGGCCGCGCCCGCGATCCAGGCCGTCGACTTCGCCGGTACCGTCGCGCTCAGCAACTGCTCCGGCTCCGTGATCCGGATGCCGGACTCCGCCGACGACGACCCCGCGCTCGTGCTGAGCAACGGGCACTGCCTGGAGAGCGGCTTCCCGGAGCCCGGCGAGGTCATCGTCGACCAGCCCTCCACCCGCTCCTTCGGGCTGCTGAACTCCGCCGGGACCCGCGTCGCCACCCTGCGCGCCGCCAAGATCGCGTACTCCACGATGACCGACACGGATGTCGCGGTCTACCAGCTCACCCGCACCTACGCGCAGATCCGCGGCTCCTACGGCATCGAAGCGCTCACCCTCAACGACACCCGCCCGACGGCGGGCACCGCCATCAGTGTCGTCTCCGGGTACTGGAAGCGGATCTACACCTGCTCGATCGACGGCTTCGCATACCGGCTGAAGGAGAGCGACTGGACCTGGAAGGACTCCGTCCGGTACACCTCCGCCTGCAACACCGTCGGCGGCACCTCGGGCTCCCCGGTCGTCGACCGGTCCACCGGCCGCGTCGTCGCCGTCAACAACACCGGCAACGAGGACGGGCAGCGCTGCACGCTGAACAACCCGTGCGAGGTCGACGCGAGCGGCAACGTCACCGTCCGCCAGGGCATCAACTACGCCCAGCAGACGTATCAGCTCGCCGCCTGTTTCGGCCTCGACAACAAGCTCGACCTGTATGCGAGCGGGTGCACCCTGCCCAAGCCGTGACCCAGCCGGGGCGGGCGATCACACCGGCGTCCTGCGGACCGCCCGCCCCGCCAGTACGTCCGTCCGCCGGCCGTCCTCGATCACGAACCGGCCGTCGATCAGGACGTGCGGGATGCCCGTCGGGAGCGTGCGCGGCTGGTCGAAGGTGGCGCCCGCCGCGACCGTGGCCGGGTCGAAGAGCACCAGGTCGGCCCGGTACCCCTCACGGACCACGCCCCGGTCCGGCAGCCGCAGCCGGGCCGCCGGGCGCCCGGTCAGATGGGCCACGCACTCCTCCAGCGACAGCACGCCCAACTCCCGCACGTACCGGCCGAGATAGTGCGGGAACGTGCCGTACGCGCGCGGGTGCGGCTTGGCGCCCTGGAGGATGCCGTCCGAGCCGCCGGTGTGCACCCGGTGCCGCATGATCGCCTGGACGTTCTCCTCGTGGCCGACGTGCTGGAGGATCGTCGGCCCGAGCCGGTCCTCGACCAGCAGCCGGCGGGCGGTGACCCAGGGCGCCTCGCCGCGCAGGGCCGCCGAGTCCTCGACCGTACGGCCGACATACGCCTGAAGGGCCGGGTCGGTCACGCCGGAGATCTCGATCGTGTCCCACTCGACCGGTACGCCGTGACAGCCGTCCGCGCCGACCACCTCCAGGTCGTGCCGGATCCGCTCGGCCGTCTTGTCGTCCGTCAGCCGCCGCAGGATCTCCTCCGGGCCGCCCTCGCTCGCCCAGCTCGGCAGCAGCGCCACCAGGGTCGTACAGCCGGGGGTGTAGGGGTACGTGTCGAGGCTGATGTCCGCTCCGGCCGCGAGGGCGTCGTCCAGCAGGGACAGCAGCTCGGGCGCACGGCCCATGTTGACGCCGAAGTTCATCGTGGCGTGGGCCAGGTGCAGGGGGCAGTCGGCCTCCCGCGTGAGGGCGACCATCTCCTCGTACGCCTGAAGGGCCCCGGCCCCGTACGAGCGGTGGTGCGGGCAGTAGTAGCCGCCGTACTGGGCCACCACCCGGCACAGCTCGGTCAGCTCGGCGTCCTTGGCGTACATGCCGGGCGTGTAGGTGAGCCCGGACGACATCCCGACCGCGCCCTGCTCCAGGCCCTCCGCCACCAGCTGCCGCATCCGGTCCAGCTCCTGCGGCGTGGCCTCCCGGTCCTCCCAGCCGACGGCCAGCGCGCGGACCGTCCCCTGCGGGATCAGGTAGGCCGCGTTGACCGCGATGCCCCGGTCCAGCCGGTCCAGGTACTCGCCCACCGAACGCCAGTCGAAGTCGATGTCGTCGCCGTGCCCGTTCCAACCGGTGATGGCACGGCGGACCTCGGCGAGGGTGCGGTCGTCGACGGGGGCGTACGACAGCCCGTCCTGGCCGATGACTTCGAGCGTCACGCCCTGCGCGGCCTTCGCGCTGTGGTCTTGGTCGCGCAGCAGGGCGAGGTCGCTGTGCGCGTGCATGTCGATGAAGCCGGGGGAGAGGACCAGGCCCTCCGCGTCCAGCTCCCTCGTCGCGCTGGGGCGTTGACATCCCGCCGCCGCTGCCTCCTTGACGATCGACACGATCCGGCCGTCGGCCACCACCACATCGGCGCGGTACGCGGGGGCGCCGGTGCCGTCGACGACGTCCGCGTCACGGATGACGAGGTCTGCCATGCCGGGCCTCCTAGAAGAACGTACGGATGTAGTCGACGACCGTGCCGTCCGCCTCGGCCACCGGGATCAGCTGCCACTTGTCGAACGACGTGCACGGGTGGGACAGCCCCATGCCGAGCCAGTCCCCGACCTCCAGGTCCGCCTCGGGGGCGGTGCGCAGCCAGGCGTGCTGGTCGGAGAGCGCGGTGACCTCGATGCCGGTCGCGGGGCGCTCGGTGTCGCCCCGGCGGATGACCTGCGCGAAGGGCAGGTCGAGGTCGTACGCCGCGTCCCGCTTTCCCGCGTTGACGAAGGCCTGCTCGCGTGTCGGCCGTGACACCACCTGCGCCCACAGCCGGAACGCGGGCTCCAGGGCGCCCTCCTCCGAGACCCGGTTGAAGGGGGTCAGCTTGCGGTAGTGGCCGTCGTCGTGCGAGACGTACGCGCCGGAGCGCAGCAGCTTCAGTACCGGGGAGCTGAGTCCGGGGATCTCCGCGAAGACGTCCGCGACCGCGTCGAACCAGGCGCTGCCGCCCGCGCTGATCACGATCTCGTCCAGGCCCTGGAAACGCCCCGCCTTGTCGAAGTCCACCGCCAGCGCCACCAGCCGGCGCAGCCAGGCGTGCACCCGCTCGGGGTCGGCCTCGGGCACCTCGCCCTCGTAGCCCGCGACGCCGACCAGGCGCAGGGTCGGTGCGGCGGCCACCGCGTCGGCGATCGCCGCGCACTCCGCCTCGGTACGGACGCCGGTGCGGGCGCCCTCACCGGCGGCGAGTTCGACGACGACGTCCAAGGGGCGTTCGGTGCCGCCGCGCAGTGCCGCGTCCATCAGTTCGACGCCGCGTACGGAGTCGACGTAACAGACGAACTCGAAGGAGGGGTCGGTGGCCAGCTCGTCCGCGATCCAGCGCAGGGCGGCCGCGTCCACCAGTTCGTTCGCGAGGAAGATCCGCCGGATCCCGAACGCCCGCGCGACCCGCACCTGGTGCGGCACCGCGAGGGTGATGCCCCAGGCGCCGCGCTCGATCTGCCGCTGGAAGAGCTGCGGGGCCATGGTCGTCTTGCCGTGCGGGGCGAAGGCGAGGCCGTGGCGGGTGGTGTACGTCGCCATGAGGCGGAGGTTGTGTTCCAGGTGCTCGGCGGAGAGGGCGAGGACCGGAGTGGTGAAGCCGTCGGTGAAGAGGTTGCGGCGCTGGGCGGCGAGTTCGGCGACGGTCAGGCCGTGGGCGTCGGGCGGGAGGCCCTTGAAGCGGTGGTCGACGCGTTCCTCGGCGAGGCGGGCGAGCGCTTCGGTGGCGGGCGTGGAGCCGGGTTCGAGGGCCATGGAGCCTCCCTGATCTGGTGCGTTGCTGCCGCGTTGCGCTTTGTGCAACGCCCATTGCGTATGTCGCTAACTGCTGTCTAACATCTCGGCCAACGCGGGGTCAACGGAGCCGCCACGATCCCGCGATGCCGACCGAGGAGTCCCCACCATCGTGACCGCCACCGCCTCCTGCACCGCTCCCGACGTCGTCGACGTCGTCGCGCTCGGCGAGTCCATGGTCACGTTCCTGCCCTCCCGCCCGGGGCGCCTCGCCGACGTGCCGTCCTTCGACCGGGGGATCGGTGGGGCGGAGTCCAACGTGGCATGTGTGATGGCTGCGGCCGGGCATACGGCGCGGTGGGTCAGCAGGGTGGGTGAGGACGGCTTCGGTGACCATCTGGTCGAGGCGATCGGGGCGTACGGCGTCGATGTGTCGTCCGTCCGCCGGGACCCGTCGCGCCCGACGGGGGTGTACTTCCGCACGGCGGGGGACCGGGCCGGTGACGGTCACGAGGTCGCGTATTACCGGGCGGGGTCGGCGGCGTCGGCGATGGCGGTGGGGAACGTGGAGATGGGAGCGGTGCGGGCGGCGCGGGTCCTGCATCTGTCGGGGATCACTGCGGCGCTGTCGGAGGACTGCCTGGCGCTGATGCGCGAGCTGACCGCTCCGGCCGCCGGGCGCCCGCTGGTGTCGTTCGACGTCAACCACCGGCAGGGGCTGTGGCGGGAGACCGGCGGGCCCCGGATCCTGCTGGAGCTGGCGCGGGACGCGGACATCGTGTTCGTGGGGGAGGACGAGGCCGAGGAGGCCTGGGGCGTGACGGGCGGGCCCGAGGCGATTCGGGAGCTGCTGCCCGAGCCGGGGACGCTGGTGGTGAAGCAGGGCGCCGAGGGAGCGACGGTGTTCGAGCGGACGCCGGGGCCCGGTGGTCGTCCGGCTGCGGGCCGTGGTGGGCCGGTCGCGCCCACGCGGCGGAGCCGCATATGTCACAGCCCCGCGCCCCTGGGGTCGGCACGGCCGGGCCGCGTCGTCGAACGTGCCCCTCACGTCAGCGTCGTCGCCCCCGTCGGTGCGGGCGATGCCTTCGCCGCGGGGTTTCTCTCCGGGACGTTGCGCGGCCTGCCCCTCAGGGACCGCCTCCGCCACGGCCACCTCATGGCGGCAGCCGCCCTCACCGTCCCCGGCGACCTCGCCACCCCGCCCTCCCGTGACCACGCCGACCGGCTGGCCGCCCTCGATGACGACGCGTGGGGGAGACTTCGACTCGGCCCCGGCTGGACGCACGCCGTTGATCGGGCCCCGGAGGAGGTACGTACGCCATGAGTCAGACCGTCGACCGCGCGCTGAGCATCCTGCCGCTGCTCGCCGAGGGCCCCGCCGACCTCGGACAGGTCGCCGACCGCCTCGGCGTGCACAAGTCCACGGCGCTGCGCCTCCTGCGCACCCTGCACGAGCACGGCTTCGTCTACCGCCAGTCCGACCAGCGCTACCGCCTCGGCGCCCGCCTCTTCGCGCTCGCCCAGGAGGCGATGGAGAACCTCGACATCCGCGAGATCGCCCACCCCCACCTCGTACGGCTGAACGAACAGTGCGGGCACACCGTGCACCTCGCGGTGTACGAGGAGAACGAGGTCCTCTACATCGACAAGGTGGACAGCCGCTACCCGGTGCGCATGTACTCGCGGATCGGCAAGCCCGTCGCCATCACGGTCGCCGCCGTAGCGAAACTCCTGCTCGCCGACCTTCCCGAGCACGAGCGCCGCGCCCTCGCGGAGAAGCTCGACTACCCCATGTACACGTCCCGTTCGACACCGAACCCCGAGGCCTTCCTCAGGGAGCTGGCCAAGGTGCGCGAACAGGGCTGGGCCACCGACCTCGGTGGCCACGAGGAGTCCATCAACTGCGTCGCCGCACCGATCCGCGGCGCGGACGGCCGGGTCGTCGCCGCGATGTCGGTCTCCGCGCCCAACGTCGTCGTCACCGGCGACGAACTCCTCACCCTGCTCCCGCTGGTCCGCCGCACCGCGGACGCCATCAGCGGCGAGTACTCCGGCAGGACCCCGACGAAGGACGTCGTATGACCGAGAAGACCGCCCTCACCCCCAAGACCCACACCACGCCGCCCGCGAAGTTCTCGCACGGTGTGAAGAAGGGCAACATCCTCCAGGTCGCCGGCCAGGTCGGCTTCCTGCCCGCCGTCGAGGGGCAGCCCCCGACACCCGCCGGGCCGACCCTGCGCGAGCAGACCCTCCAGACCCTCGCCAACGTCAAGGCGATCCTTGAAGAGGGCGGCGCCACCTGGGACGACGTGATGATGATCCGCGTCTATCTGACGGACGTGGACCACTTCGCCGAGATGAACGAGATCTACAACGCCTACTTCGAGGAGCAGGGCCTCACCCAGCCGCCGGCCGCGCGGACCACCGTCTACGTCGGGCTGCCCGCCGGGCTCCTCATCGAGATCGACGCCCTCGCCGTCCTCGGCTGACGGCCTCGCAGAACCCCTCAACTCCCGCACACCGTACGCCGTCACGGCACGGCGCCCCCTCCCCTTGGGCGCCGTGCCGTGATCCCGCCATGCCCGAAAGCGTCATGTGTTTACGCAGAGGACCCTCGAATGTCCCATATATCCCTCCCGCTCGCTGCCTCCGCCCCGGCCGAGACCCCACCCCACACCGGCGGCCTGCTCCTCCTCATCGACGGCACCGCGGGACTGCTGACGGTCGCCGCGCTCGGTATCGCGCTCCTGCTCTTCCTGATCATCAAGACCCGGCTCCAGCCGTTCGTCGCGCTGCTCGCGGTCTCCATCGCCGTCGGCCTGATGGCGGGCCTGTCGGTCACCGAACTCTTCGGCACGGTCCAGCGCTCCGACGCCGTCTCGACCATCGAGTCCGGCATGGGCGGCATCCTCGGCCATGTCGCGATCATCATCGGCCTGGGCACCATGCTCGGCGCGATCCTCGAAGTCAGCGGCGGCGCCGAGGTCTTGGCCTCCCGGCTGCTCAACCTCTTCGGCGAGAAGCGAGCGCCCCTCGCCATGGGCCTCACCGGCCTGATCTTCGGCATCCCGGTCTTCTTCGACGTCGGCATCTTCGTCCTCGCGCCGATCGTGTACGCCGCCGCGAAGCGCTCCGGCAAGTCGATCCTGCTGTACTGCCTGCCCCTGCTCGCGGGCCTGTCCATGACCCACGCCTTCCTGCCCCCGCACCCGGGGCCCGTCGCCGCCGCCGGTCTGCTGCACGTGGACCTCGGCTGGGTCATCCTCATGGGCATCGTCTGCGGCATCCCGGCCGTGCTGGCCGCCTGGGCGTTCTCGGCGTGGGTCGGCCGCCGGATCTTCGTGCCCGTGCCGCAGGACATGGTGGAGGCCGCGGAGGAGGCCAAGCGCGCCGTGCTGGACGACCAGCACGCGCCGAGCGAGCGGCCGGTCGCCCTCGGCACGGTCCTCGCCATCATCGGTACGCCGCTGCTGCTGATTCTCGCCGCCACCTTCTCCTCCATCGCGCTGGACCCCTCCACGCCGCGCTCGGTGATCGAGTTCTTCGGCCACCCGTTCGTGGCCCTCACGATCGCGCTGCTGCTGGCGTACTACGTCCTCGGCATCCGGCGCGGCTGGTCCCGCAAGTCCCTGGAGACGGTGTCGACTTCGTCCCTGAAGCCCGTCGGCAACATCCTGCTGGTGGTCGGCGCGGGCGGCGTCTTCGGCGCGGTCCTCAAGGCGAGCGGTGTGGCCCAGGCGCTGTCCGACACCTTCAACGACGTCGGCCTCCCGGTGATCGTCCTCGCCTACCTGATCTCGCTCGTCCTGCGGGTCGCGCAGGGCTCGGCGACGGTGGCGATCGTGACGACGGCGGGCATCGTGGCCCCGCTGCTCGCCGAGGGCGACCACTCGCAG
Source organism: Streptomyces spinoverrucosus (assembly GCF_006539505.1). Taxonomy (GTDB): domain Bacteria; phylum Actinomycetota; class Actinomycetes; order Streptomycetales; family Streptomycetaceae; genus Streptomyces; species Streptomyces spinoverrucosus. Next base: position 72,918 of record NZ_BJND01000023.1, read on the forward strand.
GCGTTCGTCGCCCTGGTCATCATGGCCATTTCCGCGGGCTCCATCTTCGCCTCGCACGTCAACGACGGGGGCTTCTGGATCGTCGCCAAGTACTTCGGCATCAGCGAGCGGGACACGCTGAAGACGTGGACGGTGCTGGAGTCGGTGCTGTCGGTGGCGGGGTTCGTGGCGGCGGCGGTGCTCAGTTTCTTCGTATAACCGCCTTTGTGTGAGGGCGCGTCCGAGGTCGGGTTCGGCCCTGGACGCGCCCTGATTCCGACCCGTCCGCGACCGGGCCGTGCGCTGCAATGGAAGGGCGGAACGGGCTTGTGAGCGGCCGCGCGCCGGTGCGATGCTGATCGTCATGCCGTCGCCGCCGCCTCACCCGCTCGAACACGGAGTGGTCCTCGCGGAGGTGCGCAAGGTGCGACGAGCCGGAGTCGTCAGGCTGCGGGAACTCGCCCTGCCGGTGGTCGCCGAGGTCGCCCGTGATCTTCCGCGGGGAGACGGCGAGTTGCCTGGGGGGCCGGTGGAAAAGGTGTTACGGCTCGCCGTCTCCCGGATGGGCGGCGGCACCCTGCAGACCGCCGCCGAGTACAGCCTCGGCCTCGCCCAGGGCACCCGGGACTGGCCGGCCGCCGACCGGCGCCGACGGGCCGCGCAGGTGTACGGGGTGAGCGTCGAACGGTTCCGCAAGCACCACGAGTTCATGGTCCTCGGGCAGGTCGCGGAACAGATCGTGCAGGTCGCCGGGCGCACCCCGGTGACCGACGCCCCCGCCCCGGCGCCGTACGACCGCATCCCCGCCGCCCACCGGGCGCTGCGCGTCCGCGTGGAGCGCCGTACCGTGCCCGTCACCGTGCACGTCCACTCCGTGGACCTGCTGCGGGACATGGACGTCGTGGTCTCGCCCACGAACACCTACTTCGCGCTCCCCGCGCCCTACAAGTCGTCCATCTCCGCGACCCTGCGCCGAGCGGGGGCGCGCAGGGACCCCACCGGGGGACTCGTCGAGGACCGCGTCCACGACGAGTTGGGGTCATGGGCCGCCCGGCACGGGGCTCCCGGCCGGGCGGCCCTGCCGGGCACGGTCGCCGTCACCTCCGCGGGCGCGCTGGCCGATCAGGGCATCCGGCGCATCTACCACGTGGCCGTCGCCGTGCCCCGCCCCGAGACCAACGACTACGACGTACAGCCCGCCGACATCACGCGGGGCGTGGCCCGCGTCTTCGCCCTGCTCGCCGAGGAGGCCCGCCGGTACGACCCGCCGCTGCGGTCGGTGTGCCTGCCGCTGCTCGGCGCGGGGCGCGGCGGGCTGACCCCGCTGGAGAGCTTCGGCGCGCTGTGGACGGCCGTCGAGGCCGAACTCGCCCGGGGCGCCGACTGGGACATCCATTTCGTCGTACGCCGCCATGCGCGCGCCGATTTGCTGGAACGGCTGCTGACATCCGTGGGGGAGGACTGATGGGACAGCCCCCGTCCGAACCGGCCGACCCGTACCTCACCCTCGCCGCCGCCGCGGCCCGCTGGGACCGGGTCGCCGGGCGGCTCGGGCCGGACACCCGGGCCCGGCTGGCCGAACTGCTCACCGTCGTCCGCCACGCCGACGCCCCCGGCCGCGACGACTGCGCGGTGCGGGCCGCCGGACTGTTGCGGGAACACTTGCCCGACGAGTTCGGGGCGGACGCGCACGCGCGGCTCGTCGCCGTGCAGCAGGCACAGGGCGGGGCGCCGACCGTGCAGGGGTTCGCGACCGAGGACCTGGCCGTGCTGCTGATCGACGGGCACCGCATGGTGGGTCCGGTGCTCGGGCCGGTGCGGGAACGGCTGCTCGCGGAGCCCGCGCTGGACGCGGACACCGTGGAGCAGGGCGGCGGTGAGCCGTACGCGCCGGACCTGATCCGGCTGCGTGGCGCCGGAGGCCGGTTGCGGCTGCCGCGGTTCCAGTTCTCCGAGGAGACCCTGCCCTGGCTGGTCGTCCTGGAGGTCAACGCGCTGCTGGACGCCGACCGCGACCCCTGGGGCGCCGCCGACTGGTGGCTGTCCGCCAACGCCTGGCTCGGCACCAGCCCCGTCCGCCTGCTCGGCACCGGACGGGACAGACAACTCGTCGAGACCGCACGGTTTCTGATGGACAGTGAGGGTTGACCGTCGTGCCCAACTACCGGCCGCCCGAGACGCTCACCGGCACCCCCGGCAAGGTCACGCTGGCCCGCGGCACCCTGCTGTACCGCATCCACGGCTCCCACCGCGGCGCCGCCGACTTCAACCCCAGGCCCGCGCACTGCCTGTACGGAGGCGGCCGCTTCGACGCCACCTCCTGCGACCGGTACGGCTATCTGTACGTCGGCCTGAGCGCGGCCGCCGCCGTGTGCGAGACCCTGCTGCGCTCCCTGCCCTTCGACCCGGCCGGCGGCCCCCGCCTGCTGCAACGCCGGGCCGTCGAGGGGCGCCGCCTGAGCACCCTCCGGCTCACCGCCGACCTCTGCGTGCTGCCGCTGATGACCGCGCAGGACCTGGCCGCCGTACACCAGGACACCTGGCTGGTGCACACCGAGGCGCACGAGTACCCGTACACCAGGGACTGGGCGCACTGGATCCGCCGGCACACCCAGCCGTGGGCGCAGGGGATGGTGTGGTCGTCCAAGCGGGAACCGGCGGACCGGACCGTGGTGCTGTTCGGCGACCGCTGCCCGGACGGTGCGCTGCGCTGCGAGGAGGACGAGGCCGTGGACTTCGACACGGCCGAGGGCCGGGAGTGGCTCAACTCCGTCCTGCTGCCCTACTACGTCCAACTCGCGCCGTAGGGCGGCATGTTGCTGACGATCCTGGAAAGCTCGACCCGTGACCGCTGACGACGCCCCCGGCCTCGTCGACGAACTCCGCGCCCAGCGCGAGGAGATCCTCGACGCCCTCTCCGCGACCGCCTCCGACGACCCGGACGCACCCGCCCTGTGCGCGCTGGCCGGTGAGCTCAGCTACCGGCTGCACCTCCTGGCGGACGACCCCGACGACCTGGAGCTGGCCGCCCAGGCGTTCGAGCTCGCCTTCAAGGCACCCGGCGACGACGAGGACTGGGCGGCCTGGCGCGTCGCGTTCGGGCACGTCCGGGCCCTGCAGTACGACATCGAGCCCCGCGCCGACCTCATCGACGTCATCTGGGCGCTGCTCACCGAGGGCACGGCCGCCCTGCCCCCGGACGACGCCGACTACACCTCCGTACGAGAGGTCGGCGCGCAGCTGCTCGCGGCCTGTGCCAAACAGCGCTACCTGCACTGCGACGGACCCGCCCGGCAGCGACTCGAACTGCTCGACGAGGCGCTGCGCCGGCACGAGGCGGCCGCCGCCACCCTGGAGCCGGGCAGCCAGGAGGCCGTGGACCTGGCGGAGGCCCGCGGCTTTCTGTATCTGGAGCGCTGCGAACTGGACCGGGTGACGGCGGACGCCGAGGCCGCCGCCGCCCACTACCGGTCCGTGCTCGACGCCGCGCTGCCCACCAGCGACCTGCCGCTGGTCCGCTACAGCCTGGGCCTCGCCCTCATGGTGCACGGCCGGGCGACCTCCGACCGGGACGAACTGGAGCAGGCACGCGAGGAGTTCGGCACCGCGCTGCTCGAAGCGCGGCAGCGGACCGGACGTGAGCCGTCCTGGGCGTGGGAGGCCCAGATCCGCAGCGCCCTCGTCCGCTTCCTGCTCTGGGCCAACTGGAAGGACCAGGCACAGGCCGCCGCGGCCGAGGTCGAGCTGAACGGGCTGCTCGCCGACCCGGCCGACGTCGAGCGGCTCACCCCGGTGTTCCTCGACAGCTTCGGGCGGCTGCTGTACGAGCGGGCGAGCGCGCGGGGCGACGCGCCGGGACGGGACCGGGCGATCGGGCTGATCCGGCGGGCCGTCGACCTCTGGGTGCCCGAGCGGGACGGGCTGGTCACCGTGACCGCGTTCTTCCTCGGGCTGTTCCAGCAGAGCCGCTACCGGGACGACCCCGACCCGCGGCGGCTGCACGACATCGCCGAGGCCGCCGCGCTGGTCCTGAAGGACGAGAACTTCTCGGGTGAGCTGAGCAATGTCGCCCGTGCGATGGGCAGCTGGGCCTGGCACGCCCTGGAACAGGATCACGGCATCACCCCCGACTCCCCGGAGGACATCCCCGAGGCGCTGCGCCCGTCGAGCGCCCCCGACACCTATCGCGGTCTGCTCGGCGACCTCGAAGGCGGGCTCGGCTCCCTGAACTTCGCCGACACCGACGACGACTTTCCCGGCATCTTCAAGGGCCTGGGCGGGGGCGACGTCGCCGCGGAGACGTTCGACCAGGGGTACGCGTTCTTCGCCGCCCAGGAGAAGGAGTCGGACCGCGCGGTCCTCGCCCTGAACCTGCTGTCCCACGGGATGCTCCTCGACCCGCACGGCACGCTCATCAGCGAGGCGCAGAAGACGGAACTCATCGACACCGTCCTGTCGTACCGGCAGGACGACCCCGAGTGGCAGCGCAAGGCGCACGCCGTCGTCGCCCAGGTCCGGCTGCGCGAGCAACTCAGCGGCTCCGGCCGAGGCATGGACACGGTCCTCGACCACCTCGCGCGGGCCGACGCGGCGGGCGCGGGCCTGGCACGGGGCGTCGACGAGGGGGCGGGCGCGGGTCCGGCGCGGGGCGTTGACGGCGGGGCGGGTGCGGGCCCAGCGCGGGGCGTCGACGACGGCGCGGGCGCGGGTCCGGCGCGGGGTGTCGACGGCGGGGCGGGCGCGGGTCCGGCACGAGGAGTCGACGGCGCGGCGGGCGCGGGCGCCGTCCCGGCGCGCGGCGCCGGCGACCGGCTCGGGCACGGCATCGACCTCGCCCGGTTCGCCGCCATGAGCCACCGGGGGCAGACCGCCGGAGCCCGCGACGACCTGGAGACCGCCGGTGAGATGTGGCGGCGGCTGCGCGACAGCCCCGCCCTGTCCCCGTACGAGCGCCGCGTGATGGGCGGCCAGCAGGCCGGGTTCGACGCACAGGCCGCCGCCCAGCGCGGCGACCTCGCGGCCACCGACGCGCACATCGCCGAACTGCTCGCCGTGCACACGGAACTCGACCCCGACGACGGCACCCGCATCGAACTGTGGACGATGCTGGAGAACGCCCGCTCCGCCCGCGACCGCCTCGCCCAGGAGCTGGGCGCCCCGCCCGCGCCCCCGCTCGCCGGCCGCCCCTCGGTCCCCGAACTGCGCCGGGCTGCCCGCGGGCTGCCGCGCGACCACCGGGCCTGGGTGCTCGGCGACAACGGCATCACCCGCTTCATGCGGGCCGGGGCGACCGGGGACCCGGCGGCGATCACCGAGGCGATGGAGCTGATCCAGGAGGCGTACGACCTGGTCGACGAGGGCAGCGACAGCAAGCTGCGCTACGGCTACTGCCTGGGCGTCGGCCACTGCGGGCTCGCCGAGACGCAGCGTTTCCCCACGGCCCGCGCCCGCCATCTCGCCCAGGGCATCGCCCTGCTGGAGGACGCCTTCCGCACCGCCGGCGGCCCCGAGCACCGGCTCTACGCGGGCGCCGGACTCGCCCTCGGCCGCGCCTACCGCACCCGCGGCGAACTCCGCCGGGACGACAAGGGCCTCGGCCGCCGCACCGGCCTGGACGCGCTGCGCGGGCACGCCTGGGCGGCGCTGCTGCAGTCCGGTACCGAGCACGCCGCGCAGGCCGTGGCCATGGCGACCACGACCGCGCTGGAGGTCGCCGGCTGGTGTCTGCGCGACAACGCCCTCGACGAGGCCGTCCAAGCCCTGGACGCCTGTCGCGGCCTGCTGCTGCACGCCGCGACCACCTCCCGAACGGTCCCCGAACGCCTCGTCGCGGCCGGCCACGACGCCCTCGCCGAGGAGTGGCGTGCCGCGGGCCTCGCCACCGAAGCGGCCGACCCGTTCACCGCGATGCAGGCGCCGATGTCCGTCCCGAGCGCTCTGCGCCGCCGCGTCCTGGCCGCCCTCACCGGCACCGACGCCACCCAGGACCGCCTCCTCGACCCGCCGGCCCCGGACGAGATCGGCACCGCCCTGCGCACCCTGCGCAAGGACGCCCTCGTCTACCTCGTCCCGGCCGGTGAGGACACCCCCGGCACCGCCGTCGTCGTCACCTCCACCGGCGCCGTCCACTCCGTGCCCCTGCCGACGCTCACGGAGGACGCCGCCGCGCTGCGCGACTACGCCCGCGCCCCGCACGCCGACGCCGTACGGCTCGCGCAGGACGCACGCGACGCGGCACCCTTCGTCGCGGCCCCGCAGGACCACCGCGTCATGGGACCAGTCCCCGGCTGGTCCGGCACCCGGCCCGACCTGCCGTCCCTGCGGGAGCGCCTCGACCGGCTGTGCGGCTGGGCCTGGTACGCCGGGATGCGCCCCCTGCTCGACGTCTTCGCCACCCGCACCGGGCGGGCACCCCGCCTCGTGTTCGTGCCGATGGGCACCCTCGGCCTGGTTCCCTGGCACGCCGCCTGGGCCCAGGGCCCCGACGGGCGGCGCCGCTACGCCCTGCACGAGGCGGAGATCTCCTACGCCGCCTCCGCCCGCCTCCTGTGCGACGTGGCCGCCCGCCCCGAGGCCGCCCACTCGGGCGCCGCGCTCGTCGTCGGCAACCCCACCGGGGACCTGCACTGGGCCGGTGCGGAGGCCGACGCGGTGCAGCGGGCCTTCTACCCGCGCGGCCGGTTCCTCGGGCGGCGCGAGGACGGCGGCGCCGACGGGCCCGGCACCCCGCGCGAGGTGCTGTCCTGGCTGACCGGCACGGACAGCCCCGACGAGCAGGGCGCCGTACTGCACCTCGCCTGCCACGCCTCCATCGCCCGCACCGCCCACCGCACCGCCCATCTCTCCCTGCACGACGGCGAGCTGGCGGCCGAGGAACTCACCGAGGCGGTCGCCGGGGCGAGCCGGGGCAGGCTCGGCCTGGTGGTGCTGGCCGCGTGCCGCAGCCATGTCTCGGGGCGCGGGCACAACGAGGCGTACAGCCTGGCGACCGCGTTCCTGGTGGCCGGGGCCCGCTCGGTGGTCGGCTCACTGTGGCCGGTGCCGGACGACGCGACCTCGGTGCTGATGTTCCTGACCCACCACTTCCTGCGCACCGAGGGCGAACCGCCCGCCCGGGCACTGCGCCGGGCCCAGCTGTGGATGCTGGACCCCGCCCGTGAACTGCCCGTCGGCCTGCCCGCCCGGCTCGCCGAACGGGCCGCGCACATCGACCCGGACGACCTGAGCGCCTGGGCCGGGTTCACACACCTCGGCCAGTAGGCGGCACGACCGTGCGCAGGGCGATCGTCCTGGTCGCCCAGCGCCCGGGCACGCCCCCCGCGACCGGGCCCGCCTCCCGGGGACCGGCGGCCGCTGGCTGGAACCGCAGTACTCCGGAAGGATCGCCCGAGGCTTCCCGGCTGCCGGGACCGTCCGGATCCCACGCAGACAGCCGGAAGGGGGCCGTGTTCAACTCGCCCTCCGCGACGATCAGTTTCAGCCAGTCCCGGCACTCCGCGCCGGGTACGACGGCCCGGTCGGCGGGCAGCGAGAGCTGGACGGGGTCGCCGTCCAGGGCGTACCCGGTACGGCCCGGGCCGATGAAGTGGCCGGGGAAGAGCGCCGGGTCGGCGGCGTAGCGGTCGGTGAGGTCGAGCAGGACGCACCACAGGGTGCGGTGCGGGGAGCGGTTGTGCAGCCGGATGGAGACCCACGGCTCGCGCGCCCCGGGCGTGCCCTCCGGGGCGTAGGAGCAGACGAGGTCGCCGCTGCCGTCCGGCACCAGGGGCCCGCCGTCGGCCGCGTCCCACGGGACGACCTCCACCTGGACGAGGTTGTCCAGCACGGAGGGCCGGGAGGTGAGGTCGCGCAACTGGTGCCAGCGGGCGAGATGCGCCAGGCAGTCCACCACGCGCCGGGCGTCGCCGTCCGAGGCGAACGGCAGTGGGGCCACGAAGTCCGTCCCGTCCCGGCCCAGGACGCGCGCACTGTCCCCGCGTACCACCACCCGGAAGTGCAGATCCCCGTACTCCTCGGGCCGGTCGACGACCCGCAGCAGGGGTGCGGGCCCGCCGCCGGGGCCGTGCGAGGCCACCGCCGCCCGCAGCAGCTCCGCCGGGTCGCCCTCGGCCACGCTCACCGTCGCGGGCGGGGTCGCCAGCGCGGTCAGGCTCACCGGGTACACCCGCTCGGGGTCGGGCGCCCAGCCGACCGGTGCCACCAGCGTCCGGTCGGCCCGCACCGAGCGGGTCCGCACGACCGCGCCCGGCAGCGCGCCCTCCGGGCCGACCACGCCGAACTCCGTGCCCTCGGCGCCCTCCCCGTCCCGCAGCCCGTGACCGGTGCCGCAGTCCACCTCCCAGCCCTGCGCCGCGCACCGCAGCAGATGCTCGCCGGCCGCCTGCGCGACCGCACCCCCGAGGAACGGCAGATCGGCGGCACCGGCCGGCGTCTCCGGATACAGCACCGGCCGCTGCCTTCCCCCGGAGCGCTGCACACGCGCGTCCGCCGCGGACAGCAGCTGCCGGTAAGTGGCGTCCGGGCCCGCCGCACGCACCGCGCTCAGCAGGGCGTACGTGAACGCCCCGTGCCGCCGGCCGCCGTAGTGCCCCTCGTACGACAGCTGATCGAGCCGACTTGCCGCCAGCAGCACATGCCGGGCGGGCCCCTGCGGCAGCCCGACCTCCCGGCCACCCGCACCCGCCCACTCCGGGCGCGGTGGCGCGAACCGCGCGGTCAGGCCCTCGGGCAGGTCGTCCCGGCTGGCGCCCCCGGAGTAGCAGCAGTCCAGCACCGCCACCACATGCGCCCCGCGTGCGGCGACCGCGTCGAGCAGCGCGCCGAGCCGCTTGTCGGGCAGCGGGCCGTCCGCGCACACCAGCGCCTGGTTGAAGCCGGTGGCCTCGATCAGCAGGTCCGGGCCCGTGGCGACCTGCTGCGTGCCGTGCCCGGAGAACCAGAACAACGCCGTGTCCCCGGGCCCGGCCGCCCCCAGGAACGTACGGATACCGTCCTCGACCGCCGCCACCGTCGCCGCTCCGTCCAGCACGGTCCGCACCTGCGCGGCCCCCGCCGTACGGGCGGACAGCAGCCGGTGCGCCTCGGTGACGTCGTTGACACAGCCCTTCAGGGGCGGTGCGATCTCGGACGGATAGTCGTTGATGCCCGCCATGAACGTGTGGATCGACCCCATGCCGGGCAGTCTGTCAGCCCACCCCGGCCCGTGACGTGAGTGAACTGGGCGGCATCGGGGCGAGTTCGGGGCAGGAACCGGTTTTCGGCGTGCCAAGTTGCAGACCAGGTCGCACTATTGACTGAACGTCACTACTCTTCTCTCGCCATCGCTCATGCACTTCAGCTCGGGGGACACATGGGCCACTTGGAGCGGCCACGGCGCATCGTGCAGCCAGGCGGCGCCGGGACACCGCCGTCCACCTCGTCGGACGCCCTGCGCCGCACGGACCAGGGCCTCACCACCTCGGGCGGCGCCCGCCGCACCGTCGGCGCGCCCGGCCCGGCCGCACCACTGCGCCGCGAGCGCCTCGCCCCCCGCCCGCAGGGACTGCGCGACGCCGTCGGCCGCCTCGACGCGGGCCTCGAAGAGCAGGCCCGTCGGCAGCTCGCCCAGTGGATCGGCGAGGAGTACCAGGCCAGTTACGGCGAGGTCCCGCTCGGCTTCTTCGCCCGCTGCTACCTCGGCCCGCCCTACGTGGACCACCAGCTCAACCTCTTCCAGGTGATCATCCGCCACTTCGCCCCGTCCGACCCGGTGCCCGAGCCGTTCGCGGGCGCCCGGATGCTGGTGCGCTCCGGTGGCTACGCCTTCGTCGAGGTGTACTCCGGCGGACTGCTCCTGCCGGTCCTCGACGACGGGACCGTCGTACGTCCCTGAACGCTCCCGGCGCAGCAGGCGCCCCTCGTCCCCCATGCAATCGTGATCGGAGAACCGAATGTCCGAGGTGGACTACGCCCTGCACCAGAAGGTGCAGCAGGTCAGCAACCTCGTGGTCCGGCTCAGCGAGCAGGTCGGCTCCGTGTCCGGCCAGGTCTCGGCCGTCGAGGCCAACCAGCAGCAGACCCGCACCGAACTGCAGCAACTGCGCGACGAATTCCTCGCCTTCGTCAAGAGCGCCCAGCTCACCGCCAACGTGCAGCGCGCCGAGACCCGCGTCGGCGTGATCCAGGACCAGGTCGACCACGAGTTCGGCCACCACAAGACGGTACGGCGCACTGCGGTCGGCATGCTCCAGGCCTTCGACGTCGGCCTCGTCTCCGAGGAGAACGTCCGCGCGGTCGGCGACCAGCTGATGATCCAGACGCCCCGCTACTGGCTGGCGCCCGCCCTGGTGGCGCTCGCCTCCTGGTCCGCCGACGACCGGACGCTGTGCGAGCGGGCCGTCGAGGAGGCCTTCCGGCGCTCACCGGACCGCACCTCGCTGTTCTTCGCGCTGGTGCTGCGCCGCCAGAACCGCAGGGAGGCCGCCGTACGCTGGCTGCGCCACTACCTGCTCGCGCAGGACCCGACCGCGCTCGGCCGGGAGTTCGCCGTCATCCTGGAGTCCATCGCCCAGGGCGCCTTCGGGCTGGCCGGACGCGAGCTGCTGCACACCACCCTGACCGGCTGGCGCGAACAGCTCATGGACAGCGCCGAGGGCCAGCAGAAGCAGATCGACCGCTGGCGCCAGGAGATCGACTCCCTCGCCCAGCCCTCCGCCGCCGCCGAGTTCCCCCGCATCGCCCAGGTCAGCCCGCAGTGGCCGCAGCTCGACGCCGTCCTCAGCAGAGCCCGCGCCCACCAGGTCGTCCTCGACAAGTACCGGGCCGTCATGGACCGCGAGTTCCAGCCCTCCGAACGGCTGGAGGACGCCGTCGACGACATCCTCGACCGGCTCGTCTCCGAGTACGACACCGAGGAGCTGCCGCTCCGCCGCGACCTGGCGTTCAACCACGCGGTGATCGACCACGGCGGCGACCTCGACGCCGCCCGCAAGGCCGCCGACGCGGACTCCGCCTCGTACGAGGAGACGCTCGACTATCTGACGGTGCAGACCACCGCCGCCCTCAACCCGACGGCCATCGGCGCCTCGCCCGCCACCCAGCGGCTCTCCGTCGCCGCCTGCCAGGAGTGGTTCCTCCAGGCGCACGCCGGGTCCACCCGCGACTACCGGGCCGCCGTCCCGCAGGACGTGCAGGCTCAGTTCGGCACCGCCTACACGGTCGCCGCGCAGACCTTCCAACTCCCGCCCTGGCAGGGCTCCTTCACCCGCCCGCTGCCCGAGCTGGAAGCGTCGCTGTCCGCCCACTGGGACCAGCACATGGAGCCGTTCATCGCGTCCTACGCCTACCCGTGGGCCAAGAAGGCGATCCCGCTCGCCCTCGTCCTGTTCGGCATCCTGGTGATCGTCGGCTCCATCTCCTTCCCCGTCGCCCTGGTGGCCGCGCTGATCGTCGGCGGCGTGTGGGGGCTCGTCCTGCACAACGGCGCCCAGGCCGCGACCCGCCTGCAGAACAACGCCCGGCAGATCCTCCAGCAGGCCAAGCAGGAGTCCGTGCACCACCTGCGCGCCGCCTCCGCCGAACTCACCGACTGGAACACCAAGTTCCGCGCCGCCGACGCCGTCGAGCCGCAGTGCCGGGAGTTCATCAACTCCCTCGCCACCGCGACCCGCGGCGCCTCACCCTTCGAGGGCCGCACCGTAGCCAAGGAGGAAACCGCGTCATGAGCACCGCGCCCGGCCCCACCCCCGCGGCCCCGCCCCCACCCCGCAGACCCCAGGGCGACCCCCAGTACGCCACCCCCGGCACCTCACCCTGGGGCGCCAGCCGCAGGCCCGCCGGTGAGCGCGCCACCAGCAGGGTCCGCAAGATCGCCGAGGGCCTGCCCGACTGGGAGCCCCTGCCCCCCGGCGAGACCCTCGTCCGCAGGCCGGGCGGCACGGTGTGAACACGTACTCCTACTGGGGACACGGCGGCCCCTACGAGACCTGGGTGGACTTCCTGCACCGCTGGGCCGCCGCCGAGCCGCCCGCCGACCCGGCCACCCTGCCGCCCCTGTCCGAGGACGACTTCCCCGGCGAGACCTGGGAGCGCTTCGCCCTCCACCTCGGCGAGGCCCTCGACAAACGCCTGAAGTCCTGGGACCGCCACCTCGCCCAGGCACTCCTCGCGGCCCCCGACGAGTTCTCGGCGGGCCGCGCCCTGGCCCAGGCGAGGGCGGGCCTTGAGGAGGTACGGACGGTGGCGGGCCACCCCGGCCTGCCCGAAACCCTCCGCACCAGGTTCACCGAACTGGTCGAGTCCCAGATCACCGACTTCCAGTCCCAGATCGAACGCAACCTCGACAACCTGGCCGCAACGAACGGCTCGGACATCCGCTGGATCGAACAACGCAGACGCACGGTCCGGGACAACGCCCTGACGGGCCGTTCGACTGCACCGGCAGCGGACCCCTGGGCGCAGGCACCGGTGGGGGACCGCCCCCGCCGAAGAGTCGTAACGGATTAGACGAACGTGATTGTTCTTACCTAGGGGCGCGGGGAACTGCGCGATCAACCACAACGCACCTGCACCCGCCCACGATGCGAAGGCCCCCCATGTCGAACTACACCGAAAGCCTCCACCACCTAGACAGCTACATCTCCGCCCGTGTCCCGGTGATCGGCATGCGGACCATCGAACAACAACGCGCCCTCCGCCTCCTCAGAGACGCCGCCCTCCAACCCCGCCGCAGCAGCATGCCGTTCTGGATCTACACCAGAGCCACCGGCCTCCGAGACCTCCGCACCAACGCCGCTGTCCAGGACGACCGCTCCCTCACCGGCGCCATGGACTTCGCCGCCGCCCAGTTCAGCAGCCGCGCCAACGCCACGATCGTCCTCGTCGACCCCGACCACCTGGAGTCCGACACCCCCGTCACCCGGCACATCGCCGAACTCGCCCGGCTCGCCGACAACAACATGGGCAGCATCGTCCTGATCACGGACGCCCCCATCTGGAGCGGCCTGCAACGCCTCGGCATGAGCCTGCACCTGGACCTGCCGGACGCCGACGAGATGTACGGCACCCTCGCAGGCTTCCTCGGCGACCTCCGGGGCCACATCCCCATCGAATGGGACGAGGACGACACCCGGCGCGCCGCCGAGTTCCTCAGCGGCGTCACCGAGGCCGAGTGCATCAACCTCATGGCGACCATCGCCGCCAAGGGCTCGATCCTGAAGTCCGACGTCCTCGGCCTGGCCCAGGCCAAGGACCGCATATTCAGCAATCTCACCGGCCTGGAACGCGTCCAGCTCAAGGAGGGCAACTACACCGTCGGCGGACTGACCAGCCTGCGCGAGTGGCTGCGGCGCAAGCACGACATGCTCCACGCCGACCTGCGCGACACCGAACTCCGCCCGCCCCGCGGCGTCCTGCTCGTCGGCGTGCCCGGCTGCGGCAAGTCGCTGTCCGCCAAGGCCATCGCCCACGAGTGGCAACTGCCGCTCTACCGGCTCGACATGGCCAGCATCCACGGCAAGTACCTGGGCGAGTCCGAGGGCCGGTTCCGGGAGGCGCTGTCGATGGCGGACCGGGTGGCGCCCTGCATCCTGTGGATCGACGAGATCGAGAAGGGCCTCGCGGGCAAGGACGACATGTCCGGTGTGCCGCAGCGGATCATCGGGCAGTTCCTGTTCTGGCTCCAGGAGTCCCGGTCGCGGGCCTTCGTCGTGGCCACCGCCAACGACATCCGCAGTCTGCCGCCCGAGCTGCTGCGCAAGGGCCGGTTCGACGAGCTGTTCTTCGTCGACCTGCCGGACAGCCAGGACCGGCGGGAGATCATCGAGCTGTACTACCACCGCTATCTCAAGACCGACCCCGAGCCCGAGCAGGTGGACCGGCTGGTAGACCTCTCCGAGGGCTTCGCCGGCTCCGACATCGAGTCCACCCTGCACGACGTGGGGGAGGAGGCGTACCGGCTGGGCGGCGCCGACCGGCTGAAGCCGTCGTTCGTGCTGGACACCTTCGCCAACACGGTGCCGCTGAGCCGGGTCAACCCCGAGCAGATCGAGGAGATCCGCGCGTGGGGCCGGGAGCGCGCGGTACCGGCCGGCCGTTCGGTGACGACCGCTGCGGCGGGCGCGGCCACACCGTCCCGGAGGATCGTCTTCATGGACGAGTGACCTCTGCCGCCCCCGGCGCCCCACGGCACAGCAATGTCCGCCATACTGCCCGCTGTGGAGCAGCGCATAGGTACGAGCAGTCAGCCCCTGGACGCCGGGGTGAACCCGGCCCACATCCCCGGGCTCACCGGCCCGGAGAAGGCCGCCGAGCCCGAGCCCGAGGATGCGGCGCCGGTCGAGGAGGAGGCCACCGAGGAGGCCTCCGACGCAGTGGAGCCCGAGGCCGAGGAGCCCGAGGAGCCGGAGGCGGCCGACGGCCCCGTCTTCGAGGCCGCCGATCGCCGGGCCCGTATCGTCGCCGACGCCAGGGGCGTACGCCTCAGCCTCGACGACGAGAGCTGCGAGTTCCGCTGGGACGAGATCGGCGCGATCGAGACGGAGTCACCGCGCTTCGGCAAGCGATTCACCGTGACGGTGCACACGCCGGACCGCCGCTGGTACCCGATCGAGATCGAGGCCCAGTCGAAGTCCCAGCACAAGGAGTGGGACGAGCAGCTGGACGCGGTACTCGACGCGTACTTCGAAACAGACGGCGACGACAACGCCGCTTAGGGGCGCGGGGAACTGCGCGACCAGCCACCCACGGCCCGCAGCTCCCCACCGGCCCAACCATCAGCTGCAGTACTGGTCTTCCTTCCCGATCGACCGGTACATACAGTCCGCGTTCTCCAGCAGCTGCAACACCGCGTCCCGGTTCCGCGAGGTCTCCCGCTCGATCACCTCATCGGGCGGGTAGAACCCACCCCCTGAGAACCCGCGCGGATACATCTCGAACGTGTACCCGAAGATCTTCTGCGAGCCCCACAGATAGTCGTCGATCGACCCGTCCGTGATGTACAGATCGCTGGACTGCTCCGGCGTGTAGCCGTTGCTCGCGGCCATCTTCTGCCCCACCGTGGCGAAGGCGTTCCGGTCGTCCGCCGTCATCCCGGGGGCCGTGTCGGAGTACGTGTACCCGAACGGCCAGAGAATCAGCTCGCTGTACGTGTGGAAGTCGATCCCGGCCTTGATCTGCTGCGTCCCGCCCACGACGCGGCTGCGCACGAAGTTCGCGACGACCTTCACCTCGGGCGCCGACTCCGGCGCCGAGCCACGGTAGGTGTCGGAGGACGGCGAGCCGGACGACCCACCGCAGCAGCCCCAGCGGTAGTTCCAGTTCCGGTTCAGGTCCGTACCGACGTACGACGAGCCGGAGTTGGGCTGCCGGTTCTTGCGCCACGACCGGTAGGAACCGGTGGCGATGTCGTACTCGCCGCCGTCCGGGTTGAGGTCGGGGATGATCCAGATCTCGCGGCCGTTCACCATGTTCGTCACGCGCGAGTCGGTGCCGTAGTCCGACGTCAACTCCCGCAGCAGATACAGCGCCATCTCGACGGTGAGGTGCTCACGGGCGTGCTGGTGGTGGGTGAAGAGGACCTCGGGCTCGGCCTCGTCGGTCCCCACGTTGTCGCTGATCTTGATGGCGACGATGTTCCGGCCCTGGTACGACCTACCGATCACGCGCTGGCTCGCGATGCTCGGATTCGCCGCGACGACCGAGTTGATCTCGCTCGTCATCTCCGCGTAGTTGTGGTAGCGGGAGTCGGCGGACGGGAAGTCGTAGAGCCGGACGTCGTCCTCGCCGGCCGACCGGTCGGGGGCGGCGCCGAGCGGGGCGATCTCGAAGCCCTGCGCGCGTAGCTTCTTGATCTGGTCCGCGCGGCCGGAGACGACGACGGTGTGGTCGTCGGCCTCGTCCACGGTCACGCCGGCCCGCTGGATCGCCGTACGGTCCTTGGCGGACGAATGCGTGTGGATCTCGTACTGGCGGATGTCGTCCGCCGAGGCCGCCGCCCTGCCCGCGCTGTCGGCGGTGGCGTCGGTGGCCGTCGCCGAGATCGGGGCCGCGAGGGCGAGGGCCAGCAGGGTGGCGAGGGCGGCGGTGCGTGGGCCGCTTCGGACGCCTGAGCCGCGAATGCGAAGTCGCATGAAATCTCCTTGGTTCTCCAGGAATTCCGGGGTCTCCGGAAGTGGGGAGTGAGCTGGAGTGGAGCTGTGGGGGTGGTTCTCCGTGCGACGTACGACGTTCTGGTGCGGGTGTGGCGCTCATCGTGAGCTTCTGGCATGACCAGGTCAAGAGTGCGCCGCCAAGTGGCCGCCGGAACCGGCGCAAAACGGCCGGGCGAGGGGCCGCGCAGTGTACGCGGGCCGACCCCACCGGAATGAGTCCCCGGCAAATAACACCCGCGGGTGTGAGCGGCGCGTGCATATATGTAGGCGGCGGGGAAGAGTGAAGTTCGCGCACACGACCCCACCACCCCCCAAGGACTGGCTGATCATGGGCGGATCAGCGCCACGACGGGACTGCCGGCTGCCGGTCGAGACGACCAGCTTCGTCGACCGGCGGGCCGAACTGGCCGAAGGCCGCGAACTGCTGGCGCGGGCCCGTCTGGTCACGCTCACCGGACCCGGCGGCGTCGGCAAGACCCGGCTCGCCGGACGCATCGCGGCCCGCGTCGCGCGCGCCTTCCCCGACGGCGTGCGCGTCGTCCACCTCTCCGGCCTGCACGACCCGGCGCTCGTACCGGTCGCCGCCGCGGACGCCCTCGACCTGCACGACCACTCCGCGCAGCCGCCGCTGGAGGCGCTGGTGGCGCAGGTACGGCAGCGGAGGCTGCTGCTCGTCGTCGACAACTGCGAGCATCTGCTGGACGCCTGCGCGGAGTTGGCGGCGGCGCTGCTGCACGGCACCACCGGCGTCCGGGTCCTCGCCACCAGCCGCCACCGGCTCGGCCTCACCGAGGAACACCTCCTGGAGGTACGGCCCCTGCCCGTGCCCGACCCCGACGGCGAGCTGTCCGCCGCCGAACCGGGCCCGGCGCTCGCCCTGTTCGCCGACCGGGCCGCCGCCGTCGTCCCCGGCTTCCGCCTCACCCCCGCCAACCGGCCCGCCGTGGCCCGCCTGTGCCAACGCCTCGACGGCCTCCCGCTCGCCATCGAACTCGCCGCCGTCCGCATGCGCGTGCTGTCGGTGGAGCAACTGCTGCAACGCCTCGACGACCGCTACCGCCTGCTGTCCGCCGGCAGCCCCTCGGTCCTGCCCCGGCACCAGACGCTGCGCGCGGCCGTCGACTGGAGCCACGACCTGTGCACCGAGCGGGAACAGCTGGTGTGGGCGCGGCTGTCGGTGCTGGCCGGGAGCTTCGACCTGGAGACGGCGGAGGCGGTGTGCGCGGACGGTGCGCGGGTCAGGTCGTACGACGTCCTGGAGGCCGTGGCCGGCCTGGTCGACAAGTCCGTACTGTGCCGCGAGCCCGGCCCCGACGGCGTCCGCTACCGCCTCCTCGACACCCTGCGCCACTACGGCCTGGAACGGCTCCGCCAACACCCCGGCGAGGAACTCACCGCCCGCCGCCGTCAACGGGACTGGATGCAACAACGGGCGGCCGCCTGCGAGGGGGCGTGGTTCGGCCCGGGCCAACGCGAGATCGTGGCCCGGCTGCGGGCAGACCAGGACAACCTACGCGCGGCCCTGACCTTCGGCCTGACGGGCACGTACCCGACACCTGACGACACCTCGGGCTCCGCCACGAACGGCCCCCCGACCCCTGCCGCTGGTCTCGGCCCGGCTTCAGCCGATGCGCTGGCGGTGCCCGCCGAGCTCGCCCCGGCCTCCGCCGACGCGTTGGCCGCGCCCGGGGAGGCCCGCCTCACCCCTGCCGCTGGGGTCGGTCCGGCCTCCGCCGACGCGTTGGCCGTCCCCGCCGAAGACCGCCCCACCCTCGGCGATGCCTTGGCTGTCTCTGCCGAGGTCGGTCCGATCTCCGCCGATGCGTTGGCCGCGCCCGGCGAGGCCCGTCCCGCCCCTGCCGCTGGGGTCGGTTGGGCCTCTGCTGACGCGTTGGCCGTGTCCGCCGAGGTCCGTCCCGCCCCTGCCGCTGGGGTCGGTTGGGCCTCTGCTGACGCGTTGGCCGTGTCCGCCGAGGTCCGTCCCACCCCTGGTGACGCCCTGGTGGTCCCCGCCGAGGTCGGTCCGACCCCCGCCGACCCCCTGGCCGCCTCCGCCGAGATCCGCCCCACCCCCGCCGACGCCCTCGCCAGTCTTCGGCTGGCCGGCACCCTCTGGTTCTACTGGCATGCCTGTGGTGCCCCCCGCGAGGGCCGGTACTGGCTCGATCGGGCCCTCGATGCGTGCCCCGAGCCCACGCCCGAGCGTGCGCGGGCCCTGTGGGTCGCAGGGTTGCTCGCCGGTTGTCCCGAGGACCTCACCAGGGGGCGTCGGCGGGCCGAGGAGGCGCGGACGCTGGCCCGGCGGCTCGGCGTCGAGGCCGAGGCCGCGCACGCCGAGTACGTACTCGGCGTCATCCTGCTGTTCAGCGACGACCTGCACGCCGCTCTCGCCCACTTCCGCACCGTCGTCGAACGCGGCCGCCTCCCCGGCCAGCACCTCAGCCTCGTCGGCCTCGACCGCGTCGAACTCGCCTGCGCGCTCGGCTTCCTGGGCGAGGCCGACCAGGCCATCGCGGTCTGCGAGGACGCCCGCCGGCTGTGCGAGCGGCACGGCGAGGAGTGGGTGCTGTCGTACGTCCACCGCATGCTCGCCCTCGCCCACACCGTCAAGAAGGACCGCCGCCGGGCCGAACGGCACGCCCGCGAGGCCCTGCGCCTCAAACTCGCCGTGAACGACATCGTCGGCATCGGACTCACCGTCGACCTGCTCGCCCAGATCGCGGCCCAGAGCGGCGCCCACGACCGCGCGGCCGTCCTGCTCGGCGGCGCCGACCGGATCTGGGCCGACGTCGACCGCGACCGCTGGGGCTCCGCCGCCCTCGACGCCACCCGCCGCGGCACCGAGACCCGGGCCCGCGAAGCACTCGGCGCGGCCGCCTACGAGCGGTCGTACGAGCACGGCGCCACCCTCGACCTCACTGGCATCGCCCGCTACGCGCTGGACGAGCACCCCGAACAGCAAGGCCCGGAGCAGCCCACCACCCAGCGCCCCCAGCCCGGCGTCCGCCTCACCCGCCGCGAGACACAGGTCGCCGAACTCGTCGCCGAGGGCCTCGCCAACCAGCAGATCGCGGACCGCCTGGTCATCGCCCGCCGCACCGCCGAAGGCCACGTCGAACGCATCCTCAGCAAGCTCGGCTTCAGCAACCGCAGCCAGATCGCCGCCTGGATCACCGCCCAACGCTGACCGCACCCACCCACACATACCTACAAACCGACAGGAACCCCATGCCCACCCCACCCGCACTTGCCCAAGGCACCTTCGACCACCGCATGGCCGTCTTCGCCACCGACGAGGAGTTCGTCGCCGCCGCCCTGCCCTTCCTCACCGAGGGCCTCGCCGCCCCCGACGAGCCCCCGCCCGTCGCCATCGCCGCCCCCGGCAAGCTCGACCTCCTCCGTGACGCCCTCGGCCCCGACGCCCGCCGCGTCGGCTTCATGCCGAACACCGAGTGGTACACCGGGTCCGCCGCCAACGCCGTGGCGCAGGGCGCCGGTTACCTCACCGCGCACGCCGGCCCCCAGGGCCGTATCCACTTGCTGATGGAACCCGACTGGGGCGGCCGCGCCGGACGCTCCGTCCGCGAGAGCAGCGAGTGGATCCGCTACGAGGCCTTCGCCAACCTCCTCTTCGCCCCGCTCGCGACCACCGCCCTGTGCGCCTACGACACCCGCATCGCGGGCCCGGCCGTGGTCGCCGCCGCCCGCCGTACCCACCCCGGCACCGACGTCTACGAGGACCCGCTGCACATCGCCGCCGAACTGGACGCCGTACCGCTGCCGCCGCCCCCGCGCGACGCGCACCCGCTGCCCGCCCCCGAACCGCACGCCGTGCGCACCTGGGCCACCGACCACGGCCTGCCCGCCGCCGACGCGGAACGGTTCGCCGCGGCCGTCTCCGAGGCGGCGGCCCAGCTCGACCCCGTCAGCCACGTCCTGCTGTGGGGCGAGGCGCCGAACTGCGTCTGCGAGCTGCGCTCACCGCGCCGCGTCGACGACCCGCTGGCCGGTTTCGTACCGCCGCCCGCCACCGAACCCGCCCCCGGGCAGGGGCTGTGGTTCGCGCGGCAGGTGTGCGCGTACGTCGACGTACGCGACGACGACGCGGGCGCGGTCGTCCGCCTGCAGTACGCGTAGCCCGATCCCTATGCGCACCCCCACGCAGGTATGGAAACAGGTAGTCCTCCCCGTGTGCACCAGACCCGATACGCCCCACTCTGAAGACATGCTGCAACTCTCCGGGGGAGGCCGCCCGGACCCCGACCCCCGGTACAGTGCCTATCCACAACCACCCCTGGGCGCGGGCCACTTGAGCGTCGAGTACGACCCGCGTCCGTCCGCCGTCCGCGAGGCCCGCGCGGAGGTCCGGCGGCAGCTGGAGAGCTGGGGACTGGCCGACCAGGACGGCATCGGCGACGACCTGGTGGCCACCGCCGAACTGCTCGTCAGCGAACTGGCCACCAACGCCCTGCTGCACGCCGCTAGCCGCTTCCGGCTCACGCTCTCCGCCGCCCACGGCGTGCTGCGCTGCGAGATCTCCGACGGCGGCCGGCGGGTCCCGCAGGTGCTCGACGCGGGCACCTCGGAGAGCGGCCGGGGGATGTTCCTGGTGGAGGCGCTCGCCCGGCGCTGGGGCTGCCACCAGGACGGGCCGGGCAAGACCGTCTGGTTCGAGCTCGGCACGTGCGCGTGCGACGGCTGCGGTCGGCGACAGCCGTAGCGCTCCGCAGGATCGGCGGTCCCGGCGGCACGCCCAGCCGCCGGGCCCCGTCCCGATCCCGAACACACAGGGCTCCGAACACATCGAGTGAAGATCCCGCACGCCCTCTTGTCCCCCGCCCGTCCATCGGCTTACTTGACCTTCATGGCGGACACCACGGGAAACACCAGCGACACCGGGGCGACACCCGGACCCCACTCCGACTCCACTCCTCGTAAGGCCAGTTGGAAGTACATCGGCCCCGGAATCGTCGTCGCGGCGACCGGTGTCGGGGCCGGCGACCTCGTGGCGACCCTGATCGCGGGCAGCAACTTCGGCTACACCCTCCTGTGGGCCGCCGTCATCGGCTGCCTGGTGAAGATCTCCCTCGCGGAGGCGGCCGGCCGCTGGCACCTGTCCACCGGCCGCACCCTCTTCGACGGCTGGGCGAGCCTGGGCCGCTGGACCACGTACTTCTTCGTCATCTACGCCGTGATCTGGGGCTTCGTGTACGGGGCGGCGGCGATGTCGTCGAGCGCGCTGCCGCTGCAGGCGCTGTTCCCGGACGTGATGGACCTCAAGTGGTGGGGCATCGCCTGCGGTCTGGTCGGCCTGGTCTTCGTCTGGTTCAACAAGTACGCCGTCTTCGAGAAGGTCATGACGGTCCTGGTCGGCGTCATGTTCGTGGTGACGGTGTACCTGGCGATCCGGGTCACCCCCAACATCCCCGACGCGATCGCCGGACTCCTGCCCGTCCTCCCCGACGAGAAGGACTCCATCCTCAACACCCTCGGCCTGATCGGCGGCGTCGGCGGCACCATCACGCTGGCCGCGTACGGCTACTGGGTCAACGCCAAGGGCTGGACCAACACCGGCTGGATGAAGGTCATGCGGCTGGACAACCGGGTCGCCTACGCCACCACCGGCGTCTTCGTCGTCGCGATGCTCTTCGTCGGCGCCGAGCTGCTGCACGCCCGGAACATCGCCCTGGAGAGCGGCGACAAGGGCCTGATCCAGCTGGGCGGCATCCTGGAGGACGAGTACGGCACGGCGACCGCGAAGTTCTTCCTGATCGGCTTCTTCGCCACCTCCTTCACCTCCCTGATCGGCGTCTGGCACGGCGTGAGCCTGATGTTCGCCGACTTCGTCGCGCGCTACCGTCGCCGCGAGGCGGCCAAGGGCGAGGAGATCGCCTCGGGCGAGCGGGAACGCTCCTGGCCGTTCCGCGCGTACCTGCTGTGGCTGACCTTCCCGCCCATGGTCCTGCTCTTCGAGGGCCAGCCGTTCCGGCTGGTCATCATCTACGGCGTCCTGGGCGCGGCGTTCCTCCCCTTCCTCGCCGGCACGCTGCTCTGGCTGCTCAACACCGACCGCACGCCCAGGGAGTGGCGCAACGGCTGGGTGAGCAACGGGATGCTGGTGATCGCGGGGCTGCTGTTCCTGGTGCTGTGCGTGAAGCAGGTCTGGGACCAGCCGTGGTCGGAGTTCTTCTAGCGTTCGGAGTTTTTCCAGCGATCACTTGAGCTGGGTGGACCACTTGGGGTCGAGGGCGATCTCGCGGAGCTGCTCGATGGTGAGGGCGGGGGCTTCGCGGGTCGCGGCGGTGTGCTGGGCGCCGGAGTTGAAGGCGCTGATCACGACACGGAAGCCGTCGGTGCGCATGGTGTCGGCGGTCCACATCACGACCCCTGCGCCGCCCTTCTCGCCGGGTCCCTGTTGGGTGGCGACCAGCGTGCCGTCGGGCAGGGTCTCGGCGCCGCCGTAGAGCTCGTTGGCCACGTCCCGCATGTCGGGCTGCACGTTGACCTGGACGAGGCTCTGCCCCTTGCCGTCGTCGACGACGACGTACCCGAAGTCGCCCTCGCCGCCCCGGCTCACCACCTTGACGCCCTTGGGGAGAAGGGGCACGAGCATGTCCACGGCCGACCCGGTGAACGTCGGCGCCGGGTCGGCGGGCTTCCCGGAAGCCCCCGCCTTTTTGGAGCCGTCCGAGGTGGCGGGCACGAGGGCCCGCCACTGCGGAGCCGTGGCGACCGCCCTCAATTCCTCCAGTGACAGCGGCGGTTCGGCCCGCGTGATCGGCGCGTCCTTCTCGGCCTCGGCGTTCCACTCCATCACGCTGACCTGCTCACCCTCGGGGGTGATGAGTTCCGCCCGCCACAGCTTGGTGTCCACGCGGCGGTCCGGATACTCGTACCCCTGGAAGAGCATCAGCATCGAGCCGTCGGACAGCCGGCTGGTGCGGCAACTGTCGTACGGGACATAGACCTTGTCCGGGCAACTGACGGCCTCACGGGCCGCTGCGCTGCCCGGCTCGACCCGGTTCAGCCCGACGCTGATCGCGCCGCCGCCCTCGCCGTCGTCGTGGACGAGCCGCACGGAAGGCATCGAGTGGACACCCCCGCCGCCCCAGGCCTCCGCGCCGCTGACCTTCCCCTCGGGAAGCAGCTGCTTCAGCGTGGCGATCAGTCGCTCGGCGGACACGGTCTGCGGGGCGGTCGAGGAGGCGGGCGCGGAAGGCGTGGGCCCGGAGCCGACGGCCTCCGTTCCGCCCTTTGGCAGGACCAGCGCCCCGGCGATGCCCACGAGGGCGATACTCGCAGCGCCGCCGACGACCGCGGCCCGGCGGCGCAGCCGCAACTTGCGCCCACGGGCCTGGCCTGCGGCGATCAGGGCGGGGCGGTCGGTGTCGAAGGTGTCCCCGGTCTGCCGCAGGGCGGCGCCGAGCCGGTCCTCGAAGGGGTCGTCCTGGTGTCCTGTGGGCATGGCGAATCACCGTTTCTTGAGGGTGGTGGTGAAGTGAAAGGCGAGGGCGTACGGGGCTCAGGTCGCCGCGTACTCGGCGAGATCCTCACCGAGCAACTCCCGCAGCCGGGCAAGGGCGCGGGAACACCGGGTCCGTACGGCGGCCGAGCTGGTGTTCATCGCGTCGGCCGTCTCCTGGATGCTGCGGTCCTCCCAGTAGCGCAGCACGATGACCGCCCGGTCCTTGGCGGGCAGCCGCGCGAGCGCCTCAAGCAGGGTGAGCCGCAGCGTCGTGTCCCCACTGGCGGCGGCCGTCTCCGGGAGCACGTCGGTGGCCCGCTCGGTGCTGCTGCGCCGCCGCTTCTGGGCGAGGAAGACGCGGGTGAGGACGGTCTGCGCGTACGCCGCCGGGTTCTCGGCACGCCAGACGCGCCCCCATCTCATGTACAGCCGCCCGAGGGTCTCCTGCACGAGATCCTCGGCGAGATAGGTGTCCCCGGCGGTGAGCAGACAGGCGGACCGATAGAGATGCCCCGCGCGTGCCGCGACGAACTCCGCGTACTCGTCCCGGCGGACCTGCATGACCTGTTTCCCCCCGTCGTCGGCGCCCGTCACTTCATTGATGCGGTGGGCCGGGGGAAATGTTTCACACCTTTCCGGGAGCATGCCTCACAGCAGGTGGTCGGCCTTCCCGGCCTTGATGTCGAGAATCATGCGGCGCAGGGCTTCGCGGGTGTCGGAGAGGTAGGTGTCCTCGGCACCGGCGACGGCTATGTAGGCGTTGCCTTGGGGGTCGGTGCCGAGGCGGAAACAACTGGCTCCCTCGCCGCAGAAGGGCTCTTCCCAGGTGATGCCGTCCATGGGGGTCTCCTCAGAGGCTGTTGGCGACGTCCCGCACGAAGTCGCGCGAAGCGTCCGGTGACAGGGCGATGCGCTCCATCAGGTCCAGGTGGGTACGGTACTTCGCCAACTGAGCCTCGCCACTGAGGAATTCCGGCCCGTGGGTGCTGTCTACCTGGACGGTGTCCAGCTGGGAGACGGGACCCTCCAGGTAGGTGAAGGTCTGCCCGGACCCGGGGAACGTACCGGCGGCGAACGGAATCACCACCAGCCGCACGGCCGGGCGCTCGGAGGCGTCCAGCAGATGCTCGAGCTGCGTACGAGCCACCTTGCGCCCGCCGAACTGCATCCGCAGCGCGGCTTCGTGCACGACGGCGACGTACTCGGGCGGGTCGTCCCCGTCCAGCACCTGCTGCCGCTCCACCCGGTACGCCAGCCGCAGCGCGACCTCGTGCTCGGGCAGGGGAGGCAGTACGGCCCTGAAGAGTTCGAGGGCGTGGTCGCTGGTCTGCAACAGGCCCGGGATGTGGACGATGTGGGCCGTGCGCATCCGCGTTGCGTACGTCTCGAACTCGGCGATGTCCAACAGCCCCGGCGCCAGCGTCCCTCGATAACGCTCCCACCACCCCCGCCCGTCGGGCCTCGCCATGGCCACCAGCGCTTCCACGTACGCCGGGTCCGAGCAGTCGCAGTTGCAGGCGAGGGTGCGCAGCCGCTCCGGACTGATGGTGCGGATGCCCGTCTCGATGTTGGAGATCTTCGCCCGGTCGAGGCCGAGCAGCCCGGCGGCCTGGTCGGCCGTTATCCCGGCGGCCGTCCGCATCTTGCGCAGCTCGCTGCCCAGACGCCTCTGACGCTCGGTGGGTGTCGTCCTCGGTGGCATGCCCATCCTTCCCGTGCGGGTCGTCAGCAGTCTGCCGTCAATCGGAGTCGCCGCACCACGATCGGGTCAATTTCAGCGAGCGCGTGGCAAAGTAACCAACGGCAACCCTACAGTCAGTAACGCACCCGCTACTCGTGGCGGTCGGCAGTGCATCGCGCGAGCCTGCCCGCAACCTCCTGCCCTGGGAGGGGCGGGCCCGCGCCAGGGAGACGAGCCACCGACTGCTGCCCACCCCGGACTGGAACGGAGCCCCACATGCAGGCATCCCACTGCCCCCTCGCCCCCTCCCCACGAACCTGACCAGGCCGATCCCCGAAACCCTGGCCTACAGCTTCACGTTCCCCGCCGCACTGGCCAGCCCGGCACTGGCAAGGGCGACAACAGGGGAGGTCCTGAAAACCCACGCCCTCACGGACATGCTGGACCCGGCGCTACAAGTGGTCTCGGAACTGACGGCAACGGCAGCCCAATTCACCGACGCCCCGGACTTCTACCTCTCCCTCCGCTACCGCGCGGCAACCCTCCGTCTGATCGCCTACGACAACCACCCCCGCCACACCAACCCCCACCTCGCCACAGCCTGCGACACCCGCCGCCGCGCATCCCTACGTCTCCTGGCCTGCGTCTGCCGAGCCTGCGAAGGCGACTGGGGCTTCGGCGAATCCCGAGAACCAGGCGGTGGAACGAGGATGTGGGCGACCCTGCCGAGGTCAGGAACGGCAACTTACGCCGCCAAGTGACCGTCGGGGCCGCCCGCTTCTTGGCCAGTGTCGTGCTTCCACGGCCCGCCTCAAGGGCGCTTCGCGTCGCCTTCGGCGATGGCCCTCCGGGCCACCCTTGACCCGACCCGCTCCAGCACGGGGACGAAGCGAGCGAGCGGCCCGGAAGGCGGGTGCCCCAGGTCGGCCGACCATGCGGGTGGGCTCAGCAGCTGGCCGGGGTTGGGGCGCGTCAGCACTTCGCATGCACGCCGAGCGGGCTTAGCGGCTTGCGGCCGGTGGGGCGGGGCGCGCTCGCGCAGTGGCGGCACGCCGGGGTGGCTTGGCGGCTTGCGGGCTAGTGGGCGGGCGCACCCCGACCTGCGGTTGTGGCCTGGGGCGGCGCAAACATCGGCGATTGGAGCGTTTGGGACACTCGTCGATGTCGAAGACCGTGGTGGGTCAGGACGACCGATGCCCCAAAGGCCCCAATCACGGCCCGGCACGGGACCAGCGGGATGCGTGCGACACAAGAGACCCGGCCCTACGCCGCCAGCTGCCCGGCACACCACTGCCCCTCACCCCTCTACCGGCAGCCGCTTACCTACACGGAGTGCCCCCACTTCGCGAGCGCGCCCACCCACCGGCCGCAAGCCGCCAAGCCCACCCGGCGTGCATGGGAGCCGCTGACGCGCCCGTCTACTCCGGCCGACTACGCAGCCGACCCAGGCGACCGCTGGCCTCGGCCACCCGCCTTTGCGGGCCGCTCGCTCGCTTCTTCCCCGTGCTGGAGCGAGCCGAGTCAAGGGGCGGCCGAAGGCCGATCGGCGGAGCCGACGCGTAGCGCCCTTTACTCGGGTCGTGGAAGCACGACACTGGCAAAGAAGCGGGCGGCCCCGACGGCACTCCACCAACAGGCCTCTACGGTCCGGCCTACAACCGCCCGTGGAGATTCGCCCATCGACAAGCGGGTCGAGGTGGCCGAAGATCCGCTTGTGACTGACGACGATCTCATCCTCGCTGTCCGTGCGCATGTGGCCGATCGGGAACTGCCCGACCCTGCGTCCGCGGATGACGTCCGGGCGGTGGAGCAGATGGTGGGGCACCCGATGCCCCGGCTTCTACGGAGGCTCTACCTCGAAGTTGCCAACGGCGGCTTCGGGCCCTGGAGGGTGGTGTCCCTGACGGACACCGGCGACTGGTTCAGCGACTGTGCCGATCTCACGGAGGCATACCGTGACTTCGCTGATCCCGAGGATCCTCTCCCGCCGGGGATCGTTCCGCTCATGGACCGGGGCTGCGCCATGTGGGCTCTGATCGATTTCAGGACGGTCGACGGGCAGATGTGGGACTGGGACCCCAACCTGTGCTGCTGCACCGAACATGCCCTGGCCCCTCTCGGGCAGTCGCTGGCCGAGTGGATCACTGATTGGCTGCGCGGCGCCTTGCCCGACGGGCCTTATCCGCAGCGTGAGTTTTCCGGCAGAAACTGCGCCGCACGCTGATCAGGCTGCGAGCTGGGGTCAGCCATCGACGCGGTGTCACACGGCTCCACCTCGGGGCTCTTCTCTTGACAGCGCGACTTGGTTGGCACCCTCGACCGTAGACGCCCACCAGCCACTGCGCGCGGGTGACAAGCTCCCCGGCGGCACAGGTCAACCCGCGACGGATCCGTACTTCGGTTTGCCGCTGTGGCTCCAGGTTGAGACCCGGCATGGGTGGTTGTGGGCGTACAACCTCGAACATCTCGACGTGATCCGCCGCTTCGTCCAAGCGTCGCTGCGGGAACGAGCGCCCTCGTACGAGACCGGCCCCAGGATGACGTTGGTGGCCCGCCTCCCGGCATGGATCAAGCGAGCGAAGAACCGAGACGAGATGCTTCGTGCTGTCAGTCGGATTCATTCTTCCCTGGTGCCGCATTAGGCAACGTTTGCCCTGTCGTGATGTGACGCGCCGGTCCGGGCGCGTGATCACATGATCGGCCACAGGCACTGGTGGCGCAGTGCGACGGTGACGAGGACGTGGTCGCCACAGGGCGCCTGTCGATCATGCCCCTTCGAGCTCTGCGCACCGTGCGGCTCGTTGTCGAGGGCAGCCGCATCCGGTGATGGAGATGGCCTGCCCGTCGGACCTGCGCGGCGTGGATCAGTCGGCCGCCAGCCGCTCCGGGCAGGGCTCCCTGGCCTGTGGGACGCTGGGAGTGCGGCCCGCCATCTGGTGCCGCCGCGGCACTCGGGCGAGCCAGTCCGCTTCGACGCCGTAGGCGGGGGCGGCTCCCGCCCGTCGACCATGCCGAGGAGTCGGCGGTCTCGACGCGCCGCAGCAGCACCGCGAGGCCGCCCAGGGAGGCCGAGGATGGGCGAAATGATCAACGCCAACGGCGCCGAGTTCTGGGTCGAGCGTCGGGGCCAGGGACCCGACGTCCTTCTCATCGCGGGGCTCGGCGATCCCGCCGAAGTGTGGCAGGCGCAGCTCGACGGGCTCTCCGACCGCTACCGGATCACCGCCTTCGACAACCGCGGCGCCGGGCGCACGCCGCTGCCCGAGGGGCCGCTGTCGGTGCCAGGGATGGCCGACGACGCCGCCGCGCTGCTGCGCGCGCTCGACATCCCCGCCGCCCACATCGCCGGTTTCTCGGGAGGCAGCCTCATCGCCCAAGAGCTGGCGCTGGGCCATCCCGGGCTCGTCCGCAGCCTCGTTCTCATGAGCACGTGGGCTCGCTCCGATGCCTACCTCCGCACCATGACGGGCTTCTGGCACTGGATGGCCGAGCGCGCCCCGAGCGAGCGCGCCATGCTCGATGCGTTCTACCTGTGGGTCTACACGCCGCGTGCACACGCCGACGGCACGGTCGAGGGGTTCATCGAGGAGACGCTGGCCTTCCCGCACCCGCAGTCCACCGAAGCCTTCCAGCGCCAGCTCGAAGCGTTCAGAACCCACGACACGCTCGACCGCCTGGCACAGATCACCGCGCCCACCCTCGTCCTGGCCGGCGAGCTCGACCGCGCCGCGCCACCGCGCCTCGGTCGCGTGGTCGCCGAGGGGATCCCGGGGGCCCGGTTCGAAGTACTGCCCGGTGAGGCCCATCAGCCCTTCCAGGAGGTACCGGACGTGTTCAACGCACGCGTCGACGCCTTCTGGCGTGAGGTCGAGGCACGAGGCTGAGGGGCACTCGGCTGGACGCCCCACCTGAGTAACCCACTGCCGGACGCCGCCGCGTTCGGCCCACTGCCCGCCGGGCCTGAGCTGCCGCGATACCAGGTTGGCGGGGCGCGCCGCAGGCCCCGGCCCTCGATCGCGTTGCGTGGGCGGAGGGTCGATGGAAGGCTTAAGTTGTCGGCCCTCGGCCCTCAGTGAGTTGTGGCGGTTGCGGGCCCCGAGGAGGCGTCGTGGCGGCTGCCGACGGCTCTGACGACGCGCCGCCGAAGGGGGCCGGCGGGGCGCGCCCATGTGATCCATAGTGCGGCCGGCAGGCGGAAGGCCGGGGAGGTGCCGGGCGCGGGCCCTGCAGAGGAGTTCTCATGGACGGCGCGACTCTCGATGCGCTGCGCGAGACGCTGCGCGGACCGGTGATCGGTCCGCAGGACGACGCGTACGACGAAACCCGCGCGATCTACAACGCGATGATCGACAGACACCCCGCGGCGTTCGCGCGATGTGTGGATGCGACGGACGTCATCCGGACAGTTCGGTTCGCCCGCGAGCGCGGCCTGGACCTCGCAGTCAGAGGCGGTGGACACAGCGGCCCCGGCCTCTGCGTGGTGGACGACGCGCTGACCCTCGACCTGTCCCTGATGCGCTGGGCGCGGGTGGACCCGGTGACCCGCACCGCCTGGGTCGGCGCCGGCAGTCAGCTCGGCGACCTGGACCACGCCGCACACGGATTCGGCCTCGGGACGCCCTCGGGCATCAATTCCACGACCGGTGTCGGCGGGCTGACCCTCGGTGGCGGCCACGGCTACCTGACCCGTAAGTACGGCCTGACGGCGGACAACCTGCTGGGCGCGGACGTAGTGCTCGCCGATGGCACCTTCGTCACGGTGAGCGAGGATGAACGGCCCGACCTGTTGTGGGCGTTGCGCGGTGGGGGTGGGAACTTCGGGGTCATCACCTCCTTCACCTACCGGCTGCACCCGGTGGACACGATCGGGTTCGGCGTCACCGTGTGGCCGGTCGAGCGGATCCGTGAGGTGCTGGAGTGGTACCGCGACTTCCTCCCGGGTGCGGCCGAGGACGTCTACGGCTTCTTCGCCCTGTTCGTCGTGCCGCCGGGGCCGCCGTTCCCGGAGGAGATCCACGGGCAGAAGGTGTGCGGCGTGGTGTGGTGCCTCACGGGCGACCTGGGCCGAACGGATGAGATCTTCGCTGCTGTGGATCAGCCGGGCCCGCCGGCGTTTCATTTCGCGACACCGATGCCGTATCCCGCGCTGCAGAGCATGTTCGACGAGCTGTACCGGAAAGGGCTGCAGTGGTACTGGCGGGGCGCCTTCTTCGACCGGATCGACGACGACTCGATCGACGTACATCTCACGTACGGGCAGAACCTGCCGACCCCTCTGTCGACGATGCACCTGTACCCGGTCGACGGGGCCGCGCACCGGGTGGGCCCGGACGAGACGGCCTGGGGCTACCGCGACGCCGTCTGGTCCGGTGTCATCGCCGGCGTCGATCCCGACCCGGCCAACGCCGAGCTCGTCAAGGAGTGGAGCGGCGACTACTGCAGGGCGCTGCATCCCTACTCAATGGGCGGCTCGTACGTGAACTTCATAGGCGCTGACGAGGGCCGCGACCGTGTGCTGGCCACGTACCGCCGCAACTACGAGCGGCTCGCGGAGATCAAGCGGGCCTACGACCCGGACAACTTCTTCCACGCGAACCAGAACATCAAGCCCACCGGATCGCCCGAGCCGGCCAACACCACCGGGTCCGCCTGACGCGGCACTAGCTGCCTGAGAACAGCGCCGGCCGCGTCCAAACACCCACGGCCGGCGCCAAGAACCTCCAAGGGCTACGGCAGCGCATCCACGTGCGGCCCCACCGCGTTCGACCACGCGTTACCGCTCGCCGCGTCCCAGTTCGTCGACCACGTCATCGCGCCGCGCAGGTCCGGGTACGTCCGCGGTGGCTTGAAGGAGCCGCAGTTCGTCGCGCGGGTCAGGCAGTCAAGGGCGTTGTTCACCACCGTCGGTGAGACGTACCCGCTGCCCGCCGCCCGCGTCGAGGCGGGGAGGCCGAGGCCCACCTGGGACGGGGCGAGGCCGTTCTCCAGCTGGATGCAGGCCAGCGCCGTCAGGAAGTCCACCGAGCCCTGGCTGTAGACCCTGCCGTCGCAGCCGAGCATCGAACCGCTGTTGTAGTACTGCATGTTGACGACCGTGAGGAAGTCCTTCACGTTCAGCGCCGTCTGGAAGTACGCGTTCGACGTCGACTGCATGTCGAGCGTCTGCGGCGCCATCGTGAGCACCATCGACGGGCCCGCCTTCGCCGACAGCGAGCGCAGCGCCTGCGTCATGTACGTCGCGTTGAGGCCGTTCTCCAGGTCGATGTCCACGCCGTCGAAGCCGTACGTCTGCATCAGCGAGTACACCGAGTTCGCGAAGTTCGTCGCCGACGTCGAGTCGTTCACCGATACGCGGCCCAGCTCGCCGCCCACCGAGATGATGACCTTCTTCCCCGCGGCCTGCTTGGCCCGGATGTCGGCCTTGAACTGGTCCACCGTGTAGCCGCCCAGCCCCGCCGAGTCCAGGTTGAACGTCACGGCCCCCGGCGTCGTCGTCGCGTCCGCGAACGCCACCGCGATGATGTCGTAGTGGCCCGGCACGTCCGACAGCCGCTGCACGGTCGCCCCGTTGTTGAAGTTCTGCCAGTAGCCGGTCACCGCGTGCCGGGGGACATCGGAGCCGCCACCGCCCGTGGGCGCCGTCGTCCCCGTCACCGCCGCCGACTTCGGCGACTCACCCGCCGCGTTGGTCGCCGTGACCTGGAAGCTGTACGACGTCGACGCCGCGAGCCCGGTCACGGTCGCCGACGTGCCGGTCACCGCCGTCACCTTCGTACCGTCGCGGTAGACGTTGTAGCCCGTCGCGCCCGAGACCGTGTTCCAGGACAGGGAGACCGACGAGGATGTCGTCCCCGACACGGACAGTCCGGCCGGCGCGCCCGGGATCGTCGGCGCCGGGTCGCCGCCCCCGCCGCCGTCGGGGCCGAACACCGAGACGTCGTCCGCGTAGTACGCCGCCTGGCCGTACCAGCCGTGCGTGTAGATCGTCACCGAGCGCGTCGAGGAGCCCGTGGTGAAGGTCGTCGACAGCTTCTTCCACGAGGACGAGTCGGGGGTCCACGTCGAGACGTCCGTCGTGCCCGTGCCCGTCGCGCCCAGGTAGGCGTAGCCGCCCTGAACCCACGCGCTCAGCGTGTACGTCGAGTTGGGCTGCACCGCCACCGTCTGCGTGCAGCGCGCGTTGTCCTGCCCGGCCGGCGTCGCCTTCAGCGCGGACGAGCCGCCGTGCACCGGCGAGGAGACCGCCGTACCGCTGCCCGCCGAGCAGGTCCAGCTGCTCAGGCCCGACTCGAAGCCGGCGTTCTTGGCGTTGTTGATGTCCGCGGCGGATGCCTGGCCGATCGTCGACACGGTGAGCGCGAGGGCGGCGGTCACCGCTCCCGACCACATGCGGGTACGTCTGCGTTTGCGGTCCACTGAGGCCTCCGGTGGGGGAGAGGGGGCTTCCGGGGTTCCGGGCTTCCCGGCTCACCCAAGTTGGTCCAGACCAATTCAACTGTCAAGGGGTCCAGACCAATTCGGCAGGCGCGTCAGCCGCCCACAGGCGCCTCACCCTCTCGGGTTCGGTCGGGATGCTCACCCTGTCCCGATTTGACATCTCTTGTGCAACGCGAGTTGTCGTCCGGCTACGGAAACGCTGTTCTCCGGTCACGGAGGCGTGGATACAGTGCTGAGGTAGTCACGCAATGAAGTCGTCCCGGTGCACGAGAGTTGCATCGGCGGGCCGGACTTGGGTGGGAACGGGGAGCTGCGCGTGCCAACAGCCGTTGCCGTGACCAGTGCCGACATGGCGCTGCCGCCGCAGGACGAGCGGACCCTGCCCGCCGTCGTCCTGCACGATGTGGACAAACGCCCGCTGGAGCAGGTGCTCGCCGAGATGCAGGCGCTGATCGAGGCGCACGGGCATGTGATCGTCGCCTGCTCGCGGGCCGTTCCGGCGGGAGTGGAGCGGCGGCTGCACACCATCCGGTCCCTGCTGGAGAGTGACCGGATCGCCCTCTTCCGCCCCGATCTGCCGCCACTCGGACTCGCCGTCCTCGCCCGCCAGTTGAGACAGCTCGCCTCCTGCGACCTCAGCCCGGGCGTCCTCGCCTCCGCGGGCCGACTGCTCACCCACTACATCCACGCCGGAGCACTCCTCGGCTCCGTCGCCCGGCTCGACCGTGTCCCCGTCGGCCTCAAGTCGCACGCCAAGTCCTGGGTCCCGGGCAGCCAGTTCGGGGTGATCGCCCATCCCGAGCCGCAGCTGGTCCGGATCGGCCCGGAAGCGCGGCTCGCGGGACCGGAGTTCGGCACCTGCATGCTGCTCGCCCGAGGACAGCTCCAGTCCGACTGGGTCACCGCCGCGCTGGCGCCCGCCTGGCGCGTGCAGGGCCTGCGCGAGGTGCGGCTGCCCGCCGAGTCCGCCGACTGGTGGGGGACCGGCAAGCTGATCGAGTTCTGCACCTATCTGCCCGACCTGCCGGTGCTCTACCAGCTGGTCAGCTCCGTACGCCGCAGCCGCTGCCACTGGTGCGGCATCGACGTCATCGGCGACCGGTGCGTGTTCTGCTCCGCGACGGCACCGTCGTACGAGAACCAGCTCCAGCTTCCGGCGGGGTGACCCGCTGCCCCGATGAGCCCCCGATAAGGCCCCCGACGAGACCCTCGACCAGACCCCCGACGAGACCCCCGACCCCTTCGACCCCACCCCCCAATGAGGTTGCACGCTTCATGAACTCCCGTCAGCGCCGCGGCGTGATACTCCTGCTTCTGTCCGTCCTGTGCGCCCTCGGCGCGTTCGCGGGCGTGCTCTCCGTCATCAACGACGTCGAGTCCAAGGTCGGCCCCGAGGTCACCGCGTACCGGCTGAAGGACGACGTGGCGCCCTACACGACCCTCACCGAGGACAAGTTCGAGCAGATCAAGATGCCCGAGCGCTGGCTGTCGGAAAACGCCGTGACCGATCTGCGGCAGGTCAGGGGCAAGATCGCCGTCACCACCCTGCGCGAGGGCTCCCTGCTGCAGACCGACATGATCGTGGATCAGCCCGCCCTGCGGCCCGGGCAGCAGGAGGTCGCCATCATGATCGACGCGGCGACCGGAGTGGCCGGCAAGATCACGCCGGGATCCACGGTCAACGTGTACGCCACCTTCGCGGGTGAGCGAGAGGGCGACCCCGCCCAGTCGAAGATCATCGTGACGAACGCCCAAGTGATCGACGTTGGCGAGCTCACCGCCCTGGAACCCGACGCCGACGACCGCACCCGGCGCGCCACCGAGGCCGTGCCCATCACCTTCGCGCTG
The DNA here is from genome assembly GCF_006539505.1 of Streptomyces spinoverrucosus. Lineage (GTDB taxonomy): Bacteria > Actinomycetota > Actinomycetes > Streptomycetales > Streptomycetaceae > Streptomyces > Streptomyces spinoverrucosus. Next base: position 107,455 of record NZ_BJND01000023.1, read on the forward strand.
TCCACCATCGACGCCCAGCGCATCACGTACGCGGAGTCGTTCGCCGAGCGCGTCCGGCTCGCCCTGGTCGCGCCCGGCGGCGACACCACCGTCCCCGACGAGGACCGCACCTACGAACTCGCGAAGGACAAGTGAGGCCCGCATGCCCACGAGGATCCTGCCGGCCGTCGGCGACGCGGACGCGGTCCGCTCGGTCACGACCCTGCTCAGCCAGCTCCCGGACGCCGAACCGGTGGCCCCGGTCGTCGACTCCACCCAGCTCATCGACACCCTCGCGCGCCTCGCCGCCGAGTCCGTCGACGAACTGCCCGAAGTCGTCGTCGTCCACGAACGCATCGGCCCCGTCCCGGCCCTGGAGCTGATCCGTGAGGTGGCGCTGCGCTTCCCGGCCGTCGGCGTCATCCTCGTCACCTCCGACGCGAGCCCCGGCCTCTTCCAGGCCGCCATGGACTCCGGCGCGCGCGGCCTGGTCGCCCTGCCGCTGTCGTACGAGGAACTGGCCAACCGCGTGCAGGCGGTCGCCCAGTGGTCGGTGGGGGTACGACGGCACCTGGGCCACGGCGGTGACGTCTTCACCGGCGTCGGCGGCACCGTCGTCACGGTCAGCGGCGCCAAGGGCGGGGTCGGGGCGACGCTCGCCGCCATCCAGCTGGCGCTCGCCTCCCAGGCGTCGGGCCGCTCCACCGTGCTGGTCGACATGGACCTCCAGGCCGGGGACGTCGCGTCGTATCTGGACGTACAGTTCCGGCGTTCCGTCGCCGACCTCGCCGCCATCACCGACATCTCGCCGCGCGTCCTCGCCGACGCCGTCTTCCGGCACGACACCGGCGTCGCCCTGCTGCTCGCCCCCGCCGAGGGCGAACGCGGCGAGGAGGTCACCGACCGCGCCGCCCGGCAGATCGTCAGCGCCCTGCGCTCCCGCTACGAGACCGTCGTCATCGACTGCGGCGCCCAGGTGAGCGGCGCGAGCGCGGCGGCGGTGGAGATGGCCGACACCGCCCTGCTGGTCACCACGCCGGACGTGGTCGCCGTCCGGGGCGCCAAGCGGACGGTGCGGATGTGGGACCGGCTGCAGATCCGCAAGGCCGAGGAGACCACGGTCGTCGTCAACCGGCACACGCGCGGTACGGAGATCCAGCCGCCCCTCATCCAGAAGATCACCGGCACGTCGGTCGCCGCGACGGCCGTGCCCGCCAACTTCAAGGAACTGCAAGGGGTGGTGGACGCCGGGCGCGTCCACGAACTGGACAACAGAAGCGCCGTGAAGCAGGCCCTGTGGGGCCTCGCGGCGGAGCTGGGGCTGGTCAAGGCGCCGGTGGGCGACCGCAAGGGGGGCCGCGGGTCGGTGGGCTTCCTGCGGCGGAGGGACGGATGAGGATGGCGCCTGAGGACCGGGACCGAGGCCAGGTCACCATCGAGTTCCTCGGGATGACACCGCTGATCATTCTGACGCTGGTGCTGCTGTGGCAGTTCGTGCTCGTGGGGTACACCTACGCGCTCGCGGGGAACGCTGCGGACGAGGCGGTACGGGCGGGCACGGCAGCGGAGGACCGCCAGGCGGCCTGCCAGGAGGCGGGCGTACGGCATCTGCCGTCCGCGTGGGAGGGGGGTGCCGAGGTGTCCTGCGGCGAGAGCGGCGGCCTGGTCACGGCCGACGTGCGTCTTGAGGTGCCGGTGCTCTTCCCCGGCTCGGTCGGCTTCCAGTTCCCGGGCGTCGTCGGCCACGCGGGGGCCGTCGTGGAGGAGTCGGACTGAGATGGTGTACGACCGTGAAGGCGGGACTGGGGTGGCGTCCGGCCATGAAGGCCGGACTGGGGCGGCGTACGAGCGCAAAAGCCGCGACCGCGGGCAAGTCGCCCTCGAATACCTCGGGTTCATCCCGATCCTGATCCTCGTCGCGATGGCCGCCGTACAGATCGGCCTGATCGCCTACACCGCGCAGCAGGCCGGTACGGCCGCCCGCACCGGCGCGCGCAGCGCCTCGCTCGACGGGCCCTACGCGCAGGACTGCCAGAACGCGGTCAGCTCCTGGCTCGACGCCGCCTGTACGAGGGCGGATCTGGGCGACGAGGTCGAGGTCACCGCCACGATCGACATCCCGTCGATCGTCCCCGGCTGGGACTTCGACCCCGCCCGCAAGACCGCCACCATGCCGATGGACCGCTGAGCAGGGAGTTACGGCGATGAGTCTGCGGGCACGGATCAACTCCCCGGAGGAGAACGGCAGCCGGGGCGAGGACGGGCACCTGGTCGCCTCGTACCGGGCCAAGCTGCTGGAGGAGATCGACCTCGCGGAGATGAGCGCGCTTGCGGCGGCCGAGCGCAGGGCGCGGCTGGAGCGGGTGCTCGGGCACATCATCAGCCGTGAGGGCCCGGTGCTGTCGACGGTCGAGCGGTCGCAGCTGATCCGGCGGGTCGTCGACGAGGCGCTCGGACTCGGGATCCTGGAGCCGCTCCTCGAAGACGCGTCGATCACCGAGATCATGGTGAACGGCCCCGACGCGATCTTCGTGGAGCGCGGCGGCCGGGTGGAGCAACTGCCGCTCCGCTTCGCCTCGAACGACCAGTTGATGCAGACCATCGAGCGGATCGTCTCCACGGTCAACCGCCGCGTGGACGAGTCGAATCCGATGGTCGACGCCCGCCTCCCGTCCGGTGAGCGCGTCAACGTCATCATCCCGCCGCTGTCCCTCACCGGCGCCACGCTCACCATCCGCCGCTTCCCGCGCTCCTTCACGCTCCAGGAGCTGATCCAGTTCGGCTCGCTGGACGAGCCGATGGTGTATCTGCTGGCGGGGCTGGTGCAGGCGCGGTTCAACATCATCGTCTCGGGCGCCACCGGCACCGGCAAGACGACGCTGCTCAACGCGCTGTCCGGGCTGATCCCCGAGAGCGAGCGGATCATCACCATCGAGGACTCGGCGGAACTCCAGCTCCAGCAGCACCACGTGGTCCGGCTGGAGTCCCGGCCACCCAACGTGGAGGGCCAGGGCCAGGTGACCATCCGCGACCTGGTCCGCAACTCGCTGCGCATGCGCCCCGACCGGATCGTCGTCGGTGAGGTCCGCGGCGGTGAGTCGCTGGACATGCTCCAGGCGATGTCGACCGGCCACGACGGCTCGCTGGCCACCGTGCACGCCAACAGCGCGGAGGATGCGCTGATGCGGTTGCAGACCCTGGCCTCCATGTCCGACGTCGAGGTGCCCTTCGCGGCGCTGCACGACCAGATCAACAGCGCGGTCGATGTGATCGTGCAGCTCACCCGGTTCGCGGACGGGGCGCGCCGGGTCACCGAGATCGCGCTGCTCGACAGCCACGGCGGAGAGCCGTACCGGCTGGCCACGGTCGCCCGCTTCAACGCACAGCCGATGGCCGCCGACGGCCGTATCTACGGCGGTTTCGAGTACTTCCCGCTCACCCGCCGCAGCGCCGACCGCCTCTACATGGCGAGCCAGCCCGTCCCCCAGGCCTTCGGCGTCGCCCAGTCCGCGCAGCAGCTGGCCACCCGAGAAGCCCGGTAGGCAGGAGCCGACCCATGGAACTGACGACCCTCGTCTCCCTCACCACCGGTGTCACCCTGCTGACCTGCGTCCTCGCCGTGGCCGGCCTGCACGCCTACGCCATGGGCAGGGCCCAGCGCCAGGCCCTGGTGGAGCGCCTGTCGTCCACCGGCCAGGTCCAGCCGGTCGGCCGCAGACGCCGGTTCCGCAATCTGGACCGCCGCCTGCGCCGTACGCAACTGGGCCGGAAGCTGGAGCTGCGGCTGCTGGCGACGGGTCTGGACGTGACGCCCGGCGAGTTCTTCGTCGCGATGCTCGCCGCGGTCGCCGGGCTGTGGCTGATCGGCCAGGCCACCCTCGCCCCCTTCTTCGGCCCGATCGCCGGGCTGCTGGGCGTCTGGGTGGCGGTCCAGTTCCTCAACTGGCAACGCCAGAAACGCATCGAGAAGTTCATCAACCAACTCCCCGAACTGGCCCGCATCCTGGCCAACGCCACCCAGGCCGGTCTCGCCCTGCGTACCGCGATCAGCATGGCGGCGGAGGAGCTGGAGGCGCCCGCTGGCGAGGAACTGGCCAAGGTGTCCAACCAGTTGGCGGTGGGCGCGTCGATGGACGAGGCGCTGGGGGAGATGGCCGACCGGCTGCCGTCCCGGGAACTGGTGGTCCTGGTCACCACGCTGGTGCTGTCGAACCGGGCCGGCGGCCAGCTGGTCAGCGCGCTTCGCAACCTCACGGAGACGCTGGAGGAGCGCAAGGAGACCCGCCGTGAGATCCGCACCCAGCTGTCGCAGGTGAGCATGACGTCGTACGCGGTCCCGGTCATGGGCGTCGGCTCGCTCTTCCTCATGAACGGCGTCAAGGACGGCGCCTTGGACCGCATGACGGGCTCCCCGGTCGGCCAGGCCTGCGTGCTCATCGCGTTCGCGCTGTACGCCGTCGGCTTCGTGATGATCCGCCGCCTGTCCCGCATCGACGTCTGAGCGACTTGGAAGGGAGGGATCCGGCATGGCACTTCTGCTGGCACTGCTGATGGGTGTGGGCGTCTGGGGCATCTTCGCCGGGATCCGGATGTACCGGGCGGAGGCGAAACTACCCAGCGACCTAGTCCTCGCCCTGGAGGTCGGCTCGACCCGCACGGGCGCGGTGGACTCGCTGGTCGACCGGATGGGCATGCGGTACGCCCCCGCCGTACTGCGTCTGATGGGCCCGAAGCAGGTCGCCAAGTACCGCCGCAAGATCGACCTGGCGGGCAACCCCGGCGGCCTGACGATCGACCGCTACGCGGCGCGCAGGGCGGTGTACGGCTTCCTGGGCGGCGTCGGCGGCCTGGTGTTCCTGCTCCAGGGCAACGTACTGATGACCCTGCTGCTGTTCGCCTTCGCCGCGTTCTGGACGGAGGTCGGTCTCTGGTCGGCGATCCGGGTCCGCAAGGACGTGATCGAGCGCACGCTGCCGGACTTCCTCGACGTCCTCGCGGTCGTGGTCAGCGCGGGCCTCGGCTTCCGCCAGGCCCTCGACCGGGTCGCCTCGCGCTACGAGGGTCCGTGGGCCGACGAGATCCGTATCACCCTGCGTCAGATGGACCTCGGCATGAGCCGCCGCCAGGCCTTCGCGGAACTGCGGCGCCGCAATGACTCCGAGCAGGTCGCGATGTTCGTGACGGCGTTGCAGCAGGGGGAGGAGCTGGGGGCGCCGATCGTGGACACGCTGGTGTCGCTGGCGAAGGACATGCGGCGCACGGACGCGCAGAACGCGCGGCGCAAGGCGGCGCGGGCCGTACCCAAGGCCACGATGATGATCACGACGTTCATGGTGCCGGCGACGATGCTGCTGTTGGGGGCGGGGTTGTTGCTGGGCTCTGGGACGGACTTCGGCACGCTCACGGGTGAGTGACGGGGATGACGATCACGCCGATGCCGCCGGTGGGGTGGGCGAGGGAGGGACCGTCGGGACTGACCATGGCGCATGAACGGAAAGCCGCCGAGGGTGCTCGGCCCTCACAGGGGCCACCCGCACCTGCACTGGCCCTCCAGCTCAACGCACTACAGGCAATGTGCCGCCAAGTTTTCGGCTTCCGCCTGGCCATGATCGCCCTGGCCGCCCCCGCAGCCCTCCTCAACGCCTCCCCCGGCATCGGCGTACGCCTGGTAGGCGCAGCGGTCGTCGTCACCTTCATGGCCTCGTACGTCCTCTTCAGAGACTGGGAAAGCTTCGGCCCGCTACTCCTCCGCCACCCCACCCTCCTGGCGCTCGACACCCTCGTAGGCTCCCTCCCCCTGATCTCGGCGGGCCCCGACAGCACCCTCGCCTACGTCAGCGTCTGCACCCCCCTCCTCGCCGGCCTCGTCTACAGCTGGCGAGGCGCCGCGGTCTTCGCCTCCCTCCAGTCCCTGATCCTGCTCCTGGTCCACGCCACCCTCACGAAGACCCCGGACGCGACCCCCGCCGAAACCCTCCTCCTCCCCGGCCTCTGCGTCATCACGGGCGCACTCGGCTCCACCCTCCGCAACCTCATGCTCCGCTTCGGCGAAGCCACCCACGCCCTCACCACGGTCCAGGCTCGCCTGGCCGTCACGGAGGCGGTGGCGGCGGAACGCGCCCGCCTTGCCCGTGAACTGCACGACTCGGTGGCCAAGACCCTGCACGGCGTGGCTCTGGCGGCGGACGGCCTGGCGGGTTCGGTCGACAAGCTGAATCCACCCCTGCTCAAACACCAGGCGGAGCTGGTGGCCCGCTCGGCCCGCCGAGCCGCAGCCGAGTCCCGCGAACTCCTCACGGACCTGCGCCGGGCATCGGACCCGACGCAGGGCATGGACGTGCTCGCGGAACTGGAAGCCCGTACAGCGGACTTCACGACCCGGACAGGCGTCCCCACCACCTACCACCCCACCGGTGACACGGCCGTACCCCCCGTCCCCCCGGCGGTGGCCCGCCACCTCCTCACGATCGCGGCGGAGGCCATGGAAAACGCCCACCGCCACGCAAGCCCCACCCGAATCGACGTAACGGCAGGCATCGACGGAGACCTGCTCGTCCTCAGCATCTACGACGACGGCCGCGGCCTCCCGCCCGGAACCACCCTCGAACAACTCCGCCGAACAGGCCACTTCGGCGTGGTCGGCATGGTCGAACGCGCCGCCTCGGTGGGCGCCCGCATCCGCATCGGCCGCGGCGACCACCCCAAGGGCACGGAAGTACGCCTGGAACTCCCGCTGGCGGCCCTCGACACGCGCACCAGAGAGGAGGCCGAAAGATGACATCGCTCCGTGTGGTCGTGGCCGACGACAACCCCGTGGTCCGCGCGGGCCTCACCGCCCTCCTCTCGGGCCGTGAGGACATCACGGTCGTGGCGGAGGCGGCGGACGGCCAAGAGGCGTACGAGGCGGCCAGGGCCCACCGCCCCGACGTGATCCTCCTGGACGTCCGCATGCCGGGCGTGGACGGCATCGCGGCGCTCCCGTACCTCGTAAAGCTCGCCCCCGTCGTCATGCTCACCTACAGCCGCGAGCCGGAGATCGTCGAGGAGGCGCTGCGGCGAGGGGCGGACGGTTACCTGGTCCACGGCGAGTTCACGGCGGACCAACTGGTGGCGGCGGTACGGGACATCAAACGGGGCAGGCCCCACTTCACCGCGACGGCGGCAGGGGCGCTCCTTGCCCGGCTCAGAGCCACATCAAATGCGACTGCAAACTCTGATGCCCCAACAGCGCCTAATTCTTCGGAAAACCTTTCGCAAGTGCAACCGGTTGTGGCACAGTCGTCGTCATACCGGTCACGGTTCCAACTCAGCGCGAGGGAGGCGGAGATCATGGACCTCATCGCATCCGGCATGAACAACCAGCAAATCGCCGCCACGTGCTTCATCAGCGAGAAGACGGTCAAGAACCACATCAACCGCATCTTCGCCAAGCTCCACAGCACCAGCCGCTCGGAAGCCACGGCGAAGTGGCTGGGGTTGGGGTGACGACGATGGACCGTCCGTCAGCGCATGATTGGGCCCACGATTGGGCCCCGGGACCCTCTGCCAACCCCGGCGTTCCGCCGTACGCTCCCGGCACCGAAGCCGAGTCACCCGGAGGGCAACGCCATGAACAACTGGATGAACACCACGGTCTCGCACCTTCGCGCCCGCGTCGCCCGCAACGACAAGGGGCAGACGGCGGTGGAGTATTTGGGGATCATCGCGGTTGTCGTGGCGATCGTACTGGCCATTACCGGCACGGACATCGGGCAGTCGATCTACGACGCCATCGTGGACAAGATCGACGAGGTCACCGGAGGTTGACGCGGCTTAGCAGGTACGACGACACAGGGCAGGCCTTCCCCATCTACATCACGGTGGTGGCGGGCCTGCTTTTTCTCGCGTTCGCGTACCTTGCGGTCGGCCAGGCCGGGGCGACTCGCAACGAGGCTCAAACGGCGGCGGACGCCGCAGCGCTCGCAGCAGCGCAGGATCTTCGGGATCAGCTCGCGGGCCAGTGGCTGGAGAACGTGCTGGACCCGGACTCGTGGCAGGGCATCTTCGACGGCAACGTGGGGGCAGCCAACTCCTGCTGGCGCGCAGATCAGCTCGCTGCGCAGAACGACGCGCGAGTGACCGGTTGTGATCCGGAGCTCCTCGGCTACACGGTCGGCATCGAGACCACTGAGCCCGTCGGAGACACCATCGTGCCCGGTACGGAGGACATGTACGCGACGGCAACCGCCACTGCCGTCATCGAGCCGCGCTGTTCGTTCGAACTAACTGGCGAGGATGCGGGTGACGATGTCCTGCCGGACCTGGACTGCAAGGACAGGGACTGGGACCTGGACCCGGATGACCTGGACATCCTGCCGGCACCCGAGGACCTCTTCGACGTCCATCTGGCCGACTCACAAGCGAACGACGAGTGATGAAGGAAATGGAGTCATGAGCATTCGGTTCACTACGAAGGCCCGCAGGGGGATGGTCGCACTGACTGTTGCGGCTGGTCTGGCCCTCGGTGTGGCCGGTTGCGGCAGCGGCGGTGGCGGTGAGGACAAGAAGCCGAACAATTCCGCGTCCACTTCCGAGGAAGGCAGGCTGCAACCGAGTGCTCAGGAAGGCACGGATGAACCCTTGGTCGAACTCCGCGGCGAGGACGGCCTCATCCTGCAGATCACCTCAGCCACCAGGGACTCCGGCGGTTTCGTGACCGTCAGCGGTGAGTTGAAGAACGACGGAGACGAGTCGGTTCGGGTCTCGGTGCGCACCGCAGGTGACGAGACGGAGATCATCAGACACGGCTCGTCGCTCGGTGGAGCGACGCTCGTGGATTCGGCGAGCAAGAAGCGCTACTACGTACTGCGGGACACGGACGGCCGCCCACTGACCACGACGAGCATCCCGAGGATCAAGGGCGGCGCTTCCATCCCCGTATTCATGCAGTTCCCCGCGCCACCGACCAGCACAACCGAAGTCTCCTTCCAACTGCCGACGTTCGCCAGCGGCACCATCACCATCTCCGGTTGAGGCCAGCCATGACCCAAACCCGCCTCACCATGACCGCACTCACCACCGCCACATTCCTCCTCACCACGACCCTCTACGCCACCACAACAGCCCACGCCAAAGACGACCCCAGCGTCCCCCCAGGCACCGAAGCCACCGCCTCCGCCCCCGTCGAAGTCGACCCCAACGACCCCGACCTCAAGCTCCCGGAAGGCGCCACCCTCGCCGAACCCAAGGTCCTGGACATCAAGCAGGTCGTCGAAGACCAGAGCGGCGACGAACGCCGCGAGGACACCAACGCGGACGTCAAGTTCGCCCTCCAGGCCGAAGTCCTGTTCGGCAAGGACAGCGCAAAACTCAGCGCCGAGTCGAAGGCCCGCATCTCCGCGATCGCCGAGGAGATCAACACCCAGAACGCCACAAAGGTCCGCGTCTTCGGCTTCACGGACAACCTTGGATCCTCCGCCCACGGCGACACCCTCTCCCGCAGCCGCGCCAACGCCGTACACGACGTCCTCGACTCGGAACTGAACGACTCCAACATCACCTTCGAGGTACGCGGCTACGGCGAGCAGTACCCCATCGCGGACAACTCAACAGAATCCGGCCGCAAGAAGAACCGCCGGGTGGAGGTGTCTTTCCCTCGCAGTGATGGTTGATTCTCCGCGACCAGCTGCCATGGGAGCCGGCGGGGCTGTGTGGGTCGAGGTGGCCCCGGAGGCAGCTCGCCACGTGTCGGCGGTCATGACGTAGGGTCGATGTATCGGAGTAGAAACGTGCTCTGGGGCCGAGCAGATGGCCGGACAGGGAGTACGCGCACACGCGGTATCGGACGATCCACCACTTCTTCCGCGGAAGGAGTGCGTCATGAGGGCAGCACAGTTCAGCCGGTTCGGTGGCCCGGAGGTCCTTGAGATCGTTGACCTCCCTGATCCCCACCCCGGTGCCGGAGAGATACGGATCAAGGTCCGTGCCGCGGGGATCAACGCCAGCGACTGGAAAAAGCGTCAGGGCCTGATGGACCAGGAGCTGCCACAGACCCTGGGCTACGAGGCTGCGGGCATCGTCGACGAGATCGGCGACGGTGTCTCGGGCGTCACGGTTGGCGACCGGGTCTTCGGAGCCTCACCATACGGCGCCGCCCAAGCGGAGTTGGCCCTGCTGTCATATTGGGCCCCGATCCCGAACTCGCTGGACTATGCGAGGTCTGCAGCGATCCCCGCGGCCGCCGAGACCGCAGCGCGCTCGCTCGACCAGCTTGGCGTCACAGCGGGCAGCACCGTGCTCATCAACGGGGCATCCGGCAGCGTCGGGAGTGCCGCTGTCCAACTCGCCATGGAGCGCGGCGCGCGCGTCATCGGCACGGGTAGTCCGGGCACGCACGATGCCCTCCGCCTGCTCGGGGCCGAGCCGGTGGCATACAGCGACGGTATGCCAGAGCGAGTCCGGGCAATCATGCCGTCGGGTGTCGATTTCGCGCTGGACGTCGCCGGCAGCGGCGTCCTTCCCGAACTCGTGGAACTCGTGGGCGCGCCCGAGCACGTGATCACGGTCGCCGACTTCCACGGCGCGCAGCAGACGGGCATTCGCTTCAGTCACGGCGACACCGGCCGCGCCACCTACGCGCTGGCCCAGGACGCTCAAATGGCCGAAACTGGACGCTTCTCCATCCAGGTCGGCCAGACCTTCCCCTTGACCGAGGTGGCCCACGCGCACCGCGTCGGCGAAGCCGGGACCGTGCGCGGCAAGCTCGTACTACTCGTGGACTGACCGGCCTTCAAAGGGACTTTTCACGATTGAAGCGTGCCACCACCCGGCTCGCGCGTATGTGGGCGGGGCTGCCGTACGCGGGTGCGTCGCCCTGCGCCCCGATCACCCCTGAGCGGCCCCCGACCCGACCCGGAAAACACCCTGACAGGGGCACCACACGGGCAACAGTGCACCTAACGTGACGACGGTGCCCCGGCCGGGCCCGCACGCCCTGACACAACCGCTCTCTTCACGAGGAGGATCCATGCCGTTAAGGGGCAGATCCGCACTGCGGCGCATCGTCACGCGGGGCACGACCATGGCCGTGGGAGCCGCCATGGCCCTCATCACCGGCCTCGCCGCCGCTCCCGCGGTCCACGCGTCGCCGTCTGCCACCGGGGCCCTGAGGTGGGCGCCGTGTGAAGACCCGGAGAAGCCGGGCGCCGAGTGCGCCGCTCTTTCGGTGCCGGTCGACTGGGCCCACCCGGACGGGCCGAGACTCGACCTGGCCGTGGCCCGCCGCAAGGCCACCGACCCCGGCGCACGCGTCGGCTCGATGGTGTTCGGGCCCGGTGGGCCGGGCGACTCGGGTGTGGAGATGGTGGTGGGCCGTATCAGCCGGTTCAGCCCCGAGGTCCGCCGCAGGTTCGACATCGTCAGCTTCGACCCGCGCGGCGTGGGCCGCAGCAACCCGGTGACCTGCTCCGACGACCTGCTTGCCGAGCGGCCGTCACCGGAGCTGAAGAGCCAGGCGGACTTCGACGCCACCACGGCGTACAACAGGCGGCTCCGTGCGGACTGCCGGGCCCGTACCGGCCCGGTGTTCGACCACATTGACACCGCCCAGACGGTCCGGGACCTGGACGCCCTCCGGGCCGCCCTCGGCGAGGGGAAACTGACCTTCCACGGCAGCTCGTACGGCACGCTGCTCGGGGCGCAGTACGCCGAGACCTACCCGCGCCGCGTGCGCGCGATGGTGCTGGAGAGCGTCATGGACCACAGCGTCCCGACCACCCGTGACTTCCTGCGGGCCGCGGCGGCCACGGCAGAGGATTCATTCCAGGAGTTCGTGAAGTGGTGCGACGGTGCCGCGGACTGCGCGCTGCACGGCCGCGACGTCCGCGCCGTCTGGCAGGGGCTGTTGGCGCGGGCCGGGCGCGGCGAGCTGGAGGACCCGGCGAAGCCGGGCATCTCGCTGTCGTCCTCGGACCTGGTCAACAAGGTCGCGTTCCGGAGGTTCTACGGGGCCGATTACGCGGGCCTGGCCACGGCGATCGCGGGGATGGACGCGAGCAGGCCGCTGCCCGCGTCGCCCACCTCGATGGCGCCGCTGCCTGAGGCCACCCCGGTCTTCTGCGCGGACTGGCACCTGCCAGTGCGCGACTACCAGGAGTACGCCTCGCTCGTCGCCATGATGAACAGGACCGCGCCCGACCTGCCTTACCTGCTGCCGATCCACATGGCAGCGGCGTGCCTGGGCGCGCCGACCGCCAACCCGCAGCACCGCCTGGACGCACACGGTGCCCCGCCGATCCTGGTGTCCAACGCGCTGCACGACCCCGCCACCGGCTACCCGTGGGCGGTCTCGGTGGCCTGGCAACTCGGCCGCAGCGGCGTGCTCCTCACCTACGAGGGCCACGGCCACGGCAGCGTCACCAGCGGCCCGTGTATGGAGGACGCCGTGAACAGCTACCTCACCGACCTGGCAGTCCCACCACGGGGCACCAGCTGCCCCGCCGTGCCGTCCTGACAGCTTGCCGATCCGCCGGCATCGCCACACGCTTACGCGCCGAGGATGCGGTACCGACTCGGGCGTAGATTCGCCCGGTTCATGTTCATGATGTGGAGTCATGCATTCCACAACTGTGCAAAGCCTTGCTGCCTCACTGACGCCATCCTATTCTCCGGGCGAGAAAACGCTTTCCCACTGTCGGGGAGCTGCTGCGGCGTCCCTCCTTCGTCGTCGCCGACGTGCACAGATATCGCGCCAACCCGGCGTGGAGACTGCATCCACGTCGCGACGCATCCGCAGCCTGAGGGGCGTCGGCCGAGTTGAACCACCTCGCGTGACCTGGCGCGGCCTTCGCGTCGGAGGGTTCAGATAGCAGAACTTGGTTCGACGACCTGATCGACATGGGCCTGCCGGTCTCTGGGTCAGGTCGGCGCCTCGACGGTCTGCCGAAACGACAACGGCACGCAGGAACCACCCGCGTCCGACGACGAAAGGACAGAGCGAGGATGAGACGATCACGAACAGTGCGGCTCCCCGCCGCACTGGCCACGACGGCCCTCACGGCCGCCGCGACCGGCACGCTGCTGTTAATGCCCGAGGCCTCGGCCGCGACCGGCGGCGTCACCGGCTACGCCACCCAGAACGGCGGCACCACCGGCGGAGCCGGCGGTCAGACCGTACGGGCCACCACCGGAACCGCGATCCACGCGGCGCTGTGCAACCGGGCGAGCAGCAGCACCCCCATCACCATCCAGGTCGAGGGAACCATCAATCACGGCAACACCAGCAAGGTGTCGGGCGATAGTTGCAACACCGCCGACGACGTCATCGAGCTGAAGGAGATCAGCAACGTCACCATCGTCGGGGTCGGCAGTGGAGCCGTCTTCGACCAGCTGGGCATCCACATCCGCCAAGCCAGCAACATCATCATCCAGAACGTGACCGTACGGAACGTCAAGAAGTCGGGCTCGCCCACCTCCAACGGCGGTGACGCCATCGGCATGGAGAGCAACGTCCGCAACGTCTGGGTGGACCACACCACACTGGAGGCGTCGGGCGGGGAGTCGGAGGGCTTCGACGGCCTCTTCGACATGAAGAACAACACCCAGTACGTGACCCTGTCCTACAGCATCCTGCGCAACTCCGGCCGCGGCGGCCTCGTCGGATCCAGCGAGAGCGACACCTCGAACAGCTTCATCACGTACCACCACAACCGGTACGAGAACATCGACTCCCGTACGCCCCTGCTGCGCGGCGGCATCGCCCACATCTACAACAACCACTACACCGGCATCAACGAATCCGGCATCAACTCCCGCGCCGGGGCCCGCGCCAAGGTGGACCACAACTACTTCGAGGACTCCAAGGACGTCCTCGGCACCTTCTACACCGACGCGGCCGGCTACTGGCAGGTCAGCGGCAATATCTACGACAACGTCACATGGTCCAGCCCGGGCAGCGAGAACAACCCGGCCGGACCCGACCCGCAGTCCAACACCACCGTCAGCATCCCGTACTCCTACGCTCTCGACGCGGCCAGTTGCGTGCCGAGCGTCGTGAGCGCGACGGCGGGCGCCAACAAGGGCCTTCAGGTGTCGGACGGCAGCTGCTCCCCGCAGCAGCCCACACCGACCCCCACGTCCACACCGACGCCCACACCGACTTCCACACCCACACCGACGCCGACCCAGCCCGGCGGCACCAACCTCAGCATCGGAGCCGGCTCCGACGGGTCCAGCAAGGCCTCCGGCACGAGCTACGGCAACGTGCGGGACGGCGACATGAGCACCTACTGGTCGCCGTCCGGCTCGACCGGTTCCATCTCGGTCAAGTGGGACTCCGCCACCTCGGTTTCCAGGATCAACATCAGGGAGACGCCGGGCAGCGCGGGCACCATCGGGTCCTGGCGGGTCATCAACCACGACACCGGCGCCGTCCTGACCTCCGGCAGCGGGGCGGGCGTTATCAGCTTCCCCCAGATCTCCCTAGACAAGATCACCTTCGAGATCACCGCTTCGTCCGGCACCCCGCAGGTCGCCGAGTTCGAGACCTACGCCGGTTAGCGGCACGCTCCTCCTGCCGTCCCCCCGAATGCGGCGGGGGAGACGGCCCAAGGAGCACCCGGCCCGACCGTCCGATCATGAACCGGAAGCCCCAGGCCCGATCCGCCGCCCTACGTCGCCTTCACTCACCGAGGCGCAAGCCCAGGCCCGGTCCGCCCTACCCCGCCTCCACCGTCACCCTGACCCCCACACGCACCCCCCACCCCTCCATAACCCCCGCCTCCGCCTCCAGCACATGCCGCGCCCGCACCCGCGGCGCGCCCAGCCGCCCCGGCTTCATCGTGCGTACGGCGATGACGACCAGGTTCTGGTCGAGGTAGGCGACGTCGATCGGGATGCGCATCCGGAAGGTGTGGATGCTGTTCGCCGGGGACAGCAGGATCGCGCCGTGCACCGCGTCGCGCCCGAGCAGTCCCCTCGTACGGGCTCGGTACGACGTCGCGATCTCCAACGGCACCGTCGCACCCCCGTGCACGACCAGCTCCCCCCGCCCGTCCTGCCAACGCCGCCCCAGGCCCACGCCCACGCCCGCGCCCCCTCCGCCGTACGTCCGCCTCCGGTGTGCGCACCGACCGTATCGGCAGTCCGCCAACCGGCCTCAGCGGCGCAGCGCCCACCGCTGCACCGACTCCAGAGGCCCGTGCGAGAAGCGGCGCAGCCACAGGGTCGAGCCCGCGATGAGGAACGCGCAGATCAGCGCCCACATGGCCATCACCCACCACGGCCCGCCGTCCGGCCCGAACCGCTCGGTCAGGCCGAGGCCGACGCCGTAGCAGAGCAGCGTGCACAGGACGTTCTGGAGGACGTACGACGACAGGGCGGTGCGGCCGACCGAGGACAGGCCCTGGGTGACCGGGGCGGGGAGGCGGCCGCGGTCCAGTACGACGCCGATCAGGCCCATGTAGCCGAGGGCGACCACCGGCGCCGCCACGTAGCGGCCGAGGAAGAAGAAGTCCTCGCCGCCCAGGGTCAGCGCCGCGTTGAACGGGATGCCCAGGCCGAGGCCCCAGAGCGCCATCCGGGCACGCAGTCGGCGGCCCCGGTCGGTAGGGGCGAAGGCACCGGCGCGGTACAGGCGGACGCCGAGCAGGAAGAGGAAGACCAGCAGGCCGAAGGTGACGACCGGCTCCATGCGCAGGGCGACGGCGTTCTCCAGGCGGAAGCCGATCTGATCCAACCAGCTGCCGTGCGCGTACAGGTCGACCGACTTCGCGGAGACCTGGCGCGGCTCGGAGTCGTCCGCCAGCAGGGCCAGCGTGATCAGCGACATCAGGGCCACGTGCAGGCTCACCGACGTCCACATGAGTACGCGTCGCAGGCGCTCGGAGCGTACGAGCAACCGCGCCACCAGCAGGGCGGTGACGGCGTACCCCATCAGCACGTCGAAGCCGAACACCAGCACGAAGTGGAGCGTGCCCTCGGCGAACAGGAACAGGGCGCGGGGGCGGTAGCCGCGCGGCCACGGGGTGCCGTGGCGCTGGGCGGAGTCGTACTGGATGGCCAGGCCCACGCCGAAGAGGATCGTCAGCAGCGACAGGAACTTGCCGTCCGCGAGGAAGCGGAAGAGCGCTTCCGCCGGTTCCTCGAACGGGTCCGCCATGGGCGCACCCTGCAGGAACGCCCACTCCGAACCCGGCGTGGCGAAGATCCACACGTTCGTCATCAAGGTGCCGAGAATCGCCACCCCGCGCAGGACGTCCAGCAGGGGCAGTCGGCCGCCCGTGGGGGAGGGGCGGGATGCGGTGGCGTCCGTGGACGCACGCGTGCTGTTCGACGAGATGCCAGCCATACGTCCAGGCTCCCGGCCCGCCGCGCCCCGAACGTCCTGCGGCCGGACGAAAACGTCGTACATCCTTCGATGCAGGCACCGATCCTCCTCAACCCGAGGTGAGCCGTGGGAACCAACGAGCCGACCGGGTAAATCAGTTGTCCGCTCACCGAACGGTGGGTAGGAAGGGCGCATGACCGGACTCGGCGCTGTGTTCCGTCCCCAACTGCCCCCCGAGCGGCTGCGCGCCCTCGCTCAACTGGCCGACGAGACCGGCCTCGACGAACTGTGGCTGTGGGAGGACTGCTTCCGCGAGGGCGGTGTCTCCACCGCCGCGGCCGCGCTCGCCTGGACCGAACGCGTCCGGGTCGGCGTCGGTCTGCTCCCCGTGCCGCTGCGGAACGTCGCCATCACCGCGATGGAGGCCGCCTCCCTGCACCGCATGTTCCCCGGCCGCCCGGTCCTCGCCGTCGGCCACGGCGTGCAGGACTGGATGGGCCAGGTCGGCGCCCGCGCCGAATCGCCGCTGACGCTGCTGCGCGAGCACCTCGACGCGCTGCGGGCGCTGCTGCGCGGTGAGCGGCTGACGACCGAGGGCCGGTACGTCAGGCTCGACGACGTCGCCCTCGACTGGCCGCCGCCGGGCCCGGTCGAGATCCTCGCCGGCGCCACCGGCCCGCGCACGCTCCGGCTGTCCGGGGAGGCGGCGGACGGCACGGTCCTCACCGCGGGCACACCCCCGGACGGCGTACGCCGGGCCCGGCGGCTCATCGACGAGGGGCGGGCGTCGGCCGACCGCACCGACCCGCACCGCGTCGTCGTCTACCTGCTCACCGCCACCGGCCCCGACGCCGCCGCCCGTCTGCGCGCCGAACTCACCGCCGAGGGTCTCGCCGACGTCCCCGACCTCGGTGTCGCCGGGGACGCGGGGGCCGTCGCCAAGGCCGTCGAGCGGCTCACCGAGGCCGGTGCCGACACGGTGATCCTGCAGCCGACGGGCGACGAACCCGACCCCGAGGGCTTCGTCCGCTTCGCCGCGCGGGAGGTCAGACCGCTGGTCCCGTAGCTGGTCGGTGGTCGCCCGTCGTCCCGTCGATGAGCTCCCGCACGATGTCCATGTGGCCCGCGTGTCTGGCCGTCTCCTCGATCATGTGGACGATCACCCAGCGCAGGGAGACGCGGCCCTCCCGCCACGCCGGGCTGCCTGTGTCGTCCAGCGACAGCTCGGTGATCGTGCGGTCGGCGGCGGCGCGGGCACGGCCGTAGAAGTCGATGATCTGCTGGGTCGTCTCGCCCTGGTCGGCCCGCATGTCCTCGTTCTCGTACGGGTCGAACCACAGCGGCTCAACCTCCCGGCCGAAGGTCTCCACCAGCCAGCCGTACTCCACCGACCCCAAATGCTTCACCAGGCCGAGCAGGCTCGTGCCCGACGGTGTCATCGGTCGGCGCAACTGCTCGTCGTCCAGGCCGTCCAGCTTCCACAGCACCGCGTCCCGGTGCCGGTCCAGACTCGCGTGCAGCGTCGCCTTCTCGCCGTCCCGGTACGGCATGCCCGCCCCCTCGTTCGTCCCGCCCTCGTTCCCCACTGCAGGAAAATTAGCAGCGGCCACTGACAACGCCCTGCGACGATCAAACGCATGCAGCATGACCACCGTCCCACGGAACCTCGCCGCACCTTCGAGGAACTCGTCGCCGAAGGGGCCGCCGTGCCCACCGAGGGCTGGGACTTCTCCTGGTTCGAAGGGCGGGCCACCGAGGCGCGGCCGTCGTGGCGGTACGCCGAGTCGCTCGCCGGGCGACTCGCACGCGCGCGTGCCGCCCTCGACATCCAGACCGGCGGCGGCGAGGTCCTCGACTTCGCGCTCGGCGCCACCGCGCACCCGCCCGGCCTGCTCGCCGCGACCGAGGGCTGGCCGCCGAACGTCGCCAAGGCCACCGCCCTGCTCCGCCCGCGCGGCGTGGTGGTCGTCGCCGCGCCGGACGACGCGCCGCTGCCCTTCGCCGACGGCACCTTCGACCTCGTCTGCAGCCGCCACCCCGTTCAGCCCCACTGGGACGAGATCGCGCGCGTGCTCCGGCCCGGCGGTACGTACTTCGCCCAGCATGTCGGTCCCAGCAGCGTCTTCGAACTCGTCGAGTACTTCCTCGGGCCGCAGTCCGCGCAGGTGCGCGGCGCCCGCCACCCCGACCGTGAGCGCGCGGGCGCACAGGCGGCGGGACTGGAGGTCGTCGAGCTGCGCGCGGAGCGGCTGCGGATGGAGTTCCACGACATCGCCGCCGTCGTGCACTTCCTGCGCAAGGTGATCTGGATGGTCCCCGGCTTCACCGTCGAGGCCTACGAGGACAAGCTCCGCGCCCTGCACGAGCGGATCGAGGCGGAAGGCCCCTTCGTGGCCCACAGCACCCGCCACCTGTTCGACGCCCGCAAACCGGCCGACTGAAACACGCCCTACGCCTGGGTGGCCTTCGGTGCTGTGAGCGGGCGAGCCCTGGCCACGGTTTTCCACATTGTTATCAGCCACCACTCAGTCACCCATGACACATCGCGTAAGTTCAGACCAAGGTAATTCGCGTGAGCAAAGCTGCGCGGGCGGCACCGCGCAGTGGAGGGGGCTGCGCGGTGCCCACGGCCCGTTCCCGGGCGTCAAGCCGTCGGCGGCAGGCGGGTCGCCCGTCAGAGGGATGCCGGAAAAATCCTGTGCGTCCCCCGGGGTCCGGCCATGAATACGCTGTGAACCAGGCATTCCGCGGCCACCGGCGCGTTGCCGGGCGATTTCGGAGAGTAGTTGTCGCGCGCCGATGCACCCAGCAGCCCTTACGAAGGGTTATGGTGGAAGCCCCCCCTCGGGCCGGTCCGTCTCCCCCCCACGGACCGGCCCGTTTTTTCTGCCCCAAACGCCCGTTGGGGCACTGTCGTACCGCGGGGGTAGGCTTCGCCCCCGGGGACCGTCATACGGACAGGGGTTGCGCTCGACCGTACCTGTCCGATCCGTACGGAGGGGCTGACAATCACGTGAACCTGCGCGACAAGCTGCGCGGCCTGCTGGTCAGGCTCTACGCACGCCGGGTGGAAGGCCACCTGGACCACGCTCAGGTGCCCAAGCACATCGGCGTCATCATGGACGGCAACCGGCGCTGGGCGAAGGCCGCGGGTTCCACCACGGTGCACGGTCACCGGGCCGGTGCCGAGAAGATCGAGGAGTTCCTCGGCTGGTGCACCGAGACGGACGTCGAGGTCGTCACCCTCTGGCTGCTGTCGACGGACAACTTCGACCGGCCCCAGGAGGAGCTCGTCCCGCTCCTCGGCATCATCGAGGACGTCGTGCGCACCCTCGCCGCCGACGGCCGCTGGCGCGTGCACCACGTCGGCACCCCCGACCTGCTGCCGTCCCCGATGCAGACCGCGCTGAAGGAGGCCGAGGAGGCCACCGCGCACGTCGACGGGATACTCGTCAACGTCGCCATCGGCTACGGCGGCCGCCAGGAGATCGCCGACGCCGTCCGCTCCATGCTGCTGGACGCCGCCGACAAGGGCCGCTCCATCGAGGACGTCGCCGAGGCCGTCGACGTCGACATGATCGGCCGCCACCTCTACACGGGTGACCAGCCCGACCCCGACCTGGTCATCCGCACCAGCGGCGAGCAGCGGCTGTCCGGATTCATGCTGTGGCAGACGGCGCACTCCGAGTACTACTTCTGTGAGGTCTTCTGGCCGGCCTTCCGCAAGGTCGACTTCCTGCGCGCCCTGCGCGACTACGCGGCGCGCCACCGCCGCTACGGCGGCTGACGGACCCACCCCGACCACCCGGGACGTACGGCGCTTCATACGGAGTTCACCGGCGCGCCGTCATATGCCGTGGCATGGCGGCGCGTTTTCGAGGGCATAAGGCAAGCAGGTCGACTCCCGAACCACGGGTGTCGGATCTCAGCGGACGGCACGGGGCCGTCCGCCCGGGAGGCCCTTTGCACCAGCCCGATCGTGCGGTCACAGCACGGACACAGAGGCGAAAGGGCCGGTTCCGGCCCGTGCATCGAGGCCGGCAACCGGTCCAGATCGTCTCCGTCGCTCCCCGACCTCATCCGAGGGGGTACGTCCTTCCGTGGTGACCAGCACAAAGCGCCACAAGCCAGACCGGCGCACCTATGTTCTCGACACCAGCGTCCTGCTGGCCGACCCGAACGCTTTGAACCGCTTCGACGAGCACGAGGTCGTGCTCCCGGTCGTGGTGGTCACGGAGCTCGAGGCCAAGCGGCACCATCCCGAACTCGGCTACTTCGCCCGGCAGGCCCTGCGTCTGCTCGACGACTACCGCGTGCGGTACGGCCGTCTGGACGCCCCCATCCCGATCGGGGACCTCGGCGGAACGCTCCGTGTCGAGCTCAACCACTCGGACCCCAGTGTGCTGCCGACCGGCTACCGCCTGGGGGACAACGACTCCCGCATCCTCGCGGTCGCGCGGAACCTGCAGGCCGAGGGGTTCGACGTCACCGTGGTCTCGAAGGACCTCCCGCTTCGGATCAAGGCGTCCTCCGTCGGCCTGCTCGCCGAGGAGTACCGCGCCGAACTGGCCATCACGGACTCCTCCGGCTGGACCGGAATGTCCGAACTGACCCTGCCCGGTGAGCAGGTGGACATCCTCTTCGAGGAAGGCCATGTCTACGTCCCCGAAGTCGCCGACCTGCCCGTCCACACTGGCCTGACCATCCAGTCCGAGCGTGGAAAGGCACTCGGCCGGGTGACACCGGAGGGCAACGTCCGCCTGGTGCGCGGCGACCGGGAGGCGTTCGGCATCAAGGGGCGCAGCGCGGAGCAGCGGATCGCGCTGGATCTGCTGCTCGACGCGGACGTCGGGATCGTGTCGATGGGCGGCCGGGCCGGCACCGGCAAGTCGGCGCTGGCGCTGTGCGCGGGCCTGGAGGCGGTCCTGGAGCGCCGCCAGCACGAGAAGATCATGGTCTTCCGCCCGCTGTACGCGGTGGGCGGGCAGGAGCTGGGCTATCTGCCCGGCACCGAGGCCGAGAAGATGAGCCCCTGGGCGCAGGCGGTCTTCGACACGCTGTCCGCGGTCACCAGCCGCGAGGTCATCGAGGAGGTCACCGCGCGCGGGATGCTGGAGGTGCTCCCGCTCACCCACATCCGCGGCCGCTCGCTGCACGACGCGTTCGTGATCGTGGACGAGGCGCAGTCGCTGGAGCGGAACGTCCTGCTGACCGTTCTGTCCAGAATCGGCGCCAATTCACGGGTCGTTCTGACGCACGATGTGGCGCAAAGGGACAATTTGCGGGTGGGGCGGTACGACGGTGTCGTCGCCGTCGTGGAGAAGCTGAAGGGGCATCCGCTCTTCGCCCATGTGACCCTGACGCGGTCCGAGAGGTCCCAGATCGCGGCGCTTGTGACCGAAATGCTGGAGGACGGGGCGATCTGAGCACCGCGTCCCATCTCGGGGCGGTTACGCGGTAGTTGGCGCCGTTCGGCAAAGGCCCAGAGCCTAGTCGGGCGGCGCCTTCGCGCGTCACGGTTTCTCAAAATCCCCAGGGCCAAACGGCATGTGAGCTTTCACACGCAACTCAGAATTGCCTTGCGGTGTCGGGTTACGGCAGAGTCTCACTCCTGTCAGGCCCCGCATACGACACACCTGTACCCCCAGCGGTACGGCACAACAGAGGCATCACAGCTAACTCCATAGCGTCGTCGTATGCCGCCCGAGCACCATGTGGCGCTCCTGGACCGGGAGTTGCCCACCGGGCCCGTGCCTTCCGTGACCCGCAGTTGGGGAGGCCAGTGCCAGGGGCACGATTGCGTCCGCCAGGGTCACCGAAGCGGGCGATGCTGGAAGGAAACCGTGTGAGCCGGATTTCGGTCCGGGGATTCGCAGTGGCCTCGGCCACCGCGGTCACCGCTGTCGGAAGCGTCGTCGGCGTTGCCTCGGGCAGCACCGCGCAGCCCAATGACGCCGAGGCGGCGGCAACCGACCTGACGCTCCTCGCGGACATACCCGCGGGCCAGCAGGCCCAGGTGCAGACCGCGTCCCTGACGCAGCAGGCCGACGTACAGGCCATCGCCGCGGACGCCAGCGCCAAGAAGGAAGCCGAGGAGGCTGCGCGCAAGGCGGCCGCCCAGACCGCGATCGCGAAGAAGGAAGCCGCCGAGAAGGCGGCCCAGGAAGCCAAGGAGCGCGAGGAGGCGGAGAAGGCGGCCAGCCGTTCCGCCACCCGGGACGCGTCCGACTTCCCCGCCCAGGGTTCGTACAGCATCGCCGAGATCCAGTCGATGGCGGCGGCGATGGTGCCGAGCGGGCAGTTCCAGTGCTTCAGCAACATCGTGGACCACGAGTCCGACTGGAACTACCGGGCGGTCAATCCCTCCTCCGGTGCCTACGGCCTCTTCCAGGCGCTGCCCGGCTCCAAGATGTCCTCCGTCGGCGCCGACTGGCAGACCAACCCGGCCACCCAGATCAAGTGGGGCCTCAACTACATGAACGAGCGCTACGGCAGCCCCTGTGACGCCTGGGCGTTCTGGCAGGCCAACCACTGGTACTGAGCCCCGGTCGGGCAGCCTCCCACTCAACTTTTCCGAGCCCCTCGCCGTCCTTCGGTGAGGGGCTTCGGGCATGTGGAGTTCCAGCCATGTACGGTCGGACGGGACGGCTCCGGGGGGAGTGGTGGGGACAGCAGGGGTAAAGGGACGGATCATGTCGCGAGTGCCAGGGTGGCTCGGTCGGGTCGGCGCCCGGCTGACCGAGATGGGGCAACGGTGGGAGCAGCGCCGCGCCGAGGCCGAGCGAGCGCATGCCGAGCCGGAGGTGGAGCCCGAGGAGTCGGCCGAGAAGGCGGAGTCCCCGCAGTACGCGCCTGACGTACCGGTCATCGCCCGTCCCGATCCGGCGCAGGCCGTGCCGTGGGGGATGCGGGTGGCGGCGGAGGCCGGGTGGCGGCTGCTGGTGCTGGCGGGGACATTGTGGGTGCTGATGCGCGTCATCAGTGCCGTACAGCTGGTCGTGCTGGCGTTTGTGGCGTCGCTGCTCATGACGGCGGTGCTGCAGCCGACCGTGGCGCGGCTGCGGCGGATGGGGGTGCCGCGGGGGCCGGCGACGGCGATGACCGCGATCCTCGGGTTCGTGGTGATGGGCCTGATCGGATGGTTCGTGACCTGGCAGGTCATGGAGAACATCGACAACCTCTCCGACCAGGTGCAGGACGGCATCGACGAGCTGCGGCGATGGCTGCTCGACAGTCCCTTCCACGTCACGGACAAACAGATCAACGACATCGCCGAGAATCTGCGCGAGGCGATCGGCGCGAACACCGACCAGATCACCTCCGCGGGGCTGGAGGGCGTGACGGTCGTCGTCGAGACACTGACCGGGATTCTGCTCGCGCTCTTCTCGACGCTCTTCCTGCTCTACGACGGCCGCCGGATCTGGGAGTGGACGCTGAAGCTGGTGCCGGCGGCGGCGCGGCCGGGAGTGGCCGGGGCCGGTCCCCGGGCCTGGCGGACCCTCACCGCCTATGTGCGCGGCACGGTGGTCGTGGCTCTGATTGACGCGATCTTCATCGGCCTCGGCATCTACTTCCTGGATGTGCCGATGGCTGTGCCGCTGGCGGTGTTCATCTTCCTCGGGGCGTTCATCCCGCTGGTGGGTGCGGTGATCTCGGGTGCGCTGGCCGTGGTCGTGGCGCTCGTGACGCAGGGCGTCTTCACGGCGGTGATGACGCTGGTGGTCGTGCTCGCCGTGCAGCAGATCGAGGGCCACATCCTGCAGCCGTTCATCCTGGGGCGGGCGGTGCGGGTGCATCCGCTGGCGGTGGTGCTGTCGGTGACGGCGGGCGGCCTGGTGGCGGGGATCGGCGGCGCGGTGGTGGCGGTGCCGCTGGTGGCGGTCACGAACACGGTCGTCGGCTACCTGCGCGCCTACTCCCACGAACGAGCCCTACGTCTCTCCCCACGCCCCCGAGGCGCCACAGCGACGGACACCGCGCCCACCCAGCCACCCGAACCGGGCACCTGAGCCCAGCAGTCCGAGGCACTACCGCCGGCCAACGCCAAGCCCCCGCCCACCAAACGGTGGACGGGGTCTTCATGCGCGGTCAGTCGCTCTGCGGCTACTCGGCGAGGGCCGCCTCGGCGTCCAGGGTCACCGCGACCGCCTGGACGACGGACGCGATCTTGAAGGACTCCTGGATGGTCTCGCGGTCGACGCCAGCCTTGCGCAGGACCTGCTCGTGGGAGTCGAGGCACATGCCGCAGCCGTTGATGGCGGAGACGGCGAAGGACCACAGCTCGAAGTCGACCTTGTCCACGCCCGGGTTGCCGATGACGTTCATCCGCAGGCCCGCGCGCAGGGTGCCGTACTCGTGGTCGGACAGCAGGTGCCGCGTGCGGTAGAAGACGTTGTTCATCGCCATGATCGCCGCAGCGGACTTCGCCGCCGTGTACGCCTCCGGCGACAGCGCCGCCTTCGCCTCCGGCTCCAGCTCACGCACCACGATGGGGGAGCGGGCGGCGATCGCCGTCGCCAGCACCGTGCCCCACAGCTGCTGCGCCGGGAGGTCGGAGTTGCCGATGACCGAGCCCAGGTTGAGCTTCAGGTCCTTGGCGTAGTCCGGGATGCGGGACTTCAGAGAGTCGAGGGACACCCCGGATCACTCCCCGGCCAGCAGGGCGACCGGGTCCAGCGTGTCCTCGCCCTTGGTCCAGTTGCACGGGCACAGCTCGTCCGTCTGCAGGGCGTCCAGGACCCGCAGGACCTCCTTCGGGTTCCGGCCGACGGAACCGGCGGTCACCATGGAGAACTGGATCTCGTTGTTCTGGTCGACGATGAACACCGCGCGCTTGGCGAAGCCGTCCTCGTCCTCGATGCCGAGGTCGCGCATCAGCTCGTGCTTGGAGTCGGCCATCATCGGGAACGGCAGGTCCCGCAGGTCGTCGTGGTCCTTGCGCCAGGCGTGGTGCACGAACTCGGAGTCACCGGAGAAGCCGAGGACCTGCGCGTCACGGTCGGCGAACTCGTCGTTCAGCTTGCCGAAGGCCGCGATCTCGGTCGGGCACACGAAGGTGAAGTCCTTGGGCCAAGCGAAGATCACTTTCCAGCCCTGGTAGGTCTTGTGGTTGATCTTCTCGAACTCCTTGCCCTTCTCCAGCGAGACGCAGGCAGTCAGTTCGAACTCGGGGAACTTGTCACCGACAGTGAGCACTAGCTCTCCTTGCAGCGCAGCGAAAAACACCCGCTTTTGGCGGGTGTTTCCCATGGGTTGGACGAGCCCCGATCCTGGCACAACGCGCATTGATTCGGGAAATAGCTACACTCGGTCGAGTTGATCGGAGGTAGCTATCAGTGACCGTTGGTAACGCCGGCAGGAGGCGTCAGCCCAGTCTTGCCCAGTTGCGGGCCTTCGCCGCCGTCGCCGAGCATCTGCACTTCCGCGACGCCGCCGCCGCGATCGGCATGAGCCAGCCCGCCCTCTCCGGTGCCGTCTCCGCGCTGGAGGAGGTTCTCGGCGTCACGCTTCTTGAGCGTACGACCCGCAAGGTGCTCCTCTCGCCCGCCGGCGAGCGGCTCGCCGTACGGGCCAAGGCGGTGCTGAGCGAGGTGGGGGCCCTGATGGAGGAGGCCGAGGCGGTCCGCGCGCCGTTCACCGGGGCGCTGCGGCTCGGCGTCATCCCGACCGTCGCGCCCTATCTGCTGCCGACCGTCCTGCGGCTCGTCCACGACCGCTACCCCCACCTCGACCTCCAGGTGCACGAGGAGCAGACCGCCAACCTCCTCGACGGGCTCACCTCCGGGCGGCTCGACCTGCTGCTGCTCGCCGTACCCCTCGGGGTTCAGGGGGTGACCGAACTGCCGTTGTTCGACGAGGACTTCGTGCTCGTCACGCCCCTCGACCACTGGCTCGGCGGGCGCGAGGGCATTCCGCGCGAGGCGCTCAAGGAGCTCAACCTGCTGCTCCTCGACGAAGGGCACTGCCTGCGCGACCAGGCCCTCGACATCTGCCGGGAGGCCGGGCGCGAGGATGCGCCGGTGACCACCACGGCCGCGGGGCTGTCCACGCTCGTTCAGCTCGTCGCCGGTGGGCTCGGGTGCACGCTGTTGCCGCGTACCGCCGTCAAGGTGGAGACGAGCCGCAGTAATCAGCTGCTCACCGGCTATTTCGCCGATCCCGCGCCGACCCGCCGTATCGCGCTGGCGATGCGGGCGGGCGCGGCGCGCGGGGCGGAGTACGAGGAGCTGGCGGCCGCACTGCGCGAGGCACTGCGGCCGCTTCCCGTGCGGGTGCTGGACGGGGGCGAGTAGCTCACTCGGTGCGCAGGCCCTCCGGGCGCATCAGCCGGAGCAGGGGCGGCAGGCTGAGCAGCGTGACGAGGAGCACGACGCCCGCGCCGATGCCGATCATCGCCAGCAGGCTCGCCCAGTCGACGCTCAACCCGGTGGCCGTCATCTTCAGCAGCACCACGCCCAGGGTGAGGCCCACCACCGAGGCGAGGGTCAGGCCGAGCACGATCGGGATCGTCGTCTGCCACAGCACGGACAGGCCCAGGGTGCGGCGCCGGGTGCCGAAGGCCACCAGGGCCGACAGCAGCTTCCTGCGTTCGCGCAGCTGCTCCAGCTGGGAGACCAGCAGACTCGCGCCGATCAGGGCCAGCACACAGGTGGCGCCGACGAACAGGCCGGTGCGGATGGAGTCGTAGCGCTCGGAGCGCTGGCTGGACACCCACAGCATGGGGTCGGAGAGCGGGTTGATCGCCGCCGCCGTGTTGCGGACCAGGTCGTAGACGTCCGGTACGGACTCGTCGAGCCGGAGATAGACCTGGCCGCCGAGGCTCTTCGTGGTCGCGGCAGGCAGCGCCTTCGGCGTCACGAGGAGGCCGCCGCGCTCGCTGCCGGTCATGTCCACGGCCGCCTCCGCCCGCTTGACGGCCGGCAGCGTCCAGGGGGTCTCCGTGCCCTCGTGTCCGTCCTCGTAGCTGGGGTCGAAGTAGAGCGTCCGGCCGGGCTTCGCCATGTCGGAGGTGTCGGTGTCGTACTCCGCGCCCGATACGGCGAACACGTCGCCGTCGCGGCACGACGGCAGCTTCGCCACCTCCCGCAGGGCGGCGCAGTCGCCGACCGTCACCTGGGTGCTGAAGTCGGGGTCGGTGCGCTTCTCGCCGACATAGCCCTCCGAGTACGCGTACACCTTGCGCACGCCCTCGGTCCGCCGGAAGTCCGCCGCGGCCTGCGCCGGCGGCATGCCCTCGGGTATGGACACCTGCATCTGGATTCGGGTCTCGTCGTACGGGGTCACCTCGGTGAAGTCGTCCTCCACCCCGGCGAACAGCATCTGCAGCGCGATCGCGCCGGCCACCGCCACGGCGATGCCGTTGACCGTACGGGCTGCCGTGCCGCTGCTCAACTGAAGGCGGCGCACCGCCAGTTGCCAGGCGACCGGACCGCTGCCGAGCCGGGCGACGGCTGTTTCGACGATCCACGGCAGCAGCGCCGTGATGCCGATCAGCAGCAGCATCACACCGCCGATGACCAGGTACTGGTTGAAGTCACCGCCGTCGCTGCCCTGGCCGATCATCGGGGCGAGCATCGCCAGGCCGCCGATCGGCAGCAGCAGCCGCCACCACAGCCTGCGGCGGCGCGGCTTGGCCGTGCGGACCACGCCGAGCGGCTCGATGACCACACCGCGCAGCGCGAAGAGGGTGACCAGGACGGCGGCCGCCGGGACCGTTACCGCGACCAGCGCGGCGAGGGCGGGAGAGGGGTTGAGATAGCTCGGGAAGACGCTGACCTCGAACACCTCCATCCGGCCCGCGATCTGGCGCCCGATCAGGAAGAAGCCGATGCCGAAGACCAGGCCCAGCACGGATCCGGCGAGCGCCTCGCCCGCCGCGACCCGGCGGGTCATCCCGCTGTCGGAGCCCACCAGCCGCAGCGCCGCGAGCCGCCGGTCGCGTCCCTCGCCGCCGAACCGTACGGCCGCCGCGACGAAGACACCCACCGGCATCAGCAGGACCACGAAGACGACCAGGACGAGGAGGATCAGGACCGGGTCCCAGGGGTCGGAGGTGCCCTGGATCGGCTCCCCGAACCGTTCGATGCGCACCACGCGGCCGTTGTCGAGCTTCGACGCGAGGTCCTCGCCGCCCCGGTAGAAGGCGAGTTCGGCGGAGCCGACCAGACCCGGCTCGGCGATGGTGCCGACGATCCGGTCGGACAGCCGTTCGCGGAGGAGCTTGCCGTCCGGCGACTCAAGGAGCGCCTTCAGCTTCGGGGAGACGATCATCTCGCCCGGCGCGGGCAGCTTGTCGACGCCCGGCGGCAGGGGCGCCTTCGGGCCCTCCGGCTCCAGCTCCCGGCCGCGGATGTCCTCGTGGCGGAAGGTGGTGCCGACGTTGGCGACGAGCAGGGTGGCGTCGGTCTTCGGCGGCACGGTCTGGCTGAACGTGAAGTCGGTGCGGGCCTGTTCGCGCTCGTGCCGGGCGTCCAGCGCGCTCGGCAGCGCGGTGGTGAGCAGCAGCAGCGCCACACCGAGCCCGACGCCGACCGCGGTGAGCACCGCCCGAACCCAGCCGCCCCGGCCGGTGAACGCGAACCCGGCGCCCATGGCCAGGTCACGGGACCTCCCCCAAGCTCTCGACTTCGCTCGAGCAGGGAGGTGCCCCCATCGGGCTCTCATACGACGCGCTCCATGTCCCGGGA
Source organism: Streptomyces spinoverrucosus (assembly GCF_006539505.1). Classification (GTDB taxonomy): domain Bacteria; phylum Actinomycetota; class Actinomycetes; order Streptomycetales; family Streptomycetaceae; genus Streptomyces; species Streptomyces spinoverrucosus. Next base: position 136,423 of record NZ_BJND01000023.1, read on the forward strand.
CTTCCCGTCCCGTACGACGATCTCGCGGTCGGAGTAGGCGGCGACCCGTGCCTCGTGCGTGACCAGGACGACGGCCGCGTTGGTGGAGCGGGCCGCGTCCGTCAGCAGCTCCATCACGCGCTCACCGTTGAGGGAGTCCAGCGCGCCGGTCGGCTCGTCGGCGAACAGCACGCGCGGGCCGGTGACCAGGGCGCGGGCCACGGCGACGCGCTGGCCCTGACCGCCGGAGACCTCACCGGGCCGCTTCTTGCCTATGCCGTCGACCTCCAGGCGCTCCATCCAGGACAGGGCGGTGCGCTCGGCGGCCTTGCGGGAGGTGCCGTTCAAGCGCAGCGGGAGGGCCACGTTCTCGACGCAGGTGAGTTCGGGCACGAGCTGGCCGAACTGGAAGACGAACCCGAACTCCGAGCGCCGCAGCGCGCTGCGCTGGGCGTCGTTCATCGTGGCCATCTCCCGGCCGTCGTAGCGGATCGAGCCCGCGTCGGGCGGGACGATCCCGGCGAGGCAGTGCAGCAGCGTGGACTTGCCGGAGCCGGAGGGGCCCATCACGGCGACGACCTCGCCGGGGTGGATGGAGAAGTCGGCGCCGTCCAGGGCGGTGGTGGGGCCGTACGTCTTGCGTAGGCCTTCGGCCACGAGCAGGGAACCGGAGGGAGTCACTTCGCCACCACCTCCGCCAGCTTGTCGAGCCGCGCGGCGGTCAGTTCCAGCCAGCGCAGGTCGGCCTCCAGATGGAACAGCGCGTGGTCGCAGATCAGCTGATCCGCGAGATCGCCCTTGCGTTTGCGGTCGGTGAGGATCCGCATCATCCGCAGATGCTCCGAGCGCTGGGTGTCGAGGATGTCGGCGGCGTCGCGCCGGGTGAGGAGGGCGAGGACGACCTTGGTGTACAGGGTCGACTGGAGGTACGGCTCGGGCTTCTCCGGCGTCGCGAGCCACCGCTCCACGTCGGTGATCCCGGCGTCGGTGATCGCGTACCGCTTGCGCTCCGGCCCGCCGCCCGGCTCGATGCCGTCGACCTCGACGAGGCCGTTCTTCAGCAGGCGGGACATCGTCGAGTAGACCTGGCCGTAGTGCAGCGGCCGGTCCTGACCGAACTTCTCGTCGAAGGCCCGCTTCAGGTCGTAGCCGTGGCGGGGGCCGGACTCCAGGAGCCCGAGAAGGGTGTGACCGATGGACATGCGGAGCATTCTACACACCGCGTATACGTCGTGTGTATACGTGCAGTGTGCAGCTCATGGCCTGCGGTACGTCGCCGCTGGTGGGAGTCGATTGTCACGGTTCTGCTACGGCGGTTGGGGCCTCCGGGAGCCGGTCTGTTACTGCGGCTCGGAGTCCCGTGGCGGGCGGCCCCGGCGGGGCAGGGGACCGGCGTCCCCCGGCAGTCGGCCCGCGTCCTTGAGGGCCTTGCGGAGCAGGAACTCGATCTGCGCGTTGGCCGACCGCAGCTCGTCCGACGCCCAGCGGGCGAGCGACTCGTACACCGATGGGTCCAGCCGCAGCAGCACCTGCTTGCGCTGCTGCTGCGGCCGCCGCTTCGAGGAAGCCTCGGACGGTTCGGTCACTGGTAGAGGGACCCGGTGTTGACGACCGGCTGCGTGGCCCGGTCACCGCACAGCACCACCATCAGGTTGGACACCATCGCCGCCTTCCGCTCGGAGTCCAGCTCCACGATGTCCCGCTCGGTCAGCCGGGCGAGCGCCATCTCGACCATGCCGACCGCGCCGTCCACGATCTGCCGCCGGGCCGCGACGACCGCTCCGGCCTGCTGCCGCTGGAGCATCGCCGAGGCGATCTCGGGCGCGTAGGCGAGGTGCGTGAAGCGGGACTCGATGATCTGCACGCCGGCCGCCTCCACGCGCGCGTGCAGTTCGACGGCGAGCTTCTCGGTGATTTCCTCGGCGTTCTCGCGCAGGGAGAGGCCGTCCTCCTCGTGGGCGTCGTAGGGGTACTCGATGGCGATGTGCCGTACGGCCGCCTCGGTCTGGGTGGAGACGAACTCGATGTAGTCGTCGACCTCGAACGTGGCCTGCGCGGTGTCCTCGACCTTCCACACCACGACCGCGGCGAGCTCGATCGGGTTGCCATAGGCGTCGTTGACCTTCAGTACCGCGGTCTCGTGGTTGCGGACGCGGGTGGAGATCTTGGTGCGGGAGGTGAGCGGGTTCACCCAGCGCAGGCCGTCCTGCCGGATCGTGCCCCGGTAGCGCCCGAAGAGCTGGACGACCCGGGCCTCGCCCGGCGCCACCATGTTCAGCCCGCACATCGCGACGAACGCGCTGATGGCGATCAGGACGCCGAGGACGATCAGCGCGGCCTTGGCGCCGGTCGCGGAGACGGCCGTGGCGGCGACCACCATGGCGATGCCGCCCAGCAGCCCGATCAGGCCCAGGAGCAGGGCGAGTCCGCCGCCGATGCTGTGCGCCGGGAACTCACGGACGTGTGGGGCGGGCATCTCCGGGGCGTCGGCGACGGCCGGGGAGTCGTGCGTGGACATAGGGTCCCCCGTTTCTAGCTCAGTTCTATCTAATTGATATCGCTTTACCCCGCCACGGCAACCCCAACCCCCTCTCGGGCGTCGGTTCCGTAGGGAAGCGTGCTGATTCTCACGCCCACAAAAGACCGAATGAGTCGGACTTTGTCATAGAGAGCGGTGTTAGCTTTCTGAGCTGACCTGAGAGCGGAGTGGAGCGACGGACTCATGGGACGAGCGGAAGACAGACGAGCGCGACAGCGCGGTGGCCACCGCGCGGCGCCGAAGCGCCGCCGTTCGTCGAGCGGGCCGAGCGCAGCGAGCCCGGCGGGCCCGACCGGTCCCGGCCGCCGCAGGGCCAAGCCCGGGAAGACCGGGAAGACCGGCATCCGCAGGCTGTTCACCTGGAAGAAGATCCTCGGCACGTTCCTCGGCCTGTGCCTGCTCGGCATCGGCGGCTTCATCCTGCTGTACCTGCTCGTGCCGGTCCCCGAGGGCAACGCGGCGGCGAAGCAGCAGAGCAACGTCTACAAGTACAGCAACGGCACGGTCCTGGCCCGCGAGGGCGAGGTCAACCGCGAGGTCGTCGACCTGGCCAGGGTGCCCAAGGCCGTCCAGCGGACCTTCGTGGCCGCCGAGAACAAGACGTTCTACCAGGACAACGGCGTCGACCTGAAGGGCACGGCGCGCGGCCTGTTCAACACGCTCAGCGGCAAGGGCGCACAGGGCGGTTCGACGATCACCCAGCAGTACGTCAAGAACTACTACCTCAGTCAGGAACAGACGGTCACCCGCAAGCTGAAGGAGCTGGTGATCTCGCTGAAGGTGGACCGCCAGATGTCCAAGGACGACATACTCGCGGGTTACATCAACACCAGCTACTACGGCCGGGGTGCCTACGGCATCCAGGCCGCCGCGCAGGCCTACTACCGCGTCGACGCCGACCAACTCACCGTCGAGCAGGGCGCGTACCTCGCCGCGCTGCTCCAGGCGCCGAGCCAGTACGACTGGGCGGTCGCCTCGCCGACCAGCAAGGATCTGGTGAAGAACCGCTGGAACTACGTCCTGGACAACATGGTCGAGGAGGGCTGGCTGAACGTCTCCGAGCGCCAGGGCATGGAGTTCCCGGTGCCGAAGGAGCCGCAGGGCACGCCCGGACTCGAGGGCCAGGTCGGCTATCTGGTCGACGCGGCCAACGCGGAGCTGGCCCGGCAACTGGTGGCCCAGGGAACGGCGGAGAACCAGGAGGACGCCCTCGCCTTGGTCAAGCGCGGCGGCTGGACCATGACGCTGAACATCGACAAGAAGAAGCAGGACGAGCTGGAGCAGGCCGCCAAGGAACAGCTCACCAGCAAGCTCGACCCCAAGAAGCGGAAGGTCGACGGGAACATCCAGCCCGGCGCCGTGTCCGTCGACCCCAAGACCGGCAAGGTCGTCGCGATGTACGGCGGCGTGGACTACGTCAAGCACTACCGGAACAACGCCACCCGCCGCGACTACCAGCCGGCCTCCACCTTCAAGCCGGTGATCCTGGCCGCCGCCGTGGAGGAGGACGCCGAGACCCAGGACGGCGAGCCGATCACCGCGAACACGATCTACGACGGTGACAGCAAGCACCAGGTCATGGACAACGGCAAGAAGGTCGGCTTCGCCCCGCCGAACGAGGACGACGTCGACTACGACGATGTCACCGTGCAGACCGCGATGAACAAGTCCATCAACTCCGTCTTCGCGCAGATGGGCGTCGACGTCGGCATGGAGAAGGTGATGGAGGTCGCCGGCGAGCTCGGCATGGACACCGACGGAATGCAGGCGGTGCCGGCCCAGACGCTCGGCTCCATGGGCGCGAGCCCGCTGGAGATGGCGGGGATCTACGCCACCCTCGACAACCACGGCAAGAAGGTCACGCCGGCGATCCTGGCCTCGGCCGAGCACAAGGACGCCGTGGTCGACCTGCCCGATCCCATCGGCGAACAGGTCATCAGCCGCGAGGCCGCCGACACGGTCACCTCGGTGCTCACCGGCGTGGTCGACGACGGTACGGCCCGCGTGGCGGTGCGCGACAACCCGGCGCGTGACGGGCAGCAGGTGGCCGGCAAGACCGGTACCTCCGACTTCGGCAGGTCCGCCTGGTTCACCGGCTACACCCCGAACCTGGTGACGTCGGTCGGTCTGTTCGGCGAGGACGCCAAGACCGGCGGCCAGGTGAACATGGCCGGCGCCACCGGCACCCTGCCGGGCAAGGGCCGCGTCAACGGCGGTGGTTTCCCGGCGAAGATCTGGGCGGCGTACACCTTCGGCGTGATGGACGAGGTCACCAAGTTCGACCTGGACACCACTCAGGGCGCGGCGGTGCAGCCGACGTTCACCCCGACCCCGACGGAGACCCCGACGGCCCAGGAGCCGACGGAGACGCCGACGACCGAGGAGCCGACGGAGACGCCGACGACTCCTCAACAGCCGACGGAGACCCCGACCACGGGCCAACCGACGGACGGGACCACACCGGAGAACCCGTTCTTCCCGAACGACGAGCAATGAGAAAGGGCGCCCGGCACAAACGCCGGGCGCCCTCAACGCTTCGGGGGCGAACCTCACCCACTGTTCAGCTCGAACCACACAACCTTTCCGGTACTGAGCCGAGTAGCCCCCCACCGCCGAGCCATCCGGTTCACCAGATACAGCCCGCGCCCGCCCTCATCGGTGGCCCGGGCCTGCCGCAGCCGAGGCAGCTGCGGCACATCGTCGCCCACCTCGCACCGCAGCACATCGGTCCGCAGCAGCCGCAAGGTCACCGGCCGCGACGCATACCGCACCGCGTTGGTCACCACCTCACTGACCAGCAACTCCACGGAGTCCGTCAGCTCCTCCAGCCCCCACCGGACCAGCGCCCGCCGAGCCAGCCGCCGAGCCTTGCCCGGCGCCATCTCCTCCGGCTCCAGGAACCAGTACGCCACATCGCTCGGCGCGATCCCGTGGAACCGTGCGGCGAGCAGCGCGATGTCGTCGTCCCGGTCGCCCGGCCCGAGCATGTCCAGCACCTCGTCGCACAGCGCTTCGAGCGGCGGCGGATGGTCCGGCCCCGTGAGCTGCGCGGTCGCGGCGAGCTTCTCGCGCAGTTGCTCTATGCCGGTCCACACGTCCCGCAGCCGGGACTCGACCAGCCCGTCCGTGTACAGCAGCAGCGTCGCGCCGGCCGGCGCGTCCAGCTCCACGGCCTCGAAGTCGACGCCGCCGACCCCGATCGGCGCGCCCGCCGGCACCCGCAACACCTCGGCCCGCCCGCCCAGATGCAGCAGCACCGGCGGCGGGTGGCCGGCGTTGGCGATGGTGATCCGGTGCGACACCGGGTCGTAGACGGCGTAGAGGCAGGTCGCCATGCGGTCGGTGCCGAGCCGCTGCGCCTGTTCGTCGAGGTGGTGCAGCACCTCCTGCGGCGGCAGGTCGAGCCCGGCGAGCGTCTGCGCCGTCGTCCGCAGCTGGCCCATGATCGCGGCGGACGTCATGGAGTGCCCCATGACGTCACCGACGACGAGCGCGACGCGGCTGCCGGGCAGCGGGATGGCGTCGTACCAGTCGCCGCCGACCCGCGCGGTCTCGGCGGCCGGCAGGTAGCGGGAGGCCAGCCGGACGCCCGTCGGCTGCGGCAGGGTCTCGGGGAGCATGGTGCGCTGCAACTCGTCGGCGATGTAAGCCTCCCGGCCGTACAGCACCGCCTTGTCGATGCCGAGCGCGCTGTGCGTGGCGAGCTGGGCGGCGATGAGCAGGTCGTCGGCCTCGAACGCCATCCGCTCCGGGCGGCGCAGGAAGACCGCGGCGCCGATGACGCGGCGGCGGCCGCGCAGCGGGGCGAGGATGGCCCGCTGGCCGGCGGGGATCACCGCCTCGCCGTCCTCGCCGAGCAGTTCGGGCAGCGCGGCGCGGGCGGCGGGCGCGTCGGCGAACACGGGGCGTACCCCGCGCAGCACCTCGGCGAGCGCGCCACCGGGCCGGACCTCGCACAGTTCGGCGGTCAGCGTCGAAAGCTCCGACGGCTCGGGCTGGGCCACCGGCAGAAAGCCGCCCTCGGTGTCCCGCTCCTCCGGGATCCGGTCGGTCCGGCGCAGCCGCAGCACGACCGGCCCCGTCGGCCGCTCGTCGCCGACCGGCAGCGGGTCGCGCAGATACACGAGGATCGCGTCGGAGAAGGTCGGCACGGTCGCCCGGCACAGCCCCATCACGATCTCGTCGAGGTCGATGCCGCGGGCGATCCGCCGGGTGGCCGCGCCCACGAAGCGCAGCCGGTCGCCGTCCCGCCGCATCGGCGTGGGCCGCCCCGGCGGGGTGACCTGGCCGGTACGGCGCTCCTGGCCGCCGGGGCCGGAACGCTCCGGGTCCGTGCCGGGCTGCGCCGGGATGACCTCCGGCGCGGGGCGCGGGCGGTGGGTGTCGGGTTCCGCGGCGGCCGGCTGGGAGTGCTCGGGTCCGCTGCCGTCGCTGGGTGTCACGGACGGTCCCGGGGGCGTCTCGCCGGTGCTGCGGGCCTGCGCCGGTAAGGCGGCGGCGCCGGGCGTCAGCGGAGCCGCCGGGGTACGCAGGAGCGCCCCGCGGGGATCCGCGGGGTCGGTGCCCGGCTGGGGGCGCTCGTAAGAGGTCGGCTGCTCCGTCACGCGTGTCGAATCCATCCGTCCGGGGCCGTGCGCGCCTTGCACCGCGCGTGCAGTTCGTCCCGCAGAAGTCCCGATACCCGGAATACATGCCCCAGGAACGGAATTCCCGCGTGGTCAGAGGCTGTTCCTGTGCCACCGGCGGGCCGACAGCGCCCCGCACGGGTGTTGCCCTCGTACCCCTCGCTCACGTCCTGCCGCCCCTCGGTGACATCCGGTCAAGCACACTGTGCGCCCCGCGAGTTGCCGCCGCGCGCCCTTGCGGAGGACGATCCTACGTTTCCTGCCCGGGGGCGCAGCAAGGGTCTCATGAGGACACATGCGCAGGCATACGGTCCCAGTCCTCCGGAAGTGAGGGTACGGTCCAGGACGGATCCGGGCGCCAGTGCTGCCAGCCGTCCGAGAACGGCGGCCCCCAGGCGCGGATCACCTCCACCGCGGACCGCCCCGCGTCCCGGACCCGCTCGGCCTGCGCGGCGTCCATCAGACCGTCCCGCTGGGCCTGCGCGAACTCGTCCTCGTCCCGCCAGTGCCAAGTGCGGTCCGCGTTCACGGAGATGTCCAGAAAGTGATCCTCGGAGTCCACCCCGCCGCCCCAACGGGCCAGCGGCTGCTCAAGATTTACGTACCAGTTCTTGAACCGCCAGCCCGGGTCCCAGAACAGCCACACCGACCAGGGGTCACCGGGCCGGGCCAGCTTCAGCACGCCGGTGCCGAACCAGCGGTCGCGCTGCACGGTCCGCGGCTTGGTGTAGCGCGACTGAAGGGGCTCCAGGTGCACCGGCGTCCCGTCGGCGAGCACCGGCCTGACGCACTGCGTGCCCGGCGCCAGCCACACCGCGAGCAGGTCGGCGTCGTCACGGACGACGGTGACGGGGCGCGCTATGTGGAAGCGGTCGCCTGCGTTCTCCCGGTAGCGCCACAGGATGTGACTGCCGGGTGCCCAGAAGGCCGTAGCTCCGCCCGCTTCCACGCGTCTCACCGCTCCGTCGTCCGTCATGCACAGATATTAGGTGTCACAGGCATACGACGCTGCGGCGCGCGTCACGGTTCACGCGCCGGTCACACGGCACGGCGTCCGTTACGGATGCGTCATCCGCAGGACGTCCAGCGCCTCGTCCAGCTGCTCCACCGTGAGGTCGCCGCGCTCGACGTACCCGCTCTCCAGCACGACCTGACGGATCGTCTTCCGTTCGGCCAGCGACTTCTTGGCGACCTTGGCGGCCTCCTCGTACCCGATGTACTTGTTGAGCGGCGTCACCACGGAGGGGGACGACTCGGCGTACTCGCGGGCCCGTTCGCGGTTGGCGGTGATGCCGTCGACGGTCCGGTCGGCGAGCAGGCGGGAGACGTTGGCGAGCAGCCGGACGGACTCCAGCACGTTCTTGGCGATGACCGGGAGCATCACGTTCAGCTCGAAGTTGCCGGACGCGCCCGCGGTGGCGACGGTGGCGTCGTTGCCGACGACCTGCGCGCAGACCATGAGCACGGCCTCGGGGATGACCGGGTTGACCTTGCCGGGCATGATCGACGAACCGGGCTGCAGATCGGGCAGGTTGATCTCGGCCAGCCCGGTGCGCGGCCCGGACGCCATCCAGCGCAGATCGTTGGCGATCTTCGTCAGTCCGACGGCGATGGTCCGCAGCTGTCCGCTGGTCTCCACGATCCCGTCCCGGGCGCCCTGCGCCTCGAAGTGGTCGCGGGCCTCGGTGAGTGGCAGACCGGTCGTGCGGGCGACCTCCGCGATCACGGCCGCCGGGAATCCGGGCGGGGTGTTGATCCCGGTGCCGACCGCGGTGCCGCCGAGCGGCAGTTCGGCGAGCCGGGGCAGCGAGGCCTGAAGCCGCTCGATGCCGTAGCGCACCTGGGCGGCGTACCCCCCGAACTCCTGCCCCAGCGTCACGGGCGTGGCGTCCATCAGATGCGTCCGCCCCGACTTCACCACGTCGGCGAACTGCTCCGCCTTGCGGTCCAGGGAGCCGGCGAGGTGCTCCAGCGCCGGGATCAGGTCGCGCAGGACGGCGGCGGTGGCGGCGATGTGCAGGGAGGAGGGGAAGACGTCGTTGGACGACTGGGACGCGTTGACGTGGTCGTTGGGGTGGACGTCCCGGCCGAGCCGTTCGCTCGCGAGGGTCGCGATGACCTCGTTGGTGTTCATGTTGGACGAGGTGCCGGAGCCCGTCTGGAACACGTCGACGGGAAAGTGCTCGTCCCACCACCCCTCCGCGATCTCCCGAGCCGCCTCCTGGATGGCGTCGGCGATGTCCTTGTCGAGAACGCCGAGCTTGGCGTTGACGGCGGCGGCCGCGGCCTTGATGCGCGCGAGTGCCTCGATGTGGGCGCGCTCCAGCCGTTGCCCGGAGACGGGGAAGTTCTCCACGGCCCGCTGCGTCTGGGCCCGCCACTTGGCGTCGGCGGGGACCCTGACCTCACCCATGGAGTCGTGCTCGATCCGGTATTCGCTCATACCGGGTACAGCGATCGGGGCGGCGGGGATGTTCCGGGGGCGTGGGCTGAACGGGGCTCGGCTGATCAGCGCAGGCCGGCTGAATAAAGCCCGTCCGGCGTTTGAGGACGAGGCCGTCCAGGCCGATGGGGGTCCAGGGGGGGCGAAGCCCCCTGGCGGGGTCGAAGGGGCAGAGCCCCTGGGGATGGGAAGGGTAGGGGCGGCGGGGGCGAGAAAACCCCCGCCGCCACACACCACTTACGCCAGCCCGGGCCCCCGTACCGGAATCGACGTGAACGTCGGCGCGGGCGCCGGGTCCTTGAAGAAGTCGTTCCCCTTGTCGTCGACCACGATGAACGCCGGGAAGTCCTCGACCTCGATCTTCCAGACGGCCTCCATGCCGAGTTCCTCGTACTCGACGACCTCGACCTTCTTGATGCAGTCCTGCGCGAGGCGGGCGGCGGGACCGCCGATGGAGCCGAGGTAGAAACCGCCGTGCGCGGCGCACGCGTCGGTGACCTGCTGACTGCGGTTGCCCTTGGCCAGCATCACCTTGGAACCGCCCGCCGCCTGGAACTGCTCGACGTAGGAGTCCATCCGCCCGGCCGTGGTCGGGCCGAAGGAACCGGAGGCGTAGCCCTCGGGGGTCTTCGCCGGACCGGCGTAGTACACCGGGTGGTCCTTGAGGTACTGCGGCATCTCCTCGCCCGCGTCCAGCCGCTCCTTGATCTTGGCGTGCGCGATGTCGCGGGCCACGACCAGCGGGCCGGTGAGCGAAAGCCGGGTCTTGACCGGGTACTTGGTCAGCTCGGCGAGGATGTCGTCCATCGGCTGGTTCAGGTCGATCCGGACACTGTGCCTATGAGCGGCTTCGCCGCGGGCGGAGGACTCGTCGAGGTGCTCGTCGGTCGTCTCCGGCAGGAACCGCGCCGGATCCGTCTCCAACTGCTCCAGGAACACACCCTCGGCGGTGATCTTCGCGACCGCCTGCCGGTCGGCCGAGCAGGAGACGGCGATGGCGACCGGGCAGGACGCACCGTGCCGCGGCAGCCGCACCACCCGCACGTCATGGCAGAAGTACTTGCCCCCGAACTGCGCCCCGATCCCGATCTTCTGCGTCAGCTCGAAGACCTTCTCCTCCAGCTCCTTGTCCCGGAACCCGTGCCCGAGCGGCGAGCCCTCGGTGGGGATCTCGTCCAGGTAGTGCGCGGAGGCGTACTTCGCGGTCTTCAGCGCGTACTCGGCGCTCGTCCCGCCGACCACGATCGCCAGGTGGTACGGCGGGCAGGCGGCCGTACCCAGCGAACGGATCTTCTCCTCCAGGAACTTCATCATGGAGGCCTCGTTCAGGACGGCCTTCGTCTCCTGGTAGAGGAACGACTTGTTGGCGCTGCCGCCGCCCTTGGCCATGAACAGGAACTTGTAGGCGCCGCCGTCCGCCGCGTACAGCTCGATCTGCGCGGGGAGGTTGGAGCCGGTGTTCTTCTCCTCCCACATGGTGAGCGGAGCCATCTGGGAGTAGCGGAGGTTCAGCTTGGTGTACGCGTCGTAGATGCCGCGCGACAGGGCCTCTTCGTCCCCGCCCTCGGTCAGCACGTTCTGCCCGCGCTTGCCCATGACGATCGCCGTACCCGTGTCCTGGCACATGGGGAGCACACCGGCGGCGGCGATGTTCGCGTTCTTCAGCAGGTCCAGGGCGACGAACTTGTCGTTGCCGGACGCCTCCGGGTCGTCGATGATCCGGCGCAGCTGGGCCAGGTGGGCCGGGCGCAGGTAGTGCTGGATGTCGTGGATGGCCTCCTCGGCGAGCTTGCGCAGCGCCTCGGGCTCGACCTTGAGGAACGTCCGCCCGTCGGCCTCGAAGGTGGAGACACCCTCGGAGGTCACCAGCCGGTACGGGGTGGTGTCCTCCCCCATGGGGAGCAGATCGGTGTACTCGAACTCAGGCATCTCGCCCATTCCTCACTTACGGCAGACAGCGGCTGGCCTCCATTGGCAAGCGTCCACCAGCGTAGGACGTGCCACTGACGGGGAGCTTGTGAGGTAAGGCTCAGTTCGCGGTTCCCTCAGGCGGCTCCGGGGCGCCTCTGGGGTGTCGCGATCTATCGTGTTTGGGTACGCTGCTGTCGTGGACCTTCAGAAGCAGACCGCGCCCGCCGCCGAGCTCCGTGCCTCCGACGCCGACCGCGACCGTTTCGCGGACATCCTGCGCGACGCCCTCGCCGAGGGCCGCCTCACCGCCGAGGAGCACGCCGAGCGGGTGGAGGGTGTCTACCGCGCCAAGACGGTCGGCGAACTAGAGCCATATGTGCGGGACCTGCCCGGCGCGCACCAGGCCCGCGCGACCCCCGCGTACACCTCCGCGCCCCATCGTCCGACGGCCGGTGCGATACCGGCGGACCCGGACGAGAACGTGGTCGCGGTGTTCAGCGCCTCGGTGCGCAAGGGCCGCTGGCGGGCGGGCCGCCGTATCCACGCGTACTCGATCTTCGGCAGTGTCGAGCTCGACCTCAGCGAGGCGATCTTCGAGTACCAGCAGGTCTTGATCAAGGCCTGGTCCGTCTTCGGAAACGTCGAGGTCCGCGTGCCGGAGAACGTCTCGCTGCGCGGCACGGGCGGCGGCATCCTCGGCAACTTCGAGGTGGACACGCTGGACGCGGCCGACCCCGACGCGCCCGTCGTCTTCGTGGACGGCTGGGCCGTGCTCGGCAACATCGAGGCGCGGCCGAAGCGTGGGAAGCTCGTGGCGGACATTCTCGATCGGCAGCGCAAGCTCGACAAGGGTTTGCGTAAGCACCTGGATCGCTGACGGTCATTCCAACGGTTGGGGACTCCCTGCATAGGCGCGCGTACAGCGGGTAGACCTTGCTGCATCGTCTCTCGCTCGCGAAGCCGTCGTCAGGAGTAGACCGTGCTGCAACCGCCGCATTCGTCCCTGCAGGTAGCTGGAGTTCCGGCCCAGCGGGTGCCAGCGCGAGACAGGGACCAAGACGCCCCTTGGCACACGGAGGCCGTGTGCCGGCGCGACGAGGCCGGCCTGTTCTTCGCGCCCTCCAAGGAGCCCACCGCCGCCCGGCTCTCCCGTGAGGAGGCGGCCAAGCGGGTCTGCGCACGCTGCCCCGTCATGGTCGAGTGCCGCGAACACGCCCTCCTCCAGCCCGAACCGTACGGCGTGTGGGGCGGCCTCACGGCCGCCGAACGCCGAGTGGTCCTGGCGAGGCGCCGCCGCCGCGAACTGGAACTGAAGAAGGCGGCCCGAGCAACCAACCGCATAGCGGCAGCGGGCTGACACCCGCACACGCAAAAAGGCGCCCCCTCCGCACAGGGGGCGCCTTCGCGATGCCGGGAACTGCATGCCCTCCAGGGCGCGGGGAACTGCGCGACCAGCCACCACGAACCCGCAGCCGCCGACGCGCCACAGCCCCCCGTTGATCAGGCGCTACTTCGCCCGATCAAAGTCAATCGCGCTGTAAGCCCGCAACTTGCTCAGCCGATGCTCGGAATCAATCCTCCGCACAGTCCCCGACTTGGACCGCATCACGATCGAGTCCGTAGTAGCGGTCTCCGACCGATACCGAACCCCCCGCAGCAACTCCCCATCCGTGATCCCGGTAGCCACGAAGAACACGTTCTCCCCGGTCACCAGATCCTCGGTCGTCAACACCCGGTCGAGGTCGTGCCCGGCGTCAAGCGCCCGCTGCCGCTCCTCCTCGTCCTTGGGCCACAGCTTGCCCTGAATGGTCCCGCCGAGGCACTTCACGGCACAGGCCGAGATGATCCCCTCCGGCGTCCCCCCGATCCCCAGCAGCAGGTCGATACCCGTGCCTTCGCGCAGCGCCAGGATCGACCCCGCCACATCCCCGTCGGAGATCAGCTTGATGCGCGCCCCGGTCTCCCGGACCTCCTGGATCAGCCCCTCGTGCCGGGGCCGGTCGAGGATGACGACGGTCACATCCTCCGGCGTGGCCCGCTTGGCCTTGGCGACCCGCCGGATGTTCACCGACACCGGCGCGTCGATGTCGACGAAGTCCGCCGCCTCGGGCCCGGTGACCAGCTTGTCCATGTAGAACACGGCCGACGGGTCGAACATCGACCCCCGCTCCGCCGCCGCCAGCACCGCGATCGCGTTCGGCATGCCCTTCGCGGTCAGGGTCGTACCGTCGATCGGGTCGACGGCGATGTCGCACTCGGGCCCGGTCCCGTCGCCGACCTGCTCCCCGTTGAAGAGCATCGGCGCCTCGTCCTTCTCGCCCTCCCCGATGACGACGACGCCGTTCATGGAGACGGTGGAGACGAGGGCGCGCATCGCGCGCACCGCGGCACCGTCGGCCCCGTTCTTGTCACCGCGCCCCACCCAGCGGCCGGCGGCCATCGCCGCGGCTTCGGTCACCCGGACGAGTTCCAGGGCGAGGTTGCGGTCGGGGGCTTCGGAGGGGACATCGAGTTCGGACGGCAAGTGATGCTCGGTCATCGGAGCGCACCTTTCTGATACGACGACGGCCGGATGAGGGTTCGGCGTCGACTCTATCCTCAGATCGGCAGAATGAGCAGAGCCCCCCACGGATGAGCAGCCGGGGCACCTGCGACGATAGGGCGCGTGGCAGGTACGAACGGCAAGCAGAAGACGGTCCGGGACATGGTTCTCTCCCTGGGCCTGATCGTGCTGGCGGGATTGGTCATGTACCTCTTCATCCCGCACGACGACGACAAGGAACCCAACATCCCCCGAGTCGACTACCGGGTCGAGCTGCTCACGGCCCGCCGTGCCGCCGCGTACCCGGTGGCAGCGCCGGAGGGCCTGCCGCAGACCTGGAAGGCGACGTCGGTCCGCTTCGACGGCCAGGAGCACGACACCTGGCACCTCGGCTTCCACGCCCCCGACGGCGAGTACGTCACCGTGAAGCAGTCCATGGACAAGCGGATCCCGTTCATCGAGGACGCCACCCAGGGCGCGGACGAGACGGAGGTCACCGAGGAGATCGGCGGCCGTACGTGGATCCGCTACACCGGCGGCCGGTACGACGCGCTCGTCCTCGCGGAGGACGACGACGCCAAGGGCACGACGACGGTGGTGGCCGGCACGGGCTCGTTCGAGCAGCTGGTGACGATGGCGAAGGCGCTGAAGACGTCGTAACACCTGAGTCGTAACAACATGAGCGGCCCCCGGCATCAGCCGCGGGCCCTTCCATGTCGGTGTGACTACTCGGCGTCGCCCTCGCCGGCCTCCTCCGCCGCCTCCTCGGCCAGCGCCGCGTCCAGCCGGGCCCGTGCGCCCTCCAGCCACCGCCGGCACACCTTCGCCAGCTCCTCGCCGCGCTCCCACAGCGCGAGGGACTCCTCCAGCGTCGTACCGCCCGCCTCCAGCCGCCGTACGACCTCGATCAGCTCGTCCCGCGCCTGCTCGTAGCCCAGCGCCTCATCCACCTTGCTGCTCATCCGCCCACCCTAGACATCGACCCGTACGGAGAACTCACCCTCGGCCACCCGCGCCCGCAGCCGCTCGTCGGCCGTCACCTCGTCCGGTGTGCGGACCACGTGGCCGTCGGCCTTCTGCAGCACCGCGTACCCCCGCTTCAGGGTCGCCGCCGGTGAGAGGGCCACCACGCGCGCGTGCGTGTGCGTCAGCTCCGACTCGGCCCGGTCGAGGTGGTGCCCCAGGCACCGCCGCCCGCGCTCGATCAGCGCCGCCACCTGGTCGGCACGCTCGTCGATCATCCGGTGCGGGTCCTCTATCGAGGGCCGCGCCAGCGCGTGCGCCAACCCGCGCTCCTCCCGCTCGACGAACGCCGCCATGCACCGCCGCGCCCGGTCCCGCAGCTGCCGTACCCGCTCGAACTCCTCGCCCACGTCAGGTACGACCTTCTTCGCGGCGTCGGTGGGCGTGGAGGCCCGCAGGTCGGCGACGTGGTCCAGGAGGGGATTGTCGGGCTCGTGCCCGATGGCCGACACCACGGGCGTACGGCAGGCGGCGACCGCGCGGACGAGCTGCTCGTCGGAGAAGGGCAGGAGATCCTCCACGCTCCCGCCGCCGCGCGCGACGATGATCACATCCACGTCGTCGATCTCGTCGAGCTCCTTCACCGCCTGCACGACCTGCGGCACGGCATGCACGCCCTGCACGGCGACATTGCGCACCTCGAAGCGCACGGCCGGCCAGCGGTGCCGGGCGTTCTCCAGCACGTCCCGCTCCGCGGCCGAGGCCCGCCCGCACACCAGCCCGATCAGCTGCGGCAGGAACGGCAGCGGCCGCTTCCGCTCCGGCGCGAACAGCCCCTCGCCCGCCAGCTTCTTCTTCAGCTGCTCCAGCCGCGCCAGCAGCTCCCCGACCCCCACGGGCCTTATCTCGGCGGCCCGCAACGACAGCTGCCCCCGCGGCGCGTACCACTCCGGCTTCGCCAGGACGACGACCCGCGCGCCCTCGCTCACCACGTCGGCGACCGCGTCGAACACCTGCCGGTAGCAGGTGACGCTCACCGAGATGTCGTACGACGGGTCCCGCAGCGTCAGGAACACCACGCCCGCGCCCGGCCGCCGCGACAACTGCGTGATCTGCCCCTCGACCCAGACCGCCCCGAGCCGGTCGATCCAGCCCCCGATGAGCCGCGACACCTCACCGACGGGCAGGGGGGATTCCGGGGACGTGTTGACTGCCATGCCGCGAGCGTAATGGGCGGCACCGACATCCCGGCCCGACCTCAGACGCCGGAGGGGCTCTTCCTGCAGGCCTGCGCCACCAGCACCACTACACCGATCAGCAACTACACCGCCCCCACCACCTGCGCGTCCCGCGACGCCTCGACGATCACCGCGATCGTGATCACCGCCCCCAGCACCGGCACCAGCACATGCCGCCACCAGCTCACCGCGCCGCCCCGCCGCCGCAGCGCGAACCACCCCACCACGCTCGCGTGCAGCAGGGTGAAGGCCGTCAGGGCACCGATGTCGACGACCGACACCAGCTGGTCCAGGCCGTCGTCCCGCCGAGCCGCCCACACCCCCGCGACCATCGTGATCAACGCCGCGCACAGCAGCGCCACCCGCGGCACTCCGGAGTCCGTCCGGGACAGCGCCCGTGGCAGCCGCCGGTCCCGTCCCATCGCGAACAGCAGCCGCCCGGCCGCCGCCTGCCCGGCGAGCGCCGCGAACGCAGCGCCGATCGCCTTGCTCGCGGCCACCAGATCGTGCAGCCACGTCCCCACGGACGCGTCCACGGCGTCGTAGAAGGCCGATCCCTGCTTGGCGGGCTCGGCGGCCAGCTCCGCGGAGGACGTCGGTTGCAGCAGGGCCACCAAGTAGGTCTGCGCGATGAACAGCACCCCGGCGAGGCCGAGGCAGAACAGCACCGCCCGCGCCACCTGCCGCGACCCTGCCGTGATCTCCTCCGCGAACGTGGCGATCGCGTCGAAACCGAGATACGACAGCACGGCGATCGACACGGCCCCGAACAGCGCCGACACCGCGAACGCCTGTGTGCCGTCCCCCGACAGCGGCGACAGCCACCCCGCTCGGCCCCCGCGCGCGTGAGGACGACGATCGCCGACACGACGAAGACCAGCAGGACCACGATCTCCATGGCGAGGACGGCGAAGCCGACCCGGGCCGCCGCGCGTACGCCCCACAGGTTCAGCAGCGTCGTCACCACGACCGCCAGCGCCGTCCACACTCAGCGCGGGACCTGCGGGACCAGCGCCTCCATCGCGATGCCGGAGAACAGATAGGCGACCGCCGGGATCAGCAGATAGTCCAGCATCACCATCCAGCCGGCGATGAACCCGGCCTCCTTGCCCAGCGCCACGCGCGCGTACGCGAACACCGAGCCCGCCTGGGGGACCACCCGCACCATCTGGGCGTAGCTGAACGCGGTGAACGCCATCGCCACCGTGGCAACGACGTACCAGGGCCACCGCCCCGTGCGACCTGGCGTCCAGAGTGCCGAACACGCCGACCGGGGCCATCGGGGCGATGAACAGCAGTCCGTAGACGACCAGGTCCCGAAAGCCCAGGGTGCGCCGCAGCCGGTGATGCTCGTCCGCCGTGGGTGCCGCCGTGCCGGGTTCGGACATCAGGTGCCTCCGACGGTCGCGTACGCGGTCCAGTCTCCTCAGGAACGTCACAAGGGCGCGATCTTTGACCCCCCGAACGCGGCCTTACGATGGGTGCCATGACTGCTTCGACTGGCCGCCGTGTCCTGCTCGCCGCCCCCCGGGGCTACTGCGCGGGTGTGGACCGCGCCGTGATCGCCGTCGAGAAAGCCCTGGAGCAGTACGGCGCTCCGATCTATGTCCGGCACGAGATCGTCCACAACAAGTACGTCGTGCAGACCCTGGAGAAGAAGGGCGCCATCTTCGTCGAGCAGACGGAGGAGGTCCCCCCGGGCAACATCGTGATGTTCTCCGCGCACGGCGTCGCCCCGGTCGTCCACGAGGAGGCCGAGCAGGGCAAGCTGGCCACCATCGACGCGACCTGCCCGCTGGTCACCAAGGTCCACAAGGAAGCCGTCCGGTTCGCGGGCGAGGACTACGACATCCTCCTGATCGGTCACGAGGGCCACGAGGAGGTCATCGGCACCTCCGGCGAGGCTCCCGACCACATCCAGCTCGTCGACGGCCCCGGCGACGTGGCGAAGGT
The DNA here is from genome assembly GCF_006539505.1 of Streptomyces spinoverrucosus. Lineage (GTDB taxonomy): Bacteria > Actinomycetota > Actinomycetes > Streptomycetales > Streptomycetaceae > Streptomyces > Streptomyces spinoverrucosus. Next base: position 154,616 of record NZ_BJND01000023.1, read on the forward strand.
CGAGGTCCGCGACCCGTCCAGGGTCGTCTGGCTGTCCCAGACCACGCTCTCCGTCGACGAGACCATGGAGACCGTCGACGCCCTGAAGGAGAAGTTCCCGCAGCTGATCTCGCCGCCCAGCGACGACATCTGCTACGCCACCCAGAACCGCCAGCTCGCGGTGAAGCAGATGGGCGCCGAGGCGGATCTGGTGATCGTCGTCGGCTCCCGCAACTCCTCCAACTCCAAGCGGCTCGTCGAGGTCGCCAAGCTCGCCGGCGCCCGCGAGGCCTTCCTCGTGGACTTCGCCGAGGAGATCGACGAGGACTGGCTGGAGGGTGTCTCGACGGTCGGCGTCACCTCCGGCGCCTCCGTTCCCGAGGTGCTCGTCGAGCAGGTGCTGGAGTGGCTGTCCCAGCGCGGCTTCGAGGACGTCGAGATCGTCAAGGCGGCCGAGGAGTCCATCACCTTCTCGCTGCCCAAGGAACTCCGCCGCGACCTGCGCGAGGAGGCGGCGGCGATGATCGCGCAGCGGACGGAGGCGGGGGATTCCGCCGAGGGGTGAGCGCCGGTAGCGCGTTGGTCGGGTACGGCTCCGGCGTCGTGACTGTCGGTGGGCCGTCGTAACGTGGTGCCATGCAGATCTTCGGCGTGGACATCGGTGGATCCGGGATCAAGGGCGCCCCTGTGGACCTCGACAGGGGCGACCTCGCGGACGAACGTTTCAAGGTGCTGACCCCCCACCCGGCCACGCCGGACTCGGTGGCCGACGGGGTCAAGGAGGTCGTCGACCACTTCGGCTGGACCGGGCCGGTCGGCGCGACGTTCCCGGGTGTCGTCACGGGCGGCGCCATGATCCGTACGGCGGCGAACGTCGACAAGGCCTGGATCGACACGGACGCGAGCCTGCTGCTGGGTGACCGCCTGGGCGGCGTTCCGGTGACCGTGGTGAACGACGCCGACGCGGCGGGCGTCGCCGAGATGGCCTTCGGCGCCGGGCGCGACCGCAAGGGCACGGTCATCATGCTGACCTTCGGCACCGGCATCGGCAGTGCCGTCTTCACCGACGGCGTTCTCGTGCCCAACAGCGAGCTGGGCCATCTCGAACTGCACGGGCACGACGCCGAGAAGCGGGCCTCCAGCAAGGTCAAGGAGGACCACGACATGTCGTGGGAGGACTGGGCACACCGCGTCCGGCAGTACCTCGCGCACGTCGAGATGCTGTTCTCGCCCGAGCTCTTCATCATCGGCGGCGGCGTGAGCCGCAAGGCGCACAAGTTCCTGCCGTACCTGGAGGGCATCAAGGCGGAGATCGTCCCGGCGGAGCTGCAGAACAACGCGGGGATCGTGGGGGCGGCGATGAGAGCGGCGAACGGGGGATAGGTCCGCGCCGGGACGCAGGCTCACACCGGCGGGCGGTTCCGCGCCACCCGCCGCCGCATCAGCTGGACCTTACGCACGGTGACGATCGACCCGGCGACGAGAGTCCCCCCGTACAACCACCCCGCCTGCGTGGCCAGCGCGGTGAACAGTCCCACGGCCCGCCCGCTCAGCCCCTCCCCCCTGTCGGCGACGAACACCAGCCCCAGCGCGAAGGCGATCGGCACCACTACCGGCACCGTCACCAGATCAACCCCCCGCACCCACACCGCCGCCAGCACGCACACCGGCAGGAACAGCACGCCGTACACGACGAGCGACGACCCGAACAGCAGCGAGTCGAGAAAGCCGAACGTCAGCATCACCGCCCCGCAGAACAGGCCGCAGCCGAGCCCGGTGAGCCGCGGGTTGGGCATCCGGCGCAACGTCTGGACGATCGGCGGGGCAGGACGCCGTACCGCCGCCGGGGTCCGGGCCGCACCGGCGGGACGGCGTTCGGGCCGCGCCGCGGCGGGCTTGGCCGGGCGCGGCGAAGAACCACCGCGACCGCTATCGCTACCGCCGCCGCGCCGTGCCTGCGGGGGCAGGGGCGTCGGCGGTGAGGTTCCGCGTCGCGGTCCGTGCTGAGGAGATCGCGGCCTGTGTTGCTCCACTGGCCTAACTTAGGTCGTTTAATGTGCCGAATAGCCCGTCCGACACGCCGTTGGGCAGAGCTTGGCCAAGCGTTCGACTGGGCGCCCGGGCGGAGTCCGGCACCCCGTAAACTGGTGGATCGGCCGGCCAGACCTCCTGGCTCCTGGCCGTCCCCGGCCCACCGGCCCCAGCCCCTCTCACGTACGGGAAGTCGCAACGTGTCGCTCACGATCGGAATCGTCGGTCTGCCGAATGTCGGCAAGTCGACCCTGTTCAACGCCCTGACCAAGAACGACGTGCTGGCGGCCAACTACCCGTTCGCCACGATCGAGCCGCACGTGGGCGTGGTCGGTGTGCCCGACGCGCGCCTGAACCAGCTCGCCGGGATCTTCACGTCCGAACGGACCGTCCCGGCGACCGTGGAGTTCGTCGACATCGCGGGTCTGGTACGCGGCGCGAGCCAGGGCGAGGGCCTGGGCAACAAGTTCCTGGCGAACATCCGCGAGTCCGACGCGATCTGCCAGGTCATCCGCGCGTTCAAGGACGAGAACGTCGTCCACGTCGACGGCAAGGTCTCGCCGAAGGACGACATCGAGACGATCAACACCGAGCTGATCCTGGCCGACCTGCAGACGATCGAGAAGGTGCTGCCGCGCCTCCAGAAGGAGTCACGGATCAAGAAGGACGTGGCGCCGAAGGTCAAGGCGGTCGAGGAGGCCCAGGAGATCCTGGAGAAGGGCGACACGCTCTTCGCGCACGGCATCGTCCAGGGCAGCGAGCGCGCCGAGCTCCTGCACGACCTGCACCTGCTGACGACGAAGCCCTTCCTTTACGTCTTCAATGTCGATGAGGATGAACTGATCGACGAGGACTTCAAGAACGACCAGCGCGCGCTGGTCGCCCCCGCCGAGGCGATCTTCCTCAACGCCAAGCTGGAGGCGGACCTCGCCGAGCTCGACGAGGAGGACGCCATGGAACTGCTGGAGTCGGTCGGCGCGACCGAGCCCGGCCTGGCCACCCTCGCCCGCGTCGGCTTCAACACCCTCGGCCTGCAGACCTACCTCACGGCCGGCCCCAAGGAATCCCGCGCCTGGACGATCAAGAAGGGCGCCACGGCTCCCGAGGCCGCCGGCGTCATCCACACCGACTTCCAGAAGGGCTTCATCAAGGCCGAGGTCATCTCCTTCGGCGACCTGGTGGAGGCGGGGTCGGTGGCGGAGGCCCGCGCGAAGGGGAAGGCGCGGATGGAGGGCAAGGACTATGTGATGCAGGACGGGGATGTGGTGGAGTTCCGCTTCAACGTCTAATACGTTCGGCGAAAGGCCGTCCGACCTGCGACGGAGCGGGTCGGGCGGCCTTTCGCTCCGAGTGCCTTGGCGGGGCGGCAGGGTTACTGAAGGAGCCGTAGCTCCTGCGATGTCTGGTCAGCATCTGCGTGGAGTCCGAAGCAGAGCATGTTGAATGCCTGGGCTGCGGCTGTGGCGACGCTGTCGCGGGCGTCCGCGGGTGTTTCGCCGGACAGGATGCGTCGTTGCAGTTCGCGCAGGGCTGCCTGGTGTGTGCCGGCGATGGCACCTGCGAGAAGTGCGAGCACCGGGTGGTCGGCCTGGTTCGGCCCGTTGGCGATGTTCGGCGGATGTTCGGCCAGAGCGGCCGTCAGGGCAGTCTCGGCGCGTTCGCTGATCTCGCGTTCGCGTGCACGCAGTGCGGCGCTGTCGTGGATGACCTGCCAGAACCGGGGTGCGTCGGGGTGGAGCCCCAGTGCGGGGTCGTCGTGTCGCAGGGCGGTCAGGAGGTCGTCGCGGATGGTCTCCACTGGGCAGGTGCCGGGTGCGCGGTTGCGTACCAGGGCGGCGAGGTGGCCCTCTACTTCTGCCTGGCGGTCGAAGAAGAGGTCTTCCTTGGTGGGGAAGTAGTTGAACACGGTGTTGGTGGAGACGCCGGCGTGTCGTGCCACCTCGGCCACCGTGACCCGGTCGAAGCCGTGCTTCAGGAAGAGTGGCAGGGCCGCGTCGGCGATCGCCGTGCGGGTCTGCTGCTTCTTGGTCTCTCGAAGGCCCATGTCCCAGATGATAGTGTCACTCCAAATTTGGAGTGACGCCAAAGTTCTGGGGGAGTGAGCATGACCTTGCAGTTCGGCATCTATCCCGGTGGGATCCTCGGCGACGACCAGGGCATCGTCCACCCGCGCCGCCCGGATCTGCCGGACCGCATCATCGAGGCGCTTGACGCGCTCCAGGGGGACAGGGCCAGCCTGTCGGTGCGTGCCTATCACTCGTTCGCCGCCACCGTGACGCCGCTGGAACCGCCCACGCCCGCCGACCCTCAGTCGTATCTCCACCGGGGCCGCAAGCTCGACCTCGTGCTGCAGTTCCGCGAGCCGTCCGGCGAGCTGGACGGGTGGCTGGACTTCATCCGCGAGGCCGTCCGCGCCGGTGGGCCGCACCTGGCATCCGTCCAGATCTGCGAAGAGCCCAACGCCGACCTGCCCGCAGTCGACGGCAGCATCCCCAACGTCCTGAACGCGCTTGGCAAGGGGGTTGTCGCGGCCAAGCAGGAGGCCCGGGCCCTGGGCCTCAACCTGGCGGTCGGCTTCAACGCCGTGCCGACGTTCAATCCGGCCGACACCTTCTGGGCCGAGCTCGGCGCCCTGGCCGACGACCGCTTCCGGCAGGACCTGGACTACGTCGGCCTGGACTTCTTCCCGGACGTGTTCCGTCCCATTGCCGCCGAGCAGTTGACGGAAGCGGTCACTGCGGTCCTCACCGCGTTCCGGCGCACCGATCTGCCAAAGGCCGGCATTCCCGACAGCGTCGCGATCCGTATCTGCGAGAACGGCTGGCCCACCGGCCCCGGCCGCAGCGAGCAGCGACAGGCCGCCGTTCTCGAAGCCGTCGTGCGGACCGTGTCCGCCCTCGCCGCCGACCTGAACATCGACGGGTACTCGTTCTTCGCCCTGCGAGACGCCGACAGCACCGCCGAGGGGCTCTTCCATCACTTCGGTCTTCTGCGCGACGACTACACCCCCAAGCCGGCCTTCGAAACATACCGGCGCCTCATCAACGAGCTGGGCGATCCAGCGATGATGTCGGTCCGTTGACGCTGTCACTGCCGATGGAAGACGCAGTCACTGCTTCTCAAGCGGCGCTGATCATCGATGGTCACGTATGTCTTTTCCGTGCTGGGTGCTGGGTGCGGGCGAGGATCGCGGCGGGGATCTCGGTGGCGAGCGCATGATGGTGTGCGGCGCTGACTGGCCGGGCACCACGGTCGCCCCGTGGAGCGGGAGGTGCCGCAAGGTCTCCAGGTTCGCTGGATCGTTGACCAGGCAGTTCGGGCACAGTGGCCGCTGCTGATGCAGGTGCGAAAGACCCGCTGCCCGTCCAGGGGCTTGTCGATGCGCACGACTGTGTGGCGGCGGGGGCAGGACGGCCGGACGATCCCGGCGACGCCGGCCTCGTGCAGCAGGGTCGATCAGCCGGAGGATCGCGCGGTGGGTCAGCGACCGCTGCCTGTCCAGCCGTTGGCGAAGTCGCAGCGTAGGTCGGTCCAGCGGCGCTGCTCCTCGGGTGTGTAGGCGGGGAGGTCGCGGAGGACGGCGCCGAGGGCGGCGGGGCTGGTCGTAGCGGAGGTCGGTGGGGGGAGGTAGCGGTCGAGGTAGGCAGTGAGGATCTCGGCGTCGGCGTGCGTGCCGAAGCGGGCCAGGGCGAAGCAGTAGGCGCCGCTGGAGAAGCAGTTCTCGCTGGCCAGGAGCAGGTCGCCGATGCGCTCGCGGAACGATTCGCGCCGACCGACACCGATCAGCCAGGCGGCGGTGAGGCGCGAGCGCCATTCGTAGGAGAGGAGGGCCTCCAGCTCGGCGTCGGTGATCGTGGCGGCGTCGTTGATCAGGTGGCGGGCGAAGCGCTTGGCGTGTGGCCACCCGGGCCGCAGGACGCGCGCACTGTTCAGTTCGAGGTAGCGAGGATGATCCGAGTCCTTCCTCGTCACGAAGCGCTCGATCACATGGCCGTAGCCGATCTCTTCTGGGTGCTGGGACGGCATGGGATCACCACCTCTCCGGGGTGCAGGTCGGCGCGGTCGATCCAGGTGGGGGCTACGAAGATGTTGTCGCCGAACGGGGCTTCGGTGGCCTCGAGGAGGGACCAGGTACGCGCCTCTTCGACCAGGTATTCCCAGGGCGCGGTCCAGTCGAGGTCCCGGGTCCCGTGGTGGGCCTTGCTCGGGCGTGTTGCTAACATTATTGTTACTGACGTTGGTGTTAGTGACATACGCTGGGGATGCGTGGAGGTCGGCGGACGTGGTGGATTTCGTCGGGCGTCGGCACGAGCTGGCGACGCTGGAGCGAGAGCTGCAGAAGGTGGCGGCGGGGGTCGGCGGGGAACGGCCCGGTCGGTGCGTGATGCTGCGCGGGCGACGCCGGGTGGGGAAGTCGCGGCTGGTCGAGCGGTTCGTGGAGCGTGCCGGGGCGCCGTTCTTGTTTTATGCGGCCACCGGGGCATCGCCGGGGGATGATCTGGCGCGGCTGGCCCGGGACGCCCAGGCGTCGACGCTGCCGCTGGCGCGGCTGGTGGCCGCCGCGCGACCGGAGAACTGGGATGCGGCGTTCGATGTGCTGGCCGCGGCGCTGCCCGCCGACCGGGCCAGCGTGCTGGTCATCGACGAGGTGCCGTACTTGATGGATGCCGATGGCGCCTTCGAGGGGATGCTGCAGCGGGCCTGGGACCGGGCGCTGGAGACCAAGCCCGTGCTGCTGGTCCTCATCGGCTCGGATCTGTCGATGATGGAGGCGCTGAACAGCTACGGACGCCCCTTCCACCAGCGGGGTCGGGAGATGGTGCTCGGGCCGCTGAACCCCGCCGAGGTCGGGCGGATGCTGGGACTGCATCCGGCCGAAGCCTTCGACGCCGCGTTGGTCACCGGCGGGCTGCCGCTGATCTGCGCAGAGTGGCCGCACGGCGCGGGACTGTGGGACTTCCTCGGCGAGGCACTGAACGATCCGGTCTCGGCATTGCTGGTGTCCGCCGAGCGCTCGCTGGCCGCGGAATTCCCGCCGCAGGCCCAGGCCCGTGCGGTGCTGGCGGCGATCGGCAGTGGCGAGCGCACCTTCACCAACATCGCCCGCGCGGCCGGCGGGATCGGCGCCACGCCGCTGCAGCGAGCGCTGGAGCTGCTCACGCACAAGCGGATCGTTGCCGGGGAATTGCCCGTGTCCCTGCGCGCGTCGAAGGACCGCCGCTACCGGGTGACGGATCCGTATCTGCGGTTTTGGCTGCATCTTCTCGGCCCTGCCATGGAGGAGATCGAGCGGGGACGGGGCGATTTGACCTTGGCGCGGATTCGGGAGAACTGGACCAGCTGGCGCGGCAGGGCCGTCGAGCCGCTCGTCCGCGAGGCGCTCGCCCGGATACTGCCCGACGACCGGTTGCCCGCGGCCCCCGCGGTGGGCGGCTACTGGACGCGCACCAACGACATCGAGATCGACCTCGTCGGGGCAGACCGCGCCCCCGTCGCCACGGAGCTGCTGTTCGTCGGTTCCATCAAGTGGCTGGAGCAATCACCCTTCGACCGGCACGACCTGGCAGCCCTCCACCGCCACCGAGCTGCGCTCACCGCCGAACCCGTCCCGGTCGTGGCGGTCTCGCGCAGCGGAGTCGACTGTCCGGGACTCGACGCCGCCTACGGCCCCGACGATCTGCTGACGGCATGGCCGCTGTGAGCAGCGAAATCGCGGGCACGCATTTCGCGCCACCGACCGTGGTCGTCGATCCGCCGGCCGCCGCGGCCGGTCTGCTGGGGCCGGCGGTCCACGCCGATGTCCTGCACGTCGCCTGACACGCCTCGTTCGAGCCCATGGCCCGGGGGCACAGGTGGAGTGACGGAGGTCACGGGTGGTTCCCTTTCAGGACTGTGGCTGCCGGGTGTCCGGCTGGGGGGAGCGGGTCAGGTGCCGAAGGATCAGTGCCACGACGAGGGCGACGGCGGCGCACACGGCCAGGGCGAGGAAGCCGTGGCCGACACCGGTCGTCGTCGCGTCCGGGGCGGATGCCCCGGCGGAGATCTCGCCGCGGGTGGTGGTTGCCAGGACGGTGCCGATGACGGCGATCCCCAGCGCGGCCCCGGTCTGGTTGAACGTGTTGAGCAGGACCGATCCGACACCGGATTCCTGCAGCCGCACATGGGAGCTGCCGATCCCGTACAGCGGGACGAAGCAGCTGGGCAGGCCGGCGCCGATCAGCGCCAGCGCGAGGATGGTCACCGCCACGCTGGAGGTCCCGGTCGCGAGCACGCCCGCGCCGATCAGCTGGGCGACGACTCCGCAGAGGTAGAGGCCGCCGGGGCCGAGTGCGGTGACGAGCTTGGGCACGACCAGGGCCACGACCAGCGAGGCCAGGCCCATCGGCAGCAGCGACAGGCCGGCGGCCAGCGCGCTCATGTCGTGCACCTGCTGGAAGTAGATGCTGGCCAGACAGGAGCTGCTGATCATCACCGCGGCGGCGAGCAGCAGGCCGACGCTGGCGAGCCAGTAGGTCGGGATGCGCAGCAGGTGCAGGGGCAGCAGGGGGTCGTTCTCGGACAGTTCCACCATGGTCAGCGTGGTGAGCAGCACCGCGGCCACGCCGATGCTGATCCAGGCGGCGGGGGTGGTCATCCCGTCCTGGAGCCGGATCAGGCCGTAGGACAGGCCTGCGAGGCCCGCGGTGGCCAGGGCCGCCGTGGGGATGCGCAGGGGACGGGCGGTCGTCGCGGACAGGGCCGGCAGGGTGCGCAGCGCGCCGACGAAGGCGGCGACACCCACGGGGATGTTGATCAGGAACGCCCAGCGCCAGCTGATCGCCGTCACCATGAGCCCGCCCAGTACCACCCCGATGGTCGCGCCGAGTACGCCCAGACCGCTCCAAACGGTGAGGGCGATCTTGCGTTGCTGGGGGATCTGGTAGACGGCCAGGACGATCGACAGGGCCGCGGCCGACAGCAGCGCGGCACCCAGGCGGAATGACCGCCGTCGGCCCAGCACGTCGGCGACGCGGCCTCCGAACAGCAGGAGACTGCCGTACATGAGCACATTGGCGCTGATCGTCCACTGCAGTGCCGACGGCCCCGCCGGTAGCTCGGCACCGATCGACGGCAGCGCCACGTTCACCACCGTCGAGTCCAGCATGACCATCAACTGGGCCACGCCTACGACGCCCATCGGAGTCCAGGGCGCGGTGCCTGCTGTCGTTCCGTCTCCACCTCGGACCTTCGTGACCAGTGGCTGTCCTGCGTACGCGTCACCGCGCGCATGAACCAGGCGGTCGAGCGGGCTCTGTCGGACCGGCACAACCTCTGTGTGAGCGCCTACGAAGTCATGGACGTGATGTGGCGCGAGCGCGGTTGGATCCGCTCGGGAGAGCTCAGCTCCCGGTCCTCGCGGAGCCAGCCGCAGGTCTCGCGGCTGCTGACGCAGATGGTCGACGCCGGCTATGCGGCCCGCAAACCCTCCCCCGGGGACGGCCGGGGCTCCCTGGTCCAGCTCACGCCGTCGGGGCGGGCGCTGTTCCGCGAGGCCAGTGCGACGGTGGAGGACGTCCTTGCCCGTCTGGCCGTCGACGACGTGGACGCGCGGGCACTGATGCGGCCGACGGTTCCTCAGACCGGCTGACGGGACACGGCGGCTGACGGGACGGCCGACCGGCGGTGCCGCGATTCTCTGCGGGTGCGGAACGAGCCACGCGCATCATTACGGATCCTGAAATTCCCCTTCCGTTCACCGGATTCTGCCAGCTCCGCGCCTGATTCGGAGCCGTAGTGGATTCCCTGTTCGAAGCGCCCTTTCGGTCAAAGTGCATACGGCATGTTCAAGGCGGAGAACGGCGCCGTTAGCATCTCTTCCAGCGCCGCGGGAATCAGCCTGCCGCGCCCCCTTCCTTTTCAGGAGGAATTATGGGCGAGTCGCACAACGAGCAGACCATCCTCGATGAAATCGAAGACCTCGACAGCCTGGAAGTTCTGGAGGCCGAGGACCTGGAGGAGAGCGTCGCGTTCCACGCGTTCCGCTTCAAGGCAGTGTCTTGAGGCCTGACCTGAAGGGCTGACGCAGGCGTGCCGCCGGCCGGCGAGAGCCCCGGCGGCAGGCTTCTCAAGAAAGGTCTCGCACCTTCCGGTGAGAATTTATCTTCGGCTGCTTCGAAATCGGCGCTTCGCTGGACTTTGTCTGGCGCAGGCCGTTTCTCTGCTCGGTGACGCATTCTTCCCGATCATTGTCGTGGTGGCCGCGACGCAGTCGGGGACGACAGCGGAGACCATCGGCGCGGTATTCGCCGCACGCTTTCTCGCACTCGGCGGTGTCGTCCTCTTCACCGGCGCGCTCCTCGACCGCGTCAACCCCGTCATCCCGGCGGTCACCGCGGATGCCACCCGTCTCTTCGCGCTCATCGGGCTGGCCCTCTTCTGGGACGGCCGGCTGGACACCGTCGTCCTCGCCGTCGCCGTCCTCATCGGTCTGTGCGAAGCGGTGAGCGAACCGGCCCTGCTGCTGATCACCCCGCGTGTCCTGCGCAAGGACACGGACGGCGGCAGGACCGACGACCCCGCCGGCGAGGAAGCGGGAGTCACCGCCGCGTACGGCCTCCTCGAAGGCATGCGCAACACCTCCGGCATCGTCGGTCCCACCCTGGCGGCCACGCTCGTCGCCGTACTCGGCTTCTCCGCGGGAGCCGTCGTCGCCGCCGCGGCTTTCGGCCTGTCCGCGGCCGCGACCCGCTGGGCGGGCGCCCGCTACGCGGCGCGCCCTGCGGCGGACGGTCCTGTGGCGGGCGGTCCTGTGGTGGACGGTCCTGTGGTGGATGGCCCTGCGGCGGACGGTCCTGTTGTGGATGGCCCCGCGGCGCGCGGCCCCGCGGCCGACAGCCCTGCGAAGGCCGACCCCGCCGAACCCGCCACCGGCGCACCCGAAGAGTCCGAAGAGTCCGAAGAGTCCGAGGAATCGCTGCTGCGCTCCGCCCTCGGCGGGCTCGCTGTGCTGTGGCGTGTGCGGTGGCTGCGGTATGTGCAGCTCCTCGCCGTCGTCCACGTCCTGCTCGCCGTCGGACCTTGGATGGTTGCCCTGCCGGTGTTCCTGCTCGAAGCGGGACACAGCGTCACCGTCTACGGCTTCGTGCTCGGCGCCTTCGCGGCCGGCACCGTCGCCGGCGCGCTGGTGGGCGGGCGCATCACCGGCCGGCACCGGGGACTGTACGCGCTGGCGATGCTCGGCCTGTTCGGCGTGACCGTGCTGGCGCCCGTGGCGACCGGATCGGTGCTGCTGCTGACGGCCGCGTTCGTCGCGGGCGGCATCGGCCAGCAGGCGTTCGACGTCGTCAAGATGGCCGGGCTGCGCCGGGAGGTGCCCGAGCAGTTGCACGGCCGGGCGTTCTCCGCCGACTTCTTCTTCTCCTTCGCCTCACTGCCCCTCGGCCAGTTGCTCGGCGCGGTGCTGCTCCGCTTGGCCGACGCCCGGACGATCATGCTGTGGGCGGCCGTCCTCGTCCTGGTGACCACCGCCGTCGCGGCGCTCAGCCCGGACGCGCGCCGCTTCTCATCCGAGCGTGAGCCGAAGCCGGTGCCGATGCCGGAGCCGGTGCTGCCCCTCGAGGCGCCCGAGGCACCCCCGATGCCACCGCCCGTACCGGCGCTCGACGCGCCGTTCCCGGAGAGGGCGCGCGATGCCGGGACACGTTGACCTGTTCGAGGAACACGGAGAGGTCGCGGCGCTGTGGCCGCAGAGCCCCTACCGCGGCCGCACCGTCGTCTGCTTCGACCGCCACCTGGACCTCAAGCCCCTCGCCCCCGGCGGCGAGGAGGCCCTGCGCGCCGCGGCGCGTACGGGAACGTCCCCGGCGGAGTTGCTGCGCCGGCTGCCGGTGCGCGGTGTGCCCGGCGCCTTCGGGCTCGACGACTTCTGGTCCGCCGCCGCCCTCGCCGCCGGCCTCACCGACCTGGTGTGGGTACCCAGTTGGACCTCGTACGAGGGCTGGGAGAGCCGGGCGGTGGGCTGCGTCTCCCTCATCGCCACCGGCGGCGCGCCGACCGATCCGCAGACCGGCGACTGCTGCCTGGCGGTGACACTGTGCGGCGTACGGCTGTCGGTCGTACCGCCCGATCTCCTCACCCGTCACCTGGACCGGCACGTGACCGGCGACGTCAGCACCGACATCGACCTTGACTGGCTGGTGGACGAGCACGGCGTGCCCGACCACTCCGTGGACGACCTGGCCGACCTGGTCGCGGCCTGCGGGGGCGAGCTGTCCGCGATGACGTGGTCGACCCGGTCCGGATTCCTGCCCGGCGAGTTCCGCGGGGTGGGCCCGGATGTCGCGGGGCGGCTGGGACTGCGGGCCCGCGAGTCCTCCTTCCTGCCCGCCACTCCGTGGCCGGAGGACCTGATGCTGCGCGTCCACCAAGGCGCCGGGCCTCCGGCCCTGGACGAACGCGACGAGCCCGGCGCGGCGGATCCTGCGCCGGGAGTGACGGTGGCCCTGCAGGGCCTGGCGCATGCCTCCGCAAGCCCCGAGCAGGCCCAGGAGTGCTACGAGCAGGCGGCCGCCCAGGGGTACCGGTCCAGCTGGCTGGCGTACAAGATCGGCGCGGCGCACTACGCGCGAGGCGACCAACGCGCCGCTCGGGACCGGCTGCGCGAGGCCATCGCGCTGGACCCGCGCGACACCCTCGCGATGCACGCGCGCGTCCTGGCGGCCCGCGCCACCCTGCGCCTGGACGGGCCGGGCCCCGCGCTGGCGGAATTCCGGGCCGTGGGCGAGGAGTTGCCGCTGCGCGCCGGTGTCTGGCGAACCGTGCGGGTGCTCGCCGACGCGCTGGGCGACCCGGAGAGCGCGCAGTTGGCACGGGACCGTCTGGACATCGTCGAACGGCTCACGCGGGCATGGACCACCGGTCGGAGCACGGGGCGGGGATGAGCGATGAGCGACGTACTACTGGTGACGCATGCGCGACGTACTACTGGTGACGCGATGAGCGACGTAGCGCTGGTGATGCGATGAGCGACGTACTGCTGGTGATGCCGCCCGTGAGCGAAGCCGTGCAGTTCCCGTACCTGGCGCTGCCGCAGCTCACCGCGGCCTGGACGGCCCAGGGCTACCGGGTCCGCGCCGTCGACCTGAACCTGGAGTACCGCGCTCGCGTCCTGGTCCGCCGCCACGTCCCGCCCGCGGCGGACGGCCCGGCCCTCGGGGCGGGTGCGCCGAGCGCGGGCGAGGTCTTCCGGACCGTCAGCGAGCGCTACCGGGCACGGCACGGCGCCCGGATCCTGGAGACCGCCCGCGACCGCTCCACCGGCTTCGCCCAGGAGACGGCCATCCAGGCGATGGTCCGCTACGTCACGCGGCAGGCCACCGAGGACGGCTGGATCGTCCAAGGCCCGCTGCTGCTGTCCGAACTGGACAAGCTCGTCGACGCCGCCCGCGACAGCTGGTCGGCGCGCTGGTGCGCCGACCGCCTGGAGGAGCTGCTGTCCGAAGACCCGCCGCGGGTGCTGGCGTTCTCCGTACCGTTCTTCAGCCAGGTCGTCCCCGTCCTCACCCTGTGCGCGCTGCTCAAGGAACGGCGGCCCGCGCTGCGGATCGCGCTCGGCGGGCCCACCGTGCAGATGTGGGCGGCCCTGCTGCGCCGGCACGTCACCAGCTCCCACGCGGTCGACCACTGGTGTCTGGGCCACGGCGAGGGCTTCCTCGCCCGCATCCTGAGCGGCGGGCGAATCGGCGGGTGGCGAAACGGCGCGGGGCCAAACGGCGCGCCACCAAACAGCGCGCGACGAAACGGCGCGCAACCGGACACCGCCGCCGTCGGCGACCCCCCGCCGGAATCCCCAGGCCTCGCCGACGGCTTCGTCCTGAGCGAGCAGCCCATGCCCGACTTCGACCAGTTCGACTTCTCCCTCTACACCAACATGGCCCACCAGTTCCCCTACCGGCTCACGGTCGGCTGCTACTGGGGCAAGTGCACCTTCTGCTCGTACGGCAACCGCTACCGCGACGCCCGTGCCTTCCAGCAGATCGCCCCGGAGGTGGCCGCCGAACACCTGGTGGCGCTGGCCGACCGGCTGGAGATGACCGATGTGGCGGTCACCGACGAGAACACCGGCCTGCGCCACCTGCTGCGCGTGACGGAGGCGGTCCGCAGGCGCGGGGCGCCGCTGACCTTCCGGGTCCGGGCGCGCCTGGAGCGCGAACTGGCCGACCCCGGCTTCTGCGAACGGCTGCGCGCGGCGGGCTGTGTGCAGCTGTCGACCGGGTTCGAGACGGCCCACCAGGACATCCTCGACTCGCTGCACAAGGGCCAGGACGCGGCGCACGCCGAACGCGCCGTACTGAACCTCACCCGGGCCGGAATCGTCACCAACCTGTCGTTCATGGACGGCTTCGACCACGACGACGCCCTCCAGGGCTTTCACGACACGGTCGGGGTGATCCAACGCCACCCGGCGGAAATGGGCCTGGACACCATGCAGTTGGTCGTCGCCGAACCGGGCAGCTACCTGTGGGCCGAGCGGCGGCGCCAGGCCGACGACGCCTACCTGGTCACCAACGACGGCCTGGCCTTCGCCGCCGGACGGATCGGCGGCGCGCTGCTGGAGGACACCGCGACGGAGGAGGCCCGGCAGCGGCTGCTGCGCATGACCGTCGAGGCGGTGCCCGACGCCGAACGGTCCGTCCGGCCCGACCTGTCGCCGCGTGCGCCGGACCGCTCCGCAGCGCCAACGGCGGTCGCCGGGCCGGTGGTGCGGGCCCGGCCGCGGTTCGGGGTGGCGCTCGACTCCGTCCGTACGCGCTGGTTCCTGGCCGATGTCGCCTGGCCCCGGATGGCGGCCGTACCCGCCGACGTGGAGCGCACCCCCGACGGCGGCCTCGTCGCCGAGGAGCCGCGGGCGCGCCGCTGGCTCGCACAGATGGTCGACAAGAGGCTGCTCGTGCTGGACACACCGGATGCGGAGAGTGCCTGATGGAGAAACTGGGGCTCGGGCTGGGCATGGACCTCGTCTGGGGCGAGCGCATCGGATTCGACAGGACGGGTCAGGGCCGCCCGACCGACCAGGTGGCGGCGTTCCTGCGGCGCAACGCGCAGACGTACGACTACATGTTCGTCGCCTTCCAGCCCATCGACTACGGCCCGCTCAGCCCCGAGCGGTACTTCCCGGCGTACGACGAACTCTTCGCCCTGTTCGGCGACGGCCGCCCGCGCGCCTTCCACCACACCCTGCTCAACACCGGCAGCCCGGAGCCGTACGAGCGGGCAGCCGTCGCGGACTTCACCAACGCGCTGATCGAACGCTACGGATTCCGCTGGGTCATCGAGGACTTGGGGATCTGGTCGCTGTCGGGCCGCAGCCTGCCGTACCCGATGCCGCCCGTGCTCACCGCGGAGGGGCTGCGGCGCTGTGTCGCCGGGGTCGCGGAGTGGCGCGAGCGGCTGCGGGCGCCGCTGTCCGTGGAGTTCCCCGGCTTCACCGAGGGCGGCAGCTTCCTGGTCGGCACGATGGACGCCTTCGCGTTCTTCGACACCGTGATCCGGGAGACGGGCGCGTACGCGACGATCGACATCGGGCACATCCTCGCCTACCAGTGGCTGATGGGGCGCACGGGATCGCGCATGTTCGAGGGACTGGATGCGCTGCCACTGGACCGCTGCCACGAGGTGCACCTGTCGGGCTGCCAGATCGTCGACGGCCGCTTCCGCGACCTGCACCACGGCGTACTGCTGGATGAGCAGCTCACCTTGCTGGAACACCTGCTGCCGATGATGCCGCGACTGACCGGAGTCACCTACGAGGACCCGAAGTTCACCGCCGACGGGACGCTCGTGCCCAAGTCGCGGAAGAACGCGGAGCGCCTCTTCGCCCTCGTACACGACTGGAAGGAGACCGCCCATGCCGCATAAGGCCGCCGAGGCCGATATGGCCGATATGACCGAAGTCGGGCTGCACGGGCGTATCCTGCGGGTGCTGGACCGGCTGCTGTACGACTCCGAGTTCCGCTCCGCGTTCATCGCGGACGGCCCCGACGGCATGCGGCCGCCGCTCGACGCGGACCTGATCGAGGTCTTCGACCGGGTGGACCTGACGGAACTGCGGCTGGTCGGGCGCAACATCCGCTCGGCGGTGGTCAGCGGCGGCACCGGCACGGGGCAGGGACTGAAGGGCGCCTTCGCGCGGACGCTGGAGGTGATCCAGGAGCGGCACGGGCTCAGTGTCAACGCGGTGGCCGAACTCTTCCTCGCCTCCCCACAGTTCCAGCACTTCCGCGACGTGCCCTACTCCCCCCAGGGGCGCGGGCTGACGCTGCCCGAGTGCTTCCACCGGTTCATGGCGGCCGGGCCGTCCTTCGACCCCGAGGGCACGCTGGAGCCGCTCGTCCACTACGAGGCCGCCTGCGCCATCGCCCGCGCGCTCGCCACCGGCGCGGGCGCCACCTTCGACGTCACGCTGCGCGGCGCCGCCTTCCACGGGGGCGTGTTCTGCGCCTTCCGCGACTACGCCGAGGCGCCCGCCGCCTGGGAGTTGCACCCCACGATGTTCCTGGCAGGTGCGGGGCGCTGCGTCGTCGGCCCGGCCGGGCGCCCCCTCTTTGACGCGCTGACCTCCGTCCTGGCCGGTCACGATGCGGGGATGGCACCGGACGTACGGGCGAAACTCCAACAGCGACTGCGTTCATGGGGGCTGCGATGAGCACACGACCACCGCTGGAGACGGACGAGTTCGACCTGGAGCTGTTCTACCGCGAGCACTGGCGCCGCCGCCCGATCGTCTGGCGCGGCTGTGGCCCGCGCTTCCTCGCCCCCGCGCTCGACTGGCCCGACATCGAGGCCCTGGAGCGCCGACTGGAGCAGACACCCCCGGCGGCGGAGTCCGAAGCCCAGGTGCGGCGGCGTCCCGACGGCGCGGTGCTCTTCGTCAACCAGGCCCAGCACACCCTGCCGGAACTGGCCGATGCCTGCGTGAAGCTGGCCGGCCTGTTCGGCTGGGACGAGTGCACGGCGGATCTGTCCGTGACCCGGGGCCGCGGGGCGGGGATCGGCTGCCACTTCGACCACAGCGACAACTTCGTCGTACAGCAGCAGGGTTCGAAGACCTGGCTGGTGGGCCTGCCCGAGGACACCGAACCGGAGCGGCAGCGCAAACGCATGCTGGAGACCAAGGGCTTCGTACCTTCCGGCCGCCTGCCCGAGGAGCCCTACAGCGTGGTGCTGCACCCCGGCGACGTGCTCTACCTGCCGCTGTTCGCACCGCACGAGGGCGTGGAGGGGGACGGCAGCGACGGCTCTGTCAGCGTCTCCTTCTCCTACAACGCCCAGAGCGCACTGTCCCGGCACCTCAAACCGCTGCTGAGTGCGCTGTCGCGGGAACCTGCCTGGTGGCAGCCGCTGCCGCTGGGCGGGCCCGACACCGATCGGCTGGAGGACGCGCTGCGCCGCGCCCTGCGGGCGGTCACGGACGCGCCCGCACGGTGACCGACGTCCTGGACGCGGCACTGGACTCGGCGCGCGTGCGGCTGGGGCCCCGGGCGCGGATCGACCGGGACGAGCGGGAGGGGCTGTGGCGGGTGCGGATCAGCCTCGGCGCCGCGCCTCACGGCGCCACGCCTCACGGCGCCACGCCCCAGTGGGGTGCGGCCGCCTACGACCCCGCCTTCGTGGCGGAACAGATACCGCACGGCCTACGGCAACTCCTCGCCGACCAAGCCCTGCTGCGGCTGCGCGTGCCGCTCGCGGGGCCGGTGGCCGGCCCGGCGCTGTTGTCGCCCACGGCGGCCGGGGTCCTGGTGCACGAATGCTTCGGACACACCAGCGAGGCCGACAACTACCTGGCCGACGGCGGCGCCCTCGGCCGCACCCTCGGCGACCGCTGGACACCGGCCGCGCTGACCGTACGGGACCGGCCGCGGGCCCACCCGTACGCGGGCAGCTACGCGCACGACGACGAGGGCACCGCCGCGCGGACCGTCACGCTGCTGAGCGAGGGCCGCTGGACGGGCCTGCTCACCGACCGGAACACCCGCGCACTCAGCGGCGGCCGCAGCACCGGGCACGGACGGGGCCGCCGGGACGCGGTCGCCCCGCGCTGCAGCGTGCTGGAGGTCGCGGCCGGCCGGGACACGGCGGAGGGACTGCGCGACCGGCTGGGCGACGGCTGGCTGCTGGGCACGGCGATCGGGGGCTTCTCGGTGCGCGGACACCTGATCCTGGAACTGCTGTGGGCGCGCCGGGTACGGGCGGGTCGGCCGACCCGCGAGATCGTCGGACCGGTGGCGATCTGCGCCCGCAAGGCCGCGCTGGCGGGCCGGATCACGGCCGTCGGCGACGACGTGACGGTGCACAGCACGCCCTACACCTGCGTCAAGGACGGCCACGAGGTCGGCTCGACCCTCATCAGCCCGTCCCTGCTGCTGGACCACTGCGTCCTGCGCCCGCTCGCGGACGTCGAACGGCTGCTGGCCCGTTCCACCGCCCCGCGGGCATGAACCCGAGGTGCGCAGCCGGTCGGCTAGCGCATTCCGGCCACCCGTCGGCACGCCTCCGCATACCCCCGCACCAGCGCCCGCTCCCCGTCCTCCCGCCGCCACGCCACGGCATAACGGCTCGGTGAGACCCCGCGCACCGGACGTGTCGTCACGCCGCCCAGGGTGAGCAGGGGAACGTTGCCCTCCGCCACGAGGCAGACGCCGAGACCGGCGACCAGTGCCTCGTACGTCTCCTCCGTGCTCGCGATCTCCGCACCGATCCGCGGCGGCCGCCCGCCCCGCTCGTCCAGCGCGAGCCAGTAGTCCCGCAGCGGCCCCGCACTGTCCGGCAGCGCCAGGAACGGCTCGTCGAGCAGGTCCGTGAAGTCGACCTCGGGACGGGCCGCGAGCGGGTGGGTCTCGGGTAGGGCGACCCGGCGCGGTTCCTCCGCGAGCACCGTCCACCCGTAGCGCTCGGCGTCGGGCAGGGGAAGCCAGACGAACGCCACGTCCGCGTCGCCGTCGGCGAGGCCCGCGGTCGCGTCCTCCCAGCTGACGTGCCGCAGGCGTACGGTCGCCTCCGGGTGGGCCGCCGTGAAGCGGGAGCGGATCGCGGGCAGCAGGCCCCCACGGCCGGGGCTTGTGCTCATGCCCACCCGCAGGGTCGTGCGCTGCACCGCCCTGACCCGGGCCACGGCCTCCGCGCCCGCCTCCCAGGCCTCCAGCACCCGCCGGGCGTGCGGCAGCAGCGCCTCGCCCGCCTCGGTGAGCGCCACGCCGTGCTGGTCGCGCCGGAACAGCTCCACGCCCAGCCGGCGTTCCAGCGCCCGGATCTGCTTGCTCAGCGCGGGCTGGGAGACGTACAGCCGTTCGGCGGCGCGGGTGAAGTGCAGTTCCTCGGCCACGGCGACGAAGTACCGCAGGTCCCGGCCATGCACGTCGGTGGTCATGCCCAACGGTTATCACCGCAGGTCTTGGACGGGCAACCGCCCTGCGGGGGAGAGTCGACGCATACGGCACAGAGACGAGGAGGGGCCATGAACAAGGTCTGGCTGATCACGGGGGCGAGCAGCGGTTTCGGGCGGGCGCTCACCGAGGCGGCCCTGGCCGCCGGGGACGTGGTGGTCGGCGCCGCGCGGCGGCCCGAGGCGCTGGACGAGCTGGTCGCCGCCCACCCCGACCAGATGGAGGCGCTACGGCTGGACGTCACCGACATCCTCGCCATCGCCGCCGCCGTACGGGACGTCGTCGCCCGGCACGGACGGATCGACGTCCTCGTCAACAACGCCGGCCGCACCCACGTCGGCGCCTTCGAGGAGACGACCGACGACGAACTGCGCGCCCTGTTCGACCTGCACGTCCTCGGCCCCGCGGCCCTGGTGCGCGCCGTGCTGCCGTACATGCGCGAGCGGCGATCGGGCGCGATCGTGCAGATGAGCAGCGTGGGCGGGCAGGGTTCGTTCGCGGGGTTCTCGGCGTACAGCGGGACGAAGTTCGCCCTGGAGGGCATGTCCGAGGCGCTCGCGGACGAGGTGTCCGACTTCGGCATCAAGGTGCTGATCGTGGAGCCGGGGGCCTTCAGGACCTCGCTGTTCGAGGGCAGCCGGGCCGGGTTCAGCGCCGACAGCGGGGTGTACGAGAAGGTGAGCGGGACGCGTGCATACGTCTCCGGCGGCGACGGCGCCCAGGCCGGGGACCCGGCGAAGGCGGCGGCGCTCATCCGGGCCGCGCTGGAGGCCGACCGGACGCCGCTGCGGCTGCCGCTGGGCGACGACTCGGTGACGACCGTGCTCGACCACCTCGACCAGGTGCGGGCCGAGGTCATGGCGTGGGAGAAGCGGACCCGGGACACCGCGTTCGACGAGTGAGCGACCGGCGAGGCCCTCCCGGAGCGGATTCGGCTCCGGGAGGGCCTTGACGCGCCGTCATGTCAGCCGTATGGCAGCCTGGTTACATCCGTGCAGGGCCCTTGTGCAATTCCTGTGGAAGCCTCAATCTTTCGGCTGACGCACAGGTGAGCACAGTGTGGGTTGACATGTTCCTGTCTATCTCATGAGCCATCTGTGGCGTCGCCCCCACACCAGCGCACCACCGATTGAGGAGGACCCCTCAGATGGCAGTGATGCGTACTCCCCTCCGCACCTCCCGGCGAAGACTGGCCGCGATCGGCGCCCTGACCAGTGCGGTGCTCGCCGCGGGCCTCGTCTCCGCCCTGCCCGCCCAGGCGGCCGAAGGCCACATCCAGTACGAGGGCGCGGCGAACGCCGTCGCCGACAGCTACATCGTGACCCTCAAGGCGGACCGGGCCCGCTCGGGCTCCGCCGAGGGACGCGCGCTGGCCAAGAAGTACGGCGCCTCCATCGAGCGCACCTACACCAAGGCCCTGAACGGCTACGCGATCGAGGCCGACGAGACCGAGGCGAAACGTCTCGCCGCCGACCCGGCCGTCGCCTCCGTCGTCCAGAACCGCACCTTCACCATCGCCGGGACCCAGCCCAGCCCGCCCTCCTGGGGCCTGGACCGCATCGACCAGCGCAACCTCCCGCTGAACAACTCGTACACCTACCCGGACTCGGCCGGGCAGGGCGTGACGGCGTACGTCATCGACACCGGCGTCCGCATCACCCACAGCGACTTCGGCGGCCGCGCCTCCTACGGCTACGACGCCATCGACAACGACAACACCGCCCAGGACGGCCACGGCCACGGCACCCACGTCGCCGGCACGGTCGCCGGCAACGCCTACGGTGTCGCCAAGAAGGCGAACATCGTCGGCGTCCGCGTGCTGAACAACTCAGGCTCCGGTACGACCGCCCAGGTCGTCGCCGGTATCGACTGGGTCGCCCAGAACGCGGTCAAGCCGGCCGTCGCCAACATGTCCCTCGGCGGCGGCGCCGACTCCGCGCTCGACACCGCCGTACGCAACGCCATCGCCTCCGGCGTCACCTTCGCCGTCGCGGCCGGCAACGAGTCCACCAACGCCTCGACCAGGTCACCCGCGCGCGTGACAGAGGCGATCACGGTCGGCGCCACCACCAGCTCCGACGCCAAGGCGAGCTACTCCAACTACGGCTCGGTCCTGGACCTCTTCGCCCCGGGCTCGTCCATCACGTCCGCCTGGAACAGCAGCGACTCGGCCACCAACACCATCTCCGGTACGTCGATGGCGACCCCGCACGTCGCCGGAGCGGCGGCACTCTACCTGGCCGACAACCCCTCGGCCACGCCCGCCCAGGTGTCCACCGCGCTGACGTCCGCGGCCACCACCGGCGTCGTCACCAGCCCCGGCTCCGGCTCGCCCAACCGGCTGCTGTACGTCGGCGACGGCGGCGACCCGACGCCGCCCGGCCCGCGCTTCGAGAACACCGGCGACTACGCGATCAGCGACAACTCCACGGTCGAGTCCCCGGTGACGGTCTCCGGCGTCTCGGGCAACGCGCCCTCCGC
Source organism: Streptomyces spinoverrucosus (assembly GCF_006539505.1). Lineage (GTDB taxonomy): Bacteria > Actinomycetota > Actinomycetes > Streptomycetales > Streptomycetaceae > Streptomyces > Streptomyces spinoverrucosus. The sequence goes on from NZ_BJND01000023.1 coordinate 176,527, forward strand.
GCTCGCCGTGGAGGTGCACATCGTGCACACCTACATCGGTGACCTCCAGGTCCAGCTGATCGCCCCCGACGGCACGGCGTACACGCTCAAGGGCTACGGCACCGGCGGCAGTTCGGACAACATCGACACCACGTACTCCGTCAACGCCTCCTCCGAGGCCGCCAACGGCACGTGGAAGCTGAGGGTCAGCGACAACGCGCGGTTCGACACCGGGCGCATCGACGCCTGGGCGCTGCAGTTCTGATCACATGGAATGACTCTCCTCGCGGTAGGGCTCCGGGTCCGTGACCCAGCCCGCCGCGAGGACGAGGCGTGTACGGCGGTCGAGGGCGAGGAAGCCGAAGGGCCGGTCGAAGGTGGCGCGGGCGAGGGTGGTCACGTAACGGAACTCGGGAGCCCCGCCCGGCACCGCGGCGACCGCCGTCACCGCTCCGGCGCGGAAGCCCAGCGCGCCGAACCGCGCCATCGCCGACTGCCGGGCCGAACCGACGGCCAGCGGGGCGTCGCTGATGCCGGGGAAGTGGCCCTGTGTGGCGTCCCGCGCCGTCGTCAGCCCGAACAGGCGGTGCGCCGCCAGCAGATCGTGCTCGGCCGTCATGTCGTACGCCACCGTGCGCACCAGGAGCGTCGGCGGCTCCGGGGTGACGCAGCGCATCTTCTCGATGCGCAGGCCCGGTCCCGCGTCCCCGTACGGGAGCCGCGGCCCCGGCACGACCGTGTGGCGGCCCGCGAGGATGTCCACGCCCGCCGTCAGCACCTGCCCCGGTGTCATCCGCTCCTCGCCGAGCAGCAGGTGGACGCTGACGCCGTTGCTGCCCAGCACCTTCAGCTCGGTGACGGCACCGTCGGGCGTCTCGGCGACCCCGACCCGGTCCAGCAGGGCGCTCCAGCGGTTCAGGCCGACCAGGGTCCTGCCCCGCCAGGGTCCGTCGGCAGGCCACAGCGGGGTCTCCTCGAACGGCCGCATCCAGTCCGTCCGCAAGGCCAGCGCACTCGCCAGCACCATCTCGGTGCCGTCCGTGAGCCCGACCGGCATCCGCTCGATCAGCCCGCCCGTCCGCTTCTCCGCCCAGGCGTCCAGCGCGGCCCGATCGGCCGCCTTGTCCCCCATGAGCACCCCGTGTGCTTCGGCGGGCAGCCCGGCCGCCCAGGTCTCCTTCAGCTCCAGCGTGCGTTTCGTCCACAGGCCCAGGGCCGAGTTCAGGCCCCGCATCGAGGCCAGGGCGGCGAGCAACTCCCGTGCGGCGTCCGCGGCTTGGTCGGCGGGCAGGCCCACCGCGTCCGCCAGCTCCGCCCGCGCCGCGCCCCCGGCCCCGTCCGCGAGGAGGGCGAGCAGGGGCCACACCCCGGCCGCCGAGAAGGCCGTACCGTCCGTGACGGTCCGGGCCCAGCGGGACGTCAGCCCGTTCACCGCGCCTGTCGTCGCCCGCGCAATCCGCATTCCGCCCCCACTCGTCGCCCGCTTACGATGCGCCAGGTCCTGCGACTCGCAGAGCCGTAGGCCCGTCCTCCTCCGCAGCCCTGAAACAGGAGCACCGTACCTGTGTCCATACCTCCGCCCTCTGGGCCCCCGCAGCCGCAGGACCCGCAGGGTCCCTACGGCCCGTACCCGGCTCCGCAGGCCCAGGGGCCGTACGGCGCCCAGGGATCGTACGGCGGCCAGGGACCGTACGGCGGCCAGGGACCGTACGGCGGTCAGGGACCGTACGGCGGTCAGGGCCCGGGGCCGTACGGTCCTCAGAGGCCGGGGCCGTACGGTCCTCAGCCGCCGTACGGGCCGTGGGGCCCGTACCCGCCGCAAGGGCTGCCGCCGGTCAACGGTCTCGCGATCGCCGCCCTCGTGCTCGGCATCCTCTGCTTTCTGCCGGCCGTCGGGCTGGTGCTCGGGCTGATCGCGTTGCGGCAGATCAAGCGGAAGGGCGAGCGCGGCAAGGGCATGGCGGTCACCGGGGCCGTGCTGTCGACCGTCGGGCTCGTACTGCTGACCGTGTCGCTCTCGACGGGTGCCGTGTCCGCCTTCTGGGAGGGCTTCAAGGAGGGCGCGCGGGACAGCGCGATCGCCTCGCCGGACAAGGGCGAGTGCTTCAACTCGCCCAGTGGCTCGCTGGAGGGTGAGACGTACGACGTCGACGTGGTGCCCTGCTCCGGCATGCACGACGGCGAGGTGTTCGCCACCGTCACCCTGCCCGGCGGCACTTTCCCCGGCGACGACCACATCACGAAGGTCGCCGACGACAAGTGCTACGCGCTGGAGGCCGACTACGCCATGGACAGCTGGGCCCTGCCCAACGACGTCGACGTGTACTACCTCACCCCGACCCGGCAGAGCTGGAGCCTCGGCGACCGTGAGATCACCTGCATCTTCGGCAACACCGACGAGCAGGGCAGCCTGACCGGCTCCCTGCGCAACGACGAGAGCACGCTCGACGCGGACCAGGTCGCCTACCTGAAGGCGGCCCGCGCCATCGACGCCGTACTGGGGGAGGAGCCCGAGGCGTTCCCCGACGAGGACCTCGCGGCGAACCGGGCGTGGGCGCAGGACGTGCACGACGTGCTGGCCGAGCAGGGCCCGGCGCTGGACGCGCACACCTGGCCCGCCGACGCCGAGCGGCCCATGGCCGACCTGGTGAAGGAGCTGGAGTCGGCCCGGAAGGAGTGGGCGAAGGCGGCGGACGCCGGGGACGCGGACACCTTCTACGTGCACTACGACGAGGCCTACGGGTTCTACGACGGCCCGGCCACCGTCACCGCGCGCGAGGCCCTGGGGCTGGACACCAGTCCGCCCACCGACGATTCGGCCGAGGGCGGCTCGGACGCCGACGTGTGATCACCCCTATAGCGGGGAGAAAGTGCCTGCGTAAGCCTGCGCGGGCCAGAAGTAATCACATCGAGTGATTCTCTGGCCTCCGCTTGCCTGACACAACCCACGGTTGCCACGCTGTTGCTGTCTGTACAACCTGATGGGAGCGGCCAGTGACATTCGGTGAGCAGCCGGCGTACCTGCGCGTCGCGGGTGATCTCCGCCAGAAGATCGTCGACGGTCTGCTGCCGCCGCACACCCGCCTGCCGTCACAGGCGAGAATCCGCGAGGAGTACGGGGTCTCGGACACGGTCGCGCTGGAGGCGCGCAAGGTGCTCATGGCGGAGGGGCTGGTCGAGGGCCGCTCCGGTTCCGGGACCTATGTGCGGGAGCGGCCCGTGCCCCGCAGCATCGCCCGCTCCGGGTACCGCCCGGCCAGTGGTGCCACGCCGTTCCGGCAGGAGCAGGCCGACGCCGCCGCGCGCGGCACCTGGGAGTCCAGCAGCGCGCAGACCGAGGCGAGCGGCGCCGTCGCCGAGCGGCTCGGCATCCGGCCCGGCGACCGGGTGATGTGCACCAAGTACGTCTTCCGGGACAGCGGCGAGCCGATGATGCTGTCCACCTCTTGGGAGCCGCTCGCCGTCACCGGGCGTACGCCGGTGATGCTGCCCGAGGAGGGCCCGCTCGGCGGCATGGGTGTCGTCGAGCGCATGGCCGCCATCGACGTCGTCGTGGACAACGTCACCGAGGAGGTCGGCGCCCGTCCCGGACTCGCCGAGGAGTTGCTCGCGCTCGGCGGTGTCCCCGGACATGTCGTCCTCGTCGTGCAGCGCACCTTCTACGCCTCCGGGCGCCCGGTCGAGACGGCCGACGTCGTGATCCCGGCCGACCGCTACCGGGTCGCGTACCACCTCCCGGTGAAGTAGCGCACAACCTTGCGGTAGTTGCTCCCGGCACAGGGGTGCCGGGAGCCTTTTTACGCACCGTCACACGCCTTCACGCGCCTTCACGCGGCGGTGGATTCCGGACGTTTTCGCAGGTGGCCCGTGGCGTGCCCGGTATGCCGCTGACCGGATGCGCGGAGGTGCGCGGACGGCGCGTTCGACGTCGTGCGCCCCCCTGGTGCTGGCTTGTTGCGTACCTCTTTGTAAAAAGCCGTATTCGCTGCGTGAAGGTTGGGCGTAGGCTCGGGCATATGCGGATTGCGGTTTCCTTAGCGGGCGGGGCGCGCGGGCCGAGGGCGGGAAGCGGAGGGGCGCGATGAACGACAGCACGGTGACTCTTCCGTGGCTGGTCATACGGCAGGACGACAACGGCAATCGCTACAGCGTGGGCAGGTATGCGACGCGCGCCGAGGCCCAGAAGATCGCGGACAGCCTCGACAGCCGGGGGCACAAGCAGCTCTATTGGGTCGAGCGCATCGGGCAGGACGGGGAAGACCAGGTGTGAGCGGCGCCGCCCGGGTGCTCCCGTAGGCTCCGGCGCATGACGGAACGGATCGTGGTGGTGGGCGCCGCCCTGCTCGACGGCGGCCGACTCCTCGCCGCGCGCCGCAGCGCGCCCACCGAGCTGGCCGGCCGCTGGGAGCTGCCCGGCGGCAAGGTGGAGCCGGGCGAGGCGCCCGAGGCGGCGCTGGTGCGGGAGTTGCGCGAGGAACTCGGCGTCGAGACGGAGGCCGTGCGGCGCGTGGCGGGGGAGTGGCCGCTGAGATCGCCGTACGTCCTGCAGGTGTGGACCGCACGGCTGCTGGCCGGCTCTCCCGAGCCGAAGGCTCTCCAGGACCATGACGAACTGCGCTGGCTGACGGCCGGGACGCTGTGGGATGTGGAGTGGCTGGAGCAGGATGTCGGGGCGGTGCGGGAGGTTGCGCGGGTGCTTGACGCCGGTGGGGCGGAGGGCTGACGCGTGAGCGTGGGTTCGTAGGAGCGCGACGGGCGTGAGCTGTGGGCTCGTAGGAGCGCGACCGGCGTGATCCGGCGCCGCGGCCGCCTTCTCGGTGCGCGCCTTCCACCCGTACGCCGTTGGGGCCACTGTGCGCCCTCCCCGGCGGTACTGCGCCGGGGATATCGGGTATGTGCCCATTAACCCCACGAAACCGGACATGGTGGGCTCACTGTCCTGGGAAGTGATCGGCGTGCTCGACACCGAAGGCGACCGCGTCGAGTGGACCTTTCCCGCCGACCCCACAGCCGTGCGCACCGCGCGCTCCGTCGTCCGCCGCCAGTTGCACGGCTGGGCGCTCGACAGTGTCAGTGACACCACGGCACTGCTGGTCAGCGAACTGGTGACGAACGCGCTGCGGCACGCCACGGGCCCCATCGGGGTACGCCTGGTACGCCCCGCCGATCTGCCCGACGTCCTGCTCGTGGAAGTCTCCGACCCCCTCCCGGACCTGCCCCGCGAACGCGACGCCCACCCCGAGGACGAGAGCGGTCGCGGGCTCCAACTGGTGGCCTCCTCCTCGCGCCGCTGGGGAACCAGGCCCGGGGAGTCGGGCAAGACGGTGTGGTTCGAACTCGCCGTCCCGGGTTGAAGGCGGGCTCGTCGGCCGATTACAGCGGTCGTACTTCTGTCCATGGACGGGGTCCGGCCGGAAGGCGTTGCCCGAAGGCGTGATTCGAGGGCGTGTCCCCTGGTTAGAAGACTGGAAGTGTTGTCGCGGCACGGTCCGAAAACCGCCTGGACCGTGCTGTGATCGTGAACACCGTGTTGCGCGGCGCCGTAGTGCTGGATACTGCGGGCAGCCGCCCCCGGTGACCGGTGCCGGGCGCGGTGAGCTGGAGGGGACGGTTCGCGTGAGCGAGATACCAGCGAAGGCCACGGAGTCCGAGGACCCGTCGGACGGCGCGAGTACACAGGCCGCGGGTGCCTACGGGGAGCCGGCGTCTTCGGATGCGCTGTGGCAGAGCAGTCCGCCCGGCTCGATCTACGACTACATCAAGGTCGCGTCCTTCTCCATCGGCCCCGACGGACTGATCGAGCAGTGGAGCCTGCGCGCCGAGAACCTCTTCGGCATCCCGGCCGCGCGCGCCGTCGGGACCGACCCCATCGAGGCGTTCATCGACCCCGATCTGCGCGAGCGCGGACAACGGAAGATGGCCGAGATCCTCGACGGTCGGGAGTGGACCGGTGTCGTGCCCTTCCGGCTGCCGGAGACGGCCGACGGCGGGCGCGGCGGCACGGGGCTCGCCGAGGTCTATGTGATGCCGACGCGCACCGAGGACGGCGAGAAAGCGGCCGTCTGTATCGTCGTCGACGTACGCGTGCTGCGCCGTATCGAGACCGACCTCGCCGCCTCGCAGTCGATTTTCGGTCAATCCCCGTTCGGCTTCCTGCTGATCGACCCCGACTTGAAGGTGCGGCGCGCCAACCAGCGGTTCGCCTCCGTCTTCGGCGGCACACCCGACGACCACCGCGGCCGCGGGGTCCACGACTATCTGCCGCGCGGTGAGGCCGAACGGGTCGACGCGACGCTGCGCCGGGTCCTGGAAACCGGCGACAGCATCACGGACATGCACGTCACGGGCTTCGTACCCGGCTCCGACGAACGCCGGCACTGGTCGGTCAACCTCTACCGGGTGCACAGCGGAAGCGGCCGCCCGATCGGCATCGCCTGGCTCGGAACCGACATCACCTCCCGCCGCGCCGCCGCCCGCGAGGCCGCCGCCGCCCGGCGCAATCTCGCCCTCCTCAACGAGGCCGGCGCGCGCATCGGCAACTCCCTCGACTTGGAGACCACCGCCCGCGAACTCCTCGACGTCGTCGTCCCCGGCTTCTGCGACCTGGCCACGGTCGACCTCTACCAGGGCCTCCTGGTCGGCGATCAGATCCCGCAGGGACTCGCCGACGGCAGCGCCGAACTGCGCCGCGTCGCCTTCGCCAGCGCGGTCTCCGACGCGCCCTTCGCCGGCACCGGCAAGCCGGTCACGGTCGGCGCGGTCCACCACTACCCCTTCAACTCGCCCTGTGCCGACGCCCTGCGCACGGCCCGCCCGCGGACCGTCCCCGCCGAGGAGGGCGGCCTCGTCCAGTCCACGCTCGCCGTGCCGATGGTCGCCCACGACACGGTCGTAGGACTCGCGCAGTTCTCGCGGACGAAGGGCAGCGAGCCGTTCGGCGACCGGGACCGCGACCTGGCGGTGGAGTTGGCCGCGCGGGCCGCGGTCTGCATCGACAATGCGCGCCTGTACCGCCGTGAGCACGAACGCGCGTTGATACTGCAACGGTCCCTGCTCCCGCCCGGCGACCCGGTCGCCTCCGGCCTCGACATCGCCTGCCGCTACCTGCCAGGGAACGCCTCCACCGGCCGCCCCAGCGAGGTCGGCGGCGACTGGTTCGACGTCATCGAACTGCCCGGCCACCGTACGGCGTTGGTGGTGGGCGACGTCATGGGCCGAGGCCTGCGCGCCGCCGTCGCCATGGGCGAACTCCGTACGGCGGTCCGTACGCTGGCCCAGCTCGACCTCGAACCGGCCGAGGTGCTCTCCCACTTGGACGAGATCGCCCGTGGCCTCGGCACCCCCGGCGGCATCCAGCAGGCCACGCGGGCCGCCCGCCGTCCCCGCGAGGCGGATCTGTCCGAGGTGTACCTGGCGACGTGCGTGTACGCGGTCTACGACTCCGTCACCCGCCGGTGCACCTTCGCCAACGCGGGCCATCTGCCGCCGGTCCTGGTCGAACCCGGCGATGCGGCACTGATGCTCGACGTACCGCCGGGCCTGCCGCTGGGCGTGGGCGGGGAGCCGTTCGAGGAGGTCGAGGTGGAACTCCCCGAAGGCGCGCTTTTGGCTCTCTACACGGATGGACTGGTCGAATCCCGCGACCACCCGCTGGACGAGGGACTCCAGGCCTTCGTCGGGGCGCTCACCGACCCGGCCCGCCCGCTGGAGGACGTCTGCGACCAGGTCCTCAACACCCTCGACACCCACCACGGCGAGGACGACATCGCCCTGCTCATGGCCCGCGTCCAGGGCCTGCCCGCCGAGTCGGTCGGCGACTGGACGCTCCCGCGAGAGCCGCGCAGCGTGGGCCGGGCCCGGGAGTACGCGCGCGGCCAGCTCCTCAGCTGGGACCTGGAGCCGCTGGTCGACACGACGGAACTACTGGTCAGCGAACTGGTCACCAACGCGCTGCGGTACGGCGAGGGCGAGATCAGACTCCGTCTGCTGCTGGACCGCACCCTGGTCTGCGAAGTCTGGGACTCGGGCCTGGTCCAGCCCCGCCGCCGCCGCGCCCGCGACACCGACGAGGGCGGCCGCGGCCTCCAACTCGTCGGCCTGTTGTCGGCCGCGTGGGGCTCCCGCCGGACGCACCGCGGCAAGACGGTGTGGTTCGAACTGCCGCTGCCGGACGGGGAGAACGGGGTGGTGGACCCGGCGGAGGCGTTGCTGAGTCTGTTCTAGACCGGGGTCTGACGGTCGGCTGGAGCAAGGGCGTTCCTTCGTGGGCCGATGCCCTTTCGGGGCCGGGGGCGAGCCGGTCTCCCGTGGAGCGGTGCAGACATAGCCGGCGGCCTCTGGGGGCTACCGAGGCTCGGCCGCCTGCAGAAGCCGGGGCGGCAGATAAGGGGAGCTGATGCGGATCCGCCAGCCCCTGCGACGGGCGTGGCAGGCCAGAGCCAGAATGCCCAAGTCGATTGCGGCGTCCGCGTCGTCGCCGCGGTCCGCCACGGCGAAGTGGTCACGGTGTGCTTCCAGGGCGTCGATGAGGGCCAGGTTGAAGCTCTCCTCGTCGCCCTCGACGAGTTGGGAGAGCAGGATGGCGGGTGGCAGCTGAAAGCCCCACCTGGCCACCTTGTCCAGGTCTGCCAGAGCGCGGTCCATGGCGGGCTCGGGATCGTCGGCGCGCAGGTAGGCGTGCAGTGCCTGGTAGTACGACGCGTAGGCGGAGCCGTCCGCGAGAACGCCGGGGTCGATGAGTACCAGAGGGGCCAGATGCTCACGCCTGCCGGTGATCAGGGCAAAGTACGTCGCGGTGAGCCACTGCGGTGCCTTGACGGAGGAGGCGGCAGCCGCTCCGAACCGGGACCCCAGGGCGACGTTTTCGAGTTGCTGGTCGCTGACCTCGGCACCGAGGGTGGCGCGGAACTTGAACAGCAGTTCCTGGTCGCGCATGGCATCCAGCAGTTGTGTGGCGGAGACCGACTCGTCATCGCCGCATGCGAGGACTGCGCGCGTCCCTCGCTCGAAGATGGCTTCACTCTCCGGGTTCATCGGGCGTGGATTCTCCGGGCGGCCGACGAAGACGGGACCGGCGCCGAGTTCCGCGACCGCGTCCGGGCGCCGCTCTCTGCCGTACGCCTTGACCCGCGGTCCCGCGGACTCGAACCCGGTCACCAGTGCCCGCGGCAGGTAGCCGGATTCGACCGGTGGCTGCCAACCCTCTCGGCGGTGAGCAAGAGCCGCCAGCGCCAAGGGAATGAGGGGCAGCAGGGAGCGGGGCGTGGCGTCGGGCGCGCCGCGTTGGTAGGTCAGCAGGGCGGCGAGCGCGGTGCGGAAGTCCTCCCGGTCGCCGGCCGCCATGGCACGCAGGGCGGACAGTGCGGTGGTTTCGAGGATGTCGCCGGAGTCACTGTTGTGAGTGTGAATCCGGGCAAGCGCGGCGTCCAGCGCGGCCAGCTTCTCCGCGCGGGACGGCGGGAAGTTCTGGTCGTCGTCCCCGAGGTCCCCGAAAACGTATGCCATCAGACCGTTGATCAGCTCTCCGGCCGGGCGTCCCGCACAGTCACGCTGGCACTTCTGGCGGGCGAAGTGGAACGCCTCCCCGTGCCATTCGGCCCGCCCGGCGAGGAGTGCCAAACAGAAGGCATCGATCCACTCCCCTGCGGTAATGGACTCTGCCTTGCCCGCTGACTCGCCCTGTTCGTAGGTCATGCCGAAGTTGACGTAGTGGAGGAATACCTCGAAGTGGGCAACAGGGTAGTAGGCGGCGAACGCCACCTTGCCGACTGCTGCCTCGGCGGCGTCGAGCAGGACCGCCTTGGCCTCTGGGACGTCCAGGTCAGGGTGTTCCAAGGACAGCGCCCCGAGGTAGTCGAGGAATGCCGTACCGACCATCCACCAGTCGTGCCCGGTGATGGGCCCGGCCTTCGACATGCCGTGCACCACCCGGCCGATCCTGTTGGTGAAGTCTTCACGCGCCGCCGTTGCCGTAGCGGCGCTCACCGAGTGCCGTTCTATCCGCATGTCCCGTTCCCCGTGGCCGTTCATCACCATCTCACCCTAGATCAGCGGGCGAGGTCACTGCCTGGCCCGGCCGACCGACAACCGCCCCCGGCGCATTGAACCCTCGGGTGCCCGGCAAGGGATGCGGCGGGCGTCACTGACAGCGGCTGCATTCCCGTGATCTCCGTGTGGCGGGCTCAGGCCTCCGTCTTGCCTGCCCAGCCGGAAACCGGCGTTTTCAGGGCTTCGACGAAGGTGGTGAAGGCTCCGGTTGGGATGGTGAGGGTTGCTCTGGTGGGGGCCTTGGAGTCGCGGATGGCTATGTGGGTGTCGCGATGTACAACCTCCACACAGGCGTTGCCCTCGCCGCCGCCGGAGAAGGACGACTTCTGCCAGGTGCCGGGGGTGATCATGTGCTCACAGCTCCTTCGCCAGCCTGTGGATGAAGTCACGCGAACGGTCGGGTTCGAGTGACACCGCTTCTAGCCTACGGAAGAGCGTTCGAAAGCGGTTGAGTTGGGCTTGGGCGTCAATGAATGCCGTGCCGTGCGGACCGTCGCGTACGACGGTGTCAAGCTGGGAGACGGGGCCGCCCGCATACACCATGGCGCTTCCCGCTCCGGCAAAGCCGTCCAGATCGAAGGGGATGACGCGCACGGTGACTTGGTCGGCTTCGGAGAGTTCCAGGATGCGGGCGAACTGAGCCTGTACTGCGGCACGGTCGCCGACCCTGATGCGCAGCGCCGCTTCGTGGATCACGGTCACGTACGGGGTCGGACTGGGGCGCTCGATAATGACCCTGCGTTTCATCCGGTGGTCCACCCGGTGCTCCACCTCGTCGTCCGGGAACTCCGGGTTCACGTAGGAGAAGAGCGCTCGGGCGTAGTCCTTGGTCTGCAGCAGGCCTGGGACGTGCAGGAAGTCCACGTCCCACCGGTAGTCGGCGTGGTGCTCCAGCTCGGCCAGATCCAGGAACGATGTAGGAAGATGGCCCCGGTACTCCTCCCACCAGCCTCGTGTCCGGTCCGTCGCCATCGCCACCAGGGCATCGATCAACTGATGATCCGGGCAGGCGTAGTTGGCTGCGAGCCGACGCAGCCGCTGCTCACTCACGCCTGAGATCCCGGACTCGATCTGGCTCATTTGGACAGAGTTCACGCCAAGGAGGCTCGCCGCCTCGGTTGCCTTGAGCCCTGCTGCTTCACGCATCTTCCGCAGTTCGGCGCCCAGGCGTACCTGGCGTGCCGTGGGGTGCTGCCTTACTGGCACGGCGTCCTTCTTCCTTCAACAGCCCTGGTGGGACGACTCGTTGGAGGGTCAGACTAGGTGATCTGCTTGCACGGACTGAAATTTATGACCTACCGTCAGTGACGCGACGCGCGCGCTGCGGAATGTCGGAGTGTCGGAAGCGCACCGCACCGTCCTGCCACGACGGGGGCGGCACTGCCACCGCCCGGTCGGCCGCGATCCCTCTCTAGCCGAATGGAGTTCAGGCATGTCCGAGAACGAAAACGAACCGTGGGAGTACTGCCTCTACATCCCGAACGACCTGCGCGCGGTCACGGTAAGCCGCCGAACCCTCCGCCTGATTCTGACCATGCACGGCCTGATCCACCGGTGGGATGTCGCCGAGTTGGTGGCAACAGAGCTGGTCTCCAACGCCGTACGGCACACCAAGGGCCCCGCCGCCCTTCGGGTGTGCTGGTCGGCCGGCGTCCTGCGGATCGGCGCGTGGGACGCCGACCCCGAGCCGCCCGAGCCGCCAGCATCGTTGGAGAGCTGGGCTGACGCGGAGCAGGGGCGCGGGCTGGCACTGGTCCGGGCCTGCGCAGACGTATGGGGCTGGCAGCCGTTGGCAAGAGAGGGCAATCGGGGTACGTATGGTGCGAGCTTGCCGCAGCGTAGGCGCCGTACTGCCTGAGCCCAGAGCGCTTCGGAACCTCAGATCGTGGCGCTCAAGAGATGCCTACCTGCACGTAGGGAACTCACCGAGCCAGTTGCGGCCGAGGGGGACGGCGGGCAGGTACTCGGACTCGACCTCGATCGGGATGCCGCGTCGTGGCCGAAGCAGGCCATGGCGAGGGGCGAGAGCGACGAAGCCCGAAGCCTGGAACGCACGAAGCGGTGGAACATCTCCATCGGCGGATACAGCAGCTTGCCCGCCGTCTCCGGGTCGGAGGCGGCTGTCGGGTCGGTGCCGTCGACCGGGGCCACGAGCTTCGAGCCGAGGTCGGGGCCGCCGCGCCAGTAGGTTTGGAGGGTGTCGATGCAGGCGTAGTGGTGCTCGTTGAACTGCGAACCGTTCTCCCGGAGCAGGGACAGAGGCGCCAGGGCCGTGATTCTTTCCCGTTCCCGGCAGACCACGGCCAGGTGGAAGGCGCTGATCCAGCTGCCTGGGTTTACGTACCATTGCGGGCCGGTGGCCTGGAGTGTGCGGTCCGAACTATTTCCGCCCCGAAGTCCGTGCGCACGTCACGTGCTTTCGCCCCGGTCGACGAATACGTACTGCACTGGATCGACACCCTGCGGACCTACTTCTCGCGCGGTTCCATGGACGACGTCGTGCAGAAACTGGTCGCCACGGGACCACGACGCCTTCGCCAAGACCCTCGACGAAGTCCTCACGCACCATGGGACGACTACGAGTTCCCGGTCGCCTCCACGCAGCCGTATCTACCCAAGTACCTGCTCAACCGCGAACGGATCGAGGACATCCTGTAACGACGTGGACGACGACCGGGCTCAGACCTCGAACTCGCCCAGCCAGCCGCGCTGGAGGAGGTGTCTGGGGAGGTAGTCCGACTCCACCTCGATCGGGATTTCTCCGTCGTAGGCGAGACAGGCGATGGCGAGCGGGGCCAGGGCGACCATGCCCGAGGGGTCGTCGGTGCGGTCCTCGTCGGCGGTCCAGTAGGCCTTGTGGAGCTCCAGGGCCTCCACGAGGGCCTGGTTGAACCCGTCGTGGTCCTTGCGCAGGAAGCGGTAGAAGAGGTTGATCGGCGGATACAGGATTTGTTGAAGCAGGTCACGGGGGGCGATGACCGCGGTGTCGGGGTTTGAGCCCTGGAGTGCCGCGGTCATTTCCTCAACCAGCCCAGGCTGCTGCAGCCAGTACGCTTGAAGAGCGGCCACCCACTGATAGACGTACTCGTCGTACGCGCCCTCGGGTGAGCGGAGCCGATCGAGCGGGACCTCGCACAGTTCGGTCATGCGCTTCTGGTCGCGGCAGATCACGGCCAGCCAGAACGCGGTGAGCCAGTTCCCCGCATCGGCGTACGGCCGGGGGCCGATGGCCGGAATGGTGCGGACCTCGTGAGCGATACGGCACTGCACCGTGCCCTCCGTGGCGCCGGTTACCGCGAAAATCGCCGAGTAGAGCTGCATGGCGGTGACCACCGCTTCCCAGGTCTCCAGCCGCGCGGCCCGTGGGTCGACGGCGCAGCGGGCCTGGAGATGGAGGATTGCGGTACTGAGAGACATGTCGAGCGAACCGGGAGATCGTTCGAGTCTCTCCACGCCCTTGATCACACTCCGTCCGAGTCGCTCCGCATAGCGCTCGTCGTCGGGACCGGGCGAACTATGGCGTGGGATGGTGACGCTCACGGCGTACTCCTGTCGGAGATGTCGAACTGCCTCATGCTGCCCCCGCCTCGGTGCACCGCCCGACGATCCCGGCGAGCGCCTGCCGCCGGTCGGCGATGAGCCACCAAGGCGTCTGTCCCTGGAAGATCTTGGTTCTACGTCGGGAACTCGCCGAGCCAGTTGCGCCCGAGGAGGGTGGCGGGGAGGTACTCGGACTCGACCTCGATGGGGATGCCGACGTCGTGGGCGAAGCAGGCCATGGCGAGGGGGGCGAGGGCGACAAGGCCCGAGGCCTGGAAGGCTCGGCTCTCTTCGGTCCAGTACTCCTTGTGCCACTGGAGGGCGCTGGCGAGCGCCCGGTTGAAGCCGGCGTTGTCCTCGCGGATGAAGCGGTGGAACATCTCCATCGGCGGGTACAGCAGCTTGCCCGCCGTCTCGGGGTCGGTGGCGACTGCCGGGTCTGTGCCGTCGACCGCCGCCACGAGTTTCGAGCCGAGGTCGGGGCCGCCGCGCCAGTAGGTCTGGAGGGTGTCGATCCAGGCGTAGTGGTATTCGTCGAACTGCGAACCGTTCTCCCGCAGCAGGGACAGAGGCACTTCGCACAGGGCCGTGATCCGGTCCCGTTCCCGGCACACAACCGCCAGGTAGAAGGCGCTGATCCAGCTGCCTGGGTTCACGTACCACTGCGGGCCGGTGGCCTGGAGCGTGCGGTCCTTGTGTGCGATGCGGCACTGAACGTGGTCCTGGGCCGTGGTCGCGGCGGCGAACACGGCGGAGCCGACCTGCATTGCGTTGACCCAGGCATCCCACGTGGGGAAGATCGACGCCCGCGGGTCCACCAGACAGCGCGACTGGGCCAGGGTGAGCGTGGTGCGCTGAGCGTCGCCCAGCCTGGTGGAGCGTTCCTCCAGACCGTCGATCAGTTCCAGCGCGTTCTCGTGGAGCACAGTGAGCCCCTCCTCCGCGTTCCCCGTGGGAAAGGGATGGCGGGGGATGATCGCGACCAACGCGTTTCTCCCTAGAAGATTTGAAGCAGCCCAGCTCGGCTCCGGCACCCGCTTGGTCAGCTGATGCAGCAGCCCGCCCTCTCCGGTCAGCTGCAGCCCTCGTTCCGGGCCCGGTCGACCAGCATCGCGAACTCAGACCTCGAACTCGCCGAGCCAGCCGCGCTGAAGCAGGTGCTTCGGCAGATAGTCCGACTCCACCTCGATCGGGATTTCTCCGTCGTAGGCGAGACAGGCGATGGCGAGCGGGGCCAGGGCGATACGGCCTTCGGGGTCCTTCGCCCGGTCCTCGTCGGCCGTCCAGTACGCCTTGTGCAGCTCCAGGGCCTCCACGAGGGCCTGGTTGAACCCGTCGTGGTCCTTGCGCAGGAAGCGGTAGAAGAGGTTGATCGGCGGATACAGAACCTTCTGCAGCAGATCACGGGGCGCGACGGTCGCCACATCGGGGTTCGAGCCCTGCAGCGCCGCGGTCAGTTCCTCCACCATCCCCGGCCGCTGCAGCCAGTACGCCTGCAGGGCGGCCACCCAGTGGTAGACGTACTCGTCGAACTGGCCCTCGGGAGAGCGCAGGCGGTCCATCGGGATCTCGCAGAGCCGGGTCATGCGTTTCTGGTCGCGGCAGATGATCGCGAGCCAGAAGGCGGTGAGCCAGTTGCCCGCGTCGGCGTACGGGCGGGGCCCGATAGCCGGGATGTGCCGGATCTTGTGGTGGATGCGGGTTTCGACAACACCGTCCGTACTGCTCGTCACGGTGAACAGCGCCGAGCCGAGCTGCATGGCGGCGACCACCGCCTCCCATGTTTCGATGCTCGCGGCACGGGGGTCCACCGTGCAGTGCGCCTGCACGTTCAACAAGGACTTGGTGAACGTGGTGTCGATCATGGCAGGAGCCTCCTCCAAGCGCTCGATCGACGCGGTGGTGCTCCCGCTCAGAGCCTCGGCGAAACGCTCGGCGTTCGGCCCCGGCGCTCCATGCCGGGCGATGCTGACGGTCACGGCGTGCTCCTGTTGGCGATGTTGAACTGCCTCATGCTGTAGCCAGCGTACTCGCCGACGTTTTTCTGTCCCTTGACGACGATGTAGTCCACATCTCCCCTGGCCAGCGCCGCTTCGAGTTCGTCCGCGAGCAGCAACTCGTTGGGGTTGTCCTCACCGCGTTTGCGCATCTCGTTCAGGATGTCCAGGAAGTACTCCCTGGTCCCCTGCGAAACTCGCTTTCCGTCCGGCAAGTTCCGCGCGCCCAGTTCCGTGGTGACGTTGCTCTTGGCCTCGACGACGACGTAGCCGCCGTCCTCGCGCCGCCACACCTGGTCGAACTGGTCGTTGCCGTTTGCCGGGCCGTCCAGAGGCTCCCGGGTGGCGTTCGGATAGTGCTCCGGGATGACGTGGTGTTCGGCGATGGCCTCGCCGTATGCCTCCGCGTTGTCCCGCATGTCGCGGTGCGCGGCCTTGTACTCGTAGGTGCGCTCGACCTGGTCCAGGTGGGTGTCGGGTGTGGGGTTGTTCTTGTGCGCCTCGATGGCCTCGGCCCTGTGGCCGGCGGCGGCTTTGTCGTAGCCGACGGCGTAATGCCGGTTGGCCGCTGCCTCGTCGAGAGTCCTGAGGGCCTCGGGGCTCGCGGTCTCGCGCCCGGCCTTGATCGCGTCGCCGAGGTAGTGGGGCTGGATGGGGTCCGGCGCGTCCTTGACCGAGACCCAGGGGTGCTGGGGCGACTGCCGGGTCAGTTGGGGAGGCGTCGTCCCGCTCTCGTCGAGGAACTCGAGGTTCTTCCGGTTGCCGTTGGACTTGTAGAACTGCTCGAAGTACCCGGGTTCGTGGTTGGCACGGTAGACCTGGATCTCGTGGACCTGCTCCGGTGTGAGAGAGCCCTCCGGGCCGTACGGGTTGTCGCCATCACGCATGAAGCTGGGCCGGGCGGCTTCCGCGTCCCGGGCGGGGGCGCTGCCTTCCGGCGTGGGCGCCGCGTTGTCCCCGCCTGCGGCGGCCTCGTCGCCGGTACGGCCGATGTCGTCCAGCCCGCCGCCCGTCGGGCCGTCGCCGCGGGGCAGTGTGTCGGTGGTGCTGCCGCCAGGCAGGTCGTGGCTGCCGGACGGGCCATGGCCGAGGTCGTCGGCGCGGCCGCCGGGAAGGTTGTCGGCGCGGCCGCCGGGGAGGTTGTCGCCGACGTTGTTGCCCGGAAGGTGGGTGTCCACGCTGTTCGTCGGCATGTTGTCGCCGACCCCGCCGCCGGGGAGGTTGTCCGCGGTGCCGCCGGGGAGGTGGTTGCCCAGGCCGGTGCCGGGGATGTCGCCGCCTGCGTTGATGGTGGGTGTGTCGTCGCCG
>NZ_BJND01000024.1 GCF_006539505.1 Streptomyces spinoverrucosus
CCGGCTGCTCTGCCAATTGAGCTACGGAGGACCGAGCTCCCCCGACTGGACTCGAACCAGTAACCTGCCGGTTAACAGCCGGCTGCTCTGCCAATTGAGCTACGGAGGAATGCCTCGTTGCATCGAACGCACCTACCTGGGTATTCGCCAGAGGGCGCGCGCTCGCTGCGACACATACATTAGCGCAAGCAGGGGGGTGCTCCGCCAATCGGTTCCCCCCGGCTCCAGGCCGCGCCAGAGGACCTACGCAAGGGAAGGGTGGCCGCCATGCGTTACCGGCTCACGTTCGTCGTCGGACTCGCTCTGGGTTACGTGCTGGGCACGCGAGCCGGACGCGAGCGCTACGAGCAGCTGAAGAGGGCCGCGCGTCAGGTCGCGCAGAACCCCGCCGTCCGCAACACCGCCGAGACGGCCGCCATGCAGGGCCGCCGGTACGCCGGCAAGGCGTACCACACGGTCAGCGACAAGGTCGGCGACCGCGTGCCCGACTCGGTGGCCCACCGCGTCCGCTCCCTGCGCGAACGCAACATCAACGGCACCCCCGAGGACGACTGGGGCACGAGCAACACATAGACCTCACGAACCCCTACGGTCTCCGCGGTCCAAGCCGGCGCCGCGCTACGGCAGAATTTGAGGCATGGGGATAGTCGCCGGGCTGGACAGTTCGCCCGAATTCACTCGTATCGTCGTCTGCGACGCGGACACGGGAGCCGTACTCAGGCAGGGCTATGCCCCGCACCCGGTGGAGACCCCCGAGGGCGGCGGTCGCCCCAGCGACGTCGATCCGCAGGCCTGGCTGCTGTCCCTGGGCGAGGCGGCGGGCGGTGGGCTGCTGGAAGGTGTGCAGGCCATCGGGGTGTCCGCGCAAGCGAACGCGGTCGTGCCGCTGGACGCGCAGGGCGGCACCGTACGGCCCGCGCTGGTCGGCGGGGACAAGCGGGCGCAGGTGGCGGCGGCCGATCTGATCGACGCGCTGGGCGGACGTGAGGCGTGGGCGCAGGCCGTGGGCTGTGTGCCGCAGGCCGCCCAGCCGGTGACCAAGCTGCGCTGGCTCGCCAAGAGCGAACCCGAGAACGCGGCGCGGGTCGCCGTACTTTTGCAGGCGCACGACTGGCTGGTGTGGCAGCTGCTGGGCCGGCCGGTCCGGCGGACCACTGACCGGGGTGGCGCCTCGGGGACCGGGTACTGGTCCGCCGCCGCCGGCGGCTACCGGCCCGACCTGGTCGAGCTGGCGCTCGGTCACCAGGTCATGCTGCCCGAGGTGATCGGGCCGTCCGACGCGGCCGGTACGACGCCGGAGGGACTGTTGATCTCCGCCGGGACCGGCGAGACCATGGCCGCCGCCTTCGGGCTGGGCCTGGGCTTCGGGGACGCGGTCGTCTCCCTTGGCGCCTCCGGGTCGGTCATGGCCGTGCACCCCGAGGCGCTCCAGGACGGCACCGGGATGATCACCGCCCTCGCCGACGCCACCGGCATGCACCTGCCGGTCGTCACCACCCTGAACGCCGTGCGCACCCTGCGCGGCACCGCCGAGCTGCTCGGGCTGCCCGACCTGGAGAGCCTGTCCGACCTGGCGATGAAGTCGACGCCGGGCTCCCACGGCCTCGTACTGCTGCCTTATCTGGAGGGTGAGCGCACGCCCGCGCTGCCGCACACCGCGGGGACGCTGACGGGGCTGCGGCGGGAGTCGATGAAGGCGGAGCATCTGGCACGGGCGGCCTTCGAGGGCATGCTCTGCGGGCTCGCGGACGCGCTCGACGTGCTGCGGGGGCGTGGGGTCGAGGTGCGGCGGGTCTTCCTGCTGGGTGCGGCGGCCGAGCTGCCGGCCGTGCAGGCCTCGGCGCCCTCGCTGTTCGGGGCGCAGGTCGTCGTACCGCAGCCCGCGGACTACGCGGCGATCGGTGCTGCCCGGCAGGCGGCCTGGGCGCTCGGGGTGTCCCAGGGCACCCTCGATCCGCGGACCCCACCGGCCTGGCAGGGGGCGTTCGCGCAGGTGCTCGAACCCGGCGAGGACCTGGCGGTGGGGCAGGCGGTGCGGCAGCAGTACGTGTCAGTGCGGGAGCAGACCCACCCGGGAGCGTTTCGGTCATAGGGTGCGAACCGGTGAGCGAGCGGCAACCCCCGTTGGGTTAATCGGTTGAGGTAACGCGGGTGGAGTGTTCGACGATAGGGGCCAGGGGCAACCAACCCGCCCCGACCGCCGACTCCGAGAGACCAGCGTGCTCATACGACTCCTGCGAACCTACCTCCGGCCCTACCAAAGACCCATCGCCCTCCTCGTGCTCCTGCAGTTCCTGCAGACCTGCGCGACCCTCTATCTGCCCACGTTGAACGCCGACATCATCGACAACGGTGTCATCAACGGTGACACCGGTTACATCCTGTCCTTCGGCGCCCTGATGATCGGCATCTCGCTGGCGCAGGTGGTGTGCAACATCGGTGCCGTGTACTACGGCGCTCGCACCGCCGCCGCGCTCGGCCGGGACGTGCGGGCCGCCGTCTTCGACCGGGTGCAGTCGTTCTCCGCCCGTGAGGTCGGCCACTTCGGCGCGCCCACGCTGATCACGCGGACCACGAACGACGTCCAGCAGATCCAGATGCTGGCCCTGATGACGTTCACGCTGATGGTGTCGGCGCCGATCATGTGCGTGGGCGGCATCGTGCTGGCGCTCGGCCTGGACGTTCCGCTGTCCGGGGTACTGGTCGCCGTGGTGCCCGTGCTGGGCCTCAGTGTGACCTTGATCGTACGGCGGCTGCGGCCGCTGTTCCGGGCCATGCAGGAGCGCCTGGACACGGTGAACCGGGTGCTGCGCGAGCAGATCACCGGCAACCGGGTGATCCGCGCCTTCGTCCGGGACGAGTACGAGCAACACCGCTTCCGGAAGGCCAATACCGAGCTGACGGACATCTCCCTGGGCACCGGAAACATGCTCGCGCTGATGTTCCCCATCGTGATGACGGTGGTGAACCTGTCGTCGATCGCGGTGGTGTGGTTCGGCGCGCACCGGATCGACAGCGGCGGGATGCAGATCGGTGATCTGACGGCGTATCTCGCCTATCTGATGCAGATCGTGATGGCCGTGATGATGGCCACGTTCATGTTCATGATGGTGCCGCGTGCGGAGGTGTGCGCGGAGCGGATCCAGGACGTGCTGCAGACCTCGTCGAGCGTGGTCCCGCCGGTCACCCCCGTCCGGGAGTTGCGCCGGCACGGGCATCTGGAGATCCGCGGGGCCGGCTTCCGCTACCCGGGTGCCGAGGAGCCGGTGCTGAAGGCCATCGACCTTCTCGCAAGGCCGGGCGAGACGACGGCCGTGATCGGCTCGACCGGCAGCGGCAAGTCCACGCTGCTGGGACTGGTGCCACGGCTCTTCGACGCCACGGACGGGGAGGTGCTGGTCGACGGGGTGGACGTCCGGACGATCGACCCGCGGGTGCTGGCCAGGACCGTCGGACTGGTGCCGCAGAAGCCGTACCTGTTCGCGGGCACGGTCGCCACCAACCTTCGGTACGGCAACCCGGACGCCACCGACGAGGAGCTGTGGCACGCGCTTGAAGTGGCGCAGGCCAAGCCCTTCGTGGAGGGGCTGGAGGGCGGGCTGGACGCGCCGATCGCGCAAGGCGGCACCAACGTCTCCGGCGGTCAGCGGCAGCGGTTCGCCATCGCGCGGACGCTGGTGCAGCGGCCCGAGATCTACCTCTTCGACGACTCCTTCTCCGCCCTCGACTACGCCACCGACGCGGCGCTGCGGGCGGCGCTGGCCCGGGAGACCGCCGAGGCGACCGTCGTGATCGTCGCCCAGCGGGTGGCCACCATCCGGGACGCCGACCGAATCGTCGTCCTCGACGAGGGCCGGGTCGTCGGCACCGGCCGGCACCACGAGCTGATGGCGGACAACGAGACCTACCGGGAGATCGTGCTCTCCCAGCTGACGGAAGCGGAGGCTGCCTGATGGCCGGTCCGATGGGGCGGATGATGGCCGGGACCGGCCCCGAGCACCGCTCGCTGGACTTCAAGGTGTCGGGCCGGCGGCTCGTCGCGCAGTTCCGGCCCGAGCAGCTGACCATCTACGTGCTGCTGTTGTGCGTGGTGGTCAGCGTGGGCCTGTCGGTGATCGGGCCGAAGATCCTCGGCGAGGCGACCGACCTGGTGTTCGCCGGCATCATCGGACGGGAGCTGCCGGCCGGGCAGACCAAGGAGCAGGTCCTCGACGCGATGCGCCAGCGCGGCGACGGCGACATCGCCGACATGCTCCGCAGCACGGACTTCACGCCGGGCCAGGGCATCGACTTCGACGCGGTGGGGAACGTACTGCTGCTCGCGCTCGTCGTGTTCATGGTCGCCGGGCTGCTGATGGCGGTGGCGACGCGGCTGGTGAACCGGGCCGTCAACCGGACGATGTACCGGATGCGCGAGGACGTGCAGACGAAGCTGTCGCGGCTTCCGCTGTCGTACTTCGACAAGCGGCAGCGCGGCGAGGTGCTGTCCCGGGCGACGAACGACATCGACAACATCGGCCAGACGCTCCAGCAGTCGATGGGCCAGCTGATCAACTCGCTGCTGACCATCATCGGTGTGCTGGCGATGATGTTCTGGGTGTCCTGGCTGCTGGCGCTGGTCGCGCTGGTGACGGTGCCGCTGTCGCTCTATGTGGCGACGTACGTCGGCAAGCGGTCGCAGCCGCACTTCGTGCAGCAGTGGCGCACCACCGGCAAGCTGAACGCGCACATCGAGGAGATGTACACCGGGCACACGCTGGTGAAGGTGTTCGGGCGGCAGGAGGAGTCGGCGCGGCAGTTCGCCGAGGAGAACGAGGCGTTGTACGAGGCGGGGTTCAAGGCCCAGTTCAACAGCGGGATCATGCAGCCGCTGATGATGTTCGTGTCGAACCTGAACTATGTGCTCGTCGCGGTGGTCGGCGGGCTGAGGGTCGCCTCGGGTTCGCTGTCCATCGGTGATGTGCAGGCCTTCATCCAGTACTCGCGGCAGTTCTCGATGCCGCTGACGCAGATCGCGTCGATGGCGAACCTCGTGCAGTCCGGGGTGGCCTCCGCCGAGCGGATCTTCGAACTCCTCGACGCGGAGGAGCAGTCGGCGGATCCGGTGCCGGGGGTGCGGCCGGAGGAGCTGCGCGGGCGGGTGGCGCTGGAGGGGGTGTCCTTCCGGTACGACCCCGACAAGCCGCTCATCGAGGATCTGTCGCTGACGGTGGAGCCGGGGCAGACGGTGGCGATCGTCGGGCCGACGGGCGCCGGGAAGACCACGCTGGTCAATCTGCTGATGCGATTCTACGAGGTGTCCGGCGGGCGGATCACGCTCGACGGGGTGGACATCGCGACGATGTCCCGCGACGAGCTGCGGTCCGGTATCGGGATGGTGCTGCAGGACACCTGGCTGTTCGGGGGGACCATCGCCGAGAACATCGCGTACGGGGCCGCGCGGGAGGTCACCCGCGGGGAGATCGAGGAGGCGGCGCGGGCCGCGCACGCGGACCGGTTCATCCGGACGCTGCCCGACGGCTACGACACCGTGATCGACGACGAGGGCACGGGGGTCAGCGCCGGTGAGAAGCAGCTCATCACCATCGCGCGGGCGTTCCTGTCCGACCCGGTGATCCTGGTGCTGGACGAGGCGACGTCGTCGGTCGACACCCGCACCGAGGTGCTGATCCAGAAGGCGATGGCCAAACTCCAGCACGGGCGGACGTCGTTCGTCATCGCCCACCGGCTGTCGACCATCCGGGACGCGGACACGATCCTCGTGATGGAGAACGGGTCGATCGTCGAACAGGGCGCGCACGCCGAGCTGCTGGCCGCGGACGGTGCCTATGCGCGGCTGTACAAGGCGCAGTTCGCGCAGGCGGTGGCCGAGGTCGACTAGGACGGGCGGGGGCCGCCGCCGTGGCGGCGGCCCCTGTTCAGTCCAGGTAGCCCCTGAGCTGGTCCGCGAAGGCGTGGTCGCGGAGCTTGTTGAGGGTCTTGGACTCGATCTGCCGTATCCGCTCCCGCGTCACCCCGAAGATGCGGCCGATCTCCTCCAGCGTGCGCGGGCGGCCGTCCGCCAGGCCGTAGCGCAGCTGTACGACCTTCCGCTCCCGCTCCCCCAGCGTCGACAGCACGGCCTCCAGGTGCTCCTTGAGCAGCAGGAACGCCGCCGACTCGACGGGCGAGGTGGCGTCGCCGTCCTCTATGAGGTCGCCGAGGGCCACGTCTTCCTCCTCGCCGACCGGGGCGTGCAGGGAGACCGGTTCCTGGGCGAGGCGCAGCACCTCGCTGACGCGCTCCGGCGGGAGGTCGAGGTGGGCGGCGACCTCCTCGGGGGTCGGCTCGTAGCCGCGCTCCTGGAGCATGCGGCGCTGGACGCGGACGACGCGGTTGATGAGCTCGACGACGTGGACCGGGACGCGGATGGTGCGGGCCTGGTCGGCGAGGGCGCGGGACATGGCCTGGCGGATCCACCAGGTGGCGTAGGTGGAGAACTTGTAGCCGCGGGCGTAGTCGAACTTCTCGACGGCGCGGATGAGGCCGAGGTTGCCCTCCTGGACCAGGTCGAGCATGGTCAGGCCGCGGCCGACGTACCGCTTGGCGACCGAGACGACGAGCCGCAGGTTCGCCTCGATCAGCCGACGCTTGGCCACCCGGCCCATGACGACCAACCGGTCCAGGTCCAGGGCGAGTTGACTGTCCAGGTCGGGGGTGTTGCTCAGCTTCTCCTCGGCGAACAGACCGGCCTCGACCCGGCGGGCCAGTTCGACCTCCTCGGCGGCGGTGAGCAGCGGGATGCGGCCGATCTCGCGCAGGTACTGGCGGAACAGGTCCGAGGAAGGGCCGCCGGTGTCGACGCGGCCGGGGACGGGCGGTTCGACGGGCTCGACCGGCTCGGGCGCTTCGACGGCGTCCGCCGGCGGCTCGGTGGGCGGCTCCGCCGGGGGTTCGGCCGGGGTCTCCGTCTCCGTCTCCGGGTGGAGCGCGACCCGGCTCTGCGGCGGCACGGCCACCAGCACGTCGGCCTCCGCGTCCGGCTCCGCGCCGTCCGTACGGCTGTCGGTCTGAATGAGGGTCTGGGTCTGCACGGGGGCGACCTCCAGGGTGATCGCTGCTGAGAGGTACGGCAGCGCTGCTCGGGGGGCGGAGTCGGCGGCCTCGCCGCTGTCCGTCCCGTACGCGATGAGCGGAACCGCGGGGGTGAAGGACCCGTGGGGGACGGATCGGCCGCGCTCCGAGGACTCAGGCACCGGAACCCAGTGTGGGGTAAGACACATCTCCGCCACGAGGGGCGTGCGGTGACTTTTTGCGGTCGGTCCGTGACGGGGCGGTTACTCAGGCCGTGAGCACCGCTACGCCGCACTCCCTGAGCAGGTCGAGCACCCGGCCGGTGAAGTCGGCCCCCAACGCGTCACGCGACGCCGAGTGGTTCCGCCACACCAGGTCGAACGGCGCGGCCCCGTCCCCCCGCATGGTGCGGAGACAGTCGAAGAGGGCGTCCAGGTTGGAGCCGAAGTACCCCCTGGGCCCGTTGACCGCCTCTCCCAGGGCGCAGTAGAAGGCGTCCCTGCCGGTGATCTCGGAGCCGTCCAGAATCACCGTTGCGGCGGTTCCGTAGCGGGTCGCCCGCCTGTCTCGGGTGAACCACGAGGTCTGCACGACGTGCAGCCAGCTCTCGTGCCACTCGGAGGGGAGGCGGGCCCATTCACCGCGCTCCGCCGGGCGTTCGTCCGCCCAGATCCGCCAGATCTCCCCCGCCCGGGGATACTCCTCCGTGAACCCGAAGAAGTCGTAACGCACATCCGGGTGCCGCTCGCCGGTGACGTCCGGTGGCTGCTGGTAGGCGGCCTTGACCCTGCCGAGGTAGTACTCCCCGATCGTCTCCCCCCGGTGGTCGACCACCTGCAGTTCGGCTTCCTCCGCCTTCCTGCGGTCCGGATCGAGGTGGTGCACCCCCGCGAACGTGACCAGGGGCGCAGGCTCCTGGTCGGGCGCGACGAAGAAGTCGAGGACCTTCTCGGCCGTCAGCAGTACGGTCCCCGACGGGGGGTCGACCAGACGGAACGGAATGCCCTTCGAGTCGTCGAAACTCGTGACGTTCACGCTATGTCCGTTCTTCTTCGAGAGGTCGCCCGGCGACGATACTCCAGGTCCATTCGGCTCGCCGCCGGGCCTTGCTCCTACGTCCCTACTTCTTCCAGCCCCAGTCGGGGAAGTGCGGGGCCGTGAAGCGCTGGATCTTCTCGTAGTGAGTCGATGTCCAGCCGATTATCTCGATCCCGTTCGGCAGGGTCTTGACCAGAATCCGTTCTTTGTCGCTCCCGCCGGGAACCGCGTACTCCAGGGCCCCTTCCCACTTCGGCCATTCCCGCCCCTGATAGGTGTCGTGCGACACGAGCCTGCCCTGCTTGTAGAGGTCGTAGGCAGCGGCGATCTCGTTGGTCATGCCCTTGGGCAGCTTGTCCGACAGGCGGCCGTTGGGGCACCTGTCGTTGTGCACCAGGACCGGTGTGCCGCCCGCCATCACGTAGTACGTGTGGAGGTCGGCGACCGTCAGGTTGTGCACCCGCTGGTCCGGGACCGCCCGGGAGTTCACCGCGGTGACCGTCACGTCGGTGCCCTGAGCCGTCCTCAGCCGGGTGCCGCGCGTGAGGTCTCCCGCTTCGCGCCACGTGCGGTCGCGGCCCGCCGCCCAGAACTTGTGCTTGTCCGTGGCGGTGACCGCTCCCGTCGCCCCGGGACCGGTCGCGGGGACCGACACCGTCACGAGGTTCTTGGCGCCGCGACTGGTGATCGTGTCCTCGACCGGCTCGGCCTGCGTACGCCCGGTCTCGGGGTCGGTGGCCAGCACCTGGTCGCCGACGCGAACGTCCTCGATGGCCTTCGTGTCGCCCCCGGCGAGCAGCACCCGGGTGCCCGGGACGAAGCTGCTCTTCCCACAGGGCAGCCTCTTGAGGACCTTCAGCTTCAGAGCGCTGAGGGCGAGGTCGTCCAGGCAGGTGACGGACTTGCCGGAGAGGCACTTCTCGATCTCCTCGGCGCCCACGAACCAGGCGATGAGGCGGTCGAGGTAGGTGCTCTGGATGCAGCCCATGCCGCCGGCGCCGTCACCGCCGCAGACGAGCATGACGTCGCCGGACTTCCAGTCCTCGTTGCCGATGACGTAATTGCTGCGGTATTCGACGAGCCGCTTCTCCAGGGACCGGCGCAGCTCGTCGTCCGACAGCGGCTTGCTGGCCTCCTGGGCCTCCTGCTGGATCTGGGCCTTCAGTTCCGCCACGAGTTTGTCGGCCGCGATCCGCATCGCCTCGGTTTCGGCCGCGGCGGCCGCGGTGGCGTCCTTACCGGCGGCTTCCGCGGAGATACCGGCCTGGTAGGCGGAGATGCCCGCCTGGTAGGCGTAGTTCCCGGCGACGGCGGCGGAGTGCTCGGCCCTCTCGGCGGAGCGTGCGGCGGACTGAGCGGCGCTCTGGGCCGAGGCCGCCGCGTTGCGGGCGGTGCGGGCGGATTCGGCGGCTTCCGCCGCGGACCGGGCGGCCTGGTCGGCGGAGGCATCGGCCTGCTGGGAGTACTCCTTCGCCTCGTCGGCGGACGCCTTGGCCTTGTTCGCCCACTCGGTGGCCTTCGCGGCGTCCTTGCGGGCGTCCGCAGCCACCTTCTGGGCTTCGGCGGCGTTCTTGTGGGCGAGCGACGCCGACTTGTAGGCGGCCTGCAGCAGGGTGTTGACCTCGGCGATGTGCGCGGCGGCGTTGGCGTCCCGCTGCCGGGCCTTGTGGAGGCCGATCTCCAGGAAGGTGCGCAGTCCGGACGGCGGACCCGACAGCGCGGCCTGCGCCGCCGCCTGGACCTCGGGACCGCCGCTGGCGAGGGCCTGGGTGACCGCCACGCGGTCGTCGTCCTCGCGGGCCTTGTACTGCCCGACCTCCAGGAACTCCGCAACGTCGGCCGCGGTACCGTCCAGCGCCTCGCTGGCGGCGGCCTTCACACCGGGGCCGCCCTCGGCCGAGATCTTGGACACGGCGACCCGGTCGTCGTCCTCCTTGCCCGGGTAGGCGCGGGTGCGCAGGAACTCCCGCACCTGGTCGATCGGCTTGTCCAGCACGTCCAGGGCGGCCTGCTGCTGCGCGGGAATCTCGGTGGTCGCGGCGATGTGCGCCACGCTGGCCCGGTCGTCCTGTTCGAGGGCCACCGCCAGCCTGGTGCGCACGAACTCGGCGACCTCCGCGTCACCGCCGGTCAGAGCGGTCTCCGCGGCATCGCTCACCCAGGTGCCGCCGCCCAGCATGTTCAGGGCCGCCTGTCGGCCCTTGGCCGTGGTGACCGCCGGGTCCGACGCCGCCGCGGCCTCCGCGACCAGTGTCCTGGTCTGGGCGTCCAGCTCCTGCAGCCGGCCGATCTCGTACTTCTCCTCGGCCCGCTTCTTCTCGTAGACGGCGTTGGCCTCTTCGGCCGCGAGGACGGCCTCCTCCTGCTGCTGGGCCAGCCGTTCCGCGTCGGCCTTGCGGGCCAGGTCGATCACGGTCGACGCCTGCTCGGCCGCCGACATGGCGTTGTTCGCCGACTCGGTCGCCGCGTTGGCCGCGGCGGTGGCCGCCGCGGCGGCGTCGACGGCCTTGCCCGCCTCGTCGGCGGCCTTGTCGGCCGCCGTGGCGGCGGCCTCGGCGTGCGCTGCCGCGTCGTTGGCCGCGTCCCGGGACTGCCGGGCCGCGGTCGCGGCCTGGGTGGCGTTGGTCCGGGCGCTGGCGGCCGCTCGGGTCGCCTGGTCCGCCAGCCGCTTGGCCCGCGCCGCCGCCTCGGCGGCCTTCGTGCTCTGCGAACCGGCCTCACCGGCCCACCGGTCGGCGTCCGCGGCTGCTGCGGCCGCCGCGGCGGCGTTCAGACCCGCGCTCGCCGCGGCTCCGGCCGCCTTCGCCGCGTTGTCGGCCGCGATACCCGCCTGGTCGGCGGCTGCCGCCGCCTTCTTGGCGCCCTTGGCCGCGTCTCGTGCCTTCTGCGCGGCCTGCCTGGCCTGCGATGCCTGAGCCGCGTCACCCGCGGCGGCCGCGGCCGCCGACCGGGCCACCGAGGCGGCACCGCCGGCCTGGCTCGCGGCATAGGCCGCCTGAGCCGCGGCCGTCGCCGCCACCCGCGCCGTCTCGTTCGCCGCCGCGGCCGCCGCCACGGCCGTACGGGCGGCCTGGGCCGCGCGGTCGGCTGCCGCCGCCGCACGGGAGGCCGCGGCCGCGGCCCTGCCCGCCGACTCCTTGGCCTCCTGCGCTTCCTGCGCCGCGACCAGCGCCGCCTCCTTGGCCGCCTGCGTCGCCGCCTCGGCCTTGGCCGCCTCTTCCTTCGCCTTCTCCGTCAGCGCGGCGGCCCGCTTCTGCGCCGTGTCGGCCAGCTCCGCCAGCTGAGCCACCGTCAGCGTCTCCTGGTCCCGGGCGGCCGCGATCTCCCAGCCATGGTCCAGGAACTCCTCGACGTCCTCGTCCGTGCCGTCAAGCGCCTGACCGGCGAGCAGTTTCACGTTCGTACCGCCGGTGGACAGCAGGCGGGCGACCTGCACCCGGTTGTCGTCCGCACGAGCCGCGTACTGGCCGTCCTGGAGGAACGCCTCCCAGTCGTCCGCCGTACCGTCCAGCGCCGCGCCGGCCGCCGCTTTCACACCCGGGCCCCCGGTGGCCATCACCGTGGCCACCTCCACCCGCAGGTCTTCCTCGTAGGCGGGCACGAAGCCGTCGGTCAGGAACGCCTTCAGCTCCGTGGCGCCCCCGCTCATCGCGGTGCTGCCGGCCGCCCGCACGCCGGGCCCGCCCAACGCCATCAACTGGGCGGCCTGCACCCGCAGATCGTCTTCCCAGAGGTTCGGCAGGTCCTGGACCATGAAGGTCTGGATGTCCGCGTCGGACCCCAGCAGAGCGGCCGCGGCGGCCTCCTTCACGCCCGGGCCGCCGTACTTCCACGCCTCCACGACGTCCGCTCTGTCGAACGGCGGTTCGTCCTCGACGGCCGCCGCCGCGGGATGCGACTCGGCCCCCAAGACCATCAGCAGTGCTATCAGTGTGGCCATCAAGCCGCGCCACATGGGCACGGCTCTCTGTCTGACACTCACCATCTGTCTCCCCATGTACCGAGTGAACGGATTACGACCGCCTGTCCGACCTTCACAGGCAACTCTCAGGCCGCGTTATGAAATCCGACTCTCGTGATCTTGTCCACTCGTGCAGGCGAAGGCACGGTGACAACGGCATGCATGCGGCGCGACGCCGTCAGAGGGCGGCCGCACCCCGCTCCCGCAACGCCTGGCCGTACTGCTGGAGGACCCACAACTCGTTCTGCACCGACGTCAGTTGAGCCGGGTCGCCGTTCGTGCCCAGGCGGGTCAGGGTGCTCTGGATGTCCTGGATGCGGCGGTCGACGGCGCGGCGGCGGACCCAGACCAGTTGCTCGCCCGCGTACGCCTCGTCGACGGTCCGGCGCATGATCGCTTCCACCGCCAGTTCCGTGACCATCGCGCGGACCGTGTCGTCCGGGGCCGCCTCGCGGACCCTGATCAGGTACTCCTGCGGATCCTGTACGCCGTATTCCGCGCCGCCCGCGTCCAGGACGGCCTGGCGTACGGCGGCGTAGGGCGGGGCCGTGAACTCGTCGACCCCGTAGGCGTCGAACGCCGGGGAGACCAACTCCGGGCGCTGGAGGGCGAGTTTGAGCAGTTCGCGTTCGGTTGCGTAGACGGGGTTGCGGAGGTTCAGCGCCGGGCCGGAGTGGACGGGCGCGGCGGGGGCGTCGTACGACTGCTGCGGTCGCGTCGGCGCCGGGCCCTTGCCGCCCCGGTCGCGCGCCCAACGGGCCAGCTGTGCGACCCGCTTGACCACGAACTGCGTGTCCAGGATGCCGAGCATGCCGGCGAGCTGGACGGCGACCTCGTGCTGGGCGCCGCTGTTCTTGATGCGGGCGACCACCGGGGCCGCCTCGTCCAGCGCGGCCGCGCGCCCGGCGGGAGTGTCCAGGTCGTAGCGGCCGACGATCTGGCGGAGGGCGAACTCGAAGAGCGGGGTGCGGGGTTCGACCAGGTCGACGACCGCCTCGTCGCCCTTCATCAGGCGCAGGTCGCAGGGGTCCATGCCGTCCGGCGCGACCGCGATGTAGGTCTCGGCGGCGAACTTCTGGTCGTCCTCGAAGGCCCGCAGCGCCGCCTTCTGGCCGGCCGCGTCGCCGTCGAAGGTGAAGATGACTCGTGCGCTGCCGTTGTCCATCAGCAGCCGGCGGAGGATCTTGATGTGGTCGCTGCCGAAGGCCGTACCGCAGGTGGCGATCGCGGTGGTGACTCCGGCCAGGTGGCAGGCCATGACGTCCGTGTAGCCCTCGACGACGACGGCCCGGCTGGTCTTGGCGATGTGCTGCTTCGCCAGGTCGATGCCGTACAGGACCTGCGACTTCTTGTAGATCGCCGTGTCGGGGGTGTTGAGGTACTTGGGGCCGTTGTCCGCCTCGTAGAGCTTGCGGGCGCCGAAGCCGACGACCTCTCCGCCGATGTCCCGGATCGGCCACATCAGGCGGCCCCGGAAGCGGTCGATGGGTCCGCGGCGGCCCTCCTGGACGAGGCCGGACAGGAGCAGCTCCTTGTCGGTGAAGCCCTTGCCGCGGAGGTAGCGCGTGAGGTGGTCCCACCCCTGCGGGCTGTAGCCGACGCCGAAGTGGACGGCCGCCGACTGGTCGAAGCCGCGCTCGGCCAGGAAGACCCGGCCGGTCTCCGCCTCGGAGCTGGTGGCGAGCTGCTCGGCGTACCACTCGGCGGCGATCTTGTGGGCCTCGACCAGGCGGATCCGTTCGCCGCGCTGGTGGGCGGGGTTGTAGCCGCCCTCCTCGTAGCGCAGGGTGATGCCGGCCTGGGCGGCGAGGCGCTCGACCGCCTCCGAGAAGGAGAGGTGGTCGACCTTCATCACAAACGTGATGGTGTCGCCGCCCTCCTGGCAGCCGAAGCAGTGGAAGAGCCCCTTGCTCGGGCTGACCTGGAAGGACGGCGACTTCTCGTCGTGGAACGGGCACAGCCCCTTGAGGTTGCCGCCGCCCGCGCCCCGCAGCTGGAGGTACTCGGACACCACGGCGTCGATCGGGACCGCGTCCCGTACCGCCTTCACGTCCTCGTCGTTGATCCGTCCTGCCACGAGGTGATTCTACGGGGGCGCGCCGACAGTCCCGGCGACTAAGGGATGAGGTCGGCGAGCGGTACGTGCGGGTCCGCCAGGGCCTCCGAGTCCACCTGGGCCTGGGAGCGGATCAGGTTCTGGATCGGCTCTGTGACATCCCACACGTTCACGTTCATCCCGGCCAGCACCCGGCCCTCCCTCAGCCAGAACGCGATGAACTCCCGCTTCCCGGCGTCCCCGCGGATCACCACCTGGTCGTACGACCCGGGCGGCGCCCACCCCGAGTACTCCATCCCCAGGTCGTACTGGTCGGAGAAGAAGTAGGGCACGCGGTCGTACGTCACCTGCTGCCCGAGCATGGCCTTCGCCGCCGCCGGGCCGCCGTTCAGCGCGTTCGCCCAGTGTTCGACGCGGAGGCGGGTGTCGAAGAGGGCGTGCGGGAAGGCGGCCACGTCACCTGCGGCGTAGATGTCGGGGTCGGAGGTGCGCAGATGCTCGTCGACCGCGACGCCGCCGCCGTACGCCCGGTCCGCCATCTCCAGGCCCGCCGCCTCCGCGAGCGCCACCCGGGGCGCGGCGCCGATCGCGGCGAGGACGTCGTGGGCGGGGTGCTCCTCGCCGTCGTCGGTGCGGGCGGCCAGCACCACGCCGTCCTGGCCGACGATCTCCGTCAGCCGGACCCCGAAGCGGAAGCGGACCCCGTGCTCGCGGTGCAGCTCGGCGAAGAGGGCGCCCAGCTCGGGGCCGAGCACGCCGTGCAGCGGGGTCGGCTCCGGCTCGACGACGGTGACCTCCGCGCCGTACTCCCGGGCCGCCGCCGCGACCTCCAGGCCGATCCAGCCCGCCCCGGCGATCACGATGTGCCCGTTGTCCCGGCCGAGCGAGGCCAGGACGCCCTTGAGGCGCTCGGCGTGCGCGAGGCGGCGCAGGTGGTGCACGCCGGCCAGGTCGGTGCCGGGGATGTCCAGGCGGCGGGGCTCGGCACCGGTGGCCAGCAGCAGCTTGTCGTAGCGGACGACGGTGCCGTCCTCGCCGAAACGGACCGTCTTCGCCGTACGGTCGATCGCGTCGACGGTCTGGCCGAGGTGCAGCTCGATGTCGTTCTGCGCGTACCAGGCGGGTTCGTGCACGAAGACGCTGTCGCGCTCCTCCTTGCCGAGCAGGTAGCCTTTGGACAGGGGCGGGCGCTCGTACGGGTGGTCGCGTTCGTCGCAGATCAGTATCACCCGGCCGCTGAAGCCCTCCGCCCGCAGCGTCTCGGCCGCCTTCGCGCCGGCGAGCCCTCCTCCGACGATGACGAACGTCTGATCCGCGTCGACCACTTGATGCCTCCTCGTAAACGTGCCGCCCGGTGCGAGTTCAACGTCCCGCCATATGCGAGCGTCCCGCACGGAGCGTGATGCGGGAAGAGGGAGTGCCCCGATCAGGCCACGCAGGGTCACCTTCGGACCGTTATGAGGTCACTCGCGTCGCGCCAGTCTCACAGGTGCCCTGTCAGCCTCACGTGAAGCGACCGTGCCGAGGCATCCGTGAGCGACGCGATCTGGTCGACGATCACCCGTTTGCGGGCCCGGTCGTCGGGGGCCCGGTCGAACAGCGCGCGGAACTGCGGATCAAGTCCGTCCGGGGCGCGGGCGGTGAGCGCCTCGGCCAGTTCCGCGACGACCACCCGCTGGTCGGCGCGGAGCCGGGCCTGTTCGGCGCGCTGCATGACGTACCGGTCGGCGACCGCCTTCAGCACCGCGCACTCCATGCGGGTCTCGCGCGGTACGACCAGTTCGGCGCCGTATCTGGTGAGCCGGCCGCCGCCGTACGCCTCCCTCGTCGCGCCCTCGGCGGCCAGGCAGAAGCGGCCGATGAGCTGGCTGGTGGCGTCCTTGAGGCGGGCCTGGGCGACCGCCGTGCCGTCGTAGCCGTGCGGCCACCACTCCTCGTCCAGCAGCCGGTCGAGGGCGGCGGCGAGTTCGGCGGGGTCGGTGTCGGCGGGGACGTACCGGCCGATGGCGACCTCGAACACCGCCTGCCGTTCCGGCTTCGCGTGCAGGCAGTTGGGGTCGATGTGGCCGGCGTGCAGGCCGTCCTCGACGTCGTGCACCGAGTACGCCACGTCGTCCGACCAGTCCATGACCTGGGCCTCGAAGCAGATCCGGGTGCCCGGGGCGTCCTTGCGGGCCCAGTCGAACACCGGGCGGTCGTCCTCGTACACACCGAACTTCGGGGAGGCCGGGTCGGTGGGGTGGGCGCCGCGTGGCCAGGGGTACTTGGTGGCGGCGTCGAGGGCGGCGCGGGTGAGGTTGAGGCCGACGGAGCCCTCGGGGGTGAAGCGTTTGGGCTCGATGCGGGTGAGGAGGCGCAGGGACTGGGCGTTGCCCTCGAAGCCGCCGCAGTCCTCGGCGAATTCGTTGAGGGCCTGTTCGCCGTTGTGGCCGAAGGGTGGGTGGCCGAGGTCGTGCGAGAGACAGGCGGCTTCGACCAGGTCGGGGTCGCAGCCGAGGGCTGCGCCGAGTTCGCGGCCGACCTGGGCGCATTCGAGGGAGTGGGTGAGGCGGGTGCGGGGGCTGGGGTCCCAGGCCGCGCCGGTCCCTCCGGGGGTGACCACCTGGGTTTTGCCGGCGAGTCTTCTCAGGGCGGCGGAGTGGAGGATGCGGGCTCGGTCGCGTTGGAAGGCGGTGCGGCCGGGGCGTTTGTCTTTTTCGGTGGCCCAGCGTTCGACTGACGTCGGGTCGTAGCCGGGGGGTGGGATGTGGTTCTCGTGCTGGGGGGGTGCGCCTTCCATGTCTCGACAGTAAGGGGAGGAGGTGGGTCTCGCGTATGCGTCTGCCGGGTCATGTTGTGGGGCGGGTGCGGGTTTGTGGGGGCTGGTCGCGCAGTTCCCCGCGCCCCTGAGGACATCAGGCCGACGCCAGTTCCAAGCGCTCCGTCGGGCTTGTTGACCTTGCCTCCTCGTAGCGCGTCAGGATCAGGCGGGCCATCAGGGGGTGGGCTCCCAGTGGGGCCGCTGCTATGCCCGGGGCCGCCTCCGCGCACTCCGTGGCGAATCTTCCCGGGGCCGTGAAATACGAGGCCACGGCTATGTTGTCGCGGCCCTCGGCCCGGAGGGCCCGTACCGCCTCCGGGACCGTCGGGGTTGCCGCCGAGGCGTAGGCGGGGAGGACCGGGACGCCCAGGCGGGTGGCGAGGAGGGTCGCCGTGTGGCCCGTGTCGATCGACGCGTCGGGGTCTCGGGAGCCCGCTGCCGCGAGGATGACGGCGGTCGAGCGGCGTTCGGACTCGGTGGTGGGCCTGCGCCAGCCGGCCTCGACCAGCCGGGTGTACAGGGTCTCCACCAGAAGAGGGTGCGGGCCCAGGGGGGCGGCCACACGGGTGGGGGCCCAGGCCGCGGCGGCCATCTCGGGGATGTCCTGCTTGATGTGGTAGCCGCGGCTGAGCAGGAGCGGTACGAGGATCGCCGCGTCGTCGCCGAGGGCGGCGAGGGTGTCGGGCAGCAGGGGCTCGTTCAGCTCGATGTGGCCGAGGTGCACGCGCAGGCCCGGGCGCAGCTCGCGGATCCGGTCGAGGAGGGTGTGGACCGTGGCGAGGGTGCGCGGGTCGCGGCTGCCATGGGCCACCAGGACCAGCGCCGGTGAGCCGGGGCGGTGGTCGGACTGTCCGTGAAGCGGGAGCAACGCCGTCATGAACCGATCGTTGCGCGACGACGTTGCCGACCCGTTGCGCGGGCGTCACGGGTGTTTTCATCAGGTTCACCGTGCGGTGCAGGGGGTGTGTGAGGTGGGGTGACCTGGGGTTTCGGTTGCCGATGTGAGGGCGGTCACGGAACCGGGGGACCTTGCGGGGCGTTTCTTTGTGTCGAAGCCGATGTGTCGCCGACGTGTCGGAGCCGATCGGGAGGGCGTCTTCATGAAGATCCGCCGACCGCGTCTGCCGCGTACCCGGACCGGGCAGCGGCGGATGGTGCAGGCGCTGCTCGCGGGGTGCGTGCTCGCGCTGCTGCCGTCGACGTGGATGTACGTCAGCACGGACGACCGGTTGCACACGACCGCCGACGCACCCCGTACCGACGTCGCGGTGGTCTTCGGCGCGGGTCTGTGGAACGGCGAGCCGTCGCCGTACCTCGCCCACCGGCTCGACGCGGCGGCCGAGCTGTATCGCGCGGGGCGGGTGAAGGTGGTGCTGGTCACCGGCGACAACAGCCGGGAGGACTACGACGAGCCGGACGCCATGCGGTCCTATCTCACCCGGCACGGCGTCCCGGACGCCCGGATCGTCAGCGACTACGCGGGCTTCGACACCTGGGACTCCTGTGTGCGGGCCCGGAAGATCTTCGGGGTCGACGAGGCCGTGCTGATCAGCCAGGGCTTCCACATCCGGCGCGCGGTCGCGCTGTGCGAGGCGGCGGGGGTCACGTCGTACGGCGTCGGAGTGGACGAGCGGCACGACGCGACCTGGTACTACGGGGGTGTCCGGGAGATCCTCGCGGCGGGGAAGGGCGCGCTGGACGCCGTCTTCAAGCCGGATCCGCGGTTCCTCGGGCCTCGGGAGCCGGGCGTGGAGCGGGCGCTGGCGGCGGACGGGGAAAGGTGACGGAACCGATGATCCGGGACGGGTGCCTCACGGTGACTCGGACCGGGCGGGGAGATCACCGTCGCGTCCGTGTAACAAAGAGCCGTCCCGGTACGTAACACGGCCGACGCACGCTGAAATGCATGGAAACCTCCGCGACGCCCACGCACTGCCCGTACTGCGCCCTGCAGTGCGGGATGAATCTCACGCCCGCCCCGGACGGGACGGTCGAGGTCACCGAGCGCGCGGACTTTCCCGTGAACCGGGGCGCGCTGTGCGGCAAGGGCCGTACGGCGCCGGCGGTCCTCGCATCGAGCGTCCGCCTGACCTCGCCGCTGGTGCGCGAGGGGGGCGTCCTGGTGCCCGCGACCTGGGACGAGGCCCTGGACCGGATCGCCGAGGGGCTGTCCTCGATCCGGTCGGCGCACGGGCCGGACGCGCTGGGTGTGTTCGGCGGGGGCGGGCTGACGAACGAGAAGGCGTACA
The DNA here is from genome assembly GCF_006539505.1 of Streptomyces spinoverrucosus. Taxonomy (GTDB): domain Bacteria; phylum Actinomycetota; class Actinomycetes; order Streptomycetales; family Streptomycetaceae; genus Streptomyces; species Streptomyces spinoverrucosus. The sequence goes on from NZ_BJND01000024.1 coordinate 19,158, forward strand.
CGCTCGGCAAGTTCGCGCGGGTCGTGCTGGGCACCTCCCAGATCGACTACAACGGGCGGTTCTGCATGTCGTCCGCCGCGGCGGCCGGGATCAAGGCCTTCGGGCTGGACCGGGGGCTGCCCTTCCCGCTGGAGGACATCCCGAAGACGGGGTGCGTGATCCTGGTCGGGTCGAACCTCGCGGAGACCATGCCGCCCGCGCTGCGGTATCTGACCGAGCTGAAGGACAACGGCGGCACGCTGATCGTCATCGACCCGCGCCGCACCCGGACCGCCGAGCAGGCCGACCTGCACCTCGCGCCCCGGCCCGGGACCGACCTCGCGCTCGCGCTGGGGCTGCTGCATCTGGTCGTCGCCGAGGGGCGCGCCGACGAGGAGTACATCCGGGAGCGGACCACCGGCTGGGAGGACGCGCGCGCTGCGGCGATGGCGCACTGGCCGGAGTACGTGGAGCGGATCACGGGCGTGTCCGTTCCCCAACTGCGAGAGGCGCTACGGCTGTTCTGTGAGCCGGAGGCCGCGATGGTGCTCACCGCGCGCGGGCCGGAGCAGCAGTCCAAGGGCACGGACACGGTGGGCGCGTGGATCAACCTGTGCCTGGCGACGGGACGGGCGGGGCGGCCGCTGTCCGGGTACGGCTGTCTGACCGGGCAGGGCAACGGGCAGGGCGGACGCGAACACGGTCAGAAGGCCGACCAGCTGCCCGGCTATCGCAAGCTGAACGACCCGGCGGCGCGGCGGCATGTGGCCGAGGTGTGGGGCGTCGACCCGGACAGCCTGCCGGGGCCCGGGCGCAGTGCGTACGAGCTGCTGGACGCGCTGGGTACGGACATCAAGTCGCTGCTGCTGATGGGCTCCAACCCGGTGGTGTCGGCGCCGCGCGCCGCGCACGTGGAGGAGCGCATCAAGTCCCTCGACTTCCTGGCCGTGTGCGATGTGGTGCTGTCGGAGACGGCGGCACTCGCGGACGTCGTGCTGCCGGTGACGCAGTGGGCGGAGGAGACCGGCACGACGACCAATCTGGAGGGCCGGGTGCTGCTGCGGCGGCAGGCGATCACCCCGCCCGAGGGCGTCCGCAGCGACCTGGAGGTCATGCACGAACTGGCCGCCCGGCTCGGCGTGGAGAAGGGCTTCCCGACCGACCCCGAGGAGGTCTTCGAGGAACTGCGCCGGGCGAGCGCGGGCGGGCCCGCGGACTACTCCGGGATCACCTATCGGCGACTGGCGGAGGAGAACGGGGTGTTCTGGCCGTGCCCGACGCCGAGCGAGGAGGCGGCGGGCGCGGTGGGCGCGGGCACCGAGGAAGCCGCACTCGACGTACCCCACAACCCGCCCCATGACGACGGCACCCCCAGCGTCCACCCCGGCACCCCCCGCCTCTTCCTCGACCGTTTCGCCACCGATGACGGTCGTGCCCGCTTCGTACCCGTCTTGCACCGGGCCGTCGCCGAGGAACCCGACGCCGAGTACCCGGTGCTGCTGACCACCGGTCGGGTCGTGGCCCAGTACCAGTCCGGCGCGCAGACCCGCCGCGTCGACGAGTTGAACGCCGCCGCGCCCGGTCCCTTCGTGGAGCTGCACCCGCGGCTGGCGGAGCGGCTCGGTGCGGCCGAGGGCGACCCGGTGGCCGTCGTGTCCCGGCGGGGCCGTGCCGTGGCGCCGGCCCGGATCACCACGTCCATCCGCCCGGACACCGTCTTCATGCCGTTCCACTGGCCGGGCGAGGGCCGCGCCAACACCCTCACCAACCCGGCGCTCGACCCGACCTCCCGGATGCCGGAGTTCAAGGCGTGTGCGGTGCGGGTGGAAGCGGTGGAGGCGGTGGAGGCCTAAGCACCGCCGGACTCATCCCCGCGCCCGCCAGTCCCCGCCCCCGATGCGCCTGCCCCGCGCCCGCAGCCGGGCGGCGACGGCGGGCGCGGCCACGTACACCCACGCCCGCAGCGTCGCTCCGTCGGCGTCCCGGACGACCTCGCGGCTGACGCGCTCGTAGAGGTTGCGGGCGTTTCCGGGGGCGTACTCCTCCAACCGGTCGAGAGCGGAGAGGAGTTCGTCGTAGGCGTCCGGCAGGGGCGTGATCAGGTCGCCGGTCACCACGCCACCGGGTTCCTCCACGGCGTACGGGTAGCCGGGCCCGTCGTAGAGCACGGCACCAGTGAGCCGCCCGCGTTCCTCGGCCCGGGTACGGCCGCGCAGGAACGCGTCGTGGTTGGGCTCCCCGGGACGGAGCGTGCCGTAGACGAAGAACGGGAGGGTCACAGAAACGATTCTCACCTCTCACACTCCCTCACCACATGCTCTATGGACATGACATGTCATGATCGCGTAAACCTCGGTGAACATCCGCGCCACCCCCCACTCAGGCGCCTTCCCGAGGAGACCGATGAGTCGAATACGGCACGCGCGAGCTTCCCGTCTCGCCGTCACCGCCGCAACCGCCGCCCTGCTGGCCGCCGCCCTCTCCCCCACCACCGCCGGCGCGGCCGACCGGCCCACCCGGGCCCAGGCGATCGAGAACGCGGCCGTGGCACTCGCGCAGCAGGCCGCCGCCCTGGGCCTCACCGCCGCCCAGGACACCAAGGTCCGGGACGTGATCGTCGACCAGGACGGCACCCAGCACGTCCGCTACGACCGCACCTACCGCCAACTCCCCGTCCTCGGCGGCGACTTCGTCGTCCACCTGGCACCGGACGGCACCTTCCAAGGCGCCGACCGGGCGACCCGCGGCACCCTCGCCCTGCCGACCGTCACGCCCCTGCTGTCAGCCCCGAAGGCCGCCGACCGCGCAGCGGGCGCCCTGCGAGCCACGCACCTCGGCGAGGCGCTGAAGCGGCTGACGGCCAAGCCGGAGCTGGTCGTCGACGCCCTGCACGGCACGCCGAAGCTGGCGTGGCGGACCAACGCGACGGCGCTGGACGCGCAGGGCAACCCGGTCGCCCGCACGGTGCTGACGGACGCCCGCACCGGCGCCCAGATCGACGCCTGGGACACGCTGCACTCGGCGTCGGGCGACGGGCGGTCGCTGTACAGCGGGACGGTGCCGTTGGAGACGACGGCCACGGGATCGTCGTACGAGCTGAAGGACCCGACGCGCGGCGGCACGTACACCGGGGACGCCGCGAACCGGTCCGATCTGTGTTTCCTCGGCACCGTCTGTGTCGTGCGCGCGCCCTCGACCGTCTTCACGGACGCGGACAACCACTGGGGCGACGGCACGACCACGGACCGGGCGACGGCGGCGGTGGACGCGCAGTACGGGTCCGACGTCACCTGGGACTACTTCCGCGACGCCCACGGGCGCAACGGCATCGCGGGCGACGGCAAGGGCTCGTACAGCCGCGTGCACTACGGCACCCGGTACAACAACGCCTTCTGGGACGACACCTGCTTCTGCATGACGTACGGCGACGGTGACGGCACGAACCTCGGGCCGCTGGTGTCCCTCGACGTCACCGGCCACGAGATGGCCCACGGCGTGACCTCCAAGACGGCCGCGCTGACGTACTCGGGCGAGTCCGGCGGGCTGAACGAGGCCACGTCCGACATTTTCGGCACGCTGGTGGAGTTCCACGCGGGCAACGCCTCCGACAAGGGCGACTGGCTGATCGGCGAGAAGATCGTCCGGGCGGGCTTCGGGCAGGACGCGCTGCGGTACATGGACCGCCCGTCGCGCGACGGCCTCTCGGCGGACTGCTGGAGCGCCACCGCGGGCACCCTGGACGTCCACTACTCCTCCGGCATCGGCAACCACTTCGCGTATCTGCTGGCCGAGGGCAGCGGCAGGAAGACCATCAACGGCGTGGTCCACGACTCCCCCACCTGCGACGGCTCGACGGTGACGGGGATCGGCCGGGACAAGCTGGGCGCGATCTGGTACCGGGCACTGACCGTGTACATGACGTCGTCGACGGATTACGCGGGGGCGCGGACCGCGACGCTGAACGCGGCGCGGGATCTGTACGGCGAGGGCAGTGCGGAGTACGCGGCCGTGGGGGCGGCCTGGAGTGCGGTGAACGTGGGCTGAGCCGGGTTCCGTCCGCGGGTGCGGCCGGTCGTCTCCCGGGCGTCTTCGACGGCGTCTGCGAGGCGGCCGGCCTTTCCTTGTGCGGTCACCCGTTCACACCTTCGCCGGGCGCCCTTCGGATTCTTTTGCCCGCGGCGGCGCTCGTACGGCCGTGACCTGCGGAAACGGGGTCGGGGGCGAGGGGTCGGGGTGCCTCGGGACGCCCGTTCACCCGGGATCTGACGCTCCTTCAGGGAGCGGGCTCGTCGTCGTGCGCTTTACCTCGAAGTGCTGGGGCGCGACCGACGGCGGCACATGGGGGTGTCGCGGGCCGTGGCCTGCCGGAGAGCTCGTGAGGAGCATCGATGCGACGTACCGCCCGTCTGCTGATCGGTCCCGGTCTCGCCGTCGCCACCGCGGGGTCGCTCGCCGTGCCGGTGTACGGCGCGGACGGCGGACGCCTGGAGGTGTTCCCGTCCACCGCGATGCCGGGCGGCGACGTGACCGTGAACACCGCCGCCTGCGGGGACGGCGGTACGGCGGAGGGTGACGCCACGGCGGTGGGGGCCGGGCGCTTCACGCTCGCGCCCAGCGCGCACGAGGGGGACGTGATCGGGCGGTTCCGGGTCCCGCCGAGCGCGCAGCCGGGGACGTACGAGATCGTCGCGAAGTGCTCCGGCGGCGGCCCGCAGGTGCACGGCGACCTGGTGGTCGTCCTGGAGTCGGCACGGGGCTATGTGCACCCCAGAGGAAGTGTGAATACGGGGGTCGGCGGCGCTCTGGGCCCCGACCCCGTGAAGACCGCGGCCGGCGTGGCGGCTCTCGCCGTCGCCGCCGCGGGCGGTACCTGGCTCCTGCATCGCCGGGCGAGAGGCGACGGGATCTGACGGACACCCTCCGCTGTCCGTCCGCCGGTACCGCAAGTCCCCGCCCCCTCCGGGTCCGACGCCCCTCGCGGCCCGGAGGGGGTACGGGCCGAGCGGTCGTGGCTGGGAGGCTGACATGGGCAGGTTCGGCACCACGGGTGATGCCGCGATAGCCGGCGTCACCGTCATCGCCCTGTGCACCGGCGTGTGGCTGCTGACCAGCGGGCCCGACGCACCCGCCCCGCCGCAGCCGTCGGCCGCCGAAGCGCACGCCGGACTGGGCCTGCGGCAGTCGGTGGCGCCCGGGCTGCCGCCGTCCCCGCCGGACCGCATCCGCATCCCCGCGATCGGTGTGAACGCCCCCCTGATGGGCCTCGGCCTGACCCGCACCGGCAGCCTCGACGTGCCGCCCGCCGAGCAGAAGAACCTCGCCGGCTGGTACGAGGCGGGCACCACCCCCGGCGAGACCGGCACCGCCATCGTCGCCGGACACGTCGACAACGCCGACGGCCCCGCCGTCTTCTACCACCTCGGCGCCCTGAAAAAGGGCAGCACCATCGAGGTGGACCGCCGGGACGGCAGCGTGGCCCGGTTCCAGGTGGACGCGATCGAGCTGTACGACACCAAGAACTTCCCCGACAAGAAGGTCTACGGCGCGGCGGCCCGCCCCGAGCTACGGGTGATCACCTGCGGCGGCGGCTACTCACGCAGCACCGGCTACCAGGGCAACGTCGTCGTGTTCGCCCATCTGACGGGGAGCGCATGACTCAGCCGATGGGCTCTGCCGGTACGGGCTCCGCCAGGACGTTGGCCTTCCCCCATGCGCCCAGCGGCTCCAGCGCCTCGTTCAGGGTCTCCCCGCGCGGCGTCAGTGAGTACTCCACCCGTGGCGGCACCTCCTCGTACACCTCCCGGTGCACGATCCCGTCCGCCTCCAGCTCCCGCAGCTGCGCCGCGAGCACCTTCTCCGTCACCCCGGGCAGCTCCCGGCGCAGCTCGCCGAAGCGGTGCGGCCGCATATGCAGCGCCCAGAGGATCAGCACCTTCCACTTCCCGCCGATCACGTCCATCGCCGCGTCGACCCCGCAGACGTACGACCCCGCCCGTCGTCCCACCGTCATGCCCAGCCACCCTGCCTTCCCGCTGCCTGCACGCTTCCCCAGGGGTAACCACCCACACGTATGTACGTACTTGAGCAGGCCGTTCACCCTCTACGAGGCTAATCGCCATGACTGACAACGCCTCTTCCCCGACCCCGCTCACCCTCCTCGGCACCGGCGCCATGGGCACCGCCCTCGCCCGCGCCTGGCTCGCCGCCGGCCACCCCGTCACCGTCTGGAACCGCAGCCGCGCCCGCGCCGAGCCCCTCGCCGCCGAGGGTGCCGTCGTCGCCGGGAGCGTGGCCGAGGCGGTGGCCGCCAACCGGCTGGTGATCGCCTGCCTGCTGGACGACGCGTCGGTCGGCGAGGCCCTGTCCGACGCCGATCTGGCCGGCCGTGACCTGGTCGACCTCACCACCGGCACGCCGGGCCAGGGCCGCGCCCGTGCCGCCTGGGCCGGGGAACGGGGTGCCCGCTTCCTGGACGCGGGGATCATGGCCGTACCGCCGATGATCGGCGACCCGGCGTCCGGGGCGTATGTGCTGTACAGCGGCTCGGCCGAGCTGTTCGAGGAGCACCGCGCCACCCTCGCCGTCCCGGCCGGCACCCGCTACGTCGGCACGGACCCCGGCCACGCCGCGCTGCACGACGTGGCCCTGCTCAGCGGGATGTACGGCATGTTCGCGGGCATGACGCACGCATTCGCGCTGATCCGCGGGGAGGACATCGCGCCCACGGAGTTCGCGCCGCTGCTGGTGTCCTGGCTGACCGCGATGGCCCCGGCCGCACTGGAGACCGCCGGCAAGCTGGAATCCGGCGACTACACCAAGGACGTCGTCTCCAACCTCGCCATGCAGGTGGCCGGCAGCGCCACCCTGCTGCGCACCGCCGAGGAACAGGGCGTCAGCACGGAGCTGCTCACACCGTTCATGAACCTGATGGAGCGCCGCCTCGCCGCGGGGCACGGGGACGAGGACACCACGGGGGTGGTCGAGCTGCTCGCGGTCGGGGCCGACTGACGCGTTCACGGCAATGACTCCTCACAGCATCCCAAGCCCCACCCCCGCAACCCTCACACCCACCCCCCACCCCCGCTGAGGGCAGCGTTCCTCGCGGGAAACAGTTGTGATGCGGTCGGGTAACACCCAGCCCGCACGCTGCGATGCATGACCTCGAATTCGCGTGTGGTGGTGATCGGCGCCGGCCTCGCGGGCGTACGGCTCGCCCGGCGGCTCGGTGAGCTCGGCACGCCCGCGCTGATCGTCGGCGAGGAGGAGCACCGCCCGTACAACCGGGTCCTGCTCGCCGAGGTGCTGGCCGGCCGCTACAACCCGGACGTGATCTCCCTGCCGGGCCTGACGGCCCCGGCGGAGCTGGTCCGCGCCCGGGTGACCGGGATCGACCGTGCCGGGCGGACCGTGGCTTGCGCGGACGGCTCGGAGATCGCATACGACACGCTGGTCCTGGCCACCGGCTCCAACCCGGTGCTGCCGCCACTGCGCGGACTGTTCACTGCCGACCATGTGCTGCCCGAGGGCGTCCACGCCTTCCGCACCATGGACGACTGCCTGGGCCTGTCCAAGGCGGTACGCCCCGGCGTGCGCGCCGTCGTCATCGGCGGCGGGCTCCTCGGAGTCTCCGCCGCCCGTGCGCTCGCCGTGCGCGGCGCCCAGGTCGTGCTCGCCCAGCAGTCCGAGCGGCTCATGGAGCGCCAGCTCGACCCGGCCGCGTCCAAGCTGGTCAAGCGGCACCTGACCGACCTGGGCGTCGAGGTGCACACCGAGTGCCGGGTGCGGGACGTGCGCGTGGTCGGCGGCGCGGTCCGCTCGGTCGAGATGGCCGACGGATACGCCCTCGACGCCGACCTCGTGGTCCTGGCCTGCGGCGTCCGCCCCCGCGCGAAGCTCGCCGAGACGGCCGGGCTCGCGGTCCACAAGGGCGTCCTCGTCGACGACCAGCTGCGCACCTCCGACCCGCACATCTACGCGATCGGCGACTGCGCCCAGCACGACGGCAACCTCTACGGCCTCGCCACCCCCGCGCTCGACCAGGCCGACACCCTCGCCGAGCTGCTGGCCGGCAGCACCACCGCCCGCTACACCGGCACCCGCGCCCTCACCCGCCTCACCCTCGCCGGTCAGGCCCCCTTCGACCTCGCCGCGTTCGGCGAGACGGAACCCCGCCCCGGCGACGACGTCGTGCAGCTCGCCGACGCCACCCGGGGCACGTACCGCAAGGTCGTCGTCCGCGACGACCGCCTGGTCGGCGGGGTCCTCGTCGGCGAACTCGGCACCGTCGGCGCGCTCGCCCGCGCCTGGGAGGGAGCAGAGCCGCTCCCCGACGACGGCCCCCTGCTCCACCTGCTCACCAACGATGGAGGCTCCTGAATGACCGCCGCCCTGGGGGCCACCCCCACGATCGTGCTCGTCGGCCACGGGATGGTCGGCCAGCGCTTCCTCGAAGCACTCGCCGAGCGCGGCCTGACCGCCACGCACCGCGTGGTCGTGCTGTGCGAGGAGCCGCGTCCGGCGTACGACCGCGTGGCGCTCACCTCGTACTTCTCGGGCAAGACGCCCGAGGACCTGTCGATGACCGACATGGAGTTCATCAAGGACCACGGCATCGAGCTGTACGTCGGTGACCCGGCGGTCTCCGTCGACCGCGAGGCCCGGCAGGTCACCGCCGAGTCCGGCCAGGTCTTCGGGTACGACGTCCTCGTCCTCGCCACCGGCTCGTACCCGTTCGTGCCGCCGGTCCCGAACAAGGACGCCACCGGCTGCTTCGTCTACCGCACGATCGAGGACCTGCTCGCGATCGAGGAGTACGCCAAGACGAAGGCCACGACCGGTGCCGTGGTCGGCGGTGGTCTGCTGGGTCTTGAGGCCGCCGGTGCGCTGAAGGGCCTGGGCGTCGAGACGCACATCGTGGAGTTCGCGCCCCGTCTGATGCCGGTGCAGGTCGACGAGGGCGGCGGCGCGGCGCTGCTGCGCACCATCGAGGACATGGGCCTGAGCGTCCACACGGGCGTGGGCACGCAGGAGATCGTGACGGGCGCCGATGGTGCCGTCAGCGGCATGAAGCTGTCCGACGGCTCCGAACTCGCCACCGACATGGTGGTGTTCTCCGCCGGTGTCCGCCCCCGCGACCAGCTGGCCCGGGACTGCGGTCTGACGGTCGGCGAGCGCGGCGGCATCACCGTCGACGAGCAGTGCCGTACGGTCGCCGACCCGCACGTGTTCGCGATCGGCGAGTGCGCGCAGGCGGTGGACGGCCGGGTGTACGGCCTGGTCGCCCCCGGCTACGAGCAGGCCGAGACAGCGGCGGCGACGATCGCGGCCGACGAGGCTTCGTTCGTCGGCGCCGACTTGTCGACAAAGCTGAAGCTGCTCGGCGTCGATGTGGCCTCCTTCGGTGACGCGCACGGCACCGCCGAGGACTGCCTGGACGTCGTCTACTCCGATTCCCGCAGCGGCCTGTACAAGAAGCTGGTCATCGGCCGCGACGGCACGCTGCTCGGCGGCATCCTGGTCGGCGACGCGGAGGCGTACGGCACGCTGAAGGCCTTCACCGGTTCCGTCCCGCCGGTCTCGCCCGAGTCGCTGGTGCTGCCCGCCGGCGCCGGGGAGTCCGCCCAGCTCGGCCCGACCGCGCTGCCGGACGACGCGATCATCTGCTCCTGCAACAACGTCCGCAAGGGCACGATCCGCGAGGCGGTCACCGAGCACAAGTGCACCACGGTGCCCGAGGTGAAGAAGTGCACCAAGGCCGGTACGACGTGCGGCAGTTGCGTCAAGGTGCTCGGCCAGCTGGTCACCGCCGAGCTGGAGGCGAGCGGCGTCGAGGTCGACAAGGGCCTGTGCGGCTGCTTCGGCCAGACCCGCGAGGAGCTGTACGAGATCGTCCTGGCCCTGCGCATCACCTCGTACCAGGACCTCCTGGACCGCTACGGCCGTGAGGGCGCCCGGGGCGGCGACGGCTGCGAGGTCTGCAAGCCGGCGGTCGCCTCGATCATCGCCTCCCTCGCCCCGACGATCGGCGCGAACGGCTACGTCCTGGACGGCGAGCAGGCGTCCCTGCAGGACACCAACGACCACTTCCTGGCCAACCTCCAGAAGAACGGCTCGTACTCCGTCGTCCCTCGTATCCCCGGCGGTGAGATCGCGCCGGAGAAACTGATCGTGATCGGCGAGATCGCCCGTGACTTCGGCCTCTACACGAAGATCACCGGCGGTCAGCGGATCGACATGTTCGGCGCCCGCGTCGAGCAACTGCCGCTGATCTGGGCACGCCTGGTGGACGCCGGTTTCGAGTCCGGCCACGCCTACGGCAAGTCCCTGCGCACCGTGAAGTCCTGCGTGGGCCAGACCTGGTGCCGGTACGGCGTGCAGGACTCGGTCCGGATGGCGATCGACCTGGAGCTGCGCTACCGCGGCCTGCGCTCCCCGCACAAACTCAAGTCGGCGGTCTCCGGCTGCGCCCGGGAGTGCGCGGAGGCCCAGTCGAAGGACTTCGGCGTGATCGCCACGTCGAACGGCTGGAACCTGTACGTCGCCGGCAACGGCGGCGCCACCCCCCGCCACGCGGACCTGCTGGCGCAGGACCTGTCGGACGCCGAACTGATCCGCCTGATCGACCGCTTCCTGATGTTCTACATCCGCACGGCGGACCGCCTGGAGCGCACGTCGACCTGGCTGGAACGCATCCCCGGCGGCCTGGACCACGTACGGGACGTGGTCGTGCACGACTCGCTCGGCATCTGCGAGGAGCTGGAGCGGCTGATGTCGGCGCACGTCGCCAACTACCGCGACGAGTGGTCGGAGACGATCAACGACCCCGAGAAGCTGGCCCGCTTCGTCTCCTTCGTGAACGCGCCCGACACCCCCGACCCGGTCGTCGGCTTCGTCCCCGAACGCGACCAGATCAAGCCCGACCTGCCGCTGCTGTCGATCGGCATGCGACCGGCCGAAGACACGGCAGACGTCCTGGAAGGAACCGCCCAGCGATGACCTTGGCACCCGAGACGACCGACCTCAAGGTCCAACTCCGGCTGACCGACGACTGGTTCACGGTCTGCGACCTGCACCTGCTGCTCCCCGGCCGCGGCGTGGCGGCCCTGCTGCCGGACGGCAACCAGGTCGCCGTCTTCCGCGACCGCAAGGGCCGGCTGTACGCCATCGACAACCGCGACCCCTTCACCGGCGCCGCGGTCCTCTCCCGGGGCCTCATCGGCACCCACCAGGACCGCCCGTTCGTCGCCTCGCCCCTGCTCAAGCAGCGCTTCGACCTGCTGTCCGGCCAGTGCCTGGACGACGAGTCGGTGCGGGTGGCGACGTACGAGGTACGGGCGGCCTGATCCGTCAACGGGGCGTGGGGCTGGGTGAGTCGTCGCCGAGCGGTGGACGCGTGTCCAGGTAGAACCATTCGGCGCTGGGGCCGGGGGCAGGCTGGGGGTCACTGAGGTCCGGGACCTTCACCTCGGGCACCTTCGCCCCCGCCCCCGTCAGATCCGGCATCAGCAGCTCCACCCGTAGCCCGGCCCCGCGCTGCTGTGCCACGAACTCGTCGATCTGGGTGCGGCAGGCGTGGTCGAGGTGGGTGACCCCGAGCAGGTCGAGCCGGATGCGCGGCTTGCCCGCGGCGGCGGCCTGCTCCAGAGCCTCGATCAGGCGCGGCAGCCGCAGGAAGGTGGCGTTGCCCGCCATGACGACCCGGGCGGTGTCGTCGTCGATGTGCTGCCGTACGACCGCCTGGGACATCCGCAGCGCGGCCAGCACCACCCCGGCCGCGAGGCCGATCAGGACACCCTCCAGCAGCGCGGTGGCCGTGATGACGAGAGTGGTGAGCGCCATGACCGCGAACTCTCCCCGGTCCTGCCGCCACATCTTCGGGAACTCCTCCGGCGCGAACAGCTTCCAGCCGCTGTGCACCAGCACCCCGGCGAGCACCGAGATCGGGATCAGCGCGAGGACCTGGGGCAGCAGCAGCGCGAAGGCGAGCAGCCACAGGCCGTGCAGGGTGCGGGAGATGCGGGTCCTGGCCCCCGCCTGGACGTTCGCCGAGCTGCGGGCGACGACCGCCGTGACAGGGAGCGCGCCGAGGATACCGGCCACCGTGTTGCCCGCGCCCTGGGCGATGAGCTCGGTGTTGTAGCGGGTGCGCGGGCCGGTGTGCATACGGTCCACGGCCGCCGCGGTGAACAGGCTCTCCGCCGACGCGATCACCGTGAAGGTGAGGATCGCGGTGATGATCCCGGCGTCGGCGAGGCCCGCGAACTGCCCCGGACCCGGCACGTCGACGGCGTCCGCGAGATTGCCGACCTGGAGGGTCTTCACGTCCACGCCGGGCAGCGCTGCGACCGCGATGCCGATGCCCACGGCGACGAGCGCGGCCGGGATCTTCTTCACCGGGCCCGGCGCCTTCTTCCAGACGAAGCTGAGCACGATGGTGACGACGCCGAGGCCCGCCGCGATCATCGCCTGAGGGTCGGCCGCGACACCCGCGAGCAGCCCGGGCACACCGGCGATGTTCTCGAACGGGGTGCCGGGCGCCTTGGCGTCGGACATCGGATACAGCTGGCTGAACATCAGCGGCAGCCCGATGCCCGCGAGCATGCCCTGGACGACGGCGAGGGAGATCGCCTGGAACACCCGGCCCAGCTTCACCAGTCCCAGCACGATCTGCAGGACGCCGGAGAAGAGGACGATCACACCGAGCATGGCGACGCCGTGCTCGAGCACGGTCTCCGCGACCAGCGCGGCCAGCCCGGCGGCCGGCCCGCTGACCTGGAGGGTACTGCCCCGTACCGCCCCGACCACCAGCCCGCCCACGACTCCGGAGATGATCCCCAGCTCGGCGGGCACGCCTGAGGCGACGGCGACGCCGATGCACAGGGGCAGGGCGACCAGGAAGACGACGAGGGAGGCGGTGATCTCGGTACCGAGGTCGGCTTTGCCGGTCGTACTCGATCGGGTCTTACGAGGTCCCGCCATACGCCGTGCGTGCGCCCCGCTCATGACCCGTGCACCCGGAACCGGTCGTCCTCGTCGAGTTCGTGGACCGTGCCGGTGGCGATCTCGTAGTACCAGCCGTGCAGCCGCAGTCGCCCGGCCTCGATCAGCCGCCGGGCGACCGGATACCCGCGCAGGGCGGCGAGCTGATTGCGCACGTTGAGCTGCACGACCTCGCGCAGCGCCGGGTCCATGGTCTTTGCGGCTTCCCCGAGTACAGGCTCCAACCCCGGCCGCGCGAGGTCCAGCCAGGCGTCCACCCTGGGCAGCCCGGACAGATCGGCGCCGTGTGTGATCGCGCCCATGGCCCCGCAGTGGGAATGGCCACACACCACCACGTCCTGAACGCCCAGCACTTCGAGCGCGTACTCGATGGTGGCGGCCTCGCCGGAGGCCGCCCCGTGCTCCTCGTGCGGCGGCACGATGTTGCCCGCATTTCGCAGCTCGAATATCTCGCCGGGCCGTGCGCCGGTGATCAGCGCGGGAATCACCCGGGAGTCCGAGCAGGTAATGAACAGGGCCTCGGGAAATTGCCCGACGACCAGTTTCCGGTATTCGTCGCTCTCGAAGTCGACCCGTCGCTTGAACGACCGGGCGCGGTCCAGCAACGCCTTCATCCTGCCTCCTTGGCATGGGTTCCGACCTGGCGCTGAGACCGTAGGAGCACGATGTACAGAGAAAGGTTAGGCGAACACTAAGTCCCCGAATACAAGCGGTTTCTGAGGGCCATTTCACAAAGGCCGGAATCACCAATCCGGGCTGCACATTCTCTTGTAGCGTGTCGACCGATTTCATCCAGCCTTTTCATCGAGAGACAGGACGCCATGGGCGTACGAGTGCTGCTCATCGAGGACGACGAGACGATCGCCGAACCGCTCGCCGACGGACTGCGGCACTTCGGTCTGACAGTCCATCGTGTCGCCACCGGCGCCGAGGGGCTGGCGGGGCCGTACGGCGACGTCGTCCTGCTGGACCTGGGCCTGCCCGACATGGACGGCATCGACGTCTGCCGCGGCATCCGCCGGTCCTCCGACGTGCCCGTCATCATCCTCAGCGCGCGGGGCGAGGAGGCCGACCGGGTGCTGGGCCTGGAGCTGGGCGCCGACGACTATGTGGCGAAGCCGTTCAGCGTACGGGAGTTGGTGGCCCGCATCCGGGCGGTGCACCGGCGTCACGGCCGGCGGCCGGACGAGCAGGAACCGTCGTACGACGTCGGCCCGCTGGTCGTGGACCGGCGCACCCGGCAGGTGTGGGTCGGCGAGGAGCCGGTCACACTGACACCGAAGGAGTTCGAACTGCTGGCGCTGCTCTCCGAGGACGCCGGCGCGGTGTACTCACGGCAGCAGATCCTCAACCGGGTCTGGGACGAGCACTACGACGGCCCGACCAAGACCCTGGACGTCCATGTGGCCACCCTGCGCCGCAAACTCGGCCACCCGGCGTGGATCCAGACCCTGCGGGGCGTCGGCTTCCGGCTCGCCGTGAGCCCCGCCGACGGCTCCTCATGACCCGCCGCCTGCTGCTGAGTTACCTGAGCCTCGCCGCCCTCGTCCTGCTCGGACTGGAGATCCCGCTCGGGTTCGTCTACTCGCGCGCCGAGCGGGAGCGGATCGTCAACGCCGCGAACAACGAGGCCGACGCGGTGGCGGCGTTCGCCGAGCTGTCGGTGGCCGCCGGGCGCGGGGACGAACTCGTGGAGCGGGCCGAGCACTGCGCCGAGCGCATCGGCGGGCAGGTGGTCGTGCTGGACGCGGACGGCACCGTACTCGCGGCCTCGCCCGCACTGTCCGCCGAGCAGCAACGCACCGTCGCCGCCCGCCCCGAGGTCGCGGCGGCCCTGCGCGGCCGCCCCACCACATCCGTACGCGCGTCCACGACCGGCGGCGTGCGCTACCTGTCGGTCGCGGCACCGGTCGGACACCGGGCACAGGGCGCCGTACGGATCACCCTGCCGACGGACGCGGTGCACGACCGCGTCAACCGGGTGTGGCTGCTGCTGGCCGTCGTAGGCCTCGCGGTCCTCACCGGGGTCGTGGCGGTGGCGTTCGCGTTCGCGCGCTGGGCCGGACGCCCCATCCGCCGCCTGGAGGAGGCCGCGCACCGCCTCGCCGACGGGAACCCGTCCACCTGCGTACCGATCACCTCGGGACCGCCGGAGGTACGCAGCCTGGCGGCCGCGTTCAACCGCACCGCGGCCCGCCTCGAACACCTCCTGGCCTCCCAGCGCGCCTTCGCCGGGGAGGCGTCCCACCAGCTGAAGACCCCCCTGGCGGCCCTCCGCCTGCGCCTGGAGAACCTCGAACCGGCCGTGGCCCGCCGCGCCCGCCCAGGCCTGACCGCCGCCGTCACCGAGACCGACCGGCTGGCCCGCATGGTCGAGGGCCTGCTGGCGATGGCCCGCCTGGAGGAGGACACGACCCTGCCCGGCCCCGTCGACGTGGGCGAGGTGTGCGCAGAACGCCACCGCGCCTGGCAGCCGCTGTTCGCCCGTGAGGACGTCTCGCTGGTCCTCTTCGCCGGCAGCGTCGGCCCCGTCCTCGCCCTCCCCGGAGCCGTCGAACAGATCCTGGACAACCTCCTCTCCAACGCCCTGCGGGCCTCCCCCGCCGACAGCACGGTCACGATGGAGCTACGGCTGGTGGTCCCGTTCCGCCGCCCCCTGCGCGACAGCCGCCCCTGCTGGGTCGACCTGCACGTCACCGACGAGGGCCCCGGCATGACGGCGGAGCAGCGCGCCCGCGCCTTCGACCGCTTCTGGCGCGCCCCCGGCGCACCCAAGGGGGGCACGGGCCTGGGCCTGTCCCTGGTCCAGCGCCTGGCCCACGCGGGCGGCGGCGAGGTGACCCTGCGCCCGGCGGCGACGGGCGGCTTGGACGCGGTGGTCCGCTTTCCGTCGGCGGAGGCCGCGCCATCCATACCTGGCCCCGTCGGCGGGGATCCTCGGGCAGGCCGACCAGCTCCACAACCGCCGATCTCGACCAGCTCGACCACGTAGGCTGAATCCCGCGTGGGACGGACAGGAGGCTGAGGTGGCCGAGACGACGCCGGCCGAGGTGATGGCCGAACTGGCCGGGCTGGAGGACCCCAAGACGCGAGCGGTCACCTTCTCGGCCGTGAACGGCCGAGCTTGTGCGCTCGATCCGTTCACACCTCGTCGCGCTCCCGACTGCCCCCTACGACAGGACGGTCACGGGTCGCATCTCCCACCCTCCGGCTAGGCCGGTAGCGGGACGGGCATGGTGACGAATACCCACGCCGAGCGTGCGCGATCACGCACGTTGACCCCGGCGACGACATCGGCCGGACCAGCGAGCCCGCACCGACGACAGCAGAAATGATCACGAGTCGGCCGGTTGGCCCGCTCGGTGTGCCCGCAGCGCGGACAGCGCTGCGAGGTGTAGGCCGCATCCACCTCCAAAAACGGCACCCCGGCCCGCCTGGCCTTGTAGGCCAGGTGCTGCCCGAGCTGATGGAAGGGCCAGGAGGAGAGCGTGCCCCGCTGGTCGCCGCGTAGCCGTACCCGCTCACGGATCCCGCCGAGTTCCTCGACGGCGATCCCGCGACCGGTGCGTTGAGCGACGGACACGATCTCCTTGCTGATCTCGTGGTTCACATGGGTGGCATGACGGCGCTCCTTCTGTGCGCGGCGGGCGAGACGGCGGGTGGCCGAGCGGGTCTGCTTGGCCTGGAGTTCGGCGCGTTTGCGGGCCTGCCAGCGCCGGTAACGGCCCAGACGACGCCCCTGGTGATTGGTGCCATCGGAGGTGGTGGCCAGGTTCACGATGCCCCGGTCCACGCCGATCCAGCCAACCGGCTCGTACTTCTCGGGATCCGGAATGTCGCATGTGGCGACCAGGAACCACTTCCCGCCACGCCGGACGAGATCGCTCTCGCCCCTGCGATGCGCTACGAGCGTCTTTAGCTGGTCGGGCGAGCAGGCGAACCGGATGCCCCTCATCCGCCCGTCCACGGTCCAGATGGAGATGGTGCGTGCATCGTGCTGCCAGGACAGGCAGCGGTCGTCGAACGGCTGGGCCGCCTCCGGGCGGAAGACGATCGGCGTGCTGACTGCCTTGCGGTGCCGCCTGGAGGTGGGCGAGCCGAGGTTTCCGGCCCGCAGGTTGGCTTTCAGGGTCGTGTAGGCGTCGACGACCTTCTTCACGACCCGTACCGTCGGCTGCGCGGACAGCCCGAACGTCGCCTTCAGGTCCGCGTACACCTCCTTCTGCAGGCCGTTGCGGTCCTTGAGATCCTGGGCGAAGGCAACTTGCGAGGCGTAGGTGGCCGCCCGGTTGCAGGCACGCAGGGTCGCCTCCAGTGCCGACGCCTGCTCGGGCGTCGGCAGCAGCTTCACCTGCACCACCAGCTTCACGACATCGGACCGTAGTCCGACAACCGCACACGCGATCGCCATTCGCACGACGATCACCACAGCCGGTGACCTATAGGGCAGTTGTTCGCATTCCCTGGCTCCGCCGGGCAGCCGTAGAAATGCTCCGCGCCGGGCAGCAAGCAAACGCGGCGACGCTCCGCGTCGCAGCCACAGGAGGCGGTTCCTCCCCGGCGTGAGCGCCGGGGCATCCTCGCCAGAATCAGGTGAAGAAGAGCCCGCACGCCGAAGAACTGCGCTTGGCCTGGTCCGCCGACCCCGATCCGGTGGTCGCGAGTGCCGGCTGGGCGCTGACCACCGAACGCGTGGCGAAGAAGCCCGACGGCCTCGATCTCGCAGGGCTGCTCGACGTCATCGAGGCGGAGATGAAAGACGCCCCGGATCGCCTCCAGTGGGCAATGAACCACTGCCTGGCCCAGATCGGAATCGCCCACGCCGAGCACCGCGCCCGCGCCATCGACATCGGTGAGCGCCTGGAGGTGCTCAAGGACTACCCGACGTCCCCGGGCTGCACGTCCCCGTTCGCACCCATCTGGATCACCGAGATGGTGCGCCGACAGGGGAACTGACTCGGGACCGGTCCCGGAAGTGAGCACTAAGGTCGGCGATCTCGCCGGGGTCGAGCGCCCATCTCCATGTTCCGGGAGCCTTGGATGATCTTTGCTATCCCTATCTTGTGCATCTTCGCCTGGATGGCCTGGTCAGTCCTTCGGATGAGCCACTTGCCCCCCTGGCGCCAGTGGCTGCCCGCAGCACTGCTTACGGCTGCCGTGTCGTCATGGCTTCTCCTCGCAGCCTCTGCTGCCCCCGAGTTGTGGGTGTACCTGCCCATCTGCCTCGCATTGGCATCGTGGGCCGTGAGCTTGCGAGAACGCCGCGCGGCAGGCAGGCGAGCACGCATCGAGGAACCCAGGTGAGGCCTGCCTTTGAGGACGGTCAGTTGCAGCCGCTGGGGCCGTGCAGCAGCCCTTGCCCCGCCAGGCGTCGCGGCCTTCCTTGACCGCGATGGCGGCGATGAACAGGGCGGCGATCGGGTCGGCCCAGGCCCAGCCGAGGGTGGCGTTGAGGACAAGGCCGGCCAGGAGCACGGCGGACAGGTAGGTGCACAGCAGGGTCTGCTTGGAGTCGGCGACCGCGGAGGCTGAGCCGAGTTCGCGGCCCGCGCGGCGCTGGGCCGCGGACAGGAACGGCATGACCGCGAGGGAGAGGGCGGCGATGACGATGCCGGGGACGGAGCGTTCCGCCGTACCGGCGGAGGTCAGCGCGCGGACGGCGTCGAAGGTGACGTAGGTCGCGAGCGCGAAGAACGAGACCGCGATGATCCGCATGGTTCGTTGCTCGCGGGCTTCGCGCGCGGCGTGGTCGCGGGCGGAGAACTGCCAGGCCACGGCTGCGGCGGAGGAGACCTCGATGACGGAGTCGAGTCCGAAGCCGATCAGGGCGGTGGAGGAGGCGAGGGTGCCGGCGGTGAGGGCGACGATCGCCTCGACGGCGTTGTAGGCGATGGTCGCGGCGACGAGCAGGCGTATCCGCCGGGTGAGCGCGTCCCGGCGGGCCGGGGAGGGGCCGAGGGAGATCGATATCTCGGCGGTCATGAGCAGCAGCCCTCTTCGTCGGCCTCGGCACAGGTGCGGTCGGTCTCGACGGCCACCACGGCGTTGCGCAGGTCATCGAGTGCGTGGCCCAGGCGCTCGTCGGCCAGCTCATAGCGGGTACGGCGGCCGACGGGCACGGTGACGACCAGCCCGCAGTCGCGCAGGCACGCCAGGTGATTGGACAGCCGGGTGCGGGAGATACCGAGGGTGTCGGCGAGGTCAGCCGGATAGGCGGGGGCTTCGCGCAGCGCAAGCAGGATGCGGCAGCGAATCGGATCGGCGAGCGCGCGGCCGAACCGGGCCAGCACCTCGATGTCGCAGGCAACAGTCAGCACAGGACGACTGTACACGACATCCTGAATTCACAGAAACCTGGATTCCAATGGGCGGTGGGGTTCCCCTGATCGCTGGCCCGTCTGGGCGGTCCGGGCTGTCTCAGCCGCTTTGGAAGCGCATGCGACGGCCAATATGGGCATCCGTGCCGTGCCGACACGCAGTAGCCACCGGAGATGCCATGCGCCACCGTCCCGAGCGACATGAGCCCGCGCCCGATGGGCGTGCGCCCCAGCGATCGAAGTGGTCGCCGCGCGGCGGAACCCCGAGGGCGGCCGGAGCCTTCCCCTCTGGGCGGCGTGGTAGATCGGTGACCCGGAAGCGATGGCTTTTTGTGCTGTCCCTCGGATTGATCACGGGTGCCTTCGGTTCCAGTGGCGCAATGGCCGTCGGCAGCGTCGAGTCCGCGGCCTTGCGCTGCGACGCGGCACCAACCGGCATTCGCGTCCAGGACTACTTCCTGCGTTTCACGGTGCCGCCCGGCCTGATGCCCGACCCGCAGTTCGACGGCCGCCCGGCGAGGATCCAAGTCCACCGGGTCCGGCCGGTGTACGCCCACGGGAAGTGCCGGGATGTTCCCAACAGGGCTGCGGTGCTGGTCCACGGCCGCAACCTCCCTGGCACGCCGGTGTTCGACATGAGACACCCCGCCCCCGGAGGTGGGACGCTCAGCATGCAGCGAACGCTCGCCCAGGCGGGAATCGACACCTTCGCACCAAGCCTGCTCGGCCACGCCCGCTCGACGCGGTTCCGCCAGGGACTCGACGATCCCGGCAACGCAAGCCTCAGGCCCTACCTCCCCGACGGTTCCTGCCCCTACGCCGAGGGGTGCGACCGCAGTAACTTTCCCTTCTTCCGCCTCGACCAGCAGGGAACACTGCTGCTGAACAATCCGCTCAACGGGCAGCGGCGCGCGCACTCCAGCAACTACCGCTTCGGACGCATCGACCTGTGGGTACGCGACATCCGGCAGGTCATCGATGACGCGATCGCGCGGGCCAGGCCGACGGACGGCAAGGTCACGTTGGTCGGCTTCTCGCTCGGCGGGCAGCACGTCGGCCGGACCCTGTACGCGGCCAACCCGGTGCTTCCCGACAGCGCCGCCGTCATCGCGAAGGTCAACCGCGCCGTGTTCGCAGAATCGATCTTCGGCACACCAACCGAGGAAGTAACACCGCCGACGGGCTTCACGTCCTTCCCGACGAACCTCAGCACCCGTTCGGACAGCGAGTCGACCTGGGCGATGGCCCCGGAACGGGACGCTGCCTGCACCGGCCATATCGTCCCCAACAGTCGGCAACAGCTGTGGACGCAGCTCATGGAGGAAGACCGCCTCGGCAGCACATGGGGAGGGGACCGCGCCCATCCGACCGGCGTCAGCCGCGCGCCTACCTTCTCCAGCTACGGCTGGAACGCCGCCGTCGCGCAGCAGCAGACCACACCCTCACTCGTCATCAACGGCCTTGAGGACAGGACACCGCTCGCGACACCGGCCGACGCAACGGCGCTTTACAACAGCCTTGGCACTGCGAACAAGGTGCAGGTGCAGGTGCGGTGCGCGAGCCACGCGACTTTGTGGGAGGGGTGCTCCGGACCGCGCTGCACCCCGCAATCAGGAACGCCTTACGGCGGGCGCCCCGGCCGCCCCTGGGCCGGCCCTCATGCCACGGTCCAGGCGGCCGTGATCGAGTGGATCAAGAACGGCACCTTCAACTGCGCGACGAACGGTCGCTTCACTGTCAACGAAAGCGGCGTGGCAGCGCCTTCCCCGTGACGCCCCACGAGGTTGCAGCTCAACAGCCTCCACGGCTGAGGCCCCCCGAGCCGCCCCCACCCCGTCATGGCATGGCCACGACGTGTCCACCCCGCTCCCCTAGGGTCCCTGACCGCACGACCCCGCCGTCGACCGACGGCGGGCCGGTCACGGCACCTCCTGGAGTGAGAGTGGAACGTCGTAACCTCCTGCGTGCGGCCGTCCTCGGCGGCTCAGCGGCCGCCCTGGGCGGAAGCCTGTGGCGCGGCGCCGCGTACGCGGCGCCCGCCCAGCCCGGCACGGGCCCCTACGGGGCTCTCCGTTCCCCCGACGCCAACGGCATCCGACTCCCCAACGGCTTCACCAGCCGGGTGATCGCCCGTTCCGGGCAGCGGGTCTCCGGCACCTCGTACACCTGGCACAACGCCCCCGACGGCGGCGCCTGCTACACCGACGGCAGCGGCTGGATCTACGTCTCCAACTCGGAGATCAACCCCTCCGGCGGCGCAAGCGCGATCAAGTTCTCGTCGACCGGCACCATCACGTCGGCGTACCGCATCCTCTCCGGCACCCGCACCAACTGCGCGGGCGGCAAGACCCCGTGGAACACCTGGCTGTCCTGCGAGGAGGTGTCCCTCGGCTACGTCTACGAGACCGACCCGTGGGGCGTGAAGGCGGCGGTACGCCGTGACGCCATGGGCCGCTTCAAGCACGAGGCGGCCGCCGCCGACCCCGTCCGCAAGGTGATCTACCTGACCGAGGACGAGTCCAACGGCCGCTTCTACCGCTTCGTCCCCACCACGTGGGGCGACCTGTCCTCCGGCACCCTCCAGGTCATGATCGCGGGCTCCGCCACGTCCGGCTCCTTCACCTGGAAGAACGTCCCCGACCCCGACGGCTCCCCCACCAGCACCCGCACCCAGGTCTCCGGCTCGAAGTCCTTCAGCGGCGGCGAGGGCTGCCACTACGCCGACGACACGGTCTGGTTCACCACCAAGGGCGACAACCGCGTCTGGCAGCTCAACCTCACCAACAACACCTACGAGCTGGCCTACGACGACTCCCTCGTCACCTCCGGCACGGCCCCCCTCACCGGCGTCGACAACATCACCGGCTCCTCCTCCGGCGACCTGTTCGTCGCGGAGGACGGCGGCAACATGGAAATCTGCGTGATCACCCCGGACGACGTGATCGCACCCTTCCTGCGCATCGACGGCCATTCCGGCTCGGAGATCACGGGACCGGCGTTCTCCCCCGACGGCCGGCGCCTGTACTTCTCCAGCCAGCGCGGTACGAGCGGCAGCTCGTCCGGCGGCATCACCTACGAGGTGACGGGACCCTTCCGCTCGTAGGACCCCCTAGGGGACTGGTTTGAGATGTCGGTGGGACACGAGGACGCTGGAAGGCAGTCGTCCACCCGGTCGCTGTCGAGTTCCTGTCGAGTTCGTCGAGCCGGTCTAGCCCGCCGGGAACGTGGAGTTTCATCGAGTCCCACCGACCTTTCATGCCCCACCCTCACGGAGGCGCGAACATGACTCGGAACCACCCCCAGCCGTCCCGGCGCGCCGTGCTCGGCGGTGCGGCCGTCGCCGCGCTCACGGTGGCCGCCGGAACCGGCACGGCACAGGCCGGCACGAAGACCACCTGGCCGACGGAGTTCCCGCTCCCCGACGGCTTCCTCCCCGAGGGCATCACGATCGGCAGCAGGCCGTACGCCTACATGGGCTCCCGCGCCAACGGCGCCATCCTCCGCACGGACCTGCGCACGGGCGAGTACGAGACCGTCCACCCCGGCGCGACCGGCACGGCGTCGATCGGCCTGAAGCTGGACCACGACGGCCTGCTGTACGTGGCCGGTGGCGGCGGAGGCACGGCCCGCGTGATCAGCTCCCGCACCGGACGCCTGATACGGACGTACCAACTCACCGCCACCTCTGGCCAGTTCATCAACGACGTCATCCTGACGGGCGACCGCGCCTGGTTCACGGACTCCCGCGCGGCAATCCTCTACGGCGTCCCGCGCGACGGCGACGGCAAGGTCCGCTCCCTGCCCCTCACCGGCCACTGGACCCAGACGCCCGACGCCAACAACGCCAACGGCATCGTGACGACCCCCGACGGACGCGGCCTGATCGTCGTGAAGAGCACGCCGGGCGAGCTGTACCACGTATCCCTCAAGACCGGCACCGCCACGAAGATCACCCTCACCGGCGCGGACTCGGTCGTGAACGGTGACGGCCTGGTCCGCATCGGCCGCACGCTGTACGTCGTCCAGAACCGCCTCAACCTGATCAGCGTCTGGACCCTGTCCCGCGACCTGCGCACGGCCACCCTGACCCGCACGATCACCGACCCCCGCTTCGACGTCCCCTCCACCGCGGCCCGCTACGGCAACCGGCTCTACCTGGTCAACGCCCGCTTCACCAGCCCGCAGACGCCGGAGACGACGTTCAACGGGGTGGCAGTTTCGCTCTGACGCGCGCACGTACGTTGACGGGGGCGGCACCTGACTACGGTGGACGTATGAAGCTGTCGCCCCTCGACGCCAGGCAACGTTTCGTCACCTCGCCCGTCGCACGGCTGGCGACAGCCGACGCCGACGGGGTGCCCCACGCCGTACCAGTGACCTTCGTCGTCCTCGACGACGTCCTGTACTTCGCCGTGGACCACAAGCCCAAGAGCACCTGGGACCTGCGGCGATTGCGGAACATCCGGGAGAACCCCTCCGTGGCGGTGCTGGTCGACCACTACGACGAGGACTGGTCGGCACTGTGGTGGGCCCGTGCCGACGGTCGTGGGGAGGTCCTGGAGGACGGGGAGGAACGCCGTCACGCCGTCGAACTGTTGTGCGGCAAGTACGAGCAGCACAAGGACTCCCCGCCCCAGGGTCCCGCGGTCGCCGTTCGGGTGGACCGGTGGAGCGGCTGGGCGTACGCACAACCCCTGTGAAGTACTCGTTGGGTCCTTATTGCCGCATCGGCAATTCCCGCAGCCTGTCGAGCTCGCCGTCGGTCGCCGGTCTGAGCGTCGACAGGATGTGCCGGGCTGCGGTCAGGTCGTTGTCGGTGCCTTGCAAGGTCACGGTGTATGTCAGTCCGTCACGGCGCAGGCGCAGTTCCTGGTGCTCGTACCCACCCTCGTAGGTGACCAGCTGTCGGCCTCCACCGTCGTCCGTGCAATGGATCGGTTCGCCGAAGGGGACGGGGCAGCCGCGGGCGTCGGCGCGCCGGGTGTCGTATCCGGTGCGTGCCACGGCGAGGTGGAGTCCGTCCGAGTGGGGCCGCTTGTAGTCGGCGCCGAAGCCGTCCTCGCTCGCGCCCAGGACACGCAGGGTGTAACCCGGCGGCGGGTCGCCGATCCGTAGCAGGGCGCGGTCCACGTCGTTGGCGGTGAGCCATTCGTCGAGGGTGGGGGGCCGCGTGGCGTCCCAGGCGGCGTACGACCCGCCGACGGCGAGGGCGGCCGCCGCGCCGAGAGCGCCCAGCTTGACGCGGGTGTCCGGGAGGAGGAGCGCGGCGGCGAGGGCGTAGCAAATGCCCCCGGCCGGGTAGAGCAGAAGACCGTTCTCCAGACGGTTGACCTGGAAGTTCACCACGACTACCCCGAACGCGCCGATCGTGCCGAGCGCGTGGACGCACACTGCCCAGGCCCACAGCCCGCGCCTCCGGCGTGTGAGCGGCACGATCGTGCGGGCGGCGGTCCCGAGACCGGCGAGCGCGGGCACCGCAAGGGCGGCAACGCCGCCGCCGACGACGACGGCGA
The DNA here is from genome assembly GCF_006539505.1 of Streptomyces spinoverrucosus. Classification (GTDB taxonomy): domain Bacteria; phylum Actinomycetota; class Actinomycetes; order Streptomycetales; family Streptomycetaceae; genus Streptomyces; species Streptomyces spinoverrucosus. Next base: position 43,966 of record NZ_BJND01000024.1, read on the forward strand.
GTGGAGCCGTTCCACCGGCGAAGAGGGCGATGAGCACCGCCTGGAACTGCACCCCGGTCAGGACGCACCCGAACAGCCAGACGGCCGCCAGATGGGCGATCGCGGGCCCTGCTTTCTTCGTCTGCGTCATTCTCGTGATCACGCCAGGTGGGCGGGCCGCGGTTCCCTGACCGCTGCACAGACCGGCACCACGACCCCCACCTCTCCCACACAGAAGGGTCACAGAATGGCCACATCGCCCATGTGCCATGCGGCCCGGGCAATACGTTCATCCCCTCACGCAACGCGTCTGGGGGGACGACATGACCAACCCGTACATCCCACCGCCACCGCCACCGCCCGCCGTTCGCCCCGCCCCCAGGTGGGCTCGCAAACGGTACGTACTCCCCGCGCTCGGCCTGGCCTTCTTCCTCGGCATAGGTGCCGGCGCGGGCAGCGGCGACGGAGAGAAGCCGACCGACGCGAAACCGGCGTCCGCCCGACCGACCCCGACGGAGACGGTCACCGCGACGGCGACGGTGACGCAGACCCCGGAGGCGGAACCGGCCCCCACGGTGACTGTCACGAAGACGGTCACCGCGACCGAGACGGTCACCGCCGAACCCGCAGCCGGAACCGGCTCCGACGACTCGTCCGACACCGACGTCTACTACGGCAACTGCAGCGAGGCCCGCGCAGCCGGCGCCGCTCCCCTCTACCGCGGCGAGCCCGGCTACGCCTCACACCTGGATCGTGACGATGACGGCGTGGCTTGTGAGACCTGAGACGACCAGCCGGTCACGTGCGTTGTGCGGTCCACTCCCGGTCAAGGATCGCGTGGACGATGGAGTCACGCCACGCGCCGCCCTTGCGGACGTGTTCACGGATCCGGCCTTCCTCGACCATCCCGGCACGGGCCATCGCCTTTGCGGAAGCCTCGTTGACCGGTGACCGTGCACCCCAGATGCGGTGCAGACCGAGTTCCTCGAAGCCCAGTGCGAACAGTAGCCGTACGGTCTCGACTCCGTAGCCGTGGCCCCAGGAGACGGGTCGCAGTGCGAAACCCATCGTGGCTCCGCCGGGCTGGTGGGGGTCCAACGCCAGTCGGCCGAAGCCGACGAGCGCGCCTGTACTGCCTTCGACGACGGCGAGCGCGTACTCGGACCGCGGCGTCGCCTTCGCCGTCTCGATGGACCGGGTCACGATCTGCCTGACTTCGTCGAGCGTGCGCGGTTCGCACGACAGGTGCTCGGTCGCTGCATCACTGCCGTAGATGGCGAACACGGCGTCGGCGTCGTCCGCCTGGAGCTCGCGGAGTTCCAGGCGCTGGCTGAGGCGATGGACCGGATACATGTCCCGGACTGTACTGGGCCGGATGGCATCGGCCGCGCGATCTGGCAGCGCAGCATGGACTCCTCAATGTGGAACCCGAATTGGTGGCCCGGGGCACCCCTCCTCCTACTGGAGTGATCCTGCAGCGCTGAGGTCAGCCGAGTCGGAGGTGATGAAGCATGAGGAGCGCCGCGGCCGCGTTCGCCGACCGGATCTCGCCCCGCGTGATCAACTCGGGGACACGCGCGAGCGGGACCCATTCCCGGCGAGCGGACTCGAAGGCGTCCCGCGGGTCGCCGACGTGCTCGGCCTGGTCCGACCAGTACACGCGGTGATGGCTGGTCGAGATGCCCGGCATGGGGTCGACGGCCATCAGCAGTCGCATCGGGCCCGGCCGCCACCCGGTCTCTTCCTCGAATTCCCGTGCGGCCGCGGCTGCCGGATCCTCGCCTTCACCCGTCCCACCCGAGGGGAGCTCCCAGCCCCAGGCGCCGGTGATGAAACGGTGCCGCCACAGCAGCAGGGCCTCGTTCGCCTCGTTCACGACCGTGGCCACGGCCACGGGGCGCAGCCGGATGACGGTGTGGTCCAGGTGCCGCCCGTCGGGCAACTCCACATCGGCCATGTTCACGGTCACCCACCGGTTCTCGTACACGGTGCGCTCGCCGAGGTTCCGCCACACAGACACACTCACGCCTCTCGTCGGGTACCTGGTCATCCCAGCACGCCGGACCGCCTACAGGGGAATCCGCAACGTGTCGTCGATCCGTTCCACAACCTCGGTGGTGGCCCGGCTGCCGAGCTGGGTCATGGTGCGGCGCAGCTTCACCAGCCGGTCGTTCAGCCGGCGGGACTCCATGCCCTGCATCGTGTCCAGCACGCTCTTGGGCATGACCCAGATACGCCAGAAACCCGCCACGGGATGATCTTGAATGCCTGACGGGACGTCTACGACGCCGGGACCGCAGCGGTCTGTGCGTCGTGCTCGCGCAGCATGCGCATGACGGTCGACGGGGAGGGGTGCTGGCCCTTCTTGGCACCCTTGGTTATGACGAGCCGGGAGGCGATCTCGCGCAGGCTCAGGTTCTGCTCGCGCAGGTGCAGCGCCATGCCGAGCATGTCGTCGTCGGTGACGCTGGCGCCGCCGATCCCCTTCCCCCGGAGGCGGGCCGACTCGTGTCCCTCCAGGGTCCGGTCGCGGATGTACTCGCGCTCCATGCCCGACATCGCGGCGAGCACGGTGAAGACGACGCCGCCCGGGTCGTGGGAGCCCTGGAGGTCGCCGGTGAGGAACTGCAGGCCGACGTCGCTGGCACGCAACTCCTCGGCGAGCACGGCGAGGTCCATGCCGCGGCCGAGCCGCTTGTGCTCGTGCACGACAAGGGTCACGGCGACGCCGGAGGCGCGGATCTCGCGGGCGAGGCTGACCGCCTTCTCCAGTTCCGGGCGCTTGGTGGCGCGGGTCGAGATCTTCTCCGAGAAGATCCGGGTGACCCCGGCCGCCCTGAGGGAGTCGAGCTGGGAGTCGAGCGACTGTCGGGCGGTCGACGCGCGGGCGTAGCCGATGCGGACGCGGCCGACCGTTTCGGCGCCGGCCCCGGCCGGGCGGGGCAGCTCTACCCAGGCCGCGCCCGGCTTGCGTACGGGGGGCACCGGGATGTTCAGCGCCTTCGCCAGCGCGGGCACGAGCCGGAACCGGGCGGTGTGGTACTGGATCGCCACCCGGCCCTTGGTGGTGCGGCACGGCGAGCCCGCCGGGGCGGCGCAGGTGGACATGGGGCAGTCGTGCGCTTCAACATGCTGGTAGTCGTCGCTCACATGATCACTGTTTCATGTGTCCGTTTCATTTGCCCAGTAGTTTGAAACGACCCGTGAAACAAGAAACGTGCAGCGTGATCGTCGCTGCGCGCGGTGTTTCACAAGCGGTCACCTATGAAACAGACCCTCGCCGGGCTCCCCGATCGCCACTGCCGCCAACCCGGGCGGCTTGAATGCCGCCTCAGCTACTTGTCATCGCCGTAGTTCTGGGAGATCAGGGCCGGGATGCGTGTGCATCAGGAAGCGCGCTGCCTCTCGTGCCTGGTGAGCGGGTTCAGGCGTACCGAAGATCGCTGCGGTGGTGATCGCTCCTTCGGCGAGGAGCGCGAGCTGATCGGCCAGTTCGGCAGGCCGCCCGGATGCCCTGACGAGGCCGGCGAGGTAGTCGTGGAAGGCCTTCTTGTGGTGCCGGGCCTGCTCTGCGACCTCGGGCGAGACCGCGCCCAGTTCGCCGAAGGAGTTGATGAAGGCGCACCCGCGGTAATCCGGCTCGGAGAACCACTTGTACAGCCAGTCGAACACGGCGGCGATCCGCTCCTCGGTCCTCGACTGCGCGTCGACGTAGCTGGCGAGGGCGCGCTGCCACCGCGAGTCCCGCTGCCGGAGGAATTCCAGTACGAGCTCTTCCTTCGAGGGGAACAGCCGGTAGAGGCGTTTAAGCGATATCCCGGAAGCGTTGCGCACTGCATCCATCCCGACCGCCTGGATGCCCCGGCTGTAGAACAGCTCCTCGGCCGCTTCGAGCGCGCGCTCACGTGCCGTTTCCTGGTCCAGCATCTATGCCCCCTTGCGCGGAGAACCAACGTTCTCTACGCTAGCAGATGTCGCGAGAACGATCGTTCTCCGATGGTTTCCGAGGCCCGCTGGACCTTCGGGAGCCCCAGAGTTCGAAGGAGCTGAGTCGATATGACTGACACGACCCGCCCACCGGTGCCCCCGTTCACCCGGGAGACCGCCATCGAGAAGGTCCGACTGGCCGAGGACGCGTGGAACACCCGTGACCCGCAGAAGGTGTCGCTGGGCTACACGGTGGACTCCCGCTGGCGCAACCGCTCGGAGTTCGCCACGGGCCGAGACGAGATCGTCGCGTTGCTGACCCGCAAGTGGAACACCGAGCTCGACTACCGGCTGATCAAGGAGCTGTGGGCCTACGACGGCAACCGCATCGCCGTGCGCTTCGCCTACGAGCACCGCGACGACGCCGGGAACTGGTACCGCTCCTACGGCAACGAGAACTGGGAATACGACGAGCATGGCCTGATGCACACCCGCCACGCATCCATCAACACCCTCCCGATCGCCGAATCCGAGCGCAAGTACTTCTGGCCGCTGGGCCGCCGTCCCGACGACCACCCCGGCCTCAGCGATTTCGGCTTCTGAGGACGCGTTCTCGTCAACCACCGAAGGGAGTGGCCCATGCGAGACCTCGTCGCGGGCGTTGCGCGCTTTCAGCGGGATGTCTTCCCGGCCAAGGCGAACCTGTTCGCCCACCTGGCCACGAACCACACCCCGCACACGCTGTTCATCGGCTGCTCGGACGCCCGCGTCGTCCCCGAGCTGATCACAGGGAGCGAGCCGGGGGACCTTTTCGTGATCCGAACCGCCGGCAACCTCGTCCCCGCCTACAACCCCGGCGTCGACGGAGTGACGGCCAGCATCGAATACGCCGTCTCCGCGTTGGGCGTGTCCGACATCGTCGTGTGCGGACATTCCGCCTGCGGCGCGATGACGGCCCTGGCAGAGCGCCGAGACCTCACCGGCACGCCGGCGATCGCCGACTGGTTGCGGCACGCGGACGCCTCATCCGCCCGCACACCCGCCACCGGGGACGTGTCGGCGCTGGTCCGCCAGAACGTACTCGTTCAGTTGGCAAACCTCGCCACGCACCCCTCGGTCGCCCGCGCCCTGGCGTGTAAGACGGTGACCCTGCACGGCTGGGCTTTCGACATCGCCACAGGCCGCGTCGAAGACCTCGGCGCCATGGACGCCGACAGCACGCTCGCGGCCTGACGTTCAACCCGCCACCCGCGTGGTCCCCGGCACGGCGCCGCCACCGGGGACCACGGACGCCCACGGCCCGCCGTTGCGGCCGTCATGCGCGTGGAGCGACACGACAAGTCATGAAGGAAAGGAAACTTGCCCCGTGGTACATGTTCAGTTCGACCCCGCCGCCCGTCAGGCCCTGACCAACGCTGCGGTCGAGGCGAAGGCCCGCAGGAACCTCACCTGGCAGCAGATCGCGGATGCCGCTGGCCTGTCGGCGGCCTTCACCACCGCCGCCGTCCTGGGCCAACACGCTCTCCCCGAGCAGTCCGCGAGGGCCGTCGCAGACCTGCTGGGCTTGGGCGAGGAAACGGTGGAGCTGCTGCAAGCCGTCCCGACCCGCGGCTCGATCCCGGGCGGCATCCCCACCGACCCGACCATCTACCGCTTCTACGAGATAGTCCAGATCTACGGGACTACCCTCAAGGCTTTGGTCCATGAGCAGTTCGGGGACGGCATCATCAGCGCGATCAACTTCAAGCTCGACGTGAAGAAGGTCGCCGACCCCGAAGGGGGCGAGCGTGCCGTGATCACTCTGGACGGCAAGTACCTGCCGACCAAGCCCTTCTGAGTCACGGGAGGGCCGCGCTCGGCCGGCCCCCCGCGCTGGTCTTTGCAGAGCGGGAGCCGGCCGAGCGCGTTGGCGTGCAACGCTTGCTGGCCGGACGGATGCGCTCGATCTTCCCCTTGTCGTCGACGACGGCCTCGGGGATCAGGCGGCCTGGCCGTAGCCGTCCGGGGCGGGTGGGCCGTCGCCGCGCAGCGGGCTGAAGTCGACGTCCAAGTGCGGGTCGTACGCCTCGGGCTGAAAGCCGAGTTCATGGGTGGAGTACTCGCCGAAGCGGCGGATGTGCTCGGTCAGGTACGGCGAAATGTGGGCCAGGTCCTCGGGGTCGATGACGTGGCCCTCCTCCTGGAGCTGGCGCACGATCTCGGCGATGTCCAGGGCGTTGTGGAAGATGACCGCGTTCGTGAGCAGAGCGTTGAATTTCGTGGTCTTCTCCTGTTCGACGGGGTCGTTGTCGGTGATGACGCCGCCGTTGCCGAAGCCGATCCACTGGGAGAAGCCGTTGAACGCCTCGACCTTGTTCGTGGCTGCGGTGACCCGCCGGCGCAGTGGGGCGTCGGAGAGGTAGCGCAGCAGCTGGACGGTGCGGATCACGCGGCCGACCTCACGGAAGGCGGTGTAGGTGGCGTTCTTGCGGGAGCCCGCGCGCAGGCGCCGCAGCAGCAGCGTGGAGGAGATGGCGCCCTCGCGCACGGAGATCGCCACCCGCATCAGGTGCCGGAACTGGGACTCGATCAGTTCGAAGTCGATGACGTTGCGGCCCGGCTCCCCGAAAAGGGCCGCGATGTGGACGTAGTCCGTCTGCTTCGTGGGCCGGTAGAACGTCAGGTCCTTCCAGTTCCGAATCCTGGGCATCAGGTCGAAGCCCAGCAGGTGGGCCAGGGCGAAGACAGGAAACGACTGACCTTGCGTATCCGCGTGCACGGTGGTCGGCTTCAGCCCGGAGGTGTTCTTGAGCAGGCCCTCGATGATGTAGACGGCCTCCCACACGCCGCATGGGATGAAGTGCGTGAACAGCGCGATGTACGTGTCGGAGATGTGGTGGTAGGCGATGCCGCCCGGCTTGCCGTACCGCACAGAGGTCTCGGACAGCAGGTTGTTGAGGTAGGTGTCCATGTGGGTGCCGTCCGCGGCGACCGTGGAACCGTCGCCCCACGCCTGCGAGATGTCCAGGCGGGCGTGCGCGTTGACCAGGTCGGCGATTGCCTCGTTCAGCGTCGGGATGGAGAAGTGCCGGTTCGCGGCCAGCGACAGCTCGTGTCCGGTGACGCCGGGGATGTGGCGGGCGGCCTCGTAGGGGCCCATGTTGGTGCCCTTCACGAAGGTGGTGATGACGTACCGGCCAAAGGGATCCTTCAGCTTCGGCTCGTTGCCGGAGGAGGGGCCGAAGCGGCGCCACCACTCCACCCAGTACGCCGTGCGGGAGATGATCCCGATCAGTGAGCGTTCCGGCATCCTCACCTTGATCTCCTGCTCCAGGGCCTTCGCCGAGCCTCGCTGGCCCTCGGAGCGGTGAGCCTTGAGGGAGGGGATGCCGGACTCCGGGTCGATGACCAGGCCCTCGTTGTCCGGGTACCCGGCGTCCGCCGCCGCGGCGGCCGCGGTGAGCCTGTCCTCCAGCTGCCGGCGGAAGGCGACCGCGTCGTACGGCACCGCATCGCCGGGCTCGGCGAGGCCGACCTCCCCAAGGTAGTCGCCCAGTTTCGCCTCGACGTCCTCCCAGGGCAGCAGCTGCTCGCTCCAGTCGGCGTACTCCTCGGAGCCGGCCACCGCGACGTCGCCGGTGCGCAACTCCTCGGCGAGCGCGGTGAACACCATCGCCTCGAAGTGCCTGCGGACGAAGGTGCCGGGCCGGTTCTTGTCGCGGACGGCCTTCTGCCAGTTCAGCGTGGCGAAGGAGATGTCGACCGGGCGGCCGTCCTCGTGCCGTTCCGGGATGTAGTCGCGGGAGGTCTTGTACCGGCGGGCGTGTGCGAGTGCGTCCAGGACGCGGTTGTCCTCGGAGGTGGCCCGCAACTCCAGGCGGCTGGTCAGGTCGTACATCGTGGAGCGGTCCTTGAGTAGGTGCCCGTACAGCAGCACCTCCCAGTAGTTGTCATGGTGGGCCGCGACCTTCTCGATCTGCTCGTACTGGCCCTCGAACCCGCCGAAGTCGTCCACCGCCGCCGCGGGCGATCCCAGGGCGCCAGCCTGCACGCGCAGGGCCTTCGCCATGGTGTGCAGGGCGGGCGCGAGCCCGTCGCCGAGCAGCGCGGCGACGGCGTCAGGCTCCGCGTCCTGGTCGAGTTCGCCGACCGTCGCCAGGACTTCGGCCGTCATCGCCGCCGCCTTCTCCCGCGCGGCCTGGACGGGACTGCCGGCGTCGATGTGCTGGAGCACCGTGCGGTAGTTCCCGATCAACGCCTCGACGATGGCCTGCTGTTGCTCCCGGATGCTCTCCAGCTCCACCTTTGCCCGCTTGACCTGCAACGCGACCCGCTTGCAGAACATCGTGGTCAAGTCATCGCGGGCCCGCATCCGCGCCTTGTGCACCAGACACACCAGCAGCGCGAGCCGCTTCACCAGGCCGTAGTCCCGCAGCCCCGGCGCATCCGCAGCGTCCGCCTCACCGGCGAAGCCCGTGATCTTCCCCGAGGCGACACCGGCCAGCCACACCCCGGTCTCGCCCAGTTCGTCCACCCACCCAAGGTGCTGGGCCTGGTCGCGGAAGTGCGACCACGTCGGCGCCTTGGCCGACTGTTTCAGCCTGTTGTACTTCGTGGTGCCGTCTTCGCTCTTCTCCGACAGCAGGTTCAACAGCCGCTCGCGGTAGGCCTCGCTGAGCTGGTCGTAGATGCCGATACAGATCGAGGCGTTCACCTCGGTGCGGACCTTCGCCGCGAGCGCGTCCAACGTGGTGAAGCCCGGCAGCTCCAGCCCGGCCTCGACGACCTTCTCCAGCGCGATGTTGATGAGGTCTGCCGGGCGGTTCTTCGAGACCGCCTCACTCCGCATCACCGCCTCGGCGATCTTCCGAGCCTTCGCCTTGTCGTACGACAGGCCAGCCCGCTGCCGTACGGCGGTTCGCTGTCGTTCCGCCGTACGGTTCGCCGCTCTGGGCACCGTGTCTTCCGGCAGGTCGACCGAGCGGCGCACGAAGTCGACGACCGTGTCGGGGATCTCGTCCAGCTTCGGGAAGCACCCCATGCGCTGGAACGACTTGAGCGCGAGCAGCTGGGCCAGTAGATGCTCGTCAGAGTCGGTACGGGCGGCGGCCCACTCGACCTCGTCACGACTCGGCGCGAAGAACAGGTGCAGCTCGTGCGCGGTGATCAGCCGCTTGAACCGCGGATACGCGGTCCTCTCGATCGAGGTCACAGACCACTCCGCCCCGGACGACATTCAACGTCACCACCAACGACACTGAGCCCAACGGGTGACGGGGCAGGGGCACTCAACGCACCAAGATCATCCCGTGGCGGGTTTCTGGCGTATCTGGGTCATGCCCCCTCTGGGCCGTGGCGGCTGCGAGCTCGGCTTCTCCGGCGCGCAGTTGGCAGTCGGTCAGAGTGGCCAACCGGTGGACGCGGCCCCGTTCGTGGGCGCTCGTCTTGACGGCCTCGGCCGCGTAGGCCTGAGCTGGTGCCACGTCGCCGAGCCGCATCAGCGCATCAGCCAGGTTGACCTCAAGGAGCCCGGGCTGGACATATCCCGTCTCGGCTGGTTCTTCGTCGGGCCGGATCTGCCCGGCCGCGGTCTCAGCCAGGGTCGTGACGCGGTGGGCGGCCGCATGGTCGCCCATGCGGCTGAACGCCTTGGCCTGCATCGCGTACAGGTCACAGGCGAGGGCGGGCGACACGGCATGGCCTGCCGTTCGTACGGCCGCCTCGGCGAACGCGACCGCCTGCCGGTATTCGCGCATGTAGAGGCACTGGTTGACAAGCAGAGCGAGAACGTACCCGCCGAATGCCCGGTCGCCCGAGGCTTTCGCGAGCCTGAGCGCCTGGTAGAAGTAGCGCTGTGCCAGGCCCTGGGCGTCGGAGTCGTAGGCGCAGATCCCGGCGACGGCGACCAGGCCGCCAACCGCGCGGTGCAGCTCGCGCCCAGTGGGATCCGTGTATGCCCCACGCAGCAGCGGGGCCGTCTCGGTGTTGAGGAACAGCAGCACGCGGGCGCGCGTGGCGACACCACCGGCCTTTCGGTACATCTGCTCGTAGTGGCTGCGGGCGCCGCGCAGCAGCTCGACGTCCGACATGCCCACCCGGAGTGTGCCGTTGCGGGAGACATCGGCGTCGTCGGGCGGGTTCTCCCACTCCCAGACCGGACCGACGGCCGGCAGCCCGGTGATCACCGGGGCGGTCAGCAGCTCCGGCCGCTGCTGGAGGTCGCCCCGCCACAGTGCAGTGGACCGCTCGATGAATCCAGCGAGGGACGTGGAGGCGGGTTGCGGCGCGTCGGCGTTGCCCATGCCGATGTCCTCAAGGGTGAGCGGGCGTCCCAACCGCGTGGTGAGGATTTCGCAGATCAGGTCCGCGACGATGCCGCGGGGACGCTGGCCCTTCAGCCAGCGAATGACCGAACTGTGGTCGTAGCGCATCGACTTGCCACGGGCGACGCCCGCTTCGTTGATACGTGTGGCGAGCCCCACGCGGGACATCCCGGCCTCGTCGAGCAGCGCGTCGAGGAGGGTGTTCGGCTCCATGTGTGCCCCCGATTCACTCACTGTGTGGAGCCTAACGACAGCTGGTTCACACAGTGTGTGAACCAACCAATGACACTCACCCCCCGTACACACTCCCGCACACTAGGTTAAAGCCGCCAGCATCGCAGCATGACGACTTTGCCCGCGCGGGCCCTTGAGCCCGTAGAGCCCGAGCCCGGCGTGCTCGTACACCCCAGCTCCGACCGCCGGTTGGCAGTCGAGCACTGGCTGCTGTCGACGCTCTCGGAGCCCGGTCGGGCACGCGCGCAGTGGCAGGAGTACGGGGCGGCGCTGCTGCCGCTGGGCACGCTCTTCTCCGCTGTACGGATCCCCGCGCGCCTGGTGGTCGCACTGACGGCGAGCACTGAGACATCCGAGCTGGACGACTTCCTGGACCAGGCCCTTGAGGGCGGCCCTGTCATCTGCGATCCGCATCACTCCCGCTACTACGCCCTGGTGCCGGCCAGCATGCCCGCGACATGGCGCCAGGCGGTGGACGACTGGCGGACGATGGACATCGACTGCCTCGGCCGCGACAGCTACCTCGGCGTGCCGCCGGTGAGCGCCGTCGAGTGCAACCCTGCGACCCACGCCCCGTACTGGTCGGTGTCGATGCCCTCGGCTGGCGTGCTGTGCGCGCCGCTCACCGTCGCTCGGCTGATCGCAGCCGGGCGCCACCAGTTGGTGGAAGGGCTGGACGCGTGAGCGGCACCGAGGTCCGGGCGGACACCGAATTCCACGCATACAGCGACCACGTCTCGAATTGCCGGGAGTGCAGCGAACGACTCCGAGTCCGCGATCCCGTCTGCGACGAGGCGAGGCGGCTGGGCAAGGTCTACCTCACGGCGTATCGGGAGAGCGGCAGGGCGAATCCTGCCGAACCGTGAGCGCCTCCGGGTCATCGTGTACCTCACCGCCCTTGTGGTCGTGGCCGGGCTCCTCATGTGGGGGATCGGCGTTCAGAGGGCGGATGGGGATGGTCAGGTCCACGTCGATCGCACATGACGCACGCACAGCGTGCCCATGCCCACGCCGGACCAGTCCCGGCCACCCCGCCCCGGTGAAGAGGGGCCCCGCGGCGACCACCGGTCAGGGTCGTACCCACCGAACGCCCGTCCTGCCGGAGGAACACAAGCCTCCGGCGGGGGCGGGCCCGCAAGCCCCGCCCCATGTCCCCACTCTGGAGAGGCCGAGCCTGGGGGCGGGTTGCAATCCCGATGACCGGCTTTGACCGATGCCGGCACATGCGCAGAGAGGAGGTGCCATGCGCAGCAGTCTCGGAGCCGTCAGGACTTGGCCGCCCGTGCCGAAGCCCGACGACGACCCACCCACTCCACCCCCGGACGACAACGCCTAGGAGCGCGCCCATGGCCGCTAACGGATACCGCCCCTTGACCACCCGGCAGCTGGCCGACGAGGAACGGCAGATCGACCAGGTACGGGGCCGAAGGCACTGCCGGGTGCACCGTGACCAGCAGATGATGCCGCTTCTGGCTGGTGTGGATATCTGCCCCGTCTGTGGCCCGGGGGGTGAGAGCCGAACGCAGCGGCCGTCACGCACGGAATGACGCCCCGACCACTCTCACTCTCCAAAGGTCAAGTGGTCGAGACGTCTGGCTCCCGACCTCAGGAAGGAGGGGAACACAGTGCCGAGGGTAGTTCTCGCCACCTCGCCCGCACCGCCGAATCCGGACCCGGTCCCGCCGGGTAGCCCGCGTAAGGCGGGCCTGGAGCAGGCGGAGACCCGCTGACGCAAGACCGGCCCCGCTCGTCTGTTTCCCCGTGGCGGATGGCGGGGCCTTGTCCGGCAGGTCGTGAGGACGGAGACGCGGGTATTGAGAGCCGGCTGCAATCCTGCGCGTGGCTCAAACCCGTGGCCTCGCAGCCGACAAGACCAACGGTCACCTGATCACCACGGTCGCCGACCCGCGCGAAGGCGTTGTCGTCCACCCCGGTGGCCTCGCGGGTGAGGGTCCGGCGACATCCCAGCCCCAGCCCTGGCCGCCTCGCCAACGGCAGGGTTGCCGTCGGGCCGCCCGCTTCTCTGTCAGTGTCGTGCCTCCGTGAGCCGAGTCAAGGGCGCTGCACTCCGCTTCGCTGCGTTCCGCGTCGCCTGCGGCGATGGCCCTGCGGGCCACCCCTGACTCGGCTCACTGCGGCACGGGAGAGAAGCGAGCGGGCGGCCGGAGAGGAGCGGGGTCCTACGTGGGATGCGCCGGGGCTCGTTGGCCAGTGGGCCTGCGGTGAGTGGCGCGGCCGCGCTTCGCACGCACGCCGCATCGGCACGGCGGCTTGCGGGTAGTGGGGGGAATCAAAGGCCAAGCGAAGGGCCTCCCTCCTCCACACCACCGGCATGCTCAGTCCCTCGGCGGTACACGTCCGGATGGGACACTCACCGGCACCACATCGACGTCCGCGTCCGCGACACCGACCTCACCTCTGGGGGGCTCCATGGCCACGACCATCCGCAGGGCAGTCATTCCCGCCGCCGGCCTCGGTTCCAGGCTTCTTCCGCTGACCAAGGCCACGCCGAAGGAGATGCTGCCCGTCGGTGACAAACCCGTCATCGAGCACACCGTCCGGGAGCTCGTGGCCTCCGGCATCACTGACATCACCATCGTCGTCTCGGGCGGGAAGGGGCTCATCCAGGACCACTTCCGGCCCAACCCCGCACTCGTCGCGCAGCTGCGGGCCGACGGCAAGGCGGCGTACGCGGACGCCGTGGAGGAGGTCGGCGAGCTGTCCCGGCTCGGGCACATCACCTACCTCGACCAGCACGGCCCGTACGGCAACGGCACCCCTGTCCTCAACGCCGCCCGCAACTTCGGTGACGAGCCGATGCTCGTGCTGTGGCCGGACGACGTGTTCGTCGCCGAGGTGCCGCGTGCCCAGCAGCTGATCCGGGCGTACGAAGCCACCAGCTGCCCGGTCCTCGCGCTGATGCCGATGGACCCGGCCGACTCCCAGCGGTACGGCGTACCCGTCGTCAAGGAAGATCTCGGCGACGGCCTGCTGCGCATCACCGGCCTGGTGGAGAAGCCCAAGCCGCAGGACGCCCCCTCCGCGTACGCGGCCATCGGCGGGTACGTCATCACCCCGGGCATCGTCGACGAGCTGCGGGAACAGACCAAGCGCTGGTACGAGCACCAGACCGGCGAGATCTACCTGACCGACGCGATCAACGCCTACGCCGGCAACCGGGCCGTGTACGGGCAGGTCATCCAGGGGCGTTGGTACGACACCGGCAACCCGCTCGCCTACCTCACCGCCCAGTTCGCCGCCGCCCTGGCCGACCCGGAGTACGGCCCGCATCTGCGCCGGCTCGCCGCGGAACTCGACCAGCCCACGGAGTAGCGAAGAGGGCTGTTTGCTGCTGCCTGCCTTGCGGTCCAAGCGGGGCGGGCCCAGGCGAACTCGGCTTCCCTTCCATCGGGCTTGCGGAGGATGCCTGGGAGGGCATCGAACAGGTCGGCTGCGCTGTCGGTGCGTATCAAACCGGCCTGGCTTGCCGTAACGGGGATCTCAATGCCGTTCATAAGCACAACAGCGGGTCCGTCACATCTGCATGCGCCCAGGCTGGCCCGTAAGCGAGCTGTTTGCGGGACCCTCGGGCGCGGTCGTAGCCTCCCGCCCCACCTCCAAAGCGGCTGGAAGGGAAGCGAGATGAGCGAGTCGTTCGAGGATCTGGAGCAGCAGTGCAGGAGTGCTCTGAACCGGGTGAGCAACGCATACCGGGCCTTGCAGAAGGTGATGGGCGACCCCAAGCCCATCCCGTCGCGATCTTGGTCATGTCCATGCCCTGCGCGGACAACAGCACCATCTGGGCCCGCCGTCAGGTCACCACTGGCCCGGTGCCCGGCGAACGATCCGCAGCAGCCGCTACCCCTCGTCGTCATCGATCCCACACATCCGCACACGCTCAGCCACGGGGACAGCGTGGCGGACGCTTACCGTCCGGACCCGTACTCCGGACGGCTCGTCACGGCAGGGCGAACATTGCGTGATACGGCACCAGGAAGCGCCAAACGGCAGGGGTTCACCCGTGAAGCACGATGAAACTCGCACGGGCCTTGTCGTCTGATCCCCATTCGTGACTGTCCACCGCAAGGTCCACTTGCCGCGATGCACCCAGGGCGACCGTCGTCGCCCGATAGTCCTCACCGTCATTGTCGTTGCTGCTGCAAGAGGCCCCTTCGTAGAGCTTTAGCGTTGCCGCTACGACAACCTTTTCCTGGTTGTTGAGGAAAATGTCCACTAGCAGCACAGCCCTGGCCTCTTGGCCTGCGCACACCGATCTCCAAGTGGTCACCCAAGGGCGGTTGTGTGTGCGTACGTCGTCGCTCTTTACGGTTTCGGACCTCCATTCATTTCCGCCCCATATTGAACAGCAGTCGTGCGCGCTGATACTCCCTCTGATGAGGACAGTGTGAGAGTCCACTGCCGCAGCGGGCTCCGTCATGCCCGCGAATGGGATGGGGGCCAGCAGAGCTACAGCTGCCATAACACGTCCAAGCTTCATTGCTGAACCTCTCCGATCTCGCGCTCAGTTCGCTGGACACCGCGTCGGCTCCCCTCGAGCACGCGACTACCGGTCGGGGGTGGGACATGGGGCATAGGCTCTCAGCCAGCCATGCATCGGTCCGCCTTCGGTGCCTGACAATGGCACAGCAGACTCTTGCACTCCGCCAAACGTCGATCTTGCTGGGATGGCGATCGGGGTCCGGTGGCCTAACCTGGCCTTACGGTGAGGCGTAATAGCATCCGCAATTCCAGACTGCACCCTCTGGCCAAGGGGCGCCACTTACCGGAGAAGCGCGCATAAAGGACCCAAGGGCCCGGCCCTACCTCCCGCGAGGGGAGACGGGGCCCGGCCTCGTCCGGCCACCTCGTCCGAGCCGGCCAGTTGGTGCCGCTCGATGGGGACGTCGAGTTCTTCCCGTACGTTCACCCGAACCAGGTGGTGGCCTTGGCGCGCCGCGCGGATCTCCCGGCCCTCCTCGATCGGTACGTCCCGTTGGGCCCGGACCAGGCCGCACGGCGGCTCGGTGTCCGCAGGGTCGACTTCGACCAGTCAGGCTCGGTTGGGTGTCCCCGGTGGGTTCGGTGGAGGTCGACTACAAGCGGCAGGGCGGCGTTACGGTGGTCCCGTTTCTCGGCGGTCGACTTGGCGATGCTCCAGTCGTCCGTCCCTTGGTGGACTGGCGGGCGGTGCACACCGCCCGCGCGGGCCGCCGCTCCCCGCTCGCCGACCTCGCCTCGGTCGTCCCAGGTCAGGACCGGTGTTGCTGGCGGAGGTGGGGCGGGTGGGCCGGGCAGCGGTGGTGGTGAACTGGCGCCGCCGGCAACCCGACTTCGGTCGGGTCGTCCAGAAGCCGATCGGTTAACGGATGGTAACCGGCAACGAGTTCTCCTCGACTACCCATAACTCGACTGGAGGCGCCTCTGCTTAACCCCTATCGCAATAGGACGCCAGTCGGCGAGCATCACGGCCAGAGACTGTGAGTGAAGGTTATTTTAGCCCAAGCTTCGTCGCCCGATTGTAGCTCCCTGTTGAACACCCCAATGGTCATTCCCGTCGATCCTCTACCGCCAGGCAGAACCAGACTTTGAGGATATGCCTGCCCATCGAGATCGGTGGTTCGACAGTTTGCCCCTTCATATAGCAGCAAGGTTGGTGTCACCGAAACAGACTCGTTGCTGTTGAGGGTTATCCGGAAACTCAGTTCGCCCCTGGCCTCACCGCCAGCACACACATTCATCCAGCGGCGTGCAGTCCTACTGTCGTGCTTAAGGGTGACTTGAATCCGATAGGGGTGATTCGCGACTTGACATCCTCTGTCAAGGAATCCTCCACAGCCTATGGCGCGGAGATTTCCGTGAACAACGACAATGTGCGAGTAAGCCGCCGCGGCGGGTTCCACCATACCTGCCCACGGAATAGGGGTCAGCAAAATTGCGGCTGCTACGAAATGTCCCGGCTTCATCACGTAACCTCGCGGATGTTGGAGCCGACCTTAGGGGGCGTCAAATCGACGTAGCCCACTATCAGGCTCTCCCCGAGGCGGCTTGGGTGCATCTCGGGAGGGCCGCCCAACTGTGATTGCTGTCGGTAACCAGCCTGCTGACCTGCCTCATTCGAGGGTCCGGATTTGAGATCCCTTCGGGCCTGGGACACTGCGGTGATGAACAGCATGCGCCGCCCGCTCGGGCACGGACCGGTCCCCGTCACCGCCGAACAGGAGTCGCCCACGGCTCATCGTCTTCTGCATGGATGAGTTCAGGCCGCTCAACCTGATGCCCCACCCGGGCCGCCAGTGGGCGGACCGTGGCGGCAACACAAGGACGCCGACCGCGAACCGCGCCGACGGCGGCGGGCGACCTACAACCGCTACGGCGAAGTACGGCACCTGTTCGCTGCACTCGACCTGGCC
Source organism: Streptomyces spinoverrucosus (assembly GCF_006539505.1). Lineage (GTDB taxonomy): Bacteria > Actinomycetota > Actinomycetes > Streptomycetales > Streptomycetaceae > Streptomyces > Streptomyces spinoverrucosus. The sequence goes on from NZ_BJND01000024.1 coordinate 60,818, forward strand.
AAGGACAAGCTCTATGGCCACATCAAACCGATCAAGCAGCGCACCCAATTACTGGAGTTCTGCCGCTACCTGCGCACCCTCTACCCACTGACGGTGCAGATCACGATCGTCTGTGTCTCAATGGGATCGAGACCCAGTTCGCGGCCCTGCGCTCCTTCACCCTCGACGGCACGGATCATGCTGACCACAACGAGCAGGGCAGCGTGATCCGCCGCTACATCATCTGGCGAAACCGCCACGCCGACGATCGGGGCCTATGCGCCGTCGTCGACAGGGCGAAGATTGCCTGATGCGGCATTAGCAAAACAACGGCCGCCCTAGGAGATGCAAAATCAGGGCGGGGCCGTTGCGGTGACGGCTAGTGACGGGACCCAGCCGCATGTGGAGGGCACAACAAGGGCACAACGGCTTCGCACAGGTTCAACGGCAACCAACGCCAACAAACGCCATTTCCCCTGGTCAGCGAGGTAGCTTGACAGTCTCCGCAGATGATGCAGAAGAGGGCGGCACCCCCGCACAGGGTTGCCGCCCTCTCCTCGTGGTCCGAAACCGCCGCCGGATCGTGAGGGTCGGGGATCAACGGCGGTTCCGGGGTCCTGGGGTCAAGCCACGGTCAGCGGTGGTCGCTTCCCGCCGACTGTGACGCCGCCCGGCCCGCCTCAAGGCGCGCCACCGGGATCCGGAACGGTGAGCAGGAGACGTAGTCCAGGCCCACCTCGTGGAAGAAGTGGACGGACTCCGGGTCACCGCCGTGCTCGCCGCAGACGCCGAGCTTCAGGTCGGGGCGGGTTTCCCGGCCCGCCTTCGCCGCCGCGGCGACCAGCGAGCCCACGCCGTCCTTGTCGATCGTTTCGAACGGTGATACGCCGAAGATGCCCTTTTCCAAGTACGCCGTGAAGAAGCTCGCCTCCACGTCGTCCCGGCTGAAGCCCCACACTGTCTGCGTGAGGTCGTTCGTGCCGAAGCTGAAGAACTCCGCCGCCTCCGCGATCTGACCGGCGGTCAGTGCGGCGCGCGGAAGTTCGATCATCGTGCCGATCGCCAGCTTCAGCTCCGTGCCGCTCGCCGCCTCGACCTCCGCGATGACCGTGTCGGCCTCCTCGCGGACGATCTCCAGCTCCTGGACCGTGCCGACCAGCGGGATCATGATCTCGGCGCGCGGGTCGCCCTTCGCCGCCTTGCGCTCGGCCGCGGCCTCGGCGATCGCCCGTACCTGCATCGTGAACAGGCCGGGGATGACCAGGCCGAGGCGTACGCCTCGAAGGCCCAGCATCGGGTTCTGCTCGTGCAGGCGGTGGACCGCCTGGAGCAGGCGCAGTTCGTTCTCGTGCGGCTCCTGGCGGGACTCCGCCAGGGCCACGCGGACCGACAGCTCGGTGATGTCGGGGAGGAACTCGTGCAGCGGCGGGTCCAGCAGACGGATCGTCACCGGAAGGCCGTCCATCGCCGAGAACAGCTCCACGAAGTCCTGCTTCTGCAGCGGGAGCAGCTCCTTCAGGGACTCCTCTCGCTCGGCCTCCGTGTCGGCCAGGATGAGGCGCTCGACCAGCTCACGGCGGTCACCGAGGAACATGTGCTCCGTACGGCACAGACCGATGCCCTGCGCGCCGAAGCGACGGGCGCGCAGCGCGTCCTCGGCGTTGTCCGCGTTGGCGCGCACCCGCAGGCGCCGCTTGCGGTCGGCGAACGCCATGATCCGGTGCACGGCCTCGACCAACTCGTCGGCGTCCTGAGCGCCCGCGTGCATCCGGCCCTCGAAGTACTCCACGACCGGGGACGGGACCACCGGCACCTCGCCCAGGTACACCTTGCCCGTCGAGCCGTCGATGGAGATCACGTCGCCCTCCTCGACGACGTGGCCGCCGGGCACCGTCATCCGGCGGCGCTTGGTGTCGACCTCCAGTTCCTCCGCGCCGCAGACACAGGTCTTGCCCATGCCGCGCGCGACCACGGCCGCGTGGGAGGTCTTGCCGCCGCGTGAGGTGAGGATGCCCTCCGCCGCGATCATGCCGTCCAGGTCGTCGGGGTTGGTCTCACGGCGGATCAGGATGACCTGCTCGCCGGAGCGCGACCACTTCACCGCGGTGTACGAGTCGAAGACCGCCTTGCCGACCGCCGCACCCGGCGACGCCGCGATGCCCCGGCCGACCTGCTCGATCTTGGCGCTCTCGTCGAAGCGGGGGAACATCAGCTGGGCGAGCTGGGCGCCGGTGACGCGCTGCAGGGCCTCGGCCTCGTCGATCAGGCCCTGGTCGACGAGCTGGGTGGCGATACGGAAGGCGGCGCCCGCGGTGCGCTTGCCGACGCGCGTCTGGAGCATCCACAGCTGACCGCGCTCGATCGTGAACTCGATGTCGCACAGGTCCTTGTAGTGGTTCTCCAGCGTCTCCATGATCTGCATCAGCTGGTCGTACGACTTCTTGTCGATCCGTTCCAGCTCCGCGAGCGGGACGGTGTTGCGGATGCCCGCCACGACGTCCTCGCCCTGGGCGTTCTGCAGGTAGTCGCCGTAGACGCCCTGGTGGCCGCTGGCGGGGTCACGCGTGAAGGCCACGCCCGTGCCCGAGTCGGGGCCCAGGTTGCCGAAGACCATCGAGCAGATGTTCACCGCGGTACCCAGATCCCCGGGGATGCGCTCCTGGCGGCGGTAGAGCTTCGCCCGGTCGCCGTTCCAGGAGTCGAAGACCGCCTTGATGGCGAGGTCCATCTGCTCGCGCGGGTCCTGCGGGAAGTCCCGGCCGGCCTCCTTCTTGACGATCTTCTTGAAGGAAGTGACGAGCTTCTTCAGGTCCGCGGCCTCCAGCTCGGTGTCGACCGCGACCTTCTTTGCCTCCTTGGCCTTCTCCAGCGCCTCCTCGAAGAGGTCGCCGTCGACGCCGAGGACGGTCTTGCCGAACATCTGGATGAGGCGGCGGTAGGAGTCCCAGGCGAACCGCTCGTCGCCGGCCTGCTTGGCCAGGCCCTGCACGGACTTGTCGGAGAGGCCGATGTTGAGGACGGTGTCCATCATGCCGGGCATGGAGAACTTGGCACCCGAGCGGACCGACACGAGGAGGGGGTTGTCGGCCTGACCGAGCTTCTTGCCCATCTTCTGCTCCAGCGCGTCGAGGTGCGCACTCACCTCGTCACGCAGTGCCGCCGGCGCCTCGCCGCTGTCGAGGTAGACCTTGCAGGCCTCGGTGGTGATGGTGAAGCCCGGAGGGACGGGAAGGCCCAGGTTGGTCATCTCGGCGAGGTTCGCGCCCTTGCCGCCGAGGAGGTCCTTGAGGTCCTTGTTGCCCTCGGTGAAGTCGTAAACGAACTTCACGCCCTCAACGCTCTTGCCGGATCCGGCTACCTGGGGATCTTTGTTTTCCGACACGGGTCTCGACTCCTCGAGGACGCGGTGGCTGCCCTGACGGCGAGGAACATACCCAGATCGAAGGCGCCTGGGTACGTCTACTTGTGCGTCATACGCCTGTAACCAGTCGTCCGCCACCGGATCGAAAGTCAAGGCTTGGTAAGCGGTGACGGGCGGATGTTTTCACTTCTTGAACGCAACCTCGCCCCCGGGCGGGACGTTGCGCTCCTATGAGCGGGTTCCAGCACGTCTGATTTCGATCGATGAACGATCAAGGGGTGGCACTGAGTGCCACCCCTTGGAGAAGTGCAGTCGCCCAAGATCCGCTCATCTGAGCGCAACCCTTATCAAGGGTGGCGAGAATCACGCTGCCACAGGCGGCGGGATTTCACCATGCGGACGTCATGCGGACGTCGTAGGGAGACGGAAACGCGCCCGTCACACCCGCAGCGCCCGCGCCCCTCACACCCCCAGCGCCCGCAGCCGCTCCTCCACCCGCTCCGGCGCGTACAGGTGCTCCACGACCAGCGCACCCGCCCCCACCAGCCCCGCCCGCTCCCCCAGCCGCGAGGTCACGATGTCCAGCCGGGCCGTGGAGCGCGGCAGCGCCCGCTGGTACAGCAGTTCCCGTACGCCGGTCAGGAAGGGCGTTCCGGCCAGATCCCCCGCGATCATCAGCACACCGGGGTTCAGCAGGGTGACGACCGTCGCCAGTACGTCCCCGACCCGGCGCCCGGCCTCCCGTGCCAGCCCCACCGCCTCCGGATGCCCGGCCGCCAGCAGCTCCCGCACGTCCGAACCGGACGCCGCCGGCACCCCGGCCTCGGCCAGCCGCCGGGCCACGGCGCCCCCGCTGGCGACGGCGGCCAGACAGCCGTACGAACCGCACCGGCACAGCGCGTCGGCGCCCTCGGGCACCCGGATGTGGCCGATGTCCCCGGCGCCGCCGTCGATGCCCCGGTAGACCGAGCCGTCGACGACGACGCCCGCGCCGATGCCGGTGGAGACCTTGACGAGGACGAACGCCGAGCAGTCGGGGTGGCCGGTGCGCTGTTCGCCGTACGCCATGAGGTTCGCGTCGTTGTCGACCAGGACGGGGACGGGCGCGGCACCGGTGTGGTCGGTGAACGACCTGGCCAGGCGGCTGCGTATGTCGTAGCCGTCCCAGCCCGGCATGATCGGGGGCTGGACGACCCGGCCGGTGTCGGTGTCGACCGGGCCGGGGACGGCGAGGCCGATGCCGCAGACCTCGTCGGCGTCGTGGCCGCACTTCTGCAGCAACTCCGCCAACCACCGCCCGAGTTCGCCGAGCACCGGCTCCGGGCCGTCCTCGACGACCAGGGTGCCGCCGTGTTCGGCGAGGATCTCGCCGGTCAGGGTGAGGACGGCCGCGCGGGCGTGGCGGGTGTCGAGGTCGGCGGCGAGGACGACGGCGTGTTCGTCGTCGAACTCCAGAGTGATCGCGGGGCGGCCGCCGAGCGGGGAGTCCACCGGGCCGCCGGCGCCCTCGCGCAGCCAGCCCGCGCGGAAGAGGCGGTCGAGGCGCTGGCCGACGGTGGCCCGGGACAGGCCGGTGACCTGCTGGAGGGCGCCACGGGTGGTGGCGCGGCCACTGCGCACGAGTTCGAGCAGCTCGCCGGCGCTGGCCTGGGTCGTGTTCCGTCCGGGCATGCGCACCCCCTTGTGTTTCCCAACCCTGCATTACATAGTGAGTTTTGCGTGTTAAATAGACGTAACTCTACGGTAGCCGAGGCCGAACCGGCCGACCGGACGTCTTTCGGGGAGCCCCGAGTGGATCGCACTGCCCACGTCACCGACCGCCCGGCACAGCGCGCGATCGCATACGATCCCGGCGCCGAGGCGCAGTCACCGCACTTCAGGGCCGAGCGGGTGCTGGCGGGCAACTGGACCGGAACGTCGACCGTCCCCTCGCGCGGGCTGTATCCGCACCAGTGGTCCTGGGACTCGGGGTTCATCGCGATCGGGCTGCGGCACGTGTCGCCGTTACGGGCGCAGATCGAGCTGGAGACGCTGCTGGCCGCGCAGTGGGGCGACGGGCGGATCCCGCACATCGTCTTCAACGCCTCCGTGCCACTGGACGCCTATTTCCCGAGCCCCGACTTCTGGCGCTCCTCGACCGCGGGGCGCGCTGCGGGCGCCCCGCGCACCGTACAGACCTCCGGCATCGTGCAGCCACCGGTGCACGCGCTGGCCGCGTGGCTGGTGCACTGCGCCGACCCGGGGCTGTCGCGGGCGCGTGGCTTTCTCGCCGGGGTGTACCCGCGGCTGGCGGCCTGGCACCGCTATCTGCTGCACCGGCGTGACCTGGGCGGCGCGGGGCTCGCGTCGGTGGTCCACCCCTGGGAGCAGGGCATGGACAACAGCCCCTGCTGGGACGCCCCGCTCGCCCGCATCACCCCGGCCCCGGCCCGCTCCTTCCGCCGCGCCGACCTCGACCACGGCGCACCCGAGGACCGGCCGACGGATCTGGACTACGGGCGGTATGTGCGGCTGGCGACGGACTACCGGGAGCGCGGATACGCCGATGGTGTGAGCGACTTCGCGGTGGAGGACCCCGCGTTCAACGCGCTGCTGATCGCCTCGGAGCACGCGCTGGCCCGGATCGCACGGGAGTTGGGAGCGACGGGCACGGCCCGGCACGCACGGGCGGAACGGCTGACGGGGGTGCTGATCGAGCGGTTGTGGGACCGGGCGGCGGGGATGTTCTTCTGCCGGGACCTGCGCAACGGCGAACTGATCCCCGAACGCAGCGTCTCCGGCCTGATCCCCCTGCTCCTGCCCACCCTCCCCCGCAACATCACCGCCGCCCTCGTGCGCACGCTCGACGGGCCGCACTTCGGGGCGCGCCTCGTGCCCAGTTACGACCTGCTCGGCGAGGCCTTCGACCCGCACCGGTACTGGCGTGGGCCCGCGTGGTTCAACACGAACTGGCTGGTGGAGCGAGGGCTCAGGGTGCGCGGCGACACCGAGCGGGCCGACGTCCTGCGCGACGCGATGCTCGACACCGCCGACACCTCCGGGTTCGCGGAGTACGTGGACCCGCACACCGGCGAGGCCTGCGGGGCGACCGGCTTCAGCTGGACCGCCGCGCTCACGCTCGACCTACTTCAAGCCAAGGGTGCCAACGGAGCCAAGGGAGGGGACCGGGGATGACGGACCGGCATCATCTGCTCGTGCACGGCGGGACGTTCGCCGCCGTCGGCGACGGCGGGGACATCAGCGGCGTACGGGGCGGCAGCTCACCGGACGGCCTGTTCGTACGCGACGCCCGGCATCTGAGCCGCTGGCAGCTCACCGTCGACGGGGCCGTGCCCGAGGCTCTCAGTCCCGTCGCAGGCGGGGACACCGCCCGCTGTGTCCTCGTGCCGCGCGGCGGCCGGCAGGAGCCGTCGGGGTACGCGGTCTTCCGGGAACAGGCCGTCGGGGACAGCTCGTTCGTGGAGCTACTGCGCGTCACCAGCAACCGCCCGGTGCCGGTCACGGTCCGCCTGGCGCTCACCGTCGACGCCGACTTCGCCGACCAGTTCGAGCTGCGCTCCGACCACCGTACGTACGCAAAGACCGGCGCCGTCCGCTCCCGCCGGGTCGTCGAGGACGGCGTGGAGTTCACCTACCAGCGGGGCGAGTGGCGATCCCGTACGACGGTGACCGCCGACCCCGCCCCGGACGCCGTGGAGGAGACCGGCACCGGCGCCCGCCGCCTCGTATGGACCCTCGATCTGGAACCGCACGGCACGGCCGGACTGACACTCCGTGTCATCGCCCGCCCGCACGGCGAGAAGCGCGCGCTGCGCGTGCCCCGCTCCCCCGGCGCCGTCAACGAGCAACTCCTCGCGATGGAGGGCCGGTTCATCGAGGGCGTCGCCTTCCCGACCGGCTGGCCGGAGCTGGCGGCGGCTTGCGCGCGGGGCCTCGCCGACCTCGCCGCGCTCCAGGTCCCGGCCACCGGCCCGGACGGCGAGGAGCTGCGCGTCACGGCCGCCGGAGCCCCCTGGTTCCTGACCCTGCTGGGCCGCGACGCCCTCCTGACCTCCCTCTTCGCCCTCCCCTACCGCCCGCAGCTGGCCGCCGCCACCCTGCCCGCCCTCGCCGCCACCCAGGCGACCGGGACGAACCCCGGTTCGGTCGCCCAGCCCGGCAAGATCGTGCACGAGGTACGGCACGGCGAGCTGGCGCACTTCGGGCAGGTGCCGTACGGGCGTTACTACGGCTCGGTGGACGCCACCCCGCTGTTCCTGGTGCTGCTCGGGGCGTACGTCGAGCAGACCGGGGACACCGGCCTCGCCCGCCGTCTGGAGCCGCACGCCCGCGCGGCCGTCGGCTGGATGCTGGACCACGGCGGGCTGACCTCGCGCGGCTACCTCGTCTACCGCGCCGACCAGGGGGGCCTGGCCAACCAGAACTGGAAGGACTCCCCCGGCGCCATCTGCTCCGCCGACGGCACCCGGCCGACCGGCCCGGTGATGGCGGCGGGCGCGCAGGGCTACGCGTACGACGCGCTGCGCCGCACGGCGTGGCTGGCCCGCACGGCGTGGGAGGACCAGACGTACGCGGCGCTGCTGGAGCAGGCGGCCGGTGATCTGCGCGACCGTTTCCAGCGGGACTTCTGGATGCCGGACCGGTCCTTCCCCGCCCTCGCCCTGGACGGCGACGGCCGCCAGGTGGACGCGCTGGCCTCGGACGCCGGGCATCTGCTGTGGTCCGGGCTGCTCGACAAGGAGTACGGCGAGGTCGTCGGCCGGCGGCTCGTCGAACCGGACTTCTTCTCCGGCTGGGGGGTGCGCACGCTGGCGGCCGGGCAGGCGGCGTACCACCCGCTGTCGTACCACCGCGGCTCGGTCTGGCCGCACGACAACGCGCTGATCACCCTCGGTCTCGCCCGCTACGGCCTGCACGACGAGGCCCGCACGGTCGCCCACGCGCTGGTCGACGCGGCGACCGCGACCGGGCACCGGCTGCCGGAGGTGCTCGCCGGGTACGGCCGGGACACACACGCCGAGCCGGTGCCGTATCCGCACGCGTGCGTACGGGAGTCGCGGTCGGCGGCGGCACCGCTGGCGCTGCTGACGGCGGTCGGGGGCGCGTGAGTTTCCGGCGCGGGTGAACGCAGTGGGGCGGCGGGCCGTACGAGAGGGCGGCGGACCCGTTCCCCCACGCCGGGTCCGCCGCCGCACTGCGCTTTCGTACGGAGGGACCTTCGGGTGGCTGTCTTCACGCGTCAACCACGGCACACGACCGAGGACGCACCGGACGACACCGAGCCCCAAGCCCCCGAAGGCCGCCTCACCCGCCGGCGCACCGCCCACCCCACCGCCACCCGCGTCCTGCGCCGCACCGCCACCGGCCTCTGCGCGGCCCTGGTCCTGATCGCGCTGCTGATGCCCAACACCCTGCAGACGATGACGGCGGGCACGTTCCTGCGCATCCCGGTGGAGGCGATCATCGGGGCCGCCGTGCTGCTGGTGCTGCCGCGCCGACCCCGGCTGGTGGCAGCCGTCGTGGCCGGGCTCGGGCTCACCGCGTTGACCGCGCTGAACCTGCTCGACATGGGCTTCAACGAATACCTCGGCCGCGACTTCAACCTCGTCCTCGACTGGGGCCTGCTCGACGACGCCCAGGCGTACATGGAGGACACGATGGGCGCGGCCGGAGCCATCGTGCTCGCCGTCGGCGCCGTCGCCCTCGTCGTACTCCTCGGCGCCTTGATGACGCTGGCGACGGTCCGGATGAGCGGTGTACTCGTCCGGCACCGCACGGTCGCCGTCCGGTCGACGCTCGCCGCCGCCGTCGTATGGACCCTGACGTACGCGCTGGGTCTGCAGTTCGCCGGGTTGCCGGTCGCGGCCGACAACGCGGCGGCGCTGACGGAGGCCCGGGCGGAGAAGGTGCAGGCGACGCTGCGGGACGAGGCGGCGTTCGCGCGGGAAGCGAGGACGGACATCTTCGCCGACACCCCCGGCGAGCAGCTCGTACCGGATCTGCGCGGCAAGGACGTCATCTTCACCTTCATCGAGTCCTACGGCCGCAAGGCGATCGAGGACCCACTGATATCGCCCGGCGTCCGCCAGACCCTCGACACCGGCACCGAGGCCCTCACCGAGGCGGGCTTCGCCGCGAAGAGCGGCTGGCTGACCTCCGCGACCTTCGGGGGCAGCAGCTGGCTCGGCCACTCCACGTTCCTGTCCGGGCTGTGGGTCGACAGCCAGCAGCGCTACGCGACCGTCACCTCCGGGGACCATCTCACCCTGACCAAGGCGTTCCAGAAGACCGGCGACTGGCGGACCGTCGGGATCATGCCGGGGGTGCAGAAGGGCTGGCCGGAGGCGAATTTCTACGGGCTGGACACCGTGTACGACGCCTTCGAACTCGGCTACAAGGGACCGAAGTTCAGCTGGTCGACGATGCCGGACCAGTACACGCTGGAGGCGTTCCAGCGGCTGGTGCACGGCAAGAAGCGCGACAAGCCGCTGATGGCGGAGGTCATCCTGACGTCCAGTCACCAGCCCTGGTCGCCGCTGCCGAAGATGGTCGACTGGGAGGACCTCGGCGACGGCTCGCTCTTCGGTCCCGTCGAGAAGGCGGGCACCGATCCGGCGGACATCATCGCCGACAGCACCCGGTCGAAGGAGGAGTACGGCAAGTCCATCGAGTACTCGGTGACCAGCCTCACCCAGTGGCTTCAGCGGTACGGCACCGAGGACACCGTCCTGGTCTTCCTCGGCGACCACCAGCCCATCGTCCGGGTCAGCGGCTACGACTCCGGCCGGGACGTGCCGGTGTCGATCGTCGCCAAGGACCCGAAGGTGCTGGACAAGATCGCGGGCTGGGGCTGGTCGGACGGGCTGCGGCCCGCGCAGGACGCGCCGGTGTGGAAGATGAGCGACTTCCGGGACCGCTTCCTGACGGCGTACGGCTCGATCCCGTCGGGGAAGAAGGGCTGATCAGCCGCCGGAGGTGTCCAGTTCGGCGTCCTCGCTGATCCCCGCGCAGTCGTACGGGTCCTTCAGCCAGCCGTCCGGCAGGACGACGCGGTTGTTGCCGGAGGTACGGCCGCGAGGGCCGTCGGCGCCGACCGGCCAGGGCTGGTCGAGGTCCAACTCGTCCAGTCCGGCGCGCAGTTCTGCGAGCGAGGACGTGATGGCGAGCCGCTTGCGCATCTCGGAGCCGACCGCGAAGCCCTTCAGATACCAGGCGACGTGCTTGCGGAAGTCGATGACGCCGCGCGACTCGTCGCCGATCCACTCACCGAGCAGGGTGGCGTGCCGGACCATGACATCGGCGACCTCGCGGAGCGTGGGCCGCGCGATGTCCTGAGGACGCCCCTCGAAGGCGGCCACCAGATCGGCGAACAGCCACGGCCGCCCCAGGCATCCGCGCCCGACCACGACCCCGTCGCAGCCGGTCTCCTTCACCATCCGCACCGCGTCCTCGGCCGACCAGATGTCGCCGTTGCCGAGCACGGGGATCTCCGGCACATGCTCCTTCAGCCGGGCGATGGCGTCCCAGTCGGCGGTGCCGCCGTAGTGCTGGGCGGCGGTACGGCCGTGCAGGGCGATGGCGGTGACGCCCTCCTCGACGGCGATCCGGCCGGCGTCGAGGTAGGTGATGTGGTCGTCGTCGATGCCCTTGCGCATCTTCATGGTGACCGGCAGGTCACCGGCCCCGGAGACCGCCTCCCGGAGGATCGCGCGGAGCAGGTTGCGCTTGTACGGCAGCGCGGAGCCGCCGCCCTTGCGGGTCACCTTCGGCACCGGGCAACCGAAGTTGAGGTCGATGTGGTCGGCCAGGTCCTCCTCCGCGATCATGCGGACGGCCTTGCCGACGGTCGCCGGGTCCACGCCGTACAGCTGGATCGAACGCGGCTTCTCGGTCGCGTCGAAGTGGACCAGCTGCATGGTCTTCTCGTTGCGCTCGACCAGCGCCCGGGTCGTGATCATCTCGCTCACGAACAGGCCCTTGCCACCGCTGAACTCCCTGCACAGGGTGCGGAAGGGCGCGTTGGTGATCCCAGCCATGGGGGCCAGGACGACGGGCGGCTGGACGGTGTGCGGACCGATCTGCAGGGGCGTGGACATTCCTCCATTGTGCCGTGCAATGAGTTGGTAAAATTCGTTAGTTAGCCACACTATCGAAATCGGCGTATGGTGGGCCACATGCCCGAGCTCAGCCCCCGACGCCGCATGCTGGTCCTCGCGATCTGCTGTATGAGCCTGCTGATCGTGAGCCTCGACAACACCGTCCTGAACGTCGCCCTGCCCTCGATGCAGCGCGACCTGCGGGCCAGCACGTCCGGCCTCCAGTGGACGATCGACGCCTACACCCTCGTCCTGGCGTCCCTGCTGATGCTCGCGGGCTCCACGGCCGACCGGATCGGCCGCAAGCGGGTGTTCATGGCGGGCCTGATCGTCTTCACCATCGGCTCGGCGCTGTGCTCGGTGGCGCCCAATCTGGACACGCTGGTGGTCTTCCGCATGGTGCAGGCGGTGGGCGGCTCGATGCTCAACCCGGTCGCCATGTCGATCATCACCAACACCTTCACCGACCCGCGCGAGCGCGCCCGTGCGATCGGGGTGTGGGGCGCGGTCGTCGGTATCTCGATGGCTGCGGGCCCGCTGGTGGGCGGCCTGCTGGTGGAGGCGGTGAACTGGCGGGCGATCTTCTGGATCAACCTTCCGGTGGGGGCCGCCGCACTGCTGCTGACGCTGCGGTACGTCCCCGAGTCCCGCGCCCCGAAGGCGCGGCGGGCCGATCCGGTGGGTCAGCTGCTGGTGATCGCGCTGTTCGGGGCGCTGACGTACGCGATCATCGAGGCGCCGAGCGCCGGGGGCGCGACGGTGGCGCCGTTCGTGGCGGTGGCGTTGGCCGCGTTGGTGGGCCTGCTCGTGTACGAGCCGCGTCGCGCGGAGCCGTTGATCGATCTGCGGTTCTTCCGGTCGGCGCCGTTCAGTGGGGCGACGGTGATCGCGATCAGCGCGTTCGCGGCGCTGGGTGGGTTCCTGTTCCTGTCGACGCTGTATCTGCAGAACGTGCGGGGGCTGGACGCGCTGCACGCCGGGCTGTGGATGCTGCCGATGGCTGTACCGACGTTCCTGTGCGCGCCGGTGGCCGGGCGGCTGGTGGGGACTCGGGGGCCGCGGGTGCCGTTGCTGATCGCGGGGGTGGCGATGACGGCGAGTGCGGTGCTGTTCGCGGGGTTCGAGGGGGAGACGTCGGATGTCACGTTGTTCGTGGGGTACGTGCTGTTCGGGGTGGGGTTCGGGTTCGTGAACGCGCCGATCACGAATACGGCGGTGTCGGGGATGCCGCGGGCCCAGGCGGGGGTGGCGGCGGCGGTTGCCTCTACGAGTCGGCAGCTCGGGCAGACGCTGGGGGTCGCGGTGGTGGGCGCGGTGCTGGCGTCGGGGATCGGGGGGTCGTCGTATCGGGAGGCGTTTGTTTCGGCTGCTCGGCCGGGGTGGTGGGTTCTCGTGGTGTGTGGGGTGGGGGTGCTGGTGTTCGGGGTGTTGAGCAGTGGGCGGTGGGCTCGGGGGACTGCTGAGCGGGCGGCTGAGCGGTTGGAGGCCGGTGGGGGGCGGCAGGTGGTGGGGGCTGCTGAGGGTGCCTAGGTGCGGGTTGTACGTGGCTGGTCGCGCAGTTCCCCGCGCCCCTTCAGGTCGGTCGCCTTGCCCAGCGATATAAGGCGCAGCTTCTCCAAGCGCTCCCTCGACTCCTCGTCCGCCGGGACGTACGTCACCATCCTCGGGCCGGTCTCGGGGCTGAGCCACAGGTCCGTGTGGTCGAGCACCACCCGGCCCACGTGCCGGTTGAGGAACTCCTTGCGCTTGGTGCGGTGGGCCACGACCTCATGGCGGTCCCAGGCCTCGCGGAACTCGGGGGACTCCGTGCGCAGGCGGCCCAGCAGCATCTTCCAGGCGGGCTCGGCCAGGTGACCGGCCATCGCGGCGCGGAAGCGGGCGGCCATCAGGCGCTGGGTCTCCTCCAGGTGCACGATCGAGGACTGCCACTCGGGGTGGGTGTAGGAGAGGACCAGGCAGTTGCGGTCCTCGGGCGGGACCGCGTCCAGGTCGCACAGGAGCAGGCCGTAGGTGCGGTTGTAGGCGAGGATGTCGTACCGGGCGTTCTGCAGGCACGCCGGGTACGGCTCCAGCTGTTCGAGGACGGCCCGCATCGCCGGGGTCACCGACGGGCACGTCGTCGCCGGCGTCGGGTCCGTGGTGCCGGCCAGGGTGAAGAGATGGGCGCGTTCACCGGCGTCCAGCAGGAGGGTGCGGGCGAGGGCGTCCAGGACCTGTACGGAGACCTGGATGTCCCGGGCCTGTTCGAGCCAGGTGTACCAGGTGACGCCGACCGCGGAGAGCTGCGCGACCTCCTCGCGGCGCAGGCCGGGCGTGCGGCGCCGGCGGCCGCGGGGCAGGCCGACCTGCTCGGGGGTGATCCGCTCGCGGCGGCTGCGCAGGAACGCGGCGAGCTCGTGCCGCCGGATCTCGGCTTCCCGGGGGCGCACCGCCGGTTCCTGAGCCATCGTCGTCATGTCCCCCAGCCTGCCGCCGCCCGGATCCTGTTTCCAGGTGGTCCCGGTACCAGGATAAGGACACTCTGGTACCAGCCTGAGCGACCCCGCACGCTCGATGCTGTGACCGAAACCACCACTTCCGCACGCCCGGTCGGTTCCGCCGTCCAGGCGCCACCCGTGCTCGACGGGCTCGGGCTGTTCACCGTGCTGCTCGGCGCGGCCCTGCCGCTCATCGACTTCTTCATCGTCAATGTCGCCCTCCCCAGCATCGGTGCCGACCTCGCCGCGGGCGAGGCGGTGCTGGAACTCGTCGTCGCCGGGTACGGGCTGGCGTACGCCGTCCTGCTCGTCCTCGGCGGCCGGCTCGGCGACCTGTTCGGGCGGCGGCGGCTGTTCCTGGGCGGCATGGCGGCCTTCGGCCTCACCTCGCTGGCCTGCGGGCTCGCGCCCGACGCGTGGATGCTGGTGGCGGCGCGGGTCGCGCAGGGCGCGGCGGCCGCCGCGATGCTGCCGCAGGTGCTCGCCACCATCCAGTCGGCCACCGCCGGAGCGCGCCGCGCCCGGGCGATGGGCATGTACGGCGCGACGGCCGGGCTGGCGATGGTCGCCGGGCAGATCCTCGGCGGGGTGCTGGTCGCCGCCGATGTCGCGGGCACCGGCTGGCGCTCGGTGTTCCTGGTGAACGTGCCGGTCGTCGTCGTGGGCCTGGTCCTCGCCGCCCGCGCCGTACCGGAGACCCGCTCCCCGCATCCGGAGCCGGTGGACGGGCCCGGGACCGTGCTGCTCGCCGCCGCCCTGCTCGCCCTGCTGGCGCCGCTGACCGAGGGCCGGGCGGCGGGCTGGCCGCTGTGGACGTGGCTGTCGCTGGCCGCGTTTCCGCTGCTGGCGGCCGCGTTCTACGCCGTGGAGCGGCGGGCGGACCGGCGGGGGCGTACGCCGCTGGTGCCGCCGAGCCTGTTCGCGCTGACCTCGCTGCGGCGGGGGCTGGTGCTGATCGTGCCGTTCTCGATCGGGTTCAGCGGGTTCATGTTCGTGATCGCGGTGGCGTTGCAGCAGGGGGCGGGGCTGGGGCCGGTCGCGGCGGGGGTCGCGCTGGTGCCGATGGCGGTGACCTTCTTCTGTGTCTCCCTCGCCGGTCCGCGCCTGGTGGCCCGTTACGGCACGCGTGTGGTGACCGCCGGTGCGCTGGTCCAGGCGGTGGGCGTGGGGCTGATGGCGCTCGCGGCCTGGCGTTCCTGGCCGGAGCTGGGGTGGGTGCAGCTGCTGCCGGGCGCCGCGATCGCCGGCGTCGGCCAGGCGCTGCAACTCCCCGTCGTCTTCCGCGTCGTGCTCTCCGAGGTGCCCGGCGCCCGGGCCGGCGTCGGCAGCGGCGTGATGATCACCACCCAGCAGTCCGCACTGGCGTTGGGCGTGGCCACCCTCGGCACCCTGTTCCTCTCACTGGTCCCGGCGCTGGGCATGCGGAACGCCCTGGTCACCACGCTTGTCGTGCAGCTCGCCGGTATCGCCCTGACCGGCCTGCTGAGCCTGCGCCTGCCGCGCACGGTCGGCTGAACCCCGCGACGCGAGGGCACAGCTGTGTGAAGAGATCCCTGTTGATGTTGATCCTGCTGCACACTCCTTGCTGCACGACCGCACGAACGGATCGCCGGACCGGACGCTGGAGGCGTCATGTCGCAGATCGACACGAGCAAGGTCAGCCGGTGGGACCAGCACGGACGCGAACACGTGGTCCGGGTCCAGCGCACCGGTGTGCAGCGCACGATCCGATGCGACACGTGCGGCTGGCGGCGGGGTGCGCAGTTCCTGCCCTGGCTGAAGGCGGAGGAGCACCTCGCGGAGGCGCACCAGGCGACGGTGGACCCCGCCGGGGCCTGACGGGTCGCCGGTCGCCTGGGTCAGGCCCGCAGCCCCAGCACCACCAGCTCCACCAGCGCCGCGAAGTCCGCCTCAGCCTCCGGCTGTGCCCACTCGGGTGCGTAACAGGGGTCGTGGAAGCGCCCCGTGGCATGGAACACCGCGCGGGCCGTGCTCTGGGGGTCGTCGGACGCGAAGGTGCCCGCCGCCACCCCCGCCTCGATGATCCGGGTCAACTGGGCGGTGAGATCGTCGATGTGCTCCGGGACCGCCTCATTGCTCTCGCCGGTCAGCACCATGTAGGTCGCGAACAACTCCGGATCGTCGCCCGCCTTGCGGCGCTTGGCGTCGAACAGCCCCCGCAGCCAGTCCCGCAGCCGCGCCTCCGGGTCACGGTCCTCGGCGACTATCCCGGCCAGCGCCTCGGACGTACGGTCCAGCCACCGCTTCGTGACCGCCTCCCGCAGCGCCGCCTTGGTGCGGAAGTGCCGGTACACACTGCCGTGGCTGACGCCGAGCGCGCGGGCCACGTCGACCACGGTGGCCTTGGCCGGGCCGTGACGGCGCAGCACCTCCTCGGTCGTTTCGAGGATGCGCTCGGCGGTCAGGGTTTCGCTGGTCGGGGGCATGAGGTGACCGTACCTCGTGCCCGGATCAGCGTTCGCTGTCGAGGTGCGACATCTGCTGCGTCGGATAGCGGTCGCCGGCCGCCGCATCCGCCGGGACGGCCTCCTCGATCGCCCGCAGGTCGGCCTCGTCCAGCGTGACGTCCAGCGCGCCCAGCGCCTCCGTCAGCCGGTCCCGGCGGCGGGCGCCGACCAGCGGCACCATGTCGTCGCCGCGCGAGAGCACCCAGGCGATGGCGATCTGCGCGACGCTCACGCCCTTCTGCTCGGCGATCTTCCGCAGCGCCTCCACCAGGTTCAGGTTGTGCTGGAGGTTCTCGCCCTGGAAGCGGGGCGACAGGGCCCGGAAGTCGTTCGCGGCGAGCTGCCGGTCGGCGGTGAAGTGGCCGGAGATCAGCCCGCGCGAGAGCACGCCGTACGCCGTGACGGCGATGCCCAGTTCACGGGTGGTCGGCAGGATCTCGGTCTCGATGCCGCGCGAGATCAGCGAGTACTCGATCTGCAGGTCCGAGATCGGGGCGGTGGCGGCGGCCCGGCGGATCGTCTCGGCGCCGACCTCGCTGAGGCCGATGTGCCGGACGTACCCCTTCTCGACCAGTTCGGCGATCGCGCCGACGGTCTCCTCGATCGGGACGTCCGGGTCGAGGCGGGCGATCCGGTAGACGTCGATGTGGTCGACGCCGAGGCGCTGGAGCGAGTAGGCGGCGAAGTTCTTCACGGCGGCCGGGCGGCCGTCGTAGCCCGACCAGCCGCCGTCCGGGTCGCGCAGGGCGCCGAACTTCACGCTGAGCAGCGCCTGTTCGCGCCGGGCGGCGGGCGCGGCGCGCAGGGCCTCGCCGATGAGCAGCTCGTTGTGGCCCATGCCGTAGAAGTCGCCGGTGTCGAGCAGGGTGACGCCGGCCTCCAGGGCGGCGTGGATGGTGGCGATGGATTCGGCCCGGTCCGCCTCGCCGTACAGCGCGGACATGCCCATGCAGCCGAGGCCGAGGGCGGAGACCTGGGGGCCGGTGGTTCCGAGAGTGCGCGTTTGCATCGTCATGTCCTCCACCTTGCCCTAACAGCTGACAGATTTCAATATCTGTCAGCTGTAATTTGTTAGCCGCAGTCTGTTAGCCCTTGCGAGGGCCCGCTCAGCGCGCCGTGAACGCCAGCTTCGCCCCCAGCGCCACGAACGACCCCGCGAACGTCCGGCGCAGCCAGGTCATCACGCGCGGCCGGGACACCACATGGCTGCGCACGGACGCCGCGAGCAGCCCGAAGGCGACGAACACGACGAATGTCACCATCATGAACACACCGCCCAGCATCAGCATCCGGGGCACCGCGTGCGGCTCGGCGGGGCTCACGAACTGGGGCAGGAACGCCAGGAAGAAGATCGTCACCTTCGGGTTGAGCAGATTGATCAGCACGGCCCGCACGATCACCCGCCCCGAGGTGACGGGCGGGGCACCCTCCTGGCCGACGTCGATCGCGCCCTTCTCCCGCACCGTCGCCCAGGCCATGTAGAGGAGGTAGGCGACACCGGCGTACTTCAGCGCCTGAAAAGCGGTCGCGCTGGCGTGCAGCAGCGCGGCGACGCCGGTGACGGTGGCCAGCACATGCGGCACGATCGCCAGCGTGCACCCGAAGGCGGCGGCGACACTCGCCCGCCGCCCCCGGGAGAGCCCGGCGGCGAGGGTATAGACGAGGCCGGTGCCGGGGGTGACGACGACAACGAGGGTGGTCAGCAGAAACGCGATGCTCATACGGCCACCCTGATAGCGCGATGGCCCCCGTTACAGGTCCACAAAGGAACCTGTATCGGGGGCCAATCACACGTGGTCGGCGTGAACCCTGAGTCCTAGGCGCCGATCAGACGCCCCGCCAAGTAGCCCTCGATCTGGTCGAGAGACACCCGCTCCTGCTTCATGGTGTCGCGCTCGCGCACCGTCACCGCGTTGTCCTCCAGGGTGTCGAAGTCGACCGTCACGCAGTACGGCGTACCGATCTCGTCCTGGCGGCGGTAGCGGCGGCCGATCGCGCCGGCGTCGTCGAACTCGATGTTCCAGTTCTGGCGCAGCGCCTGCGCGAGACCCTTGGCCTTCGGGGACAGCTCCGGGTTACGGGACAGCGGCAGCACCGCCACCTTCACCGGCGCGAGGCGGTGGTCGAGCCGCAGCACCGTGCGCTTCTCCATCTTGCCCTTGGCGTTCGGCGCCTCGTCCTCGACATAGGCGTCGAGCAGGAAGGCCAGCATCGCCCGGCCGACACCGGCCGCGGGCTCGATGACGTACGGCGTCCAGCGCTCGCCGGCCTCCTGGTCGAAGTAGGAGAGGTCCTGGCCGGAGGCCTTGGAGTGCGAGGAGAGGTCGTAGTCGGTGCGGTTGGCGACACCCTCCAGCTCGCCCCACTCGCTGCCGCCGAACTGGAAGCGGTACTCGATGTCGGCGGTGCGCTTGGAGTAGTGGGAGAGCTTCTCCTTGGGGTGCTCGTACCAGCGCATGTTCTCCTCACGGAGACCCAGGCCGGTGTACCAGTTCCAGCGCTGCTCCATCCAGTACTCGTGCCACTTCTCGTCCTCGCCCGGCTTGACGAAGAACTCCATCTCCATCTGCTCGAACTCACGGGTGCGGAAGATGAAGTTGCCCGGCGTGATCTCGTTGCGGAACGACTTGCCCATCTGGGCGATGCCGAACGGCGGCTTGCGCCGCGAGGTGGTCTGCACCTGGGCGAAGTTGGTGAAGATGCCCTGCGCGGTCTCCGGCCGCAGGTAGGCGATGGAGCCGGAGTCCTGGGTCGGGCCGAGGTGCGTCGACAGCAGGCCGGAGAACTGCTTGGGCTCGGTGAACTGGCCCTTGGTGCCGCAGTTCGGGCAGTTGATGTCGGCGAGGCCGTTCTCGGGGGCGCGGCCCTTCTTCTCCTCGTACGCCTCTTCCAGGTGGTCCGCGCGGAACCGCTTGTGGCAGGAGGTGCACTCGGTCAGCGGGTCCGTGAAGGTGGCGACGTGACCGGAGGCGACCCAGACCTCGGGGGCCAGGATGACGGACGAGTCGATACCGACGACGTCCTCGCGCGACGTCACCATGTAGCGCCACCACTGACGCTTGAGGTTCTCCTTGAGCTCGACACCCAGGGGCCCGTAGTCCCAGGCGGCACGCTGACCGCCGTAGATCTCACTGCAGGGGAAAACGAAGCCACGGCGCTTGCTCAGGCTGACGATGGTGTCGATCTTGTCGGCGGCCACGGTGCTCTCTTCATTACGACGACGGGCGACGAAGCGAGATGCTTCCAGCGAATGATTCAGGTTACCGGCGCGGACTCCCCCTGAACCAAATCGGGGCTCCCCCTGAACCGAATCGGCCCTTTGTTGACAACCGTTTCCAATTTTGTTGAAAATGACTCTCATGAACATACGACGACGCCTGATCCCCACGGCAGCACTGGCCGCCCTCAGCCTCACTGCCGTCTCCGCCTGCTCCAACGACACCGCGAGCGCGGGCGGCGCGGGCAACACGGACAAGTTCGACGTCGTCGCCTCGTTCTATCCGATGCAGTTCCTCGCCGAGCAGATCGGCGGGGACCATGTGAACGTCACCACCCTGACCGAGCCCGGTCAGGAGCCGCACGACCTGGAGCTCAGCACCAAGCAGACCGCCGAGCTCGGCGAGGCGGACGCGATCCTCTTCCTCAAGACCCTCCAGCCCGCCGTCGACGAGGCGGTCGCCCAGACCGACGTCAAGACGAAGATCGACGCGGCCACCCTCACCAAGCTGGAGGACCACGGCGACGTCGAGCACGAGCACGCCGGTGAGGAGGCGCACGCGGAGTCCGAGGAGGAGGAGCACGCCCTCGACCCGCACGTCTGGCTGGACCCGGTGAAGTACGCCGAGGTCGCGAGCGGCGTCGGCGCGGCCTTCGAGAAGGCCGACCCGGACCACGCGGCCGACTACAAGAAGAACACCGAGGCCCTGGTCAAGAAGCTGGACGCGCTCAACACCGAGTACACGGACGGCCTGAAGGACACCAAGACCAAGGTCTTCTTCACCAACCACGCGGCCTTCGGCTACCTGGCCGAGCGCTACGGCCTGACCCAGGAGGCCATCTCCGGCCTCGACCCGGAGAGCGAGCCCAGCCCCGCCCGGATCAAGGAACTCCAGGAGGAGGCCAAGGCCGACGGCGTGACCACCGTCTTCTACGAGACACTGGTGAGCGACAAGACCGCGAAGACCCTCGCCAAGGACGCGGGCCTGAAGACGGACGTCCTCGACCCGCTCGAGGGCATCACCGACAAGTCCAAGGGCGACGACTACTTCCAGGTCATGCAGGCCAACCTCAAGGCACTGGAAACGGCCTTGGGCACCAAGTGATCGTTACGGAGGACGCCATGGGCGCCACGGGAGAGCCCGTCATATCGATGCGCGGCATCCGCGCCGAGTTGGGCTCACGCCCCGTCCTGCGCGGCATCGACCTCACCGTGCGCCACGGTGAGGTCGTCGCGCTGCTCGGCGCGAACGGCTCGGGCAAGTCGACGGCGGTACGCAGCGTCATCGGGCAGGTGCCGGTCAGCGCCGGGCAGATCGAGCTGTTCGGGACCCCGCGGCACCGGTTCCGGGACTGGGCGCGTGTCGGGTACGTCCCGCAGCGCACGACGGCCGCGGGCGGGGTGCCGGCCACGGTGACGGAGGTCGTCTCCTCCGGGCGGCTGTCGAGGGCCCGCTTCGGCATGCTGCGCAAGGCGGACCACGCGGCCGTACGCCGGGCCCTGGAGGTGGTCGGCATGGCGGACCGCGCCAAGGACTCGGTCAACGCCCTCTCCGGTGGCCAGCACCAGCGCGTGCTGATCGCCCGCGCCCTCGCCTCCGAACCCGACCTGCTGATCATGGACGAGCCGATGGCGGGCGTCGACCTGGCCAGCCAGGAGGTACTCGCGGGCACCCTGCGGGACCAGGTCGCCTCCGGTACGACCGTGCTGCTCGTCCTGCACGAACTGGGCCCCCTGGAACCGCTGATCGACCGGGCGGTGGTCCTGCGCGACGGCTGCGTCACCCACGACGGCCCGCCCCCGAAGGCGGTCGGCCAGCACGCCCTGCCCGGCCACGACCACGTACACCCGCACGCGGCGCACGACGCCGAACCGATCCGCACGGGACTGCTCAGCTGATGGACTTCCTCGACTACGCCTTCATGCAGCGGGCCCTGCTCGCCGCGGTCCTGGTCGGCATCACGGCCCCCGCGATCGGCATCTACCTCGTGCAGCGCCGCCAGGCCCTGATGGGCGACGGCATCGGCCATGTCGCCATGACCGGCGTCGGCCTGGGCTTCCTGCTCTCCTGGTCCCCGGTGTGGATGGCGACCATCGTCTCCATCCTCGGCGCGGTGCTCATGGAGCTGATCCGCTGGTTCGGCCGCACCCGCGGCGACATCGCCCTCGCCATGCTCTTCTACGGCGGTATGGCCGGCGGCGTGATGTTCATCAACCTCGCGCCCACCGGATCCAACGCGAACCTCACGTCGTACCTCTTCGGCTCGCTGTCGACGGTGAGCGAGTCCGATGTCACGGCGATCTGCGTGCTCGCCGCGTTCGTGGTCCTGGTCACCCTCGGGCTGCGCAGGCAGCTGTTCGCGGTCAGCCAGGACGAGGAGTTCGCGCGGGTGACGGGCCTGCCGGTGCGGGCGCTGAACCTGCTGACGGCGATCACCGCGGCGGTGACGGTCACCGTGGCGATGCGGGTGGTCGGTCTGCTGCTGGTGTCGGCGCTGATGGTGGTGCCGGTGGCCGCCGCCCAGCAGCTCACCCGCAGCTTCGCGGCGACCTTCGCGGTCGCGGTCGCGATCGGCGTGGCCGTCACCCTCGGCGGCACGATCACCTCGTACTACCAGGATGTTCCGCCCGGCGCGACCATTGTGCTGCTGACCATCGGCGCGTTCGTCGTGCTGACCGCGCTGGCGGCTCCGCTGGCCCGGCGGCGCGCGCGGGCGCTGGCCACCGCGCACCCTGCCGGGGACCCGGCGGAGTGTGCGATTCCGGCCACCCGGGCAGCCGGGGACGAGGTCGGCGTCTGACTGCGCCCAGTCCGGGCTGGCACAATGGCCCGGCAGACGCAGAGCAAGGAGGCAACCGGTGACCACCGCTGGACCGCCCGTGAAGGGCCGCGCCACTCGGCAGCGCGCCGCCGTGGCGGCAGCCCTGGAAGAGGTCGACGAGTTCCGCAGCGCGCAGGAACTGCACGACATGCTCAAGCACAAGGGCGACGCCGTCGGGCTCACCACGGTCTACCGCACCCTGCAGTCGCTCGCCGACGCCGGCGAGGTCGACGTCCTGCGCACCGCCGACGGCGAGTCCGTCTACCGCCGCTGCTCCACCGGCGAACACCACCATCACCTGGTCTGCCGCAGCTGCGGCAAGGCCGTCGAGGTGGAGGGGCCTGCTGTGGAGACGTGGGCGGAGGCCATCGCCGCCGAGCACGGCTATGTCAACGTGGCGCACACGGTGGAGATCTTCGGCACCTGCGCGGACTGCGCGGCGGCGGCCGAGCGGGACTGAGCCCCGGCTCTCTCAGACCCGGGGCAGGTGCCGGGCCAGCAGGGTCCGCAGACGGTCCAGGTCGTCCGCGGTGCGCAGGCCGCGCTTGGGCGCGACCTCCAGGATCAGGATGTTCGGGTCGCGGCTGAGCAGCACCAGATGATCTCGGGTCTCGCGATACCCACGGAACAGCGACCAGCGCTGCGTCAGCGTGGTGTGGTCGGTCTCGACCGTGATCCCGGCATCGGACACCGTGGCCCGATACTCGCCCTGCCACGAGACGGTCCGGAACACATGGTTGGCCTGAATGCGGGGCGTGCCCCAGATCAGGACCGCGGTCAGCAGCGAAAGCGCGACCCCCGGCGCCGCATCCGCCCCACCGAGGGCGAGGAACGCGCCGAACGCAGCGAACAGCACCGCGGCCACCCACCGCACCGGCGTCAGCCGCCGAATGCGATCACGGACCTGTATGCCTCGGAGAATGTCGGCCCGTGTCGGCCGGAAGGCCAGCTCGACGGTGTCGGTGCCACTGTCCTGAATGATGTCCCGCCCCTGGTGATCCATGGGCGGGACTCTACCGACCGGCGGCCGGACTCAGCCGCGCGGCTGCTTGCCTTCCATGGCCAGCAGCTCCTCGTTCGGGATCGCGCCGCCGAAACGCCGGTCGCGCGACGCGTACTCCACGCAGGCCCGCCACAGGTCACGGCGGTCGAAATCCGGCCACAGGACGTCCTGGAAGACCATCTCGGCGTAGGCGCTCTGCCAGAGCAGATAGTTGGAGGTGCGCTGCTCGCCGCTGGGACGCAGGAATAGGTCGACGTCCGGCATGTCGGGGTAGTAGAGGTACTTCGCGAAGGTCTTCTCGGTGACCTTGGACGGGTCCAGACGCCCGGCCTTCACGTCCTCCGCCAGCGCCAGCGCCGCGTCCGCGATCTCGGCGCGGCCGCCGTAGTTCATGCAGAAGTACAGGGTCAGCCGGTCGTTGCCCTTGGTCTGCTCCTGGGCGATCTGGAGTTCCTTGGCGACCGACTTCCACAGCTTGGGCATCCGGCCCACCCAGCGCACCCGGACGCCGAGTTCGTCGAGCTGGTCGCGGGTCTTGCGGATGAAGTCGCGGTTGAAGTTCATCAGGAAGCGCACCTCGTCCGGCGACCGCTTCCAGTTCTCGGTGGAGAAGGCGTACAGCGAGATCGCGCCGACGCCCATCTCGATCGCGCCCTGGAGCACGTCCAGCACCCGCTCGGCGCCCACCTTGTGTCCCTCGGTGCGCGGCAGCCCGCGCTCCTTGGCCCAGCGTCCGTTGCCGTCCATGACGATCGCCACGTGGCCGGGGATCAGCTCACCGGGCAGCTTCGGCGCGCGGGCACCGGACGGGTGCGGCTCCGGCGTCTTGTACTCGCGCCGCTGGCGCCCCAGGAACCCGCGTACGGCCATGTGCTTCTCGTCTCCTCAGGTCTTACTGCTTTTCCACGTACCGAAGTGAGCGCAGCCCGCGCTCCAGGTGCCAGTGCAGATACGCGGACACCAGCCCGCTGCCCTCCCGCACATACCGCGGCTCGCACGCGTCCGCGGTCTCCCAGTCTCCCGTAAGCAGCGCACCGAGGAGCTCCAGGGTCTGCGGGGAGGGTACGACGCTCCCGGGCACCCGGCAGTCCGCGCAGACCGAGCCGCCGGACGCCACCGAGAAGAACCGGTTCGGGCCGGGCAGGCCGCACTTGGCGCAGTCGGTGAAGCTGGGGGCGTAGCCGTTGACGGCGAGGGAGCGCAGCAGGAAGGCGTCGAGGACGAGGTGCGGGGCGTGCTCGCCGCGGGCGAGCGTGCGCAGGGCGCCGACCAGCAGCAGGTACTGCTGCACGGCCGGCTCGCCCTCGTGGTCGGTGAACCGCTCCGCCGTCTCCAGCATCGCCGTCCCGGCGGTGTAGCGCGCGTAGTCGGTCACGATCCCGCCGCCGTACGGAGCGATGGTCTCGCTCTGCGTGCACAGCGGCAGCCCGCGCCCGACCAGTTCACTGCCCCGCGCGAAGAACTGCACGTCGACATGCGAGAAGGGTTCGAGACGCGCCCCGAACTTGGACTTCGTCCGCCGCACCCCGCGCGCCACCGCCCGCACCCGCCCGTGCCCCCGCGTGAGCAGCGTGATGATCCGGTCCGCCTCACCCAGCTTCTGGGTGCGCAGGACGATGCCGTCGTCCCGGAACAGACTCATCGCACACCGCCATGGCACTGCTGGGGGTGCAGCATGATCCGGTCCGCCGCGCCCGGCTCGCGGGTGTGCAGCGCGATGGCGTCGGCGCGGGACAGGCTCATGCGGCCATTGTCTCCTACGCGGGTGGCCCTCCTTCAGGGAACCTCGCCCCGGCTGCGGGCGTTGGCGTAGGCGGTCGCCGCGCTCAATCGCTCCGCCGCGGTGGCGTTGCGCAGGGCCTCCGGGTCGCAGTCCCACTCCTTCCCGCCGCCGACGGCTCTCAGCTGCACGTACGGCCCCTCGTGCCCCATGACGATCCCCACCTTCCCGCTGCGGGTGTCCACGACGTACGAGCCGATCGGCGGCTTCGGCGGCTTCTTCGACTTCATCGGCTTCCGGCCTTTTCCAGTGCGCTCCGCGATTGCTTCACGGGGTGGTTCCCCGCGTCTTCCGGATTTCACTCTTTGCGACTCCCGGACTACGCACTGCCTCTACACTCGCCGGAAGCCCGACGCACCAGCTGGACGTCAGCGTTCGGCGAGAGGTACCGGGGCCTCCTGGACCGCCCAGCCGTTGCCGTCGGGGTCCTGGAAGAAGAGGAAGGAGTTCCACCGCTCCTCGCCACGGCCCTCCGCCCAGCCGGACGCGTCCACGTGCAGCACCGGAGTCACCTCGACCCCGCGTCCCACCAGCTCCGCCCTGGCCGCCTCGATGTCCGTGACGCAGAGCTGGAGTCCCTGGAGCGAGCCGGGGACCATGCGGGACTGGCCCGGAGAGTCGGGCATGCCGGACTCCAGCACGATGGAGCAGCGGGAGCCGGGCGGCGTGAGCTGGACGAAACGGCCGGTGTCGCCGAAGAACGACGCGTCGATGTCGGCGCGGAAACCGCACTGGTCCTCGTAGAAGGCCTTGGCCCGGTCCAGGTCGGTGACCGGTACGGCGATCACCTCGAGGGTCCATTCCATACGCGCACCTCCTCAGCCATGGTCCTCCCACGACACAGGCCGCGCCCGTCGGCCGCTCGACGTGGACCTCAATGCCCGGCGAACCGGCGTACGTACGCCCGCTGCCACGGCGTCTCCACCGCCCGCCGGTCGTAACCCGCCCGGACGTACGCCACGGCCTCCTCGGGCGGTACGCCGTCCAGAACCGCCAGGCAGGCCAGCGCCGTTCCCGTACGCCCGCGCCCGCCGCCGCAGGCGATCTCGACGCGCTCGGCGGCGGCTCGCTCCCAGGCCTCGGTCAGTGCCGTCCGGGCGTCGGCCCGGTCCTTCGGGAGGCGGAAGTCGGGCCAGTGGATCCAGCGGGACTCCCAGGGGTGGGCCTGGGGCGGCTTGCCGAGGAGGTAGACGCCGTACGACGGGCCGGGCGCCGCCGGGTCGAGGGGGTGCCGCAGGCCCCGGCCGCGGATCAGGCGGCCCGAGGGCAGCCGGAGTACGCCTGGCAACTGTTCGTCCCACTTGTCGATCGTCGTCATGGTGTTATTCGAAACTTGTTCGGCGTGCCCGGGCAACCGATTCCGGACAACCGGTGGTCTGGAGGGCGAGGGGGTGCTTGATGCAGGCCGAACCAGAGGCCCAGTTCCAGGAATTCGTCAGGGCGAGATGGTCCCATCTCGTCCGGACCGCCTATCTGCTCACCGGCGACGCGCACCACGCCGAGGACCTGACACAGACCGCGCTGGCGAAGGCGTACGGCTCCTGGCGGCGCGTGGCGCGCAGTGACAGTCCGGAGGCGTATGTGCGGCGGATGCTCGTCACCTGCAACAGCGACCGGTTCCGCAAGCGGCGGGTGAGCGAGGCGCTGACCGCGTCGCCGCCCGAGCGGGCGGGGCGGGACGACGCCGTGTCGCGGGCGGACGAGCGGAGCGCGCTGATGGGTGCGCTCGCCGGGTTGCCGCCCCGGCAGCGGGCGGTGGTGGTGATGCGGTACTGGGAGGACCTGTCGGAGGCGGAGGTCGCCGAGGTGCTCGGCTGCTCCACCGGCACGGTCAAGAGCCAGGCCGCCAAGGGGCTGGCGAAGTTGCGTACGTATCCGGGGCTCGCGCAGGTCATGGACGCACCTGCCGGCCGCGCGTCGGGGGGACAGGGAGGCACCAGGTGAGCCACGACGAGGACGAGCGGCAGTTCGAGGAACAGGTCCGTGAGCTGCTCGCCGAGGACGCCTACGCCGTCCAGCCGTCGCAGGTGCCGTATCCGGCGATCCGGCAGCAGGGCACGGTCGAGCGGCGCCGGCGGGTGGCGGCGGTCGGGGCGGCGCTGGTGACGCTGGTGGCGGTGCCCGTGGGGGCGTACGCGCTGACGGGCGGGACGAACGGGGCGGACACCGCCACGCCGAGCCCGTCCGTCACCGCCCCGCCGTCGCCGACGCCCACGCCCTCTCCGACGCCGTCCGGACCCTCGGGTCCGGCCACGGACGGGCAGTTGCTGGACGGGATCGACCGGGCCACGGCCGTGTCCGGGGTGGAGGACTGTCTGGCGTACAGCATGGGCGGTGGCCTGGGTGACACCTCCCTCGGTGAGGCCTCCGACTACCGGATCCTGCTCGCCATGCGCAGCACCGGCGACAGCAACGCCCCCGGCGACGGCCACTTCGTCGTCGCGGTGCGGGAGAAGGGCCCGAAGACCCGGCTGATCTGCAACATCAAGGATGGCGAGGTCTCCGGACGGAGCGTCAGCAGCGGCGACGACGCGATCCCGGACGCCCCGGTCGTGATGCCCGACATCAACGCGCACAAGCTCTACATGCAGTCGGTCATCGACAGGGGCAACTGGAGGCTGCCCTTCCGCTGGGCGAGCATCGGCACGGTCGAGCCGTCCGTGGCCCGGGTGACCGTCTCCTACGGGGACGAGACGAGCGAGGCGGTACTGGACGACGGCTGGTTCGTCGCCGCCGGTGAGCTGAACCAGCAGGTCACCAGGTCACCGCACGTCAAGGGGTACGACGCCGACGGCAAGCTGGTCTACGACTCCGACCGGGACAAGTACTACATTCCGACGCTGCCGTAGCGGCGTGGCTGGCCCCGGTCAGCCCTCTGCGCCACGGAAGTGAACCGCCGTCACCGCGCTGCGCGCCCTCCACGTCACGGGCGCGCAGCGCGGTGATGATGGCGCGATGACGGTGAACGGTGAGCTCGGGGGACGCGTCGTCCGGGGTCCCTCACCTGCGCCAACTCCCGCCATTTCCTCGCGTCAATGGTGCGACCTCTGGCAGATACACCATTCGTGTGTGATCTCTTGACCGCCCCCCTGGCCGCTCCTATGGTCGCGCTGACCGCAGGACGTAGGACGTCGTATCTCCTGATCGTCCGAATCTTCCGACCGCCTCCCCCACGACTCCCGGAGGACCTGTGCGCGACGTGACCAACGACGTTCCGGCGCTGCACCGCCGCTCGTTTCTGAAGCACACCGGCGCCCTCGGCGCCGCCGCCGCGGTCTCCACGTCGCTGTCCGCCTGTTCGGCCGGCCCGGAGTCCACCAACGACACCGGCGACGGGGGCACGGGCCCGAACCGGACGCTGACGGCGGTCATCGGCTACGGGAACGACGGGACCTGGGACCCGACACAGACGGCGTCGGCGTTCTGCATGGCCGCCAACAACCACATCTACGAGGGGCTGCTCGACACCGACCCGATCTCCCGGGAACCCTATCCGGCGCTGGCGACCGCCGTGCCCGCGGACCTCACCGCCACGTCCTGGACGTTCACCCTGCGCGCGGGCGCCACGTTCCACGACGGCAGGCCGGTCACCGCCGACGACGTGGTGTTCGTCTTCGACCGGATCCTCGACCCGGGCACCCAGACCCTGGCCAAGGGGTTCTTCGAGCCCTGGCTGAAGGACGTACGCAAGGTCGACGAGCGGAACGTCGAGCTGGTGCTGAAGTTCCCCTTCCCGGAAGGGGTCTCCCGGCTCACCCTGGCCAAGATCATGCCGAAGCACGTGTTCTCCCGGCCCGGCGCCTGGAACGACGCGATCAGAGGGCTGGCCGTGGGTTCGGGGCCGTACCGGCAGACCGCGCACCACCCGAAGTCCAACACCACCTTCGAGGCATTCGCCGCCTACAACGGCCCGCGCCCGCCCGCCTTCAGGAAGATGAACTGGCTGACGATCGTCGACGCCGCCCCGCGCGTCGCGAAGATCTCCGGCGGCAGCGCGGGTGCGCAGATCGCGGACAACATCCCGTACGCCAACATCGGCCGGCTGGAGAGCAGCGGGCTGACGGTGGCGGGCGGGGCCGGGATGAACAACCTGTTCCTGATGTTCAACACCCGGCACAAGCCGTTCGACGACGTGCGGGTGCGGCAGGCGCTGCACTACGCCATCGACAGCGAGAAGATCGTGGAGGTCGCCCTCAAGGGGCACGGCAAGCCGTCGTCGTCGTTCCTCAACGAGGCCAATCCGACGTACCGGCGGGCGAAGACGGTCTACGACCACGACCCGGACCGGGCGAAGGCGCTGCTGAAGGAGGCCGGGGTCAGCGGGCTGCGGATCGACATCCTCGCCGTGAACGTCAGCTGGATCGTGGACTGCCTGCCGACCATCAAGTCGTCCTGGGACGCGATCGGGGTGCGTACGACGCTGTCGCCGCAGGAGACCACGGCCGTGTTCACCAAGATGGACCAGAAGCAGGACTACCAGGTGGTGGCCGCGGCCTCGAACCCCAACCAGTTCGGGCTCGACGCCGACCTGATCATGCGTTACAACTACGGCCCCGAGAACCTGTGGATGCAGTACGCCCGCTGGGCCGGCGACCCGGTCGCGAGGCGGCTCTTCACGGACATGGACCGGGCCACCCGGGAGCCGGACCCGGACCGCAAGAAGACGATGATCCAGGACTACATCGACGTCGTCGCCGAGCAGGCCGTGCTCTACCCGGTCGTCCACAACGAGCTGATGACGGCGTGGGACCCGAGGGATCTCGCCGGGATAAGGGCCCAGCCGTACCCCGGGATCAACGTCCTCCAGGCCAAGTGGGCCTAGCCAGTGGTCGCCGTCCTGCGGATCCTGGCCCGTCGTGTCCTGCTGCTGGTGCCGCTGATGCTCGGCATCGTGCTGTTCGTGTTCCTGGTGATGCGGTTCTCCGACGTCGACCCGGCGTCCGCGTTCTTCCAGGGCGCCAATCCGACGCCCCAGCAGCTGCACGACTTCCGCGAGGAGCACGGTCTGCTCGATCCGCTGCCGGTGCGTTACGTCGCCTTCGTCGGTGATCTGCTGCACGGTGACATGGGCACCAGCGCGCTCACCCGGGGCGAGGTGGTCGACCAGGTGATGACCGCGCTGCCGCTCACCATGCAGCTCACCTTCCTGGGACTGGGCATCGCGGTGGTGCTGTCGCTGCTCGGCGGGGTGACCGCCGCGATCTACCGGGACCGGCTGCCGGACCAGATCATCCGGGTGGTGTCCCTGACCGGCGTGGCCGCGCCCGGCTTCTGGCTGGCGCTGCTGATGATCCAGTACCTGGCGGTCGACCTGGGCTGGTTCCCGACCGGCGGCTACATCAACCCGGCGGACTCCTTCACCGGCTGGCTGAAGACCATGGCCCTGCCCGCCCTGGCCCTGTCGCTGCCGGTCGCCGCGCAGCTCACCCGGATCGTGCGCACCGCCGTCGTCGAGGAGCTGGACAAGGACTACGTCCGCACGGCGATCGGCAGCGGGCTGCCGCCCAGGGTGGTGGTCGGCCGGAACGTGCTGCGCAACGCCCTGATCAACCCGCTGACCGTGCTCGGGCTGCGCGTGGGCTATCTGCTCGGCGGCGCGGTCGTCATCGAGACGATCTTCTCGCTGCCCGGCATGGGCAAGCTGATGATCGACGCCGTGAAGAACGGCGACCCGGCCGTCGTCCAGGGCGTCGTCCTGACGACGGCGACCGGGTTCGTGGTCGTCAACCTCGTCATCGACATCCTCTACCTGCTGGTCAACCCGCGACTGAGGGATGCGGCCTGATGTTCCCCGGCCTGATGTTCTCCCGCAAGCGCCTCACCGAGGCCCTGACCCGACCCGGCGTCCGGCTGCACGGCTGGCGCCGGCTGCCACTGCTGTCGAAGGTCGCCGTCTGCTTCCTGGCCCTGGTGGTGCTGGTCGCGGTGTGCGCGCCGCTGCTCGCGCCCTACGACCCGCTGGAGCAGCTGCCGCCCGTCGACGGCACCGGCCATCCGTCCGCCGAGCACTGGATGGGCCAGGACAGCCTCGGCCGGGACATCCTCAGCCGGCTGATGTACGGCGCCCGCTGGTCCCTCGCCATCGGGCTCGGCGCGACCGCGCTCGCGCTGCTGGTGGGCTCGCTGATCGGCGCGGTCGCGGCGACCTCCCGCAAGGCGGTGGACGAGACGCTGATGCGCTGCCTGGACGTGGTGATGGCGTTCCCCGGGATCGCGCTGGCCGCCGTTTTGGTCGCCGTGTTCGGCGGCGGGATCACGCTGCTGATCTGCGCGATCGCGTTCCTGTTCACGCCGCCGGTCGCCCGCGTCGTACGGGCGAACATCCTCGACCAGTACGGCGAGGACTATGTGACGGCCGAACGGGTCATCGGCGCCCGCACCCCGCACATCGTCGTCAAGCACGTCGCCATCAACTGCGCCGCGCCGGTGCTGGTGTTCTGCACGGTGCAGGTCGCCGAGGCCATCGTCTTCGAGGCGTCGCTGTCCTTCATCGGCGCGGGCGTACGGCCGCCGGACCCCTCGTGGGGCAGTGTCATCGCGGACGGCAAGAACATGGTGCTGACCGGCGGCTGGTGGGCGACCGTGTTCCCCGGGCTGCTGATGCTGGTGACCGTGCTGTCGCTGAACATCCTCTCGGAGGGGGTGTCCGACGCCTGGGCGGCACCGGCGCCCCGGGACGTCGAGGCGCCCAAGGACCGCCTGGAGGCCCCCGAGCCCGGCAGCGGCAAGGTCACCCCGCTCCCCGGCCTCACCGAGGCCGCCCACCGGCTCCGCTCCCGCGCCCGCCCCCTGCCCGGCGGGCAACCGGTGCTCGCCGTCGAGCACCTCGCCATCGGCTTCCCGGACCGGCACCACGGCGTGGACATCGTCGACGGCATCAGCTTCGAGGTGCACCCCGGTGAAGTGCTCGGCCTGGTCGGCGAGTCGGGCTGCGGCAAGTCGCTGACCGCGCTCACCGTCATGGGCCTGCAACCCAAGGGCGCCCGCGTGCGCGGCCAGGTCCGCTTCAACCAGCGCGACCTGCTCGCCGAGCCGATGCGGGTGCGCCGCAGGCTGCTCGGCCACGAGATGGCGATGGTCTACCAGGACGCCCTGTCCTCCCTGAACCCGGCGATGACCATCCGCGCCCAGCTCAAGCAGGTCGTACGCCGCGGCGGGCGGCGCAGTCCCGCCGAACTGCTCACCATGGTCGGCCTCGACCCCGAACGCACCCTGCGCAGCTACCCGCACGAACTCTCCGGCGGCCAGCGCCAGCGCGTGCTGATCGCCATGGCCCTGTCCCGCGACCCGAAGCTGATCGTCGCCGACGAGCCGACCACCGCGCTCGACGTGACCGTGCAGGCGCAGATCATGGAACTGCTGCTGAGGCTGCGCGAGGAGCTGGGCTTCGCGCTGATCCTGGTCTCGCACGACCTCGCGCTGGTCGCGGCCGTCACCGACCGGGTGGTGGTGATGTACGGCGGGCAGATCGTGGAGACGGGCGTGACCGCCGACCTGGTCGAGGCGCCCGCCCACCACTACACGCGCGGGCTGCTCGGCAGCGTGCTGTCGCTGGAGTCGTCCCAGGAGCGGATGACGCAGATCAAGGGCGTCGTGCCGTCCCCGGCCGACTTCCCGGCGGGCTGCCGGTTCGCGGACCGCTGCCCGATGGCGAGCGAGGTCTGCCGGACCACACCCCCCGACCTGTTGGGCACCCCGACGCACACGGCGGCCTGCCACCACCCGGCGGTCCTGCTGGTGAACACCGGCGAGGCGGAGAGCGAGGTCGTCTCATGACCGCACTGGTGGAACTCGCCGACGTGCACGTGGTGCACAAGGCCCGCACCGGCGGGCTGTTCACCCGGGACAAGGTCT
Source organism: Streptomyces spinoverrucosus (assembly GCF_006539505.1). Classification (GTDB taxonomy): domain Bacteria; phylum Actinomycetota; class Actinomycetes; order Streptomycetales; family Streptomycetaceae; genus Streptomyces; species Streptomyces spinoverrucosus. The sequence goes on from NZ_BJND01000024.1 coordinate 93,875, forward strand.
ACGCCCTGACCGGCGCCGACCTCACGATCGCACCCGGCGAGACGGTCGGCGTGGTCGGCGAGTCCGGCTGCGGCAAGTCGACGCTGGCGAAGGTGCTGGTGGGCGTGCAGCCGCCGACGTCCGGGACGGTGTCCTTCCAGGGCCGCGATCTGTGGGCCATGCCGCCCGCCGAACGCAGGAAGGCCATCGGCAGCCACACCGGCATGATCTTCCAGGACCCGTCGACCGCGCTGAACCGACGGCTGACGGTACGGCAGATCCTGCGCGACCCGCTGGACGTGCACGGACGTGGCACGGCCGCCGGGCGCGAGGAGCGGGTACGGGAGCTGATGGCGCTGGTCGGTCTGCCGAAGGCGCTCGCGGACGGGCTGCCCGGCCAGCTGTCCGGCGGACAGCGCCAGCGCGTCGCCATCGCCCGCGCCCTCGCCCTCGACCCGGACCTGGTGGTGGCCGACGAGCCGACCAGCGCGCTGGACGTGTCGGTGCGCGCCCAGATCCTCAACCTGCTGCTGGACCTGAAGGAGCGGCTGGGCCTTGCGCTGGTGTTCGTCTCGCACGACATCCAGACGGTACGGCGGATGAGCGACCGGGTGATCACCATGTACCTCGGCCGGATCGTGGAGGTGGCCCCGGCCGACCGGGTGACCGACCGGGCCCGGCACCCGTACACCCGCGCGCTGTTCTCCGCGACGCCCGGCCTGCTCGACCCGATCGACCCGATCCCGCTGGTCGGCCCGGTCCCGTCGGCGACGCGGCCGCCGAGCGGCTGCCCATTCCGCACCCGCTGCTGGAAGGCCGACGGGGTGTGCGCCGACTCCATGCCTGAATTTTCCGTTTCGTCCACCTCTGTGCACCGATTCAGGTGCCATCATCCGGTGGGAGAGGAAGAGTCGACCCGTGAGCTTGTCGGCCAGGCTCAGGCACCACCAAAGGAGCCCGCATGAACCTCCCCACCCCGCTGACCGGTGTCATCCCGCCCGTCTGCACGCCCCTGACACCGGACCGTGAGGTGGACGTCCGCTCGCTGCTCAGGCTGGTCGATCATCTGGTCGCCGGTGGTGTGCACGGGCTGTTCGTGCTCGGCTCGACCTCCGAGGCGGCCTTCCTCACCGACCGGCAGCGCGCCCTCGTCGTCGAGACCGTGGCCGGTCACGTCGGCGGGCAGCTCCCGCTGGTCGCCGGGGCGATCGACATGACGACCCCGCGCGTGCTGGACCACGTCACGGCCGTCACCGAGGCGGGGGCGGACGCCGTCGTCGTCACCGCGCCGTTCTACGCCCGCACCCACCCCGCGGAGATCGCCCGCCACTACCGGCTCGTCGCCGCTGCCTCCCCGGTCCCCGTCCTGGCCTACGACATCCCGCCCGCCGTCCACACCAAGCTCCCCGCCGACCTGGTCCTGGAACTGGCCGCCGAGGGTGTGCTGGCCGGGCTGAAGGACTCCAGCGGGGACCTGGCGGGCTTCCGTCAGGTCATCACCGGCCTGCACGCGCACGGCGTCTCCGGCTTCAGCGTGCTGACCGGCTCCGAGGCCGTCGTGGACGCGGCCCTCGCCCTCGGCGCGGACGGGGCGGTGCCCGGCCTGGCGAACGTCGACCCGCACGGCTACGTCCGCCTCGACCGCCTGTGCCGGGCCGGTGACTGGTCCCGCGCCCGCGCCGAACAGGAGCGGCTGTGCGCCCTGTTCGGCCTGGTAGGCGTCGGCGCCCCCACCCGAATGGGCGGCAGCTCCTCGGCACTGGGCGCCTTCAAGGCGGCACTGCATCTGCGCGGGATCATCGACTGCCCCGCGACAGCGGAGCCGCAGGTGCCGCTGTCGCCGGAGGAGGTGGAGAAGGTGGGGAAGTTCCTCGCGGCGGCAGGGCTGCTCTGACGCCCCGCTACGACACATCGGCGAGCGGGATCAGCCGGAACTCGATCCTCTCGTACGTCCCCGTCACCCCCGTCTCGTACAGCACCCCCAGCGTGCCCCTGCCGACCTGCACCAGGTCGGAGTAGGCCGCCGGGTGCTGGGACAGCGTCAGTGCCTTGGTGAAGGTTCTCCCGGCGTCCGTGCTGCGCCAGATCGTCATGGCCTTGCGGGCCGTGGGCACCGAGGGGCCGGAGAAGAGCAACGGGGCGGCTCGATCACCGGGTTGGAGGACGCTCGCCTGGACGATGGGTACGTCGTTCAGGGTGGGCTGGACGGCGTAGGGGCGGGCCAGGGTGCGGCCGCCGTCGGTGGAGCGGCTGTCGAGGCGGTGGCCGGAGCTGGTGCCGTGCTGGTCGCGGGCGGAGAAGTAGAGCGTGCCGTCGGGGAGTTCGGCGGCCGCGCTCTCGTTGGCGTTGTCGTGGCCGTCGTAGGAGTCGTCCACGAAGCCCAGCCGCCAGGTGGTGCCGCCGTCGTCGCTGTGGAAGGCGTGGGCGCCGTAGTACTTGGGTTCCTGGCCGGTGTCGGGGGAACCGGTGGGCGGGGCGGCTGAGTGGTTGGCGGGGACCAGCAGGCGCCCGGCGTGCGGGCCGCGGGTGAGGGCGAGGGCGTGGCCGGGGCCGGTGGCGTACCAGCGCCAGCCGGTCCGCTTGACCGCCGCCGTGATCTCGCGCGGCTCGGTGAAGGTGCGCCCGTCGTTCTTGCTGCGCTGCACGAACACCCGCCGGCTCTGCTTCGGCGTCACCTCGCCCCGCATGATCTGCGCCTCCGTCACGGCACCGCTGTTGGAGGTGGTGAGCAGCACGACGGCGCCGGTGCGCGGGTCGACGACGGGTGCCGGGTTGCCGCGGGTGTCCCCCTTCCCGGCGGCCACCACCGTGAGCGGGCCCCAGGTGCAGCCGCCGTCGGTGGAGCGGCGTGCGACCACGTCGATGTCGCCGGAGTCGGCCGCGCCGCCGCGCCGCCCCTCGGCGAAGGCGAGGACGGCGCCGGTGCCGGTGGTGACGGCCGCCGGGATGCGGTAGGTGGCGTAGCCGCCCGTCCCCGCGGTGTACGGCACGGAGGACGTACAGCGGGCGGCGGAGGCGGGCGGGCCGGAGGTGAGCTGGCCGAGCACCAGCGGGGCGAGGGTGGCGGCGGCGGTCAGCATGGCGCGTCCGGAACGTCTCATCGGGCGGTTCCCTCAGGGTCGGTGACGGTACGTCAGCCATCGGTGACTGACTGTCCATCACATCGTCCCCGGAGTCACCAGCCCACTCTCGTACGCCACGATCACCAGTTGCGCCCGGTCCCGCGCCCCCAGCTTGCCCATGATGCGGCTGACGTGGGTCTTCGCGGTCAGCGGGCTGAGTCCCAGCGACTCCGCGATCTCGGTGTTGTTCAGGCCACGCGCGACCAGCGTGAGCACCTCCCGCTCACGCTCGGACAGGCATTCGGGTCCGGCCGCCTCGGGGGCCGAGGGGCTGCGCAGCAGACGGGCGATCAGCCGGGCCGTCGGGCCGGGCGACAGCAGTGCCTCACCGGCGGCCACCGTGCGGATGGCGTCGAGGAGTTCGGCCGGACGGGTGTCCTTCACCAGGAAGCCGGAGGCGCCGGCGCGCAGCGCCTCGACGATGTTCTCGTCGGTGTCGTAGGTGGTCAGGACCAGCACCTTCACCCCGGCCAGATCCTCGTCGGCGGCGATCAGCCGGGTGGCCTCGATACCGTCCAGGTCGGGCATGCGGATGTCCATCACGACCAGGTCGGCGCGGGCGCTGCGGGCCAGTTCCACCGCCTCCCGTCCGGTGCCCGCCTGGCCGACGACCTCCATGTCCCGGGCCGACTCGACGAGCATCGCGAACGCGGCCCGTACGAGGGTCTGGTCGTCGGCGAGCAGTACACGGATGGCGCTCATCGGGCTCCTTCGCTTCCCAGGGGCAGTACGGCGGTCACCTCGTAGCCGCCCGCGCGGCACGGCCCGGCGTCCAGCGTGCCGCCCACGCTGCGGGCCCGTTCCCGCATGCCGACGAGCCCGAAGCCGGGCGTGCCGGTGCCGGCGCCGGTCCCGTCGTCCGTGACGTCGACCCGGAGGGCGCCCTCGCCCTCGTACACCCGCACGCATACGGTGACGTCGTCACGCCCGCTGTGCCGTACGGCGTTGGTGAGCGCCTCCTGCACGATCCGGTAGGCGGCCGCCCCGACGGCGGGCGGCACCTGCTCGGCCCGCACCGTCAGCTCCACGTTGGCGCCGGCGCCCCGCGCGGTGTCCGCGAGGTCCTTCAGGCCGTGCAGGTCGGGCAGCGGGCCGCGCGCCTCGGCCGGGGTGTGCTCGCGCAGCACCTCCAGGGTGGTGCGCAGTTCACCGCGGGCCGTGCGGCAGGTCTCGGCGATGTCGTCGAGGGCCTTGGCGACGGCGGCGCGGTCGAGGCGTTCGGGGTCGGCGGTCAGCACGTGCGCGGCGACGGAGGTCTGCACACCGATCAGGGTGATGCTGTGCGCGAGCAGATCATGCAGGTCGCGGGCGATGCGCAGGCGTTCCTCGGCGACCCGGCGGCGGGCCTCCTCCTCGCGGGTGCGCTCGGCGCGTTCGGCGCGTTCGACGATGGCGGCGACGTACTGGCGGTAGTAGCGGACGTCGACACCGAGGAAGAGGACGGCGATCACCCAGCCGGAGATGCGCAGCAGTTCGAGGGCCTCGTGGGCGTTGACGGTGAGCATCACGCTCACGGAGATGCCGAGGACGGCGGTTCCGGCGAGGAGCGTGCGCAGGGGGCGGCCGGTGACGGCGACCGAGTAGAGGATGACGTACGTGGCGGGGGCGGGAGCCATGTGGTTGTAGTCGAGGGCGTGATACGGCCCGACGAGCACCACGACCACGGCCAGCATGAGCAGCGGCCGGCGCCGCCGCCACACCAGCGGGACCGAGGTGGCGAGCAGCAGCACCCAGGCGAACCCGTCCGGCCGCCGTCCGCCGTCGGTGAACAGAGCGATGGCCGTGGCGAGGACGGCGGTGGCCGCCGCGAGCAGGGCGTCGTTGCGCAGGGCGTGCGGGGCAGTGAGCGGGTCGCGGTTGACGACCGCCATGATCCGCTCGCCGAGGCCTGGTGTGTCGGGTGGGTGCACGGGGCTCATCTTCCGGGAGGCGGGCGCCCCTCCGGCAGGGAGGGGCGCCCCACGGCTCATACGGGTTCCGGCTGCCGCTGCGGCCGTACCGGTTCCACGGGCGTCTTGGACAGCCGCCCCGGCCACCACACCTTCCGGCCCAGCGCCACGCTGGCGCTGGTCACCAGATAGGTGCGGACGAGGAAGGTGTCCAGCAGCACCCCGACGGCGATCACGAAGCCCAGCTCGACGAGCGCGACGAGCCCCATGTTCAGCAGCACCCCGAAGGTCGCGGCGAGCACCAGCCCGGCGGAGGCGATCACGCCGCCGGTGGTGCGCAGGGCGGTGAGCGCTGCCGTGGTGGGTTCGGCGCCGCGCATCGCCTCCTCGCGCATCCGGTGCATGAGGAAGATGCCGTAGTCGACGCCGAGGGCGACCAGGAACACGAAGGACAGCAGCCCCAGCCCCGGATCGGTGCCCTGGAAGCCGAACAGCGGCTCGAACACCAGCCCGCCGATGCCGAGCGTGGCGCCCCACACCGCGACGACGGCGGCCACCAGGATCAGCGGCGCGACCAGGGACCGCAGCAGCGCGATGAGGATGAGCAGCACGGAGACCAGCACGATCGGTACGACGACCGCGGTGTCCCGGGCGTTGGTCTCCTTCAGGTCGAGCTGCTGGGCGCTGGGTCCGCCGACGTAGGAGCCGTCGAGCCGGTCGCGCAGTGCCTCGATGGTCCGGGTCTCCCCCGGCGTCTGGGGAGCGTCCTCGGCGATGACGACGACCTCCGTCCAGCCGTCTCCGGTACGTCCCTGCTGCGCGCTGTCTACGCCGTCGGTGCCGCGGGCGGTGGCGAGGGTGGCGTCGGCGCGGTCGGCCGGGGTGAGCACGGTGATGGGCTGGCTGGACCGCTCCGGGTAGGCCTCGGCCAGCGTCTGCAGGGCGTCGACGGACTCCGGTTTGTCGACGAAGGAGTCCTCCTGCTTGAGCGAGCCGGGCAGGTTGAGGGCGCCCAGCGCGAGCGCGCCGAGCAGCACGGCACCGCCGGCCAGTACGGTCACCGGGCGCCGCCCGGCGGAGCTGCCCATCGCGGCGAACAGCGACCGGCGGACCTTGGGCGTGGAGCCGTACGCCGGGACGAGCGGCCAGAAGACGCGGCGGCCCAGCAGGACGAGGATCGCGGGCAGCAGGGTCAGCATAGCCGCGAGGGCGCACAGCACGCCCACCGTGCCCAGCGGACCCATCCCCCGGTTGGAGTTGAGGTCGGCGGCGAGCAGGCACAGCAGCCCGGCGGCCACCGTCCCTGAGGAGGCGAGCACGGCGGGTCCGCAGCCGCGCAGCGCGGCCCGCATGGCGTCGTACGGCCGCTCGATCCGGCGCAGTTCCTCGCGGTAGCGGGAGATGATCAGCAGGGCGTAGTCGGTGCCCGCGCCGAAGACGAGGATCGTCATGATGCCGGTGCTCTGCCCGGACACCTGTGTCCCGAAGGCCTCGTGCAGTCCGTAGGCGACGCCCATCGACAGATAGTCGGCGAGTCCGGCGACGGCGAGCGGTACGAGCCACAGCACCGGGCTGCGGTAGATGAGGATCAGCAGGACGGCGACGACGGCGACGGTGGTGTAGAGCAGCGGCCCGCCGAGCTGGTTGTACACCTTGCTGGCGTCCGTGGTCATGGCGCCGGGCCCGCCCACCTGGACGGTCAACCCGCCCTCGCTGTGAGCGACTTCGCGCACCGCGTCGACGAAGGCGTCGCGCTTCTTCTCGTCGTCGCCGGGCTCGTTGGTGGCGACGGGATACATGAGGGTGGTCCCGTCCTTCGACGGCACGCCCTGCGGCTCGCCTGCCAGATCATGCTCCCCGGCGATCCGCGCGACCTGCTCCCCCGCGGTCTGCCGGTCGGCGGCGGTGAGCCCGCCGTCCCGGTGGTAGACGAGCACCAGCTCGGTGGTCTCACCGCCCGGCAGCCGGTCCTGGATCTCGGCGACCTGCGTGGAGTCGGCGCTCGCCGGCAGATAGTCGGTGATGCGGTCGCGCTGTACGTCCCCCAGCTTCGCCGCGAACGGCGAGGCGACCGCCAGCACGCCGACCCACAGCGCGAGCAGCAGCCACGGCACCGCGCGGCGCCGCGTTCGTATCGTTTCTCCGGCCCCCATGGACAGGGCCCTCCCTCCGGCACGGATGACTGGATGCGGCTTCCAGACTTCCGGCGCGAGGGCGGGAACACGTCGCGCGCGAGGGCGAGTTCGGCGGTACGGCCGGGGGTGACCTTACGGCCGTATTACTCCCCGGGGAGTATCAGGACGGCGTCCGTGCGGCGGCCGTCAGCAGGCGGGTCACCTCGTCCGAGGTGATGGTGAGGGCGGCGCCGACGGTGGCGAGGACCTCGCGTTCGGCGGCGGTGTAGGGGCCGTCGGCGAGGGCGATACGGGCGCCCTGGAGGAGGATCGACTCACGGCCGGCCGGGGCGAGGTGCGGGGCGAGCGGGTCGAGGGCCTCGTGCAGCTCTATGGCCAGACCCGGACCGCAGGGTGCGCCGAGGACCCGGCCGGTGTCCGCGGCCAGCGCCTCGACGAGGGCGTTGAGCTGTTCCTCCGTGCAGTCCTCGAAGCCGGCCGCGCGGACCGCGCCGGCGGCCGCGGTGAGCGACGGGCGGGTCCGGGTGCCGCCCGCCGCCAGCACCGCGAGGGCGACGGTGTGCACGGCGTCGCGGAGCATCGCGGAGAAACGGGTGGTGGTGGGGTGGTCCAGGACGTCGGTGCCGAAGTGCCGGCGACAGGCCGCGCACTCCACGACCGGGCCGGTGCCGCCGCGTGGCAGCACGGGCAGGCCGAGCAGGGTGAAGCGGCGGCGCCCGGTGAGCCGCTGGTAGTTGCGGTCGCCCCCGCAGCCCGGGCAGAAGAACTCGCCGTCGCCGACGGCCGTCCACGCGGTACGAGTGCCCAGAACGCGCGAACGCCTGCTGGCACGGCCGTTTCGTCCCGGGACTGGCAGCACGTCGCACCTCCGTAACCCCACGGCAACATCGCCGCGCTGGCGTGATGTTAGCCACATCCGCGAGGTGGAGTCAGTACCCCGGACGAGACCTCTCCGTGACCTGGCTGGTAAACGACGGGGTCCCGCCCGCCGGAATTCGGCGGACGGGACCCGAAACTCCCGGTCAGAGGGGTCAGCGGGCCGCCCGGTTGACGGCCGAGACGACCGCCTTCAGCGAAGCACGTGTCGTGTTCGCATCGATACCGATCCCCCACAGGACCTTGTCGTCGATCGCGCATTCGATGTACGAGGCGGCCTGCGCGGAGGCGCCCTCGCTCATCGTGTGCTCCTGGTAGTCCAGCAGCCGGATGTCGATCCCGATGCCCTGCAGCGCGTGGAAGAACGCGGAGATCGGACCGTTTCCGGTACCGACCAGGGTCACCTCTTCGCCGTCCACCTCGGCCTCGGCGGTCAGCGTGTCCACGCCGTCCTTGTCGGTGGTGGACTGGCCGTTCTTCAGCTGGATCCGGCCCCAGGGGTTGTCCGGGTTCGGCAGGTACTCGTCCTCGAAGATCGCCCAGATGTCCTTCGGCGTGACCTCGCCGCCCTCGGCGTCCGTCTTGGCCTGGATGAGCTTGGAGAACTCGATCTGCATCCGGCGCGGCAGGTCCAGCTTGTGCTCGTTCTTCAGCACATACGCCACGCCGCCCTTGCCGGACTGCGAGTTCACGCGGATGACCGCCTCGTAGGACCGGCCGACGTCCTTCGGGTCGATCGGCAGGTACGGCACCGCCCACTCGATGTCGTCGACGGTGACGCCCTTGGCCTCGGCCTCGGCCTCCATGGCGTCGAAGCCCTTCTTGATGGCGTCCTGGTGGGAGCCGGAGAAGGACGTGTAGACCAGGTCGCCCACGTACGGGTGGCGCGGGTGGACCTCCATCTGGTTGCAGTACTCCCACGTACGACGGATCTCGTCGATGTCGGAGAAGTCGATCTGCGGGTCGACGCCCTGCGAGAACAGGTTCATGCCCAGGGTGACCAGGTCGACGTTGCCGGTGCGCTCGCCCTGCCCGAACAGACACCCCTCGATCCGGTCGGCACCGGCCATCAGCGCCAGCTCGGCCGCCGCGACGGCCGTACCCCGGTCGTTGTGCGGGTGGACCGACAGGCAGACGTACTCGCGGCGGGAGAGGTTGCGGCCCATCCACTCGAACCGGTCCGCGTGCGTGGAGGGCGTGGAGCGCTCCACGGTCGCGGGCAGGTTCAGGATGATCTCGCGGCCCGGACCGGGCTGCCACACATCCATGACCGCCTCACAGACCTCCAGCGCGAAGTCCAGCTCGGTGTCGGTGAAGATCTCCGGCGAGTACTGGTAGCCGAACTCGGTCTCCGGCCCCAGCAGCTTCTCGGCGTACTCCATCACCAGCCGCGTCCCGTCGACCGCGATCTGCTTGATGTCGTCCTTGGAGCCACGGAAGACGACCCGGCGGAAGACCGGCGCGGTGGCGTTGTACAGGTGGACGGTGGCGCGGCGTGCGCCCTTCAGCGACTCGACGGTCCGCTCGATCAGGTCCTCGCGGGCCTGGGTGAGAACGGAGATCGTCACGTCCTCGGGGATCGCGCCCTCTTCCTCGATGATCGACCGCACGAAGTCGAAGTCGGTCTGACCGGAGGCCGGGAAGCCGACCTCGATCTCCTTGTAGCCCATCTTCACCAGCAGGTCGAACATCGCCCGCTTGCGTACCGGTGACATGGGGTCGATCAGGGCCTGGTTGCCGTCGCGCAGGTCGGTGGAGAGCCAGCGGGGGGCGACGGTGACGCGCTTGTCCGGCCAGGTGCGGTCGGGGATGTCGACCTGCTCGTAGCGGCCGTACTTGTGGATCGGCATGGAACTGGGCTGCTGGCGATGTGCCATGGTGGCGTGGGCTCCTCGAAAAATCCGGTTGGATCCGGTGTCCGGAAGGACGGCCGACGACGCAACGCCAAGCTCCGCGGGGAGGGAGTCGGCCTCGACTACAGGCCCTCGCCGCGGCAGCTAAGAAGAAGCAGCCCAAAACGCATGATGCAGAGCATGCTAGCCGAGCTACTCCTCAACGCGCGGTTCCGTATCAGTATGCGGGATTCGAGGTACCCAAGGGGCGCGGGGAACTGCGCGAGCAACCCCCCACAACCCGCAGCGAATAACACAGAGCAACCCTCAACGGCGCTCACAACCCCACATTTCACCAATCAAGGTTGCAGATAGTGACACGCCGCTAACCCGGTGCCATCGTGCGGAGCATGACTCCCGTCTTCTGCACCATCGTCCCCCCACACGTCCTCGACAAGCTCGCCCAGTCCGAGGACCCCGCCCTCTCCCGCCCCGCCCGCCAAACCCTCCAGCGCGACGCCTACGAACGCACCCACCGCCGCCTCACCACAGTCCTCGGTGCCCCAGCCACCCCACCTCCCCCAGCCGCCGCAGGCACCCCGCACCGAACGATCTACGACGCCCAGCACAAGACGACCCTGCCCGGCAAGAAGGTCCGCGGCGAGGGCGACGAGCCCGGCAAAGACGCCACGGTCAACCGCGCCTACGCGGGCCTCGGCGCCACCTTCGACCTGTTCCTCAAGGCCTACGGCCGCGACTCGATCGACGGCAGCGGCCTCCCGCTCGACGCGACCGTGCACTACGACGAGCAGTACAACAACGCCTTCTGGAACGGCGAGCAGATGGTCTTCGGCGACGGGGACGGCGAGATCTTCCTGGACTTCACCATCCCCATCGACGTCATCGGCCACGAACTCGCCCACGGCGTCACCCAGTACACGGCCAACCTCACCTACTTCGGCCAGCCCGGCGCGCTCAACGAGCACGTCTCCGATGTCTTCGGCTCGCTGATCAAGCAGTACACGCTCGGCCAGACCGCCGCCGAGGCCGACTGGCTGATCGGCGCCGGCCTGCTCGCCCCGCGCGTGAGCGGAGTGGCGCTGCGCTCGATGAAGGCCCCGGGGACGGCGTACGACGACGATGTGCTCGGCAAGGACCCGCAGCCCGCGACGATGGAGGACTACGTGCGCACCGGCCGCGACAACGGCGGTGTCCACATCAACTCAGGCATCCCCAACCACGCCTTCCATCTCGCCGCCACCGCCCTCGGCGGACACGCCTGGGAGCGGGCCGGGCAGATCTGGTACGACGTGCTGACCGGCGGCGAGCTGAAGGAGGACGCCATGTTCGCCGAGTTCGCCGCGCTGACCGTCTCCGCCGCGAAGGCACGGTTCGGAGACGGCAGCGACGAGCTCCGGGCGGTGGCGAAGGCCTGGGAACAGGTCGGGGTGCGGACGCTGTAGTTCCGTACCGATTCGTACTAGACAGGAACCCATGCGTATTCAGGTGCGGCGCACGGGCGGATTCGCGGGCATCGAGCGGCACGCCGAGGTGGACACCTCGGGGCGGCCCGACGCGCACGAGTGGCATGCCCTGGCCGAGCGGGCGCTCACGGCGGGCCGGGGCACGCCACCCGTCGGGGTTCCGGACGGCTTCAGCTACCGGATCACCGTGGACGACCGAACGGTCTACTGCGCGGACCCCCGGCTGACCGAGGAACAGCGCAGGCTGATCTCCAGGGTGCTGAAGGAAGGGGCTTAACTCCCGGTTCACGCCGGGGCGTTGACTTCTGTTACCGGCGGTACCGATGATCCGCCCATGGCGACGACGAATCCCATACCCCAGTTCCCGGCCGGCTTCCTGTGGGGCGTCTCGACGTCCGCGCACCAGATCGAGGGCGCGGCGGAGATGCGCGAACCGTCCGTGTGGGACGCCTTCACGGCCGAGCCGGGACGGGTGAAGGACGGCTCCACCGCGGCGGTGGCCTGCGACCACTACCACCGCTACCGCGAGGACGTGGCGCTCCTGGCCGACCTGGGCGTGGACGCGTACCGCTTCTCGATCTCCTGGCCACGCGTGCGCTCGCCCAAGGGACTCGACTTCTACGACCGTCTGGTGGACGAGCTGTGCGCGGCGGGCGTGCGGCCGGTCCCGACGCTCTTCCACTGGGACCTGCCGGTGGGCCTGGACTGGCTGGAGCGGGACACCGCGGCGCGGTTCGCGGAGTACGTGGCGGAGGTCGCGGAGAAGCTCGGCGACCGTGTCGGCAAGTGGATCACCCTCAACGAGCCCGCCGAACACACCCTCCTCGGCCATGCGCTCGGCGTGCACGCACCCGGCAAACAGCTGCTGTTCGACGCGCTGCCGGTCGCCCACCACCAGCTCCTGGCGCACGGACTGGCGGTACGGGCGCTGCGCGCGGCCGGCGCGACGGACATCGGGATCGCCAACTCGCACGGCCCGACGTGGCCGGCGTCGGAGCAGAGCGCGGACGTGGAGGCGGCGGACTTCTACGACGTCCTGCTGAACCGGCTGTTCGCGGACCCGCTGCTGCTGGGTGAGTACCCCTCGGGGTTGGGCGACTTGATGCCGGGGGATGTGGCGTCCGACCTGAAGGTGATCGCCGAGCCGGTCGACTGGTACGGGATCAACTACTACGCGCCGACGCGGGTGGGCGCCCCGGAGGGCACGGAGATCGACTTCGGCGGGATCCGGATGCCTGCCGAACTGCCCTTCTCGGTGCGGGAGATCGAGGGCGTGCCGGTGACGGACTTCGGCTGGCCGGTGGTGCCGGAGGGGCTGACGGACCTGCTCACCGGCTTCCGGGACCGGTACGGCGAACGGCTGCCGCCGGTGGTGATCACCGAGAACGGGTGTTCGTACGAGGGGCTCGACGACCAGGAGCGGATCGCCTACCTGGACGGCCATGTGCGGGCGCTGCACGCCGCGTTGACGGCGGGGGTGGATGTGCGCGGGTACTTCGTGTGGTCGTTGCTGGACAACTTCGAGTGGGCGGAGGGGTACGCGCGGCGGTTCGGACTGGTGCACGTGGACTACGAGACCCTTGAGCGCACCCCGAAGGCCTCGTACGCCTGGTACCGGGACGTGCTGCGGGCACAGAGATGAAGGTGGCGTCGGCTGCTCTCGCCGAGCCCGTCGAACGGGTCGGCCGTGGCTGGACGGCTTCGCTCGCGCTGGCCAACGGGGCGATCTGGGTGGGCTGGTACGGCCCGTTGCAGATCCTGCTCGCGATGCAGGCGGAGGACTTCGCGCCCGGTACCGGGATGTCGAAGGAGACGCTGCTGGCGTGGGTGACGGGCGTGGGCGCGGCGGTGTCGCTGGTGGCGAACCCGGTGTGGGGTGCGCTGTCCGACCGGACGACGTCCCGGCTGGGTCGCCGTACGCCGTGGATCGTGGCGGGAGTGGTGGGCGGCGCGCTGTCGTTGCTGCTGCTCGCGGGGGCGGGTGGGCTGTGGGCGATGGTGGTGGGCTGGTGCCTGGTGCAGCTGACGCTGAACGCGGGGTTCGCGGCGGTGACGGCGGCGGTGCCGGACCGGGTGCCGCGGCTGCAACGCGGTGCGGTGGGCGGCTGGCTGGGGGCGGCGCAGATCCTGGGCGTGGTCGGCGGGACGGGGCTGGCGACGGTGGCGGGCGGGGTCGGGGCCGGGTATGTGGCGTGCGCGGTGTTCGTGGTGGCGGGGGTGCTGCCGTATGTCCTGACCTTCCCGGACCTGCGGCTGACGGTCGGGGACCGTCCGCAGTGGTCGTGGCGGGACTTCTTGACGGGCTTCTGGCTGAGCCCCCGCCGCTACCCTGACCTGGGCTGGGCCTGGCTGACCCGCTTCCTGATCAACCTGAGCAACGCCCTGGTGCTCCTCTACCTCCTCTACTACCTACGCGACCGCCTGCACCACGAGGACCCGGAGGCCGGGGTGCTGATCCTGACGGCGGTGAACGGCGTAACGCTGCTGGCCACGGTCGTCGGCGGCGGGGTGTGGTCGGACCGGATCGGGCGACGGAAACCGTTCGTGATCTGGTCAGGCGTACTGATGGCAGCGGCCACGGCACTACTGTCGAGCTGGCATACCTGGCCGGGCGCGATCGTCGCGGCGGCGCTACTCGGCGTGGGCTTCGGGGTGTTCACGTCCGTCGACTTCGCCCTGATGACAGACGTGCTCCCGAAGGCCCTGGACCGGGGCAAGGACCTCGGCGTGATCAACGTCGCGAACGCGTTGCCGCAGGTGGCGGCACCGGTACTGGCGGCACCGATCGTGACGTACCTGGGCGGCTACCGGATGCTGTATCTGGTGGCCGCCGGAATCGGACTGGCGGGGGCGGTGCTGGTGGGGCGGATAAGAGGGGTGAGTCAGAGCGCTGGGGCGGAGCCCCAGGTCGGCGAAGCCCCGGACCCCGTGTGCGGCACAGCGCATCGAAAAGGCCTACGGCGATGTCAGCCCCCCGGCGTACCCTGGAAACCGCCAGGCCGCCCTTGTGGCAGGCGAGTCGCATCAAGGAGGACATGCAGGCCTTAAGCGCCGGCCCATGACTCAGACACCCACAGCTCACACCCCCGCGCAGGGGCAGGCACGAGTGCAGTTCACCGTTCCGGCGGCCCACCCCATGGTGACCGTGCTGGGCTCCGGCGACTCTCTCCTGCGCGTGATCGAGAAGGCCTTCCCGGGGGTCGACATCCACGTCCGGGGCAACGAGATCAGCGCGGTCGGCGACTCGACGGAAGTCGCCCTCGTCTCGCGCCTGTTCGACGAGATGATGCTGGTGCTCCGCACCGGGCAACCGATGACGGAGGACGCAGTGGAACGCTCGATCGCCATGCTCCGGGCGACTGAGACCGGCGAGGGGCCGCAGGAGACCCCGGCCCAGGTGCTCACCCAGAACATCCTGTCCTCGCGCGGCCGCACGATCCGCCCCAAGACCCTCAACCAGAAGCGGTACGTCGACGCGATCGACAAGCACACGATCGTCTTCGGCATCGGCCCCGCCGGCACCGGCAAGACCTACCTGGCCATGGCCAAGGCGGTGCAGGCCCTGCAGTCCAAGCAGGTCAACCGCATCATCCTGACCCGGCCGGCGGTGGAGGCGGGCGAGCGGCTCGGATTCCTCCCGGGCACGCTCTACGAGAAGATCGACCCCTACCTGCGCCCGCTCTACGACGCGCTGCACGACATGATCGACCCGGACTCGATTCCGCGGTTGATGGCGGCGGGGACCATTGAGGTGGCGCCGCTCGCATATATGCGGGGTCGTGCGCACCCGACCTTCACAAATGTCCTCACACCGGACGGCTGGCGCCCCATCGGCGATCTTCAAGTCGGTGACCTGGTCATCGGCTCGAACGGCGAGCCCACGCCGGTACTGGGCGTCTACCCACAGGGCGAGAAGGACGTCTACCGTGTCACGGCCCAGGACGGTGCTTGGACACTGTGCTGCGGCGAGCACCTGTGGACAGTCCGGACGCGTGACGACAAGCGTCGTGACAAGCCGTGGCGGGTCCTGGAGACCCAGGAGATGATCGGCAACCTGCGTGCGGGGCACGCGCGCCGGTACGAGCTGCCGCTGCTCACGGCGCCGGTGTGCTTCCCGGAGCGTGAGGTCCCGATGGATCCGTACGCGCTGGGGTTGCTGCTGGGTGATGGTTGTCTCACAGGCTCTACCACTCCCTCCTTCGCAACGGAGGATCGGGATCTGGCCGAGGCGCTGGAATCCGCGCTGCCCGGTGTCGCGGTACGCCACAAGGGCGGACCCGACTACACCCTCAACCGGATCAAGTCCCCGGGCGACGTAGTCACCTTGGAGAACCCCGTCACGCGGGTTCTGCGAGAGCTGGAGCTGCTGCGCACTCGCTCGCACACCAAGTTCGTCCCGGACGACTACCTCTTCAACTCCGCCGAGGTCCGGCTGGCCGTACTTCAAGGTCTGCTCGACTCCGACGGCGGGCCGGTCACCCAGGCCGACCGCACGTGCCGGATCCAGTACACGACGACGTCGATCGTGCTGCGGGACGACGTGATCTCGCTCGTGCAGTCACTGGGTGGTGTCGCGTACTCCCGTCGTCGCGTGGCCAAGGGCCGCAAGCCCGGGATCGCGAAGGGCCGGGAGGTTGCGTACCGGTACGACGCGCACGTCATCGACATCCGCCTCCCCGAAGGCATCGAACCCTTCCGCCTCCCCCGCAAGCGCGACAAGTACCACGCGGCCGGAGGCGGCGGACGCCCGATGCGGTTCATCGACAGCATCGAGCCCGCCGGGAGGGAGGAAACCGTCTGCATCCAGGTGGCGGCCGAGGACTCGCTGTACGTCACGCAGGACTACCTGCTGACGCACAACACGCTCAACGACGCCTTCATCATCCTGGACGAGGCCCAGAACACGAGCCCCGAGCAGATGAAGATGTTCCTCACCCGCCTCGGCTTCGACTCGAAGATCGTCATCACCGGTGACGTGACCCAGGTCGACCTCCCGGACGGCACCAAGTCCGGTCTGCGGCAGGTACGGGAGATCCTGGAGGGCGTGGAGGACGTCCACTTCTCCCTGCTGTCGTCCCACGACGTCGTACGGCACAAGCTGGTCGGCCGTATCGTCGACGCGTACGAGAAGTACGACAACAAGCACGGCACCCAGAACGGCACGCACAAGGGCCGGGGCGGCAAGGCCGCGCACAAGGGGAAGTAGAGAACAAGCAAGGACATGTCGATCGACGTCAACAACGAGTCCGGAACCGAGGTCGACGAGCAGGCGATCCTCGACATCGCCCGCTACGCGCTCGCACGGATGCGCATCCACCCGCTCTCCGAGCTCTCGGTGATCGTCGTGGACGCCGACGCCATGGAGCAACTGCACATCCAGTGGATGGACCTGCCGGGTCCGACGGACGTCATGTCGTTCCCGATGGACGAGCTGCGCCCGCCGTCGAAGGACGACGACGAGCCGCCGCACGGCCTGCTCGGCGACATCGTGCTGTGCCCGGAGGTCGCCGCCAAGCAGGGGGCCGAGGCCCCGACGCAGCACTCCATGGACGAGGAGCTCCAACTGCTCACCGTCCACGGAGTGCTGCACCTGCTCGGGTACGACCACGAGGAGCCGGACGAGAAGGCCGAGATGTTCGGCCTGCAGGCCGCCATCGTGGACGGCTGGCGTGCCGAGAAGGGCCTCACCGGTCCCTCCCCGGCCCCCACCGTGTCATGAGCATCCCGCTGGTCACCGGCGCCGTCGCCCTGGTCGTCGTCGCCTGGCTCGCCGCCTGCGCGGAGGCGGGCCTCGCCCGCGTCTCCAGCTTCCGCGCCGAGGAGGCCGTACGCTCCGGCCGGCGCGGCAGCGCCAAGCTCGCCCAGGTCGCCGCCGACCCCACCCGCTATCTCAACGTGGCGCTGCTGGTCCGCGTCGCCTGCGAGATGGCCGCGGCCGCGCTGATCACATACGCCTGCCTGATCGAGTTCGACAGCACCACCGAGGCACTGCTGATCGCGATCGCGGTCATGGTCCTCGTCTCGTACGTCGCGGTGGGCGTCTCCCCCCGCACCATCGGCCGCCAGCACCCCCTCAACACGGCCACCGCGGCGGCGTACGTCCTGGTCCCGCTGGCCAGGATCATGGGCCCCATCCCGTCCCTGCTGATCCTCATCGGCAACGCGCTCACCCCCGGCAAAGGCTTCCGGCGCGGCCCCTTCGCCTCCGAGGCGGAGCTGCGCGCGCTGGTCGACCTCGCCGAGGCGGAGTCCCTGATCGAGGACGAGGAGCGCCGCATGGTGCACTCGGTCTTCGAGCTGGGCGACACCCTCGTACGGGAGGTGATGGTCCCGCGCACCGACCTCGTCGTCATCGAGCGCTTCAAGACCATCCGCCAGGCCCTCACCCTCGCGCTCAGATCCGGTTTCTCGCGGATTCCGGTCACCGGTGAGAGCGAGGACGACATCGTCGGGATCGTGTATCTGAAGGATCTGGTCCGCAAGACGCACATCAGCCGGGACGCCGAGACCGAGCTGGTGTCGACGGCCATGCGGCCCGCGTTCTTCGTGCCGGACACCAAGAACGCCGGTGACCTGCTGCGCGAGATGCAGAAGCAGCGCAACCACGTCGCCGTCGTCATCGACGAGTACGGCGGCACGGCCGGGATCGTCACCATCGAGGACATCCTGGAGGAGATCGTCGGCGAGATCACCGACGAGTACGACCGCGAGCTGCCGCCCGTGGAGCCGCTCGGCGAGGACCGGTACCGGGTCACCGCCCGTCTCGACATCGGCGACCTCGGCGAGCTGTACGGGCTGGAGGCGTACGACGACGAGGACGTGGAGACGGTCGGCGGGCTGCTGGCCAAGGCGCTGGGCCGGGTGCCCATCGCCGGGGCGTCGTCCGTGGTGGAGCTGCCGGACAGCCGGGAGCTGCGGCTGACCGCCGAGGCCGCCGCCGGGCGCCGGAACAAGATCGTGACCGTGCTGGTGGAGCCGGTGGCCCCGGTGGCTTCGCCTCAGGAGGAGGCGAAGCCGGAGTGACGCCCCAGGAGCTGCGCGCGTTCTGCCTGTCCTTCAACGCGGCCGTCGAGGAGTTCCCGTTCGGGCCGGAGGCGTCGGTGTTCAAGGTGCGGGGCAAGATGTTCGCCCTGAGCATGCTGGACGCCCGCCCGCTCACGGTGAACCTCAAGTGCGACCCGGAGGACGCGGTACGCCTGCGCGCCGACCACTCAGGCCTGATCGCGCCCGGCTGGCACATGAACAAGCGGCACTGGAACACCGTCACGGTGGACGGCTCGCTCCCCGACCGCCTGGTCCGGGAGCTGATCGAGGACTCCTACGACCTGGTGGTGGCCGGCCTGCCCCGCGCCGAGCGACTCCGCCTGGACCGCCCCTGAACCGGGCCGCCCAGCTACGTATGCTCGGGACATGACCGACACCAACGCGCTTGATCCCGAGGACCGCAAGATCGTCACCCTGGCCCGCTCGGCCCGGGCCCGCAACGGAGTGCCCGAGGGGGCTGCCGTACGGGACGAGACGGGGCGTACGTATGTCGCCGGGACCGTCGACCTGGACTCGCTGAAGCTCAGCGCCCTGCGGACGGCGGTGGCCATGGCGGTGGCGTCGGGGGCGAAGTCGCTGGAGGCGGCGGCGGTGGTGACCGAGGCGGAGTCCGCGTCCGCGGAGGACCGGGCGGCCGTACGGGACCTCGGTGGAGCGGAGACGCCGGTACTGGTGGCCGGGCCGGACGGAGTCGTACGGCTGGCTGTTTCCGCAGGCTGAGGTCGTGCTGGGGGCTGCCGCCCCCAGACCCCGGGATGCGCTGACCGGCGCCCGAAGCGAGGCGGTCGTTGAAGGCCGGAAATATCCTTGCCGTCGCTTGCCCCACGCGCATCAATGGGACCGTAAGATCCGACGGGCCGTCAGATCCTGAGCTCGCGCAGCGCGTCCGCACCCCGCTGCCCGACGGGGCGGTCCCTCGGTCTCCCGTCCATCCCCACATGGCATTCCCCACACGGGAAGGGAACCCCACCCCTATGAGAGGCAAGCGCATTGCAACCGGTGCGGCACTGACCGTCGGGGCCCTCGCGGTCACCGGCGTCGTCCTCGCGCCCGCAGCCGTCGCCGTCGCGCCGACGTCGGCGACCCTCACCGCCGACTGCGGCAGCTTCGGCGGCGGCCAGGCCACCCTCACGGCCACCCAGAACGGCACGGCGGCCACCATGACCCTCACGTCCTCCGAGATCACCGCCCCCATCGGTCTCGGCGCGGACTCGATCAGGTCCACGCTCACCATGGTCAAGGGAAGCGGCGGCACCACCGTCTTCAGCGGCACCGAGAACCCGGCGATGTCCGCCGGCGATCCCGTCACCGTGGGCCCGCTGAGCGGCACCGTGGCCTCCGGTGACAGCCTGGAGGCCTTCGGCGGCTCGCTGCGGATGACCGTCTTCGGCATCACCATCACCTGCACGGCGACGGGGCCGCAGTCACCGGGCCCGTTCGTGTTCGACTGAGCCCTTCGGGAGGGCGCGGCCCCGGACTCACAGGGCGCCGGGGCCGCGCTCGCCCGGCCGCCCGCCGTCGCGGTACGGCAGGGCTTCGACGATCAGGGACAATGGGCGCCATGAGCGTTCGTACCCCGTCATCCCAGCAGCCGGCCGAGACTGTCCACAGGGCCGGCTTCGCCTGTTTCGTGGGCCGCCCCAACGCGGGCAAGTCCACCCTTACGAACGCGCTGGTCGGGCAGAAGGTCGCGATCACCGCGAACCAGCCGCAGACCACCCGGCACACGGTACGGGGCATCGTGCACCGGCCCGACGCCCAGCTGATCCTGGTGGACACACCGGGCCTGCACAAGCCGCGCACGCTGCTCGGTGAGCGGCTGAACGACGTGGTGCGCACGACGTGGGCCGAGGTGGACGTGATCGGCTTCTGCCTTCCCGCGAACGAGAAGATCGGCCCCGGTGACCGGTTCATCGCCAAGGAACTCGCCGGGATCAGGAAGACGCCGAAGGTCGCGGTCGTCACGAAGACCGACCTGGTCGACAGCAAGGCGCTCGCGGAGCAGCTGATCGCGATCGACCGGCTCGGCAAGGAGCTGGGCATCGAGTGGGCGGAGATCGTGCCGGTGTCGGCGGTGGGGGACAAGCAGGTGAACCTGCTGGCGGACCTCCTCGTCCCGCTGCTCCCGGAGGGCCCGGCCCTCTACCCCGAGGGTGATCTGACCGACGAGCCCGAGCAGGTCATGATCGCGGAACTGATCCGGGAGGCCGCGCTGGAGGGCGTACGCGACGAGCTGCCGCACTCCATCGCCGTCGTCGTCGAGGAAATGCTCCCGCGCGAGGACCGCCCCGCCGACAAGCCGCTCCTCGACATCCACGCCAACGTCTACATCGAACGCCCCAGCCAGAAGGGCATCATCATCGGCCCCAAGGGCAAGCGCCTGAAGGAGGTCGGCATCAAGTCCCGCCGCCAGATCGAGGCACTGCTGGGTACGCCGGTCTTCCTGGACCTGCACGTGAAGGTGGCGAAGGACTGGCAGCGGGATCCGAAGCAGCTGCGCAAACTGGGGTTCTGAGAGGACTGGAGCCGCCCCCGCGGCCCCGGGCCTCTCAGCTGCGCAAACTGGGGTTCTGAGAGGACTGGAGCCGCCCCCGCGGCCCCGGGCCTCTATCAGGGGCGCCGCCGGGGTCAGGCGTAACGGCGGAAGCCGATTGTCGGGACCGCGCGGCGCAGGGGCCAGGGGCGGGCCGTGGCGGGGATGAGGTCTTCCAGGAAGGCGTACCGGCGCAGGGCCGCGGGGTCCTGGTCGTCGTACGACTGGACCTTGCGCCACCAGGCGCCGATCTCGGACCAGCCGGGCGCCGAGAGGGAGCCGCCGAATTCCTGGACGGACAGGGCGGCCGTGAGGCCGGCGAAGGCGAGGCGGTCGGCGAGGGGCCAGCCGGCCAGGGTGCCGGTGACGAAGCCGGCCACGAAGACGTCTCCCGCGCCGGTGGGGTCCAGGGCCTCGACCGCGATCGCCGGGACCTCGGCGCTCTCGTCGGTGCGGCGGTCCACGGCGTAGGCGCCCTCCGCGCCGAGGGTGACCACCGCGAGCGGTACGTGTTCGGTGAGGGCGTGCGCGGCGGCGCGGGGGCAGGTGGTGCCGGTGTAGCGCATCGCCTCCTCGGCGTTGGGAAGGAACGCCTCGCAGTGCTGGAGGTCGGCGAGGGCCGCCAGGTCCCAGGCGCCGGTGTCGTCCCAGCCGACGTCGGCGAAGATGCGGGTGCCCTTGCTCGCGGCCTGCGCGATCCAGGGGGCGCGTTTGCCGGGGACGAGTGAGGCGACGGCGGCACGCGCGCGTGGGGGGCAGTCGGGGGCGGGTTCCTCGGGGGGCGGCTCGTGGCCGTGGGAGACCATCGTGCGCTCGCCCTCGTACGCCATCGAGACGGTGACCGGCGAGTGCCAGCCGCGCACCGTGCGCGACGGGGTGAGGTCGATGCCCTCGCCCTGCTCCAGGGCGTCCCAGCAGTAGTCGCCGTAGTGGTCGTCGCCGAAGGCCGCCGCGAGGGACGTCTTCAGGCCGAGGCGGGACAGCGCGGTCGCCATGTTGGCGACGCCGCCGGGGCTGGAGCCCATTCCGCGCGCCCAGGACTCGGTGCCGCGCACCGGGGCGGAGTCGAGGCCGGTGAAGATGATGTCGAGGAAGACGGTGCCGGTGAGATAGACGTCCCAGGGCGGCTCGCCCTGCCCGCGCAGGGCGGCCAGGGGGTCGACGTGGGCGTGGCAGTACCGACCCTCACGGATGGCCGGTACCGCCATCGCGGTGGGCTGCGGCCCCTCTCCGGTGGACGCGGTCACAGTGCGCTCCCTGCGGTGGTGCTGACCTGGCCAGTGTGCACCACGTGACTGACGGCGGTGGCACGGTGAGGGCTGCGTCGGGCGTGCGGGGCTGAGTGTCGGGCCTGGGCGGGAGGCGGGGTTCGTGGAGGCCGCGACGTCCTGTGCGGGGCGGCGTGCGGCGGGGCTGGGTGGTCGGGCCTGGCACGGGCGGTCCGGCCGTCAGGCCGGGTGTCGGCGCTGCGTGGGGCGTGCGTGAGGCCGCGTGCTCCGCGAGGCGCGACCGTCACTCCGGGTGCGGGTCCCACGTGGAGCGTGCGCGAGGCTGCGTGTCCCCAGGCGCCGACCATCACTCCGCGTGCGGACCGCACATAGGACGTGCGCAAGGCCGCGTGCCCCCGCCAGACGTCGGCCGTCAGACCGGGTACGGACCCCACGCGGGGCGTCCGCGAGGCCGCGTGCCCCGCCAGGCGCCGACCATCCCGCGTGCGGAGCCCACGCGGAGCGTGCGCGCGTGGGCTCCGCCAGGCGCCAACCTTCACGCCGCGTGCGGACCCCACGCGGGACGTGCACGAGGCTGCGTGTCCCGCCAGGCGCCAACCGTCAGACCGGGTGGGGGTCCCACGTGGGGCATGCGCAAGGCCGCGCGCCCCGCCAGACGCCGACCGTCAGACCGGGTGCGGACCGCACATAGAACGTGCACGAGGCCACGTGCCCCGCCAGGCGCCGACCATCACTCAGCTTGCGGACCCCATGTAGGACGTGCGAGGCCACGTGCCCCGCCAGACGTCGGCCGTCAGACCGGGTGCGGACCCCACGTGGGGCGTCCGCGAGGCCGCGTCTCCCGCCAGGCGCCGACTGTCACGCCGCGTGCGGATCTCATGTGGGTGTGCGCGCGTGCCCCGCCAGGCGCCGACCGTCACGCCACGCGCGAACCCCACGCGGAGCGTCCGCGAGGCTGCGTGCACCGCCAGGCGCCGACCATCACGCCCCGTGCGGACCCCACGTAGGCGTGCGCGCATGCCCCGCCAGACCTAGCGGCGGCCGCGTATCAAGCCCTCGCGACCGCCGTCATCAGGCGCACCCGTGCGGCCGCCGTAGTCAGGCCCACTCGGGCCCCGCATCAGGCCCCCGCGGACCGTCGCGTCAGGTTGTCTCGGCTCGCCGTAACGGCCACGACAGGTCGCCGTACCGGTCGGCCATCAGGCCGTCACCGGACCGGATCGCACACCGCCCGGCGACGACTCCCGACCCGACCGCGCCCCACCCCGCACCGCACCCGGACCCGACCGCGCCGCACCCCGCACCGCACCCCGCACCGCACCCCGACCCGACCGCGCCGCACCCGGACCCGACCCCACCGCACCCGACCCCACAGCACCCGGCGACGACGTCGGTGTCACCGCGGCCGTCGTCCGCCCCCGTACCCGGTCGTTCCGCCCGCCGCCCCGCACCAGCAGCACACTCGCCGCCGCCAGGAAGCCGACCACCGTCAAGCCGATCAGGCCGCCCTTGGTCGAGCCGGTCGTGTCCTCGATGAGGCCGAAGGCGGTCGGGGCGACGAACCCGCCGAGGTTGCCGATGGAGTTGATCAGGGCGATTCCGGGGGCGGCGGCGCGGGCGTCCAGGTAACTCTGCGGGATGGTCCAGAAGATCGGCGACGCCGGCTTGAAGCCCATCGCCGCCAGGCACAGCGCGCCCAACCCCACCCACGGCGAGACGAAGACCGCGAGCAGCGTGCCGCAACCGCCCAGCACCAGCAGCGCCATCAGGATCGGCCGCCGCTTGCCGATCCGGTCGGAGATCCGCCCGCTGACATACACCGCGGCGATCGCGCACAGCCACGGCACGGACGTCAGCAGCCCCACCTGGAAGTCGCTCAGCCCGCCGATGTCGGCCACGATCGACGGCAGCCAGAAGGTCACCGCGTACAACGCCACGTTGATCGCGAAGTAGATCCACAGGAAGAGCAGCATCTGCGGATCGGCGAGCAGCTTCCAGCGCGAGACATGGGCGCTGGTGCCGCGCTCGGCGGCACGGGCGTCCTGCTCCGCGTCGATGACGGCGACCAGGCCGGACTTCTCCTCCTCCGTCAGCCAGCTCGCCTTCTCGATGCCGGAGTCCAGGAACCGGTAGACGACGAAGCCCAGCACGACGGAGAAGATGCCCTCGATGAAGAACATCCACTGCCAGCCGGCGTGACCCCACACCCCGTGCATCTCCATCAACGCACCGGAGATCGGGCCGACGATCACCGTCGCCGTGCCGGAGCCCATCAGGAAGATGGATGTGGCCCGGCCGCGGTGGGAGTCGGGCAGCCAGCGGGAGAAGTAGTAGATGACGGCGGGGAAGAAGCCCGCCTCCGCGACGCCGAGCAGGAAGCGCAGGGCGTAGAACATCTCCACGCTGTTCACGAACGCCATCGCGGTCGCCACGACACCCCAGCTGATCATGATCCGGGTGAGCCAGACCTTGGCGCCGTAGCGCTCCATCAGCATGTTGGAGGGGACTTCGAAGAGGGCGTACGCGATGAAGAAGATCCCGGCGCCGAGCCCGAACGCGGCGGCGGACAGCCCGACGTCGGCGCGGAGTTCGTCCTGGGCGAAGCCGAGGTTGACGCGGTCCATGTAGTTCGCGACGAACATCACGAAGAAGAGGGGGACCACGCGGCGGAAGATCTTGCGGACGGCGGACTGGACGGCGGGCGGGTGCACTCCAGAGGCTTCGGGTACTGCTGCGGACACGAGCGGCTCCGATCGTGGGCAGGGGAAGGGGGTTACCAGCGGGGCATGGCAGGGGTGGCCCACTCCGGGTCGGCGATCCGCATCGCGGCCGCGTCGTCGCGGTCGCGCAGTGTGCCGTCGTCGTCCAGCCAGCGCCGGTGCAGGAGGGCGAGCCGGTCGCGGTCGAGTTCGACGCCCAGGCCGGGGGCGTCCGGGACCCGCACGGAACCGTTCTCGAAGACCAGCCGCTCGGTGAGCACGTCCTCGGACTGCCAGGGGTAGTGGGAGTCGCAGGCGTGGTGGAGGTTGGGGACGGTGGCCGCCACGTGGGTCATCGCGGCCAGGCTGATCCCCAGGTGGGTGTTGGAGTGCATGGACACCCCGACGCCGAAGGTCCGGCAGATGGCGGCGAGTTGCTGGGTGTTGCGCAGCCCGCCCCAGTAGTGGTGGTCGGAGAGGACGACCTGGACGGCGCCCTGGGTGAACGCCTCCTTGATCTCGGCGAACGTCGTCACGCACATGTTGGTGGCGAGCGGGACGCCGGTCCGCTCGGCGACCTCGGCCATGGCGGGTGTGCCGAGCGCCGGGTCCTCCAGGTACTCCAGGACGTCACCGAGTTCCTCGGCCACCTTGACCGACGTGCCCACGGACCAGGCCCCGTTGGGGTCGAGCCGCAGGGGATGCCCGGGAAAGGCCTGCGCCAGCGCCCGTACGGCCGCGATCTCCTCGTCGGGCGGGAACACCCCGCCCTTGAGCTTGAACGACGAGAACCCGTACCGCTCCTTGAACTTCCGCGCCTGCTCCACGACCCCGGCGGGGTCGAGGGCGGCACCCCAGTCGTCCTGCTCGGACCGGACCCCGGCCGGGTGCTCGGCCCACTTGTAGAACAGGTACGCGCTGTACTCCACCGCGTCCCGCACCTTGCCCCCGAGCAGCGCGTGCACGGGCAGTCCGAGTGACTTGCCGAGCGCGTCGAGACAGGCCACCTCGAAGCCGGAGAGGACGGACAGCCGCAGCTTGTCCGCGGTCTGTACCCCGCGCAGCCCACCGACGTCCACGGCCTCGGAGACCCGCGAGGCGTCGACGGCCACCTCGTCGGCGACGGCGAAGAGGCCGTTGAGATCACTGACCTGCCGTCCCTTCAGCTTCTCCGCGAAGGGCCGCGCCAGCTCCAGGTACTTGGTGTCCCCGTAGGTCTCCCCGACCCCGGTCACGCCGTCCGCCGTCACCACCTCCACGATCAGCCGGGGCGTGTACGGCTGGTGGACGCCCTGCGTGTTCAGCAGCGGCGGGTCGGCGACCAGGATGGGGGTCAGTCGTACGTCCGTGACGGTGAGGTTTGCCATGGCGGCCATCTCCCTATGTAGACGTCATCCACGTATGAAGACGGAGATTAGATAGGGGAACGGCGACCGTCAATGGTTCGCGCACAGCAGCGGCCACGCAGGGAGCACTCAGGGAGCACGCAGAACGGCTGCGCCCTGCTTACGATCAGCACATGTCGGAGACAGGCGGCGTCCGCGAGGTGAAATCGGCGGCGCGTACGGTGGAGTTGCTGGAGCTGCTGGCCGCGCGCGGCGACCGTCCGGTACGGCTGCAGGAGCTGGCGGACGAGCTCGGCGTACCCCGCAGCTCGATGTACGCGCTGCTGCAGACCCTCGCCGCCCGCGGCTGGGTCCGCACCGACGTCACCGGCTCCCTGTACGGCATCGGCATCCGCGCGCTGCTCACCGGCACCAGCTACCTCGACTCCGACCCGCGCGTCCGTGTCGTACGTCCCTATCTCGACGAGGCGTCGGAGGCGCTCGGCGAGACCATTCACATGGGGCGGCTGGACGGCCGGGA
Organism: Streptomyces spinoverrucosus; assembly: GCF_006539505.1. Classification (GTDB taxonomy): domain Bacteria; phylum Actinomycetota; class Actinomycetes; order Streptomycetales; family Streptomycetaceae; genus Streptomyces; species Streptomyces spinoverrucosus. The sequence goes on from NZ_BJND01000024.1 coordinate 120,563, forward strand.
CGTGGCGTATCTGGCGACCCGCGAGTCGCACGAGTACCTGCGGACCATCAGCCGGGTCGGGCGCCGGCTGCCCGCCCACGTGGGCGCCCTGGGCAAGGCCCTGCTCGCCGAACGCCCCGACGCCGACCTGCCCGACGGCCCGTACGAGGCGCTCACCCCCAACACCCACACCACCCGCGCGTCCCTCGTCGCCGACCTCGCCGAGGTGCGCTCACGCGGCTACTCGGTGGACCGCGAGGAGGGCGTGCTCGGCATCGTCGGCTTCGGCTTCGCGCTGCGGTACGACAACCCGGCCCAGGACGCGATCAGTTGCTCCGTGCCGGTGGCCCGGCTGACGCCGGGGCGCGAGGAGCGGATCGTCGCGGTGATGCGGGAGATCAGGGCGAAGATCGAAGCGACGGCGCCTGCGGCGGGCGGGGCCGTGCACTGGCGTTAGCCACTCGGAAGGGCGCTCGTCTACCCGACTCGGCCAACCCCAAACAGAAGGTGACCCAGGTCACCCAGCCCGGCCTCCCGTCGCCCTCCCCCCGCTTGATACAAATTGCCCGCGCGTTCCTGTCCGTCGACGGTCGTCGCCCAATCCCCCTTTTTGTGCCGTCCCTTCCGCATGCCCAGGAACGCCCGTGTTCGCCCCCCGCACCATCCCCTGGCCCCTCGTCGCCCTCTTCACGGCCGGATACCTCGCCCCGTACCTCCTCCCGACCGTCGTCGGCAGGCTGGACTCCGGGCTTTTCGTCTCCGCCACCCAGGCGGGCGCCATCGGCAGTGCGCTGCTGTTGAGTTCGGCGACGGCCGGGTTTCTGCTGGCCTCCCGCGTCGACCGGTTCGGCCCGCGCACCCTGGCCCGCGTCGGTCTCGCCCTCGCCGTGCTCGGTTACGGCGGCGCCACCCTCACCACCGCCGTCCCCGCGGTCGTCGCCGGTGCGATGGTCGGCGGCTTCGGATCGGGTACGGCCACCGCGGTCGCCGCCACCGCGATCGCCGCCCAGAGCGACCCGCACCGCGTCACCACGCTCGGCCTGCTCAGCGTCTCCGCCCTCGCCGGGGCCGTCTATCTGACAGTCCCGCACCTCGGCCCCGGCCACGGCCTCCCGCTGGCCGCGATCGCCCTCACCGCGCTCGCCGTCTGGCCCCTGACCGCACGCCTCCACAGCCGCACCCCGGCCCTCGCCGTGAGCCGCCCCCGCGAGTCCCTCCCCCACCTGCGCTCCGGTCTGCTGCTCGCCGCCACGATGCCCTGCTGGTCGATGGCCCAGAACGCCCTCTGGGGCGTCAGCGGCCGGATCGGCCTCACCCAGGCGCACCTCGGCGAGGCGACCGTCGGCGCGGTCTTCGCCGTAGCGCTCGGCGCGGGACTGCTGGGCGTCGTCGGCGCCGGAGCCCTCGGCCCACGCCTCGGGCACGCCGCCCCCATCGGCGCCGGCACCGCCCTCATCGCGGGCTGCATCGTGCTCAGCGCGTCCGCGACCGACCTGACGACCTTCGCGGCCGGCGAGATCGCCTGGAACACGCTCTACCCGATCGTCCTGTCGTACGTCATCGGCCTCGCCGCCTCCCTCGACCCGCGCGGCCGCTGGGCAGTACTGGTCGGCTCGGCGTCCTCGCTGGGCACGGCGGCGGGCCCGCTGACCGGCAGCCTGCTGTCGGCACAGGCCGGTTTCCCGGCGATGGGCGTGGTCCTGGCCGTCGGGCTGCTGGTGATAGCCGTGCCGATGACGGCGGTCGCGCTGGGCGCGGGCAGGCGCTCGCTTCCGGTGGTGGAGATCCCGGTGGAGACACCTGCCTACGACAAGGCGACGGCCGCTTAAGCACCCCACGAGCACCTAGAACTCGTACGCCTCCACCTCCGCGAGATACCGCGCCCGCCGCTCCTCGTCGTGCTCGAGGAAGGACGCGAGGAAGGAGTTGCGGGCCAGCTCACGCAGCCGCTCCTCGCTCAGGCCCAGCGCCGAGCGCACCGCGTCGAAGTTGTCGCCCACATACCCGCCGAAGTAGGCCGGGTCGTCCGAGTTGACCGTGCACAGCAGCCCGGCGTCGAGCATGGCGGGCAGGGGATGGTCGGCGAGGACGTCGACGGCGCGCAGCCGGACGTTGGACAGCGGGCACAGCGTCAGCGGGATCCGCTCCCGCACCAGCCGCTCCACCAGCGCCGCGTCCTCCATGCAGCGCAGCCCGTGGTCGACGCGCTCGACGCCGAGCACGTCAAGGGCCTCGGTGATGTACTCCGGCGGCCCCTCCTCCCCGGCGTGCGCCACCCGCCGCAGCCCGAGGGCGGCAGCGGCCTCGTACACCTCCCGGAACTTCACCGGCGGGTGCCCGACCTCGGCGGAGTCCAGCCCGACCCCGGTGATCCGGTCCAGATACGGCTCAGCCGCGTCCAGCGTCGCCATCGCCGACTGGGCGGACTCGTCCCGCAGGAAGCACATGATCAGCTGGGTGGAGACACCGTGCTCGCGCTCGCTGTGCTCCAGTGCCCGCCACAGGCCCTGGACCACCGTGTCCATCCCGACGCCCCGGGACAGGTGCGCCTGCGGGTCGAAGAAGATCTCCGCGTGCCGCACGCCCTGCGCGGCGGCCCGGGCGAGGTAGGCGTTAGCGAGGTCCGCGAAGTCCCGCTCGGTGCGCAGTACGGCCATTAGCTCGTAGTACAGGTTCAGGAAGGACTGCAGGTCCTCGAACTGGTACGCCTTGCGCAGCTCGTCGGTGTCCGCGTAGGGCAGCCGCACGCCGCCCCGCCCGGCGAGCTCGAAAGCGAGCTCCGGCTCCAGGGTGCCTTCGATGTGGAGGTGCAGTTCGGCTTTCGGGAGGGGCATCAAATCATCGTACGAGTGTTTCACCGACGCTTCGGAAGCGGCACTCTCAGTAGATCGTGCGCCACGCTCAGCTCCCCCTCGAACCCGGCGGCCCGCGCCTGCCGCTCGAATTCGTCCGGCTCCGAGTAGCGCTGGCTGAAGTGGGTGAGCACGAGATGCCGTACGCCGCTCTCCCTGGCCACCCGCGCCGCCTGACCGGCCGTCAGGTGGCCGAACTCCACGGCGAGTTCCTCGTCCGCGTCGAGGAACGTCGACTCGATGACGAGCATGTCGCAGCCCTCGGCGAGCGCGTACGCGCCGTCGCACAGCCGGGTGTCCATGACGAACGCGAACCGCTGCCCGCGCCGCACCTCGCTGACCTCTTCGAGGGCGACCCCGCCGAGCGCCCCCTCCCGCTGGATCCGGCCCACGTCGGGGCCCTTGATGCCGTGCGCGGCGAGCCGCTCGGGCAGCATGCGGCGCCCGTCGGGCTCGACGAGGCGATAGCCGTAGGACTCGACGGGGTGAGAGAGCTTGCGGGCTTCGAGCGTGTAGGTCCCGGAGGAGGCGAGGGCCCCGTCGCGGTCCACCGGGGACTCCGTGAGCTGGACGGTCTCGCGGTAGGCGGTGGCGTACCGCAGCCGGTTGAAGAAGCGCTGCCCGGAGCGGGGGTAGTGCGCGGTGATCGGGTGGGGCACCTGGTCGAGGTTGATGCGCTGGATGACTCCGGCGAGGCCCAGCGAGTGGTCCCCGTGGAAGTGCGTGACGCAGATCCGGTCGATGTCGTGGGCGGCGACCCCGGCGCGCAGCATCTGGCGCTGGGTGCCCTCGCCGGGGTCGAAGAGGATGCCCTCGCCGTCCCAGCGCAGCAGGTAGCCGTTGTGGTTGCGGTGCCGGGTCGGGACCTGGCTGGCGGTGCCGAGGACCACCAATTCACGTACGGACACGGTGACTTACCCGGGCGGCCATTCCATGCCGCGGCCGCCCAGGACGTGGGCGTGCGTGTGCCAGACGGTCTGGCCGGCGCCCGGGCCCTTGTTGAAGACGACGCGGTAGCTCTCCAGCTTGTCCTCGTCGGCGACCGCCTGGGTCTCGCGCAGCACGTCCGCGGCGATCTGAGGCGCGGCGGCGGCGAGGGCGGCGGCGTCGGGGTAGTGCGCCTTGGGGATCACCAGGACGTGGGTGGGTGCCTGGGGGTTGATGTCCCGGAACGCGACGGTCGTGTCCGTCTCGCGGACGATCGTCGCCGGGATGGTTCCGGCGACGATCTTGCAGAACAGGCAATCGTCCTGCGGCTCCCCTGCCATGGTCCCTCCGGGGGGTTGAACGGGTGATCGCGTCTGGGGGCATCGTATCGTCGCCGGGTGCGGGTCTTCTGTGGCTGGTCGCGCAGTTCCCCGCGCCCCTTAGGTGGGCAAGCTGGGCGGGGTTTTCGCTTGATCGGTCTCCAGCGCCTCCAACGCCAGTCTTATCGCCTCGTCCAGTTGGACGTCTCGGCCTGCCGCGTAGTCCTGCGGGCGTTGTACGACCTCCACGTCCGGGTCCACGCCGTGGTTCTCGACGCCCCAGCCGTAGCCCTCCAGCCAGAAGGCGTACTTCGGCTGGGTGACCAGGGTGCCGTCGATCAGGCGGTAGCGGCTGTCGATGCCGATCACGCCGCCCCATGTGCGGACCCCGACCACCGGGCCCAGGCCGAGTGCCTTGATCGCCGCGTTGACGATGTCGCCGTCCGATCCGGAGAACTCGTTGGCGACGGCGACGACCGGACCGCGCGGCGCGTCCTGCGGGTAGCTGTACGGGCGCATTCCGCGCGGCACCGCCCAGCCGACGATCCGCCGGGCCAGCTTCTCCACCACCAGCTGGGAGGTGTGCCCGCCCCGGTTCTCCCGGAGGTCCACGACGAGCCCCTCCCGGCCCACCTCCACGCGCAGGTCCCGGTGGATCTGCGCCCAGCCGGGCGCCTGCATGTCCGGCACGTGGAGGTAGCCGAGGCGTCCGCCGGACCGCTCGTGCACATACGCCCGCCGGTCCGCGACCCACGCGTGGTAGCGCAGCGGCTCCTCGTCCGCGATGGGTACGACCACGGCGTGCCGTACCTCGCCCCCGCCGGACGGCGAGATGGTCAGCTCGACCGGCTTGTCCGCCGTACCGACGAGCAGCGGGCCCGGCCCGGTCACCGGGTCCACCGCCCGTCCGGCCACCGCCACGATCGCGTCCCCGGCGCGCACCGCCACGCCGGGGGCGGCCAGGGGTGAGCGGGCGTCGGGGTCGGAGGTCTCCGAGGGCAGGACGCGGTCGATGCGCCAACTGCCGTCCGGGTGCCGGGAGATGTCCGCTCCGAGCAGTCCCTGCCGGGCTCCGTTGCCGTGTCCGCCGCGCGGAATGACGTAGGCGTGCGAGGTGCCCAGTTCGCCCTGCACCTCCCACAGGAGGTCCACCAGGTCGTCGTGGGTGGCGACCCGGTCGAGGACCGGCCGGTAGCGGTCGAGGACGGCGTCCCAGTCGACGCCGTTCATGTCCGGGCGCCAGAAGTGGTCGCGCATGATGCGGCCGGTCTCGTCGTACATCTGCCGCCACTCGGCCGACGGGTCGACCGTCTGGCGGACGCGGGTGAGGTCGACGGTGACGTTGGTGTCGCTGTCGTCGTCGGACGAGGCACGCCGATCGCTCGGTACGACCTTCAGCCGGTCGCTCGTCCAGAGCAGCACCCGCTTGCCGTCCCCGCTCACCTCGAAGTGGTCGGCGTCGGCCGCGAGGTGTTCCAGGCGCTGCTGGGCGAGGTCGTAGCGCTCCAGCTCGGTCTTGGGGTCGGGGTCGTCCGGGGTGGCCCGGGAGGAGCCGAGGACGCCCTCGACGGGGTGCCGCAGCCACAGCACACCGTCCTTCGCGGCGCGCAGGTTGGAGTAGCGCCCGGCCTCGACGGGGAACGGCACGATCCGGTCGGCGAGCCCTTCGAGGTCGATCCGCGTGGCCGGCGTGCCCTCGCTGTCGGGGGTCTCGTCCTTGTCCGGCGTCTCGAAGGGACGGCCGTGCCGCTGCGGGCCGAAGGGGGACGGCGTGGTCGCGGCCAGCGTGATCAGGTGCGGTCGGTCGCCGACCACGAAGGCCAGGTCGAAGACGTGCTCGTCGTAGACGGGGTCGAAGGAGCGGTTGGACAGGAACGCCAGGTGCTTGCCGTCGGCGGTGAAGGCGGGGGCGTAGTCCTGGAAGCGCAGCGGGGTCGCCTCGGTGACCGACAGGTCGGTGGTGTTGGCGAGCTTCAGCTGGCACAGCGGGCGCGGGCCGGGGTGGGACCAGGCGAGCCAGGCGGAGTCGGGCGAGAAGACCAGCCCGCGCACGTCGCCGTGCTCGCTGCGGTCGACCTCGCGCACCTCGCCGGTCTCCCGTTCGACGAGCAGCAGCCGTCCGTCGTGCGAGGCGACGGCGGCGCGGCTGCCGTCGGGGGCCATGGCGAGCCCGAGGACCCGGCCGAGCCGGCCGGCGGCGAGCCGGCGCGGGATCGAGCCGGGCGTCAGGCCGGTGGCGGGCGCGAACTCCAGGGCGTCCTCGCCCTCGGCGTCCGTCACCCACACCACCCACTCCTCGCCCTCGGAGCGGAAGGTGCGGGGCAGCCGGGCGCGGACGCCGGGTTCGGCGGCCAGCGCGCGAGCCGGGCCGGAACGGTGGGTGACCCAGTGCACGCCGCCGCGTACGGCGACCGCGCTGCCGCGCGCGGTGTGGTCGGGGGACGCCGACCCGAACCAGCGGGAGGCGTTCACCGGGTACGGCTGCCGGTCGGTGCGCTGCCCGCCGAGCCGGATGTCGAGGCGGCGCGGCTCGGCCCCGTCGAGGTCGTCCAGCAGCCACAGTTCACCGACGGAGGAGTACACGACACGGGTGCCGTCGCTCGCCGCGTGCCGGGCGTAGAAGCCGTCGAGGGGAGTGTGCCGCCGCAGGTCGGAGCCGTCGGCGAGGGAGGAGTACAGCGCGCCGGTGCCCTCGTGGTCGGACAGGAAGGCGATCCGGTCGCCCACCCAGGCCGGGTGCTCGATGTTCCCGTCGAGGTCCGCGTGCAGGCGTACGAACTCGCCGTTGTCGTCGCGGTCGATCCACAGCTTGCCCGCCGTGCCGCCCCGGTACCGCTTCCAGGCTGCCGCCTCGCGGCCCATCGTCGCGGACAGCAGCACGGTGTGCGGGCCGTAGGCGACGCCGCCGACGGGGCCGTACGGCAGCCTGGTCGGGGGTCCGCCGTCGAGTGGGACGGCGTGCGCCCAGGTGCGGCGGAGGGTGGCCTGGCCGTGGGTGGTGAGGGCGAGGACCTGCCCGTCGGGGGTCCAGCCGCGTACCCGGGTCGTCCAACTGCCCCAGTAGGTCAGGCGCTTGGCGGGACCGCCGTCAACGGGCGCGATGTGCACCTCGGGGGCGCCGTCGCGGGTGGAGGTCCAGGCGACGGTCGTACCGTCGGGCGAGATGCGCGGCTGGGTCACCGGCACGTTGTCGGCGCTGACCCGCCAGGCGCGCCCGCCGTCGAGGGGCGCGAGCCAGACGTCGTCCTCGGCGGTGAAGGCCACCAACTCGCCCTGGACATGCGGAAACCGGAGATACGCGGGCACTGCGGACTGTGTCACCAGCTCACCCTACGCAGGCCAGGGGCCCGCGCACAGGGCTTTGGATCACTTGCCGCACCTGCTATTTGCCTTCCGGCCAGCACTCATGGCCCCCGGCTCGCAGGCCACCAGCCCGCCCACGCCACTCGGTACTCTCAAAAAATCCCGCGCCGAAGCGGTGCGCTTCGTCCTAGTGTTGGGGAAATGCGCACCGACCGCAGGCTTCGGACACTCGTCGTCGACGACCGCACCACCTACCTCTGGTCCCTCCGCCACACTCACCGGCACGGCGAGCCCTGCCGTGAGGTGCTGAACCTGTACCGCGACCGGATGGCGACGCGGATCGTCTTCGAGGCCGGTGAGGGGCGGTACGTCGCCGACGGCTACTGGTACTCCGGCTGCGTGACCGACGGCCACGGCAACCTGCTCAACCTGCGCGAGTCCGGCGTCGTACGCGCGCTCGTCGACGAGGCGACCCGGCGTGGACTGCTGCCGGGGGCGGGTGAGGTGGACGGCTGGGAGCTGTTCCCGGCGGTCGTGGTCAGGCGCGCAGCAGCAGCCACTCCTGCAGTTCCACCAGGTTGCCCTCCGGGTCCTTGAGGTGGGCGACGCGTATGCGGTCCGTCATGGGGGCCGGGCCGTGCAGGAGGACCGCGCCGCGCTGCGTGATGCGTTCGCAGTAGGTGTCCAGGTCGTCCACGCGCAGGACGACCAGGGAGCGGTGGCCCGTCGCGGTGTCGTGCAGTTCGCCGAGCAGTTCGGCCATCGTCGAGCGGTCCTGGAGCGCGATGCCCGCCGAGCCCGTCGTGGGGCTGAACTTCTCGTACGGGCCCTGCGTGGCGCCGGACTGCGGCTTGAGGCCGAGGACGTCGGCGTAGAAGCGGTAGCAGGCGGCGAAGTCGCTGACCAGGAGCCTGACTTGGGCGAGTTCCATGACGTCCTCCGGCACGGGGATCAGGACCAGCGTCCGGTACGGCCGAGCAGCAGGGCCGCCGCCGCGGTACCGGCCGTCGAGGTGCGCAACACGGTCGGCCCGAGCCGGTAGGCCCGCGCCCCGGCGTCCGTGAACAGCGCCAACTCCTCGGGAGAGACGCCGCCTTCGGGGCCGACGACCAGCACGATCTCGCCCTCGGTGGGCAGTTCGGCCGCGGCCAGCGGCTCCTCGCCGCTCTCGTGCAGTACGGCGGCGAAGTCGGCCCCGGCGAGCAGCGCGGCGACCTGCTTGCTCGTCGCCGCGTCCGCGACCTCGGGGAAGCGCACGCGCCGGGACTGCTTGCCGGCCTCGCGGGCGGTGGCCCGCCACTTGGCGAGGGCCTTGGTGCCGCGCTCGCCCTTCCACTGCGTGATGCAGCGGGCCGCCGCCCACGGCACGATCGTGTCGACCCCGACCTCGGTCATGGTCTCCACGGCCAGCTCGCCCCGGTCGCCCTTGGGCAGCGCCTGGACGACCGTGATGCGCGGTTCCGGCACCGGCTCCTCGGCCACCGAGTCCATGTGGACGATCAGCCGGTCCTTGCCCTCGGTGCCGACGACCACGCACTCCGCCCAGCGCCCGGCCCCGTCGGTGAGGACCACGTCCTCACCGGGCCGCAGCCGCTTCACGGAGACCGCGTGCCGCCCCTCGGGCCCGTCCAGGACGTACCGTCCGGCGTCGCCCGCGTCGAAGTGCTCGACGACGAACACCGGCGCGGTCATCCGGCACCGCCCCGGGAGGACAACGCTGTCCTGGCCGCCTCCAGCTCGCCCGCGAGCACCTCCACCAGCTGCCCGGCGGGCAGCTCACGCGCCATCCGGTGCCCCTGCCCCGCCCACAGCGCCATGCCCTGCGCGTCGCCCGCCTTCGCGGCGGCCTTGCGGATCGGGGAGGTGAGGTGGTGGATCTCGGGGTAGGCGGCGGGGGCGTACGGGCCGTGCTCGCGCATGAAACGGTTGACCAGGCCACGGGCCGGGCGGCCGGAGAAGGCGCGGGTCAGTTCCGTACGGACGAAGAGCGGGTTGGTCAGGGCCTGCTTGTGCACGGCGTTGGCGCCGGACTCGGGCGTGGCGAGGAACGCCGTGCCGAGCTGCGCCGCGCTCGCGCCGGCCGCGAGGGCGGCGGCGATCTGGCTGCCGCGCATGATGCCGCCGGCGGCGACCAGCGGCAGGCCGACCGCCTCGCGGATCTGGCCCAGCAGGGAGAGCAGCCCGATGGCCGAGCCGTCGTTCTCGGGGATGTCCCGGTGGGTGCCCTGGTGACCGCCTGCCTCCACGCCCTGCACGATCACACCGTCCGCGCCCGCCCGCTCGACGGCTCGGGCCTCGTCGGGGGTGGTGGCGGTGACCAGGGTGAGGGTTCCGGCCCGGCGGAGCGCGTCGAGGACGTCACGGGTCGGGACGCCGAAGTGGAACGAGACCACCGGCACCGGGTTGTCCAGCAGCACCGCGAGCTTGGCGTCGTAGCCGTCGTCTCGGCCGCTGTCGGGGTCGCCGAGCTCGCTCTCGTACCAGGCGGCCTCGCCGGCCAGCTGCTGGGCGTAGACGTCGACGGCGGCGGGCTCGGCATACTCGGGCTGCGGCATGAACAGGTTCACGCCGAAGGGGCGGCCGGTCAGCCCCCGCAACTGCTTGATCTCCTGGTACATGCCGTCGGCCGTCTTGTAACCGGCCGCGAGGAATCCGAGCCCACCGGCCTCGGACACGGCCGCGGCCAGCCGAGGCACGGAGACGCCGCCCGCCATGGGGGCCTGCACGATCGGAAGCGGAAAGAGATCGGTCAGTGCGGAGGACATGACGGCATGTTGTCACGTCCTCCGAACAAGTCCGAATCCGGCCTGACGTCTGGCATAGACCACAGGCATGCCAGGGCTCTTGGCGGCACTCAGCGCCCGTTGAAGGCGTCCTTCAGCCGCGAGAACAGCCCCTGCTGCCCCGGCTGGAACTGCCCCTGCGGTCGTTCCTCGCCGCGCAGCTTGGCCAGCTCCCTCAGGAGGCGCTCCTGCTCGACGTCCAGCTTGGTCGGGGTCTGGACCTCGACGTGGACGACGAGGTCGCCGCGGCCGCCGCCGCGCAGGTGTGTGACACCCCGGCCGTGCAGCGGGATCGACTGGCCCGACTGGGTGCCCGGGCGGATGTCGACCTCCTCCAGGCCGTCCAGCGTCTCCAGCGGCACCTTCGTGCCGAGAGCCGCCGCCGTCATCGGGATCGTGACCGTGCAGTGCAGGTCGTCGCCGCGCCGCTGGAAGGTCGGGTGCGGGAGTTCGTGGATCTCGACGTACAGGTCGCCCGCCGGACCGCCACCGGGCCCGACCTCGCCCTCACCGGCGAGCTGGATGCGGGTGCCGTTGTCGACACCCGCCGGGATCTTCACCGTCAGCGTGCGGCGCGACCGTACGCGGCCGTCGCCCGCGCACTCCGGGCACGGGTTCGGCACGACGGTGCCGAAGCCCTGGCACTGCGGGCAGGGGCGCGAGGTCATGACCTGGCCCAGGAAGGACCGCGTGACCTGCGAGACCTCACCACGACCCCGGCACATGTCACAGGTCTGCGCCGAGGTCCCCGGCGCCGCGCCCTCGCCGCTGCACGTGGAGCAGACGATGGCCGTGTCGACCTGGATGTCCTTCGTCGTGCCGAAGGCCGCCTCGTCGAGCTCGACCTCGATCCGGATCATCGCGTCCTGGCCCCGGCGGGTGCGCGAGCGCGGCCCGCGCTGCGACGCCGTACCGAAGAACGCGTCCATGATGTCCGAGAAGTTCCCGAAGCCACCCGCGCCGAAGCCGCCCGCACCGGCGCCGGCCCCGGCCTGCGACAGCGGGTCGCCGCCGAGGTCGTAGACCTGCTTCTTCTGCGGGTCGGAGAGCACCTCGTAAGCGGCGTTGATCTCCTTGAACCGCTCCTGGGTCTTCGGATCGGGGTTGACGTCCGGGTGCAGCTCGCGTGCGAGCCGCCGGAAGGCCTTCTTGATCTCTTCCTGCGACGCGTCGCGGCGCACGCCGAGAACGGCGTAGTAGTCCGTGGCCACTTACGACTCCGCCAGGATCTGTCCGACGTACCGTGCCACTGCGCGTACCGCTCCCATCGTTCCCGGGTAATCCATGCGGGTCGGTCCGACCACGCCGAGCTTGGCGACTGCCTCGCCGCCCGAACCGTAGCCCACCGACACCACCGACGTGGAGTTGAGTCCCTCATGGGCGTTCTCGTGCCCGATGCGCACGGTCATGCCCGAATCCTTCGCCTCGCCAAGCAACTTGAGGAGCACGACCTGCTCCTCCAGTGCCTCCAGCACCGGCCGGATGGTGAGGGGGAAGTCATGTGCGAAGCGGGTGAGATTGGCCGTACCGCCGATCACCAGCCGCTCCTCCGTCTCTTCGACGAGCGTCTCCAGAAGGGTGGAGAGCACCGTCTGGACCGTGCCGCGGTCCTCCGCCTCGAAGGCCTCCGGCAGATCCTGCACCAACTGCGGCACATCCGTGAAGCGGCGGCCCGCGACCCGGCTGTTCAGCCGCGCCCGCAGATCCGCCAGCGACGACTCGCCGAACGGCGCCGGGCAGTCGACCATCCGCTGCTCCACCCGCCCGGTGTCCGTGATCAGCACCAGCATCACGCGCGCGGGTGCCAGCGACAGCAGCTCCACGTGTCGCACGGTGGACCGGGTCAGCGACGGGTACTGCACGACGGCGACCTGCCGCGTCAGCTGCGCCAGCAGCCGTACCGTCCGGGTCACCACGTCGTCCAGGTCGACGGCGCCGTCGAGGAAGTTCTGGATCGCGCGCCGCTCCGGCGCGGTCAGCGGCTTGACCTCGGCCAGCTTGTCGACGAACAGCCGGTAGCCCTTGTCCGTCGGGATGCGCCCGGCGCTGGTGTGCGGCTGGGCGATGTACCCCTCGTCCTCCAGGGCCGCCATGTCGTTGCGGACGGTCGCCGGGGAGACGCCGAGGCTGTGCCGCTCGGTGAGCGCCTTGGAACCGACCGGCTCCTCGGTACCGACGTAGTCCTGGACGATCGCGCGCAGCACCTGGAGCCTTCGTTCACTGAGCATCCGCGCACACCTCCAGTACTCGTCCCCTTGGCGCTCCCCCTGGCACTCGACGCCCCCGAGTGCCAGCCTTACCGGCCCAGTGTACGGCCGTCGGGTACGCCCCGGGCAAGGCCGGTCGTGCGAGGTCGTGCCGGGTGGGGCGTACGGCAGGCGGGAATATGGCGACAGGGCCTAGCGTCGCCGTATGAGCGTGACTTGGGAAGAGGTGGGCTGGGAGCGGCTGGCGGCCGGTGTCGGGCGTTGTCGCCTCCCTGGCTGGGACTGCACGGTGGGGCTGGTGGTCGGGCACGGTGCGGCGTTGCTGATCGACGCGGGGTCGAGCCTCGCGGAGGGGGCGCGGCTGCGGGCGCAGGCGGAGGTGCTCGCCGGTCATCGTGTGACCCATCTCGCGCTCACCCATCCCCACTTCGACCACGTCCTCGGCGCGGCGGCCTTCGCCGGGGCGGAGGTGTTCGGCGCGGTCGGCATCGACGCCGTGCTCGGCGGCCGGCGCGGCCGTGAGGAACTGCGCGCGGACGCCGTCCACCACGGCCTGGACGCCGCGGCGGCCCAGGAGGCGGCCGACACTCTGGTCCCGCCCCGCCACCACGTCTCCGGCGAGTGGACCCTCGACCTGGGCCCCGGCCGCCAGGTCCTGCTGGCGAACGTGGGCCCGGCGCACACGGCGTACGACCTCGCGGTCCTCGTGCCGGGTGAGCCCGAGGTGGTCTTCTGCGGCGACCTGGTCGAGGAGTCCGGCGAACCGCAGGCGGGCCCGGACGCGGTGCCGTCGCACTGGCCGGCCGCGCTGGACCGGTTGGTGAGCTTCGGCGGCGAGGACGCGCTGTACGTGCCCGGTCACGGAGCGGTGGTGGACGCGGCGTTCGTCCGGCGCCAGCGCGACGCCCTGGCCGCCCGTTTCGGCGTGTCGCCCGGATGACGTAACGACCTCTCCATATCGTCGTTCGAATGCGCCAGTACTCTCCGGACCTGACCCCGCCGTGGAAGAAGCCCCAGCCCGTCCCGGAGGTGCCCGCGGAGCCCGGCCTGGTGGTCGAGGAGCCCGGCACCGGTTTCTGCGGCGCGGTGATCCGCTGCGAGGCGGGCACGGTGACGCTGGAGGACCGCTTCGGCAAGCACCGGGTGTTCCCGCTGGAGCCGCGGGGCTTTCTGCTGGAGGGCAAGGTGGTGACCCTCGTACGGCCGTCTGCTTCGGCTCCGGTACGTCCCACCCGTACGGCCTCCGGCTCGGTCGCCGTCCCCGGCGCCCGCGCGCGCGTGGCCCGCGCCGGCCGTATCTACGTCGAGGGGCGGCACGACGCCGAGCTCGTCGAGAAGGTGTGGGGCGACGATCTGCGCATCGAGGGCGTGGTCGTGGAGTACCTGGAGGGCGTGGACGACCTGCCCTCGATCGTGGCCGATTTCGCGCCGGGTCCGGATGCGCGGCTGGGGGTGTTGGTGGACCACCTGGTGCCGGGCACGAAGGAGTGGCGGATCGCTGAGGCGGTGACGAGCGAGCACGCGCTGGTGGTGGGCCATCCGTACATCGACATCTGGGAGGCGGTGAAGCCGTCGTCGCTGGGGATCGCGGGGTGGCCGCGGGTGCCGCGGGGGCAGGACTGGAAGACGGGGGTGTGCCGGGCGCTGGGGTGGCCGTCGGAGAACACCGGGGCGGTGTGGCAGGCGATTCTGAGCCGGGTGGGGTCTTACAAGGATCTGGAGCCGGAGTTGCTGGGGCGGGTGGAGGAGCTGATCGACTTCGTCACGGCGCGGGGGTGAGCGGCGGGAGAGTGCCGAACCGGCTCGTGTCCAGGTCGACGCCCACGATCGGTAGCTGTACCCGGTCCCCGAATTTGCGCGTCCGCGAGTTCTGATAGTCCGCTGACAAGCCAGTCCCGGTCGGCTCCGTCAACACCAGGCACTTGGCTTCGAACGGGTCGATGATCAGGTAGACCGGCACACCACCGGCAGCGTAGATCGACCGCTTCTCCACATAGTCCCGGTGCACGCTGGTCTTGGAGACGACCTCGACCAGCATGGTCACCGCCGGTGCGGGCACGAGCCGGCCGGGGCTGTCGTCGGCGCCCGCCTTCATGACCACCAGATCTGGTTGGGGCTCGCTCTCCTCGTGAGGAAAGGCCACATCCTGGGTCTGGAGCCGCTCCCATCGGTCGGAGGGGATCTGGTCCTGCACAAACTGCACGATGCGGTTGTGGACCTTGTCGGGTCCGGCCATCATCACGATTTCCCCCCGGATGAGCTCAGCCTTGAAGCCCTCGGGAACCACAAGGTTCTCGAACGCCTCATGCACCCGGCGATCATCCACAGCGGTCATCTCCGTGGCCCTCCGCATCCGCCGCGTACCGTTGGCGGCAGCCTACGAACCAGGTTAGGGACCGAACCGGCGTTCCGCACCGATTCACCCGCCGGAGTGATCAGTCCACCAGGTCCCGCACGACAGCGTCCGCCAGCAGCCGCCCCCGCAGGGTGAGCACCGCGCGCCCCTCCTCGTACGGCGTCTCCTGGAGAAGACCGTCCGACAGGGCGCGGCGGGCGGCCTTGCGGCCCTGCTCCTGGAGCAGCGACAGCGGTACTCCCTCCCGGAGCCGCAGCTCCAGCAGGATGCGCTCCACCCGGCGGTCCTCGGCGGACAGCAGCTCGCGGCCCGCGCCCGGGGACTTCCCCGCCGACAGGGCCGCCGCGTACGCACCGGGGTGCTTCACGTTCCACCACCGCACGCCCCCCACGTGGCTGTGCGCGCCCGGTCCCGCGCCCCACCAGTCGGCGCCCCGCCAGTACAGCTCGTTGTGCAGGCAGCGGGCGGATTCGGACGTGGCCCAGTTGGACACCTCGTACCACTCGAAACCGGCCTCGGACAGCCGCTCCTCCGCGATCAGGTACCGGTCGGCGTGCACGTCGTCGTCCGTCATCGGCACCTCGCCCCGGCGGATCCGACGGGCCAGCTGGGTGCCCTCCTCGACGATCAGGGCGTACGCGCTGATGTGATCCGGACCGGCGCCGAGCGCCGCATCCAGCGAGGCCCGCCAGTCGTCGTCGGACTCTCCCGGCGTGCCGTAGATCAGGTCCAGGTTGACGTGCTCGAAGCCCGCCGCGCGGGCCTCCGCGACGCACGCTTCGGGGCGACCGGGGGTGTGGGTACGGTCCAGGACCTTCAGCACGTGCTGCTTCGCGCTCTGCATGCCGAAGGACACCCGGTTGAAGCCGCCCTCACGCAGGGCCGCGAGATACGCCGGGTCGGCCGACTCGGGGTTCGCCTCCGTCGTGACCTCGGCGTCCGCCGCCAGCCCGAACTCCGCCCGGATCGCCCCCAGCATCCGTACGAGATCGTCCGCGGCCAGCAGTGTCGGCGTACCGCCGCCGACGAAGACCGTCCGGACCTCGCGCGGGTCGTCGCCGAGGACCTTGCGGGCCAGCCGGATCTCGTCGATCAGCGTGTCGGCGTAGTTGTCGCGGGAGGCGAGCACCCCGCCCGTGCCGCGCAGCTCGGTCGCCGTGTAGGTGTTGAAGTCGCAGTAGCCGCAGCGGGTCGCGCAGTACGGGACGTGCAGATAGAACCCGAGGGGTCGGTCCGCCGCCCCGGCGAGTGCGGCGGGGGGCAGCGCGCCGTCGTGGGGGACGGGCTCGCCGTCGGGAAGTGCGGAAGGCATGTCCTCCATTGTCCCGTACGCGGCGCGTCACTCGGCCTGCAGCACCAGCAGCGCCAGATCGTCCTCGGGCGGGCGCCCGCCGAACTCGTGCACCAGCCGCCTGATCCGTTCGGCGATCAGCTCGGCGTTCATCCCCGCGCAGCCCGCCAGCGCCGCCGCCAGCCCGTCCCCGTCGTCGAACTGGCGCGAGCCGCTGCGCCGCTCGGTGACTCCGTCCGTGACGCACAGCAGGGTGTCGCCGGGCCGCAGCTCGAAGCTCTCGCTGGTATACGTCTCGTCCTCGACGACCCCGAGCAGGGTCTGCGGCCGCGCGGCGGTACGGACGTCGCCGTCGGGCCCGAGGAGGAGCGGCAGCGGATGCCCGGCGGAGGCGAGGGTACAGCGGACGCCGCCGTCGAAGGGGGCGAGTTCGCCGTAGAGGAGGGAGAGGAAGCGGGTCTGCGGGCCGTCGCCGGGGCCGGCGGGGCCGACCAGGGCGCGGGCGGCGGCGTCGGCGGCCTCGGTGGCGTCGTCGAGGAGGAGCTGGTTGAGGCGGTCGAGGACATCGGCGACGCGGTAGCCCTCGCGGGCGAGCAGGCGGAGCCAGGGGCGGGCCAGCCCGATGACGACGGCGGCCTCGGGGCCCTTGCCCTGGACGTCACCGACGGCGAAGCACCAGCGTCCGTCGCCGGCCGGGAAGAGGTCGTAGAAGTCGCCGCTGGGCCCGCCCTTGTCGCAGGGCTCGTACACAAGGGCGCTGCGCACGCCGGGGATCTGCGCGACCGCGCCGGGCAGCAGGCCGCGCTGGAGTACGGCGCTGATGGTGGCCTGGCGTGCGTACTGCCGGGCCGCCCCGATGGCCAGCGCCACCCGACGGCTCAGATCCTCGACGAGCCCGGTGATCTCGTCCGGAAACCCCTCGCCCCCGGCCCGCCCGATCACCAGCGTCCCCAGCGGCCGCCCACCGGCGACGAGCCGGTACGAGAGGGCCGTACCGGCGATGTCGCCTTCGGCGGGGACGGAGGCCACGGGTTCCTCGACACGAGCGTGCGGCTGCCGGGGGCGCGAGTCCGCCGGGGGTGGGGTGGTGGGGGCCGGGATGCGGGGGGTTGGGTTGCTGGGGGCTGGACTGTCGGGGACCGCGTTGCCGGGGGCCGGGATTCCGTCGCTCGGGACCCCGTCGCCGGGCCCCCCAGGCCAAGCCCCCTCGCAAAGCGCATCCCCCGCACTGGCATCCCCAGGCCACGGATACGGCACCGGCCCCGAAGGCGTCGCCCCTTCCTCCGTACGTCGCGGGGGCTCCTTCTCCAGGCGGCGGCGCAGGTCCTCGATGCGGTCCTCGCTCGCGTGCCACACCCGGGCCAGTCGCGCCCCGCCCGAACCACCGCCCTCGCCCCAACCGACCCGGCCGCCCAGGGACTCGTCCTCCAGCCAGACCGCACACCAGTCGGCCAGCCGGGGCACGATCAGCTGGCCGGTGAGTGCGGCGACGAGGTCCTCGTCGAGCTGGCCGGCGAGCAGGTCGGAGGCCTCGGCGAGGAAGGACAGCGCGCCCCGGCCGAGCCAGTCCCGGTCGCGTTCGGCCCGCTGGGGCTCGGGGGCGAGCAGCTCGGCGCCGAAGAAGCCCGTGCGCTCGGGGTCGTACCCCTCCGCGTCCGGACACACCTCGGCGGCCACCCGCGCCCACACGGTCTTGGCGCCCCGCCGATAGGTCACGCCCCAGGCTTCGGAGAGCGCGGCGACCAGCCGCAGCCCGCGCCCGTACTCCGGTGTCTCGTACGCCGCTTCGCTCTCCCCGTCCCGGGGCGGCCGCGAGGGATGGTGGTCGCAGACCTCCACGACGACGGCACCGGTCTCCGGCTCCAGCCGGCAGACCAGCTCGACATCCGTACCGGCGTGCACGACGGCGTTCGTGACCAGCTCGCTCAGCACGACCATGGCGTCATGGGCCAGCCGGTCGGTCAGCCGCTCGGCGCCGGGCAGGCCGAGGCCGGTCCACTCCTGGAACGCCGCGCGCAGCAGTCCCCGGGCGGTACCCGGCGCGAGGGGGCTTCCGTTCAGCGCGGCGCGCACCTGTGCGTCCGGGCGTACGGAGACAAGGGATACGGACTCCCGTTGCGCCGGAACTTGCGCCGGAACGGCCCCCATCTACAGCTCCCCGAGCGGCTCGGACGAATACGCCTCGATCAATGCCGACAGGGTGACAGACCGCCCCCACACATAAGCGTGGAGTTACCGAACTGGCCAAACTCGACCAGAAAACGCCAACTAGCGAACGCAGGGCGCGCCAACCAACCCAGGGGCGAGGGGCCGCGTTCAATATGCGGCCCCGCCGCGTGGGCGCGACCAGCCACACACAACGGCCGGCCGCGCACAACCCCTCAGCAACCCCTACGCTTCGCGCGCCCCCGCATACATCTCATCCAGCAGATGCTGATACTCCCGCTCCACCACAGGCCGCTTCAGCTTCAGACTCGGCGTGATCTCGCCGTGCTCCACATCCAGGTCCCGCGGCAGCAACCGGAACTTCTTGATCGTCTGCCACCGCTGAAGTCCCGCGTTCAGCTGCTGCACATACCCCTCGACCATCTCCACGGTCGCCGGCGCAGCCACTACCTCGGCGTACGACTTCCCCTCCAGCCCGTTCTCCTTCGCCCACTGCATGATCGACGCCTCGTCGAGCGCGATGAGCGCGGTGCAGAAGTTCCGGTCGGCGCCGTGCACCAGGATGTTGGACACGTACGGGCAGACCGACTTGAAGGCGCCCTCGACCTCGGTGGGCGCGATGTACTTGCCGCCCGAGGTCTTGAACAGGTCCTTCTTGCGGTCGGTGATCCGCAGATACCCGTCGGGCGACAGCTCCCCGATGTCCCCGGTGTGGAACCAGCCGTCCGGCTCCAGCACCTCCGCGGTCTTCTCGGGCAGCCCGTGGTACCCCTCCATGATCCCGGGCCCGCGCAGCAGAATCTCGCCGTCCTCCGCGATCCGCACCTCGGTCCCGGGCAGCGGCTTGCCGACCGTGCCGGTCCGGTACGCCTCACCGGGGTTGACGAAGGACGCCGCGGAGGACTCGGTCAGTCCGTACCCCTCCAGGATGTGGATGCCGGCGCCGGCGAAGAAGTACCCGATCTCGGGCGCCAGCGCCACCGACCCGGACACACACGCCCGCAGCCGCCCGCCGAAGGCCTCCCGCAGCTTGGAGTAGACGAGCGCGTCGGCCACCTTGTGCTTGGCGGCGAGCCCGAAGGGCGCGGAGTGGGTGCCGGTGCGCCGGAAGTTGTCCTGCGTGACCTTGGCGTACTCGCGCGCGACCCCTGCCGCCCACTGGAAGATCTTGTACTTGGCGGGGCCACCGGCACGGGCCTTCGCGGCGACGCCGTTGTAGACCTTCTCGAAGATCCGCGGCACGGCCGCCATGTACGTCGGCTGCACCACGGGCAGGTTCTCGATGATCTTGTCGACCCGCCCGTCGACGGCGGTGATGTGCCCGACCTCGATGTGCCCGGAGGTCAGCACCTTGCCGAAGACATGCGCGAGCGGCAGCCACAGGTACTGCACGTCGTCCGGGCCGAGCAGCCCGGTCGCGGCGATCGCCTTCGCCATGTACGACCAGTTGTCGTGCGGCAGCCGGACACCCTTGGGCCGGCCGGTCGTACCGGAGGTGTAGATCAGGGTGGCCAGCTGGTCCTTGGTGATCGCGCCGACCCGGTCCTTGACCAGGGTGGGCTCCTTCTCCAGCCGGGCCGCGCCCCGGGACTCCAGCTCGGCGAGGCTGAGCACCCAGTCGCCGGTCTCCACGCCCTCCGCGTCGATGACGACGACATGCGTGAGGTCGGGCAGCTCGGCGCGCTTCTCCTGCGCCTTGGCCAGCTGCTCGGCGTTCTCCGCGATGAGCACACGGCTGCCGGAGTCGGCGAGGATGTACGCCGATTCGTCGGCGTTGGTCTGCGGGTAGATCGTGGTGGTGGCCGCGCCCGCGCACATGATGCCGAGGTCGGCGAGGATCCACTCGATCCGGGTGGCGGAGGCCAGCGCGACGCGCTGCTCCGGCTGGACGCCCAGCTCGATCAGCCCGGCCGCGATCGCGTACACCCGCTCGGCGGCCTGGGCCCAGCTCAGCGACTTCCAGTCGTCTGGGCCCTGCCCCGAGGCCGGGGGGACCGGGTAGCGGTAGGCGTCGGCGTCCGGGGTGGCCGAAACGCGCTCCAGGAAGAGGCCCGCGACGGACGGCGGACGGTTCTCGATCAAGGTCTGTGTGTCGCTCACGACATCCTCCGGGGCCCGCGACGGTGCGGCTGGCTCAGGGCGTCTAGCGCCTTCAGTGCGGCAGTTTTCACTCGCGCGCTGTTGTTTAACTCGCGAGTAACTATCGAGCAGGGATCAGGGTAGAGGCCGACCGGCCACTGCGTAAGCCTCCGTGCCTTGTCACTTCCTCCAGAAGGACAGCCGTATGCACACGACAGGGACCCACCGTCCGGTACGGCAGGCCCCTGTTGCACCCGATTTGCGAGGTAACCCCGGGTAATCCGCGGTTACTTCTTGCTCTTGCTCGACCCCGCGCTGTCATCGCTGGACAGCACCGCGATGAAGGCCTCCTGCGGAACCTCCACGGAACCCACCATCTTCATCCGCTTCTTGCCTTCCTTCTGCTTCTCCAGCAGCTTCCGCTTACGGGAGATGTCACCGCCGTAGCACTTGGCGAGGACGTCCTTGCGGATGGCGCGGATGGTCTCGCGGGCGATCACCCGGGAGCCGATGGCGGCCTGCACCGGCACCTCGAACGCCTGCCGCGGGATCAGCTCCTTGAGCTTGGCGACGAGCCTTACGCCGTACGCGTACGCCTGGTCCTTGTGCGTGATCGCGGAGAAGGCGTCGACCTTGTCGCCGTGCAGCAGGATGTCGACCTTGACCAGACTGGAGGTCTGCTCGCCGGTGGGCTCGTAGTCCAGCGACGCGTACCCACGCGTCTTCGACTTCAGCTGGTCGAAGAAGTCGAAGACGATCTCGGCGAGCGGCAGCGTGTAGCGGATCTCGACCCGGTCCTCGGACAGGTAGTCCATGCCGAGCAGGGTGCCGCGCCGGGTCTGGCACAGCTCCATGATCGAGCCGATGAACTCGGACGGCGCGAGGATCGTGGCGCGTACGACCGGCTCGTACACGTCGTTGATCTTGCCCTCGGGGAACTCGCTCGGGTTGGTGACGGTGTGCTCGCTGCCGTCCTCCATGACCACCCGGTAGACCACGTTGGGCGCGGTGGCGATCAGGTCGAGGCCGAACTCGCGCTCCAGCCGCTCACGGATCACGTCCAGGTGCAGCAGGCCCAGGAAGCCGACGCGGAAACCGAAGCCCAGGGCGGCGGAGGTCTCCGGCTCGTAGACGAGCGCTGCGTCGTTGAGCTGGAGCTTGTCCAGGGCCTCGCGCAGCTCGGGGTAGTCGGAGCCGTCCAGCGGATACAGGCCGGAGAAGACCATCGGCTTCGGGTCCTTGTACCCGCCGAGGGCCTCCGTCGCCCCCTTCTGCTGGCTGGTGACCGTGTCACCGACCTTGGACTGGCGGACGTCCTTCACACCGGTGATCAGATAGCCCACCTCGCCGACGCCGAGGCCGTCGGCGGACAGCATCTCGGGCGAGTTCGTCCCGATCTCCAGCAGCTCGTGCGTGGCGCCCGTCGACATCATCTTGATGCGCTCGCGCTTGTTGAGCTGGCCGTCGATCACACGGACGTACGTGACCACGCCCCGGTAGGAGTCGTAGACCGAGTCGAAGATCATCGCGCGGGCGGGGGCGTCCTTGACGCCGACCGGCGCGGGCACCTCCTTGACCACCCTGTCGAGCAGGGCGTCGACACCGACACCGGTCTTGGCGGAGACCCGCAGCACGTCGTCGGGCTCGCACCCGACCAGGTTGGCGAGCTCCTCGGCGAACTTCTCGGGCTGCGCGGCCGGCAGGTCGATCTTGTTCAGTACGGGGATGATCGTGAGGTCGTTCTCCATCGCCAGGTAGAGGTTGGCGAGGGTCTGGGCCTCGATGCCCTGGGCGGCGTCGACCAGGAGGATCGTCCCCTCGCAGGCGGCGAGCGACCGCGAGACCTCGTAGGTGAAGTCGACGTGCCCCGGGGTGTCGATCATGTTGAGGATGTGCGTGTTGCCCGGGTCATGGGTGGGAGCCCAGGGCAGGCGCACGGCCTGGGACTTGATCGTGATGCCGCGCTCGCGCTCGATGTCCATCCGGTCGAGGTACTGAGCACGCATCTGCCGCTGCTCGACCACACCGGTCAGCTGGAGCATCCGGTCGGCGAGCGTGGACTTGCCGTGGTCGATGTGCGCGATGATGCAGAAATTGCGGATCAGAGCCGGGTCGGTACGGCTCGGCTCGGGCACATGGTTAGGGGTCGCGGGCACGCAGGGTCCTGTCTCTTGAGGCGCCTTATGCCTCGGGTCGGATCGTTACGTAGCCTCCATGGTCCCACGGGCGGCGACCGGGGACCGGTTTGGGCCACCTGGAGCCCCGCTGGTAGCCTGGGTGGCTGCGCCTCATGCCCTCTCAGCGCGAGGCGCGTCTTCAAGAAATCACCTGGCACGGGTCCCGGAATCCCTCTGGCCCCGTGCCTGAACCTGAAAAGGCTCATTCGTGGCGAACATCAAGTCCCAGATCAAGCGGATCAAGACCAACGAGAAGGCTCGGCTGCGCAACAAGGCCGTCAAGTCCTCCCTGAAGACCGCGATCCGCAAGGCCCGCGAGGCTGCTGCCGCGGGTGACGTCGAGAAGGCCAACGAGTACCAGCGCGCTGCCGCGCGTCAGCTCGACAAGGCCGTCTCCAAGGGCGTCATCCACAAGAACCAGGCCGCCAACAAGAAGTCGGCGCTGGCTGCGAAGGTCGCGTCCCTCAAGGGCTGAACCCCCTATCTGGTCTGATCGGATCCGGTCCGCCGGATCCAACCGTCGGAAGGACCCAGAGCGGGCCCTCTCTCATCCGCTCCCGACCGGCATCCCGAGTCCGTACGCGGCCTGCGTTCGCCACGCGGGTACGGGCTCAGCAGTCTGAACCGAAGGCCCCGACACCCCGCTCTTCCCCAGGGCGGCCGCCGGGGCCTTCGGCATGCCCGGGAGTCACGACCAGAAGTCGTTGCTCCCCTCGATGTCCTCGATGCACTCGTCGATGTCGGACATCTTCTCCCCGACGATCCGGAAGACGAGGGCTCCGGTCTCGTCGAGGTGCTTGCCGTTGCGATCGGCCTGGAAGCGGTGCACGGAGACCGCATGCCCGCGACCGTCGACAAGGACGTTGCGCAGATCGACCTGAATCGTCCCGTTGGTCTCCTCGTGGAGCCGCCGGTACATGTCGATGACCGCGTCCTGTCCCTTGAAGTCCCCCGCGAGCGGATGACTACCGGGAACGTGATGCGTGCAGTCACCGGTCATCAGCCCCCGCAGGGCATCCATGTCACCCCGCGTGAAGGCCTCGTAGCCCTTGCGGACGAGAGCTGCGTGCGGGTGTTCAGCCATGCCGTATCGCCACCTTTCCTCATACCGGGCGATGGGCGGATACCGCTGATACCGACAATTCTCCTCTCGCGAGGGGCCGGTCACACCTCGACGCGGGGCCAGGGGGCCGGGCTAGCCGCGCCCCCGCGACCGAGCCGCCCGCGCGATCGTCACGACCGCCTTCTCCAGGGCGTACCCGGCATCATCCCCGCCGCCCTTCACCCCGGCGTCGGCCTCGGCGACCGCCCGCAACGCCACCGCCACCCCCTCCGGCGTCCACCCCCGCATCTGCTGCCGCACCCGGTCGATCTTCCACGGCGGCATCCCCAGCTCCCGCGCCAGATCAGCGGGCCGCCCGCCGCGCGCGGCCGACAGCTTCCCGATCGCCCGCACGCCCTGCGCCAGCGCGCTGGTGATCAGCACCGGCGCCACCCCGGTCGCGAGCGACCACCGCAGCGCCTCCAACGCCTCCGCCGCCCGTCCCTCCACCGCCCGGTCGGCGACCGTGAAGCTCGACGCCTCGGCCCGCCCCGTGTAGTACCGCCCGACGACCGCGTCGTCGATGGTGCTCTCGACGTCCGCGCACAGCTGGGACACGGCGGACGCCAGCTCCCGCAGATCGCTGCCGATGGCGTCGCACAGCGCCTGGCAGGCCTCCGGCGTGGCCGACCGCCCCAGCGTGCGGAACTCGCCCCGGACGAACGCCAGCCGGTCCGCCGGCTTGGTCATCTTCGGGCACGCCACCTCCCGCGCCCCCGCCTTGCGGGCGGCATCCAGCAGGCCCTTGCCCTTGGCGCCGCCCGCGTGCAGCAGCACGAGCGTGATCTCCTCGGCGGGCGCCCCGAGATACGCCTTGACGTCCTTGATCGTGTCGGCCGACAGATCCTGCGCATTGCGTACGACCACGACCTTGCGCTCCGCGAACAGCGACGGGCTGGTCAACTCCGCGAGCGTGCCCGGCTGCAGCTGGTCCGGCGTCAGGTCACGCACGTCCGTGTCGGCGTCGGCGGCCCTGGCGGCGGCCACCACCTCCCGCACGGCACGGTCGAGCAGGAGGTCCTCCTGGCCCACGGCAAGCGTCACCGGGGCGAGAGGGTCGTCTTGAGCAGTCTTCCTGGCCATCACGCACAGCATCCCACGCGCCACTGACAACGACCCCCGTCAGCCTCCTGCCTGCCTGCCCGGACGGGTCGGGCCTACGGATCCTCCCGCCACCCCTCCCACTCCGCCACGAACTCGTCCAGCTCCCCCGCATCCAGCCGCCCGTCCTCGTCCCGCAGCACGACCAGCCACTGCGCGTCCTCGGCGTCGTCCTCACCGGCCAGCGCGTCCCGCACCAGCTGCGGCTCCTCCCGCAGCCCGAACCGCTCCCCGAGCGCCTCCGCCACCTCCTCCGCGGACTCACGGTCGGGCAGCACCAGCACATGTCGCACATCACTCACGGCAGTCATTCTCCGGCACCGCCCCAGCCCGCGAACAAGCAGGTCAGCCCGCCCCTCCGCCGGTCCCTCGCACGACCGGCACCCGGTCCAGCTCGATCCCGAACCGCTCCCGGTACACCTCCAGCACCTCCTCGTCCGCCCCCAGCTCCCGCTCGTCCCGCGTCCCGTCGGCAGCCGTCGCCTTCAGCTTCCGCCCGCTGAGCGTGATCCGCCCGCCGTCCTCCGTGAGCCGGGAACACACCAGCGACTGCACGAAGTGCGACTCCGGCGAGGTGCTGTGCCACCAGGCCCCGGTCACGAAGTCCCCGAGCACCCGCGGCCGCAGCTCCAGCCGGTACACGGGCCTGCCGTCCCTGACCACGTCCAGGTCCGGAACCCCGGCCCCGCCACCGGCCGCGGGAACCCCCCGCATGCCCGCCGCGTCCGGCCCCGCCTCGGCGATCCGGAACACGCCCCCGGGATCCACCTGTTCGCGTCGCTCCTCGAAGGCCAGCGGATAGTGGCTGAACGCGCCGAAGCCGACGTCGGCCAGCCACTCCCCCGCGTCCACCGTCCGCACCCGCAGCGCGAGATGGTCGTAGGGGATCCCGGGACGACCGCCCTCCCCGTACACCCGCGCCGCCAGCAGCGAGACGTCGTATCCCAGCGCGACGAGCAGGGCGCCGAAGACCCCGTTCAGTTCGTAGCAGAAACCGCCGCGCCGCGCCCCCACCACCTTGTCCAGCAGCCGCTTCTCCTCCAGCACGATCGGCTCGCCGAGGTGGATCGACAGGTTCTCGAAGGGGATCGCCTGCAGATGGTGCAGTTGTAGTTCACGCAGGACGTCGACGGTGGGCCACGCCGGGTGCGGGACTCCCAGGCGGCGGAGGTAGGCATCAACCTGTGCGGGATTCATGCCTTCAGTCTCGCGCCACGCGCAAGCCCGCGCCCGCACCGACGACAGCCAACGCCCCGTCCACATCCGTCCGCAGCACCCTCGCACCCCCCTCCCGCAGCGCCGCGACCGTACTGGGCGCCGGATGCCCGTACGGGTTGTCCGCACCACAGGAGATCAGCGCCAGCCGCGGCGCGGCCCGGCGTATCAGCTCCGGATCTTGGTACGCCGAGCCGTGATGGGCGACCTTCAGCACGTCCACGCCGTCCACCAGCGCGGCCGCCGGTGTCCGCAACAGTGCCTGCTGGGCCGGGGGTTCGAGGTCCCCGAGCAGCAGCATGCGCAGCCCCGCCGAGCGTACGAGCATCGCGACGCTGGCGTCGTTCGGGCCCTCCGGCTCCGGTGCCGGTCTGGGCGGCGGCCACAGCACCTGCCAGGACAGGTCCCCGGTGCGCCGCTGCTCCCCGGCGAGCGCACGCGTGACCGGAATCCCCCGGGCGACCGCCTCTCTGCGGACGAACTCTGCCTGGTCCACCGGCTCTTCGAACCCGGTCGTCTCGATCGCCCCCACCGCACGTCCCCGCAGTACGCCGGGCAGCCCGGCGACGTGGTCGGCGTGGAAGTGGGTGAGGACCACCAGGGGGATGCGGGTGATGCCGAGGTCGCGCAGGCACCGGTCGACCAGCTTCGGGTCGGGTCCGGCGTCGACGACGACCCCCGTGCCCGGGCCCGCCGCGAGGACCGTCGCGTCGCCCTGTCCCACGTCGCACAGGGCCAGCCGCCACCCCGGCGGCGGCCAGCCCGTGACGACTCCGGCCAGCGGCGGCGGCTGCACCACCGCCAGCACCAGCAGCACCCCGCAGCCCGCGCACAGCCACGGGTGCCCCAGCAGCCGCCGGCCGGTGACCACGACGGCCACCGTGACGAGGGCGAGCAGCGCCGCCCCGCCCCAGCCACCCGGCCAGTCCACCCCCGCGCCGGGCAGCGCTGCCCCGGTCCGGGCGACCTGCGCGATCCACCCGGCCGGCCAACTCGCGCACCACGCCAGCCCCTTGGCCACCGGCATCGCCACCGGCGCCACCGCCAGCGCCGCGAAGCCCAGCACCGTGGCAGGCGCGACCGCGAACTCCACCAGCAGATTGCACGGCACCGCCACCAGACTCACCCGCGCCGACAACACCGCCACCACCGGCGCACACAGCGCCTGCGCCGCCCCCGCCGCGGCCAGCGCCTCCGCCGGCCGGGGCGGCACCCCGCGCCTGCGCAACGCACTGCTCCAGCGGGGCGCGAGGGTGAGCAGCGCCCCCGTGGCCAGGACGGAGAGCAGGAAGCCGTAACTGCGGGCCAGCCACGGGTCGTAGAGCACCAGCAGCAACACCGCCGCCGCCAGCGCCGGAATCAGCGACTTCCGGCGTCCGGTCGCGAGGGCCAGCAGTGCGACGGCACCGCAGGCCGCGGCCCGCAGCACGCTCGGGTCCGGTCTGCACACGACCACGAACGTCAGCGTGAGCGCTCCGCCGAGGACCGCCGTCGTCCGCAGCGAGATGCCGATCCAGGGTGCGAGACCGCGCCGCTCACTGCGCTGCGCCAGGCCCGGCGGCCCCAGCAGCAGGGCGAGGATGATCGTGAGGTTGCTCCCGGACACGGCGAGCGTGTGGGCGAGGTCGGTCTCCTTGAAGGCCTCGTCCAGGTCCGGTGTGATCCGCGAGGTGTCCCCGACGACCAGCCCCGGCAGCAGCGCCCGCGCGTCCGCCGGCAGCCCGCCGGTGGCCTCCCGCAGGCCTGCCCGTAACCGTCCCGCGAACCGCTGCGCCCCCGACGGCTCCCCCACCACCTCCGGCCCCGCCCGATCCCGCACCCGCACCACGGCCGCGATCCGGTCGCCGCCCACCATCGGGGGCGCGAGCCGCCCGGTCACCCTGACCCGGGTGGAGGGCAGCAGCCCGAGCCACTCCCGTCGCCCGGCCGCCCCCGCATCGACGATCACCAGCACGGGCGTCCGCGTCACGGCCCTCGCCCCGGACGCCTCCTCGACGCTCCGCACCTCACCCTTCGCCAGCACGGAGACCGGCGCCAAGTGGTTTCCGGTGACCCGTGGCCGCGTGAGCCGGGGGTCGGCGGTGATCTCCACTTCGGCGGTCACCGTGGCGAACCGCTCCGCCAGCCCCGGCACCGGCCCCCGCCGCAGATCGGCCCCGTGCAGCCCGGCCGAGGCGGCGGCCGCCGCGACGCAGAGCAGCACGGCGGCGACCGCGGCACGCGACCCGGCGCGCACTGCCGCGCGAACGGTACCGATCAGCAGCCCGCACCCCACGACCAGACAGACCACCACCACGCCGGTCAACAGCCCCGGCGAGGCCTCCAGCGCCAGCGCCGCCGTCGCCCAGGCGGCCAGCGCGGGTGGTACGAGCCGTAGGTCGGCCGGTCCTTCCTGCCTCGGATGAGCGGCTCCGAGGCGGCTCCCGGAAGCCATGTGCACGGCACGGCGCGCGCCCGAGGGCGGGCGGCGGCTTCTGGACGTCACGTGCCCCGCACGGCGCCCGCCCGAAAGCGACGCGTCCTCGGCGCGCCTCATGGCCGTACGAGGTTCCGCAGGTCGGCGAAGCGCCGTTCGCCGATGCCGTTGACCTCCCGCAGCTCGTCCACCGAGCGGAAACCGCCGTGCTGAGTGCGGTAGTCGATGATGTGCTGCGCCAGCACGGGACCGACGCCGGGGAGGGTGTCGAGCTGCTCGACCGTGGCGGTGTTGAGGGAGACGGGAGCTGCGGGCGCGCCGCCGGCCGCTCCGGCCGGGACTCCCCCGGCCGGAGCCGGGACAGCGGCGGGCGCGGGACCCCCGACGACCACCTGTTCTCCATCCACCAGGAACCGGGCCCGGTTCAGACCGTCGATGTTCGTGCCCGGCCGCACCCCACCAGCCGCCTTCAGCGCGTCGGCGACCCGCGATCCGGCCGGCAGACGGTGAATCCCGGGCTCGCGCACCTTCCCACTGACGTCCACCACGATCTCGGCGACCGGCGTGCCGCTGGCGGCACCGGGCGGACCGGTCGCCACGCCGGACGCGCCCGACGCGGCCGACGGCTCGCCCTCCTGCTCTACCACCTGCTCTCCGAGCGCCGCCGCCCGGACCACCTCGGGTGCCTGCACGGACTGCGTCCGCCCGGCCCAGAAGTGCTGCACCGCGAACCCCGCGACGACGACGAGTAGCACGGTGAGCGCCACCACGCTTCTCCGCTCCAGGCCGCACCGCGCCTGCAACCACACCGGCATCCGCTCCCGCAGAGCCAGCGCGGCCCGCTCCCGCCGACGGTCCGCACCGTCAGGTGCAACTCCGGGCCCGTCCTCTGCCGCCTCTTCCTCAGAGGCGTCCTCCGGTGGCCCCGCCCCCGACTCCCGCCACTCCTCGGCACGTTCGCCGAAGAGCACCTCCGCACGGCGCCGGAGTTCTTCTGCCGACGCGTGCCGGTGCCGGGCCCGGCCGAGGGCCGGAGGGCGGCGATGGCGGTGTGCCGTACGACCGTCGGAGGCAGGTCCGCGGCCCGGTCCACTCGTTACGGATGCTGCGCGTGTGCGTGATCGAAGTGCCATGCGACGAGGATGCGGCAGCCCGCCACCCTCGCGATGATCTTGCTCAATTCCCGGGGATTACCGCCGAGTTGTGGAAAACTCCGCCACCCACACGAGTGAAACCCGAGGCGACGGCACCTCAAGAACGGGCCCTCACCGCGCCGAAACCACAACCCCCAACAACCCAGGCCCGGTATGCGCCCCGATCACGGCCCCCACCTCACTCACATGCAGGTCCGCCAGCCCCGGCACCCGCCCCCGCACCCGCTCCGCCAGCGCCGACGCCCGGTCCGCCGCAGCCAGATGGTGTACCGCGATGTCCACCTGGGCGCCGCCCGCCCGGTCGGCCACGATCTCCTCCAGCCGGGCGATCGCCCTCGATGCCGTCCGGACCTTCTCCAGGAGTTCGATACGGCCACCGTCCAGCTGCAGCAACGGCTTCACGGCGAGTGCCGACCCGAGGAGCGCCTGCGCGGTGCCGATCCGTCCGCCGCGCCGCAGATAGTCAAGGGTGTCGACATAGAAGTAGGCCGATGTGCCGGAGGCACGTTTCTCGGCGGCCGTGACCGCCTCGTCCACCGTGCCGCCGGTCTGCGCCACCTCGGCCGCGGCCAGCGCGCAGAAACCGAGCGCCATCGCGATCATCCCGGTGTCCACCACCCGTACCGGCACCGGCGCTTCGCGCGCCGCGAGGACCGCCGCGTCGTACGTGCCCGACAACTCGGCCGACAGATGCAGGGAGACGATGCCGGTGGCGCCGGACTCGGCGACCTTGCGGTAGGTCTCGGCGAACAGCTGGGGGCTGGGGCGCGAGGTGGTGACGGGGCGTCGCTTCTGCAGCGCCTGGGCCAGCGAACGGGTCGAGATCTCGGTGCCCTCTTCCAGCGCGCGGTCGCCGAGGACCACGGTCAGGGGTACCGCTGTGATGCCATGGCGCTCCATCGTCCGGGGCGGCAGGTAGGCCGTTGAATCGGTGACGATCGCGACATGGCGGGACATGAGCTGGAGGTTACCTGCCGTAGTGCCCGGGCGGCAGCCCGGGCCTCTCACCCGCGCGGAACATGCGCAAGGACGCCACGAGGAACCCTCGCACACGGTGCGGCCAACCGGAGCGGCGCCGCATGCTCAGGTGGTGCTCTCGGGGCGGGGCTTCTTCTGCCAGGGGTACGTCGGACGCGGCCCCGGCGGGGTGATGGCGGGCCGCGTCGGCTCCTCGGCCGTGCGGGACTGCGGGGTGTCCGGCCAGGTCTGCTGGGTGTTCGGGGCGTCGGCGGGCGGGGCCTCGGGCCACGGCGGCGGGGTCGCGGCGGAGTCCGATGTCGTCCAGTGCCGCAGCGCGCCGGTCTCCACGTCGATCTGGGCGCTCAGCGCGTCCAGGTCGTCGTCCGCGAAACGGCCGGCCCGGTCGCGGGCCGCCCAGCGCAGCGACTCCGCCGACTGTGTGATGCGCTCGGTGCGGTCGCGCAGCTCGGGCAGCCGCTCGGCGAGCGTCGCCCGGTCCGGCTCGGACTCCAGGCGCCTGAGCTCGGCGTCCAGTTCGTGCCCGTGCGCGCTGAGCCGCTGGAACAGGCCGAGCGCCTCCTTCAGGGACTCGTCCTCGGCCACGCCCGCGTGCAGCGTGTCCTGCGTGGCGCGCATCGAGGTGCGCAGCTTCAGTCGCAGCTGGGCGATCTCGCCGACGGGGCCGGGCTGGGCGAAGGACTTGGCGCGCAGCGTGTGGTCCTCGACCGTGCGGCGGGCCTGCGTGATCGTGCGGTCCACGCCCCGCTTGGCGGCGCCGACCACCTTGACCGTGGCGTAGGCACCCAGCGCCAGGAAGAGCACGAAGAGCAGGGCGAACACCATGATCACTGCTTCCACGACGCTCCTCCTGACGAACCGGCCGCGGCACACCCCGCGCCGCTCTTCAACGGTAAACGCAACGGGCAGGCCCGGAGTTCCAGAAGAACCCCGAACCTGCCCGCAGATCACCTCGAACCGACCCGTAGGGGACGACCCCGACGCTACGCCGGAACGATATTCACCAGCTTCGGCGCCCGAACGATCACCTTCCGGATCCCGGCCCCACCCAGCGCCGCCAGCACCTTCTCATCGGCCAGCGCCACCTTCTCCAGCTCCTCCTCGGAGATCGACGGCGACACCTCCAGCCGCGCCTTGACCTTGCCCTTGACCTGCACCACACAGGTCACGGTCTCGTCCACGACGTACGCCGGGTCGGCGACGGGGAAGTCCTGGTGGACCACCGAGCCGGTGTGCCCCAGCCGCCGCCACAGCTCCTCGGCGATGTGCGGTGCCAGCGGCGCGACCATCAGGACCAGCGCCTCGGCGACCGGCCGCGGCACGAGACCGCCCGCCTTGGTCAGGTGGTTGTTCAGCTCGGTGACCTTGGCGATCGCGGTGTTGAACCGCATGCCCTCCAGGTCCCCGCGCACCCCGTCGATCGCCTTGTGCAGCGCCCGCAGCGTCTCCTCGTCGATGTCGGCGGGCTCGGCGTCGACCACCGTCACCTCACCGGTCGCCTCGTCGACAATGTTGCGCCACAGCCGCTGCAGCAGCCGGAACTGGCCCACCACCGCGCGCGTGTCCCACGGCCGGGAGACGTCCAGCGGACCCATCGCCATCTCGTACAGCCGCAGTGTGTCGGCACCGTACTCGGCGGCGATCTCGTCCGGAGTCACCGCGTTCTTCAGGGACTTGCCCATCTTGCCCAGCAGCCGGCTGACCTGCTCGCCCTGGTAGTAGTACGCGCCGTCGCGCTCCTCCACCTCGGCGGCCGGCACCGCGATGCCGCGGCTGTCCCGGTAGACGTAGGCCTGGATCATGCCCTGGTTGAACAGCCGGTGGAACGGCTCGGCGGACGACACGTGCCCCAGGTCGTACAGCACCTTGGACCAGAAGCGCGCGTACAGCAGGTGCAGCACGGCGTGCTCGGCGCCGCCGACGTACAGGTCGACGCCGCCGTGCGGCATGCCCTCGCGCGGGCCCATCCAGTACCGCTCGATCTCCGGGTCGACCAGCTGCTGCTCGTTGTGCGGGTCCAGGTAGCGCAGCTCGTACCAGCAGGAACCGGCCCAGTTGGGCATGGTGTTGGTCTCGCGCCGGTACTTCTTCGGGCCGTCGCCCAGATCCAGCGTGACGTTGACCCATTCCTCGTTGCGCGACAGCGGCGTCTCGGGCTGGGTGTCGGCGTCGTCCGGGTCGAAGGTGCGCGGCGAGTAGTCCTCGACCTCCGGCAGCTCCAGCGGCAGCATCGACTCGGGCAGGGCGTGGGCGATGCCCTCCTCGTCGTACACGATCGGGAACGGCTCGCCCCAGTAGCGCTGCCGGCTGAACAGCCAGTCGCGCAGCCGGAAGTTGACGGTGCCCTCGCCGAGGCCCTTGCGCTCCAGCCACTCGGTGATGCGCGCCTTGGCCTCGACGACGCCCAGGCCGTCCAGGGAGACATCCTCGCCGGCCGAGTTGACGATCTTCGCGTCGTACGACACGAAGGCGTCGTCCCAGGTCGAGGGGTCGGTGCCGCGGTCGCCGGTCGGCTCGACGACGCAGCGGATCGGCAGTTCGAAGGCGCGGGCGAAGGCGAAGTCGCGGCTGTCGTGCGCCGGGACGGCCATGATCGCGCCGGTGCCGTAGCCCATCAGGACGTAGTCGGCGATGAAGACCGGGATCTGCTCGCCGTTGACCGGGTTGGTCGCGTACGCACCCGTGAAGACGCCGGTCTTGTCCTTGGCCTCGGCCTGCCGCTCCACGTCGGACTTGGCGGCGGCCTGCGCACGGTACGCGGCGACGGCGTCGGCCGGGGTCCGGTGGCCGCCGGTCCACATCTGGTGGGTGCCGTCGGGCCACTGGGCCGGGGTGAACTTCTCGACCAGCGGGTGCTCGGGCGCCAGCACCATGTAGGTCGCGCCGAACAGGGTGTCCGGGCGTGTGGTGAAGACCGTGATGTGCTCGCCGTCGATGGGGAAGTCGACGCGGGCGCCCTCGGAGCGGCCGATCCAGTTGCGCTGCTGCAGCTTGATGGCCTCGGGCCAGTCCAGCGCGTCCAGGTCGTCCAGCAGCCGGTCGGCGTAGGCGGTGATCCGCATGTTCCACTGGCGCAGCTTGGCCTTGAAGACCGGGAAGTTGCCGCGCTCGGAGCGGCCGTCGGCGGTGACCTCCTCGTTGGCCAGGACGGTGCCCAGGCCGGGGCACCAGTTGACCGGCGCGTCCGAGGCGTACGCCAGGCGGTACTCGCTCAGCACGTCGGCGCGCTCGACGGCGCTCAGCTCGTTCCAGGAGCGCCCGCCGGGCAGCGCGCGCTCACCGCTGGCGAACTGGGCGACCAGGTCCGCGATCGGGCGGGCCTTGCGGGCCTCGTCGTCGTACCAGGAGTTGAAGATCTGCAGGAAGATCCACTGGGTCCACTTGTAGTAGTCCGGGTCGATCGTGGCGAACGACCGGCGCTTGTCGTGGCCCAGGCCCAGCCGGCGCAGCTGGATCTTCATGTTCTCGATGTTGGCCTCGGTGGACACGCGCGGGTGCGTGCCGGTCTGCACGGCGTACTGCTCGGCGGGCAGGCCGAAGGCGTCGAAGCCCAGGGTGTGCAGGACGTTGTGGCCGGTCATCCGGTGGAACCGGGCGTAGACGTCGGTGGCGATGTAGCCCAGGGGGTGGCCGACGTGCAGGCCCGCGCCGGAGGGGTACGGGAACATGTCCATGAAGAACTTCTTGGGCTTGGCGACCGTCTCGGGGTCGCCCGCCAGGTCGCCCTTGGGGTTGGGTGCCGCGTAGGTGGCCTCGGCGTCCCAGAAGTCCTGCCAGCGTGCCTCGATCTCGGCTGCCATGGCGGCCGTGTAGCGGTGCGGCGCGGCATCCACCGACATGCCAGTGGCGGCTGCGGGGTTCGTCTCGCTCATGATCCTCAAAGCTCCATCGATCGTCTCTGCCAGCGGCTGTGATTCCTCGGAAACGAAAAATCCCCTCGCACAGGAGGGGACGCCGCGCCGACTCCGGCCACTCGACTCACCCGGTGGCCGGGACTGATCAGCGCGGCCCGCTAAGCAGAAGGCGTACGGCACGCATGGCGTCAGGGTACCGCAGCCGTCGACCGGGCCGCGACGGACTTGAACACTGGTCAACAATTACTTCGCGTAACAGCCACTATGGGGCATCACAGCGAACACATTGTCGTTTGATAACAGCGCAATAACTCAAACCTCGTACCCATCGGTATGGGGCGACTTAGAGTGCGGCCCGGGACCGCTTTCCCGAACCGCTCGGAGTTGCCCCATGAAGTCTCCCCGCAGTACCCCACCGCTTCCGCAACGCGTCGCGCCGTGGGGAGGTGGGCCGTGCTGACCGCAGACGGAGTCGCGGACACGACCAACGACAGCACCGTGGACACCTCGATCGTGGTGTTCCTCGACTTCGGCGTGGGCGTCCTGGCGCTCGTCTGCCTCAGCTGCTCGGTGATCTGGGGACTGGTCGCCCAGGACCGGATCCTGCTCAACGCCCGCCAACGGATCCTGGCGCAGGCGGTGCACCGGACCACCGCCGTCGCCGCCGTCGCCTTCCTGCTGGTGCACATCGGGGTCAAGCTGGCGCTGGACCACACCACCTGGATCGCCGCGGTGATCCCTTTCGGGCTCCTCCTCACCAACAGTGACGAGCTCATGGGCCGGGGCGTCCTCATCGGCCTCGGCACCCTGGCCGGGCTGCTCATGATCTTCGTCGGCGTCACCGGCATCCTGCGCAACCGATTCGCCTCCCCGGCACCCGTCGCCGCACGCTGGCGGGCCATGCACATGCTGGCCTACCCGGCCTGGTGTGCGGCGCTGGTCCACGGCCTCTACGCGGGTCGCACGGCGAAGCCGTTCTTCATGTTCCTGTACGGACTGTCCCTGGCCGGGGTCACGGCGGCTCTGGCACTGCGCGCCGCGCCCCGCCCCGTCAAGCGCCGGGTCGCCGACCGGATCACCGCACTGCTGGGCACCGGGAGGGCGCTGGGCCGCGAGCAGCTGGAGGAGAGCCGGGCCCGGGCGGCGGGCGGGTCCGCGCTGCCGGGCTACGAGAACCAGCCGGGCGGCAAGCCCCGTACGGCTGCACCCTCGGGACCGCTGTACGAGACCGCCGAGCGCGCTGCCGCACCGGAGCCCGCGAGCGGCTTCTCGGCGGCCTACCGCGCCGTCTCGGCACCCTCGCGCCCCCGGCAGCAGGCCTTCGCGGCCGACCAGACCTCGCGCATGGAGCTGCCGGACTTCCAGCCCACGGAGGCCCTCCCGCGCGTGGAGAGCACGTCCGGCTCCTGGCCGATCCCGTCCCCGCCGCCGGTCGGCGAGGCGCCTCCGTCGGCCTACGACCCGCTCCAGGACACGGGATACAACATCCCGGTCTACGACAATTCGGGCGCGTCCGGCTATGGATCGAGTGATGTGTACGACACCGGTGAGATGAACGCCGCCTTCGGCACGTACTACCCGGATGACACGTACAACAACAGCGGTCCCGCCACTGAAACACTGCCCGGTGCGTCCTACGACTTCGACGCACCGGGTTCGGGCGAACCTTGGAACACGCCTTCCGGAGGCAATAAGTGAACGAGGCCCTGCCCGACGTCCCAGAAGTCCGCGTGGTCGGTCTTCCTCAGCTCACGTCGGGCTTCGACCTTGTCGAAAGACTCGATCTGCCCATGCACCTGAAGGTGCACGGGCCGCTGGAACCGATGGGCGGCGAGCAGCTCGCGCAGCTCGCCGAACGCATCAACCTCAGGGGCCGCGGCGGCGCGGGTTTCCCCTTCCACAAGAAGCTGCGCTCGGTCGCCGAATCGGCGATCAAGCGCGGCGTCCGGCCGGTCGTCGTCGTCAACGGCAGCGAGGACGAACCGGCCTGCCGCAAGGACACGGTGCTGATCAACCGCGCTCCGCACCTGATCCTGGACGGCGCCCTGCTGTGCGCGGAGGCGCTCGGTGCCCGCACGCTCGTGGTGGGGGTCACCCGTGAGTCGACGCAGCGCTCCATGGAGGCCGCGCTTGCCGAACGCGGCCTCAGCAACGGCCGCCGATCGGCCCTCCGCGCGCGTGTGCAGCGCAACCCGGTCCGCATGGTATCCGGCGCCGCCGCCTCCCTGATCCGCTCGATCGACGGCGGCCCGGCGATCCCGCCCGGCCGCAAGATCAGCGCCTCGCAGAGCGGCGTCGGCGGCGCCCCCACCCTGCTGTCCAACGCCGAGACCTTCGCCCAGCTGGCCATCGCCGCCCGCATCGGCCCGGAGCGCTACGGCAACACCGGCCTGTACGACGAGCCGGGCACCGTCATGCTGACGGTCTCCGGCGCCGTCGCCCGCCCCATGGTCATCGAGGTGCCCACCGGCGTACCTCTGCGCTACGTCCTCCAGCTCGCCGGCGCCCCGC
Organism: Streptomyces spinoverrucosus; assembly: GCF_006539505.1. GTDB lineage: Bacteria > Actinomycetota > Actinomycetes > Streptomycetales > Streptomycetaceae > Streptomyces > Streptomyces spinoverrucosus. The sequence continues at coordinate 157,334 of NZ_BJND01000024.1, forward strand.
CGGTCCCGCAGGGCGTGCTGACCGGCGGCTACCACGGCAAGTGGATCGACGCGGCGACGGTCAACGAGGCGATCGTCTCGCGCAACTCGCTGGACGCCGTGGGCGGTTCGCTGGGCGCCGGCGCGATCCTGCCGATCAGCCAGGAGACCTGCCCGCTGGGCGAGTCGCTGCGCGTCGCCCAGTGGCTGGCGGAGGAGAGCGCGGGCCAGTGCGGCCCCTGCTACCTCGGCCTGCCCGCCGCCGCGCGCGGCATGGAGGACATCCTCAACGGCGGCGGCCCGGCCGCCCTGGAGGCCCTCAAGCAGGTCGCCAAGAACGTCAAGCGGCGCGGCGCCTGCTCACACCCCGACGGCTCCGCGATGTTCCTGGAGTCGACCGTCAAGGCCTTCACGGACGACCTTGCGGCCCACGTCCTCGGCAACGGCTGCGGACGGCCCGTGCAGGGGGCCCTGCCGCTCTTCGAGGGCGGCAGGGCCCCCACGGGCATCCCGGGCGGCGGTGAGGACGGGGAGAACGGCCCCAGCCGCCAGAAGATCTACGTCGACTGGACGCTGTGCCGGGGCCACGGCCTGTGCGCCGACATCCTCCCGGAGGTCTTCCAGCTCGGCGCCGACGGCTTCCCGACCGTCGCCCAGGCCGCGGTCCCCCGCTACGCCGAGGCCAAGGCGCTGCGCGCGGTCCGCCGCTGCCCGGCCCTCGCCCTGCGCATCGAGGATCAGGCGGAACGAGCACCGGCCCGCAACAACCTCCCGGTCCTCTCCCAGGGCCGCGGCCGCCGCGCCCTCGGCCGCTGACCGCACACACGAAGGGCCGTCCGACACCGGGCGGCCCCACTCGTCAACAGCCCCAGACACAGAAGAATCCCGCCGGGTCGACTCGACCCGACGGGATCTTTACGTGGAGCTAAGGAGAATTGAACTCCTGACCTCCTGCATGCCATGCAGGCGCTCTACCAACTGAGCTATAGCCCCTTGTTGTGGTCCGCCGGGCTTCCCCGGCGGCGACGCCAACATTACACGGTCGACCGGGTACTCCACCAAATCGTTTCCCTTCTGCCCCGGTACGACCGCTATGGTCGGCCCTCGTGACCGTGATCACGCCCACCGCAGTCCACCGCCGGATGCCCATCGCCCTGGGCGCATGCCTGCTCTCCTTCGCGACGTTCTGGATCGCCCAGCGGGCCGCGCACGTCTCGATGATCGACCTGCTGGTGTACCGCGCCGAGGGCGCCACCGTACGCGCGGGCGGCGACCTGTACGCCCTGCGCGCCACCGCCGCCCAACTGCCCGCGACCTACCCGCCCTTCGCCGCCCTGCTGTTCACCCCGCTCACACTCCTCGACACGGGATCCCTGCGCACGCTGGCCACGGCCGGGAACCTCGCGCTCCTGGTGGTGTTCGTGCGGCTCTCCCTGCGGATCGTCGGGCACGCGCGCGTGGAGACCGTCTGGTGGGCCTCGGCGGTGGTCGTGTGGTGCGAGCCGGTGTGGACGACCCTGCGCTACGGCCAGGTCAACCTGCTGCTCGCCGTACTCGTCCTGTGGGACCTCTCCCGGCGTCCGGGCGACCGCTGGGCGGGCGTCGGCATCGGCCTCGCGGCCGCCGTGAAACTGACCCCCGCGCTGTTCGCCGTCTTCCTGCTCGCCACCGGCGTCGTGGCGTACCGACGGCACCGGAAGGGCCCTTGGCTGCGGCACGCGCGCGTGGCGGCCGGCAGCTTCGTCTGGGCGACGCTGCTCGCGGCGGCCGTCCTGCCGTACGACTCCTGGCGGTTCTGGACCGACGTGGTGTTCCGGACGGACCGCGCCGGGCACGCCGAGGAGACCGCCAACCAGGCGCTGCGCGGGGTCCTGGCCCGCCTGCTGCACACCCCCGACCCGGGCGCCCTGTGGACCGCCGTGGCGGCGCTTGTGACCGCCGTGGGGCTGGCGGTGGCGGTGCGGGCGGAGTTGCGTGGGGAGCGGGCCTGGGCGGTGGTCTGCTGCGCGGTGACGGCGCTGCTCGTCAGCCCGGTGTCCTGGTCGCACCACTGGGTGTGGTGTGTGCCGCTCGTCGTGCTCCTGACGGCGCGCGCCCGTCGCGCGGTCGCCGCCGGCACGCTCCTGGTGTTCTGCTCGTACGCCCTGTGGTGGGTGCCGCACACCCCCGGCCGGCCCGAACTGCACCAGAACCCGGTCGAGTTCACACTGTCGGGCCTCTACGCGGCCACCGGCTGCCTCGTCCTGGCGCTCGCCGCGAGCTCCGCAGGGAGGCGTCAGGCGGTCACGAACGAGTAGAACCGCTTGAGCGTGCAGTGCTCTTCGAGGAGCCGCCCGTAGATCGGCTCCCCCTCCAGCTCGCGGTACGTCTCGATCGGGTCGCCTTTTATGATCAGCGCCCGTGCGCATTCCTCGCACCAGTACTGGTAGTCGGGGTTCACCGGTTCCATGTCGCGGACGATCGGCGTACCACTGCCGCACCAGTCGCACTTCCGCCTGTGTGCACCCATCGATCAGCTCCAGCTGTGGCCGCAGGCCGTGCACACGTAGGAGATCCCGCCGTTGTCGCCGAGCACCTGGGCGACATGCGCGGAGCCGCAGGAAGGGCAGCTGAGCCGGGTGGTCGTGTCCCGTATCAACGCCGCTTCGCCAAGGAGGTGGCCGACCTCCCTGAGGATGCTCGCAGGCATCGCTACTCCCTCCCGTCGGGCCGCGCCCCCTTCCGGCCGTTTGATTCTGCCACGACCGGACCAATACGGTCAGCGACGCCTCGGTACCAGTCCGGACACGGCAGGCCTGGGCGTCTCCACAGAGGTATACGCCTGTCGGGCCACGAGTGCTCAAACGCGTGACGACGAAAAATCCCGCCCCCTGAGGGGGACGGGATTCGTCCGTGGAGCTAAGGAGAATTGAACTCCTGACCTCCTGCATGCCATGCAGGCGCTCTACCAACTGAGCTATAGCCCCTGGTGCCACGCGGCCGAGCCGCATGGTGTTTCGCCCCGCTCGGCGGGGCGAACAAGAAGAACTTTAGCCTGCGACCTGCCGGAAAGTGAAATCCGGGGTACGGCCCCCCGGGGCGGGTCTCAGTCGTCGTCGCCGAGCACCGGCTCCGGCAGGGTGCCGGCGTTGTGCTCCAGCAGCCGCCAGCCGCGGGCGCCCTCGCCGAGGACGGACCAGCAGCAGTTCGAGAGGCCCCCGAGGCTCTCCCAATGGCGGGCCTCCAGGCCGAGGAGGCGACCAATGGTGGTGCGGATGGTGCCGCCGTGACTGACGACCACGAGAGTGCCCTCCTCGGGCAGCTTCTCGGCGTGCCGGAGCACGATCGGGGCGGCACGGTCGGCGACCTCTGACTCCAGCTCGCCACCGCCGCGGCGCACCGGCTCCCCGCGCTTCCACGCGGCGTACTCGTCGCCGTACCGGGTGATGATCTCCTCGTGCGTCAGGCCCTGCCAGACGCCCGCGTAGGTCTCGCGCAGGGCCTCGGTGTGGTTGACCTCCAGGCCGGTGAGCGCGGCCAGCTCGGCGGCCGTGTTCGCGGCCCGCTTCAGGTCCGAGGAGACGATCGCGTCGGGCTTGAGGGAGGCCAGCAGCCGGGCGGCACGGCGGGCCTGGGCCAGGCCGGCCTCGGTGAGCTCGACGTCCGTGGTGCCCTGGAAGCGGCGCTCCACGTTCCAGGAGGTCTGGCCGTGCCGCCACAGGATGACGCGGCGGCCGCGGCCGGGCTTGCCCGTGGGCACCTCGTCGGTGGTGCTCATCGCCAGTCACCGCCCAGCTCGGCGGCCTCCTCGGCGGCCTGCAGCCTGGCGTGCTCCTCGCCCTTGCCGCGGGTGGCCTTGGCGTCGGCGGGCAGCTCGATCTCGGGGCAGTCCTTCCACAGCCGCTCCAGGGCGTAGAAGACCCGCTCCTCGCTGTGCTGCACGTGCACGACGATGTCGACGTAGTCGAGGAGGACCCAGCGGGCCTCGCGGTCGCCCTCGCGGCGCACCGGCTTGGCGCCGAACTCCTTCTGGAGCCGTTCCTCGATCTCGTCGACGATCGACTTGACCTGGCGGTCGTTGGGCGCGGACGCCAGCAGGAAGGCATCCGTGATCGACAGCACATCGCTCACGTCGTAGGCGATGACGTCGTGAGCGAGCTTGTCGGCGGCCGCCTGGGCCGCGGTGTTGATGAGCTCAAGGGAACGGTCGGTTGCGGTCACTACATGGCTTTCCGTCGGCGGTCACTTGTCTCCAAGGGTCTCACGGACCGCCGACGGCGCCCCACGCATTACCCGGCGGAGGCCGGCTCGTAGTCCTGGCCGAGGATCACCGAGACGTTCGCGTTGGAGGAGACCTCGCCCTTGGTGACCGCACTGTCCGGCAGTCCCAGGGTCTTGGCGACCTCGGTGGCGTTCTCCTTGTCGGCGGCGTCCGCGTAGGTGACCTCGGACGTGGACCGGGAGCTGCTCGTACCGCCCTCCAGGAAGGTGAACCCGCCGTTGAGGAGCACCACGCGGGCCTTCTCCGTGTTGTCCTTCACACCGCTGGCGTTCTGCACCGAGACCCGGACGGCCGCGTCCTGGTCGGGGCTCTTCGCGGTGCCGCCGAGGACGTCCTTGACCACACTGGCGCTCGCCTCGGCGGTGAGGGTGCCGTCGTCCTGGACGGGCAGCATGGCGGTCTTGTAGTCGCCGCTCTTGGCGAGGTCGGACAGCTTGGCGAGGAAGGTGCCGAGGTCCTTGTCGGTGAGCGACGGGTCGAGGATCTGCGCCAGCGTCTGCACGGTGGTGGTGGCGGCCTGCGCGTCGGAGGACATCTTGCGCAGCACGCCCTGCATGACCTGCCCGAACCGCTCCAGCTGGGCGTTCTGGGCCTCCCCCGAGGCGCGGTACGTGGCGTAGGCGACCGCCATCTTGCCGCTGAGAGTCTGGCTCTCGCCCTTGCTGACCAGCGGAGCCTCGCCCTTCTTCTTGGTGTCCGGGTCGGGCACGTCGGCGTTGGTGTCGATCTCGATGTTGCCGACGAGGTCGACGAGGTTCTGCAGGTAGGGGGTGTCCAGGCGCCAGGTGCCCTGGATGGACGTGCCGAGGACGGTGTCGAGGGCCTCGCGGGTGCCGGAGGAGCCGTCGTCCTCGACGGACTTGGCCAGCGTTGTCGTACCGTCGTCGCCGGACATCGCGAGCGAGTTGGGCAGCAGGACGGTGGTGCCCTGCTTGGTGGTGGTGTTGTCGACGAGCAGCGCCGTGGAGGTGCCGCCCTTCTTGGTGTCGTGCAGGTGTACGACGATCACGTCCCGCTTCTGCGCGGCCGCGGACGTCGTACCGCCCTTGGTGTCGTCGGAGGAGGACAGACCCGGCAGTTTCCCGGCGTACCAGAGGTAGCCCACCCCGCCGGCCGCGACCAGCGCCAGTACCACGACCAGGGCAATCAGGCGGCTGCGGGCGCGGCGCTTGGCCTCCTCGCGGCGCTCGGTGCGGTTCTCGGTGAACTTCAGCCAGTCGATCACGTCCTCGGAGTCCTGGTCGGGCTCCTCGACGAAGGCGAACTGTTCCGTCCGGTAGTCGCGGTCCTCGCGGCCGTCCCCGGCGTCGGGGGCGTGCTGTACGGGCTCGGCGCGCTGCTCGTGCTCGGCCGTGCGCGGCTGCTGCGGGATGTACGCGGTCTGCTCGGCGACGCGCGGCTGCTGTCCGCTGGTGGCGGTCTGCCCGTAGGGGTCGTAGCCGTCGTACGAGGTCACGGGTGGCTGCTGACCGGTCCCGTAGGGGTCGTACGGGGGTACCGGCTGCTGCTGGCCGGTGGCGTACGGGTCGTACCCGTAGCCCTGCTGCTGTGCGTAGGGGTCGTAGGGCTGCTGGGCCGGGACCTGCCGGTACACCGGCCGGCCGTACTCGTCGTAGCCGACGAGTTCGTACTGGTCGGCGCCGTAGCCTGCGGCCCCCGCGTCGTATCGGTCGTTCACCGGTGCCCCTCTCGGCTCACTCGCCGCGGTACAGCTGTCGCTTGGCGATGTAGCGCACGACTCCGTCCGGCACCAGATACCAGACCGGGTCGCCCTTGGCGACTCTCGCACGGCAGTCCGTGGAGGAGATGGCGAGGGCGGGAACTTCGACCAGCGAGACACCGCCCTTCGGAAGCCCGGCGTCGCTGAGGTGATGGCCGGGCCGGGTGACCCCGATGAAGTGCGCGAGGGAGAACAGCTCCTCGCTGTCCCGCCAGGTCAGGATCTGTGCGAGGGCGTCGGCGCCGGTGATGAAGAACAGGTCCGTGTCGGGGTTGAGGGCGCGCAGGTCACGCAGGGTGTCCACGGTGTAGGTGGGGCCGCCGCGGTCGATGTCGATACGGCTCACCGAGAACTGCGGGTTCTCGGCGGTCGCGATGACCGTCATCAGATAGCGGTCCTCGGCCGGGGAGACCTGGCGGTGGGTCTTCTGCCACGGCTGCCCGGTCGGTACGAACACGACCTCGTCGAGGTGGAACTGCGCGGCGACCTCGCTGGCCGCCACCAGGTGGCCGTGGTGGATCGGGTCGAACGTCCCGCCCATGACGCCGAGGCGGCGCTTGGCCGACGTCGACGGGCCGGTAGGCATGTCCTGCTCTCCCATGCGTGCAGACCCTACCGGCCCGCCCTGTGGACTCAGCGATCGCGGTTGAAACGGGTGGTGATCCACAGCAGCAGCATCAGGGCGATGAACGCGCCACCGCCGGTGAGCAGGGGGTTGAGGCTCTCGTGGTTGCCGCTGTGCTCCTGGCCCTCGGCGGCGAGGGTGACCAACTGGGCGGCGCTGTGGAAGCTCATCTTCGGCAGGACCTATCGCGTGTGGGCGGGATAAAGACGTCGGCTCATCGTAAGCGGGAGCCTCGGCCGCGATCACCCCGACTCCGCCGTCGAGCAACCTTCCCGGGCCGTCAGTCGTCCTTCCGCCTGTAACCCCGAAGCAGGAACCAGGCGGTCAGCACGCAACCCACCACCATCACGATCAGCACGACCCGCAGGAGATTCCCCGCGCCCTGCTGTTGAGCGGCGCTGAGCCAGTCGATCGCGGCGATGTGCTCCATGGTGCGGGACTCCTTCGTCGTACTGCCCGTCCACGGTATCTCCGCCTAGGCTGGGCCTTGCTTCGGGGGCGTACAAGAAAACGCAAAAGGCACACCAGGTCACACCGACGCACATGGGGGACCACATGTCCGACGACGGCCACCAGCAGGGCGGGCACGAGCACGTGCCGAGCAGGCAGCGCAGGCGCTTCCCGGAGATCTCCTCGCGTGCGTACGAGCACCCGGCCGACCGCTCCGCCCTGGTCGCACTGCGCAAGCTGAGCGGCTTCGACACGGTCTTCAAGGCCCTCAGCGGCCTGCTGCCCGAGCGGAGCCTGCGGCTGCTGTTCCTGTCCGACTCGGTGCGCGTCTCGGACCGGCAGTTCACCCACCTCAACGACATGCTGCGGGACGCCTGTTACATCCTGGACCTGGAGAAGGTCCCGCCGATGTACGTCAACCAGGACCCGCAGCCCAACGCGATGTGCGTCGGCCTGGACGAGCCGATCATCGTCGTGACCACGGGGCTCGTCGAGCTGCTCGACGAGGAGGAGATGCGGGCGGTGATCGGCCACGAGGTCGGCCACGCCCTGTCCGGCCACTCCGTGTACCGCACGATCCTGCTGTTCCTGACCAACCTGGCCCTGAGGGTCGCCTGGATACCGCTCGGCAATGTCGCGATCATGGCGATCGTGACCGCGCTGCGCGAGTGGTTCCGCAAGTCGGAGCTGTCCGCCGACCGCGCGGGCCTGCTGGTCGGGCAGGACCTCCAGGCCTCGATGCGCGGCCTGATGAAGATCGCCGGTGGCAACCATCTGCACGAGATGAACGTGGACGCGTTCCTGGAGCAGGCCGACGAGTACGAGGCGGGCGGCGATCTGCGCGACTCCGTGCTGAAGATCCTGAACGTGCTGCCCCGCTCCCACCCCTTCGCCACGATCCGCGCGGCCGAGCTGAAGAAGTGGGCGGCGTCCCGCGACTACCAGCGGGTCATGGACGGCCACTACCCGCGGCGCACCGAAGACAAGGACACCTCGGTCACCGACTCCTTCCGCGAGTCGGCTTCGAGCTATGCAGGGCAGGTGCGCAGCAGCAAGGACCCGCTGATGAAGCTGGTGACGGACATCGCGGGCGGCGCGGGAGACCTGGGGAGCCGGGTGCGGCGGGGGTTCGGGGGCTTCGCTGGCGGTGGGGCGGGTTCCACCGGTACGACGGGGTCGGCAGGATCGGCAGGCTCGTCACCCAAGGACCAGCCGCCGCGCGACGAGGACTGAAGCCGACCGGCGGGGGCCGCCCCGCTCACGCCTTCGGCTGCGCGCTGTCCGCCAGCGTCCCGCACAGTGCCGCCGTGCCCTGGGGTGCGTACGGGTCCGTGCCGGCCGGGCCGCCCGCCTTGGGGGTCTGGCCGGCGAGCAGCGGGCGCAGCTGGTTGGTGACGTCCTCGGCGCAGGACAGCGGTCCGGCCTGGAGGGACGAGGCGACCAGCTCGGCCTGGTGCAGCCGCAGGTCGTCGCGGTCGAAGCGGAAGTGCAGCTCGCGCCGGACGGTGAACAGGGACACCTCGGCCGTCTTGTCGGCGCCGGCCGGTCGCAGCGCGTACACGAACGTGTGGTCCGTGGTGACCTCAAGAGTGGACGAGTCGGCCTCGGTGGCCTCCAGCGAGCCCTGCACGCGGATCGCGCGGTCGGCGAGCTCGGCGCGGCTCGGGTCGAAGCGCACCAGCCAGCCGGTGGGGGCGTGCCGGCCGTCGGCGGTCGGCTGCTCGAAGCTCCGGTCGAACTGGTCCTGTTGGTCCGGGTCGAGCAGCACGCGCACCGGCCTGGTCTGCCCGCCGGTGAGCACCTCGGGGTAGAGCGAGGAGCGGACGAGGTAGTCCTTGGCGGTGGTCAGGGCGGTGACGACCTGGGCGTCCGAGAAGTTCGGGGTGCGCCGGGCGGCCGGCAGGGGTATGCCCTCGGCGCCGACGCGGAACTGGGCGGCCGGACTGTGGGCGTACAGCTGTTCGGCGTCGGTGGCGCCGGGCACCTTGCCGTGCGGGGCGAGCGGGATGACGGTCATCCGCAGCGGTTCGACGGACCGGGCGGCCTGCGGGGTCTGGTACGGGTGCCGTACGCCCATGTAGATCGCGGTGCCGAAGGCGACGGCGATCAGCAGGACCAGGAGCAGCGCCTGCCGGGGCAGGCCCCGGCGCATCGGCGGGCGGCGGCGTACGGCGGGCGCGTGGTCGGCCATGCGCTCCTGCGCGGAGAACTCCTGGAGGCGGGCAGCGCGGACGAACGACTCGTCGAACACGACGGATCGGTATTCGTCGTCCGCACCGTTGGGGGCGCCGTCGGGTGTCCCCTCAGGTGGGTCTCCAGGCCCGCCCATATCTTCAGAGTAGGTCGCCACAAGCTCCGGTAAACGCCCCGCTGTGCGACAACTTCTGACAGGTACTCACCAGGTCCGTGAGGCTCTGCCCGGGCGTGCGGAACCGGCCGTTCAAGGGGTGCGCGGGACCGCCGAGACGGCCGGCGGGGAGTAGTCGGCGGAGGCGGAGGGCGCCGCCGACGTGCCGTGCTCCAGGCCGGTCGAGGCGGGCGGCGGGACCTGGTCCTGGCGGCTGGACGAGGCGCCCCGGTAGACCGCGGCGAAGGCCAGCGCGACCATGCCGATGCCCATCACCAGGGCGAGCAGCCAGGCGACCGGGCGGTGCCAGCGGACCTGTTTTCCGTACGGCCCCGGCCCGTCGCGGTCGTCGAGGACGTCGGTGTCGTCCAGGTCGTCGAGGTCCGGGTCGTGGCCGAAACCGGCATGGTCGTCGGGGCCGTAAGCGTCGTCGTACCGCTCGCGCCTGCCGCGCGCCCGGCGGGCCTCCGCCTCGGAGGCCTCGGCTCTGGCCTGCGCGGCGGCCAGGAGGCGTTCGACGGCGGTCGGCTCGTGCACCACGGCCGCCCGTACGAAGGCCTCGTCGAAGACCACGGAGGCGAACTCTTCGTCCGACACCCCGCGGTCGTGGTCGTCGTCGGGCTCCCAGCCGTCAGGGAACGGCGTGCCCCCCACGTCCTCCGGCACGCGTCCAGAGTAGACCTGGGGGGTCAATTTGGGCAGACGGTATGGAAATTCGTCCGCCTGCTCACGACATCTCCCAGCGGCGCGCGCCGGGGTCGTGCGCCTCAGCGCCGTACGTGCCCATCCCCCGTGACGATGTACTTCGTGCTGGTCAGCTCGGGCAGGCCCATCGGGCCGCGGGCGTGCAGCTTCTGGGTGGAGATGCCGATCTCGGCGCCGAAGCCGAACTGGCCGCCGTCCGTGAAACGGGTCGAGGCGTTCACCGCGACCGTCGTGGAGTCCACCAGCTGGGTGAAGCGGCGGGCGGCCTGCTGGGAGGTCGTGACGATGGCCTCGGTGTGGCCGGAGGTCCACAGCCGGATGTGCTCGACGGCCTTGTCCAGCGAGTCCACCACCGCGGCGGCGATGTCGTAGGACAGGTACTCCGTCTCCCAGTCCTCGGCGGTCGCCTCGACGACGGTCGCCTTGCTGTCCTTGGCGTACGCCATCACCCGCTCGTCGGCGTGCACGGTCACCCCGGCCTCCGCGAGGGCGTCCAGGGCGCGCGGCAGGAACCGGGCGGCGATGTCCTGGTGGACCAGCAGCGTCTCGGCGGCGTTGCAGACGCTGACCCGCTGGGCCTTGGAGTTGATCAGGATCTCGATCGCCGTGTCGAGGTCGGCGTTGGCGTCGACGTAGACATGGCAGTTGCCGGTGCCGGTCTCGATCACCGGGACCGTGGACTCCTGCACCACGGTCTGGATCAGCGAGGCCCCGCCGCGCGGAATCAGTACGTCGACCAGGCCCCGGGCGCGCATCAGCTCGCGCACGCTCTCGCGGCTCTCGCCGGGCACCAGCTGCACGGCGTCGGCGGGCAGCCCGGCGCCGCCGACGGCGTCGCGGATCACCCGGACGAGGGCGGAGTTCGACTCGTACGCGGAGGCCGAGCCGCGCAGCAGCACGGCGTTGCCGGACTTCAGGCAGAGCGCGGCGGCGTCGACGGTGACGTTCGGGCGGGCCTCGTAGATGATCCCGACGACGCCCAGCGGGACGCGGACCTGGCGCAGGTCGATGCCGTTGGGGAGGGTCGAGCCGCGCACGACCTCGCCGACCGGGTCGGGCAGCGCGACCACGTCACGCACGTCGGAGGCGATGGCCCTCACCCGCTCCGGGGTGAGGGTCAGCCGGTCGACGATGGCCTCGCTGGTGCCGGCCTCCCGGGCCTTGGCCACGTCCTTGGCGTTGGCCTCGACGATTTCGCTCGTACGGACCTCCAGCGCGTCCGCGATGGCGAGCAGCGCGTCGTCCTTCACGGCCCGGGGCAGCGGCGCGAGGTCGGCGGCGGCGGCCTTGGCACGGTAGGCGGCCCGGGTGACCGGGGTCATGGAGTCGTACGGCGAAAGCGTGGTCATGAGGGAAGGGTAGTGCGCCGCACGGGCCGGTCCGACGGGCATCCCAAACCCCGAGACAAGCGCGCAAGGCCCGTCAAAAGGGATGGACGCCCACGGGGGACGCGGGCGGTGGGCCGTAGCCCTCGGAGATGCGCTGGTGGTAGGTGGCCCGGTCGATGACCTCCAGGCCGACGATCTCCCAGGGCGGGAGTCCGGCGCTCTGCCGGTGCTCTCCCCACAGCCGCAGCGCGACGGCGGCCGCGTCGTGCAGGTCGCGGGCCTCCTCCCAGTACCGGATCTCCGCGTGGTCGTCGGCGTATCTGCTGGTCAGCAGGAAGGGGTGGTCGTGGGCGAGCTGCTCCAGGGCGCGCCGGACCTCCTTCAGCGGGGCCGCCTCGCCGGAGACGCTGAGGGTGACGTGCCACAGCCGGGGCAGGTCCTCGGGCTCCTCGCCCGTGTAGCGGTCACCGGCGGCGACGCTCGTGAGGGCGCGCTCGGTACTTGCCGCGCGGGACGCTGCCCCAGGGCGCACTCGTCTCACGGCGGCCTCCTTCATGCAGTGCCAGTGCGTGCCTCTGCACAAAGTTGAGCAGGCCCCCGGGGGATCGTGGGGCGGTTTTGCGGAACGTCCACCTCAGGGCGGGGGCTTTTGCGGGGCGTTCCCTCCGTTTTCGGCCGCGTTTCGGCCGCGCGCCAGGGTGCTCAGTGGTGCTCAGTGATGCAGGATCACCAGATCGTCCCGGTGGACGACCTCGCGCTCGTACGCCGGGCCCAGATCCCGCGCCAGCTCCCTGGTGGAGCGGCCGATCAGCTGCGGGATCTCTTTGGCGTCGAAGTTGACCAGCCCGCGCGCCACGGCGTGCCCGCTGCCGTCGCGCAGTTCGACCGGGTCGCCCGCGCTGAACTCGCCCTCGACGGCGGCGATTCCGGCCGGCAGCAGCGACGTGCGGCGCTCCACGACCGCGCGCACGGCACCGTCGTCCAGCGTCAGCGCGCCCTGCGGCGCGGAGGCGTGCTGGAGCCACAGCAGCCGGTCGGCGGAGCGCTTGCCGGTGGGGTGGAAGTACGTGCCGGTGTCCTGGCCGGTCAGGGCGTCGGCGGCGTGGATCGCGCTGGTGAGGACGACGGGGATGCCCGCGGCGGCGGCGATCCGGGCGGCCTCGACCTTGGTGACCATGCCGCCGGTGCCGACGCCCGCCTTCCCGGCGCTGCCGATGTCCACTCCGGAGAGATCCGCGGGTCCGCGCACCTCGGTGATCCGCGAGGTGCCGGGCTTGCTGGGGTCGCCGTCGTACACGCCGTCCACGTCGGAGAGCAGGACCAGCAGGTCGGCGCGGACGAGGTGGGCGACGAGCGCGGCGAGCCGGTCGTTGTCGCCGAAGCGGATCTCGTCGGTGGCGACGGTGTCGTTCTCGTTGACGACCGGCAGGGCGCCCATGGCCAGGAGCTTGTCCAGGGTGCGGGAGGCGTTGCGGTGGTGGGCGCGGCGGCTCATGTCGTCGGAGGTGAGCAGCACCTGGCCGACGCGGACGCCGTAGCGGGCGAAGGAGGCGGTGTAGCGGGCGACCAGCAGGCCCTGGCCGACGCTGGCGGCGGCCTGCTGGCGGGCGAGGTCCTTGGGGCGGCGGCGCAGGCCCAGCGGGGCGAGTCCGGCGGCGATGGCGCCCGAGGAGACCAGCACGATCTCCTTCTCTCCCCCGCTGCGGGCCTTGGCGAGGACGTCGACGAGCGCGTCCACCCGGTCCGCGTCCAGCCCGCCGGAGGCGGTGGTCAGCGATGAGGAACCCACTTTGACGACGATCCTGCGGGCCTCGCGCACCGCCTGCCTTGCCCCTGCCACCTTGCTGTCCACGTGCCGAATCTACGTGACGGGGGCGGGTGACCGCGCAGTCGTCCAGTACGCGGACGGGCGCCACCTCTGAACGGAGGCGTAAGGCCACAGGAACGGCTTGCATCCGCGACGTAAACAAACGATCAGAACATGCGCACGCCACGTGCGCAACTGATCACTCGGGAGCATCCCGGCGAAATGCAGCCATACCGACCGGTGTGGGGTTTCTCATGGGCTCCGCACACGCCTGACGGCTGGTCACCTTCCCTTGGTCCCCCATACGTTCACGAACATTCAGTGACACGAGGGGGGATTCCTTGGACACCACCGATCGGCGGACGCACCGTCAAGACAGTGGCCGCGCAGGCGCTACTCGGGGTCGGAACCACATATGAAAGAATGACGAGGTTCCAACGGGGGAGGCCTTGTATCCCTTTTTCGCCGTGTGACATACGCCATGTCAGACGTTCCAAATGTGCCCGTTTTACCACTCTTCGCCCGGTGGACAGAGATCAATCATTCCGGCTTTGATAAACACGGCCTGGGGGGCAGTTTTATGGCCATGCGCATTTCTGAGAATTCTCATTCCATGCCGTCTGCTGCCGTCCCCGGCTTTCATGGAATCGACGCATAGGACTTCAATGAAGGCGCTCAGCGCAATCGCGGCAAGGCCGCAACGCAGAAGAATCACCGGCACCCTGCTGGTCGCGGCAGTGGCCGGCGCACTGACCTGGCTCGCCGCCCCGGCCGGTACCTCCGCCAACGCGGACGCACACGTGGCCGCACCCGTCGCGGGCGAAGCCCCCGGCTACGGCGTGGAGGACTTCAACTACCCGCAGGCGGACAAGATCCTCGCGGAGAAGAACATCGTCCTCAAGCGCGGCGACGGCCACATCACGCTCGCCGACTGCGTGAGCGGCACCGGACAGCTCGAGGTCTGGGCGCGCAGCAAGGACAAGATCTGCTTCCAGGTCACCGGCAACTCCGGCTGGCTGACCCTGGAAATCCCCTCGGTCTACGGCATCAAGGGCAACGACTACGCCACGCAGGTGGACATGACCACCGGCACCGAGGAGAAGTCGTTCGACATCAACAAGAACACCTGGACCCCGGTCGGCGAGAGCGCCGACGAGCAGGGCCGCGAGTTCATGCTCGTGGAGATCAGGACCGCCAAGTAGCGCTGGGCGCACGCCCGTCGGCATTTCCCAGGCTGTCCAGGGCCGCACGGCCCGGCAGACCTCGAGTCCAAGGAATCACATCATGCGACACACCAGACACGTGCGCCTTGCGGCACTCGTCGCGGCCCTGGCCGTCGGCCCGGTCGCGCTGTGCGCCGCGCCCGCGTCAGCGGTGACCGGCACGCCGGCCACCGACACCTCCCTCAGCTACACCGCGCAGGTCATCGTCGGTGACCACGATCGCGGCTGCTCCGGCGTGCTGGTCGCCTCCGACTGGCTGCTGACCGCGGCGAGTTGCTTCGCCGACGACCCGGCGACGAGCCTGTCGGTGCCCGCGGGCAAGCCCGCGAAGCCCACGACCGCCACCATCGGCCGCTCCGACCTGAGCGGTTCCGACGGTGCCGAGCGCCAGGTGGTGCAGCTTGTGCCGCGCACCGACCGCGACGTCGTCCTGGCCCGTCTGAACCGGCCGGTCACCAACGTGGCCCCCGTCAGCGTGGCCACCACCGCGCCCGCCGCGGGCGAGGAACTGAAGTTCGCCGGGTACGGGCGCACCAAGACCGAGTGGGCGCCGCTGAAGCTGCACACCGGCGCGCTGACGGTGGACGCCGCCGACGCCACCACGGCCACCTTCACCGGCAAGGACGGCGCGGCCGCCTGCATGGGTGACACCGGCGGTCCGGTGGTGCGCACGACCAACGGCACCACGCAGCTGGTGGCCCTCAACAGCCGCTCGTACCAGGGCGGTTGCTTCGGCATCGACAGCACTGAGACCCGTACCGGCGGCGTCGCCGCCCGCGTCGACGACCTGAGCTCCTGGGTGGAATCCACCGTCGGCGCCCTGCCCATCACCGACTTCAACTGCGACGGCGTCGAGGACATCGCCATCTCCGACCCGAAGGCGAGCGTCGGCGGCGCCGACGGAGCGGGTGTCGTCCGGGTGGTCTACGGCGGCGGTAAGGGCACTGCCGAGTTCCACCAGGACCTCGACTGGGTACCGGGCGGCGCGGAGGCCGGCGACTGGTTCGGTGAGGCGATCGACACCGTCGACTACAACCAGGACGGCTGCACCGACCTGGTCGTCGGCACGCCGTCCGAGGACCTGGGCACCGCCACCGACGCCGGCATGGTCGACATTCTGTACGGTGCGCGGGGCGGCATCGGCACCGGGGCGATCAAGAACACCCACTTCGAGCAGGGCGCCGGCACCGGCTCCTTCAAGAACTCCGCTCCCGAGACCGGTGACCGCACCGGCCAGGCCATCGCCGCGGGCACCAGCGCCGCGGGTGAGCCGTTCGTGGTGATCGGCTCGCCGGGCGAGGCGATCGGCTCGGTCACGAAGGCGGGCATGGCCTTCTACGTGCACGGCGACACCAACATCGCCGTCAGCCAGGACAGCACCGATGTGCCGGGTGCCGTGGAGGCGAACGACGGCTTCGGCGCCGTCGTCGCGGCCGACGCCAACCACATCGCCATCGGCGCCCCGGACGAGACCATCGGCTCCGACGCGGGCGCCGGCAACCTGGCGGTCTTCAGCCACCGGCTCAACTCGGAGAACCGGCCCACCCCGCTGTTCGGTCTCGACCAGGACCTGGACACCGTCGCCGGCGGAGCCGAGCCGGGCGACCAGTTCGGCCGCTCCCTGGCCCTGGTCCCCTACCGCCCGTCCGGAGTGGCGGCCGCCACCCACTCGATCCTCGCGGTCGGCGCTCCCGGTGAGGACCTGGACATCGACGGTGTCAACAAGACCGACGCCGGAAACGTCATCACGTTCGAGGTCACTGCCGCGGGGACGTACCAGCAGCTGACCACGTACTACTCCGGTACCTCCTCCGATGCCATCCCCGGCACCTCCGAGGCCGGTGACCGCTTCGGCCAGTCCGTGGACGCGGTGAACACGGCACCGCGTGCGGTGAGCACCACCGCGACGATGAAGCTGGCCGTCGGCATCACGGACGAGGCCGTCGGCACGACGGCGAAGGCCGGCGCGATCACCACCTTCTCGCTGCTCGGCTCGCGCGACATCAACAACCGCTGGATCGAGGCCGGCAACTCCGGCATCCCGGGTCCCGCGGGCGCCAACCAGCAACTCGGCCGGAGCATCCACTACACCGGCACCAAGCTGTACGTGGGCATGCCGTACGGTCCGGGCAGCTACGGCACGGTCTACGCCCTGCCGCTGTCCAACGTGACCGCCGGCGGTTCGAACGCCGCGATCACCACGTACCAGCCCGGCCAGGGCGGTCTGCCGGCCTCCGGCGGCCGCTTCGGCTACGTGGTCCGCTAGCCGGACCCGACAGCAAAGGGGGGCTTCCCCGGCCTTCGGGCCGGGGAAGCCCCCCTTCGTCGTGACGCGTCGTGCTCAGAGCTCGTACGGGCTCTTCACCGGGAAGTAGGCGCGCAGGAACGCGTCGATGATGCGGGCCTGTTCCTGGTCCGGGACCTCGGCGTCCTGCGACTCGCCGAGGCAGAACACGTCGTGGCCCCGGATCGCCAGCAGCCGCGTCAGCTCCGGGTGCCGTGCGTAGGTGCCGACGTCGATGTACGCGCACCGGATGCTGCTGGGCACCGCGCTGCCCGTCAGGTAGCCGTAGTGGTGGTGCAGCGAGGAGACCATGGAGACGTCCTGCCAGCCGCGCAGGGGGTTCGCCGCAGTGCGGGCCACGCTCTCCGGGAACTCCGTCTCGATCTGCTCCAGGACGCTCTTGCGCAGCGGGTGCGGGGCGTGCGCGAAGCTGTTCGCCACGGTCACCCCGAAGCGGTCCTCAAGCAGCCGGCGGTTGTTCTTCGCCGCGGCGAAGTAGCCCTCGTCCTCCTCGGTGGCCTCCCCGATCGGCACGGTCGTCGGCGTCCAGAAGAAGCGGCTCGTGCCGTTGGGCTGGAAGAACCTCTGCGCGCTGAGCGGCCTGCCGACGAAAACGTCGTCGTTCATGTACAGGAAGTGCTCCGACAGCCCGTCGATGTGGTGCAGTTGGCTCTCGATGGCGTGGGAGTTGAACGTGGGCAGGCAGCTCGCGTCGGTGAAGATGTCCCGGTGCGAGACGACCTCGATGCCCGGGTGCGCGGTGTTCAGCCACTCGGGCGTCTGGTCGTCGGTGACCAGGTAGATCTTCCGGACCCAGGGCGCGAACATCGCGAGCGAGCGCAGGGAGTAGCGCAGCTCGTCCCGGTTGCGGAAGCGTGCCGCCTCGTCCCCGGACGCCTCGGCGTCCAGGCCGAGGGCCGCGCGCCGCTGGGCCCGGCGCTCCTGCCATCGGGGGTCGGAGTCGTCGACCCAGGTGTAGACGGCGTCCACCGGGAAGGTGATGTCGCTGACCAGCTTCTTGGTGAACGGCTCCAGCGTGGGGTACTCCCGGTCCCGCACGCGCAGGCGGGCGTCGGCGGTCAGCGACGGCAGCTTGGGGCCGACCGCGCTCGGCCGCAGCGGCGCGACGAACTGGCCGTCGCCGCCCTCCTCCTCCGGCACCAGGCGCCAGAACTCCACGTCGCAGCCGTAGGCGGGGCCGAAGCGCAGGGTACGGCTGGAGGTGACCACGGGACGGAAGACCCGCAGCCCCCCCACCTCTCCGGCACCTTCCAGGCGTTCGGCCAGGAGCACGCCCGGGGCGTGCGTGCGGGGCTTGAGCAGTTCGGCGTACACCGCCTTGCCCTCGTACTCGGTGGCCAGGGCCTTGCGCACCCGCTCCTGGTGGGTGCTGTCCACCGCCACCCGCTGTCGCGGGGTGTCCTCACGGTCCCGCAGCAGCACGTAGGGGATGTCGTGCTTGTCGAGTGCGGCGATGACCGTCTCGAAGTTCCGCTGCAGGATGTCGGAGCCCTGCAGGTCGTCGCGGACCTCGGAGAGCCGGCCCGCGGCGCGTACCAGGGAACGGTTGGCCGCGCCGATCACGAGCTCACGCGCCCGCTGGTCGCCCGACGACGGGGCGGTGCGGTCCGCGGCGACCGCGGCGTGGAAGCGGCCCGCGCCGCCGTGCGCCACGCGGTGGGCCATGCGGTCGGCCCGCTCCGCCATCCGCTGCGGGTCGTCGCGCCGCAGCACGAGCTCGGTGAACAGTTCCTCCCACTGCTTGACGATGACGTCCGCGGCGAAGCGCGCGGAGCCGTCGTAGGCGTTCTCCCCGTAGGAGCGCAGCAGTTCCTCGTCGCCCATCAGCCGGGAGATCGCCTCGGCGAGCCCGTCGATGTCGTTGGGCGGGACGAGCAGTCCGTCCACGCCGTGCCGGATGATCTCGGCAGGCCCGGTGACGATGTCGTACGCCACCGCCGGGACGCCGGCGGCGAAGGCCTCCAGCAGCACCAGCGGGAAGGCCTCGCCGTCCTGGGACGGCAGCATGGTGAGGCTGGCCTTGGCCCACTCCTCCGTCATGTGCTGGCTCGGCCCGAGGATCTCCACGGCGTCGTGCAGGCCGAGGCCCTGGACCAGGTTGCGCAGCCGGGACATCTGCGGGCCGTCGCCGAAGATGCGCAGCCGCCAGCCCGGATGGTCGGGCAGGGCCTTGGCGAAGGCCTGGATGGCGTGGTCGACCTGCTTGTCGGGCACCAGGCGGCGCGGCATCACGATGCTCTTGCCGGTGAGGCTGGAGCGCGGCCGGAAACCCTCGGGTATCGCGTTCGGGATGGCCGCCAGGCGCGGGGCCGCCTTGCCGAGCGACTCCTCCAGCCACTGCTTCGTGCGCTCGGTCAGCACCACCAGGGCGTCGATCTCGGGAGCGCGCAGCAGCAGCGGCTCGCCGGTGGCGCCGCGCAGCTGCGAGGGCCGGTGCTCCTGCTGGATGGTGATCACCCGGGAGGGCACCAGGTCGGCGACGGCGGACATCAGGGCGGGCGAGGTGGTGATCAGGACGTCCGTGTCGATGGTCCGCAGGGCGCGGTTCATCTCGACGTCGGAGAGGGCGTCGAAGGTGGCCTCCCACTTCGGGCTGATCAGCTCGCTGGGCAGCCCGGCCAGGCGGCGGCACTCCTCGGCGCCGATGCCGCTGTCGCGCACCGGTCGCTCGGTCTTGCCGGTACGGTCCACCAGGTACCGCACCGAGACCCGCTCGTCCACGGAGAAGAAGGGGCGCTCACGCGTCTTGAAGACGCTCAGCACCTCGACGGTGTGCCGGGGCGCGAGGTGCGTCGCCTGGGTGTAGACGGCCTGCTCCGTGCCGCCCATCTCGTCGCCCCAGGTGAGCAGAAAAGTGATCTTCATTGTTGTCAGCATCCAGAAGGAAGGTGGGCCGCACGGAAGGCGAGGCTGCCGATGGGCGTGTAGTACGGGTTGAGTCTGAGCACGGTGCCGCCGTCCTCCCCGGTCAGCAACCGGTACGGCATCCGGAAGACGTCGCCGGGGCTGCGCACCTCGGTACGCCGCCGGGAGATCTTCAGCGACCGGCGACGCGGCCGCCGCAGACGTACGTCGAAGATCTGCTCCTTGGTGCCGAGGTCGCCGAAGTCGGCCGGCTTCAGCGAGCAGACGAAGGTGTCGCCCTGCCAGGTGGCCGGCACGACACGGGCCGCCTTGCCGCCCCTGCGGACGAGTTCGACGTCGCCGCGGCACTCGTCGGCCGGAGCGTTGACGAGCCGGCCCTCCAGTGTCACCTCGGACCAGCCGATCTTCACGGACACGATCTCGGCCTCGGCGTCGTCCCTGCCCACGGACACGTACGCCCGTCCGGTACCCGATGCGATCAGGCGGCAGTAGGTGCCGTCCTCGCGCACCGGCTCGGGAGTCGTGGGCCCGTCGGGCATCAGCCGGGGCGCCTTGGCGAGCGCGTACCGGCGTTCGGTCCCGGCGACGTCGGTGAAGACGACGGACAGCCGCCACTGCCCGGTGGCCAGCAGGAACCTGCGCATTCCCGCGGGCAGTTGCTGGTGCTGGTCGGCGTCCGCCTCCAGCAGGTCGAGGACGGCGGTGCCCTGTGCCTCGACGTGACCGTCGCCGCGCTGGACGAGGGTGAGCGGGATGACGACCGGGGACGAGGATCCGCCCAGCAGCAGGGCGGCCGACGAGGCCGTCACCTCGTCCGGCACGCGGACGCAGAAGTTCAGGGTCCTGCCGTCCAGGAGGGACAGGTGCTCAGCGGTGACCCGCGGCCAGTCGTCGGCGCTCGGCGGTACCAGGACCAGATTGTTCAGGCGCGACCGGGTCGAGCGGACTACGGCATACCCCTTGCGCATCACCTTGTGCGGAGTGGGGAGTTGTCTCATCGGTTGTCTGCACCACGCTCGTAGGGGCTGGGGTAGGGGAAGTACTCGTCCAGGAAGCGCGTCATCAGGGCCTGTTGGCGGCTCAGCTCCGCTTCCGTCGAGGTCGTGTCGTTCAGGCAGAAGACGTGTGCTTCGCGGGTGGCCAGCAGTCGGCCCAGCACCCGCTCCACGCCGGGATTGCCGAGGTCGCAGTAGCGGTACACCAGGTCCTCGCCGGCGATGGAACGCTGGGTGTGGAAGGCGTAGTAGTGGTGCAGCGACGAGGTGACCGACACGTCGTCGGCGCTGCGGAACCTGCTGGTGGCCGTGCGCTGGTGCGCCTCGGGGAACTCCGCCTCGATCTCGTCCAGCACGCTGCGGTGCAGCGCGTGCGGAACGTGCTTCATCTTCCGGAAGATGGTGTCGCCGAAGCGTTCGGCGATGAGCCTGCGGTTGTTCTTGCCGGCGGCCGCCACGGGCGGATCGTCCGGGGACGGTTCGCCGTAGGGAATCAGGGCAGGCGAGAGGTAGAACTTCCCGAGACCGTTGGGCAGGAAGAAGTGCTGCGGAAGGATCTCCTGGCCGAGCATCACGTCGTCGTTGAAGTACAGGAAGTGCTCGGACAGGCCGTCGATGTGGTGCAGTTGGCTCTCGATGGCGTGGGAGTTGAACGTCGGCAGCGCCGCCGGGTCCTTGAATATCTCCTTGTGGCTGACCACTTTGATCCGCGGGTGGTCGGTGTTCAGCCACTCCGGCGTCTGGTCGGCGGTCACCAGGTAGATGTTGCGCACCCAGGGCGCGTAGAGGTGCAGCGAGCGCAGCGAGTAGCGCAGTTCGTCCCGGCTGAGGTAGCGCGCGGCGTTGGCCGCCTCCTCGTGGTACGGCCTGTCGGAGAACGCGGCCCGCTCTTGCAGCCAGTGCGGATCGGAGCCGTCCACCCAGGTGTACACCACGTCGATGGGGAAGGTGCGGCGCCCGATGGCTCCCGCGGCGAAGGCCGGCCGTGTCGTCACCCGCACCGGCTCGCGTTCCGCGGGCAGCGACGTGAAGTCGGTGAACAGGCTCTCGTCCGCCTCGACCGCGGGCTCGTCCACCGGCACCGCCTCGGCGATCCCGTTGCGCCGCGGGGAGACCAGCTCGCCGTCCTCCTGCCGCCAGAACTCGATGTCGCAGCCGTAACGCACCCCCAGCACCAGACGGTTGGTCTGGTCGGTCAGGTACCAGGTGCAGCGGACCACGTCCGCGCCGGCGACGCGTTTCCACGAACCCGGCCCGTAGCCGGGCAGCGCGGAGTCCTCCTGAAGCTGTCTCCCGCGCACCGGAACGACGTAGCCGGGTCTGGCCCGGCAGGCCTGGCGCAGCGCGGTGAGCACACGCTCCCGGTCCTCGGCGCGGACGGCGACCGCGGCCGCGGTGTCGGAGGCGGAGCGCACGCCGAAGTAGTCGACGCCGGCCTCGCGCAGCGCGGCCGTCACCTGCTCGAGATTGGCCCGGCGTGCCTTAAGCGGGATGATGCCGGGTACGACATGGGCGATGCGGGGCGTCCCCGCCACGCTGACGACCGTCCGGTCGTGCCTCGCCAGCAGCTCCCGGTGGCGGCGCGTCACCCGTAGCCGTACCGCCTGCTCCCGAAGCTCGGCCGCGGCGGCGATACGGGCTTTCACCTGCTCTCGCAGATCCGTCCCCACGTGCTCCGCGATCATCCGTCGCGCACCGACTGGAACCGCGCGACGGTACACGCCGACCAAACGTGACGCCTCAGGGTTTCGCACTGTGGGAACTCCCCCTCCGATGGGCTGCCACCCGGTGAACGGCCGCCCGTCAACCACTGCTCAGAATACGGAAATATCAAGTATGCAGTGTGTTTACCTCACGTCTGCATGGTTCCGCACGTCGGCAAGCAGCCAGACATGCCGAAATAACGGGACAAACCGCAGCGAGCGTTGACATAATCACAGCACATGGCGTGTGCACAGCCGCCGCTCAGGACGGCTGGAATCACAACGGCTGGATCAGAACGACGGGATGGACAGCCGGATCGGAACGGCTGGATCAGAACGGCCGGACCGAAACGGCTGGAATCAGAACGGCTCGAAGTCGTCGAACTCCCGCTGCAGCTCGTCCCGTTCGGCCTGCCGGTCCCGGCGTCGCTGCACCGCGGGACGCTGCGCCTCCATACGGTGGTCCTCGCCACGGCGGCCCAGCATCTCCGCACCGGCCATGACGGTCGGCTCCCAGTCGAAGACGACGGCGTTCTCCTCGGGACCGATCGCCACGCCGTCCCCGGCCCTGGCGCCGGCCTTGACCAGCTCCTCCTCCACGCCGAGCCGGTTGAGCCGGTCCGCGAGATAGCCGACCGCCTCGTCGTTGTTGAAGTCGGTCTGCCGCACCCAGCGCTCCGGCTTCTCACCGCGCACCCGGAACAGCCCGTCGTCCTCGCGTACGACGGTGAAGCCCGCGTCGTCCACGGCCTTGGGCCGGATGACGATCCGCGTCGACTCCTCCTTCGGCCGGGCGGCCCGCGCCTGCGCGACCAGCTCGGCCAACGCGTACGACAGCTCCTTCAGCCCGGTCCGCGCCACCGCCGACACCTCGAACACGCGGTAGCCGCGCGCCTCCAGGTCCGGCCGCACCATCTCGGCCAGGTCCAGGCCGTCCGGTACGTCGATCTTGTTCAGCACGACGATCCGCGGCCGGTTGTCGAGGCCGCCGTACTCCCGCAGCTCCGCCTCGATGACGTCCAGGTCGGAGACGGGGTCACGGTCGGACTCCAGCGTCGCCGTGTCCAGGACGTGCACCAGCACGCTGCACCGCTCCACGTGCCGCAGGAACTCCAGGCCCAGCCCCTTGCCCTGGCTGGCGCCCGGGATCAGCCCGGGGACGTCCGCGATGGTGTACACGGTCGAACCGGCGGTGACCACACCGAGGTTCGGCACCAGCGTGGTGAAGGGGTAGTCGGCGATCTTCGGCTTGGCGGCGCTGAGCACGGAGATCAGCGACGACTTGCCCGCGCTCGGGTATCCCACGAGCGCCACGTCGGCGACGGTCTTGAGCTCCAGTACGACGTCCTGCACGTCCCCCGGCTCACCGAGCAGCGCGAACCCGGGCGCCTTGCGGCGGGCGGAGGCCAGCGCGGCGTTGCCGAGCCCGCCCCGGCCGCCCTGCGCGGCGACGTAGGAGGTGCCGTGCCCGACCAGGTCGGCGAGGACGTTGCCCGCCTTGTCCAGCACCACGGTGCCGTCCGGCACCGGCAGCACCAGGTCCTGGCCGTCCTTGCCGGAGCGGTTACCGCCCTCGCCGGGCTTGCCGTTGGTGGCCTTGCGGTGCGGGGAGTGGTGGTAGTCGAGCAGGGTGGTGATCGACTGGTCGACGGTGAGGATCACGTCCCCACCGCGCCCGCCGTTGCCGCCGTCGGGCCCGCCGAGCGGCTTGAACTTCTCACGGTGAACGGAGGCACAGCCGTGGCCTCCGTTACCCGCGGCGACATGCAGTTCGACGCGGTCCACGAAGGTGGTCATGGGTTGTGCCTCCAGTTACGTACGGGAATGTCTTCTGATCAACACGCGAAAGGCGGACCCGCTTCCCGTGAGGGAAGTGAGGTCCGCCTCGCGAAAGCTTCCGATCAGGCGACCGGAACGATGTTCACGACCTTGCGGCCACGGTGGGTACCGAACTCCACCGCACCGGCCTGCAGCGCGAACAGCGTGTCGTCGCCGCCACGGCCGACGCCGGCGCCCGGGTGGAAGTGGGTGCCACGCTGACGGACCAGGATCTCGCCCGCGTTGACGACCTGACCGCCGAAGCGCTTCACGCCGAGGCGCTGAGCGTTGGAGTCACGACCGTTACGGGTGGACGATGCGCCCTTCTTGTGTGCCATCTCTCCTCAGTCCCTTACTTCGCAGCCGCGGGGATCTCAGTGACCTTGATCGCCGTGTACTGCTGGCGGTGGCCCTGACGACGGCGGTAGCCGGTCTTGTTCTTGTAGCGCAGAATGTCGATCTTCTGGCCCTTGTGGTGGTCCACGACCTCGGCCTGGACCTTGATGCCGGCCAGCACCCACGGGTCGCTGGTCACAGCGTCGCCGTCGACAACGAGCAGGGTCGAGAGCTCGACCGTGTCGCCAACCTTGGCAGTGGAAATCTTGTCAACCTCAACGATGTCGCCGACAGCAACCTTGTGCTGACGACCACCGCTGCGCACGATGGCGTACACGCGGATCTCTCTTTCGCTCGGAGAACGGCACCCCCGCAGGCCAGCCGCCGAACACGGGCGGCCTCTCCCGGTGGCCCGGGAGGAAGAGGTTTACGGGGATGTGGCGGGTCAGTGGACACGCCGACGGTCAAGGTTACGGGGCCCGGCTTGAGGGGTCAAACCGGGCCCCGTCAGGTCAGTCCTCCGTCGAGGCCGAGACGGACGACACCTTCTGCTCGGCCGCCGCGGTCTTCTTCGACGTGGCCTTCTTGGCGGCGGCCGTCTTGGTGGCGGTGGACTTCGCCGCCTTCTTGGCCGTCGCCTTCTTCGCGGCCGTCTTCTTGGCCGCGGTCTTCTTGGTGGCGGCCTTCTTCGCCGTGGCCTTCTTGGCCGTCTTACGGGCCGTCTTCTTGGCCGGGGCGGACTCCTCGGCCTCGATGTCGACGGCCTCGGCGGCGGCCTCCTTGGCCTCCACGAGAGCCTGCTCGGCCTCCTGGGCGGCCTGCTCCGCGACCGGCGCCTGCGCCTGCGTCTCCGCCGACGGCACGACCACCACGGCCGCCTCCGCCGGAGCGGTCGGCGCGGTGGCCTTGCGGACCGCACGGCGGCGCGGACGGGCCGGGGCGGCGGCCTCGGCGGGCGTCTCCGCGGGCGTCGGCACCTCCGGCGTCTCCGCCACGGCGGGCGCGGTCTCGGCGACCGTGACCACCGCCGCCTCCGCCGACGCCGCCGGCGGCGAACCGGCCGGCGCGCTCACCTTGCGGGTCGCCCGGCGGCGCGTACGGCCCTTGGGCGCGGCCTCCTCGGCGGGGGCCTCCGCGGGGGCCGGGGCCTCGACCACCGGGTCCTCGACGGCCACGGGCTCGGCGTGCGCCTGGGCGGCCGGCTCCGGCTGCACCGGACGCGCGGCCTCCTCCTCGGCCGTCACTTCCTGAGCCGTGGGCGCCGGTACGCCGGCCCCGTCGGCCCCGCTCTTCGGCGCGGGCGCGCCCGCAGGAGCCGACACCCGACGGCTCGCCCGGCGCCGCGAACGGCCGCGCGACACCGCGGCCTCCGCCTCGGCGACGCTGCTGTACAGCTCCTCGTCCGGCTGGAACTCCGGCGCGGGGAGCGCCACCGGCTCGGCGACCTCGGCCGCGACCTCGGCCTCGGTCTCCGCCTCCTCCTCGGCGGTCACGCCGGTCTCGACGATCTCGCCGACGACGACCTCGTGCGTCTCCGGCTGCTCGGCACCGGCCCGCGCGCGCTTCTTGCGCTTGCCGCCGCCACCGGCGGCCGCCGCGTGGTCGAGGTGCACGATGACACCGCGGCCGTTGCAGTGGACGCAGGTCTCGGAGAACGACTCCAGCAGGCCCTGGCCGACCCGCTTGCGGGTCATCTGGACCAGACCCAGCGAGGTCACCTCGGCGACCTGGTGCTTCGTACGGTCCCGGCCCAGGCACTCCAGCAGGCGCCGCAGCACCAGGTCCCGGTTGGACTCCAGCACCATGTCGATGAAGTCGATGACGATGATGCCGCCGAGGTCGCGCAGCCGCAGCTGACGGACGATCTCCTCGGCCGCCTCCAGGTTGTTCCTGGTGACCGTCTCCTCCAGGTTGCCGCCCTGGCCGGTGAACTTGCCGGTGTTGACGTCGACGACGACCATCGCCTCGGTCCGGTCGATCACCAGCGAACCGCCACTCGGCAGCCAGACCTTGCGGTCCAGCGCCTTGGCGAGCTGCTCGTCGATCCGGTACGTGGCGAAGACGTCGACCTCGCTGGTCCACTTCTGCAGCCGCCCGGCGAGATCCGGCGCCACATGGGCGACGTACCCGTGGATGGTCTCCCAGGCGTTCGGACCGCTCACGACGACCTTGGAGAAGTCCTCGTTGAAGATGTCCCGGACCACCCGGACGGTCATGTCCGGCTCGCCGTACAGCAGCGTCGGCGCGTTGCCGTTCTTGGACTTCTTCTGGATGTCCTCCCACTGCGCCTGCAGCCGTTCGACATCGCGGCGCAGTTCGTCCTCGCTCGCGCCCTCGGCGGCGGTGCGCACGATGACGCCCGCGTCCTCGGGGACGATCTTCTTGAGGATGGTCTTCAGCCGCGCCCGCTCGGTGTCGGGCAGCTTGCGGCTGATGCCGGTCATGGAGCCCTCGGGCACGTACACGAGGTAGCGGCCCGGGAGGGAGACCTGACTGGTGAGGCGGGCGCCCTTGTGGCCGATCGGGTCCTTCGTCACCTGGACGAGGACCGACTGGCCCGACTTCAGGGCGGACTCGATGCGGCGCGGCCCGTTGGCCATGCCCAGCGCCTCGAAGTTGACCTCACCCGCGTACAGGACGGCGTTGCGGCCCTTGCCGATGTCGATGAAGGCGGCCTCCATCGACGGCAGCACGTTCTGCACCTTGCCGAGGTAGACGTTGCCGACGTACGAGGTCGACTGCTCCTTGTTGACGTAGTGCTCGACGAGCACACCGTCCTCCAGGACGCCGATCTGCGTACGGTCGCCGTTCTGCCGGACGACCATCACGCGCTCGACGGCCTCGCGCCGGGCCAGGAACTCGGCCTCGGTGATGATCGGAACACGGCGACGGCCCTGCTCACGGCCCTCACGGCGGCGCTGCTTCTTGGCCTCCAGACGCGTGGAGCCCTTGATCGACTGCACCTCGTCGGACGGCTCGGCCTTCGGACGGGGCTCGCGGACCTTGACGACCGTGCGCTCGGGGTCGTCGTCGGACGGCTCGGTGTCGGGGGTGGTGTCCCCGGCCCGGCGGCGACGGCGACGGCGACGACGGCTGCTGGTGGAACCCCCGGTCTCCCCGGCGGCCCGGTCCTCCTCCTCGGCGTCCTCCTCGACCTGCTCAGCGGTGTCCTCGGCGTCCTGCGCGGCCTGCTCAGCGGCGAGTTCGTCGGTGTCACCCTCGGCGAAGTCGCCGGACTCGCCCCGGCGGCGACGCCGGCCACCCCGACGACGACGGCGACGCGAACCGGTCTCCTCGCCCTCCTCGTCCTCGACGACGGGCTCGGCGGCCTCCTCGGCCTCCTCCGCCTCTTCGTCCACTGCGGTCTCGACGGCCTGCGCCTCGGTCTCCTCCGCGCCTGCGGCACCCCGGCGCCGGCGGCGACGCCGCGACCCGGTCGGCTCCTCGGGGTACTCCTCGGCCTCGGGGGCCTCCTCCGCCGCTTCGGCGGCCGCCTCGGCGGCGGCCCGCTCGGGCGTCTGGAACTTCGGCTCGGTGAACACCGGCGGCTGGAACACCGCGACCGCGGGCCGCGCCGGCGGAAGCGGCGCCTCGGCCCCGGCGGTCTCCGGCTGCGCGGGCGCGGCGAAACCGGTCGCCGCCTTCCGCACGACCCGGCGCCGCGCACGACGCGGCGCACCACCCTGGTCACCGGCGGCCTCGGCAACCTCCTGGGCCGGGGCGGGCACGGCGGCCTCCTCGGTTACGGCGGGCTGCGCGGCCTCGGCGGGCTGGGTTACGGCGGGCTGCTCGGCCCGCACGGGCTCGGCGGCCTCGGCGGCCTTGGCAGCGGCAGGCTCGGCGGGCGCCTCCGCCGTACCCCGACGGCGACGCGTACGACGCGGGGCGGCACCCTCGTCGCCCTGCTCGGCGACGGGCTCGACGGCCTTGCCCGCAACGACCTCTGCCGTCTCGGCAGGCGCCGACACCCGGCGCGTGGCCCGGCGGCGGGCCCGGCGCGGAGCGGCCTCCTCAGTGGCCTCCTCGAACTGCTCGGCAGCGGCGGCCTCGGCCTGCGGCTCAGCGGCGGGCGCCTCGGCGACTACCTCCTGCTGTACGACCTCGGCGGCGGCCTCCTGCTGTACGGCCTCGGCGACAGCCTCCTCCTGCACGGCCTCGGCGGCGGCCGGAGCCCCGGCGGGCGCGGACACCCGGCGGGTCGCCCGCCGACGCGTACGCCCGGCAGGCGCGGCCTCCTCGACCGGCGCGGTCTCTTCAGCGGCCGCAGCGGCGTCGGGCGCCTCAGCGCTCACGGACGCGGCAGCGGCGGGTACGACGGCCTCGGGGGCCTCGGTGGACGGGACCCCAGCAGGCGCCGACACCCGGCGTGTGGCCCGGCGGCGGCGCGGCGGAGCGGGCTCCTCGACGACATGGGCGACGGCGCTCTCGTCCACCGGCTCGGCGGTGGCCTGAGCGGCAACCGGCACGACCGTCTCGACGGCCTCGGCGGACGCGGGCGACCCGGCAGGCGCGGAGGCCCGACGGGTCACACGGCGACGTGCACGCCCAGCAGGCGCTGGCTCCTCAATCGCCTCGGCACTCTCGGAAATGCCCTCAGTCTCAGAAACCTCAACAGCCTCCTCAACCTCCCCGGCCTCCTCAGCAGCCGCAGAGGAGAGGTCGGTAGCGGCCAGGTCGGCAGCTTCGGCAGAGGCCAGGTCGCCCGAGGTGAGATCGGCGGCGGCAGCGGCCGGTATGGCCGGCGCGACGGTCTCCGCCGTCGCCTCGGACGTGGTGGCGGGCGGACCCGCCGGTCGGGAAGCGGCACGGCGCCGCCGCGGCGGCAGGGTGTCGCTTGGTGTGTTCAGTTCGGAACCCTCAGTGGGTTCGATCGGCTCGAGCATGCGGGCGTTTCTCCCGTCAGGCTCCCGGGCGCCGCACCTGGTCCGGCGGTGATGCCGGTGACGTCCGCGGCTCGCGCGATGCGCGACTGCCGCCGTCCGGGGCGCGGGCGCCGCACGGGAGCTCTCTGTTGTCCTGTCTCGCCGGTTCCGTACGCCGTGTTGCGAACGGCCTGGCGAAAGTCTTCTGGTCGGTGCGCTGCCCGACCCAGGTGGCTCCCGAGTACGAGGGCGGCGCTACGACGTCCGTCCTACGCGGGGACCGCCTCGCGGTCAGGCGCGAGCGGGTCTGTCACCGTGCCGGTCTCTTCATCGAACAGCCCCTGCGCCAGCCTGGTCACCGCTGCGGGGACCGGCGGCGCCAGGTCGGCCACGGCGCGGAGACCGGACAGGACGTCGTCGGGTCGTACGGCAGGCGTCACGTGCCGAACAACCAGCCGCAGTATCGCACAGGGCTGGTCGGTCGGCCTATCAGCCTGCGAAGTGTGCTCTTCGGTTGTCTCCAGTGTCTCAAGGCTCGCGACCGCCGGGCGGGCGTCGAAGGTGCGGACGCCGTTCTTGGTCAGTCGCTGCACCTCGACGGCCTCGGCCGCGTTGAACGCGGCCACGGCGCGCGCGGCGTCGGCCGGGTCCACGCCGTCCAGCCGCAGCTCCCAGACGGAGGCCGTCAGCCGGTCGGCGAGCCCCGAGGTGCGGGCCTCGACCGCCTCGACGATGTCGAGCCCGGCGGGCAGCGACTCGTCGAGCAGGATCCTGAGCTGCTCCGGATCGCGCGTTTCGGTGAGCGCGATCTCCAGGTACTCCGCCTCACTGCCCGTGCCGGTGGGTGCGGCATTGGCGTACGACACCTTCGGGTGCGGGGTGAACCCCGCCGAGTACGCCATCGGCACCTCGGCGCGGCGCAGCGCACGCTCGAAGGCGCGCTGGAAGTCACGGTGGCTGGTGAACCGGAGGCGGCCGCGCTTGGTGTAGCGCAGTCGGACGCGCTGCACCGTGGGTGCCGGCGGCGGGCCTTCGGGCTGTCGCTTGCCCAGTGTCGTTCAATCCTTCGTGAGTGCGGTCGTACTGCTACCAAGAGTACGTGTGTCGGCGGCCGCGGGTTCCCGCCGGACCGTCGCCCGCGGCTGCCGGGGCTCGCCGAAGAGCATCCGCCGGACGTCGGCCCGCGCCTGCCGCACGCTGTCCCGTGCGGACGCCAGCGCCTGCCGTGCGGCCCGCCCCGCGGCGCGCAGCGCCTCGCCCACCGGCCGCAGGACGGCGTCCCGGATCACATGTCCGACGGGCGTGAGCACGCGCGCGTACGCCCATCGCACCGGCTCCACGAAGATCCATCGCAAGAGCGTCACGAGGAACCGCCCGACGGCGAGCGAGATGTGCCCCGCCACCCGCCAGGCATGCCCGAGGGCGGCCCCGATCTCCCGTCCGACGACCGCGAGCACGTGCCCGACGGGCACCAGCACCCACCGCCACAGGGCGAGCGCGGGCAGCACGAACAGGATCCGGCAGGTCCAGTACAGGGCCATGCCGATCCCCGTGAGGATCATGCGCACGAGCCACAGGAGCCCGTTCGCGCACCACACGATCGCCCGCCCGACCGGCGCGATGACCCACTCGTACAGCCAGGTGGCGGGTACGACGAGGAGGTACCGCAGCAGCCAGGTCACGGCGGTGAACACACCGATCCCCACGGCGGCGAGCACCGCGCCGACGCCCTTCAGGACCCACATGATCCCGTGCCCCACGGGCGTGAGCACGCGCGCGTACACCCACCCCAGCCCGGCCGCGATCCCCCGCCCGACCCAGGCGATGGCATGGCCGACCGGCGTCAGGACGTACCGGTACAGCCACCCGCACGGCGCGACGATCAGTACGTTCCCGAGCCAGGCCAGCGCCCGGCCCACCGGCACCAGCACCCACCGCCACAGCGCCACGAACGGCCACACGAACACCGCTCGCCCGAGCCACAGCAGCGCGCGCCCGAGCGGCCTGAGCACCGTGTCGTCGAGGAACCGCCCGGCGACGACGAGCGCGTCCCACACCATGCGCACCGGGAGGACGACGACGAGCGTGACGATCCGCACCGGAACGCGGATCGCGACCACGAGGCACCCGTCAGGTGGCTGCTGAGCAGGCGGCTTTTCCAGATCCATACCGGCGTAGACGCCACAGCCGCCGGTCTGGATCCACACCTTTCCCCAACCCTCTCAACCCGCACTCTCATTCAAAAACTGCCGTTCGAAACTGCCGAGCGAAGAGATACATGCGGAGGTTTTGGGACACACGGGGGTTGATGATGGTTGGTGATGATATGCCCGAAAACGAGAGAGTCTCGGCCGCCGAGGCGATGCGGCAGGCGACCGAGCAGCTCACGGAGCTGCTGGGCCGGCGCCCGGAATCCGTTTCCGCTCTGAAGCCGACGGACGACGGCTGGGAGGCCGAGGTCGAGGTCGTCGAGCTGGAACGCATCCCCGAGACCACGAGCGTGCTGGCCAGCTACGAGGTCGCCCTGGACCCGGCCGGCCAACTGCTGGCCTACAAACGCGGGCGGCGCTACACGCGCGCCCAGATCGACCGGAACGAAGGGAGCAGATCGTGACTGTGACGCCGGGCGGCGGCGCAGTGCCCGCCCCCACACAGGGCTCCGGGAACCTCTACGACGTACTGGAGTTGGTCCTGGACCGCGGTCTGGTGATCGACGCCTTCGTGCGCGTGTCCCTCGTCGGAATCGAGCTGGCCAAGGTCGACGCCCGTGTCGTCGTGGCCAGCGTGGACACGTATCTGCGCTTCGCCGAGGCGTGCAACCGGCTGGACCTCGAATCGGGCCGCAAGGCCCCGGCCCAGCTGCCCGACGTGATGGAGCGCGTCACCGAGGGCGGCGCCAAGGGCAAGAGCAAGGGCGCGCTGAGCGGCGCCGTGGAAGCGTTCACGGACTCCCTTCAGAAGGGCCGCCGTGACGAGATCGAAAGCGGTGAACGACCTCGGCGCGGCAAGGAGGAGCGGCGGGAGCGGGAGCGCGAACCCGTCGAGCGCGGTGCGGAGCGCCGTTCCTCGAAGGAACGCGAGGAGCGCGAGGAGCGCGAGGAGTGAGCGATGTCGCTGTACGTGTACGCCATCACCAAGGCCTCGCATCCGCTGCGGCTCGACGACCTCGACGGCGTCGGCGAGTCGCACTCCGAGCTGCATGTGGTGCGCGGCGACTCGCTGTGCGCCGTCGTCAGCGAGGCCCCGGAGGACCTGTCGGTCGCCCGGCGGGACCTGGAGGCACACCACGCGGTGCAGGAGCGGCTGTGGTCCGACGGCGTCTCGCTGCCGCTGGGCTTCGGATTCGTCGCCCAGGACGAGGACGCCGTACGCGCCGTGCTGGAACAGGGCGCCGAGCAATACGCCCAGCGGCTGGCCGAACTCGCCGACCGGGTGGAGTTCAACGTCAAGGGCGTGCAGGACGAGGACACGCTGCTGCGGCAGATCGTCGAAGAGTCCGACCGGATACGTGAGTTGAACGAGGCGACCCGCGAGGGCCGCGGAAGTCCCGAGCAGCGGCTGGAACTCGGACAGCTCGTCGCCGCGGAAGTGCAGAGCCGCCAGGACGCGCTCGCCGCGCAGATCGTCGCCGCGCTGCGACCGCTGGTGTACGCGGAGAGCCTGTCGCCGCCCTCCGAGCAGTACTTCGTCAACGCGTCGTTCCTCGTGGACCGCGGCAAGTCCGAGGAGTTCACGGACTCCTGCGGGGAGCTGACCGAGCAACTGCCCGAGGGAGTCGAGCTACGGCTCCAGGGGCCACTGCCGCCGTACAGCTTCGCCTGACCCCGGCTGACGGCACCGGGCCGAACGACACAAGGAGGCACCGTGGGACTGGTCTTCGAGGTCCTGGCACTGCCCCTCGCTCCGGTGCGGGGCGTGGGCTGGGTGCTGGACAAGGTCGTACAGGCCGCGGAGCACGAGTACTACGACCCCACCCCCGTACAGGCGGCGCTCGCCGACCTGGAGCGGGCGCGGACCGAGGGCCGTATCGACGAGGAGGACTTCGCGGCACGCGAGGAGGAGCTGTTGCGGCGGCTGGAGGAGATCAGGCTGTACCAGCTCGGAAAGACGGCATCATGAACAACGCCAAGATCGGAACCGCCCTCATCGGCGGCTATCTGCTGGGCCGCAGGAAGAAGGGCAAGGCCGCCCTGGGGCTCGCCCTGGCGATGGCCGCCAGGCGGGCGAAGGCCGGGGACCTCGCCGAGGCCCTCACCCCCGTGCTCGGCAACCTCAACCGGCAGGCCCGCACCGAACTGGCGAGCGCGACCAAGGCCGCGGTGGGTTCGGTGGTCAACGCCCAGGCCGACCACCTGGCCGATGCCCTGCACCGACGCACCCTCGGCCTGCAGGGGCAACGGGGGGACGAGGACCGCGAGGACGAGGAGCCGCGCGAGGAGGAGCCGCGCGAGGAGGAGGAGCCACCGCGCGAGGCTGAGGAGCCCCATGAGGCTCGGGAGCGGCGTGAGGCGGAGGAGGAGCGGCCCAGGACCAAGAAGGCGGCACACCGCCCCTCGTCCCGGCCGCGAGTGAGGGAGTCGGACGATGACTGACGACAAGGCGTCCGGACGCGGCTCGCCGACCGGTACCGGAGCCCTGAAGAGCCCGGGCGCGAACAGGTTGGTGGAGGAACTGGGGGCCTACGCCGAGGCACGCCTGGAACGGGTGCTGACCGGCGTGGGACACAAGATGGGCGAGGCGGCGAACCGGCTCGGCTCCGCCCATGTGGGCCCCGGCCCTCTCGTGCACGCCCTCGGCAAGGGCGGCAAGGTGCTCGGCGGACAGGTCGCGTCCCAGGCCAAGGAGACCGCCGTACACGCCAAGGACACCGTGGCGGACAAGGTCAAGGAGGCCACCGGCAAGAAGCACGGGCCGCCGCGCGACGGCGGGCCCAAGAGCATCACCATCATCGAGGACATCGACGTCGGTGTTCCGGTGCGCGAGGCGTACAACCAGTGGACGCAGTTCACGGAGTTCGGCCGGTTCACCAAGGGCGTGGTCGACGTCGAACAGAAGGACGACACCACGACCCAGTGGCAGGTGAAGATCGCCAAGGCGAGCCGGGCGTGGACCGGGACGATCACGGAGCAGGTGCCCGACGAGCGGATCGCCTGGACGTCCGAGGGGTCCAAGGGCACCACCAGGGGCGTGGTCACCTTCCACCCGGTGGCCGAGAACCTCACCAAGGTGCTGCTGGTCCTCGACTACTTCCCCAAGGGTTTCGTCGAGAAGACCGCGAACCTCTGGCGGGCCCAGGGCCGCCGTACCCGGCTGGATCTGAAGCTCTTCCGCAAGTTCGTGATGCTGCGCGGCGAGGCGACGGGTGGCTGGCGCGGGGAGATCCGCGAGGGCGAAGTGGTCCGCGGCCCGGACGAGGAGCCCGAGGAGGAGCGCCGCGAGGCCCGTGCGGAGGAGGAGAAGGAGCGGCCCCGCGAGGAGGAGCGCCGCGAGGCCCGTGCGGAGGAGGAGAAGGAGCGGCCCCGTGA
>NZ_BJND01000025.1 GCF_006539505.1 Streptomyces spinoverrucosus
GCTCACTGAGGCGAACTTTGAAATCACCCTAACGTGGCCGGGGACGACGCCGGACGCAGTGTGAGTACGACGGACAGCAACGCGCGGCCCCCAGCGGAAGGTTGGGTGGCTGCGATCCACGCCGGGGCAGCGGACCGCCGCCCGCTCGGGTCTGGTTTCCTGATCGACGGGCGACGGGTGCTGACCTGCGCACATGTGGTGTTCGAGGGTGGGCGGCAACGAGCAGAGTTGTGGGTAGCGTTTCCCAAGGCACAGGCCCTTGGGCGGCGCCGTCGCGTCCGAGTACACGAAGTCGTAGCTCCTGCGGTTGAGGAGCACGACATTGATGATGTCGCGGCTCTAATCCTTGCCGAGCCGGTCCCCGAGGAGTATGCGGCCCGTTTGCGGGAGCCAGAGATCGGGAGCCTTGTCCAGCGTCGGTGGTGGGCGTTCGGGTTTCCCGACGGGATGCTGGGCAACTCCTCCGACGGAGTTGTCGGAGAGGAACTTGGGTACGGCTGGGTACGCCTGGACACCGGCTCCCGCTACGGCGTCAAGTCCGGCTTCAGCGGGGCAGCGCTGTGGTCGCCGGACTACGACGCTGTGGTGGGCATGGTGGGCCAGGCCCAGGGAGCAAACGGCGACGCCCGAGCGATCACCGTCCGCGCTATCGGCGAGTGCCTGCCAGACCAAAAGCTTCATCTACTGACTGGCTGGTCCGCAGAGGCCGCTGGCGAGAGCGCACTGGCTGCTTGGGGCTGGAGCCTGGCCGAGGATGCGGAAGCAGGGCGGCACTGGCGCCCGCGTGCCCGCGGCGTGAGCACGGATACTGAACGCGGCTTCCGTTTCCGCGGGCGTACGGCCGCGCTGAACGAGGTGAGCGACTGGCTCACCAGCACGCTTGCTAGGCGCCAAGTGTTGGTCGTGACCGGCTCGCCAGGAGTAGGCAAGTCGGCCGTGCTGGGCCGGATCGTCACCACCGCCGATCCTGGGATCGCCGCAGCCCTCCCACCCGGCGACGACGCCGTGCGCGCATGCGCGCGGTCAGTTGCCTGCGCGGTGCATGCCAAGGGAAAGACTGCCCTGGAAGTGGCAGGTGAGATCGCCCGCGCCGCATCCGCGCAGCTCCCGGCCACGATCCGCGACTTTGCCCCCAGCTTGCGTGACGCGCTGGAAAGCACTGGGCGCACTGGGTTCACCGTAGTCATCGATGCCCTTCACGAGGCGGCCAGCCCGCAGCAGGTTCGCCTGATCATTCATCACATCGCGCGGCCCCTGGCTGAGAACCTCGATCGGCTGGGCGTACGCGTTGTCGTCGGCAGCCGACGACAAGACGACGCCGGCCCTCTCCTGCAGGAGTTCGGCAATCCCCGCGTGGTCGACCTCGACACACCTGAATTTTTCGAGTTGGCCGATCTCACCGCCTACGCACTGGCCACCCTCCAACTCCACGGCGACGAACGCCACGACAATCCCTACAACACACTTGAGACCGCAGAACCCGTCGCCGAACGGATCGCCTTCCTCGCCGAGGGCAACTTCCTCGTCGCCGGTCTCGTCGCCCGCGCCCACGGCATGCATGACCAACAGCCTGTGCCCGCCGAAGCACTCACCTTTCCCCCCACCGTCGATGCGGCCCTGAGCGAGTACCTCGCCCTGCTCCCCAGCGTCGAGGGCGTGCCCGCTGCGGCGCTCCTGACAGCCCTGGCATACGCCGAGGCGCCCGGGATGCCGGTGGACCTCTGGCGCGCCACCGTCGCCGCCCTGGGTCACAAAGCCCCCACCGAGCAACGACTACGGGCATTCGCCCAGTCCTCCGCAGCCAACTTCCTCGTCGAAACCAGCACGGCGCAAATCCACGCACCTGTCTTCCGGCTTTTCCACCAAGCGCTGAACGAGGCGCTGCGACGCCACCGCAACACCATCGAAGACGAGAAAACCATCACCGCAGAACTCCTGCGCGCAGGACAGGCGAAAGGTTGGGCCCACGCTCCCGCCTATCTACTGCGTTCTTTGCCCGGCCACGCGGCCCGCGGCCGAACATTTGACGAGTTGCTGCGCGATGACACCTTCCCCCTCTACGCGGATTTGCGGCGCCTCATCTCTGTCAGCGGGGCAGCGACCAGCCGTGTAGACGTCTCCCTCTATCGCAGAGCCACATCGGATCGCGTTGCTGTCCTGCGTAAAACCCCACGCGCCATCGACGCTCCGCCAGCCGAACGCGCCATTCCTCGCGGGTGTGGGTGGTCCGCAAGGCCCAGCAGGCCGACCGGTACGAACAGCTTCCGCAGCTGCGGCTGGTCACCGAAGTGACGCGCGGGTTGAAGCCGAAGGTGCGGTGGCGCGATCGGCATGGTGTCGTTGGGGAGCGGGAGTTGAATCTGCTGTCCGTGCACGAGCGGATGCTGATGTTCACTGAGGGGCCGCAGGGTCCGGAGCCGCTGTGGCTGTGGCTGAACGAGCAGGGGATGCCGTTTCGGCCGCACTCCTGGGACGGCGTCTTCCGTACGGCGAACGAGCGGTGCGCGAAGGTGCTGACGCCGCCGAGGTACCTGGGGATGGATCCGCATCAGGTCTTCGCCCCATACGCGACCCCGCACTCGGCACGGCACTCGTTCGCCCTGTACATGCTCGTGGTGCTGAACTACCTGATGGACCGGCGGTCGGGCTGAGTCCGGCCGAGCGGCGGGACTTCCGTCTGCTGTACGGGGATCCATGGTTCATGGTGCAGAACCTGCTGGGACACGCATCGCGGCAGACCACCGTCGACATCTACCTCGCGCCCGTGGCCGATCTGCACTTGCGGGCGATGCTGACCACGGCCGACGACGATCCGGAGCAGGCGCCGATGCCGGAGCTGGATGAGGTCTTCGCGCGCATCGCCCGGGAGTCGGACGGCATCCAGGACCTCGACGACCGCCTCGACCCCTTCGGGGGTGTGGCGTGAACCGACGGGGACGCCGGGCCGCCCTTCCCCCAGGCGACCATGCACGCCCCGAACCCCTGGATCCGGGCGGGCTCGTCGTACGGCACGTCGACCGCAATGGCCGGGTGCGGGCGTACGACTTCGCGACGCTGCCGGTCGCCGAGCCGATGCAGCGCTCCCTGGCTGTGTTGTTTGCCGCGCGCTGTCATCCCAACCGGTGGGGTAGCCACCGCTCGTCGAGACTGATGTTCGAGCTCCTGGAGAAGTTCACCGTGTTTTTGTCCGGGCTCGAGCGGCCGCCCAGGGACGTGGAGGAGCTGACCACGGCGCAGGTCAAGCAGTGGCGGCTGAGCGAGGCGGGCACGGCGGGCGGCTACAACGCCATCACCCGGGTCGGCAGCCTGCTGCGGCAGGATGCCCGGCTGGTGAGCGGGCCGGTGGCGGACGAGCTGGCTGTGCGTACTCAACGGCCGAAGAGCCAGACGCAGTCTTACAGCGAGGAAGAGTTCGACCGCATCAAGCGGGCGGCGAGGCGCACCTTCCGCGCCGCGCTGCTCTGCGTATCAACGACAACGCGGCGCACCTGGAGCGGTGGCGGGCGGGCGCCTTCGCGCCGGGCAGCCACGACTTCATCCTGGGCGAGGCGCTCGCCTCTCTGGCCCGCACGGGCGACATCCCGCGCCGGGTCAGCGCGAAGGGAGCACGGAATCCGGTCTGGCGGTTCCATCCCGTCCTGGGCAACACCAGCCCGGCCGCGACCTGGCAGCGGCTGTTCCTGTCCCGGCTGGAGGCCGCTGCCCTGGGCGTGCTGCTGATGGCCGAGTTCGGCTGGAACCTGTCCGTGATCCACCAGGCCAAGGTCCCCAAGGCCAGCCCCGACCCCGGGGAGGACGGGCACCCGACGTACCGCATCCCTGTGGTGAAGTACCGGCGCGGCGGCGGCCGCTACTTCGAGAGCCGCAATGTCACCGACGACGGCGCCGGCTCCCCGGGACGGCTGATCACCGAAGCCCTGCAGGCCACCCGCTTCGCGCGTGCCGTCGTCGAGGACCTCGCGCCCGGCACCGACCTGCTGATCGTGTGGCGCTGGGCGCAGGGTGGGCACGCCATCACCACCTCCGATCACCACCCACCGGTCGGACTCTTCCGGTTCGGCGTGATCGATGGCGCTGGCAGCGCCTGGGCCCGGGCCGAAGGACTGGCCGGTTCGCCCTTCCGCCGCGGGCGGCGCACGGTCAATGCGCTGGTGCGGCGCGAGCCCGGGCAGAACAGCCAGGCCACCCATGGCCGTGACTACGTGCTGGTCGACCAACGGGTGCAGCAAGAGGCCGCGGACATCATCGCGGCCGGCGCCGAGGACGCCGCCGAGCGCGCCCGCCAGGCAGTCCTGGTCGCCGAACTCCGTGCCATTCCCGATCCCGACGACCGGGAGACCGCGACGGCGGATTGCCACGACTACGGGCACAGTCCCTTCACCGGGCCGGGCGAGGGCTGCCGTGCCTCGTTCCTGATGTGCCTGGGTTGCACCAACGCCCGCATCCACACCGGCCACCATGCGCGCCTGGCCCATCTGCACCGGGCGCTGAACCACCTGCGCTCGGCCCAGCCGCCGACGGTGTGGGAGGCCGACTGGGGCGAGGCCCACGCCCGGCTTGAGGACCTCAAGCGCCGCCTCGGCGAGCCGGTCTGGGCTCAGGCCCTGGCCCGCGTCACCGACGCCGTCCGTGATCTCATCGACTGCCTGCTGAACGGAGTGCTCGACGCGTGACCACCGCAGCCCACCACGATCCCTACATCCTGCCCCTGCCCGCACCGGACACGCCCGTCGTGCTGCCGCACCGTGTCCTGCCCATGCACGCGCACATCAACGGCTGCTACGCGGACTGGATCTGGCCGCTGGCTGCGTTGACGGAGAACCCCAGCCGCCACAAGGCCAGCATCCGCTGGCGTCAATGCCCCGTGGCCTTCCGGGACGAACTCCGGCTTGCTGCCTGGACCATGATTAACGGTGAGTTGCGGCCCACTTTCCTTGCCGAGCGCGCCACCCGGCTGCGGGCTCGCGTCAGCCTGAGTGACCTGACCGAGGCGGTACGGCAGTGGATGTACCTGGCGGCCTGGCTCGACGAGCGCGGGCTGACCTCGCTCGCCCAGTGCACCACCGCCGTCTGGACCGCCTACGACCAGCACCTGCTCGCCGCCGGCTCCAGCCGGGAGCGCGTGCTGGAGGTCCTCGGCACCCTCACCCGCCTGTGGGCGTTCGACCAGCTCTCCGCCCGCCCCACGGGTATCTCCCGGCCGCCGTGGGACGAACTCGGTGCCGACGACTACCTGCCAGCCGCCTCCGCCGCCGGGGGTGGGGATAACGCCAGCGAGCCGATCGCTGAAGGGACCATGGGGCCACTGCTGGTCTGGGCCCTGCGCATGGTCGACGACCTCGCCGACGACATCTTCGCCGGACACGCCGACACGAAACGGCTGGCGGAGGCTGGCCGGACGATCCCCAGCATCCCAGCCGGCCAGGCCGCCCTCGAGGCATACCTGGATCCGCTGGTCGCTGCGCGGGCGCCGCTGCCCGCCGTCCGGCTCAAAGGCCGCGAGGGATACGGCTTCGCCCGGTACTACGTCGGCGGACTCACCGGCGCTTCCCGCCACCAAGTCGCCCTTTACGTCGAGCGCCACGGCCTGGTGGCCGCCGCCGCGCAACGGCCTGGCCCCTGCCCACTGCCCACCCCCATCACCGGCCTTCCGCAGCCGGTTGTAGACGCCTCGCCAGTTGCCGTACTTCTCTGGCAGGTGCACTCACTGCGTGCTGGTCTGGAACTTGTAGGCGATCGCGTCGATCACCTTGCGGTGGTCCCGCCAGCGGCCACCCCTCTGCGGCGTCCGGTTTGGGAGCTCAATCCGCGCCCCTGATGATCAATGGCACACCCGAACCAACGACCGACTGATCCAAACGAAACTGCCTGGGCGCTGCCCTTGCGCGTCCGCGATCAGCAGCTGTGCGGTCGGCAGAGACCTCGTGCCCCGAGACTCGTAGTGTCGTCCCGGGGCCGGGCTGTCCGCTGGGAAACCCCAAGACAGGGTGGTCCGTTCCTCCGGAGATCTGCGATGTGCTTGGTTGCTGACGGACCGGGGTCCTGATCGGCGACGCCGGTGAGGTCAACGGCCGGACAGGTAGTGGGCGGCGGTGGCCTCAGCCGACGATGTCGCCGTAGATTATGCCGCGGGCACTGAGGTAGACGCGGCCGTAGATGAGCGGGTCGCCGGTGATGGCGGACCCGGCGAAGCCCCACTGGTGGTCGTCGTCGTTGATGCGGATCCAGGATTTGCCGCCGTCGGTCGAGCGGAAGATGCCGTCCTGGCCTTCGACCGTGGCTGAAGTGTAGATCGCCGGGTAGCCGGATCGTTTGGCGGCCTTGCCGAAGCCGACCGAGATCGCCAAGTCGATCGTGCGGATGCGCTTCCAGGTTGTGCCGCCGTCCTTGGATTGCCACAGGCCCGTCTCGACGTCGTCCTTGTCGCTACGGCCGGCGAGCCAGATGTGGCCCTTGTGGCCGGGGGCGACCCTGAAGTCGTCGACGCCTTCGGCGGGCAGGCCGGTCGCTCCGGTGTCGGAGAACGTCCGGCCCGCGTCGGTGCTTCGGTAGAACGTGCCGCTGGAGAAGGCGTACAGGACGGACGGGTTGACGCGGTCGGATCGGATCCTGGTGCCTGCCGGGAGTCCCCGGACCGGGTTCCACGTCTTGCCCAGGTCGGTGCTGTAGACCGGGGTGACGTCGGTGTTGCTGGGTGACCACAGGAGCGCGGAGGCGTTGGCGGTGATCGCGATGACGCCGCCGTGGTTGTTGGCCGGGAGGCCTGCGAGTCGCGTTGCGGCCCGCCAGGTCTTGCCGCGGTCGGTGGAGACGATGACGTGGCCGGACGTGTCGCCGTGCACGTCGCCGCTGCCGACGATGATGTCCGGGTTGGACTGGGCGTAGTCGAGACTGGTGCCGCCCCAGTCGGGGTGGATCATCTCCTCGGCCCGGTCGAGGTCGGTGTGGACGAAGCCGTTGACGTCGCCCATGGCGGAGACGAGGGTGCCGCCCACGGCGGCGAGGTCGCGGACCCACGTCATTTCCACGCCTTCGGCCCGCACCCCGACCGTGAACCGCTCGACGGGCAGCGCGATCCGCTCGCCGGCCTCGTTCTTGCCGATCAGCTCGCCTTGGGCGTCCCACTGCGTCAGGTCCTCGGTGCCCCAGATGGTGGCGCCGGTGCCCCACATGATGCGGTCGGAGTTGTGCGGGTCGATCGCCAGGCCGTCGATCATCCACCCGTGCTTGACCGCGTACGCGGGCCCCTCGTCGACGCCGCCCCAGTCCAGCCACGGCGTGCCGGTGTTGTCCATGACGAAGCGGTCGGTGCGCTCGGTGCCTTCGGCGTAGTCCCAGCTGAGCTGCCAGGTCTTGCCGGAGTCCGTGGAGCGGTAGAGGATCTCGTCGGGGTACCAGTTGTTGCACGTGGCCGCCATGAGCGTGCCGGGGTTCTGGCGGTCGACGGTCAGACCGCCGAAACCGGGGATCGGGCCTCTGGGGTTGTACGCGGGGGTGATGTCGGTCCATTGGCCGGTCCGGGTCTCCAGCCGCCAGATCTGGCCGCCGTTGCCCGAGGCGGGTGCGCCGTTGTAGGGGCCGGGGTCCCAGCCGGTGACGATGTAGAGGTACCCGTTCGAGTTGTCCACAGCGGACTGCTTGGGGATGGTTCGGTTCCCGTCGACCTCGCCGAGCGCTTCGGCCGCGCCGGGCACGGGCTGCCAGGTGGCTCCGCCGTCCTTGGACACATAGAGCGGGTCGTCCGGATCGGCCACGCCCACGTAGATGTCGCCGCCGATCCGGTCGAAGTCGATCCAGATCACGCCCTGGTTGTCGGCGAGGTAGTCGTTGGTGGGGTCGATGACGAAGTTGCCGGGGTTGGGGAAGTTCTCGACCGCGGCCCAGGTGCGGCCGTAGTCGGTCGAGCGCCACAGGCCGTTCCCGCTGGGGGCGCCCAGGTACAGCTGTGCGTTGTCGGCCGGGTTGACGACCAGGCGCTCGCCCATGCCGCGGCCGGGCATGTTGCCGCCCTGTTTGAAGGGCAGCGGTGCGACGCCCCAGGTCTCGCCGTAGTCGTCGGAGTAGAGGACGGCGCCGTTGTTGGGGTCCCAGTCGGTGGTGTAGGCGCCGACCGCGGCGTAGACGCGGTTGGTTTCGACTGGGTCGGTGGCCATCGAGACCACGTACTGGTAACCCCACTTGTCGCGGCCGACCCAGTCCATCAGCGGCTTCCAGGTCCGGGAGTCCTCCTGCCAGCGGAAGGCGCCGGCGACGTCGGTGCGGGCGTAGATCAGGTTGCGCTCGCTCTCGTTGAAGATGATGCCGGGAACGTAGCCGCCGCAGTTGACGGCGACGTTCTTCCAGGTGTAAGCGTCCTTGCCTCTCGGATCGGCCTTGGCGAAGGCAGGGGCGGGCAGGGCACCGGCCGTGACCGTGGCCGCGCCGAGGGAGGCGATGAACGTGCGTCGTCGCATGACGTTCTCCTTTGCGATGGAAACGAGAGGCTGGTTTTCGACTCGCCCGGCACACGGAAATCGCCTAGCGCAACCTCGCCGGGTTCCTGCATTGGTGTTGTGCGGACTCGGGAATACAGGCGTCTGGCCCGGCTACTCCTCGTGGGGAGGGAACCGAAGCCATCGGGGGCCGGCATGGAGCCTTCTCACGCGTGACGTCGTGAGAAGGCGGCGGCGAACCGAGGCCGCGTCTGGTGGGCCGAGTTTCGCGTGTTGCCGGAATGTAGAAAGTGAGCGTCACGTTTGAGGTGTCGTTGACATCGTCGAAGAACCGCTGGGACAGGGTGATCTCGCCGGCGGCGTACTCCGGCGTGATGGCGACACGGAACTTTCTTGATCGAGGTCCAGCCATGCGGGCCGGCGTTGGTGCCGTCGGCGTAGACCGCCTCCCGGTGACGTTCGGGCTGCCCCAGTTCGTCTAGGCGGAACCGTGTCCAGGGTGTTGCCGGAGTTCCAGCAGGGGCTGCATCGCCGCTACAGCGTCCATGACGCCCCGTTACACGGAGGCGGACCGTGTCGTCGGTCGAGGCCGTCGACGTGGCGCCGGCCACTCCCGGCTCGACGGCGAGCGCCAGGAGCAGGGAGGCCACGCGGCCGGGGCCGAGGCTGCGACGGTGGGGTGCGGTGCCGTATGCCCTTCATGTTTTGTCCCATTCGGTCGGTCATGCCTTTCCGTCCTTCGGTCGGTTCACACTTCGAGGGGCTCGTAGTCGAACCAGTCGAAGTGGACGGTGCCTGCAGCTGCGTACATGCCGATGACGCGTCCGGTGAAACCGCCGGCGACCTCGGTCGACAGGTAGCGGCCGTCGAGGGCGGCGAGTTGGGTGAACGTGCCGTCGGGTTGTTCGATGCCGAGGGAGACGACGTCGGGTCCGGTGCACGGCGCGTGCGGGGGCGGTGGGTCCGTGATGGTGACGGCGAGGACCAGGGGCCCGGCGGCTACGGAGTGTTCGGCCACGACCGTGCGCAGGGAGCCGACGCGGGCGATCACCCGGACTTCCGTGGCGGATGCCTCGATCGCGTAGTGGTGCCGTTCGTCCAGCCGGACGGCGAGGCCGCCGCGCCCCTCGGACGGGTCGATCAGGGTGCGTGTCCCGCAGGCGAGGTGCTGCTGGCGGCGGCCGGTGAACACCACGTCGGGTGCGTCCAGGGAGTCGCCCCGCGCGCGGAGCGTCAGCCAACCGGGGCGCTCCTTGGTGGTGCAGAGCTCGGCAGGGCGGTCCCGCACGGAGATCCAGGCCGGCCCGAGTTCGCTGAGCCTGAAGTCGTCCCGTCGCTCTTCGGCGGGGGCGGGGGAGAGGGGCCAGGGGAGCGCGGACAGGTCCAGGGTGACCTCGCCGACGACCGGCCAGCCGTCCTCCCAGGTCACGGGGGCCAAGAAGGTTTCCCGGCCGAGTACGTGCCAGCCCG
The DNA here is from genome assembly GCF_006539505.1 of Streptomyces spinoverrucosus. Taxonomy (GTDB): domain Bacteria; phylum Actinomycetota; class Actinomycetes; order Streptomycetales; family Streptomycetaceae; genus Streptomyces; species Streptomyces spinoverrucosus. The sequence continues at coordinate 9,903 of NZ_BJND01000025.1, forward strand.
GGGTGCCGCCGCGCGGCCGGACCCCGAGGAAGACCATCCACCAGGAGCCGTCGGGGCCTTGGACCAGGTCCGCGTGGCCGGTGTTCTGGATGGGGTGGTCGGTGCCGCGGTGGGTGAGGACCGGGTTGGCCGGGCACGGCTCGAACGGGCCGGCGGGTGTACGGCCTCGGGCGATCGACACGCCGTGGCCGCGCTCGGTGCCGCCCTCGGCGATGAGCAGGTACCAGTAGTCGCCGATCCGGTACAGGTGCGGTGCCTCCGGGGCCTTGGCGCCGGGCCCGCCGGACCAGAGCCGGTGCGCTTCGCCGTACGTCTTACCGGTCGACGGGTCGATGCGGACCTGCGCGACCCCTGCGACCGTGCACCAGCAGGTGCCGCCCTCGTCCCAGGCCAGGTCGGGATCGATACCGTGCACGCCTGGCGCCGGGATCGGATCCGACCACGGCCCGGCCGGGTCGGTCGCCGTGACGATCAGGTTGCCGCCCCCTTCACGGGCGTTGGTGACGATCAGCCAGAACCGGCCGTCGTGATGGCGCAGGGTGGGGGCGTAGATGCCGCCCGAGGACGGCATGGAGGCCGGCAGACGCAACTGCTCCGGCCGGTCCAGCACATTGCCGATCTGCCGCCAGTGCACCAGGTCACGGCTGTGGAAGAGCGGTACGCCGGGGAAGTACTCGAAGCTGGAGCAGGCGAGGTAGTAGTCGTCGCCGACCCGGCAGATGCTCGGGTCGGGGTGGAACCCCGCGAGCACGGGGTTGGCGGCGGGGGCGGGCCGGTTCTCAGCGGGCACCCTCGGTCGTCCTTTCGTCGAGTGGGCGGCAGGGTCGGTGCTTAGGAAGCGTCCGGCCGCGTGCGGATGATGCGGAGCAGCGCCGCGGAGGGCACGGTGGACAGTTCAAGGTGAGGTCAGCCGTGGCCGGGTGTCAGACGGCAACGGCCTGACGGCGGGGTACAGCACCTCGGCACGGGCCGCACCGCCCGCCCGTTCGGGCAGCCGGAGGGTGGTGGTGGCCGCACCGCCCGGGCGGCGCCAGACGGTGAGGTAGGTGGGGGCGGGGCAGGTGCCCGCAGTTGGACCAGGAGCCCTGTCCGGTCAGTTCGAAGCCGGCCTTGCCGTGCCCGTACCGCACGAGATGCGTCAGGCGGACGCTGCCGTCGTCGTCGAGGACGAAGTGGAGTTGTAGGGCCTCGTGACCCCAGCGCAAGCTCCGCTGTTCGTTTTCCATGCTGTCCTTTTCCAGGTCAGTGGCCGCGCAGGACGGCGCAGCCGCCGGGCGGCAGTTCGTGGGCTGTGGTGCCGGTGAGCAGCTCGTGGGCGGGCTCCGGCAGCGGCACGGCGTCCTCGGTGTGGTTGATCAGGACGTGCCAGCGGCGGCCGTCGGCTGCGTGCCGGGTGACGGCTTCCACACCGGCCGGCAGGCCGGGTACGTCCGGTTCGACACCGGCTTCCTTCAGCAGGTGGCCGACGAGAGCGCCGTAGTCGGCCTCGTCCAGACGCGTGGAGACATACCAGCCCTGCCCGGTGCCGAAGCGGTGCCGGGTGAGTGCCGGGCTGCCCGCGAGCATGCCGTGGGTGTAGGCGGCGAGTGTTTCGGCGCCCTCGGCGCGCAGGGACTCGCTCCAGACGGTGCCGTGCGAGCCGTCCGACAGGGTGATCCGCTCGTCCGTACGTAGCGGCCGGTGTTCCTCGACGCGGATGCCCAGCGCCTCGCGCAGCGGTCCCGCCGGATAGCCGCCGAGGCGGGCGTGCATGCGCTCGTCGACGTATCCGGTCGCGTGCTGGACGAGGAGGGTCCCGCCGCCGGCGATGTAACGGCGCAGGTTCTCGGCGCCCTTGTCGGACATCAGGAACAGGGACGGCGCGATGACCAGCCGGTAGCGGCTCAGATCGTGCTCCGGGTGGGTGAAGTCGACGGTGGCGCCCGCGTCCCACAGCGCGCGGTGTGCCCCGGCGAGCGGCGCGTGGTAGTCGAGGCGGGAGGAGGGCAGGCCGTCCACCTCCAGTGCCCACATGGCGTCCGGGTCGTCGAGCACGGCCACGGACGCGGTGACCGTCGATCCGGCCAGCTCCCCGAGTGCGGCGACCGCCTCACCGGTCTGTGTGACCTCGCGGAAAATTCGGCTGTCGGGACCCGCGTGCGGAAGCATCGCCGAGTGCCAGGTCTCGGCGCCCGCCCGGGACTGCCGCCACTGGAAGAACAGGGCGCCCTCCGAACCGCGCGCGATGTGGCCGAGGCTGTGGCGCAGTACGTCACCCGGCTCCTTGCCGATCACCTGATCGCCGTCGTAGACCGTGCTGGTGCCCTGCTCCATCAGCAGCCACGGGCGGCCGTCGGCCAGGGAGCGGGAGCGGTCGGCGTAGAAGGCCACATGTGCGGCGCCGTCGAGGCCGTTCGCGTCCGGGTACTGGTCGGAGGTGACGACGTCGAGTTCGCGGGCGAAGGCCCACAGGTTGAGCCGTAGGCAGTAGGGCAGCATCAGGTTCGTCGTCACCGGGCGGTCGCTGTGCTCGCGGATCGCGGCCCGCTGCTCGCAGTAAGCGGCGATGATCTCGTCGGCCCAGAAGCGGTGGAAGTCCAGTGTCTGGCCGGGGTTTTTGTGCCACTGCGTCGCGCGCGGGGGCAGCACCTGCTCCCAGGAGGAGTAGCGCTGGCTCCAGAAGGCCGTGCCCCACGCCTCGTTGAGGGCGTCCAGCGAGCCGTGGCGGGCGCGCAGCCACACCCGGAAAGCCGCGGCCGCGTGGTCGCACCAGCAGAGCGTGCCGTACTCGTTGTGCACGTGCCACAGCGCGAGCGCGGGGTGGTCGCCGTACCGTTCTGCCAGGGCGGAGGCGATACGGCGGGCCGCGCTGCGGTAGGCGGGGGCGGCGAGGCAGTAGGTGTCGCGGCTGCCGTGGACGAGGCGGGTGCCGTCGGCCCTGACCGCCAGGGCCTCGGGGTGGGCGAGGGTGAACCAGGGCGGCGGGGAGGCGGTCGGGGTGGCGAGGTCGACGGCCACACCGTTCGCGTGCAGGCGTTCGATGTGGGCGTCCAGCCAGGAGAAGTCGTAGCGTCCTTGCTCGGGTTCGAGCAGGGCCCAGGAGAAGACTCCGAGGGTGGCCAGGTTGACCCTGGCCCGGCGCATGAGCTCGTCGTCCTCCTTCCAGACCGGTTCGTCCCACTGCTCCGGGTTGTAGTCCCCGCCGAAGGCGAGGCCGCCCAGGCGGTCGGTGATCCTGCGTGCCGTCATGACGGCTCCTCGATTATGGAGAGTCGCGTGGCGATCTGATGGAGCGTCAGCCCACCTGTGAGGAGGCCCTCCACGGAGTCGAAGCGCTTCACCTCACGAGGAAGTTAACGGACATGTTTCATGCGAAACAAGAGCTTCGACGCGAAGAAAGATTCCCTGTCCTCCTCCGTTCCCGGCCTACTGGCGGAAAGGCCGGTGTCGATGCGCTTCGACAACTCTCAGTGCCGGGCGAACTGGGCCCCGGTCGACTGCACGATGTCCGGCCGCAACGCGATCCCGGTGATGGTCAGTCGTTCGCCGTAGATGTCCGTGATCCTGATCGAGTTACCGCACCCGCTGCCGCCGGCGGAAAGGAAGTAGTTGTCCTCGGTGCGGGGCAACCGCAGCCAGTCGTCGCCGGTCTTGACCTCCAGGCCCGCGACCGGGTTCCGGTGGCCGATCGCCTGGATGCCGCCCCAATAGGAACTGGACCCGGTCTTGTACTTGATGGAGATCGTGTCGGACGTGCTGGGACTCACCATCTGCCAGGTGATCGGGATCCGGCCGACCTCGAGGTCGGCGAGCTCGGCGAACGCCTCCTGGTTGAGGTCGAGTTGCCCGTGTGCGCAGGGCAAGGGGCACTCGCTGGTGATCCGTACCCTGATCGTCTTGCTGTTGGCCGCGCGGACCAGCACGTACGCGCCGCATGCCCTGGACGTCTCGTAGTCAGTGGTGTTCATGGCCGCGATCATGAGGTCGAGACTCGGGCCGAACAGGCAGGCGCCGTTTCCGTCCCCGGCCTCGTAGGCGGTGGCGACCCCGGTGCAGTGGTGCCGGGGTGGATCCGGCCCAGCCGACGATGCCGCGATGGACGCCATTCGCGGGGATCTCGGGGTGCTGTGGCCGACGGTTGCGAGCGCGGCCGACAGCGGGCCGGCCGCCCCGAGTTAGGTGCGACAGGAAGAGCAAGCCCGCGACCACCGCACCCCGGGGACTCCCACTGGGGCACCTGGTCCGGGCGCGGAAGGCCCACGGTAGGCCGCCAGTACATGCGCGCCAAACAGGATGCAACAAACTCCGACAGAAATATTGCGTCATTGTGTCGCCCGTCCTATCGTGAGCGTCGAAGCGCTTCGACTGCCGGTCCGCACTTGCGCAACTCCCTGCACCGGCCTGCCTTTTCAGTGCCTCCTTCCCTGATCCGCCTATCCCGTCGGCCTGCGATCCGTGCTGTCCATTGCCGGATCCCCGCGCCTCGTCGTATCGGCGCACGCGACCGGACCTGTGTCACGAAACCCGCAATCATCCGGAGAGTGATCCATGCTCAGGAGACATCGACCGCTGCGCTCAGCCCTGATCGCGGTAGTGCTCAGCGCCACCGCCGTGCTGGGGATGCCCTCGACCGCTTCAGCCGCCCACACATGCGCCGCGTACGAGACGATCACCCAGGGCAAGTACTACGTGAACAACAACCTGTGGGGGCAGGACAACGGGAACGGCTGGCAGTGTGCCTGGGACACCTACCAGTCCGGCGACACCATCGGCTGGGGCACCAGCTGGGACTGGACATCCAAAGCAGGCCAGAACAGTTCCGTCAAGTCATATACCAGTTCGGTCCTGGGCTGGCACTGGGGGTGGAAGACGCAGAACACCCAGCTGCCCACCCAGTTGTCCGCCAACCGGCCGGTGCGGACCTCCTGGAACTTCAACGTCACCCAGAGCAACATCAACACGCTCAACGTGGCGTATGACCTGTGGCTGCACGACATCCCCAACCCCGACTGGCAGAGCCAGCCCACCGACGAGGTCATGATCTGGCTCTACACCGCGGGCGGCGCCGGCCCCGTGGGGTCCAAGGTCGCCACGCTCAACGTCGGCGGTGCCAGCTGGGACCTGTACCAGGGCGACATCGGCTGGAAGGTCCACTCGTTCGTCCGCACCAGCAACACGACGTCCGCGAACCTCAACCTCGCCGACTTCACCAACGCACTGGTGAACCGTGGGTCGATAGCGAACTCCAAGTACCTTTCCAGCGTCCAGGCCGGGACCGAGGTCTTCAACGGCCGCGGACAGCTCGACACCAACTCCTACACCGTCACGGTGGGTTGAGGCAGTCGGCAACGACCCGGGCACTGCCGGAGCGGCCAGCCGGCGCCGACCGCTCCGCGCACCCCGGCCAGGCCCTCGTTCGGCCCCACCCAGGGCCTGGGCCTGTGGTGGAGCGGCAGGCACAAGCGACACGGTGGTAACGTCCAGGTCCTCTCCACCCCCAGGGCTTCCCGGATCCGGACCTCCCCGGGCCGTCCCGGCGCGTGCGACATGTCCAACGGCGCGCACTCACGGCCTGCTCGCCGCACTCGACACGGCAGCCGCCGGAGGCGGGCCTCTCACGATCACTGACACCGGTGACGAGGGCACCCCGGCGAGCTTCCGCATGCCTCTCAGGAAACGCAAGGGGCGACTCACCGCGCGGCAGAAGCAGTACGACAAGGTCGTCGGCGCGGTCCGGGCGATGGCGGAAAGGCTGCGGGAGGGGCGGGCTGGAAGGCGAGGACGCTGCCGGGATCGGTGCGCTGGCCGTGTTGAGCGTCGGCGCCGCCGCCGCGCCGGGGCGCCGACGGTGCGGCGGCGGGGGGCGGGAGTCGTCAGGGGTCGGGCACGCCCTGCACGCCCTGGGCGTCACCGAGGTGATCAGCTCACCCCTGCCCCTCGGCCGGGGACAGGTGAACTCCGCGCACGGCGTGCTCCCTTGCCCGGCACCGGCCACACTCGCCCTGCTGAGGGGAGCGGCCGTGACCGGCACCGACCTGCCGGGGGAGACGGTGACACCCACCGGCGCCGCCCCCCTGCGCGCCACCGGCGCCCGTTACGGCCCGCCGCCGCTCCTGACCGTGGGCCCCACGGGCTACGGCGCGGGCACCCGACGCCTGCCCGACAGGGCCAACGTCGTGTCCGTGACCCTCGGGGAGCCTGTCGCGTCCCCGTCCGCGGAGGACGTCGTCACGCTGGAGACCAACCTCGACGACGTCACGGGCGAGGTTCTCGGCCACGTCATCACCCGTGCGCTGAACGCCCGCGCCCTCGACGCCTGGACGACCCCGGCGGTGATGAAGAAGGGCAGACCCGCTCAGGTCCTGCACGTCCTGACCACCCCACAGCACGAGCGACGGCTGCGGGACCTGGTGCTGGCCGAAACCGGCAGCCTCGGCATCCGCCGGGTCGCCGCCACCCGCACCACGCTGCCGCGCACCTTTGAGACCGTCGACGTCGAGGAGCACCCGGTGCGCATCAAGCACGGACCGCACGGCGCCAAGCCCGAACACGACGACCTGGTGGCTGCCGCGGCGGCGCTGAATCTGCCCCTGCCCGCTGTCGCCGCACGCGCAGCGCGCCTGAGCCGAAGAGGACACCACGGTGACGAGTGACCACACCCCGGAGCACCGGCTCCTGAGCCGCATACGGGAACTCGACGGCCGGGTCGTGCGGTCGCCTACTCGGGCGGCGCCGACTCCGCTCTGGTCCTCGCCGCCTCCGTACAGCGCCCTCGGCCCCGACCGTGTCCTGGCCGTCACCGCCGTGTCGGAGAGCCTCGCCGAGGGCGAACTCCCGCACGCCCGTCGACTCGCCGAAGAATTCGGGGTCGTTCATCTGACGGCCTGGACCAGCGAGTTGACCCGCCCCGGCTACCGTGCCAACGGCCCCGACCGCTGCTACTTCTGCAAGTCCGAGGTCCTGGACACCATCGCCGCACTCGCCCACGAGCACGGCTTCGACGACCAGGTGGCCACCGGCACGACGCCGACGACGCCGTCGACCCGTACCGCCCCGGTATCCGCGCAGGGCGGGAGCGCGGCATCCGGACCCCGCTCCTCGATGCCGGCCTGAGCAAGGAGGACGTGCGCGAACTCAGCCGGCACTGGTCGCTGCCGACCTGGAACAAACCGGCAACCCCCTGCCTCGCCAGCCGCGTTCGCTACGGCATCGAGGTCACCCCCTACCGCCTGGCGCGCGTCGACCGGGCCGAAACGGCCGTACGGGCGCTGCTCGCCGAGGCCGGAATCGACGTCACGGACCTCCGCGTCCGCGACCTCGGCGACAGCGCCCGCGTCGAGGCGGATCCGCCGCTGGTCGTCCGGATCGCGGCGCTTGCGGGCCTGGCGGAGGCACTTGCCGACGCGGGTTTCGCCGAACTGCCCTACAGCGTCGAGCCCTTCCGCTCGGGGCGGCTCAACACCGAGGCCTGAGCGGCAGCTATGAGACGCGGCGGGCGGTACTGGACACCGCCCGCCGCGTCTCGTGTCACTTCATGCGGTGCGTCGCTGGAACTGCTGCTTGGTGCCGCTGCCGCAGGTCCACCGGATCATGCGGGGTACGGCACATCGGCCTCCGTGGTGCCGGCGGGCTGGATGTGCACGGTTCCGTCCGGGCCGCCGAAGCGCAGCTGCCACGGCTGCGCGCTGTCGGTGGTCACGTGCAGCCTGCCGCCCCGGCGGCGCAGGTGGAAGCGGGCCGTCTCACCGGGGCCGTCGGTGCTCGGGATCACCACGGTGCGCTCGGCGCCGTCGGCGAAGGCGTGCACCCGCAGCTCGACGCCGTCCGCCCAGGCGGAGACCGGGTGCTGGTCGTCGGCGGCCAGCGGGATGACCGAGTTCGGGCGGGCCAGCAGCGGCAGGGTGTGGAAGCCGTGCTGCTCGCGGACCCAGCGGGGGCCGGTGACCTGAGCGCCCGTCAGCACATTGGTCCACGTGCCGTCCGGCACGTAGTACTCGACCGTGCCGTCGTCGGTGAAGACGGGCGCGACGAGCAGGTCGTCACCGAGCATGTACTGCCGGTCGAGGGTGGCGGCGGCCGGGTCGTCGGGGAACTCCAGCACCATGGCGCGCATCACCGGGGTACCCGCGGTGTGCGCCTGCTGCGCGGCGCGCTGGAGGTACGGGGCGAGGCGGTGCTTGAGGAGGGTGAACTCGCGGGTGACGTCGACAGCCTCCTCGCCGTAGTCCCACGGCACTCGGTACGACTTGCTGCCGTGCAGGCGGCTGTGCGAGGAGAGCAGCCCGAACTGCACCCAGCGCTTGAACACGGCCGGGGTCGGGGTGCCCTCGAAGCCGCCGATGTCATGGCTCCAGAAGCCGAAGCCGGACAGGCCGAGGGAGAGCCCGCCGCGCAGGGACTCGGCCATGGCCTTGAAGTGGGACTCGCAGTCGCCGCCCCAGTGGACCGGATACTGCTGGCCGCCCGCCGTGGCGCAGCGGGCGAACAGCAGCGCCTCGCCCTCGCCGCGCTCGGTGCGCAGCAGGTCGAAGACGGCCTGGTTGTAGAGGTGGGTGTAGTAGTTGTGCATCCGCTCGGGGTCGGAGCCGTCGTGCCAGACGACGTCGGTGGGGATGCGCTCGCCGAAGTCGGTCTTGAAGCAGTCCACGCCCTGGTCGAGCAGAGTCTTCAGTTTGCCGGTGTACCAGTCGCGCGCGGCCGGGTTGGTGAAGTCCACCAGCGCCATGCCGGGCTGCCACAGGTCCCACTGCCACACGCTGCCGTCCGGGCGCCTCACCAGGTGGCCCTCGCGCATACCCTCCTCGAACATCGCCGACTGCTGCGCGATGTAGGGGTTGATCCAGGCGGAGATCCGCAGCCCCTGCTGCTTCAGCCTGTTCAGCATGCCCGCCGGGTCGGGGAAGGTGTCGGAGTCCCATGCGAAGTCGCACCACTGGTAAGCGCGCATCCAGAAGCAGTCGAAGTGGAAGACGCTCAGCGGGATGCCGCGTTCGGCCATTCCGTCGACGAAGCGGTTGACGGTGACCTCGTCGTAGTCGGTGGTGAAGGAGGTGGTCAGCCACAGGCCCAGCGCCCAGGCCGGGGGCAGGGCGGGGCGGCCGGTGAGCGCGGAGTAGCGCTCCAGGATCCGCTTCGGGCTCGGGCCGTGGACGACGAAGAACTCCAGCGACTGGTCCTCGACGCTGAACTGGACCTGGCCGACGGACTCGGAGCCGACCTCGTAACTGACCTTGCCCGGGTGGTTGACGAAGACGCCGTAACCGCGGTTGGTCAGGTGGAAGGGGATGTTCTTGTACGCCTGCTCGCTGCTGGTGCCGCCGTCCGCCTGCCAGATGTCCACCACCTGCCCGTTCTTGACGAAGGGGGTGAACCGTTCCCCCAGCCCGTATACCAACTCCCCTACATCCAGGGAGAGTTGCCCGAGCATGAAGTGCCGGCCGTCGGCGTCTGTGACGAAGCCGGTGCCGCGCTCGCCGACGGAGGTCAGCACTCGCCCGTCGGCGGTGAACTCCAGGTGCCACGGCTGGGAGGTGTCCACCCGCAGCGACAGCTCACCGGATCTGAGCTCGACCACGGCGCCGTCCCAGTGCACCTTTCCGGCGTCCGGTTGCGCGCCCGGCAGCGCGAACTCCGGCCCGCGCCGCACGGAACCGGCGTGGTGGGTGGCGCGCACCCCGATCACTCCCTCGGCCGGCGACCAGCATGCGACGGTCAGCAGCGGGCTGTTGAGCGTGCCGCCCCGGCTGAGCACCTGCTTCACCGGCGCGTAGAGGGTCATTCGGTGCTCGTCGGCCCGGACGTCCGCGACCTCGGTGGCGTAGCGCGCGGTGACGCCCGGTCGCGACAGCCAGTAGCCGTCGGTGAACTTCATCGAGTGGTTTCCTCCGTCCGCGCACAGTGCGCGGTGATCAGGCCCCGGCACCAGTAGCGGTGGCTGTCCCTGGGCGCGTTGGTGAAGCGCTTCGACGCTGCCATTGCATGAGATGTGGTGTCAATGCTTGCATTGCGAAGTGAAGCGCTTCGACTCCAGAGGGGACTTCGCATGACCGCTCTGCCCGCGCGCGTGATGTTCGGCGCCGCCTACTACCACGAGTACCAGCCGTACGAGCGACTCAAGACCGACCTCGATCTCATGACGGAGGCGAAGTTCACCGTCATCCGCGTCGGCGAGTCGGTCTGGTCCACCTGGGAACCGGAGAACGGCCGCTTCGAACTCGACTGGCTGCAACCCGTCCTCGACGGCGCCCACGAGCGCGGCATCTCCGTCGTCCTCGGCACCCCCACCTACGCGGTGCCGCCGTGGCTGGCCCGGCAGTACCCGGAGATCGCCGCCGAGGACGCCACCGGGCGCCGCGCCGCGTGGGGCGGCCGGCAGGAGGTCGACATCACGCACCCGGCCTTCCGTTTCCACGCGGAGCGGGTGATCCGCGCGATCGTGGCCCGTTACGCCGGCCACCCCGCGGTCATCGGCTTCCAGGTCGACAACGAGCCGGGCCCGCGACTGCCGCACAACCACGGTGTCTTCCAGCGGTTCGTCGACGACCTGCGGCAGCGATACGGCGATGTGGAGACCCTCAACCGCGAGTGGGGGCTGGTGTACTGGTCGCACCGGCTGTCCACCTGGGCCGACCTGTGGACCCCGGAGGGCAACGCGCAGCCGCAGTACGACCTGGCCTGGCAGGCGTTCCAGGCGCGTCAGACCACCGAGTTCATCGCCTGGCAGGCGGGCATCGTGCGCGAGTACGCGAGGCCCGACCAGTTCGTCACCACCTGCCTCGCCTACGGTTCTCCCGGCCTGGAGGACGACGAGCTCACCGACAGCCTGGACGTCACCGCGGGCAACCCGTACTACGACATGCAGGACAGCCTCACGATGCCCGAGCCGCCGCGCGAGAAGCTGCCGCAGCAGTGGATGGCCTACGGCGCGTGGGCACTGCACCAGAGCGCCGACCGGATCTACTCCTCGCGCCAGGAGCCGTTCCTCATCACGGAGACCAACGCCCAGGCCATCGGCGGCCCTTCGGACAACCGGCCCGCCTTCGACGGACAGTGGCGGCAGGCCGCCTGGGCGCTGGTCGCACGCGGGGCCCGCATGATCGAGTACTGGCACTGGCACACACTGCACTTCGGTGCCGAGACGTACTGGGGCGGAATCCTCCCGCACAGCGGACGACCGGGGCGAGCGTACGGCGAACTCGCCCGACTGGGCGCCGAGTTCGAGCGGGCCGGAGACCTGGTCGCCGGCATCACACCGGACGCCGACATCGCGATGCTGTACTCGGCGCCGAGCAAGTGGCTGATGCGCAAGAACCCACCGCTCGCCGCCCCCGACGGCGGTCCGGACGCGGGTGCCTACGAGGGCATCTTCGACCCGTTCTACCGGGGCGCGTTCGAGGCGGGGCGCCAGGTACGGATCCTGCACGCCCGCCAGCTGCACGATCCGCGCGGCGAACGCCCGGGGCTGCCACCGGAGTCGGCCGCCGAGCTGCACCCCGTACTCATCGCCCCCGCGCTGTACGTGGCGGACGACGGGACGCTCGACTGGCTCGGCGCCTACGCGGAGGCGGGCGGCCACCTCGTCCTCGGTCCCCGCACCGGTTACGGCGACCACGAGGCGCGGGCACGCCACGAGGTGACACCGGCACGCCTGGTGAAGGCCGCGGGCGTCCGGTACGACGAGTTCAGCAACCTGCACGCCGACCTGCCGCTGCGCGCCGCGCCGGACAGCCCGCTCCAGCTGCCCGCCGACGCGGTGGCCACCCGCTGGGTGGAGGGCCTGGCCGTCGAGGACGCCGACGTCCTCGCCGAGTACGACCACCCGCACTTCGGGCGCTGGCCCGCCGTCACCACCCGCCGTCACGGCGCGGGCCGCGTCACGTGCGTGGGCACCGTGCCCGGCCGCGATCTGGCCCGCGCGCTCGCCGCGTGGCTCGCGCCCTCCCCGTGCAGTGGCTGGCAGGACCTGCCGGACTCGGTCACCGTCGCCACCGGCGCGGCCCCCGACGGCCGGCGCGTCCATGTCGTCCACAACTGGAGCTGGCAGCCGGCCACCGCCCAGGCGCCGGTGGACCTGACCGACGCCCTGGACGGCAGCGTGGTCCCGGCCGGTACGCCCGTGCGGCTCGGTGCCTGGGACGTCCGCGTCCTCGCCGCCGCACCGGGGGCTGCCGCGGAGGCCCGCTGACATCCGCCACCGTGGCACCGGAAACAGGCCGGCAGGTCGGCAGGCCGACAACGAGCCCGGCGCCGGTCTCCGGCACACCCGGTGCCATGCTGTGAGGAGTTGAGCCGCCCCGGGCGAAGCCGAGTCCGGCACCGAAGTCTTTCGGTGCCGGACTGCTGCGCATCGACTCCCATACCCGTGGCGTCGAGGCGGACCTCAGACGGTGAAGGCGACGCGCGCGAGCCGCACCGGGCCACGCAGCCCCAGGCGGACGTCGTGCACACCGGCCGCCACGACGGCGGGGGCGTTCACCGTGGCGTAGTCGTAGGGCCCGGCCGTAGCCGGGGAAAGCGTGAGCACGGCCAGGACGGGACCGTCACCCAGCGAGAGTTCGACCGTGCCCTCACCCGCGGCCTCCATGGTGATCCCGGCAGCCCCCTTTCCGAAGTCACAGTCACGGAACAGCAACTCGCCCCTGCGGCCGGCCACCGGGGCGACGGAGTCACCCGATGTCTTCGTGCGGTCCACGATCTCCGTGTCGCTCTGCTCGTCGAAGTCCACCGCGTCCAGGCCGCCCACCATGACCGGCTGGGGGACGGACGGCTCGCCGTCGAGGTCGATGGTCTCGGTCAGACGGATGTCCTCGCTGGATGCTCCGACGAGGATCTCGTAGAGGCCGGGCGCCACCCGCTGACGTCCCTGCGCCACGTCCCAGAACGCGAACGCCGACTCCGGCACCCGGAAGGCGATCTCCGTGACCTCGCCGGGCGCGAGCGTCACACGCCGGTGCGCGGCCAGTTCCCTGCGGGGCCGTGGCACCGACGGGTCCATGGCCCGGGTGTAGAGCTGGGCGACCTCGTCCGCGGTGACGTCACCGGTGTTGGCGACCGTGAAGGACACGTGCAGTGTCCCGTCCTCGACTCGGGTCGTGAGGCCTTCGTAGGAGAACGACGCGTACGACAGGCCGTGGCCGAAGGGGAAGAGCGGTGTGCCTTCGAAGTAGAGGTAGGTCTGGCGGCTGCCGATCACGTCGTAGTCGAGGAGGTCGGGCAGGTCGGAGTCGTCGGCGTACCAGGTCTGGGGGAGGCGGCCGGCAGGGGAGACGTCCCCGGCCAGGATGCGGGCCAGGGCGGTGCCGGCCGCCTGGCCGCCGTGTGCCGTCCACAGCAGCGCCGGCACCTCCGCGTGATCGATCGCGTACGGGTACGCCGACACGAGTGCGAGGACGGTGTTGGGGTTGGCGGTGCGGGCGGCGCGCAGGAGGCGTTCCTGGTGGGCGGGGAGGGCCAGGGTCGTGCGGTCCTCGGTCTCGCGGCCATGGATGTGCGGGTCGTTGCCCGCGACCACCAGCACCACGTCCGCCCGCTCGGCGACCCTGTTCACCGCGTCCACGCCGCTTTCGACGACGACGATTTTGAAGATCTCTTCGTTCCCTTCGGCAACCTTGAGGCCGTCGGCGGCGACAGAGACATGGCGACCGGTTCCGATGTGCAGCAAGAGGTGCCCGTGCTCGTGGGGTTCCAGGCGGAAGGTTTCCTGGACGAACCAGCCTCCGGGCTGGTCGGCGGAGGCGCGCACGTAGCCGTCCTCGGCGACCGAGAGGTAGCGGCCGTCGGGTGCGCGCAGCGTGAGCACGCCCTCGCCCCAGTCGACGAGGGCGAACTCCGTGCCGGTTGCGTCGGTGGTCAGCGGGGGCAGGTCGGTGCGGCCCGTCAGCAGGGCCGGGTCCAGGGCGCCCTCGGCGCCGCGCACCTCGTCGTCGGCGTCCGTCGCGGGGACGTGCAGGAAGGATCCGGCCGATGTCTTGAGCCGGATGCGGTCGACGCCCTCCGCGAACTGCACCTGCTCGGTGCCGAACCGCTCGTACAGGCCCTCCAGGGGTGTGGAACGGTGGATGAGGGTGCCGCTGTACCAGTCGAGTTTGCACTCGTCGGCGAGCAGGCCGACCACCGCGATCCGGGTGGCGGGCGCGAGCGGCAGCAGCCCGCCGTCGTTCTTGAGTAGCACGACGGCCTGCTCGGCCGTCTCCTGGGCGAGGGCCCGGTGGGCGGGGGTGTCGAAGTCGTGGGTGAGCGCGTGCGGGTCGTGCTCCGGGTCGAACTCGCCCAGGCGGAAACGGACCGAGAGCTGGCGGCGCACGGCGGTGTCGATGTCCGCCTCGGTCAGCAGGCCCCGCTCCAGGGCACCGCGGACCCGCGCGGTGATCTGGGTGCTGTCGGTGTTGTGGTCGGTGAAGCTGTCGACGCCGGCCAGCAGGGAGGCGGCGGTGGCCTCCTCGTGGGTGTCGAAGTAGTGCTCGGAGTCGACCAGGTTGGACGGCGCCCCCGCGTCCGAGCAGACCAGCAGGTCCTCCTCGGTCCAGGTGCGCAGGTGCTCGCGCAGGTACGGGGAGACGTGGTTGGGGCGGCCGTTGACCAGGTTGTAGGCCGGCATGACCCCGGCCACGGCGCCGGCCTCGACGGTGTCGCGGAAGGCGCTCAGGTCGTACTCGTGCAGCACACGCGGACGCACCGAGGAGGACGTGATGTCGCGGTCCGTCTCGTTGTTGTGCGCGAGCCAGTGCTTCAGGACGGGTGCGGTGCGCCAGTACGTCGGGTGCTCGCCGCGCAGGCCGTGGGTGTAGGCGGTGGCGATGGCGGAGGTGAGTTTGGGGTCCTCCGAGTAGCCCTCCTCGTTGCGGCCCCACAGCGGGTGGCGCAGCAGGTTGACGGTCGGGGCCCACACGTTCAGGCCCACACGGTCGTCGCGGGCGCGCATCGCCCGGACCTCCTTGGACACCGCCTCGCCGACCCGTCGGACGAGATCCGTGTTCCAGGTCGCGCCCAGACCCACCGCCTGCGGGAACACCGTGGCCGGACCCATCCACGCCACGCCGTGCAGCGCCTCCTGGCCGGTACGGAACGCGGCGATGCCCAGGCGCTCCACGGCCGGGACGTACTGGTGCAGGAACCCGATCTTCTCGTCGAGGGTGAGCCGCGACAGAAGGTCGTCGATGCGCTTCGCGAACGGCAGCTGCGGATCGCGGAAAGGAGCTGGTGTGTGCGGCCGGTGTGCGGACACGTGGGATCCCCTTGAGATGGAGAAGTAAGTGCTTTCGAAGCGCTTCGATGCTCATTCGCCACCGGGGCGGGTGTCAAGAGATCAACGCTGTTACATCAAGCAGGACATACGGATAGTCCCCTCTGTGCCTCACAGGAATCTTGGCAGCGACTCTTGTGCGCCCCTGGGCGTTCACTTAACCTCGCAGCAACATCGAAGCGCTTCGACGGCGAACCGCGTCGTAGTCATTGGATGTCCATTTTCAGCTCAGCCAGTCCCAGTCACCACACCGCAGCCGACGGCCTTCCGCCGGGTGTGTGCCATGAAGGGTTGACGCAATGACGCCGAACGCCGCCTCCGCCGGACCCAGCCGGAGAAGCTTCCTCGCCTCCACGGCGGTCGCCACCGCAGCGGTGGCGGGAGGAATGCCGCTGCTCACCGCCTGCGGCGGTTCGGACAGCGGGAAGCGCGAAGGGGCCACATCGGGGAAGGCAGCCGACAAGCTGCTCCCCACCTACGTCGCCAGCACGATCGCCAAGCCGGACCTTCCGTCGAAGAACGGCTCGTCGGCCGGCTACACCAGCAAGGTCGACCTCGCGACCCTCGCCACCTCGGTCCCGAAAAAGCTCGGCACCGGCGCTCCCCTCAAGGTCATGTCCCCGTTCTGGGGAACCCCGCCGAAGCCCGGGTGCGCGTACTACACGGCACTCGACGCCACGGTGGGCACCAAGATCACCTGGCAGAACCAGGACGGCAACACCTATGGTGAGAAACTCGGCGCCGTCCTCGCCTCCAGCTCCATACCCGACATGGTGGTCGTGCCCGGCTGGGAACTGGTCGGCAAGATCTCGAACGCGGTCACCGCGAAGTTCATGGACCTCGGCCCCTACCTGGCGGGCGACAAGGTCAAGAAGTACCCGAACCTGGCCGCGATCCCGTCCGACTCCTGGCGCATGAGCATCTTCGGAGGCGCGCTGCGCGGCATCCCGATGCCCGCCGCTCCCGCGAGCTTCATCACGCCCTACTACCGCAAGGACATCTTCGACAAGAGGGGCTACACCGTCCCCAAGTCGGCCGATGAGTTCCTCAGCTGGGCCAAGGAGGCCACCAGCGCCAAGGCCAAGGTGTGGGCCTGTGGTGACATGAGGTGGAGCTCGGCGGGCATCTTCGGTGTCCTGCCCTCCGGGACGCTCGGCTGGAACATCGAGGACGACGGCAAGCTGACGAACCGCATCGAGCATCCTGAGTACCTCGAATCCCTGGAGTGGGTCCGCAAGCTGTTCGCCGCGGGTGTGGTTCATCCCGACGACAAAGCAAACACGGGCGACCCGGGCCAGCGGTTCACCGCCGGGCAGGTCCTGGTCTACAACGGCAACGGGGCCGACTGGTGGGGCAAGACCGTCGAACAGGCTCAGTCCAACCCGGACTTCCAGATCGAGGGCATGGACTACTTCGGCGCCGACGGCGGCAACCCGACGCTGTACGCCGCCCAGCCCGCCGGCATCTGGTCGATGATCCGCAAGGGCGCCTCGAAGGAGACGGTCGAGAACGCGCTGGCCGCCGCCAACTTCGCGGCAGCGCCCTACGGCACCAAGGAGCGGATGTTCGTCGAATACGGCGTCGAGGGCACCCACTACACCGTCAAGGACGGCGTACCGGTCAAGAACGAGCGGGGTATCCAGGAGGTGAACAGCGCCTGGGCGCTGCTGGCGGCCCCGGCTCCTTTCACCGCCCACCCCGACTTCCCCGAGATCGCCCGCAAGCAGGTCGAGTGGCAGCAGCGGCAGGGTGCCTTCATGAAGAAGACGTCCACGTACGGCATGAACATCGTCGAGCCAACCCGCTACGCCACCCTCTCCAGCCAGTTCGAGCAGCTGGAGATCGACTTCGTGCGCGGCCACAAGAAGCTGTCCGACGTGCAGCAGGCCATCTCCACCTGGAAGTCCTCCGGCGGCGACAAGCTGCGCGACTGGTACAAGCAGCTCCTCGACAAGAACGGCAGTGGCAACTGATGTCCCTCACGGCCGGAAGCAGGCCCGACGGGACACGTCCCCCCGCGGCCGTCGAGGAACCGACGGCCGCGGTCGCCGCGGCCACCGTGAAGGAGAGCGTGACGCGCAGGGCCGGAAAGGCCGGAAAGGTTCCCTTCCGGGTCCGGTGGCGCCGCGACCGCACGCTCATCCTGATGACGCTGCCCGTCATCCTCCTGCTCCTGCTCTTCAACTACGTCCCGCTGCTCGGCAACGTCGTCGCCTTCCAGGACTACGACCCGTACGTCTCCAGCAACGGCATCACGGCGATCTTCCACAGCCCCTGGGTCGGCGTGGAGCAGTTCTCGCGGATGCTGGACGACCCGCTGTTCTGGAGCGCCACGAAGAACACCATCGTGCTGTTCGTGCTGCAACTGGTGCTGTTCTTCCCGATCCCCATCGCCCTCGCGCTGGTCATCAACAGCGTGATCCGGCCCCGGGTGCGGGCCGTGGCACAGGCGATCCTGTATCTGCCGCACTTCTTCTCGTGGGTCCTCGTGGTCACCGTCTTCCAGCAGATCCTCGGCGGCGCGGGCATCATCGCGCAGACCCTGGAGAAGCACGGGTGGAGCGGCTTCGACCTGATGACCGACGCGGACCTGTTCAAGTTTCTGGTCATCGGGCAGGCCGTGTGGAAGGACGCCGGCTGGGGGATCATTGTCTTCCTCGCCGCCCTGTCCGCGGTCAGCACCGACCTGTACGAGGCCGCCGCCATGGACGGCGCGGGGCGCTGGCGACGCATGTGGCATGTCACGCTGCCCGCGCTGCGCCCGGTGATCGCGCTGTTGCTCGTCCTGCGGGTGGGCGACGCGCTGAGCGTGGGATTCGAGCAGTTCCTGCTCCAGCGGTGGGCGGTCGGTGCCGGGGCCAGCGAGGTCCTCGACACGTACGTGTGGAACGTGGGTATCCAGAACGGCGACTTCAGCTACGCGGCCGCGGTCGGCCTCGTCAAGGGAGTCATCGGAGTCTGCCTCGTCCTGGGTGCGAACAAGGTCGCGCACCTGCTCGGCGAGCAGGGGGTGTACAAGAAATGAGCCTCAACACGACGCTCATCCGCAGCCTTAAGGCTCCCGCCCGCCCCGTGTGGGAGGAGCCGCCCAGCAAGGCGGGACTGATCGCCAAGAGCGGCTTCCTGGCCCTGTGCTGTCTCGGGGTCCTCGGACCGCTGTGGATCGTGATCGTCACCAGCCTCTCCCCGAAACCGGTGATCGACCGGGTCGGCGGCCTCGTCGTGATCCCCCAGGGCATCACCTTCGTCAACTACACCGAACTGCTCAGCGGCGGCCAGGTCAGCCGGGCGATCATGGTGTCGGTCGGCGTCACGCTCTTCGGCACGCTGTTCTCGATGACGGTGTCGGTACTCGCGGCCTACGGACTGTCCAGGCCGGGCAGTCTGGGGCACCGGTTCTTCCTGATGGTCATGATGGCGACCATGTTCTTCGGAGCCGGGCTCATTCCGACGTACCTGCTGGTGCAGTCGCTGGGCCTCACCGACACCTACCTGTCCTTGATCCTGCCGAGCGCGGTCAGCGTCTTCAACATCCTCGTGCTGCGGGCCTTCTTCATGGGAATCTCTCCCGAACTCACCGAGTCCGCCCGCATCGACGGGGCCAGTGACCTGCGCATCCTGCTGACCATCATCATGCCGCTGTCGCGTGCCGTGCTGGCCGTCATCTCCCTGTTCTACGCAGTCGGCTACTGGAGCGCCTGGTTCAACGCCTCCATCTACCTCACCGACCAGCAGATGATGCCGCTGCAGAATGTGCTCATCCAGCTGGTCCAGAAGAACACGGAGGCCCCCACCGGCCTCTCATATGCGGTTCGCACCGGTCAACTTTCCTCGCTGGGACTGCAGATGGCGGTCATGGTGCTCGCCCTGATCCCCGTCGCCGTCGCCTCCCCCTTCGTCCAGCGGCACTTCAAGAAGGGCATGCTCACGGGGGCCATCAAGGGCTGAAGCCCGAGCGGGTGGCGTGAGCGGGAGCTTCCGCGGGTCTTCCGGGCTGCGGATCCGTCGTGGCTGGTCGCGCAGTTCCTCGCGCCCCTAGGCAGATCTCCCCCCTTCCTTTCACAGAATGAGGTATGTGTCATGCACGCGTCCCGCCT
The DNA here is from genome assembly GCF_006539505.1 of Streptomyces spinoverrucosus. Classification (GTDB taxonomy): domain Bacteria; phylum Actinomycetota; class Actinomycetes; order Streptomycetales; family Streptomycetaceae; genus Streptomyces; species Streptomyces spinoverrucosus. The sequence continues at coordinate 29,220 of NZ_BJND01000025.1, forward strand.
GAGTAGGCGTGCCGTTCTCGCCGGGACCGCGGCCGCCGCCGCGCTCACCACCGTCCCCTCCTTCGCGGGGCACGCTCACGCCGCCGAACCCGCTGCCACCGCCGGCCGGGCGTACCGCTGGCGCAACGTCGTCAGGGCGGCACCGGATTCGTCACCGGCGTCCTCTTCCACCCTTCCTGCCGCGGCCTCGCCTACGCCCGCACCGACATCGGCGGCGCCTACCGCTGGGACGACCGGACCGACCGCTGGATCCCGCTGACCGATCACCTCGGCTCGGACGACTGGAACCTGCTCGGGGTCGAGGCCATGGCCGTCGACCCGGCCCACCCGAACCGGGTGTACCTGGCCCTCGGCGCGTACACGCAGTCCTGGGCCGGCAACGGGGCCGTGCTGCGGTCCGACAACCGCGGGGCCACCTGGAAGCGCACCGACCTCACCGTGAAGCTGGGCGGCAACGAGGACGGGCGGGGATGCGGTGAGCGCCTGCTCGTCGACCCGCGCGACAGTGACACCCTATGGCTCGGCACCCGGCACGACGGGCTGCTCAAGTCCACCGACCGCAGCGCCACTTGGCAGCCCGCGGACTTCCCGGCAGCCCGGCGGGACACACCCATGACTCACTGAGCCGTAGTCCGCGGACCCGCCTCGGAGGGGCGCGGTCCTCGCTACAGTGCCCCGGACGCCTGGCTCGTGCCCGTGACTGGCGCGGTTGATGAAGTGGAGCATCCGCTGATGGGTTGCACACTGGAGCCCGGTGGTGGGCGTTCATCGACGACCGGCTCGACGAACGGATGCACGCGGAGTATCCCGAGGGCCTCAACGCCTACCATGCCGACTGGCATGCCGCCCACTCACTGGTTCAGGACCATGCCCAGGCTGTCGCACGAGGTGATGACGACCAGGCCGGTCGGCTCATTCAGCAGATGCGCGACGTCGCGGCCGACTGGGACGGTCACCCCGACCACCCCGACCACGCTGTCGCGTAACCGTCGCACCACGAGCTGTAGAGCCAGCCGCTACACGCAGCTCAGTTCCGGCCCTCCCTTCAGTCCCCGTCCGGCGCACACAGAAGGGCTTCCCCAGGAGAGCCACGGCCCGACGATGAGTGCCTCATCCGGCGGGCTCGCTCGACGCTGCTGACGGGTTCCGCGGCCTCGGGCGGGGCAAGCGCCAGCGGTCCGCCCGATAGCGGGCCGGGGTGCTGTGACCTGGCTGTGGCGGGTTGAGGGTCCGGACCATGGCGCGGTCGGGCGTGAAGGTCAGGGTCACCTTCTGACCGGTGACCGTGATGGCGCCGGGGTCGATGCTCACCGTGCCCTTGGTCGAGGCGCGCAGCAGTTTGTCGACGACGCCGCGCATAGCCACAGCCCGCTGCTCGGGCGGGACATCCCGGAAAAACGGCTCGCTCAGAGCGTCGGCGTGGAAGAGAACCCATGGTCGTCGCCGTTCCGGCGGATGACGTCCTCATCAGTGATGGGGCGCCGGGGGCGCGGAACGGGGACGGCACGCCCCTCCCAGGGTGGGGGCGTAGATGCCGTCCGAGGACGGCATGTCGGCCGGCAGGCGCAACTGCTCCGGACGGTCCAGTACGTTGCCGATCTGCCGCCAGTGCACGAGGTCACGGCTGTGGAAGAGGGGTACGCCGGGGAAGTACTCGAAGCTGGAGCAGGCGAGGTAGTAGTCGTCGCCGACCCGGCAGATGCTCGGGTCGGGGTGCAACCCGGGGAGCACGGGGTTGGTCACGCGGGCGGGCTGGTTCTGAGCGGGCACCCTTGGTCGTCCTTTCATCGGGTGGCTGCAGAGACGGCGCTCAGGGAGCGTCCGGCTCCGTGCGGGTGATGCGGAGCAGCGCCGCGGAGGGCGCGGTGGGCAGGGTCACGGTGAGGTCGACGGTGTCCGGGTTCCAGACGGCAACGGCCTCACGTGCGGTGGGGTACAGCACCTCGACACGGGCTGCGCCGCCGTCCGCCCGTTCGGGCAGCCGGAGGGTGGTGGTGGCCGCGCCGCCCGGGCGGCGCCAGACGGTGAGGTAGGTGGTGGTGGGGGTGTGCAGGGCGAGAGCGATCCAGGGGTCGTCCCAGCCGGGCAGCCCCAGGGGCCAGGACGGCACGGCTTGCGGCAGGTCGGCGCGGATGGCCTTGTACACGGCGACCGCCTCGTGGACGAGGGCGAGGGCCTCGGGCCCCAGCTCCGGCAGGCGGCCGGAGAGGTGGATGCGGCCGAGGAGGCCGCTCGCCATGGTGAAGGCGACCTCGTCGAGTGAGTCCTCCGGCTGCGGGTAGGCCCAGACGGCGCCCTGCTCGGGGGTGACGGCGGTGGGTGCGGAGGCCGCGATGGGCGCGTAGAGGTTGAGGTTCTGCTGGTCGCTGGTGGACTGCAACTGCAGCCGCGACAGCAGGGCGTGGTCCCAGCGCATGCCGCCCGAGGAGCAGTTCTCCACCACCAGGTGCGGATAGCGGTCCAGGATGCCGTCGAGCCAGTCCAGGTGGGCGCGGTTGTGGCCGAGCAGGCCGGCGCCCGGGGTCTCGCCGGGGTGGGCGCTGGTGCCGGAGCCGGGGTCGATGTTGTGGTCGAGCTTGAGGTAGCCGACGCCCCACTCGCCGACCAGGCGGTCCACGACCTGGTCCAGGTGGGCGCGGGCGGCGGGGTGGCGCAGGTCCATGTGGTGCCGGCCGGACTCCACGAGGCGGACGCCGTCGCGGCGGAAGAACGCCTCGTCGGGCAGGGACTTGGCCATGGGGCTGTGGACGCCGATGACTTCCGGCTCCAGCCACAGGCCGGGCACCATGCCGCGTTCGCGGATACGGTCCAGCACCTCGTGGATCCCCTTCTCGCCGGGGAAACGTGAGGCGGATGGTTCCCAGGCGCCGACGCTGGTCCACCAGCCATCACTGTCGTCGTACCAGCCGGCGTCGATGACGAAGTACTCGGCGCCGGCCTCGGCCGCCGCGTCGATGAGCGGCAGCAGCTTGTCGGTGGTGGGGTCTCCCATCAGGCAGTTCATGTAGTCGTTGAAGATGACGGGCAGACCCCGGTGGTCGGGATGCGGGCGGCGTTGGGCGCGGCGGTAGCGGGTCAGCGCGGCGAACGCGGCGTCGGGGCCGCCGTCGGCGCTGTAGGACAGGGCCACGGGTACGGTGCGGAAGGCGGCGCCGGGTTCCAGGGGATGCCGCCAGCCGTGGTGGGTGTCGGTGGGACCGAACAGTGCCGCGTAGGCAGCGTTGTCGTGCTCTTGGCACTCCCAGCGCCAGCCCCCGCCGTTGTGCTCGATCTGCCACATCCAGGTGCGGCCGAAGTGGCGGTCCGTGAGGCCGCCCATGGGCAGGTGTCCGCAGCTGGACCAGGTGCCCTGTCCGGTCAGTTCGAAGCCGGCCTTGCCGTGCCCGTACTTCACGCGTCCGCTGGGGTCGGGTGTGGTCCGGCGCATCGGCTGTCGCTGCCAGCGGCATTCGGCGAGCCAGTCGTTGTCCGCCCACAGCAGGTCGGCGGCGTCGAGGGCTGCCGGGTCCGGCGAGGTGAGGCAGCCCACCGCGAGCGAGCTGACCGACTCCAGGTGCAGCGTGGTCTGCCCTTCGTTGCGCAGGGTCACCTCGCTGCGGAGTACGGGCACGCCGTCCGGTGACCGGTAGGTCACCTCCGCGACCAGTCCGGTTTCCGGGTCGTGGAGGTGGACGGTCAGCGTGTGCCAGTCGCCGTCGCGGGTCGCGTGGTGGGTCCGGTGGCGCAGACGCCCGCCGAGAGCGGTCCCGATCAGGCGGCTGCCCGACCAGCCCCGGCCGTGACCCGCGGCCGTCACCTCCACCAGAGGAAGGGCGGCACGGGGGTCGCTGCCCGCTTCGCCGGGCAGTCCGAGATGCGTCAGGCGGGCGCTGCCGTCGTCGTCGAGGACGAAGTGGAGTTGTAGGGCCTCGTGACCCCAGCGGAAGCTCCGCTGTTCGTTTTCCATGCTGTCCTTTTCCAGGTCAGTGGCCGCGCAGGACGGCGCAGCCGCCGGGCGGCAGTTCGTGGGCTGTGGTGCCGGTGAGCAGCTCGTGGGCGGGCTCCGGCAGCGGCACGGTGTCCGCGGTGTGGTTGATCAGGACGTGCCAGCGGCGGCCGTCGGCTGCGTGCCGGGTGACGGCTTCGACACCGGCCGGCAGACCCGGCGGCTCCGGCTCGATGCCGGCCTCCTTGAGCAGCCGGCCGACCAGGGCGCCGTAGTCGGCGTCGTCCAGGCGGGTCGAGAGATACCAGCCCTGCCCGGTGCCGAAGCGGTGCCGGGTGAGTGCCGGGCTGTCTGCGAGCATGCCGTGGGTGTAGGCGGCGAGTGTCTGAGCACCCTCGCAGTGCAGGGACTCGCTCCAGACAGTGCCGTACGACCCGTCCGACAGGGCGATCCGCTCGTCCTGCCGCAGCGGCCGGTACTCCTCGACGCGGATGCCCAGCGCCTCACGCAGCGGTCCCGCCGGATAGCCGCCGAGGCGGGCGTGCATACGGTCGTCGACGTATCCGCTCGCGTGCTGGACGAGGAGCGTCCCGCCGCCGGCGATGTAACGGCGCAGGTTCTCGGCGCCCTTGTCGGACAGCAGGAAAAGGGCCGGGGCGATGACGAGCCGGAAGTGGCTCAACTCGTGCTCCGGGTGGGTGAAGTCGACGGTGGCGCCCGCGTCCCACAGCGCCCGGTGCGCCCGTACAAGTACCGCGTGGTAGTCGAGGCGGGAGGAGGGCAGACCGTCCACGCCGAGCGCCCACCAGGCGTCCGGGTCGTCCAGCACGGCCACGGACGCGGTGACCGTCGATCCCGCCAGCTCGCCGAGCCGGGCGACCGCTTCACCAGTCCGCGTGACCTCGCGGAAGACACGGCTGTCGGGCCCCGCGTGCGGGACCATCGCCGAGTGCCACGTCTCGGCGCCGGCCCGGGACTGCCGCCACTGGAAGAACAGGGCGCCCTCCGAACCGCGCGCGATGTGGCCGAGGGTGTGGCGCAGGATCTCCCCGGGGTCCTTGCCGAGTACCTGGTCGCCGTCGTAGACGGTACTGGTGCCCTGCTCCATCAGCAGCCAGGGGCGGCCGCCGGCCAGGGAGCGAGTGCGGTCGGCGTGGAAGGCGGCGTCGGCGGCGGCGTCCAGGCCCGGTGCGCTCGGATACTGGTCGGACGTGACGACGTCGAGTTCGCGGGCGAAGGCCCACAGGTCCACGTTCTGGTAGGCGGGGAGCATCAGGTTGGTCGTCACCGGCCGGTCGCTGTGGGCGCGGATCGCGTCGCGCTGCTCCCGGAAGGCGGCGATGATCTCGTCCGACCAGAACCGGTGGAAGTCCAGCGCCTGGCCGGGGTTCTTGTGCCACTGCGTCGCGCGCGGGGGCAGCACCTGCTCCCAGGAGGAGTAGCGCTGGCTCCAGAAGGCCGTGCCCCACGCCTCGTTGAGGGCGTCCAGCGAGCCGTGGCGGGCGCGCAGCCACACCCGGAAAGCCGCGGCCGCGTGGTCGCACCAGCAGAGCGTGCCGTACTCGTTGTGCACGTGCCACAGCGCGAGCGCGGGGTGGTCGCCGTACCGTTCTGCCAGGGCGGAGGCGATACGGCGGGCCGCGCTGCGGTAGGCGGGGGCGGCGAGGCAGTAGGTGTCGCGGCTGCCGTGGACGAGGCGGGTGCCGTCGGCCCTGACCGCGAGCGCGTCGGGGTGCGCCAGGGTGAACCACGGCGGCGGGGAGGCCGTCGGGGTGGCGAGGTCGACGGCCACGCCGTTCGTGTGCAGGCGATCGATGTGGGCGTCCAGCCAGGAGAAGTCGTAGCGTCCCTCCTCCGGTTCGAGCAGGGCCCAGGAGAAGACGCCCACCGTGGCCAGGTTGACCCTGGCCCGGCGCATGAGCTCGTCGTCCTCCTTCCAGACCGGCTCGTCCCACTGCTCGGGGTTGTAGTCCCCGCCGAAGGCGAGGCCGCCCAGGCGGTCGGTGATACTGCGTGCCGTCATGACGGCTCCTTGGGTACGGAGAGGCGAGCTGTGCTCTGGCGAGGCGTCAGGGTGGGTGTGAGCAGAGGCCGTTCGTCCTCGGGTTGCGCGCCGCGCCGCGCGTCGGTCAGCCGGCGGATCATCTGGTCGACCGCCACGCGGCCCAGTTCCCGCGTCGGGCCGGACACGGCGGTGAGGGCGGGCGCGTATTGCTCGGCGAGCTGCTCCGGGCACAGGGCCACCACCGAGGCGTCCTCGGGCACGGACCGCCCGCTGCTGTGCAGCAGGCTGAGCAGCGGGCCGATCGCCGCCTCGTTCTGCACCACGAAGCCGGTGGTGCGTGGGCGGTCGGCGACGATGCGGGCGAGGGTCCCGGCGGTGCTTTCGTACGTGCCCTCGCAGGGTCGGTCGAGGAAGCGCAGACCGCGCTGCCCGGCGCGCTCGCGGAAGCCCGTGAGGGTACGTTCGGCGTATCCGGCGTGCCGCTGGTAGACGCCGGAGCCGTAGCCGATGAAGGCGATCTCCCGGTGGCCGAGGTCGGCGAGGTGCTCTGCGCACAGGGCGCCGGCGGCGGCGAAGTCGTGGTCGACGCAGGACAGTCCGTGCGGGTCGTCGGGCAGGCCGATCAGCACGGCCTGCGTGCCCTGGGCGCGCAACGCCGGGATGCGCTGGTCGTCCAGTTCGACGTCCATGAGGATCACGCCGTCGGCCAGCCCGCTCGCCGCGACGCGCCGCACTCCCTCGGGGCCCTCATCGTTCGTGACCAGCAGGACGTCGTAGCCGTGCCGCCGTGCCGTCGTCGTGACGGAGATGGCGATCTCCGTCATGATCGGGACGTACACGCCGCGATGCAGCGGCATCACCAGCGCGATGATGTGCGAGCGGCGGCCGGCCAGCGTCCTGGCCCCGGCGTTGGGGTGGAAGCCCAGTTCCGCCACTGAGCGCAGGACGCGGCCCCGGGTCGCTTCGGAGATCCGTCGTGTGCCGTTGAGGACGTAGCTGACCGTGCTGGACGAGACACCCGCGTGTCTCACCACGTCGAAGATGGTCACCATGGGTGTGTCGAGGTTCCTTCCTGGTCATTGACCAGCCCTTGATCGCCCAGTGAGCACACCGGTCCGGAAGTGCTTCGAAGCTTCTGCGGTTCAACTCATGACTCATGGCGGCGGCCTTCCCTTGGCAGAGCTGTCGAAGCGCTTCACCTGGCAGGCGAAGGTAACGGACGAGTTTCGTGCGAAACAAGGGCCTGTACAGCGAGAAACTTTCTGTTCTTGGCGCAATGACGGCCCCATTGGGGGCGATGGCACCGTCGATGCGCTTCGACGCGCACGCTTCAGAGTCGGCTTCGCGCCCCGGGATGTCCATGAAACTTTCCTCCGTCGCTCGGCCGAGCACGGGGCATGAGGGGCTCAGCGGGTCAGCGCACCCGCCTTGACATGAAGAGAGCCTGCTCGCCGGTCGAGGCGGTGCCGTCGTAGAGCGTGGTGTCCAGACCGCAGAAGGTGAACCCCATACGGAGATAGGCACGGACTGCGGGAGCGTTGATATTGGTGACCTCGAGCCACACATGCCTCGCCCCGAGCTCCTTCGCGCAGTCGAAGGCGTGATTCATCAGGGTGCGCCCAACTCCCTTGCCCCGCCACGCCGGTGCGACCTCGATGTCGCAGATGGTCAGCCGTGCGTTCCACGGATCGAAGGAGGTCTCGATGAATCCACACAACTCATCCCCGTCGAAGGCGACAACCGTTCGGCTGAGCTCGGGATCGCCGTCATCATCGTCACTGCCGTCCTCATCGGGGAAGGTCTTGTGGACCGGAGGGGCCACCGGCGTCTCACGGATCCTGAACTCGCCGCCCGCCACGGTCACTTCGAACACGGAATCCGTTGTGAACGACCCGTCCAGCCCCGCCAGAGCCTCGTCGTCCTCGCGTCGCGCCAGCCTGTAGACGACGGTTCCCACCACGCCGAGCACAGCCTCGTCATCCGCAGGCCTCTTCATGGCACGACCGTAGTCCGCCTCCAACAGCGACGATCGGCTTCCGGCCGGCGGGGGCTGGCCGTCGTACGACCGGACGCTGCCGCCTTCTCCGCGGTCGGTCACCGACGACAACGCGGCAGACGCGCGTGCCGGGCACCGCGACGCCGGAATGTTGGCACTGGTCTGGGTGCGGTCGCACTCCTCACACTCCTGCTCGACACATCCAATGTCTGGCTTGGCTGTCACGGTGCTGATCGGACGCTCATCCGGTAATGAGTATGGAACTTGCGCCGCAAGACTAGACACAAGCAACGTTCATATCCGTTAATCCATCCCATGTGTCGTGGAGCGGATCGATGGGGCCGATACCCCTCTGGGCCTCGGACCTCTGGCCGAGCCGCGCTGCCGCCTTGCCGGCCCGTGACGTGCTGCACCCGACCGCCGGACATGTGAGCCCACACATCAACGACCAAGCAATCCCTGTCTCGTCACCGAAAGGGTGGTGCAAGATGTCTTCCTCCGTCAGCAGACGGCGCCTCATGCAAATGGCCGGGGCCACCGCCGCCGCCTCTGCCACCGGATCCTTCATCGGCAGTTCTCCCGCCCACGCGGCCATACCCCCCGCGAGGGCCGACATCGGAGTCTCCGCGCACCCCTTCGAACTCGGCCAGGTCCGGCTCACCGCAAGCCGGTGGCTGGACAACCAGAACCGTACGCAGAACTACCTGCGGTTCGTCGATGTCGACCGGCTGCTGTACAACTTCCGCGCCAACCACCGGCTCTCCACCAACGGCGCGGCCGCCACCGGCGGCTGGGACGCGCCGACGTTCCCTTTCCGCACCCACGTCCAAGGGCACTTCCTCACGGCGTGGGCACAGCTGTACGCCGTGACCGGGGACACCACCTGCCGGGACAAGGCAACCACCATGGTCGCGGAGTTGGCCAAATGCCAGGCCAACAACGGCGCCGCAGGTTTCAACGCCGGGTACCTCTCCGGCTACCCCGAGTCCGACTTCACCGCTCTCGAGCAGCGGACCCTGAGCAACGGCAACGTGCCGTACTACACCATCCACAAGACCCTCGTCGGCCTGCTGGACGTATGGCGCCACATCGGCAGCACGCAAGCCCGTGACGTGCTGCTCGCCCTGGCGGGATGGGTCGACTGGCGCACCGGCCGGCTGAGCAGCCAGCAGATGCAGGCCATGCTGCAGACCGAGTTCGGCGGCATGAACACCGTGCTGACCGATCTCTACCAGCAGACAGGCGACGCACGGTGGCTCAACGTCGCCCGGCGGTTCGACCACGCCGCGGTGTTCGACCCCCTGGCGTCCAACCAGGACCAGCTCAGCGGACTGCACGCCAACACCCAGGTACCCAAGTGGATCGGGGCCGCCAGGGAGTACAAGGCCACCGGCACGACCCGCTACCGGGACATCGCCACCAACGCCTGGAACATCTGCGTCAACGCGCACACCTATGCCATCGGCGGCAACAGCCAGGCGGAGCATTTCCGCGCCCCGAACGCCATCGCCGGCTACCTGAACAACGACACGTGCGAAAGCTGCAACACCTTCAACATGCTCACCCTCACCCGGGAACTGTTCGCGCTGGACCCGAACCGAGTCGCACTGTTCGACTACTACGAGCGGGCGTGGCTGAACCAGATGATCGGCCAGCAGAACCCGGCCGACAACCACGGCCACGTCACCTACTTCACCCCGCTCAACCCGGGAGGCCGACGCGGTGTGGGCCCGGCGTGGGGCGGCGGCACCTGGAGCACCGACTACGGCACCTTCTGGTGCTGCCAGGGCACGGGCCTGGAAATGCACACCAGGCTGATGGACTCCATCTACTACCGCAGTGACAACACCCTGATCGTGAACCTGTTCGTACCCTCGGTGCTCAACTGGTCAGAGCGCGGAATCACGGTCACCCAGACCACGTCGTACCCGAACAGCGACACCACGACCCTGCAGGTCACCGGCAATGTCAGCGGAACGTGGGCGATGCGCATCCGCATCCCGAGCTGGACCACCGAGGCCACCGTCAGCGTCAACGGCACGGCGCAGAACATCACCACCACCCCCGGCAGCTACGCCACCCTGACCCGCTCGTGGACCTCCGGCGACACGGTCACCGTCCGCCTGCCCATGCGGATCGTCATGCGAGCGGCCAACGACAACGCGAACGTCGCCGCGATCACCTACGGCCCGGTCGTCCTGTCCGGCAACTACGGCAACTCCTCGCTCAGCTCCCTCCCGTCGCTGAACACGTCCTCGATCACACGGACCAGCAGCAGTTCGCTCGCCTTCACCGCCACCGCCAACGGCTCCACCGTCAACCTGGGCCCGTTCCACGACGCGCATGGCCACAACTACACCGTCTACTGGAACACCAGCGGCACCGTCCGTCTCGCCAATGTGGGCAGCGGTCTCGTGCTGGGCATCCAGAACATGTCCACGGCCGACGGTGGCCGCGCTCTGCAGTGGAACGACTCGGGCACCGCCGACCACAACTGGCAAATGATCCCCGACGGAAACGCGGTCCGCTTCCGCAATGCCCACAGCGGCAAGGTGCTCGGCGTCTTGAACATGTCCACGACGGACGGCGCGACCGTCCTGCAGTGGTCGGACAACGGCACCGCCGACCACATATGGACGCTGCTCGACCAGGGAGACGGGACCTACAAGATCCGCAACGCGCACAGCGGCAAGTTGCTCGCCATCGCGAACAACTCCACCGCTGTCGGCGCGTTCGCAGTCCAGGACTCGGACAACGGCACCGCCGACAACCGGTGGCGCATCTTGGTGAACTAGGCGGACGCACCAGTTGCCGTTCGGTGTACTCCTGGATCCGGGTGTACTCGCGCGGTCGCCGACGAGGTCGGGGAGTGACCCTGCGACCGGGTAGTCGGCGTCGCCGAGTTCCGCGGGTCCCACTTTCGGATGGTCGGATTCCGGCCTGTCGGCGGGGGTGCCTCCGCCGATCGGCGGAGTGAACGCCCAAGTGAGCTGCGACGGGATGGAGGTGCAGGTCAAGACCACGAGGAGTACGTGAATGAACAGAGTGAGCCTCAGGGCGGCGACAGCGTTGGCGATCGCCCTGGCGGCTGTCTCCGGCACGGTGACGGCCGCCACCGCTGCCGCCACCGGCGGAATACGGGCGGACATCCGCGCCGATGTGAACCGTGACGGTGCCGTCGACGTCACCGGGGATTCCGACGCCGCGGGCAAGACGACGTGGAACAGCGGGCGGGGCGCGATCTTCCTGCCGAACCTCGGTGACAAGCAGCGGCGTTGCAAGACGAGGACAGCGGATGGCCGCTGGCTGTCCAACGCCGGCTCCAGGCGTGCAACGACGCCCAGGGCAACGTCGTGCGGGCGCCCGAGTACCTGGCACCCGTGCGCACGGTCCCGGTCGCCAACGTCTCGGACGCCGCCACCGGCAGCCTCCAACTGGTCGGTGAGGGCAACTCCAAGGTCCGGCTGTTCCTGAAGCGCGGCGACTCCTGGACCTACGTCACTGACAGCACCCGCGTCACCGCCGCCGAACTGCGCGCCGGGCTGCGGCTCGGCCTGGACGGGCGGGACGTCATCCGGGAGGGCTGGGACGGCCGGGTCACCGTCCGGTTCACCGTCACCGACGGCGACCGCACCTCCACGGACGAGGTGATGCTGCGGGCCGCCCCGGTCCTGACACAGCACCACCTGCAGCGCGTCGAGCAGGCGCTGGTCGTGGACGGAAACCGCAATGGCCCCAACCAGCGGAAGTTCGCGCGAGAGTTCGCCAAGGAAGTGCGCGAGGCCGGTATCACCAAGCCGACGTACAAGTTCAAGGACGGCTCGGACATCTGGGCGCAGGACTTCATCGAACCCGGCTATGTCAGCATGCCCGGCCCCGGCGGCAAGCCGCGCGTCCTGCGCACGATGATCCGCTCGGGACAGATGGACCGCGACGCAGGCAAGCAGGTCTTCGAGCTACGTGGTCCCGGTGTCGGGGCCGTACAGATCAACAAGGGGCGGTACGACCAGATCAACTCCACGGGCAACCTGGAGACCATCCCGCCGTACGCCCACAACGGCAAGTCCTACCCGGCGGGCCGGATCATCACCGGCCGGCATGGCTCCCGGCTGCCCGCGCACACGGCCTTCCTCAAGGCCCAGCAGGCGCAGGACCCGCTGGTGCTCGACACTGGATGGCTCGGCGTCGGCCACGTGGACGAGTTCGTGCAGTTTCTGCCCGCCGACACCCCGCGCGGCTGGAAGATCGGAATCGCCGATCCGGAGGGCGGGCTCGCCCTGCTGCGCAAGGCGCAGCGCGACGGGCACGGGCACACGAAGGTGTTCTCCATTCCGCGTTCCTACGCCGATGGCCGCGTCCCGACGATCGATCAGGCCCTGTCCGGCGGTCAGTTGCTGAAGGACAACGCCTTCGCGGCCCGGAAGATCAAGGAGAGCCTGGCGCTGCTGAAGCGCGAGACCGGCGTCACGGACGCCGAGCTCGTGAAGATCCCGGCGATGTACGAGGGTGGCTTCGGCGGCTTCCCCGGTCAGCGTCCCGCGCCGGCGCAGAACCGCCCGGTCGGCGCCTACCACCCCGGTGCCGTCAACGGCGTCGTCCTGACCCCCGCCACCTACCTCGCCCCCGAGCAGTGGGGCCCGGTCGTGGACGGCAAGGACATCCTCGCCGAGGCGGTGACCAAGGCGTACGCCAAAGGCGGTATGCGGGTGCGCTACCTGGACGACTGGCGTACCCACCACGTCATGGGCGGCAAGGTGCACTGCGGCATCAACACGATCCGCGCCGCCGGCACCGCCTGGTGGAACTCCACCAAGTAACACCGGACCTGACCGTACATAGGAGACTCAAGTGAGATACCGCAAGACTCTGCCCAGCTGCCGGTCGGCAGCCGGGACGTTCAGATCGAGGCGGGAACGGTCGTAGAGACCGGTGTGCAGGGTGGTGTGCCGCGAGCGGAGGGTGACGTAGTCGGTGCCGAGCGCGGCCAGTTGGGTGTGCAGGGGCTCGGAGGCCCAGCCGGTGGACGTCTCGTAGCGGCCCAGCTTCGTCAGCAGCAGCACCCTGGCCGCCCTGGCCACCACGATCGTGGAGCCGTTGACGGTGACCGTGGCGCCGGTTCCCGAGGCGACGACACGGGTGACGCCCTCGTAGCCGAAGGCGCCCTGTCCCGAGGGGTAGGTGCCGCGCAGATTCAGGTAACCGGAGCCGGCTGTGACGGTGGCCCGCGTGGTGAAGCTCAGGCTGGTGGGCAGCCCGTCGAGCGCGGTGTGGACGCTCAGTGTGGTGTCGACGGTGCGGCCGGAAGCGGGTATCAGCTCATGGACGATCACCTTGTCGGCCCGGGAGACGAACGCCCGGCGGGTCCAGGTGCCGTACTGGTCGGTCCAGCTCGAACTCACCTCTCCGGTACGGAAGTCGGTGATCCGGCCGTAATTGTTGACCGTGGTCATGCCCGGGGTGTCGATGCGCAGTTCGTAGGCGGGATGGTAGGCCTGAGTCCAGCGCAGCGACCAGCCCGCGGCGAAGTCCCGGTTGGCTCCCGCGTAGTCACCCGCGAGTGCCTTGTCGCGTGCGCCTTTCAGGCGGCCGGAGATCACCGGCGGGGCCACGTCACGGGTGCCGTTGGGCAGGACCAGCCGGTGGTGGTTGAGCACCACCTTCTCCAGGGCGGGAGCGCCGTACAGCACGGCCCCGTATTCGCCGTTGCCGGTGAGGAAGCCGTCGGTCCAGGATGAGGCAGGGGAGGTGTCGTATATGCCGCGCTCGGGGAGTGTGATCTGCGGCGGGACGGCCGCGGCCGCCCTGCCGGCGAACAGGCCGCCGGGCAGGGTGGTGGCTCCCGCTGTCAGTGTGGCGGCGGTGAGGAACCGTCTGCGGTCGAGGGAACTGCCCGTCACGGGGACTCCTTGGTCCGGAAGGCGCTGCGGGGTAGTGGGGGAGGCAGTGGTGGCGAGCCGAGCCGGGCGGCAGGGTGACGGCGGCTGCGGCAGCGTACGAGGAGTACGCTGCCGCAGCCGCTCGCACAACCCGGGGATCAGAGGGCCGTGAAGGTCCACAGCAGGTTGGTGCTGCTGCCGTAGGCCCACTGCTTGGTGACGGAGCCCGAGTCGACGTTGCCACCGCCGTCGAGGACCAGGCCGGTGGTGCGGTTGGCGATCGAGTAGCGGTCGCTGCCCCGGTGGGTGATGGTCCACTGCTGGTTGGTGCCGCCGTTCCAGGGGGCCTGTCGGGCTGGAGAGCCGTTGGCGGTGGCGCCCCAGCTGTCAGCGACCATACCGTTGGTGCGGTTGACCAGCCTGTAGTAGCCGCCTCCGACCGGCTCCGCCTGCCATTGCAGGTTGGTGCTGCCGTCCCAGGTCCACTGCTTGAGGTTGGACCCGGAGGCGACGTTGCCGCCGCTGTCCAGGGCGAGTCCGTTGGTGGCGTTGGTGATCCGGAAGTACGTCGCCGGGTTGAACTGGACTCTCAGCGAGGTGATCCGGTCGTTGTTGCCGGTGACCCGCAGGTCGGGGTTCTCGGCGGTGAACGTCCAGGAGGTGCCGGTGAAGTTGTCTCCGGAGTAGCCGACAACCTGGTAACCGGGGGCCGGCCGCAGGGAGGAGAGCGTGCCCGCGCCCAGTCCGGCCGTGGTCAGGTCGGCCGCGGTGTAGTGGCCGACGGCGAACACCCCTGAGCTGCCGCTGTAGTTGACGTCCGCGAAGGCGACGGCGCCGGAGAGCGGCCGCAGGCCCGGGATCGTGCCGGAGAAGGTGAGCTTCAGTACGTAGGCGCCCGCGCTGTAGGGCGCCGAGGAGGGCAGGGTGACCGTGAGGCCGGAGGAGTTCTGGGTCGGCGTGGGCAGGTCGATGTAGGTGCCGGCGGTGGTGCCGAGGAGCTTCACCGAGGTCAGCGAGGAGAGGTTGATCCGGTCCGAGCTGAGGGTCTTGATCGTCAGCGAGCTGCCGGGCCAGCCGAGGACGGTGGCGTACAGGACGGTGTTCGCCTTGTTCCGGGTGAAGCGGATGTCCTGTGGCGTGCCGGCGTGCGGGGTGGTGAACGAGCCGCCGCCCATCTTCGTCGGGCCCTCGCCGTACGTGGTCCAGGCGCGGGTCGCGTACACCGACTCGCCGAAGCGCTTCAGGTGGTCTCCGATACCGAGCAGGATGTCCTTCTGCGCCTGGGGGATGGCGCCGTCGGCCATCGGCGCGATGTTCAGCAGTACGTTGCCGTTCTTGCTGACCCGGTCGATGAACGAGTGCAGCATCTGCTGGAAGGTGTAGTAGCCGATGCCCTGCGTGTAGCACCAGCTGCTGCTGGAGATGCTGTCGTCGGTCAGCCAGTACGGAGTGGTGAGGTCGGCCGGGCCGCCGCGCTCGTAGTCGAAGACCTCGCCCTTGCCGTTCATGCCGTCCTTGTAGGTGGTGACGACCTCACGACCCCAGCTGTTGGCCTGGTTGTAGTAGTACGCCAGGAAGTTGAGGCGCTGTTGCTCGTCGACGTCGTCCAGGTTGAAGTCCTGCCACAGGATGTCGGGCTGGGCGTGGTCGATGACCTCCTTGAGCTTGTCGAACCAGAGCTGGTTCGCCGCGGTCGAATCCAGCTGCCCGTAGAGCTTCTTGAGGCTCGGGTCCGTCTGGGCGGGGACGTGCTCGTAGAAGCCGGTGAAGTTGTACGCGTGGTGCATGGCCACCAGCAGCTTCAGGCCCTTGGCGCGGATGGCCGTGGAGAAGAGCTTCAGCAGGTCAAGGCCTGGGCCCTTCTTCACCGAGTTCCACTCGTTGACCTGGCTGTCCCACATGGAGAAGCCGTCATGGTGCTCGGCGACAGGGCCGGCGAACCTGGCGCCGGCGTCGACGAACAGCTGCACCCATTCGTCCGGGTCGAACTTCCCACCAGCCGACTTCAGCTTCGGCGCGAACTTCACGAAGTTGCCCGCCAGGTCCTGAGCGCCGTTGATGAAGTTGTGGTACGGCCACGCCGATGGCTGGCCGTAGGTCGCGATGTGGTGCTGGTTGGCGTTGTCGCCGGCCCGGTACATGTTGCGCGGGTACCACTCGTTGCCGAAGGCCGGGACGCTGAAGACGCCCCAGTGGAAGTAGATCCCGAACTTCGCGTCCTGGAACCACTCCGGAGCCGGCGGGTGCTGGTCGACCGAGTTCCAGTCGGGCGTGTACGTGCTGGGTGCCGCGTGGGCGACACCGGCGCTGAACAAACCTCCGGCCACGGCCGCCGCGGCCACACAGGTGGCGCCGGCCAGGAAGTGGCGTCTGTTGATCGGACTCGGCATGGACACATCCCTGGTGCAGAGGAGGACAGGGGAAGACAGAGGAAACGAGTCTGCGTGGCCGCTGTGCATAGGGCGCCACGTGTTACGCATGAAGGTCGGTCATGTCTCCCTGGGATGTCAACCAGCGTGCAGGGATGAAAAGCGCTGAGGGGTCAGGCCCTTTGTCACGTATGAGTCCCTTCTGAGAGGAATTGTCGTCAGTCAAACATCGCATGTCTGACAGTGCTCCATGACCAGTTCGAGTCATCGAGTGGCGCCGATTGATGGGATGGATCTTCCGCTTCTCGGATGCTGGATCAGCTCCTGGGTGACCTTTGACCTGGGACCTCTTTGGGATTCGAGGGAGGGTCTGGACAGCACGCCAGAGGTGCCTCTATAAACATCCCATCTCTACCGCGCGGCGATACACAGATGTCGTCGAGGCGAAACATCTCCCGCTACGGGACCGGCGCGAGGAAGCACCGATGAGACTCAGAACCGCCCTCTGTTCCGCCGTCTCCGCTCTGTCCGCACTGGCGCTGCTCAGCGCGTGCGGCAGCGGCCCCACCACCGCGGCGTCGTCGAGTGGCACGCCGCTGGTCGGCGTCGACTACCCGCGCTCCGACACCGACTTCTGGAACTCCTACATCAAGTACACACCCCAGTACGCCAAGGAGCTGGGGCTGGACCTGAAGACCACCAACTCGCAGAACGACGTCGCCAAGCTCACCGCCAACGCGCAGACGTTCATCAGCCAGGGCGTCAAGGGCCTCGCGATGGCCCCGCAGGACACCGCCGCCATCGCCCCGACCCTCGCGCAGATGGAGGCGAAGAAGATCCCCGTCGTCACCGTCGACACCCGCCCCGACACGGGCAAGGTGTTCATGGTCGTACGCGCCGACAACCGCGCCTACGGCGAGAAGGCCTGCCAGTACCTGGGCACGAAGCTCGGCGGCAAGGGCAAGGTCGTCATGCTCCAGGGCGGTCTGGACTCCATCAACGGCCGTGACCGCACCGAGGCGTTCAACGAGTGCATGAAGAAGAACTACCCGGACATCACGGTGTTCGGTGAGGCCACCAACTGGGACGGTGCGGTCGCCGCACAGAAGCTCCAGACGCGGCTGACCCAGCACCCGGACATCAAGGGCGTCTACATGCAGTCCAGCTTCGCCCTGTCCGGGACCCTCCAAGTGCTCAAGCAGAAGGGCCTGTTGGTGGGTCCGGAGGACAAGAAGCACGTGTTCGTCGTCTCCAACGACGGCATCCCCGAGGAGCTCAAGTCCATCGCAGAGGGCAAGATCGACGCCACCGTCTCCCAGCCGGCCGACCTCTACGCCAAGTACGCCCTGTACTACCTCAAGGCCGCGATCGACGGAAAGACGTTCAAGCCCGGCAAGACCGACCACGACAGCACCATCATCCAGGTCCGCGACGGCCTGCTCGAGGACCAGCTCTCCGCCCCGCTCGTCACCGCCGACGGCGGCACCTACGGCGGCGTACCCAGCGTCAAGAGCGACGACAAGTCGCTGTGGGGCAACAACCTCGGCTGATCCCTCACCTCGAATCCAACAGCTCTCGAGAACAAGGCGGTTGACATGAGCGACGGGGAGCGATCAGTCACCCCCGCGCCCGCCCCGGCGGACGACGGGCGGGTCCCCTCGGACCCGCCCGTCGTGGAGGCGACGGGCATAGTCAAACGATTCGGTCCGACGGTGGCCCTGAACGGCGCCCGGATCACCATCAGGCCCGGCGAGACCCACGCGCTCGTCGGCCGCAACGGAGCCGGCAAGTCGACCCTGGTGTCGGTCCTCACGGGCCTGCAGGCCCCCGACGAGGGAACGGTGACCTTCGTCGGCGCACCGGCCCCCCGGCTCAGCGACCGCGACGCCTGGCGGCAACGCGTGGCCTGCGTCTACCAGAAGTCGACGATCATCCCCACACTGACCGTCGCCGAGAACCTCTTCCTGAACCGGCACGACCACGGACGAGGCCGGCTCATCAGCTGGCAGGCCACCCGCCGCCGCGCACAAGAGCTGCTGTCGACGTGGTCGGTGAACGTCGACCCGCAGACCCTGGCCGGTGAACTGAGCGTCGAGCAGCGGCAGTTCGTCGAGATCGCCCGGGCGCTGTCCTTCGGGGCGCGGTTCATCATCCTCGACGAACCGACCGCCCAACTCGACGCCGCTGCCATCAACCGCCTCTTCGACCGTATCCGCGACCTGCAACGCCAGGGCGTCACCTTCCTGTTCATCAGTCACCATCTCCAGGAGATCTACGAGATCTGCGACATGGTGACGGTGTTCCGCGACGCCCGGCATATCGTGACCGCACCGGTCGCGGAACTGGGCCGCGCCGACCTGGTCGCCGCCATGACCGGCGAGGCGGCGGCCGACCGGCGCGAGGAACGGGCCACCACCCTCGACTCCGGCGCCACGGCCGCACTGAGCGTCCGCGCGTTGGGGGGCGACGGGTATGACGACGTCAGCTTCCAGGTCGGGGCCGGCGAGATCGTCGGCCTCGCGGGCGCCGCCGGCAGCGGGCGCACCGAGGTCGCCGAGACCGTCGTAGGGCTGCGAGCGGCAACGGCGGGCGACGTGGAGATCGCCGGGTCGCGGCCCCGGCCGGGCAGCGTGCCCGCGGCGCTCGCCGCCGGCGCCGGGTTCGTCCCCCAGGACCGGCACCACCAGGGCTTCGTTCCCGACATGTCGATCGCGGACAACGCCACACTGTCCATCCCGAAGCGGCTGGGCCCCAAGGGGTTCCTGAACCGCAGCCGCCGGGACCGGCTGGCCGAAGGCCTGATCGACAACCTCGCGATCAAGACCCCCGGCCCCGAACTGCCCGTCTCCGCCCTCTCCGGAGGCAACCAGCAGAAGGTCGTCATGGCCCGCGCCCTCGCCGACGACCCACGGCTGCTGGTCCTGATCAACCCGACCGCGGGCGTGGACGTGCGCTCCAAGGAGTTCCTCCTCGACAAGGTCGAGGAAACCGCGGAAACCGGCACCGGAGTGCTCATCGCCTCCGACGAACTCGACGACCTGCGCATGTGCGACCGGGTCCTGGTGATGTTCCAGGGCCGTGTGACCTCAGAGATCGCCCGCGGCTGGCACGACCACGACCTCGTGGCCGCGATGGAAGGAGTGGACCTGCATGCCTGAAACCGTCCTCGCGGACACCGCCGCGGCCAAGGGCGCGGAGCCGGAGCCCAGGCGGACCGCACTGCTCGGCGGCCGGATACCCCTGGCCCGGCTGCGTGACCTCGCGCTCGTCCCGGCCATCGTGGTCATCGCGATCGTCGGACAGATCGTCAACCCGGTCTTCCTGCAGGCCGACAACCTCATCAACGTCCTGCAGACCATGTCCGAGATCGCCCTGCTGGTCCTCGCCCAGACGATGGTCCTGATCGTCAAGAAGATGGACCTGTCGCTGGAGTCCACCATGGGCCTCGCGCCCGGGGTCGCGGCCTGGCTGGTGGTGCCGGTCGGCGCGGGCCACGGACTCGGACTGCTCCCCGGCGCCTGGGCCATCCCCGTCACCCTCGCCGTGGGCGCCCTCGTCGGCGTGATCAACGCCCTGCTGATCATCCGCTTCGGCCTCAACGGCTTCATCGTCACCCTCGGCATGCTGATCGTGCTGCGCGGGGTCCTCACGGGCATCTCCGGCGGCCAGACCTTCTTCCAGCTGCCGCCGTCGATGCTCTACCTCGGCACCGCACAGTGGTTCGGTATGCCCGCGTCCATCTGGATCTGCCTGGTGCTGTTCGCCGTCGCGATCGTGGTGCTCGGCTGGACCAGCTTCGGCCGCTCGCTGTACGCCATCGGCGGCAACGTCGACGCCGCGAAGGCGGCCGGCATCCGCACCGACCGGGTGCTGTGGATCGTCATCGTCACCGGCAGCGTGCTCGCCGCCCTCGCCGGACTGATGCTCTCCGGACGCCTCGCCTCCGTCGCCTCGGCCCAGGGCAACGGCTACATCTTCACCGTCTTCGCCGCCGCTGTCATCGGAGGGATCAGCCTCAACGGCGGTAAAGGCACCATGTTCGGGGCGTTCAGCGGCATCCTGCTGCTGTTCATGATCCAGAACGTGCTCACCCTCGCCGGCGTCCCCGCGCAGTGGATCGGCGCCCTCAACGGCCTGATCATCCTGGTCGCGCTCACCATCTCGCGCATCACGGGCGGCAAGGTCCAGGAGTGAACCGGGCGGCCGTCCGGGCCGCCCGACACCCTCCGCAGCACGCCACATCTCGTCGCAAGGGGTCGTATCGATCGCCCCTGCACCTCACAGGAGTTGCCGCCATGTCATCCGCCCTGTCCGCTTCCCCGGCCTCTGCCCGCATCACCGCCCTCGACGTGCTGGACGTGCGTTTCCCGACCTCCGAGCACCTGGACGGGTCGGACGCGATGAACCCCGAACCCGACTACTCCGCCGCCTACGTCGTCCTGCGCACCGACGCCGGCGACGGTCTGGAGGGCCACGCCCTGGCCTTCACCACCGGCCGCGGCAACGATGTCCAGGCCTCCGCCATCGCCGCCCTCGCCCCGTACGTGGTGGGCCGCTCGGTCGAAGAAGTCTGCGGTGATCTCGGCGCGTTCTCCCGCTCCCTCGTCCACGACCCCCAACTGCGCTGGCTGGGACCGGAGAAGGGCGCCACCCACATGGCCACCGGAGCGGTCGTCAACGCCGCCTGGGACCTGGCCGCCAAGCGGGCCGGCAAGCCCGTGTGGCGCTTCCTCGGCGAGATGTCGCCGGAGGACCTGGTCGCCCAGGTCGACTTCCGCTGGCTGTCCGACGCCCTCACCCCCGAGGAGGCACTGGAGATCCTGCGCCGCGCCGAGCCCGGCCGCGAACAGCGCATCGGTCACCTGCTCGACCGGGGCTACCCCGCCTACACCACCACCCCCGGCTGGCTCGGCTACTCCGACGAGAAGCTGGCCCGCCTCGCCCGCGAGGCCGTCGCCGACGGCTTCACCCAGATCAAACTGAAGGTCGGCGCCGATCTGGAGGACGACGTCCGGCGCATGCGCACCGCCCGCGCGACGGTCGGCGACGGCATCCGCATCGCGGTGGACGCCAACCAGAGATGGGACGTCCAGCCCGCGATCGACTGGATGAGCGCCCTGGCCCCCTACCAGCCGTACTGGATCGAGGAGCCGACCTCCCCGGACGACATCCTCGGCCACGCCGCCGTGCGCAAGGCCGTCAGCCCCATCAAGGTCGCCACCGGCGAGCACATCGCCAACCGGGTCGTCTTCAAGCAGTTCCTGCAGGCCGGCTCGGTCGACATCGTGCAGATCGACTCCGCGCGGGTCGGCGGCGTCAACGAGAACATCGCGATCCTGCTGCTCGCCGCGAAGTTCGGCGTGCCGGTCTGCCCGCACGCGGGCGGCGTCGGCCTGTGCGAGATGGTCCAGCACCTGTCGATGTTCGACTACGTCGCCGTATCCGGCACGACCGAGGACCGCGTCATCGAGTACGTCGACCACCTGCACGAGCACTTCATCGACCCGGTGCGCATCGCCGACGGCCACTACCTGGTGCCGACCGTTCCCGGGCTGAGCGCGCAGATGCACCCCGAGTCCCTCAAGGAGTACGCCTACCCCGACGGCCCCGTCTGGACCGCTCGTGTCTGACACGCAGGCCCTCGTCGACGCCCACCACCACGTGTGGGACCTGGACGTCCGGCCGCAGCCCTGGCTGGACGAACCGGGCCACGAGCCGATCCGCCGCAGCTTCAGCTCGCACGCCCTGCGATCGGCAGCGACCCGGCCGATCGACGGACGGCGACTGACGAGCACGGTGGTCGTCCAGTGCATCGCCTCCGTGCCCGAGACCCGCGACCTCCTCGCCCTGGCCGACGGCGACCCGCTGATCGGCGCCGTCGTCGGCTGGGCGGACCTGACGTCCCCCGCGATCGGCGATGTACTCGACGACCTGCGGTCCGGGCCCGCGGGCCGGTACCTGCGGGCCTTACGGCACGTCGTACAGGGCGAGTCAGACCCGCACTGGCTCCAACGGCCCGACGTCGAGCGCGGGTTGCGAGCGGTCGGGGAGCGCGGGCTCGGATACGACGTGCTGATCCGCAGCCACCAGCTCCCGCAGGCGATCCGCCTCGCGGAACGGCTCCCCGAGCTGCCGCTCGTCCTGGACCATGCCGGCAAGCCCCCCATCGCGCGGCGGGAACTGACCGACTGGGCACAGCAGTTGCGGACACTGGCCAGGCACCCCCAGGTCCGCTGCAAGGTGTCGGGTCTCGTCACAGAGGCCGACCACGAGAAGTGGACCGTCGACGACATCCGCCCGGTGTGGGACGTCCTGCTCTCCGCCTTCGGTCCCGACCGGCTGATGTTCGGCTCCGACTGGCCGGTCTGCGTCCTCGTCGGCGGCTGGAACCGCTGGGCCGCCACCGTCGAGGAACTCCTGGACGGCTGCTCCGGCACCGAGCTCCACGCGGTGCTCGCCGGCACCGCGACCGCCTTCTACGAACTGACCCCTGCCCCGACGAAGGAAGGGACGCCGTGCTCCTGACCGAACTGCTGCATCCCGGGATCCTCGAATCCCTGGCCGGAGCCGGCCACGGCGCCCGCGTGCTGCTCGCCGACGGCCACTACCCGGCGAGCACCGCCACCGGCGAGCGCGCCAGGACCGTCCACCTCAACCTGGCACCTGGCCTGCTGGACGTCACCACCGTCCTCGACGTCCTGCTGCGCGCCCTGCCCGTCGAGGCGGCCCATGTGATGGTGCCGCCCGAGGGCGAACCGGAGCCGCCCGCCATCGCCGAGTACCGCTCGATGCTGGCGCCCGTCCCGATCGACACGCTCGGCCGCTTCGAGTTCTACGACGCCGCCCGCTCGCCCGACCTGGCACTGGCCATCGTCACCGCCGACACCCGGACCTACGCCAACCTGCTGCTGACCATCGGTGTCCGCGCTGAAGGGACCCTGACGACACGATGACACTCGCCGTCCGTTACACGGCCGCCCGCACCTTGGACACGGCTCCCGCACGCAGTGTCCCGCCCGGTCCCGGCAAGGTGGAGCTGGCGCCCGCCTTTGTGGGTATCTGCGGCACCGATCTGCATATCTTCCACGGTGACATGGACGCCCGGGTGTCCGCGCCCGCTGTCCTGGGGCATGAGATGTCCGGCCGCGTCGTACGCGTCGGCCCCGACGTCGAGGGCTGGCAGACCGGCGACGCGGTCACCGTGATGCCGCTGCGCTGGGACGACACCTGCCCGGCCTGTCGCAAAGGTCATCAACACATCTGCCAGCACCTCGACTTCATCGGCATCGACTCCCCGGGCGCGATGCAGCAGCGCTGGATCGTGCCCGCCTCGACGCTCATCCGGCTGCCCGACTCCCTTCCCCTGGACCGTGCCGCGCTCGTCGAGCCGACGGCGGTCGCCGTGCACGACGTGGGCCGGGCCGGGGTCGCCGAGGGCGAGAAGGTGGTCGTGGTCGGTGGTGGCCCGGTCGGCATCCTCATCGCGTTGGTCGCGCGGGCCTCGGGTGCGGAGGTGCGGGTGGTCGAGCTGAGTGCCCACCGTCGGCTTCTGGCCGGGGAGTTGGGGCTGACGGCGTGGAATCCGGCCGAGGTCGATGTGCCGGAGCTGGTGCGGCAGTGGAGTGGGGACGCGGGTGCGGATGTCGCCTTTGAGGTGTCCGGTGCGGCGGGCGGCGTGGACACGGCGGTCGACGTGCTGGGCGTGCGCGGCCGGTTGTGCCTGGTCGCCATTCACCCCCGTCCCCGGGAGGTGAACCTGCACCGCTTCTTCTGGCGTGAACTCACCCTGGTCGGGGCCCGGTTGTACGACCATTCCGACTTCGAGCGCGCGGTGGCCCTGGTGGCCGACGGCACGATCCCGGCCGAGCGGCTGATCAGCAAGGTCGTGCCGCTCACGCAGGCGCCCGCCGCCTTCGAGGCCCTGGAGGGCGGCGGCGATGTGATGAAGATCCTCGTGGACTGCACCGACGACTCCCAGGGAGCCACCCAGTGAACGCCTTCGACCTGACCGGGAAGCTCGCCGTGGTCACCGGGGCCCGGCGTGGCATCGGACGGGCCATGGCCCGCGCGCTCGCCGAGGCCGGCGCGGACGTCATCGGCGTCAGCGCGGCGCTGGAGGAGTCCGGCAGTGCGGTGGAGAAGGACGTCGTCGCCGCGGGCCGTACGTTCGAGGCGATCCGCACCGACTTCGCCGACCCCGCCGCCGTACGGGCTCTGGGTGCGGAGTTGGCCGGGCGGGAGCGGCCGGTGGACATCCTGGTCAACAACGCGGGCACGATCCGCCGCGCTCCGGCCGCCGAACACAGCGACAGCGACTGGGAGTTGGTGCTCCAGATCAACCTCAACGCGCAGTTCGCGCTGACCCGTGCGGTGGGCGGGGCGATGGTGGCCCGTGGCCGGGGGAAGGTCATCTTCACGGCGTCGCTGCTCAGCTTCCAGGGCGGCATCACCGTCCCCGGCTACACGGCCGCCAAGCACGGCATCGCCGGGTTGACGAAGGCGCTGGCCAACGAGTGGGCCCCACGTGGGGTGAACGTCAACGCCCTCGCGCCCGGTTACATCGCGACCGACAACACCCAGGCACTGCGGGAGGACCCGGTGCGCAGCAAGGCGATCCTGGACCGCATCCCGGCCGGCCGCTGGGGTGACGCGGACGATCTGGCGGGTGCCACGGTGTTCCTGGCCTCGGACGCCGCCGCCTACGTCCACGGTGTCGTCCTGCCCGTCGACGGCGGATGGCTCGGCCGATGAGCGCCGAACCGACCGCCGACCTGGCCTGCGTGCTGGCCGGAGCCCGCGTCATGCCGGTGCTGACCGTGCCGTCTCCGGCGTCGGCCGGCCCGCTGGCCGAGGCGCTGGCGGCGGGTGGTGCCCGGTGCGCGGAGGTCACCTTCCGCACACCGGGCGCCGAGCAGGTCCTCAAGACGATGGCCGCCCACGGCGGGCTCACCGTAGGCGCCGGGACGGTCCTCACGGCCGGGCAGGCGGAGCGGGCCGTGGCGGTGGGGGCCCGCTTCGTGGTCTCGCCCGGCTTCGACGAGGAGGTCGTCGCCAAGTGCCGCGAGCTGGGGGTACCGGTGGTGCCCGGCATCGCCACCGCCACCGAGCTGATGCGCGCCCTGAAGGCAGGCCTGGACACCGTCAAGCTCTTCCCCGCCGAACCGCTCGGCGGCCTGCGGACGCTGCGAGCGCTCGCGGCGCCCTTCCCTGGGACGCACTTCGTGCCGACCGGCGGCATCGACGCTCCTCGCCTGGCCGCCTACCTCGCCCACCCGGCGGTCCTCGCCGTGGGCGGCAGCTGGATGGCCACCGCCGACCACCTGGACCGGGGCGACTACGCGGAGATCCGCCGGCTGACCGCGGAAGCGGTGGACAGGAGCATGACGTGATCGACGTGGTGGCCCTGGGTGAGGTGATGCTGCGCTTCGACCCGGGCGAGGGACGGATCCGCACCGCCCGCACCTTCCAGGTCTGGGAGGGCGGCGGCGAGTACAACGTCGTCCGCGGACTGCGCCGCTGCTTCGGCCTGCGCACAGCCGTCGTCACCGCCCTCGCCGACAACGCAGTCGGCCGGCTCGTGGAGGACCTGATCCTCCAGGGCGGCGTCGACACCTCACTCATCCGCTGGGCGCCCGACGACGGCATCGGCCGCACGACCCGCAACGGCCTCAACTTCGTCGAACGCGGCTACGGCATCCGCGGCGCCCTCGGCGTCAGCGACCGCGCGCACACCGCCGTCTCCCAGCTGCGCAAAGGCGACGTCGACTGGGACACCGTGTTCTCGGCCGGGGTGCGCTGGTTCCACACCGGCGGCATCTTCGCCGGCCTGTCCGACACCACGGTCGGCGTCGCCGACGAGGCCATGGCCGCGGCCCGCCGCCACGGGGTCACCGTCTCCTACGACCCCAACTACCGCCCCAGCCTCTGGGCCGGCCGCGGCGGCGCCGACGCCGCCCGCGAGGTCGACCTGCGCCTCGCCCGGCACGCCGACGTCGTCGTCGGCGCCCTCGGCCTGGCCGGAACACACCCGGGACAGACGCGCATCGGACACGACGAGGTGCCCGGCGCACTCGCCGAGGTGGCCGTCCTCCTGCCCGAGGCGAAGGTACTGGCAACGACCCTGCGCGACGTCCCCTCGGCCGGCGTCAATGACTGGTCCTCGGCCGCCTGGTCCACCGAGACCGGCTTCGTCACCGGCCCACGGATGCCCGGCCTGCAGGTCCTGGACCGTATCGGCTCCGGCGACGCCTTCGCCGCCGGCCTGATCCACGGACTGCTCACCGACGCCGGCCTGGAGCGCGCCCTGGCCTACGGCACCGCCCACGGCGCGCTCACCATGACCACGCCCGGAGACGTCTCCATGGCCACGCTCGCCGAGGTCGAGGCCCTCATCGCGGGCGGATCAGCCCACGTCAGACGCTGAACCCGCGCCCCCTCACCCGCGTATCCCAGGAGCACGCCTTGCACCAGCGGAAGATCCACAACACGTCCGTCTCCCTCACCGAACTCGGCTTCGGGGCATCCGTGATCGGCAACCTCTACCGCGTCACCCCGATCGACGACGCGACAGCCGCGATCGACGCGGCCTGGGAAGCCGGCCTACGGTACTTCGACACCGCACCGCACTACGGCCTCGGCCTCTCCGAACGCCGCCTGGGCGCCGCCCTACGAGACCACCCGCGCGAGGAGTACGTCATCTCCTCCAAGGTCGGCAGACTCCTCGTGCCCAACGAGGAGCCACGCGGCGTCGACACCTGGGGCTTCGTCGTACGCGACGACCTGCGCCGCCAGTGGGACTTCAGCCGCGACGGCGTACTCCGCTCCCTCGAGGACACCCTGGAGCGCACCGGCCTGGACCGCCTCGACATCGTCTACCTCCACGATCCCGACGACCACTGGCGGCAGGCCGCCGAGGAGGCCATGCCCACGCTCGCGGAGTTGCGCGACCAGGGCGTGATCGGCGCGATCGGCGCCGGCATGAACCAGTCGGCGATGCTCGCCCGCTTCCTGCGCGAGACCCCCGCCGACGTGGTCATGCTCGCCGGCCGCTACACCCTCCTGGACCAGTCCGCCCTCGACGACGTCCTGCCCGCCGCACAGGAACACGGCAAGAGCGTGGTGGCAGTCGGCGTGTTCAACTCCGGACTGCTCTCCCGCGACCGGCCCGCCGAGGGGATGAAGTACGACTACCAGGACGCCCCGCCGGAGCTCGTCGCCCGCGCCCGGGAGATCGCCCAGGTCTGCGAGGCGCACGGCACCACCCTGCCCGCCGCCGCCATCGCCTTCCCATACACCCACCCCAGTATCATGAACGTCACCCTCGGCATGCGGACTGCGGAACAGGTCGGACGAAACGTGGAACTCCATGATCAGCCCGTCCCCGACGGCCTCTGGGACGATCTCCGCACTCAGGGGCTGATCAGGTCGGACGTGCTCGCGGGGCACGGTGGGGGGAGGGATGAGCGATGTCTCTGACGGACAAGGCCATTGAGCGGATCCGTGAGCTGATCCGGACCGGTGCGCTGCCTCCGGGGTCGAAGCTACCGCCGGAGCCGGACCTGGCCGCCCAGCTGGGACTGTCCCGCAACCTCGCCCGGGAAGCGGTCAAGGCACTGGCCGTCGCGCGGGTTCTGGAGGTCCGGCGAGGCGACGGCACCTATGTGACCAGCCTGCAGCCGAGCCTGCTCCTGGAGGGTCTCGGCGGCGCGGTGGAGCTCCTGCAGGGCGACTCGGTCGCCCTGCAGGACCTCATGGAGGTACGGCGGCTCCTCGAACCGATGGCCACGGCCCTTGCCGCCACCCGGATCTCCGACGCCCAACTGGCCGAAGTGAAGCGGCACTTGGACGCCATGCGCGAGGCCCGCGACGACGTGGAACAGCTCAACGCCCACGACGCCGCCTTCCACCGCGCCGTCGTCTCGGCCACGGGCAACGAGACCCTCCTCACCCTCCTGGAAGGGATCTCCGGCCGCACCCTTCGCGCCCGCATCTGGCGCGGTCTGGTCGACGACAAGGCCGCGGGCCGCACCCTCGCCGAGCACGAGGCGATCTTCAACGCCCTGTCCACCCGTGACGCCGCCCTCAGCCAGGCCGCCGCACTGCTGCACGTGAGCAACACCGAGCAGTGGCTGAGGGAACACCTGCGTTCGGGCGAACCCCTCCCCGTCGGGACGACAGCACGGAAGTGAGGGGCGGGCGTCGGGCCATTCGGCCGGCAGCCGCCCCCCCCCGGGCAGGACGCCGTCGCACCGGCCGTGCTCGGCCACCGCGGCTGCCTGTGCCAGCCGACGCGGGCGCGCCCCGGCCCGCGAGGAAGCGCGAGGTCCTCGGGCCCGGCAGCCTTCCCGCCAGGTCACCTCCCTGCGCGGAAGTCGGCGTTCTGGCAGTAGCCGGCATCAGCCACCACGACCGGCGGCACCAGTTGCCATCCGGCCAGGTCATCCAGGGCGTCCAGCCGCCACTTCTCCAGATAAAAGCCGACCGACGACCGGCGTCGTGAGGCGTCGCCGGTCGTCCGGGATCGTCAGAGGGCGATGATCTGCCACTGCTTCTCAGGCGCGCGGTTGTACGTGGACTGGTTGATGTTGGCCCCGTCGGCGGTCGAGCCTCCGTCGACGTTGAGCGACAGCCCGCTGAACCGGTTGGTGAGGTAGTAGTAGCCGTCGCCGGTCGGCGTGACCGCCCAGTGCTGCTGGGGAACGTTGTCGTCCCTGTAGATGGCGACGTTCCCGCCCTCCACCCGCGAGAGTCCGGCCACCTCCATCAGCTTGCCGCTGTTCACGTTCTTGATCTCGTAGTAGCCGTCTCCAGTGGAGGCGAAGGTCCACTTCTGGGCGGTGTTGTTCAGCCACGGCCACTGCTGGATGTTGGTGCCGTTGGCGGTGCCGAAGTTGAACACGTCGGCGACTTTGCCGCTCTTGCGGTTGACGATGCGGTAGACCGTGCCGTCGCCCGGCAGGACTTTCGACACCAGTACCGGCTTGGCCGTCCGGCCGCCGATCCTGACGCCGCCCATGTTGGCGTAGCCGCCGGTGGCCGCGTTGGCCTGGATCCGTACGAAGCCCACGTTCCGGGCGGGCCATTCGGCCACCTTGGTGGCGCGGTCGCCGGCCCAGGTGCCGGTGGCGACCTGGGTGAAGTTCGTGCCGTCGGTGCTGGTGGAGATGGTGTACGAGGTGATGTCGCCGTCGGTTGAGTTGCTGCGGTTCCACTGCTTGGGCAGGTACTCCAGGGTGGAGACGTTGCTCCACACCCCGCCCAGGTCGATCGTGATCGAGTGAGGCAGGGCCGGGGACAGTCCCCACGTCGACCAGCAGGTCTCGTAGCCCCTGTCGCTCAGCCCGTCGATGGCGTGGAGCGGTCCCTCGCCGGTGCGGAATCCGGTCGCGTAGGCACTGAGGGGCGTCACGGGGTGCTCGACGCGCAGCATCTGCGTCGGCAGTGGCGGCCTGGACGTGTTGGGGCTCCATGCCGCACCGACTTCGGCGAGTCGGTTGACGATGTTGGTGTCCAGCTTGCCGTTGCGGTTGGGCGGGCAGTTGAGGATGAACGAAGTGTACTTCGGTTCCAGGTCGGCCAGGTGGGACAGGATCGCATCCTTGCTCATCAGGCTCTCGGTCGGCGTGGCCGGATGCCAGAACCAACCGTTGCTGATCGTCTGTCCCTGCGTGGCGGCGTAGGTGTTCCCGGCCGGCGCCGAGACGCCCAGCGGCTCCTCGAAGTAGATCGCGTCGCCGAGGAACGGCACCGACAGCGCACCGTGGTCGATCATGACGATGTCCGGCTGGAGGGACTTCACGTGCTCGCGGATGCGCTGGTACGAGACGGCCTGCTGGCCCATCTGCCACGCATAACCGTCGGTGATGAACATGTCGATGGTGCCGTAGTTGGTGAGCAGCTCGGTGATCTGACCGAGCATGAAGGTCATGTCGCTGGGCTGGATGGCATCGGTGATCTCGAGACCGGACACCTTGTGCCGGCTCTCCCACGCCTCGACGCCGAAGGTGCGGTCCCATATCGAGTAGTAGAACCCGACCCTCAGCCCCTTCGCCCGGAAAGCGTCGCAGTACGCCTTCACCACGTCCTGCTTGTAGGAGCTGTTCGCGACGTTCTGGGTGCCGTAGGCGCTCGGCCACAGGGCGAAGCCGTCATGATGCTTGGTTGTCAGGATGCCGTAACTCATCTTCGCCGCCGCGGCGGCGGCCGCCCACTGGGCACAGTCCACGGCCGTGGGGGCGAACAGAGCGGGGTCCTGGTTGGGGGCGGCCCACTCCTCGTTGGTGAACGTGCCCAGACTGAAGTGGTTGAACATGCCGAACCGCATGTTCACCAGGTTCTCCAGATTGGTCTGGGGATCCGCGGCGGCCGCCTCCGCCAGCAGGGGCGACAACGCGGGGACCACGGGCAGCGCGGTCGCGGCCACAGCGGCGCCCGCGGCACCCAACAGGGTGCGACGGGACAGTCTTCCTGACGACATGGGCTTACTCCTACGTCCAGGGGAATTCGGCGCCTGCATCCACGGGAAACCGCTTCGTCCGTTCGCGGGAGGGAAGCGGCACTCCCGACGATTTGGGCACGAGGGCGTGCCTTGACGGGGAGAACACACGAGTGGCGCGGTACTCCTGGGTGTCGGGTACCGGATGTTACGCATGAAGTTCGGCCATGTAACCCGTCCATGTCAACGGGCGTGCAGGGATGAACTGCCTTTCACGAGAAGTCGTTTTGCCGGTTAACAGCAGTGATATTGCGATTCGCCCGTCGCTAGACATCGCATGTTTAGCGCGTCCTTGCGGGCCCCAGGGGCTACTGCTGCCGGAGGTGTTGACGCATCCTGCTTCCCGCACTTAACGTCTGCGCGACCGTACGAACATCGTTCGATTTATCGAACATCTCGCTTCGGTGGACTGGGGGCCGGCTACGGAGGCCTCCTTCCACCGAGCACTGGGAGGCGCACCGCACGGCGCGACAGCGGTCAGGACCTGGAGGCGGAGACCGGGTCGACCGCCGCTGATTTCGCCGTACTCCGAAAGCCGTTGGGCTTGGACAAGAGAGAAACGCAGGAGAGAAACAGGAGCCGCACGAGAACGGGACGCCGCAGTGGCACATGCGAAGAGCCGCCTCGCAGGAGCCGAAAGAACCACCAGACCGTCTCGCCGCACCGCGCCCACGCGCGCTCACCACGGCGAAGTGCACCCGCACACAGGAGACACGCCGCTACCCGGATCCAGCCGGCCCCTTCCGCGTCGTGTGGCAGCCGGTCCTGTCCCGCCAACACCGATATCGGAACTCCCCCCTGCCACCCCGATTTGGGCGCTTTTCGCCCGGTGATGGCCTTTGTGGAACGACGGGAGACGTACATGTCCGCGCTTCGCGCCCGGCTGTCGGCGATATTGCTCGCCGTATGCCTGCTCCTCACATCCCAAGCCTTGATCACACCGGACCGTGCGGCTGCTGCCGACCCGGGCTACCTGATGGTGCACTTCACCGGGGAGGGGGCGACCAACCAGCAGATGTACCTCTCGCACAGCACGGACGGCCTGCACTGGAACGACCTCAACGGCGGCGCCATGGTCCTGCGTTCCACGGTCGGTACGAAGGGGGTGCGTGACCCCGCACTGGTGAGATCCCCCGACGGCAGCAAGTACTGGATCATCGCGACCGACCTGTGCTGGGGCTGCGGGTCGACCGTGGACGGCTCCATCAACAACGGCAGCCGCAGCATCGTGGTGTGGGAGTCGACGGACCTGGTCAACTGGTCGCAGCCGTGGCTGCTCGACGTCGCCGGCGCGATCCCCGACGGGCGCAACGCCTGGGCACCGGAAGCGATCTGGAACCCGGCCACCAACGACTACGTCCTGTACTGGGCGACGAACGTGCCCCTCGACGGCAAGACGAAGCACCGCATCTTCTACGCCCGCACCAGCGACTTCCGCACCATCACCACCCCGCAGATCTACATCGACCGCCCCGGCACCCAGGAACTCATCGACACCCAGATCGTCGAGATGCCGGCCGGCGTCGGCAACTACCGCTACGTGCGGGCCTCCGGCGACGGACAGATCACCCTCGAAGGCAGCAACTCGATCCTCGGCGCCTGGACGAACCTCGGCAACCTCTCCGGCATCGGCCTGACCGGTGCCATGGTCGAGGGTCCGATGTGGATGAAGTTCCGCGACCGCAACGAGTGGGCCCTGTACCTCGACCAGTACGCCTCCCGCGGCGGGTACATGCCGGTCACCACGACCAACCCGTCCAGCCCCGGCAGCTACAAGCTCCCGGCCTCGGGAAGCTACAACATGGGCGGCACCAAGAAGCGCCACGGCTCGATCCTGCCCCTGACAGCCGCCGAGGAGGCCCGCGTCCTCGCCCGCTGGCCCAACACCCCGGCCAAGCGGCTCCAGTCGTTCAACTTCCAGGACCGGTACGTACGGCACGCCAACTTCGACGTGCGCATCGAGCAGAACATCACCGGTACGGACGCCCAGTTCCGGCTGCGGCCCGGCCTGGCAGGCTCCGACACCGTCTCCTTCGAGTCGGTGAACTACCCCGGCTACTTCCTGCGGCACTCCAACTACGACTTCCAGCTGGTCCACAACGACGGCACCGCCCAGTTCGCCGCGGACGCCACGTTCCGCCAGGTCGCCGGCCTCGCCGACTCGAGCTGGTCCTCCTTCCAGTCCTACAACCACCCCGACCACTACATCCGCCACCACTCCTACCAACTCCGCCTCGACCCGATCACCACCGCGACAGGACGCAGCGACGCCACCTTCCGCGTGACGAGCTGACCCGACGCCGACAGGGATGCCGGCGCCTTCACGGCGCCCCCTCACGCCAACCACCCGACCAGCGGAGGAGGCGCCGGCTTCCCCTCCACGTCGCGCACCCTGCCACAGCCATGTTTTCTTCAGGGATGTGAATCCATGCACAGCGTGACCCGCCGCGGATTCCGGCCGGGCGCTCTGGCCGCCGCGGCCGCCGCCTCACTGCTGTTGGGCCTTGCCGACCCTGCCGTACCCGCCCAGGCTGCCGAGAGCCCGGTCCTGCCAGGGCTCACCGCCGACCCGAACATCATCCGCTTCGGCGACACCTACTACATCTACCCGACCACCGACGGCTTCCCGAACTGGAGCGGCACGCAGTTCAAGGCGTACTCCTCCAAGGACCTGGTCAACTGGAAGGAGCACGGCGTCATCCTCGACCTGGGACCGGACATCAGCTGGCCGACATCCGGGCCTGGGCCCCGGCGATCGAGGCGAAGAACGGCAAGTACTACTTCTACTACTCCGCCGACACGAACATCGGTGTCGCGGTCTCCGACTCGCCCACCGGCTCCTTCAAAGACCCCCTGGGCAAGCCGCTGATCGCCCGCGGCGCGTACACCGGCCAGATGATCGACCCGGCGGTCTTCACGGACGACGACGGCCAGTCCTACCTCTACTGGGGCCAAGGCCGCGCCCGCGTGGTGCCGCTGAACGACGACATGATCTCCTTCGACGCCTCGAAGGTCACCGACATGACCCCACTCGGCTACAACGAGGGCACCTTCGTCATCAAGCGCAAGGGCGCCTACTACTTCATGTGGTCGGAGAACGACACCCGGGACGAGAACTACCGGGTCGCCTACGCCACCGGGCCCTCGCCCACCGGCCCCTGGACCAAGCAGGGCGTGATCCTGGAGAAGGACCTCTCGCTCGGCATCAAGGGCACCGGCCACCACTCCGTCGTCCAGATCCCGAACACCGACGACTGGTACATCGCCTACCACCGCTTCGCCATCC
The DNA here is from genome assembly GCF_006539505.1 of Streptomyces spinoverrucosus. Taxonomy (GTDB): domain Bacteria; phylum Actinomycetota; class Actinomycetes; order Streptomycetales; family Streptomycetaceae; genus Streptomyces; species Streptomyces spinoverrucosus. Next base: position 63,171 of record NZ_BJND01000025.1, read on the forward strand.
CCGGCGGCGACGGCACCCACCGTGAAACGACCATCGACAAGCTGGAGTTCACCTCGGACGGCCTGATCAAGAAGGTCGTCCTTACCCTGAGCAGCATCGACCCGGTCACCGCCGGCACCGCCCTGCCGACCAACACCACCCGCTCGCTCCGATCGGTCAACTTCCCCGGACGCTACGCCGTCGTGCGCTCGGACGGCCGCGGTTACCTCGACCCGGTGACGTCCTCCAGCGCCACGGCGGTCAAGCAGAGCGCCACCTTCACCATCGTCCCCGGCCTGGCCGACTCCAAGTGCTACTCGTTCCGTGACTCGTCCGGCCGCTACCTGCGCCACTTCGACTACCGGGTCCGCTTCGACGCGAGCAACGGCACGACGCTCTTCAACAAGGACGCCACCTACTGCGCCCGGCCCGGTTCGGCCGCCGGCTCGGTCAGCCTGGAGTCGTACAACTACCCCGGCCGCTACCTCCGCCACTACTTCTACGAGCTGCGCCTCGACGCCTACCAGGACAACGCCACCTTCCGCGCCGACAGTTCCTTCACGGCGGTCAGCCCCTGGTCCTGATCCATTCCCTCGCTCGCCAGTCACCCCCTGCAACCACCCGGAAGGCCGCATGAAACTCCTCCAACGAAGCGCGATTCGAGTCGCCGGTACGGCCGCCGCCGTCCTCGCCGTCACAGGCTCGGTCACTGCGGTGCCCGCATCCGCCGCCACGCCGGGGAACTGGACCTCGGTCCAGCCCGGTGTCGCACAGACCGGCTGTGACGGCGTGCGCGCCACCGTGGCGCTGGACGCGAACGGCGCCCTCTCGCTCGGCGCGACCTGGAACTGCCGCCAAGCCCTGATACCCGCTCCGATCGGGCTGGTGACCAGCCAGGTCGACTACACCACCGGACTGGAGTTCGTCAGACGCACGGATACGCCCATCTCGTACAACTACGAGGTCAAAGCGGGGAAGTCCCGCGTCCGGACGCGGTCCGCGACCGAGACGAGACTGGTGTTCGCGAAGGGCTCCGCCCAGATGACCGTGCACGTCCGCACGTCCGCGGACGGTATGGCGCTGCGCTACGAGCTGCCGTCGGGTGCGACGGTGCTGAGAGAGGCGACGTCGTTCGAACTGCCTACCGACGCCCAGCTGTCCCGGCAGGTGTTCAGTCCCGATCACGAGAGGGGTTATGTGACCTCTACGGTCGCCGACGTCCCGACGGGCTCCTACGACATGGGCATGTTGGCCCAGCAGACCAACGGCGCGCGGGTACTGCTCGCCGAGTCCGGTGTGGACGGTGACTATTCGGGTGGCTCGTTCACCCACACCCAGGGCACCGGCCGGTTCACGGTCGCGCTGGCCGACGCGCAGGTCGTGCGATCCGGCGCGTTCACCACAGCGTGGCGCACCGCCACCATCGGCAGCACGGCGACGGTCGTGGAGTCCACTCTGGTCGACGACGTCGCGCCCGCGTCGAAGATCTCCGACACCTCGTGGATCAAGCCGGGTGTCGCCGCTTGGCCGTGGCTGGACGGCATGTTCGCCACCCAGCGCGACCTGACCAAGCTCAAGCAGTGGGCCGACTACGCCTCCTCGCAGGGCTGGCCCTACCTTCTTGTGGACGACGGGTGGAAGGACAACCAGGCGATCATTCCCGAGCTCGTGACCTACGCCCGGGAGCGCGGCGTGCGGATCATGCTCTGGTACCACTGGCAGGACCTGGACACCGCCGCCGAGCGGGACGCCCAGTTCACCAAGATCACGGGGTGGGGTGTCGTCGGCGTCAAGATGGACTTCATGGGGTCCGAGACCCGGGCCCGTCAGCAGTGGTACGACGCGGCCCTGGCCGACACCGCCCGGTACAAGCTGATGGTCGACCTGCACGGCTCGCGCCTGTCCGTCGGTGTCCACCGCACCTGGCCGCACGTGCTGACCAATGAGGCCGTCCGGGGCGAGGAATACCCCGGCGGCCGGGACATCGGGCACGTGGCCGCGCTCCCGTTCACTCGCGGCCTGCTGGGCCCGGCCGACTACTCGCCGATGAGCTTCCAGCAGCGCAACCCGAACAGCGACGCCGCCGAACTCGCCCTCGGTGTACTCCTGGACAGCGGCATCATGCTGCCCGGCAGCCGCATCTCGGACTACCAGGCCCGGCCCGAGGCACAGCGGTGGCTGCGCATGCTGCCGACGGCGTGGGACGAGACGAAGTACGTCCAGGGCGACCCGCTCACCGGAGGCGTCATCGCGCGCCGCGACGGCGACCGGTGGTTCGTCGGCGCGCTCAGGCGCGGCGGCGCCACCACCATCAGCTACCCGACCACGTTCCTCGGCTCCGGTACCTGGCACGCCGAGATCACCACCGACGGCTCCAACGGCCTCACCCGCACCAGCAAGGTCATCCAGGCCGGTGACACGCTGAGCGTCCCGGTGGTCGCGGGCGGCGGACATGTGGTCAAGCTGACCAAGGTCCCGGTCATCCCGACCGGGAACCGCACGGTGACCATCGCCGGCAGCAGCCACGTACTCGACGTGAAGAGCGCAAGCCTCGCGAACGACGCCGCGATCATCCGCTGGCCCAGCGCCGGCGGCACCAACCAGCGCTTCGCGTTCGTGCCCCTCGGCGACGGATACACGCGGATCGTCAACCAGGCGAGTGGCAAGGACGTCGTCATCATGTGGGCCTCCCGCGACGCGGGCGCGAAGGCCGTCCAGTACCCGTACGAAGCCAACGCGAACACCAACGACGAATGGCTGGCGGAAGACGCGGGCAACGGCCGTATCCGGCTCCTCAACCGCCACAGCGGTCTCTACCTCACCGCGGGCAGCGCCCAGGGCGACCAGTTGGAGCAACGCCCGTTCGACGGCGCCGGCCACCAGATGTTCACCGTCTCCTGATGCCGCTGACATGCGAGAGGCGTTGACGGCGTTCACCGGTTCTCACATGTCGGCTCGCTCGACACTTCGACCTGTGTTCGGAGTGTCGAGCGAGCACACGGCAAGATCTACCGGGCGAGCATGCCCCGCGGCCACGCGCTGCCACCGCCGCACGCCGTCGGGGCGACATGGGCCCCCTCGCGGAGGAAGATGGGAACGCGTTCCAGCGGGGCGTCCGCGTCGAGTGTGGTACCGCCCTCCACCACGTGTCCGGTGACCGGGTCGCGCCAGCGCGCGCCGGACGGCAGGTAGACCTGGCGGGTCCGCGCGCCCGCCTCGTACACGGGCGCCACCAGCACATCGGGTCCGAGCAGGAACTGGTCGTCCACCTCCCAGGCGTGCTCGTCCTCGGGGAAGTCGAAGAACAGCGGGCGCATCGGCGGTGCGCCGGTGCGGTGGGCCTCCTCGGACAGCCGCGTCAGGTACGGGCGCAGGCGCTCGCGCAGCAGGAGGTGGTCGCGGAGGATGCCGTAGGCCTGCTCCCCGTAGGACCAGACCTCGTTCGGGCCGCCGGTCATGTCCGCTGAGAATGTGGGGTAGTTGGGCTTCCGGTCCCCGTGCAGCCGCATGACGGGGCTGAAGGTGCCGTACTGGAACCACCGGATGAGCAGCTCACGGTACGCGGGGTCGTCCGGGTCGCCGCCGCCGAAGCCGCCGATGTCGGTGTTCCACCAGGGGATGCCGCTCATCGCGACGTTCAGCCCGGCCCTGATCTGGCGCGCGAGGGAGTCGAAGGTGGTGGGGATGTCGCCGGACCACAGCAGGGCCCCGTGACTCTGGCTGCCCGCCCACGCGGACCGGACCAGGGAGAGCGGCCGGTCCTCGCCGGCCGCGCTCAGGCCCTCGGCGACCGCACGGGTGTGCAGCACGGGGTAGAGGTTCGCGACCTCGGCGGCCGGCCCGGCCGCGTAGACGGCGCGGTCGGCGACGTCCGGTGGCAGATCGGGTTCGCAGGCATCCAGCCAGAAGCAACCCACGCCGAGTGAACGGTAGTTGTTGTTCAGCCGCTGCCACAGCGCCGCGCGTGCGCCGGGGTGGGTGGCGTCGTAGTACGCCATCGGGCGTGTCAGCGCATCCCCGCCGTGCCGGGACGGCCACGGGAAGGTGAGCAGACCGCCGTCCTTGTCCTGTACGAGCTGCCCGGCCGAGCGCAGCGCGTCGTAGGTGTCGCTGCCGGGCTCGACGGTCGGCCACACCGAGACGGCGAGCTTCACCCCGAGGTCTGTCAGCTCCTTGACCATGGCGGCGGGGTCGGGCCACTCGCTCTCCTCGAAACGCCAGTCGCCCATCCTCGGCCAGTGGAAGAAGTCGCAGACGATGACGGACAGCGGCAGTCCGCGCTCCTTGTACTGCCGTGCCGCCGCGAGGAGTTCGTCCTGGGTGCGGTAGCGCAGTCTGGACTGCCAGAAACCTGACGCCCACTCGGGCAGGAGCGGCGGACGTCCGGTGGCCCGGGTGTACGCGTCCATGATCTGGGCCGGGGTGTCGCCGGCGGTGATCCAGTAGTCGACGCGCCCGCCGGCGTCGGCGGTCCACCGGGTGGTGTCGGCACCCAGTTCGACACGGCCCGTGGCGGGGTTGTTCCACAGCAGTCCATAGCCGCGCGAGGAGTGCAGAAAGGGGATGGCGGCCACGGTGTTGCCCTGGACGAGGTCGATCACACAGCCCTTCTGGTCCAGGCGTCCGTGCAGATGCTGCCCGAGGCCGTGCAGCCGTTCCCCGTCGTACGCCTCGAAGTGCTGCTCCGTCCGGCCGCCCGCCGCGTGCACGCGGGGGCCGGCGTGGTGGGTGTACGGGGTCTTGTCGGCGAGGAGTTCACGGCCCGAGGCGGCGTGCAGGAACCTCAGCCGGCCGTTCGCCGACGCCTCGACGGTGAGGCGGCCGTTGACCAGGTGGGCGGACCCGTCGTCCCGTATGGACGGTTCGGTGTGCGGGGAGGGGCAGGGGCTCTCCAGCGCTCCGGGAGCGGCGGGATCGATGGCCCCGGCCGAGGCCCGGACCCGCACCGCGTGCGGCCCCCAGGGCTCGATGCGGAGGATCTCTTCGGCGGTGTGGCGCTCCAGGCCGCCCGCGCGGATGCGGTACGTCATGGCGATTCCTCTGTTCTTCTCAAGGGCCCGGACACGTGCGTCAGCGCGGGCCGTGGTTACGGGCCGGTACCGTGTGCGGCGGTGCCTGGGGCGCCTCGGGCGGAAACGTAGAATCCCCGCCTTCTTGGCCGGAGTCCGCCCAGGACTACTGACCTCAGCCACGGCGGGCGCCGCACCCGGCGGTGCCCGCCACCGATGTTCTCCCAGGACCTGAGCCGGGCTCAGGCCCCGGGAGCGGAGGTCATCCGGCGGTCAGAGTGGTCCACTTCTGGTTGGCGCCGCCGTGGCAGTCCCACAGCTGGAGCTGCGTGCCGTCGGCCGTGGAGAAGCCCGGAACGTCCAGGCAGCGGCCGGAGGCGGGGTTGCGGTAGCCGCCGTTGTACGGCTGCCAGACCTGGTTGGCGCCGCCGTGGCAGGCCCAGAGCTGCACCTTGGTGCCGTTGGCGGTGGCCCCGCCGGCGGCGTCGTGGCACTTGCCCATGGAGCGCAGGGTGCCGTCGGTGTAGGCGGACCAGAGCTGGTTGACACTGCCGCTGCAGCCCCAGATCTGGACGGCGGTGCCGTCGGTGGTGGCGGCGCCGTTGACGTCCATGCACTTGCCGGAGGTGCCGGACTCCACGCGTGCGGCGGCGGGGGCGGGGTTCCTCAGCCACCCGGCGCTGTCCGCGGTCCGGATGCCGCGGTGGAAGGCGTCGGCCATCTTCTGGTAGCCCGAGTCGTTGGGATGCAGGGTGTCGGCCAGGTCCGCCGTGGTCAGGCTGCTCATGTCCACGTAGGCGACCTTCTTGCCCGCGGCCTGCGCGTCGCTCACGATCCGGGGAATGGCCTGGTTGTACGCGGCCCGGTACTGCTCCTCCGAGCCGCTGGTGGACACGACGAGGGAGGCCACGAGGACGGTTGCGTCGGGGGCGGCGGCGGTGATCTGGTTGACCAGTGACTTCAGCCGGGCGGTGGCCGTGGAGACCTGGTAGGACTCGTTGAGGTCGTTGGTTCCGATCATCAGCGTCACGACGTTGGGCCGGTAGCGGGTCAGCGGAGGATCTGCGAGTGCGGCGATCTGGTGGATCTTGTATCCGGAGTGGCCTTGGTTGTCGGGGTCGGACATCGAGCCGCCCCGCAATGTGCCCACGAAGTCCAGCGGATGGCCGTCCGTCGCAAGCTTGTTCCACAACGGCGCCCGGTAGCCGTTGCCCGTACTGCTTCCCACGCCCCAGGTTATCGAGTCTCCCAACGGCATGACCCGCAAGGGCGTGGTTGGGGCGGCGGAGGCAGGGGTCACACCTGTCACTGTCACCCCGAGCGCGGCGGCGACAAGCGAGATCAGCGGACGAAGCCACGGCTTTCTCATGCAGGCGTCCTCTTCTGCGAGTGAGTGATGAGACAACGGGGCTGATCGTCGTTCGCGTCAGCAACTCGGCCGTCGTGCCCTGTTGTTGGCGTCGGCGGCCGCCTGACGTACTGGCAGAACGGAGTGGATGGGCGGGTCGGCCCGAACCGGCCTCACAAGCGCATCCGTATAGATACCACGATCCCGGCTGGAACATCCCATGAATGCCCAGAAATCGTGGATCGGTGGCAATGGGCGAATCCTGCGCTGCTTCGCGCCAAGGGCGCTGCCTCTGCGGTTTGTTCGCCGCCCTCGCCCTCGCTGATATCGGCCCGCGAACATCCTATGTCTGGTTGCACGGGCCGCCGCCATCGCGCAGTGCCGGCTGTGTCTGGTACGGGATCTCGGTGTACGGGACGGGAAGGTCGCCGTACGTGGTCATCGTCAGGCTGGGGAGAGCCGTCCGGCGCCGTTGAGCGCGTTCGACACCCTGGCCCGTGCGGTCATGGCGCCGAGCGTGGGGGCCGCCAGACACGCGAGCCCGCCATGTGTGACTCAGAGCCCTGTGAGGGCTTGCGGTTAAGGCCTTAATCATTCAACCTGACCCAGCGACGGCGGCCGGGACGGCCGCCGGGTGAGGAATGATCAGATGCCAGATGCCTTCGGCGGCACCTCTGAAGGGCCCGCGAGTGGCCCGCCGCTCCGAAAGTCACACTGGAGTACTAGGGCCTGTCGTTTGGATCAGGTCGGCTGAGAGGGACTGCGCTTTTCGGACGCCGGCATGATCCAAACGACAGGCCCTAGGGGAGGGCATGGATGACAGCGACGGGGGCGACGGCACGCGATGGGGGAGACCAGGCTGATCCAGGGCCGGTACCGGCTGCTGGACGTGATCGGGCGCGGCGGCATGGGCGAGGTGTGGCGGGCGCGTGACGAGTCGCTCGGCCGGCACGTCGCCGTGAAGTGCCTCAGACCCCTCGGCCCGCACCACGACCAGTCCTTCACCCGCGTACTGCGCGAAAGGTTTCGCCGCGAGGCCCGGGTGGCCGCCGCGCTGCAACACCGCGGGGTGACCGTCGTCCACGACTTCGGCGAGTCCGACGGGGCGCTGTTCCTGGTGATGGAGCTGCTCCAGGGCCGCAACCTCAGTCAGCTGCTGGAGGACAACAAGAACCATCCGCTGCCGGTACCGGACATTGTCGACATCGCCGAGCAGGTCTCCGATGCCCTCGCCTACACCCACCGGCAGGGCATTGTGCACCGCGACCTAAAGCCCGCGAACATCGTGCGGCTGACCGACGGCACGGTGAAGATCTGCGACTTCGGCATCGCCCGCCTCGGCGCCGACATCGGCCACACCTCCCGGCTGACTGGCACCGGCGTCGCCATGGGCACCCCGCACTACATGTCGCCGGAGCAGATCGGCGGGGCCGAGGTCGACCACCGCAGCGACCTGTACTCGCTGGGCTGCGTGCTGTACGAACTCGCCACCGGAGTGCCGCCGTTCGACCTGGGCGAGGCGTGGGCGATCCTCGTCGGCCACCGCGACACCCCGCCCGAGCCGCCCCGCACCCACCGCGCCGACCTGCCCGCCTACCTGGAGCAGATCATCCTGGACCTGCTCGCCAAACTCCCGGAACAACGGCCATGCGACGCCACCGAGTTGGGCCGCCGGATCGGCGCGGCCCGGACCGTACCGGCGTATGTGCCGACCGTGATCAGCGCCGAGCCCGCCGCCCGTGCGGAGCGGCTGCCGTCCTGGACCCACGGCATGACCACCGGCCCCAAGGCGGTCGGCACCGCACTGCGCACCCCGCCGCCGGACGCCGGCGCCGGACTCGCCGGCGAGTGGATCGCCCGCCCCATCACCGGCCCCGCCCCCCTTCCGGTGCCGGACACCCCTCCCGACCCGCCGGAGGACGCGCTCACCACCCTCGCCGGGCGCCACAACGCGGGCCTCAGCCTGGCGCGCCTCGGCCGCTTCGCGGAGGCGGGCGAGGTGCACCGCGCGGTCGCCGCCGAGCGCGAGCACCTCCTCGGCCTCGACCATCCAGACACCCTCACCAGCCGCTACGAGGTCGCCTTCACCCTCAGCCGCACCGGCCGCGCCGCCGACGCCCTGCGCGAGTACACGCACGTCGCCCGCGTCCGCGAGCGGGTGCTCGGCGCCGAGCACCCGGACACGCTCGCCGCCCGGCAGGAAACGGCTTACGTGCTGGGCCAGTTGGGCCGTCCCCTGGAGGCGCACCAGGTGTACACGTCGGTGCTCGCCGTGCGGGAGCGCACCATGGGCGCCGACCACCCCGACACCCTGCGCTGCCGCCACAACCTCGCCTTCAACCTCAGCAGACTCGGCCGCCTGGAGGACTCGTACCGCATGGCCTGCGACGTGGCCGAGGCCCGCGCCCGGGTGCTCGGGCCCACTCACCCCGACACCCTGGTCACCCGGTACGAAGTCGCCTACGCGCTCGGCCAGTTGGGCCGCTGGCCGGAAGCGCTGGACACCTACCGCGAGGTCGCCGAGGCCCGCGCCCGGGCCCTCGGCCCCGACCACCCCGACACGCTCGCCGCCCGCTACGAGATCGGCATCAGCCTCGGCCGGCTCGGCCGCAGCGCCGAGGCGCTCAAGCTCTACCGCGACCTGATCGACGACCGCACCCGCGTCCACGGCCCCACCCACCCGGAGACCCTGCGCGCCCGGCACGGCCTCGGCGTCAACCTCGGCCGCCTCGGCCGCTGGGAGGAGGCCCTCACCGAGTCCCGTGACGTGGGCGCGATCCGCGAGCGCGTCCTCGGCCCCGACCACCCCGACACCCTGATCAGCCGCCGCGAGGTCGCCGTCGGTCTGGGCTGGCTCGGCCGCTGGGCCGACGCGCTCACCGAGTACCGCACGGTCGCCGACACCCGCGAACGCCTCCTGGGCGCCGACCACCCCGACACCCTCGCCGCCCGCAACGACGAGGCCCACTGCCTGGAGCAACTCGGCCGGGGAAAGGAGGCGGTGGAGCTGTACCGCAGGGTCGCGGAGTTGCGCAGGCAGCGGGACTCCCACGGGGGCTGACCGGGCCGGACCCGCTCTGGCCGACCCGGAACGGCGCGTGTTACCAAGAACCATGCCTGCACACGAGGGATCCCGCGCGTACGACGCCGTCATCGTCGGCGGCGGCCACAACGGCCTGGTCGCCGCCGCCTACCTGGCCCGCGCCGGACGGTCGGTACTGGTGCTGGAACGGCTGGACCACACCGGCGGCGCCGCCGTCTCCACCCGCCCCTTCCCCGGCGTCGACGCCCGCCTCTCGCGCTACTCCTACCTGGTCAGCCTGCTCCCGCAGAAGATCGTGCGCGACCTCGCCCTGGACTTCCGCCTGCGCACCCGCACCATCTCGTCGTACACCCCCGTCGAACGCGACGGCCGGCCGACCGGGCTGCTCGTCGGCGGTGGCGAGCAGCGGACCCGGGAGGCCTTCGCGCGGCTGACGGGCGGGGAGCGCGAGTACGAGTCATGGCAGCGCTTCTACGGCATGACCGGCCGCGTCGCCCAGCGCGTGTTCCCCACGCTGACCGAGCCGTTGCCCACACGGGACGAGCTGCGCAGGCGCATCGACGACGAGGATGCCTGGCGGATGCTCTTCGAGGAGCCGATCGGCGTCGCCGTCGAGGACAATTTCGCCGACGACCTGGTGCGGGGTGTCGTCCTGACCGACGCGCTGATCGGGACGTTCGCCGACGCGCACGACGGGGAGCTGCGCCAGAACCGGTGCTTCCTCTACCACGTGATCGGCGGCGGCACCGGCGCCTGGGACGTCCCCGTCGGCGGCATGGGCGCCCTGACCGGCGCGCTCACCGCCGCCGCCCGCGAGGCGGGCGCCGTCATCGCCACCGGCCACGAGGCCCTGCGGATCGACACCGACGGCCGCACCGCCGAGGTCACCTACCGCACGCCCGACGGCGAGGGCGTCGCCGTCGCCCGGCACGTCCTGGTGGGCGCCTCCCCGCAGGCGCTGGCCGCCCTCACCGGCGACACACCGCCCGCCCCCGCCGAGGGCGCCCAACTCAAGGTGAACATGCTCCTCACCCGGCTGCCGAGGCTGCGCGACACCTCGGTCGACCCGCGCGAGGCGTTCGCCGGAACCTTCCACATCGCGGAGGGGTACGTGCAGCTGGCCACCGCCTACGCCCAGGCCGCCGCCGGCGACCTGCCCGCCGCCCCGCCCTCCGAGATCTACTGCCACTCCCTGACCGACCCGTCGATCCTCGCCCCGGACCTGGTCGAACGCGGCTACCAGACCCTCACCCTGTTCGGTCTGCACACCCCCGCCCGGCTCTTCACCCCGGACAACGACGCCGTCCGCGACGCCCTGCTGAAGCCGACCCTCGCCCAGCTCGACGCCCACCTGGCCGAACCCCTCGCCGACTGCCTGGCCACGGATGCCGAGGGGCGGCCCTGCATCGAGGCGAAGACGCCGCTCGACCTGGAGCGCGACCTGCGGCTGTCCGGCGGCAACATCTTCCACCGCGAGCTGTCCTGGCCGTACGCCCAGGAGGGCACCGGCCGCTGGGGCGTGGAGACCCGGCACGCCAACGTGCTGCTGTGCGGCGCGGGCGCGGTGCGCGGCGGCGGGGTGAGCGGGGTGCCGGGGCACAATGCGGCGATGGCGGTGCTGGAGGGGGCCGAGGGCTTCTGAGCATGAGGGCGGTGCTGGACGGCGACGACAGCTCGTCCCGGTGACCCCTCTGTGGCCCCGTCCGCACCGGACCCCGCTTGATGCCGGTCCCGGTGCGCGCGATCCTCGTACACATGGTGACGTCGCCGCTCGACGATGCGGCGCGAGCGACCACGGCCGGGGACGCCGTGGCGGTGGTCGATACGCGCGGCATCATCACGGGCTGGAGTGAGGGGGCTCGCCTGCTCACCGGACACCCGGCCGAGGAGGTGACCGGCCGCCCGGCCGCCGACCTGGTGGACGGCGACGCAGTCACCGCCTGGCGCGCCCTGCGGGACACCGGCGCCGCCGTGGTGCCCGTACGGCGACGGGACGGACGACGCGCCGACCTGGCGCTGCGCGCCTGCCCACTTGCGGGCGCCGACGGGCAGGCACAGGCCTACGTCGTCACCGCGTCCCCCGACGAGCGGGCGCGCATGCTGGGCGAGCTGGCGTTCCAGCAGGCGTCCATGTCGATGTCCGTCTTCGACACCGGGCAGCGCTATCTGCGGATGAACGAGGCGGGCTGCCGGGTCATGGGCAGGCCCGAGGCGGAGTTCCTGCACCGCCACTTCCCGGACACCGTGGAGAACGCCGAGCACAGCCGCGGCTTCCTGCACCATCTGCAGCTCGTGGTGGACACCGGCGAACCGCTCCGCTACGAGAGCTGGACCCGCTCCCCGTCCGGCCGCCGTATGCACGCCTGGAACAGCGAGATGTGGCCGGTGCGGGACGCATCCGGCGAGCTGATCGGCACCGCGCTCGCCGCGTTCGACAGCAGCGAGCAGCACTGGGCCCGGCAGCGGCTGGCGATGCTGAACGAGGCCGCCGAGAGCATCGGCACCAAACTCGACGTCGTGCACACCGCCCGCGAACTGGCCGAACTCGTGGTACCCCGGCTTGCCGACTTCGCCAGTGTTGACCTGCTGGACTCGGTCCTGCAGGGCGAGGAGCCCGCCGTCGGCGTGGTCGGCGCCGACGTGGTGCTGCGCCGGGCCGCCCACCACTCGCTCACTCCCGGGGTGCCGGAGGCCGCGATCGACCTCGGCGCGGAGGACGTCTACCCGCCCGAGTCGCCCCCCGCCCGCGCCCTGGCCACCGGCGCCCCCGTGCTCACCCGGACCGGCGAGGCCGACCTCGACACCTGGCTCGCCCGGCACGAGGCCCGCACCGCCGTGCTGACCGACGCCGAGCGGCCGGAGTTCTCGCTGATGGCCGTCCCCCTGATCGCCCGCGGTACGACGCTGGGCGTGGCCGTCTTCGTCCGCAACCTCACGCCCGAGGCCCCCGACGCCTTCGACCGCGACGACGTCTCCCTGGCTCAGGAGCTGGCCAGCCGCGCCGCCGTGTGTGTCGACAACGCCCGCCGCTACACCCGCGAACGGACCACCGCCCTCGCCCTGCAACGCAGCCTGCTGCCGCAGGCGGTGACCGGACAGGCTGCGGTCGAGTGTGCCTCCCGCTATCTGCCGGCGCTGTCCCAGGCGGGCGTGGGCGGCGACTGGTTCGACGTGATCCCGCTGTCCGGGACCCGGGTGGCGCTGGTTGTCGGGGACGTCGTCGGCCACGGCATCCACGCCTCCGTGACGATGGGACGGCTCCGTACGGCGGTGTGGACCCTGGCCGACGTCGACCTGCCGCCCGACGAACTCCTCACCCACCTGGACGACCTGGTCGGCCACCTCGCCGGCGACGACAACCAGGCGGCCGGCGAGTTCGGCGCGACCTGCCTGTACGCGGTGTACGACCCGGTGTCCCGGCGCTGCACGGTCGCCGCCGCCGGCCATCCGCCGCCCGTCGTCCTGCTGCCCGACGGGACCGTCGAGGTCGTCGCGATGGCCGCCGGGCCGATGCTCGGCGTCGGCGGGCTGCCCTTCGAGGCCAGGGAACTGGAACTGCCGGAAGGCTCCGTGCTGGCCCTCTACACGGACGGCCTCATCGAGGCCCGCGACTTCGACGTGGACGCGGGCACGGACGCCCTGCGTGTCGCACTCGCCGCACCCGCCGAGAGCCTGGAGGGCATCTGCGACAGTGTCCTCAAGTCCCTGCTCCCCGACAGCCCGGCCGACGACGTGGCCCTGCTCATCGCCCGCACCCGCGCCCTGGACGCCGACCAGGTGGCCGTGTGGGACGTGCCCGCCGACCCGGCGATGGTCGCCACCGCGCGGCAGCACGCCACCGACCAGCTGACGAGCTGGGGGCTCGACGAGGCCGCGTTCGTCACCGAGCTGGTCGTCAGCGAACTGGTCACGAACGCCATCCGCTACGGCGGCGCCCCCATCCAGCTCCGGCTCATCCGCGACCGCGCCCTCATCTGCGAGGTCTCCGACGCCAGCAGCACCTCGCCCCACATGCGCCGGGCCCGCACCTACGACGAGGGCGGCCGCGGCCTGCTGCTGGTCGCCCAGCTGACGCAGCGGTGGGGGACCCGACCGAGCGGGACGGGGAAGACGATCTGGGCGGAGCAGGCGCTGCCGGTGACCTGAGATCTGGGGGTCTCGTCAGTCGGCCGAAGCCCCCACCCCGTCGGCGGCGTTCCCGGTCAGTCGGCCGAAGCCGCCCACCCCGTCGCCGTGATCCGCGCCGCGTCGGCGGGCCGCGCCTCGTCGAAGAGGACGGTGCGGCCCGCCTCGACGCGCAGACCGTCGACGTACGCCCCACGGCCGACGTACAGCCGGTCGGTGGTGTACCGCCAGCGCAGGGTGAGCCTCGGGTCCGCCGGGAGGGTCGCCGTGAGCCGGTGCCAGGTGCGGCCCGACCAGCCGGTGACCCGGCCGGACGAGTGTTCTTCGGGCTCCTCGCCGCGCCGGTCGGTCGTGAACGGGACCGGCTGCCAGGTCGCGCCGCCGTCCGTCGAAGACTCCAGGACCAGGCCGTCGGCCGCCGGTTCGGTGTCCCACCACAGGGCGCAGCGCAGCCGCGCCGCGCCGGTGGACGTGTCGAGCGCGGGCAACGTGAGGGTCGCGGTCGCGGAGCTCGCCATCCCGGAGAACCAGGCGGTACGACCCCGCACGGGCCGTACCGGTACCGCCCGCGCCAGATTGTTCGCGGCCGCGACCCGGGGCGCGGAGCCGGAGCGCCAGCTGCGCACCGGGTGCACCGAGTTGCCGAGCACGACGAGGAAGGAGTCGGTCGTCGGGTCGAGGACGAGGGAGGTGCCGGTGAAGCCGGTGTGGCCGGCGGTGCGCGGGGTGGCCATCGCGCCCATGTACCAGTGCTGGTAGAGCTCGAAGCCGAGGCCGTGCTCGTCGCCGGGGAAGGCGGTGTTGAAGTCGGTGAACATCAGCTCCACCGACTCCGGCCGCAGGATGCGCGCCCGGCCGTAGGCGCCGCCGTTGAGCAGCGTGCGGCCGAGCACGGCGAGGTCCCACGCGCAGGAGAACACACCGGCGTGCCCGGCCACCCCACCGAGGCTGTACGCGTTCTCGTCGTGCACCTCGCCCCACACCAGCCCCCGGTCCAGCCCCGACCACGGCTTGCGGGCGTCCTCGGTGGCCGCGATCCTCGGTCTCCAGGAGGGCGGCGGATTGAAGCGAGTGCGGTGCATCCCGAGGGGAGTGGTGATCTCCTTTCGGAGCAGGGCATCCAGTCCGCGAGCGGTGATCTTCTCCAGCACCAGCTGAAGCGAGATCAGATTGAGGTCCGAGTACAGATATCTGGTCCCCGGCGCGCTGACGGGCGCCTCGTCCCAGATGAGCCGCAGCTTCTCCTCGTAGGTCGGCGCGTTGTACAGCGGAATCCACGCCCGGAACCCCGAGGTGTGCGTCAGCAGCTGCCGCACCGTGATGTCCTGCTTGCCCGCACCCCCGAACTCCGGCAGATACGAGGCGACCGTCGCCTCCAGCTCCAGCGCTCCCCGCTCGATCTGCTGCACGGCCAGGATCGAGGTGAACAGCTTGGACACCGAGGCCAGGTCGAAGACGGTGTCCTCGGCCATCGGTATCTGCTGCTCGGCAGGGAACTCGACGCCGGTGTCGCTCTCCTCGTCGTACGCCGCGTAGCGCACCGCCATCCCGATCGGCTCGTGCAACGCCACGGTCCCGCCCCGCCCGGCGAGCAGCACGGCCCCCGCGTACCACGGGTGCTTGGGAGAGCGGCCGAGGAAGGCCTCCGCATCGGTGACGAGTTGGCGCAGGTGCGAGCCGAGCAGCCCGGCGCGTTCCGGGGAGCCGTGGCGCAGAGTGGGGTGCCGGTGCCCCGGACTGGCGGCCGCGGCCGGTCCCGCAGGCAAGGGGGCGAGGGCCAGGGCGCCACCCAGGGCCACGGCGGCTCTGCCGAGTTGACGACGGGTCACCGCTCTGTCTGCCATGCCTTCGGTCATCGAGGATCCTCCCGAGCGTGGGTCGGCCGCGGACGTACCCGAAAGCATGTCCATCACATTGGCCCGATAAATCTGACGCTCTGTCAGGAAACCTCTTCCGTCGTCCGGAGGACTGCGGCATCCTGCGCCCATGCAGACGGAGCTGAGCAAGCAACTGGGAGTCGAGCACGCCCTCTTCGGCTTCACGCCGTTCCCCGCCGTCGCCGCGGCCATCAGCCGGGCCGGCGGCTTCGGAGTGCTCGGCGCGGTCCGCTACACCGACCCCGACGACCTCAAACGCGACCTCGACTGGATCGAGGCGCACGCCGAGGGCCGCCCCTACGGCCTGGACGTCGTCATGCCCGCGAAGAAGGTCGAGGGCGTCACCGAGGCCGACGTGGAGGCGATGATCCCGGAGGGGCACCGGCGCTTCGTCGAGGACACCCTCGCCAAGTACGGCGTACCCGAACTCGCCGAGGGCGAGGCGTCGGGGTGGCGTATCACCGGCTGGATGGAGCAGGTCGCCCGCACCCAGCTCGACGTCGCCTTCGACTACCCGATCCGGCTGCTGGCGAACGCCCTCGGCTCACCGCCCGCCGATGTCATCCGGCGCGCCCACGACCGGGGCGTCCTGGTCGCCGCGCTCGCGGGCAGCGCCCGGCACGCGCGCAAGCACAAGGACGCCGGGATCGACATCGTCGTGGCCCAGGGGTACGAGGCGGGCGGCCACACCGGCGAGATCGCCTCCATGGTGCTCACGCCCGAGGTCGTGGAGGCCGTCGACCCGCTGCCGGTGCTGGCCGCCGGAGGCATCGGCAGCGGACAGCAGGTGGCCGCCGCGCTGGCCCTCGGCGCGCAAGGCGTGTGGACGGGCTCCATCTGGCTGACCACCACCGAGGCCGACCTTCATTCCCCGGCCCTCACCCGCAAACTCCTCGCGGCCGGTTCCGGCGACACCGTCCGCTCCCGCGCCCTGACCGGCAAGCCCGCCCGCCAGTTGCGCACCGAGTGGACCGACGCCTGGGACGACCCGGCCGGACCGGGCACCCTCCCGATGCCCCTCCAGGGTCTCCTCGTCGCCGAGGCCGTCTCGCGCATCCAGAAGTACGAGGTCGAACCCCTGCTCGGCACGCCCGTCGGCCAGATCGTCGGCCGGATGACCAGCGAAAGCAGCGTCCAGGCCGTCTTCGACGACCTCACCCGCGGCTTCGAGCGCGCCGTCGACCGCATCAACCGCATCGCCGGAAGGAGCGGCCCGTCATGAACCACCCCACCGGCTTCTGGGCCCAGGCCACCGCCGACCCCGACCGCACCGTCCTCGTCGCACCCGACGGCGAGGAGTGGACCGCCGGACGCCTGCACGCCGCCGCCAACCGCCTGGTGCACGGCCTGCGCGCCGCGGGCCTGGAACGCGGCGACGCCTTCGCCGTGGTCCTGCCCAACGGGCCCGAGTTCCTGACGGCGTATCTGGCCGCCACCCAGGCCGGGTTCTACCTGGTCCCCGTCAACCACCACTTCGTCGGACCCGAGATCGCCTGGATCGTCGCCGACTCCGGCGCCAAGGTGCTCATCGCCCACGAACGGTTCGCCGACCCCGCCCGCCAGGCCGCCGATGAGGCGGGCCTTCCGGCGACCCACCGGTACGCGGTCGGCACCCCGGCGGGCTTCCGCCCCTACGCCGAACTCCTCGACGGACAGCCCGAGTCACCGCCCGCCGACCGCACCCTCGGCTGGGTCATGAACTACACCTCCGGCACCACCGGCCGCCCCCGCGGCATCCGCCGCCCCCTGCCCGGCAAGCTCCCGGAGGAGTCCTATCTGGGCGGCTTCCTCGGCATCTTCGGCATCAAGCCGTACGACGACAACGTCCACCTCGTCTGCTCACCGCTGTACCACACGGCCGTCCTGCAGTTCGCCGGCGCCTCACTGCACATCGGCCACCGCCTGGTCGTGATGGACAAGTGGACGCCCGAGGAGATGCTCCGCCTGATCGACACCCACCACTGCACGCACACCCACATGGTCCCGACCCAGTTCCACCGGCTGCTGGCACTCCCGGAGGACGTCCGGCGGTCGTACGACGTCTCCTCCATGCGGCACGCCATCCACGGCGCCGCGCCCTGTCCCGACCATGTGAAACGCGCCATGATCGACTGGTGGGGTCACTGTGTCGAGGAGTACTACGCGGCCAGCGAGGGCGGCGGAGCCTTCGCCACCGCCGAGGACTGGCTCAAAAAGCCCGGCACGGTCGGCAAGGCCTGGCCCATCAGCGAACTCGCCGTCTTCGACGACGACGGCAACCGGCTGCCGCCCGGCGAACTCGGCACCGTCTACATGAAGATGAGCACCGGCGGCTTCGCCTACCACAAGGACGACGACAAGACCCGGAAGAACCGCATCGGTGACTTCTTCACCGTCGGCGACCTCGGCTGCCTCGACGAGGACGGCTACCTGTTCCTGCGCGACCGCAAGATCGACCTGATCATCTCCGGCGGCGTCAACATCTACCCGGCCGAGATCGAGTCCGTCCTGCTCGCCCACCCCGCCGTCGCCGACGCCGCCGCCTTCGGCATCCCGCACGACGACTGGGGCGAGGAGGTGAAGGCGGTCGTCGAACCGGCCCCCGGCCACGAACCAGGACCCGCCCTCGCCACCGCCCTCCTCGACCACTGCGCCGCCCGCCTCGCCGGCTACAAACGCCCCAAGAGCGTCGACTTCATCGCCGAAATGCCCCGCGACCCCAACGGCAAGCTGTACAAACGGCGGCTGCGGGAACCGTACTGGGAAGGGCGGACCCGGGCGATGTGACGCGGCGCCGCGGTCGGCCTCATTCTTTGGTCGGCCCGCGCTCGACCTTCGGCCGATGCCCGGCGATGCCCCGCCTTCCTAGCGTGGCGGTATGACGACCACGATCACGGAGGGCCGCCCGCGGCGCGGCGGCGTACGGCCCGGGGAACGAGCCCTCGCCCCCGATCTCGCCCGCGGGATCATGCTGCTGGGCATCGTCCTGTCCAACACCGCCTTCCATCTCTGGGCGGCCCGGCGCGGCCCCTCCGGATGGCAGCCCGTGGATGGCTCGTGGCTCGATCACGCAGTGCAGTTCACCATGATCACCGTGCTCGACCTGCGGGTCTACCCGCTCTTCGCGTTCCTCTTCGGCTACGGCATGATGCAGCTCTACCTCCGGCAGACCGCCGCCGGTACGGCGGAGCGCGATGCCGCGCGGATTCTGCGCCGGCGCAGTCTGTGGCTGATCGTCATCGGCCTGGCCCATTCCACTCTGCTCATGGCGGGCGACATCATCGGCTTCTACGGGGTGCTGAGCCTCGTCCTGGGCCTGGTCTTCCTCCGGCGCGGCGAACGCGCGCTGACCTGGTGGATCGGCATCGGAGTCGCCCTGCTGCTGTTCACCTCGGCCGAGCCCGTCGTGTCGGCGCTGCTCCGGGGCGAGTTGGGCACGCTCGGCGACGCCGGGGCGGAGCCCGGCTTCAAGGCGTACGCGCCGGACGAGGAGAACTGGCTCACCGCGGCGGGCATCCGGCTGGAGTCCGGCCTGTTCGTCACCTTCGTGGCCGCACCGCTGTCCCTCGTCGGCGGTGGGTTCGTGCTCTTCCTGCTCGGTTTCCTGGCCGCGCGGCACCGCGTGCTGGAGGAGCCCGGGCGCCATCGCACCCTGCTGCGGTCGACCGCCGTCATCGGCATCGCGCTCGGCTGGCTCGGCGCCCTGCCCGCGGCGCTCGCCCACGTCGGCGCCCTGGACGTACCGGCCGACGCGCAGAGCGAGTCGGGAGCGCTCACCATCCTCCGGGACGCCACCGGCAACGCCGCCGGACTCGGCTACGTCGCCGCCGTCGCCCTCTTCGCGCACTGGTGGATCACCCGCGAGCCCCGACGCGGCGCCACGGCGGTGGCCGCGGTGACCGCCGTGGGGAAACGCTCGCTGTCCTGCTACCTCGCCCACTCGCTGCTCTTCGCGCCGCTGCTGGCCGCATGGGGCCTCGGCCTCGGCGCACACCTCGGCAGCGCCACCATGGCCCTGTTCGCGACGGGCGTCTGGCTGGTCACCGTGGCCGCCGCCCACGCCCTGGAACGCGCGGGCCGCCGCGGCCCCGCCGAAGCGGTGCTGCGACGGCTGATGTACGGGTCCGTCGACGCCCGCGGGCGGTGATGGGTCAGCGGCGCTCGCGCACCGCGACCACCCTGAGCGCGGGCGAGGACAGGATGTCCTTCTCGCAGAACCTGGACGTCACCCACTTCTCGCCGGAGAACAGCCGGGTCTGGTCGGCGAAGTGGGCCGAGTGCGGGTTCGAGGACTGGGAGTACGACAGCAGGGTGCGGGCCACCGGGCAGGGGCCGCCGTCCCAGCCCACGGCCTGGATATAGCTGGAGCCGGTCGACACCTCCGCGTAGCCGCCGCTCGCCGGGGCCCACACCGGCTCGATCTTGTTCCACACGCCCAGCGATTCGGTGCCGCCGGGCACCGCGATGCGCTGCCCGTTCCGCAGGACGACCTGATGCTCACCGAGCCGGGAGTCCAGTGCGATGCCCGCCGCCCGCAGCTCGGCGACCGTGTCCGCGAGGGCGGTCGCGAAGCCGGGGGCCGTCGTGTCGAGCGTGTTCGGGGTACGGACCGGATCGGCGGCCGAGAACCGCACCTTCCAGAGGCGGGCCGCCGGAACCGAGGCCGTCAGCTTCCGCCAGAACCGGTCGAAGAGCAGCGCGCCCCGGCTGGAGCTGTCCATGGTGCGGTCCCAGCCCGCCAGCACCCGACACGCCTCGGTGACGTCAACGGCCTTGCCATCACTGCCGGTTGCCGTGCCCACCGGCAGCGCGGCACACGCCTTCGCCGCGTCGGCCGCGGCCAGATCCCCGGCGGGTACCCGGTTGGCGAACTGCTGCCGCTGCAGATCCCGTACCGTCAGACCGCCGCGCCCGGCCATCGCCGACACGTCCTCCAGCGCGCCGCGCGTCCGCAGTGTGCGGGCCGTGCCGATGGTCCCGAAGACCCGCTCGTACCCCGTCAGCGGCTGCTCGGCATTGGCCAGCCAGGCGCTGTCGTTGGAGTTCTCCGCGTACGGAGCGTCCTTGAGCACCGGCATCCTCGCCGGACCGAAGATCCCCGGCTGTACGGCGTCGGCGTCCCGGCCGAGCGCACAGTCGCCGCGCGATCCGTCCAGGACCGCGAGCCCTGACGAGGGGTACGTGACCTGGCCGAGCGGGGTGGAACAGCGCTGTGCCAGTTCGTCCGTGATGCGCGGCAGCACTTGGGACTGCGTGAAGAGGCTGTGCCCCTTGGAGTCGGCGGCGATGGTGTTCACCCACGGCAGGCCCTGGGTGCGGCGCAGGGCGGCGAGGACGTCGTCCGTGCCGCGCGCCCGGCTGAAGCCGAGGGCGGTGTCGGAGGCGCGCAGATTGGCCGCGTTGGGATCATGGAGCGCGTACGCCGTCGTACTGGTCCACGGCAGCGGCACCGACGCTCCGAGCGAGGTGACCACCGGGCCGTACCGGGTCCACCACTGTGTCCGCGTCACCGGCGGCCCGTCCTTGACGGCCACGGTGACACGACGCTGCTTCATCCGCTCGCGTCTGCCGTCGACGACGTAGACCGTCGGGTCGGCCGGATCCAGGGCCAGCTGATGCAGGTTGAGGGTGACGCCGGTGGCCACAGTGTGGCTCCACGCCACCTGTGCGTTGTGACCTATGGAGATCGTCGCCGTGCCCAGCAGTGAGCCGCCGGCGACGTTGAGGCGGCCGGGGATGGTCTGCTGCGACTGCCAGAAGCGGCGGCCGCCCTGCCACGGGTAGTGCGGGTTGCCGAGCAGCAGCCCACGTCCATTGGCCGTCGTGGCGCCGCTGAAGGCGACCGCGTTGGAGCCCATGTCGGCGCTGTCGGCGGCGAACAGCTCGAGGGCGGCCCGCGCGGTGTCGTCGGCGTCGGGCGCGGTTCCGGCGGCTGTCGTCGGCGGCTGTGCGGCCGTGATGCCGTCCACGCCCCGGCCCTGGCCGCCGAGTACCGCCAGCGCGTAGCCGCGCGCGGCGACGTCCAGGGTGCTGATCGGCCGTACCCAGGCGGCGTCCCGGCAGGCCGGGTCGGTGATCCGGTTCCGCTGCAGCCAGGCGTTGTAGCCGGCCGCGAAACCCCGCATCAGGTCCTTCACGGCCCGGCTCGGCCCGGCAGGCTCCGGCGTGGCGAGCAGCCGCTGCACCGTGCCGGCCTCGCGGACCCCGCGGAAGTACAGGTCGCTGGAGAGGTTGCGGGTCGCCGAGGAGAGCGCCGGGTCGGACGGCGCGTCGGCGCCGAAGTAGCGCGAGCGTTCGCCGCGTACGGTCACGAAGCCGTCGGCCAGTGTGCACACCTGGTCGGCGGCCTGGGCCCAGCCGGTGCCGAAGCCGAGGTCGGCGTAGCCGCGGGCGACGATGTGCGGAATGCCGTACTCGGTGTAGCGGATGACGGCCGACAGGCCGCCGTGCGAGGGGTGTTGTTCCTGGCGGTCGTGCTCCGGTGCCGCCGTGGCGGGCAGCGCGGTGGCGGCGGTGAGCAGGGCGACGGCCATGAGGGTGAACCGTCTCAGGCGGGTGCGCATCGTGCCTCCCAACGTCATTGAGCGAAGGGGCGGTTGAGCGTACCAACGGGTATGTCCGCTGCGGCCCGGTCACTTGACCTCCTCCGGACACGGACCGAGGATCAGCAGTCATGACGCCCGGACACGGCAGCACGGTTGACGGGGTGCTGCGGCGCAGCGCCCGCCGCACCCCGGCGCGCGTCGCGGTCGAGTACCGCGATCGCCGCTGGACGTACGAGGAGCTCGACGACGCCGTCTCCCGGGCGGCGAGCCTCCTGCTCGGTGAGGGCCTCGCTCCCGGCGACCGGGTCGGCGCCTACGGCCACAACTCCGACGCCTACCTCATCGGCTTCCTCGCCTGCGCCCGCGCGGGCCTGGTGCACGTGCCGGTCAACCAGAATCTGACGGGCGACGACCTGACGTACATCGTGGAGCAGTCGGGCAGCGGGCTGGTCCTCGGCGACCCGGACCTGGCGGATCGACTGCCTGTCGGCGAACGGGTGTTGCCGCTACGGGACGTCCATGACTCGCTGCTCGCCCGGCTGCCGTCCACGGACCCCTACGACGGTCCGGAGGCGCGCGCCGAGGACCTGACGCAGCTGCTCTACACCTCCGGTACGACGGCCCTGCCCAAGGGCGCGATGATGACGCACCGCGCGCTGGTGCACGAGTACCTCAGCGCGATCACCGCCCTCGACCTCAGCGCGGGTGACCGGCCGGTGCACGCGCTGCCGCTGTACCACTCGGCGCAGATGCACGTCTTCCTGCTGCCGTACCTCGCGGTCGGGGCAACGAACATCATCCTGGACGCGCCCGACGGCGACCGGCTCTTCGACCTGATCGAGGCCGGGCGCGTGGACAGCGTGTTCGCCCCGCCCACCGTATGGATCGGCCTGGCGAACCGGGCCGACTTCGCGACCCGCGACCTGAGCGGGCTGCGCAAGGCGTACTACGGGGCGTCGATCATGCCGGTGCCGGTCCTGGAGCGGTTGCGGGAGCGGTTGCCGAAACTGGCCTTCTACAACTGCTTCGGCCAGAGCGAGATCGGCCCCCTGGCCACGGTCCTCGGACCCGACGAGCACAAGGGGCGGCTCGACTCCTGCGGCCGGCCGGTGCTCTTCGTGGACGCCCGGGTCGTCGACGAGGACGGCGAGGACGCGCCCGACGGCACACCCGGCGAGATCGTCTACCGGTCCCCGCAGTTGTGCGAGGGCTACTGGAACAAGCCCGAGGAGACCGCCGAGGCCTTCCGTGACGGCTGGTTCCACTCCGGGGACCTCGCGGTGCGGGACGCGGACGGCTACTTCACGATCGTCGACCGGGTGAAGGACGTCATCAACTCCGGTGGTGTCCTGGTCGCCTCACGGCAGGTCGAGGACGCCCTCTACACCCATGAGTCCGTCGCGGAGGTCGCCGTGGTCGGCCTGCCCGACGAGAAGTGGATCGAGGCGATCACCGCCGTCGTCGTCCCGCGCGGCGAGGTGACGGAGGCGGAGCTGATCGCTCATGCGCGCGAGAAGCTGCCGCACTTCAAGGCGCCGAAGCGGGTGGTGTTCGTGGACGCGCTGCCGCGCAACGCCAGCGGCAAGATCCTGAAGCGGGAGCTGCGGGACCGGTTCGGGGACGGCTGAGTCAGCTCGGGCGCAGGTCCACGATCCGCCTGATCTTCCCCACGGACCGCTCCAGCGACTCCGGTTCGACGATCTCCACCGCAACCGACACGCCGATGCCGTCCTTCACGGCCGCCGCGATGGACCGCGCCGCGTCCTGTCGTGTCCCGGCGGCCGCGTCCGGGCGGGCCTCCGCCCGTACGGTGAGGGCGTCGAGCCGGCCCTCGCGGGTGAGGCGCAGCTGGAAGTGCGGGGCCACGCCGGGGGTGCGGAGCACGATCTCCTCGATCTGGGTGGGGAAGAGGTTCACGCCGCGCAGGATCACCATGTCGTCGCTGCGGCCGGTGATCTTCTCCATCCGGCGGAAGGTGCGGGCCGTGCCCGGCAGCAGCCGCGTCAGATCCCGGGTCCGGTAACGGATCACCGGCATGGCCTCCTTGGTCAGCGAGGTGAAGACCAGCTCGCCCCGCTCGCCGTCGGGCAGCACCTCACCGGTGAGCGGGTCGACGATCTCCGGGTAGAAGTGGTCCTCGTGCACATGCAGACCGTCCTTGGTCTCCACGCACTCCTGGGCGACCCCCGGGCCGATCACCTCCGACAGCCCGTAGATGTCCACCGCGTCGATCGCGAACCGCTCCTCGATCTCCCGCCGCATGCCCTCCGTCCAGGGCTCGGCCCCGAAGATCCCCACCCGCAGTGAAGTGCTCCGCGGATCGACGCCCTGCCGCTCGAACTCGTCCAGCAGCGTGAGCATGTAGGACGGCGTCACCATGATGATGCCGGGCTTCAGGTCCTGGATCAGCTGGACCTGACGGGCCGTCATTCCGCCGGACGCGGGGATGACCGTACAGCCGAGCCGCTCGGCACCGTAGTGGGCGCCCAGTCCGCCCGTGAACAACCCGTACCCGTACGCCACATGCACGGTGTCGCCGGGCCGTCCGCCCGCCGCCCGGATCGAACGGGCCACCACGTCGCCCCACATCGACAGGTCATTGTCCGTGTATCCGACGACCGTCGGGCGCCCGGTGGTGCCGCTCGACGCGTGAATGCGGCGGATGCGCTCCCGGGGTACGGCGAACATCCCGTACGGGTAGTGCTCGCGCAGGTCGGCCTTGGTGGTGAAGGGGAAGCGGGCGAGATCGGCGAGGGAGCGGCAGCCGTCCGGGTGGACTCCGGCCTTGTCGAAGGAGTCCCGGTAGAAGGGCACGTTGGTGTAGGCGTGCCGCAACTGGGCCCTCAGCCGATCGAGCTGCACCTGCCGCAGCTCCTCCGCGCCCAGCCGTTCTCCCGCGTCCAGCAGGTCCGTCGTCTCCGCCATGGGACCTCTCCTCGCCAACCACAGCAATCCGGGCGACCGATCATTCGGTCGAGGTGTTGTGGATCAGTAATCCAGTCCGGCGCGGCGGAGGCAAGGGCTCTGCCCGCACTTTCTCCGGCGGGCGTAACTCTGTTGCGGGGAGGCGTCACCGGCCCTGAGGATGACCGCCATGCCCACCTTCATCGCCCCCGACGGAACCCGTCTCGCCTATCACCTGCGCGGCGACGGCGACCCTCTGGTCGTCCTGCCCGGCGGCCCAATGCGGCCCTCCGCCTATCTCGGTGACCTGGGCGGACTCGCCGCCCACCGCCAACTGGTCCTGCTCGACCTGCGCGGCACCGGCGACTCCGCGGTGCCGGCGGATCCGGCGACGTACCGCTGCGACCGCCTCGTGGACGACGTGGAGGCGCTGCGGGTTCACCTGGGCCTGGAGCGGATGGACCTGCTCGGCCACTCCGCGGGCGGCAGCCTGGCCACGCTGTACGCCGCCCGGCACCCCGACCGGGTCGCACGGCTGGCGCTGATCACCGCGACGCCGTGGGCGCTGGGCATGCCGGCGACGACCGAGGACCGGCTGGCCGCCGCACGGCTGCGGGCGGGCGAGCCGCGGTTCGCGGAGGCGTACCCGGCGTTCGAGAAGTGGCTGCTCCAGGGCGGCGACTTCGACCCGAAGTTCATCCCGTTCTTCTACGGGCGCTGGGACGAGGCGGCCGCCGAGCATGCCCGGCGGGACGAGGACGAGGGCAACGAGGAGGCCGCGGAGCGGTACGGCTCCGAGGGCGCCTACGACCCACCCGCGACCCGCGCCGCACTGGCCACGCTGGCCGCCCCGGTCCTCGTCTACGCCGGCGAACTCGACGGCGGCCCGCGCCCCGACCTCGCCCGCCGCACAGCCGAGGCGTTCCCGAACGCCGAGGTCGCCGTACAGCCGGGCGCGGGGCACTATCCGTGGGTGGACGACCCGGAGTGGTTCGCGGCACGCACGGCGGACTTCTTCACCGGGAGCGGGAAGGGCGAGTAGCGGCTGATCGCGGCCGGGGCCTGTCCGGCGGATCATGCGGGGTCGCGGGGTCTGAAGAGCGCCGCACCACATGGCCGCGCGCCGCACCACATGGCCGCTACGTCGCATGGCTGCGCACCGCCCGACCGCCGCGCCGCGCAGGCGGCTTGATCCGTCGGGCGGGCCCTAGTCGTCGGCCGCGACGACCACCTCCCGCGCCCAGCGGTATAGCCGCCGCGCCGCTTGGCCGCGCCCGCCGCATCGCACAGGCGGTCTGTTCCGTCGGACGGCCCTAGTCGTCGGCCGCGACGGCCCCCCGGCGCCCAGGCGGCCTGTTCCGTCGGGCGGGTCCTAGTGGTCGGCCGCGACGGCCGCCTCCCGTACCCAGCGTTACAGCCGCCGTGTTGCACGGCCGCGCACCCCACAGCCGCCGCATCGCAGAGGCGGTCTGTTCCGTCGGACGGGCCCTAGTCGTCGGCCGCGACGGCCACCCTCCGCGTCCAGCGCTACAGCCGCCGCGCAGCTGCCGCACCCACAGCCGCCTCACCCCACAACCGCCCTGATCCGCCGGACAAGCCCTACTCGTCCGCCGCGACCGCCACCTCCCGCGCCCACCGGTAGTCCGCCTTGCCGCTCGGGGAGCGGCGGATGGAGTCGGTGATGACCAGTTGGCGGGGGATCTTGTAGCCCGCCAGGCGGTCCCTGCAGTGGGTCTGGATGTCCGCCAGGGAGGGGATCGGCGCGCCCTCGCGGAGCTGGACGATCGCCGCGACATGGTTGCCCCACTTCGCGTCCGGTACTCCGGCAACCAGGGCGTCGTACACGTCGGGATGGGACTTCAGAGCCTGCTCGACCTCCTCCGGGTACACCTTCTCGCCCCCGGTGTTGATGCACTGCGAGCCACGGCCGAGGACGGTGACCACGCCCTCCTCGTCGACGGTGGCCATGTCGCCGAGCAGTACCCATCGCTCGCCGTCCCTCTCGAAGAAGGTCTCGGCGGTTTTCACCGGGTCGTTGTAGTAGCCGAGCGGTACGTGGCCGCACTGGGCGATCCGTCCCACCTCGCCGCTGGTCACCGGCTCGTGCGTCGCCGGGTCCACCACCCGTGTGCGGGAGTTGACGCGGATGCGGAAGCCTCGTGCGGGTCCGGAGTCGTCCGTCGCCGTGCCGTTGAAGCCGGACTCGGAGGACCCGAAGTTGTTCAGCAGCATCACGTGCGGGACGAGCGCCAGGAACTGCTGCCGTACCGTCTCCGACATGATCGCGCCGGACGACGACACGCTGAACATCGAGGAGCAGTCCGTGCCCTTCATGGGCCCGGAGAGGGCGTCGATCAGCGGGCGCAGCATCGCGTCGCCGACCAGCGACATGCTGGTGACCTTCTCCTTCTCGATGGTCCGCAGGACTTCCTCGGGCACGAACTTGCGGTGCAGCACGACCCGTTGCCCGAAGTTGAACCCGATGAACGCCGTGAGGGTGGACGTCCCGTGCATCAGCGGGGGAGTGGGAAAGAACGTGATGCCCGATCCGCCCGCCGCGACCCGCTCGGCCAGCTCCTCCGGCGTCTTCACCGGCTCACCGGTCGGCGCCCCGCCGCCCAGCCCGGAGAAGAACAGGTCCTCCTGCCGCCACATCACGCCCTTGGGCATCCCGGTCGTACCGCCGGTGTAGATGATGAACTGGTCGTCCCCCGAGCGTGCCGGAAATCCGCGCTCAGCGGATCCGCTGGTCTCGGCCTCGGCGAACGGCACGGCGAACGGCACGCCCAGCGCGCCCCCCGCCCCCACCCGCACCAGATGCCGCACCTTCGCCACCCGGGGCAACGCCGCCGCCACCCGGTCCGTGAATTCCGCGTCGAACACCAGAGCCACCAGATCGGCGTCCCGGTAGAGATAGACCAGCTCCTCCTCGACATACCGGTAGTTGACGTTCACCGGCACGATCCGCGCCTTCAGGCAGCCGAGCACCGTCTGGAGGTACTCGACGCCGTTGTAGAGGTGCAGCCCGAGGTGCTCGCCGGGGCGGATGCCGCTGTCGAGCAGGTGGTGACCGATGCGATTGGCGGCCGCGTCCAGCTCGGCGTACGTCAGCCGGCGCTCCGCGCCCGTGCCCGGGTGGTCGACGTACACCAGCGCCTCGCGGTCCGGCACCACGTCCACGACCGACTCGAACAGGTCGGCAAGGTTGTACTCCACCGCTCCTCCTGACCTCGCTGTCCCTCGGTGCCGGTCATCAGAGCAAAGGGCGACACAACTGTGAAGGGTCCGCGCAGCAGAAATCTGACTGACTGTCAGAAAACCCTTGAAGCGCCGACCCGCCTGCTGCAACCTGTTCTCGTTCCTGCGGAACGTGCCCGACACGGCAGGACGGGGAGGACGATCCATGGGTGGCACCGAACACCTCACCGTGCAGCGCGAAGGCGCCACACTGGTGCTCACGCTCAACCGGCCCGAGGCCAAGAACGCGCTCTCGCTGCCGATGCTCGTCGGCCTGTACGACGGCTGGGTCGAGGCCGACGAGGACGACGCGATCCGCTCCATCGTGCTGACCGGCGCGGGCGGTACCTTCTGCGCGGGCATGGACCTCAAGGCCCTGGCCGGGAAGGGGATGGAGGGTGAGCAGTACCGGGACCGGCTGAAGGCCGACCCCGACCTGCACTGGAAGGCCATGCTGCGCCACCACCGGCCCCGCAAACCGGTGATCGCCGCCGTCGAGGGGCACTGCGTCGCGGGCGGCACCGAGATCCTCCAGGGCACCGACATCCGTGTCGCGGGCGAGTCCGCGACCTTCGGGCTCTTCGAGGTCCGGCGCGGGCTGTTCCCGATCGGCGGCTCGACCGTCCGGCTGCAACGCCAGATCCCCCGCACCCACGCCCTCGAAATGCTGCTCACCGGACGGCCGTACAGCGCCCGGGAGGCCGCCGACATCGGCCTGGTCGGTCATGTCGTCCCCGACGGCACCGCGCTGACCAAAGCCCTGGAGATCGCCGAACAGATCAACGCCTGCGGCCCGCTCGCCGTCGAGGCCGTCAAGGCGTCGGTGTACGAGACCGCCGAGATGACCGAGACCGAGGGCCTGGCCGCCGAACTCCGGCGCGGCTGGCCGATCTTCGACACCGCCGACGCCAAGGAGGGTGCCCGCGCCTTCGCGGAGAAGCGACCGCCTGACTACAAGCGCGCGTAGTCGCTGCGCTGGCTAGGCCGGTTCAGAGGGTGCGGGCCGTGTGTGGCTGGTCGCGCAGTTCCCCGCGCCCCTAGGGGGTTGTCCGTACCGATCCTGTTCAGTACTCAGACCTCTGGAGGAGGTACGCTCCCGATGCCCGAAGTTCTCAAGGCCCCGCTGACCGTCGAATTTCCCTTCACCCGCTCCCTCGGTCCCGTACAGAGCGCTTTCCTGACCGGACTGCGTGAACGCGTCGTCCTGGGCGTCCGCACCGGCGACGGGCGCATCCTCGTCCCACCGGTCGAGTACGACCCCGTCACCGCCGAGGAGATCCGTGACCTCGTCGAGGTCACCCCCACCGGCACGGTCACCACCTGGGCCTGGAACCACGCCCCCCGCCGAGGCCAGCCCCTCGACACCCCCTTCGCCTGGGCCCTGGTCCGCCTCGACGGCGCTGACACGGCCCTGCTGCACGCCCTGGACGCCCCGGGACCGGGGGACGTCCACACCGGCATGCGGGTCCGCATTCGCTGGGCGGAGCAACGCACCGGCGCCATCACCGACATCGCCTGCTTCGAGCCGTACGACGGCGAACGCGCCCAACCGACCGGCCACCTAGGCCAGTTCGAGGAGCCGATCACCGGCATCGTCGCGCCCGCCCGGCTCGACTACACCTACAGCCCCGGCCGCGCACAGTCCGCCTACATCAAGGCGCTCTCCGACCGGCGGATCGTGGGCGAGCGCTGCCCGTCCTGCCGCAAGGTGTACGTGCCACCCCGCGGCGCCTGCCCCACCTGCGGCGTCGCCACCGGCGAACAGGTCGAGGTCGGCCCGCGCGGCACCGTCACCACCTTCTGCATCGTCAACATCAAGGCCAAGAACCTCGACATCGAAGTCCCGTACGTCTACGCCCACATCGCCCTCGACGGAGCCGACCTCGCGCTGCACGGACGCATCGGCGGCATCCCGTACGACCAGGTCCGCATGGGCCTTCGGGTCGAACCCGTGTGGACCGAGGACAGCCGCTACCCCGACCACTACCGGCCGACCGGCGAACCCGACGCGGACTACGAGACCTACAAGGAGCTGCTGTGACCCGCGACATCGCCGTCGTCGCCTTCGCGCAGACCGACCACCGGCGCACCAGCGACGAGCTCTCCGAGGTGGAGATGCTCATGCCGGTCCTGCACGACGTGCTCGACCACACCGGCCTGCAGACCGCCGACATCGGCTTCACGTGCTCCGGCTCCAGCGACTACCTCGCGGGCCGCGCCTTTTCCTTCACGCTCGCCCTGGACGGCGTGGGCGCCTGGCCGCCGATCTCCGAGTCGCACGTCGAGATGGACGGCGCCTGGGCGCTGTACGAGGCCTGGACCAAGCTGCTGACGGGCGAGGCGGACACCGCCCTCGTCTACGCGTACGGCAAGTCCTCGCCGGGCTCGGTGCGTGACGTCCTCACCCGCCAGCTCGACCCGTACTACGTCGCCCCGCTGTGGCCCGACTCCGTCGCCCTCGCCGCCCTCCAGGCCCAGGCGCTCATCGACGCCGGCGAGACCGACGAGCCCGCCCTCGCGGCCGTGGCCGCCCGCAGCCGCACGGCAGCCCAGGACAACTCCCATGCCCAGCTGCGGGGTTCGGTGCCACACGGGGAGTACGTCGTACGGCCCCTGCGCACCGGCGACTGCCCGCCCATCGGCGACGGCGCCGCCGCCGTGATCCTTGCCGCCGGTGAGCGCGCCCGCGAGCTGTGCGCACGCCCCGCCTGGATCCGCGGCGTCGACCACCGCATCGAGGCCCACGGCCTCGGCGTCCGCGACCTCACCGACTCGCCCTCCACCCGCCTGGCCGCGGAGCGCGCCGGCGCCTTCGAACGGCCCGTCGACACGGCCGAGTTGCACGCGCCCTTCACCGCCCAGGAGCTCGTCCTGCGCAAGGCACTGCGGCTCGACGACACCGTGTCCGTCAATCCGTCCGGCGGCGCGCTGGCCGCCCACCCGATCATGGCCGCCGGACTGATCCGCGTCGGCGAGGCGGCCGCACGCATCCACCGGGGCGAGTCCGACCGGGCCCTCGCCCACGCCACGTCCGGCCCCTGTCTGCAACAGAACCTGGTCGCCGTACTCGAAGGGGATCCCCGATGAGCAAGGAGCCCGTGGCCGTCGTAGGCGTCGGTCAGACCAAGCACGTGGCCGCACGCCGGGACGTCTCCATCGCCGGGCTCGTCCGGGAGGCGGCCCGAAGCGCCCTCGACGACGCCGAGTTGACCTGGGCCGACATCGACGCCGTGGTCATCGGCAAGGCGCCCGACTTCTTCGAGGGCGTGATGATGCCCGAGCTGTACCTCGCGGACGCGCTCGGCGCGGTCGGCAAGCCGATGCTGCGCGTGCACACCGCCGGGTCGGTCGGCGGCTCCACCGCCCTCGTCGCGGCCCAGCTCGTCGCCGCCCGCGTGCACGCCACCGTCCTGACCCTCGCCTTCGAGAAGCAGTCCGAGTCCAACGCCATGTGGGGCCTGTCCCTGCCGATCCCGTTCCAGCAGCCGCTGCTGGCCGGGGCGGGCGGCTTCTTCGCCCCGCACGTACGGGCGTACATGCGCCGCAGCGGCGCACCCGACACCATCGGCTCGCTCGTGGCGTACAAGGACCGGCGCAACGCCCTGAAGAACCCGTACGCCCATCTCCACGAGCACGACATCACCCTGGAGAAGGTCCAGGCCTCGCCGATGCTCTGGGACCCGATCCGCTACTCGGAGACCTGCCCGTCCTCCGACGGCGCCTGCGCCATGGTCCTCACCGACCGCGCGGGAGCCGCCCGTGCGCCCCGCCCGCCCGCCTGGATGCTCGGCGGCGCCATGCGCAGCGAACCCACCCTCTTCGCCGGGAAGGACTTCGTCTCGCCGCGCGCCGGCCAGGACTGCGCCGCCGACGTCTACCGGCAGGCCGGGATCGCCGACCCGCGCCGGGACATCGATGCCGCCGAGATCTACGTACCGTTCTCCTGGTACGAGCCCATGTGGCTGGAGAACCTCGGCTTCGCCGCCGAGGGCGAGGGCTGGAAGCTCACCGAGTCCGGGGTGACCGAACTGGACGGGGACCTGCCGGTCAACATGTCGGGCGGCGTGCTGTCCACCAACCCCATCGGCGCCTCCGGCATGATCCGCTTCGCGGAGGCGGCCCTGCAGGTGCGGGGGCTGGCGGGGGAGCATCAGGTGGACGGCGCCCGCAAGGTGCTCGGGCACGCGTACGGCGGCGGCTCGCAGTTCTTCTCGATGTGGCTCGTGGGAGCACAGCCGCCGGACGCCTGAAAGGTCCCCCTCACGTGGCCTGTTGGCCCCGGGGACCGATCGCTAGGCTGGCCGCGGACGACGAGTCGGGAGGAGCACGGACGTGGCCGAGACCACCACCCGCCAGCAGCCGCTCAAGGGCTGGGACAAGCCGGAACTGGACCTGAGCAACGCCGAATGGCAGTCCAGCAGCCGCGGCCTGGGGGATGTCCAGATCGCCTTTGTCGAAGGTTTCATCGCCATGCGCAACAGCGGCCGCCCGGAGAGCCCCTCCCTGATCTTCACCCCCGCCGAGTGGGGCGCGTTCGTGTCGGGCGCACGGGAGGGCGAGTTCGATCTGACCTGATCCGGGGGTGTCGCACCCGAATTTCCGGACACGCGTCCCTGTGAGCCCTTCCGGGGCCGAGGCCTGAGCGAGGCTGGCACCGGGAAGTGGTGGGTCGCCACTCCGGAGGTGAGGAACATGAGCACCCTGCCGGTCATCGCGGCGTTCGACGGTTCGGACGACAGCCTGCGGGCCCTGGACTGGGCCCTCGACGCCGCCCGCAGGCGCGGTGCGCCGCTGCGGGTGGTGCATGTGCGGCAGTACGCGGTCCGGGTGCCCGCCGGTGTCGAGGTCGCCCGGCTGCCGGAGCCGGAGGACGATCCGGTGCTCGCCCGGGCCCGCGCGCACGTCGCAGGGCGCGACGGGGGGCTGGTCGTGGAGTACCTCGGCCCGGAGGGTGCCCCGGCCGCCGTACTTCCCGAACTGGGCGCCGAGGCCCAGCTGTTGGTGCTCGGCTCCCGGGGCCGGGGCGGCTTCGCGAGGCTCCTGCTCGGCTCCAACGGCCTCGCGGCGGCCCGGGACGCCGAGTGCCCGGTCGTCGTGGTGCCCCGGCCCGGCCGCGAGGTCGACGACGCCCCGCCGCAGGAACCGGGACCCCGGGTGGTCGTCGGCCTCAACGTGGACGGCCCGGACGACGCCGCCCTCACCTTCGCCTTCCAGGAGGCCGCCCTGCGCGACGCCCGCCTCCAGGTGATCGCCGCCTACCCGTGGCCGGTGCAGCTCTGGGCGGGCCCCGCGGGCGAACTGCTGCCGACCGGCATCGACCAGGACGCCGTCGAGAGCGAGACACGCACCCTCGCGGAGGGCTTCCTCGCCCCGCACCGCCGCCGCCACCCCGACGTCCGGGCGGAACCGTACGTGGCTCCCGGCGACGCCGCGGCGAACCTCGTGGCGAACTCGTTGGACACCGAGCTGGTCGTCGTCGGCCGCCATCGCCGCCGCCTGCTCGCCCCCGCCCGCATGATGGGCTCGGTCACCCATGCCGTGCTGCTCCACGCGGCGAGCCCGGTCGCGGTGGTGCCGCCCGCGCCGCCGGAGGAGTGAAGCCGCCCGCGAGCTAATGATTGCCTCGACCCATATCATTAGTGCCATGCAGGCCTCGATCAGCAGGGACGCCCGGCTCGCGCTCGACCTCGCCCTGACCATCCGGCACGACGGACACGGCGGCGTCGCCGACGACCTGACCGATGCCGAGGGGCTCACCACATGGGTGCGCTCCCACCCCGACGCCCTGCCGGACGCCGCCCCCTACACCGCCGACGCCGAGGCCCTGACCGCCGTACGCGAGCTGCGCGCGGCCGTCCGCGCCCTCTTCGCCCGCGCGGTACGCCCGGCCGCCCCGAGCCCCGCCGACGCGGCCCGCCTCCTGCCCGTCCCCGAGGCCCTGGCCCGCCTGAACGCCGCGGCCGCCCGCACCCCGACCGTCCCCGTCCTCGCCTGGCCCGACGACGCCGAACCCGCCGTACACCACCGATCCGCACACGGCGACGACGACCTCACCGCGGTGCTCGCGCAGGCCACCATCGCCTTCCTCACGAGCCCCGACCGCCACCGCCTGCGCGCCTGCCACGCACCTCGCTGCGTGCGCTACTTCCTCAAGGAACACCCCCGACAGGAGTGGTGCAAACCGTCCTGCGGCAACCGCGCCCGCGTCGCCCGCCACCACGAACGCCACAAGCGCACCTCAACCTGACAGCCAAGGCGGGGTGACCCACTTAAGGGGCGCGGGGAACTGCGCGACCAGCCCCGCAGCAGCCCGCACTCGAACCACGTCCTCGGCCCCTGGACGCTCCCTCCGCGTCACCGCCGGACGGCACGCCGTACCATGGCGGCATGTCGTTCCTCCGCCGCCGCAGTGCCACCCCCGCCGGGCCCGACTTCGACGTGCTGGCCATGGACCCGGGCGACTGGCCCGGCAATCTGGGCGCGGGCCTGCTGCCCGCCCCCGACGGCACCTGCCAGGGCGTCTTCCTGCGCTACGACCTGTTCGGCGGTCGCGGCCCCGCGATGATCATCGGTAATCTGCCCGAGGGCTCCCCGGCCCGCGAGGTCGCCGAGGGCCAGGTCCCGTTCGAGGTGGCCCAGCTGCTGCTGGCCCTGGAGAACGACGAGGAGGTGACGGTCGTCGGCACCGAGGACGTGCCGGTGATGCAGGGCGACAACCTCCTCATCGTGCGCCGCCTGAAGCTCTCCGAGAGCCGGATCTCCTGCGTGCAGTTCGACCGCAGCGACAACGTCCTGGTCACCATCGCCGCCTGGGACCGCCCCATCACCGACGACCTGTACGCCCTGCTGAAGCCGCTCCCGGCGGAACTGTTCCAGCAGGGCTGAGCCGCTACGACGAGACCTTCACGTCGGCCGCCCGGACGAACGCGACCCGGTGGCCGTACTGGATCTCGTAGTACTGGTCCTTGCCCACGACGACCTTGTGCCCGTCGGTGGCGAAGGTGACCGCGTAGTAGTACTCGCCGGGCACCTTGTCGCCGACGACGTACTTCTGGCCCTTGAGCAGCTTGTACGGCAGCGGGGACACCGACTGGGCGGGCACTCCCGCCGGGTAGGCGGACGCCTCCGGATAGGCACGGCCGTACACCGGGACGCTGTCCAGGCCGTCCCTCGGCGTGACGAGCAGGCCCCTCGCGGGTACCGCGGTCGGGGCCTTCGCCGGGTTGCGGAACCAGGCCTTCTGCCCCAGGTACCAGATCGCCGTCCAGTCGCCCTGGCGGCCGGCCACCGCGTACTGCTGGCCGGTGGAGACCCGTGAGCCGATGTCGTTGACGCCGGTCGTGGAGTCCTCGCCGCCCGGGCGCAGACCGATGTCCTTGATCAGCGGGTAGCTCTCGCCGGGCCCGGAGTACAGCCTTACCGCGCTCGAACCGTGCACCTCGCACGGCTCGCCCTGCGAGGTGCAGCCCGTGTACTGCGGCCGGTTCGAGGCGTAGTCCGGCAGGATCGTCACCAGGCCGCTGCCCGCGCGGGCGGTCGGGCCGAAGGGGCGGCCGAGCAGAGTGAAGTAGTGCCGCCAGTCCCAGTACGGGCCCGGGTCCGTGTGCATGCCCGGGACCGTCGCCGTGGTCGGGCCGGGCACGTTGTCGTGGCCGAGGATGTGCTGCCGGTCCAGCGGGATGCCGTACTTCTTGGCCAGGTACTTCACCAACCGCGCCGACGAGCGGTACATCGCCTCCGTGTACCAGGCGTCGGGCGAGGCCAGGAAGCCCTCGTGCTCCAGGCCGATCGACTTGGCGTTGACGTACCAGTTGCCCGCGTGCCAGGCCACGTCCTTCGCCTTGACGTGCTGGGCGATGTGGCCGTCCGTGGAGCGCAGGGAGTACTGCCAGGACACGTAGGTCGGGTCCTGCACCAGGTCCAGGACGCCCTCCCAGGCGCCCTCCGTGTCGTGCACGATGATGTACTCGATGCTCTGCGACGCCGGGCGCTCACCCAGGTCGTGGTTGCCGTAGTCGCCGTCGCCGAACTCCTCGTACGGCGCCGGGATCCACTCGCAGGAGACCGTGGCCGGGCATTCCGTGCCCTCGGTGGCCGTCTTGCGCAGGCCCGCCCGCCGCAACTGGGCAGTGTCGGGGGCGAGTCCGGGCTGCGCGGCCAGGGTGACCCGCTGACCGGCGTCCGTGCGGCGTTCCTGACCGGTGCGCAACACGTCGTACACATCGCCCGCGTACGTCGCCGCCGTCGCGGTGTCGTCGGCGCCCGAGAAACGGGCCACCGCCCCGTACCAGTCCGCCGGGTCGTCACTCGGCGGCTCGCCCAGCTCCCGCTGCGCGGCGGCGAGCAGCGCTGCACCGCCCGCCACATTGGCCGCCGGGTCGGTGCGCAACTCCTCGGCGCTGATGCCGGTCAGCTCGGCGGCCTTCGTCAAGGTCTTCAGGCGGACCGGGAGTTCGGCGTTCTCCGGGAGCTTCGCGTCGGGCAGCAGCGGCGGGCGGGCGTCGTCGCCGCGCGGGTCCTCCGTGCCCTCGCTGTGGTGGGGGGCGGTGGCCAGCGCCGTACGGGCGTCGGTGAGGTGCATCGGGCCGTAGCCGCCGGTCACGCTCGGCGCACCGCCGTGCGCGTCCCAGCGGGACTGGAGGTAGGAGACGCCGAGCAGCACGCTCTGCGGCACGTCGTACTCGGCGGCCGCCTGCTCGAACGCCTGTTGCAGCTCACCGTCCGACCGGGCGTCGGACGGGGCGGCGCCCAGCAACGGCAGCAGCAGCGCCGCGGAGGCCACGGCGCCGGCGGTCCGGCGTACGCGTCTCGGCCCGGCGGCTCGGTCGGGGTCGGTGGCGGATCCTCGCAAAGCAGCCTCCTGGGACGGTTGGGCGCGATGAGCCGTGCGGGGCCGGGCGTGTCAGTGGTACCGGCTCTCCGACGATCCGTCAATCATGCAATCAGGGGGGCGATTTCCCCGGTCAGGGCGGGGTTGCGGGAGTTTCGTGGCGGCGGCCGCCGGGCCTGCGGGGCGTCAGTGGCGTACACCAATGGACCCTCCACCAGGGCCCCGGACATGACGAGGCCCGCGGTGCGCCGCTGTCCCTGGCGCACCGCGGGCCGTGATCCCCCTTCAGCGAGTGCCGACCGCCGCACGCACGGCCCGGCGGGCCAGCTGGCAGTCGTCGTGCAACCGCCGCAGCAGCAGCCGCTGTTCCTCGCCGGACGGCGCGGCACCCGGCTGGGCCACACCCGGTGCCGCCGGGGCCGCGTCGTGCATCGAACGCTGCACGGCCGTCTCGTACGTACGGATCTCGCGGGTCAGTACGAGCATCAGGTTGACCAGGAACGCGTCCCGCGAGGCCGGCCCCGCGGACTGGGCGATCTGGCTGATGTGCCGCCGCGCCGCGGGGGCGTCGCCGAGCACCGACCACAGGGTGGCCAGGTCGTACCCCGGCAGGTACCAGCCGGCGTGCTCCCAGTCCACCAGGACCGGTCCCGCGGGCGAGAGCAGGACGTTCGACAGCAGCGCGTCGCCGTGGCAGAACTGACCCATGCCCTGCCGGCCCGCGGCGAGCGCGATGCCGTGCAGCAGCTTCTGCAGGTCGCCCAGGTCCCGGTCGGTGAGCAGCCCCAGCTCGTGATACCGGGAGATCCGGGCCGCGTAGTCCAGCGGCGCGTCGAACGTGCCCGCGGGGGGCCGCCAGGCGTTCAGCCGGCAGATCGCGCTCAGCGCCTGCCGGATGTCCGCCCTTGGCGGTGCCTCCGCCGGGTGCCGCTGGAGTGCCGCCGCCCGTCCCGGCATCCGTTCGATGACCAATGTGCAGTTGTCCGGGTCCGCCGCGATCAGCCGGGGCGCCCGCACGGGCGGGCGGTGCCGGACGAACGAGCGGTATGCCGCTATTTCGTGGCGGATCCGCTCCGCCCACGCCGGGGAGTGGTCGAGTAAACACTTGGCGACGGCCGTACTGCGTCCGGTGGTGCCGACCAGCAGCACGGACCGTCCGCTGCGCCGCAGCACCTGCACCGGGGCGAACTCCGGGCAGATCCGGTGCACCGAGGCGATCACCGTGCGCAGCTGGGCGCCCTGGGGGCCGGACAAGTCGAGTCTCCCGCTGAGCGGTTGGGTGCCGAGCCCCGCGGGGCGCCGCGCCCGGCCCGCACCGAGCACGGGGGCCGTCGGACGCGCGGGGGCGAGGTAGGGGCCGCCGCCACCCGGCAGGGGAGGCTCTCCCGGCCTGGGGGAGGCGGGAGACGCGGGGCGCGGGCGCAGCGGCCGGGGCGGGGCGGACACGGAGGACGATGCTGCGTACATGGGCGAGACAGATCCCTTCGTGTGCCTGCGAGTCATTACGCCACCCGAACCGACCGCCCGGGTGCACCCTGGGGAATGCACCAGCCGTATCTGGAAGGCGACCGGGTCGGGGTGGCGCGTTCCTACCTGACACCCGATGTGCAGTGGCACACCATCTGGCGGACCCTGGCGAACCCTGGCGAATAGTCGCCCGGCAACTCGCCCCGGGCTACTGTCAACTCAGCCGAGAACCTGGGGGCTTGATGTGAGCGGAGAACCCAACACCCGCCTTGCGGACCTGTTCGGCCTGGCCGGCTGGTCCAAGGGAGAGCTCGCGAGGCTGGTCAACAAGCAGGCGGCGGCCATGGGCCACCCCCAGCTGGCGACCGACACCTCACGGGTGCGGCGTTGGATCGACATGGGAGAGATCCCGCGCGATCCGGTGCCGCGGGTGCTGGCGGCTCTGTTCACCGAGCGTCTCGGCCGTGTCGTGACCATCGAGGACCTCGGTCTGGTCCGGCACGGGCGTACGGGGAAGCGGCAGGGCGGCGGGAGTGTGGAGCATCCCGACGGTGTGCCGTGGGCGCCCGAACGGACCGCTGCGGTCCTCACCGAATTCACGGGAATGGACCTCATGCTCAACCGACGCGGCTTGGTGGGCGCGGGTGCCGTGCTCGCCGCGGGATCCGCACTCAGCAGCGCCATGTACGACTGGCTGCACACCGATCCGGCCCTGGCGGCCGACGCTCCCCATCTCGACGACCCCCTGCACGCCGACCCCGCCGGGTTCGACCGCTACGAGGCCGCCCCCATCGGGTCGCAGGAGATCGAGGAACTGGAGCGCTCTGTCGAGGTGTTCCGCGCCTGGGACGCGGCCCGCGGCGGCGGGCTCCAGCGCAAGGCGGTCGTGGGCCAGCTCAACGAGGTGGGCGGCATGCTCGCCTACCGTCACCCTCCTCATCTGCAACGGCGCCTGTGGGGCGTCGCGGCCAACCTCGCCGTCCTCGCGGGCTGGATGTCGCACGACGTCGGCCTGGAGCCCACGGCCCAGAAGTACTTCGTCATCGCCGCCCATGCCGCGCGCGAGGGCGGCGACCGGCCCCGGGCCGGCGAGGCGCTCTCCCGGGCGGCCCGCCAGATGGTGCACCTGGGCCGGCCCGACGACGCGCTGGACCTGATGAAGCTCGCCCAGTCCGGCTCCGGGGAGGAGGTACTGCCCCGCACCCGGGCGATGTTCCACACCATCGAGGCGTGGGCCCAGGCGTCCATGGGCAAGGGCCAGGCGATGCGCCGCACTCTCGGCCAGGCGGAGGACCTGTTCGTCTCCGACAGGGGGGACGTGCCGCCGCCCAGCTGGATGCAGCTGTTCAACGAGGCGGACCTGTACGGCATGCAGGCCCTGGCCTACCGCACGCTGGCGGAGTTCGAGCCGGGCGCGGCGGCGCACGCTCAGCACTTCGCGGACAAGGCGCTGGCGCTGCGGGTCGAGGCACAGCAGCGGTCGAAGATCTTCGACTTCCTGTCCATGGCATCGGCCTGCTTCATCGCCGACGACCCCGAACAGGCGGACCGGTTCGCCCGTCTCGCCCTGATGTCGATGGGGCAGAACTCCTCCCGCCGCACCTGGGACCGGCTGCGCCAGATGTACCGGCTCACCGCCGAGTACGCCGAGTACCCGAAGATTCAGGAGCTGCGGGAGGAGATCAAGCTGGCGCTGCCGAAGACGAAGGGGAGGGGCGGCAACAGCTCACAGGTGTAGTCCGACTGTCCCCGCCTACTATCACGCCTACTATCAACTGACCCCTAAGACGTGACCTTGGCGATCAGTACACAGGCGTCGTCCTCGCGTTCGGTCTCGCCGAACTCCTCCACGACCGTCCGCACGCAGTCCTGTGCGGTCCGTGCCTCTGCGAAGCGCGGGGCCAGGTCGGTGAGGCGGTGGGGGGATCCCCAGTCCCTGGGCACCAGTCCGTCGGTGTGCAGCAGGACCAGGTCGCCCGCTTCGAGGGTCTCCTCGGCCTCGCCGTAGGCGGCACCCGAGGTCGCGCCGAGCAGGACGCCGTCCGGTGCGTTCAACCTGCGCCCCGTCCCGTTGCGGAACAGCAGCGGGGCGGGGTGTCCTGCTTGCGCCCACACCAGCGTGCGGGTCTCGGGGCGGTAGCGGCAGCAGACGGCGCTGCCGAGGGTCGGCTGGACGGTGGAGTCCAGCAGCTGGTTGAGCCAGGCCAGCAGCTTGCCCGGCCGGGTGCCCGCCATCGCCATGCCGCGCATCGCGCCGAGCAGCATGGCCATGCCCGATGTCACCGTGACGCCGTGGCCGGTGAGGTCGCCGACGCTGAGCAGGGTCTCGCCGTCGGGCAGTTCCAGTGCGTCGTACCAGTCGCCGCCGATCAGTGCGCTGGTCGAGGAGGGCAGATAGCGGGCGGCCAGATCCAGGCTGCGCGGGCCCTGGCGCGGGAGCCGCAGGGTGCCGTGCCACGGTGGCAGCACGGCCTCCTGCAACTCGACCGCAAGCCGGTGCTCGGTCTGTGCGACGTGCCGCCGACGCTCCAGCGAGTCACGGGTCTCGCTCACCGCCTGCTGGCTGCGGCGCAGTTCACTGACGTCGCGCAGCACCGCCCACATCGAGGCGGTGCCGCCGTCAGCGTCGAGCACGGGCTCGCCCATCATGTGCACGGTCCGCACCTCGCCGTCCGGCCGTACGATCCGGAACTCGCCGTCGATGCGCTTGGCGTCGACCAGGCAGTCCGTGACCATCGCGGTCAGCTGCGGCCGGTCCGCGTCCAGCACCAGCGAGGGCAGCTCGTCCAGGGTGAGCGGGGGAGCGGCGGGGTCGCGGCCGAGGATCTCGTACAGCTCGCCGGACCAACTGGCCTGGTCCGTCAGCAGGTTCCACTCCGCGCTGCCGACCCGGCTGAGCAGCGACTCGCCCCGGGGAGCGGGCGATGCCGCCGGGACCGGCTCGGCCGGTGCCGCGGATGTCACGGGCGGTGGGCCGTCGCGCAGCTGGGCCAAGTGCTCGTCGAGGTCGTTGAGTTGGTGCAGTGCGAGGTCGTAGAGTGCGCGCTGCCAACGATCCCGCGGGTCCGAACCGTCACTGGGCGCGTCCCGCCGTACGGCGTCCACCTCGCCCTTGAGCCGCCGAGTCTGCGATATCAGCGCGTCGACCGAGCCGCGTCCTGGCGGCTGGGCGGCTGGGCGGTCCGCAGAGAGATGGGACGGCATGACGCACTCCGATGCGGGGGGACGGTACGACCAAGGCTGACGGTGGGACCGTTACGACTGTTGCACAGCCCGCGACGCCCTGTAAGGGATTTGGCAACACACGATACGGTGGTGCTTCTGGCATATGCCACCGTCTTCACGGAGTGCTTGTGGCGTAGGTGGGGCGTACGTCGGGCGGTGGTGCAAGTCGTAGACGGAGTACGCAAATTGACGGGCCGTAAGGCCGAGCGTCTCGCACTCATTCGGGTGTTCGACGCACGTGTGTTCAAGGTGTACGTCAGACGCCGGAACGAGCTCTTAAGAGCATGGACATCACCCTCCAGCAGCCCGCCCACGCCCGGCTGATCACGGCGGAGGAGCGGGACGTTCCCGTCCCCGTCACGCTCCGCTACCTCTCCACCGACCCGCTGGCCGTGCACCTCGACTTCCCGCCCGAGGTGTGCCTCGACGGCGAGGCGCTCAGCTGGACCTTCGCCCGGTCCCTGCTCCAGGAAGGGGTGCGCGGCCCGGCCGGGAGCGGTGACGTGCACATCTGGCCGTGCGGGCGGGCCCGTACGGTGCTGGAGCTCCACTCGCCGTTCGGGCTGGCGCTGCTCCAGTTCGACACCGCGGCCCTGCGTCGCTTCCTGCTGCGTTCGTACGCGGTCGTCGCGGCCGGCGAGGAGGACGTCGCCGACGCCGTCGAGCAGGGGCTGAGCAGCCTGTTCGACGGCGTCTGACGTCGACGTCAGACGCCGTCGTCCGCGTACAGCTCGGGGCGCGCCGCGAGCTCGACGGTCACCCGGCCGCCGCTCACCAGCGCCCGGACCCCGGCCTCGGCGACGGCGGAGGCCGCGTATCCGTCCCAGGCGCTCGGGCCGGTGACCCGCCCCTGCCGGGTAGCGTCGACCCAGGCCTGCACCTCGCGGTCGTAGGCATCCGCGAACCGTACGAGGTAGTCCTGCGGCACCTCCTCACGGGCGCCGCCGTCCGAGGTGACGACCATCGTGTGGCCCTCCCCGATCCGGGCGCTGCCCGCCTCGCAGACGGCCTCGCAACGCACCTGGTAGCCGAAGCCACAGTTGACGAAGACCTCCACGTCGACCAGGGCGCCGCCCGCGGTCTCGAACAGCACGAACTGTGGGTCGAGCAGGCCCTCGGGGGCGTTCCCGGAGGAACGGGGGCGCAGCACGGTCACGGCAGTCAGCTCCTGGCCGAGCAGCCAGCGCGCCGCGTCGATCTCGTGCGAGACCGAGCTGTTGACCAGCATCGCGCTGGTGAAACCGGGCGGGGAGGAGACGTTGCGGTGGACGCAGTGCAGCATCAGCGGCCGCCCCAGACGACCGCTGTCCAGCACCGACTTGAGCTGCCGGTACTCGGCGTCGTACCGCCGCATGAAACCGACCTGCGCCAGCCGCCGCCCGAGCCGCGCCTCCGCCTCCACCACCCGCAGCGCCCCCGCCGACTCGGGCACCATCGGCTTCTCGCACAGCACCGGAAGGCCCCGCGCGAAGGCCGCGAGCAGTGCCTCCTCGTGGGCAGGGCCGGGGGAGGCGATCAGCACGGCGTCGACGCCGGGCGCGTCCAGCGCGGCCTCCGCCTCGGCGTGCACCGCGACCCCGTCGATACCGGCCGCCGCCTCCTTCGCCCGTGCCGGGTCCGGGTCGGCCACGGCGGCCACCCTGGCACCGCTCACCACCCGGTCCAGCCGCCGTATGTGGTCGGCTCCCATGTGTCCCGCGCCCAGCACCGCCACGCCCAGCAGCTCACCCACGTGCACCCTCCCGCTCCGCCGACTGTCCCGGCGTAGCGTAGGCGGAAGGGCACGGGTGCTGTCAGTAGCGCAGTACGCCCGCGATGCCGTTGGCGTCGGCCAGCGTGCCGTCGGGCACGAAGCGGACGTCGGCGCCGGTCTCCAGGCACTGCTCCACGATCTCGTCGATGATGTCCTCGCGGGCGTCGCGGTCGTCACTGGAGGCCGGGACGAGATGGCCGCCGTCGTCGCGCACGGTCACCCGGTAGTTCTCCTCGACGGCGAGCAGCCGCACCCGGGCCTCCCGGGCGTTCTGCCAGACCTCGTCCACGCCGGCCACGAACTCCTTGCGGCCCCGGGCCGATTCGAGTTCCTTCGTCACGGTGTCGATCGTCCTCAGGTCCTCGGCGTCGACCACGGGGCGCACGGCCTGCCACACGGCGTCCGGCGTGCCGTGCGAGAGGCCGCCGTGCGGGATGTGCACGGCGCGCCGGGTGACGTCCCCGATCTCGTCCAGGCAGGACAGCGCCGCCTGCTCACCGGTCACGTACAGCGGCCGCGGATTGTCCCGCAACACCGCGCCCATCGCCGTGTCGGTCTCCCGCAGGAAGTGCCGGGTGCCCTCGTCGCGGAACGTGCTCGGCATGTCACCGAACCGTTCCAGGCGCTCGGGGTCGAAGTT
Organism: Streptomyces spinoverrucosus; assembly: GCF_006539505.1. GTDB lineage: Bacteria > Actinomycetota > Actinomycetes > Streptomycetales > Streptomycetaceae > Streptomyces > Streptomyces spinoverrucosus. Next base: position 107,132 of record NZ_BJND01000025.1, read on the forward strand.
CTCGTTCCTGCGGGTCAGCGGGAAGCCGCCGGTGCGCTCCTCGGTGACCCGGCCCCCGCCGCCGTTCCAGAGGGTGGCGCGGTCGGCCGAGACCGACAGCACCCAGAACGGCCGTTCGGACACCTGTGCGGAGACGAGATTGCGGGTGAGGAAGGTGTCGGAGAGCACCACCCGCTCGGGCACGGCGCGGCCGAGCGACCACACCTGGTGCTCACCCGGCGCGGCGAAGATCACCAGGCCGTCCTCGGCGTGCGTCAGGTCGACCTCGCCGAGCGCCTGGTCGAGCTGGGCCGCCACATCGACACGCCGTTCCCGGGTCACCTCGGGATCGGTCTCCAACTGCTTCTTGGCCTCGGCCACCGCATTGCGCAGCCGGACCCGGTCCTGCGCGTTGTACGGCTCCCTGCGGTGCGTCGGCGTCAGCACGGACACCGCGGGATACGGGCGCGGTCGGCGCAGCTCGGCCAGGGTCGTGGGACTGAGTGCGTGCTCCATGACAGCACCATAGGGCCGATTCGCGTATCGGGCATTTGGGGCGCGATGATCGTCATGGCGCCGCCCGCTCGCCGTTCTCGGGCCCGCAGGAGCTTCCGTTCGGGGGCAGGGTGCCGTAGAGCAGGAAGGCGTCGACCTTGCCGTGCACGCACTTGGACGAGGTGTAAGCGGTGTGGCCCTCGCCCTTGTTGTCGAGCACCACGGCCGACGGACCCAGCCGCTTCGCCGTCTGCACCGTCCAGCGGTACGGCGTCGCCGGGTCGCCCCGGGTGCCGACCAGCAGCATCTTGGGACTGTCGACGTCCTTCACCTTCTCGCGGATGAAATCGGTACCCTTGGGGCGGCCGTAGCACAGCAGTACCTGGGTGAGGCGGAACCGGCCGAAGACCGGGGAGGCCTCCTCGTACATGGCGCGCAGCCGGCCGAGGTTCGCGGTGATCTCGCGGGCCGTGGGGCGGTCGGGGTCGTCGGCGCAGTTGATCGCGAGCAGTGCGGCCGTGAGGTTGTCCAGCGGGACGTCCTCCTGGTCCACGAGCCCGCCGTCGGCGGGCGGCGAGGGCTTCTGCCGACCCTGTCGCAGGCCCGGGAGGGCGAAGCCGCCGGTGGCGAAGGCCTCCACCCCGCTCGTGTCCCCGTCCTCGATCAGCTGGGCCAGGGCGCGCTCCAGCGACGGCCATGTGTCCGTGCTGTAGAGCGCCTGACTGAGCGCGCCGACCAGGTCCTGACCGGTGAACTCGCCGCTGAACGCGGTCGGGACCGGGTCCTCGTCCATCGACCGGATCAGGCGTACGACTTCTTCCCGGGCGGTCCGCGCATCCTGGCCGAACGGACAGGCGACGTCCTTCACACACCAGTCGAGGAAGTCGTCCAGCGCGACCTGCTGTCCCGCGGCACCCGTCACGCCCTGCCGGGCGAGCGACTCCGTCAGCGTGTCCACCCCGTCCAGCGCCACCCGGCCCACCTTGTCCGGGAACTGGGTCGCGTACACCGCGCCGAGGCGCGTCCCGTAGGAGAAGCCGAGGTAGTTGAGCTTGTCGTCGCCGAGCGCCTGGCGTATGACGTCCATGTCCCGGGAGACGTTCACCGTGCCTATGTGCGCCAGTACGGGCCCGGAGCGCTTGGCGCACTCCTCGGCCGCCGCCTTCAACTGCCGCAGCACCGCGTTGGGATCGCGGAGCGTCTCATCGGTGCCGGCGCTGACGCCGGCGCCGCCGTACGGGGCGTTGCCGCAGCTGACCGGGGAGGACCGGCCGACACCGCGCGGATCGAAGCTCACCACGTCGTAGCCGTCGGTCAGGTCCATGAAGTCGTCGTCGCTGAAGGCGAGTTCGCTGACGCCGGAGCCGCCGGGCCCGCCGAAGTTCAGCAGCAGTGAGCCGCGTTTCTCGCCGCTCGCCCGGTATCGGGCCAGGGCAAGATCGAGCGTTCCGGCGCCGGGGCGTGCGTAGTCGAGGGGTACGGTGACCTTTCCGCATTGCAGGTCGTCGGGGGTCGCCATGCCCTCGCACGCCTTCCATACGACCTTCTGGCGGTAGAACCGGGTCAGGTCGGGCTGCGGCTCGTCCGCGGCCGTCGCAGGCAGGCCGGCGCCCAGCATCGCCAGGCCGATGGCTCCGGCGACCGCGTGGCGCCGCAGCCTGCGCCGCGGTGACAGCTTGGCCAGCATCGATGCCTCCAGGGCGCGCCCCACTGGGGACCGGTGGACGGCGCCCTCGCTCACGATAAGCGGCGCTTGGAGGCGCCGCCTCCGGGCCAGCGGGCCGCCCCGGGCTGCCGTACCCTGCCCGCTCACGCGTCCGATGCGGACGGTTACGGACTGTGCTGACTGATTCGGACGGCTTTACTGCTAGTTCGACAACCGTGCCACTCGATGGGGTGAAAGGCGGATAAGCCATAACTCGGATGGTTCAACTGCGTTTTACCCGATGCGGGTGAGTGCCCGCGACCACGTCTGGAAGGTAGGGACCCTATGAAACGGGTTACCCGAAACGGTGTGATCGCCGTCGCCGCCGCCTCGGGCGCGATGGCTGTGACGTTTCCGGCGCACGCCGACTCCGCGGCCGACGGAGCCGCGGTCGGCTCGGCGGGGGTGATCTCCGGCAACACCGTGCAGCTCCCGGTGCACGTCCCGGTGAACGTGTGCGGGAACACCGTGAACGTGGTGGGGCTCCTCAACCCCGCCGCGGGCAACCGCTGCGCCAACGTCAGCGAGGCCGAGGACCAGGACTCCGGGTCGTCGGCCGCGTCGGGCGGGGGAGCGGCCGCCGAGAGCAGCGGAAAGGATTCGCCGGGGCTGATTTCCGGCAACGGGGTGCAGCTCCCGGTGCATGTGCCGGTCAACGTCACCGGCAACACGGTGAACGTCGTCGGCGTCGGCAACGGGGCCGTCGGCAACGAGTCCGAGAACACGTCCGGCGACCGCCCCGCGTCACCCAAGCCATCGGTCCCACCGAAGACCCTCCCGGCCCCGAAGCCGGTGGCCCCGCAGCCCGCGCCGCCCACCACCTCGGGCCTCGCGGACACGGGCGCGGACGCGACGCTGCCCGTCGGGATCGGCGCCACGGCAATGATCCTGGGCGGGGCACTCCTGTACCGACGCTTCCGCCCCCGGACGGTGCGCTGAGCCCACCCGGCTCTTGTCGCGCATGAGGGTAGGCCCCATCGGGGGGTGATCACCGGTGGGGTCTGGGCCAGCGGCTTGAGGGCTTGGGCATGAAGCCAGGGGATGGTGACTCAGGCCCTCGTTCGGTAGTAGCGGCGGTGCAGGGTTCGTACCTCTTCCGTTAGTTCGGGAACCGGCCCCGTCACGGCAACCCCGGGTGCGACCTCGTTGATCGGCAGCGTGCGTACTGGAGGCGGTGGTACGCCCAGCTCTGTCAGCCATGAGGTGAGCTGCTCGGAGGACGCCACGTAGACGATGCGGCCGAGGCCCACCCAGGCGTGCGCGGCCGCGCACATCGGGCAGTGCTCGCCGGAGGTGTACACCGTTGCCGCCGCGCGTTGCTCCGGGGACAGGTGTGCCGCCGACCAGCGTGCCAGCTCGAACTCCGGGTGCCGGGTGCGGTCGCCGGAGGCCACCCTGTTGTGGTCCTCCGCGAGCACCGCGCCGTCCGCGCCGACCAACACCGAGCCGAACGGCTCGTCCCCCGCGTCCAGCGCCTGGGTGGCCAGTTCGACACACCGGCGCAGATACGGCAGCTCGGCGTCGCTCACCATGCCGTACGTCCTCCTCGTCCCCGTCAGCGACGCCCGCGCGCCCGGTCCAGAGCCGCGACGCCGAGTGCGGCGAGGCCGATCTGGATGAGCCACTCGATCCAGTCGACACCCTCGGTGTCGGCCACGTCGAACGCTGTGGCGATCGCCGTGCCGATCAGCGCGGCTGCGATACCGACCAGGATCGTCCACAGGACTCCTATGCGCTGCCGACCCGGAACGACGAGTCGGCCCAGCACGCCGATGACGACGCCGATGACGACGGCGCTGATGATGCCCGAGATCTCCATCTCCGCCCCTCTTTGTCAGAACACCCGCTGCTTGGTGTGTGCCCGCTGAGGCCGAGGACAGTCCGATTCCAGGCCAGGCGCCCGCCTGTCGTTGACATGCAGGTAGTTGCCTGCATAACGTTGAGTGTGCGATCAGAAGACGACGACTTCCGGATGGACAAAGTCTTCAAGGCCCTGGCCGACGAGACCCGCAGGCGCCTGCTGGACCGGCTGCACGAGGAGAACGGGCAGACGCTCGGTGAGCTGTGCGAGCACATCGAGATGACCCGCCAGTCGGTGACCCAGCACCTGGCCATCCTGGAGGCCGCCAATCTGGTCAGCACAGTGCGACGGGGGCGGATGAAGTTGCACTACCTCAACCCGGTGCCGCTCCACGAGATCCAGGAGCGGTGGATCGACAAGTTCGAGCGCCCACGCCTGCGTGTGCTCGGCGCCGTGAAGCGACTAGCCGAGGAAGCCATGACCGACAAGCCGACCTTCGTGTACGTCACCTACGTCGCGAGCACCCCCGAGAAGGTCTGGGACGCGCTCACCGACGCGGACCTCACCGCCACCTACTGGGGTCACCGCAACGAGTCCGACTGGCAGCCGGGGTCCCGCTGGGCCCACGTCCGTACGGACGGTTCCGGCGTCGCCGACGTCGTCGGCACCGTCGCCGAGAGCGAGCGCCCGACCCGGCTGGTCACCACGTGGGCCGCGCCCGAGGACGAGGGGGACGAGACCAAGCACTCCCGCGTCACCTTCGACATCCAGCCGTACGACGACATCGTCCGCCTCACCGTCACCCACGAGGACCTCGCCGACGAGAGCGAGCGCGCCCAGGCGGCCTCCGGCTGGGCCGCGGTGCTGTCCAACCTCAAGTCGCTGCTGGAGACGGGCAGCCCGCTGCCGCAGAAGCCCTGGCTGGTGCCCAGCCGCTGAGGCACGGAAAGGGCCGGTCCGCGAGGGCCGCGGGCCGGCCTGGGTGTAACTCATCGACTCCCTTCCTGATAGGGGCTACCTACGGCTTGGGGGCGCTCTTCGCCGCCGTACCGGCGCACACCAGGCCCAGGATCACGGCCAGAGCGCCGATGATGACGTTGTTCCAGACGACGCCGGCATCCGGGCTGGCGCCGACGATCCACGGGGAGATGATCATCCACACACCCAGCGCGCACATGGCCCAGCTGAGGCCATACATGCGTTCGGGTGCCCGTGTGAACCCAAGTGCCAGCAGGCCGATCGCGATCCCGATGATCAGGTTGTGGGTCGCGAGTGCGGGCTGGCCGGCGCTGTAGTGGACCACCCAGGGGGACACGGCACAGTACAGACCGAGCAGGAACACCGGTCCGTCCACGAGTGCCACATCACGACCGCCGAGCATGCGGGCGTACCGATCCCGCATTTCGAGTGCATCGGGGTGGCTGGTTATGTCACCTCTGGTGGGCTGGACGTTGGCCATGACTCGTCTCCTTTGACTTCGCTGGCCTGACCGCGTCTGGTGCGGTATGCGGTAAGCGCCGCGTAAGTCCATTCTGCTCTTATTTCGCCTTTATGTGTAGAGCTCACCACATGGTCGGGAAGGACCGACCTCACACGCTGAGCGCTTCCCGTACCGACGCCTCCGCCTCCCGTCCGCCCGTGCCGGACGAGGTGACCCGGCCGGACTCCAGGACGTAGTACCGCTGGGCGGCCCGCATCGCGAAGCCGACGTGTTGTTCGACCAGCAGTACGGAGAGGCCGCCCCGCCCGGCCAGGGCGAGGATCGTCTCCTCGATCTCGGTCACGACCGACGGCTGGATGCCCTCCGTCGGCTCGTCGAGGAGCAGGACCCGAGGGCCCGTAACCAGAGCGCGGGCGATGGCGAGTTGCTGCCGCTGCCCACCCGACAGCAGGCCTGCGCGGCGGCTCGCCAGCGTCCGCAGCGCCGGGAACAGGTGCAGCGCCTCGTCGACCGCCGCCTTCCCGCGCCGGCGTCCGTCCGCGACGAGCCGGAGGTTCTCGGCGGTCGTCAGGTGCGGGAACGCCTGCTGGCCCTGCGGGACGTACGCCATCCCGCGCGCCACGCGCTCGTGCGGCCTGCGGCGGGTGATGTCCTCGCCGTCGAGACGGACACGGCCGGCGGTCGGGGTGAGCAGGCCGACGGCGGCCCGCAGGAGGGTGCTCTTGCCCGCGCCGTTGTGTCCGAGGACCGCCGCCACCCCGTCCTTCGGCACCTCGACACTCACGCCGTGCAGGACGGTGCTCCGGTGGTAGCCGACCCGGACGTCGTCGATCTCCAGCATCACGCCTCCTGTACGACGGTGGCGTCCTCGGTCGCGGCAGCGTGCCCCAGGTACACCTCCTGCACCTTGGGATCCGCCTGCACCTCGGCCACCGTCCCCTCGCTGAGCAGTCGGCCGGCGTGCAGCACGCTCACGCTGCGCGCGAAGGACCGCATGAAGTCCATGTCGTGCTCGATCACGACGACGGTCCGCTCCTCGCTGATGCGCCGCAGCAGCGCGCCGGTCGCCTCGCGCTCGTCGTGGCTCATCCCGGCGACCGGCTCGTCGAGCAGCAGCAGCCGTACGTCCTGCACCAGCAGCATGCCGATCTCCAGCCACTGCTTCTGACCGTGCGCGAGCGTCCCGGCGGGGGAGTCGGCGAGGTCCGTCAGACCGATCGTCTCCAGTGCGCGGACCACCGACTCCGGTACGTCCTTGCGGCGGCGCAGCATGGTCCACATGCTGCGGCCGGCGCCCGCCGCGATGTCCAGGTTCTGCAGCACCGTCAGCTCCTCGAAGACCGTGGCGGTCTGGAACGTGCGCCCGATCCCCGACCGGGCGATCCGGTGCACGCTCCGCCCGAGCAGCTCCTCGCCGTCGAAACGCACCGAGCCCTCCGCCTTCACCAGGCCGGTGACGGCGTCGACGAGGGTCGTCTTGCCGGCGCCGTTCGGCCCGATGAGGAACCGCAGGTCACCGGGGCGCACGTCGAGGTCCACGCCGTCGACGGCGGTGAAACCGTCGAAGGAAACCCGCAGTCGCCGTATCTCCAGTCCGCTCATGCCGCTTCTCCCACCGCGACGACCGTCGCCTTGCGCTGCCGGGCCCTGCGCCGCCGCAGCATCCCGGCCAGCGAGGCGAGCCCACCCGGCAGGAAGGCCAGCGCGACGATGAACAGCAGCCCCTGGAAGTACGTCCACGCCGCCGGGAACTCCTCCGACAACGCGGTTTTCGCCCAGACCACGCCGATCGCGCCCAGCACCGCGCCCACCAGGCTGGCCCGGCCGCCGACCGCTGCGCCGATCACGAACTCGATGGACGGCACGATGCCGATCATCGCCGGTGAGATGATGCCGACGGCCGGCACGAACAGCGCGCCCGCCAGCCCCGCCATGCCCGCCGCCACGACGTACGCGACGAGCTTGACGTTCGCCGGGTCGTAGCCGAGGAAACGCACCCGCTCCTCCGAGTCGCGCACGGCGACCAGGAGTTCGCCGTACCGGCTGTGGATCAGCTGCCGGGCGAGGGCGATCAGGGCCAGCAGGGCGGCGGCGATGATGAAGTACACCGTCCGCTGGTTGACCGGGTCGTCGAGGTCGTAGCCGAAGAAGCCCTGGATGTCGGTGAGCCCGTTGGTGCCGCCGGTCGTCGCCTGCTGGCCGATCAGCCAGATGGCGAAGGCGGCGGCGAGGGCCTGGCTGAGGATCGCGAAGTACGCGCCCTTCACCCGGCGCCGGAAGACGAACAGACCGAGCAGCGCGGCGACCGCCATCGGCAGCAGCACGGTCGCGGCGAGGGCGAACGCCGGGTTGGCGAACGGCCGCCACCACCAGGGCAGTTCGGTGGCGGTGCCGTACAGCTGCATGAAGTCGGGCAGGTTGCCCGGCCCCGCGTCGGCGATCTTCAGGTGCATCGCCATGGCGTAACCGCCCAGCCCGAAGAACACGCCCTGCCCGAGTGTCAGCAGCCCGCCGCGGCCCCAGGCCAGACAGATGCCGACCGCGACCATGGCCGTGCACAGGTACTTCGCGAGCAGCCCGAGCCGGAAGTCGGTGAGCGCGAGCGGGGCGACGGCGAAGAGCAGGACGGCGGCGCCCGCGAAACCGGCGACCGGCCGCAGCGATCCCTTCAAGGGGTTCATACGAGACTCCTGGTGCGCAGCGTGTACAGCCCCTGCGGCCGCCACTGGAGGAACGCGACGATGGCGACGAGCACCAGCACCTTGGCGACGCTGACGGTGGTGGAGTACTCCAGGACCGACTGCAGCACACCCAGCACGAACGCCACGATCACCGTTCCCTTCAGCTGGCCGATCCCGCCGACCACGATCACCAGGAAGGCGTCGATGATGACGTTGGTGCCCATCGTCGGCCCGATCGGGCCGACCAGCGTCAGCGCCACCCCGGCGATGCCCGCGAGCCCGGAGCCGACGAAGAACGCTGTGCGGTCGACGCGGGCGGTGGAGATGCCGGACACCTCCGCGAGGTCCCGGTTCTGCACCACGGCCCGGATCCGGCGGCCGAGCGGCGTCAGCCGCAGCGTCGACGCGAGCGCGACGACCGCCGCGACGGCGAGGCCCAGGATGAACAGCCGGCTGTTCGCGACCGTGAGCGGATCCGCGCCGCCGATCAGCGTGACGTTTCCGGTGAGCCAGTCCGGCGCCCGAGTCTGCACATTGGGTGCGCCGAAAATGTCCCGGGCGAGTTGCTGGAGCATCAGCGAGACACCCCAGGTGACGAGAAGGGTGTCCAGTGGCCGCAGATAAAGCCGTCGTATCAGCAACCATTCGAGCAGCGCGCCCAGGGCACCGGAGACGAGAAAGGCGACGGGCAGCGCGACCAGCAGCGACATTCCGGCGTCGGAAATGGATTTCTGCAGGACGTACGTTGTGTAGGCGCCCGCCATGATGAACTCGCCGTGGGCCATGTTGATGACGTTCATCTGGCCGAAGGTGAGCGACAGGCCGAGTGCGATCAGCAGCAGGACGGCACCGATGCTGATGCCGGTGAAGGTCTGACCGAGGATGACGGTCATGCGGCGCCTCCTCAGCTCAGGTCGGAGGCCCAGGAGTAACCCTTGAGGTACGGGTCGGGCTCGATGGGCTTGCCGGAGTCCCACACCTCCTTGATCAGTCCGTCGGTGCCGATCTCGCCGATGCGGGCGGTCTTGTAGAGGTGCTGGGTGGCGCCGTCCACGGTGACCTCGCCCTCGGGTGCGTCGAAGGTGATGCCGTCGGAGGCGGCCTTCACCTTCTCCGGGTCGAAGGACTTGGCCTTCTCGACCATCGCCTTCCACAGGTAGACCGAGGTGTACGCGGCCTCCATGGGGTCACTGGTCGGCTTGTCCTCGCCGTACTTCGCCTTGTACGCCTTCACGAACTTCTCGTTCGCGGCGCCCGCGGTCGTCTGGTAGTAGTTCCAGGCCGTCAACTGGCCCGCCAGATACTGCGAGCCGATCGATTTGACCTCCTCCTCGGCGATCGAGACGGAGACCACCGGCAGCGACTTCGCGGTGAGCCCGGCCGACTTGTACTCCTTGAAGAAGGCCACGTTGGAATCGCCGTTGAGGGTGTTGAACACGGCGTCCGCCTTCGCCGCCTTCACCTTGTTGGCGATCGTGCTGAACTCGGTGGAGCCGAGCGGAGCGTAGTCCTCGCCGAGAATCGTCATGCCGTTGGCCTTGGCGTACGCCTGGATGATCTTGTTGGCGGTGCGCGGGAAGACGTAGTCGCTGCCGACCAGGTAGAGCTTCTTCAGGCCCTTGCTCTTGAGGTAGTCCAGCGCCGGGACGATCTGCTGGTTGGTGGTCGCGCCCGTGTAGAAGATGTACGGCGACTGCTCCAGGCCCTCGTACTGCACCGGGTAGAACAGCAGCGACTTGTTCTTCTCGAACACCGGCTTGACGGCCTTGCGGCTGGCGGAGGTCCAGCAGCCGAAGGTGGCGGCGACCCGGTCCTCCTTGATCAGCTTCTGTGCCTTCTCGGCGAACGTCGGCCAGTCGGAGGCGCCGTCCTCGCTGATCGGCTGGATCTTCTTGCCGAGCACCCCGCCGGAGGCGTTGATCTCGTCGATCGCCAGCTTCAGGGAGTCGCGTACGGTCACCTCGCTGATCGCCATGGTGCCGGACAGCGAGTTGAGCAGACCGACCTTGACCGTGTCACCGCTGACGTCGGCCTGCGCGGCCTCGTCGGACGAGCCGGCCGCGTCGGTCTTCGCCCCGCACGCGGACAGCGCCACGACGGCCGTGAGCGCGAGGCCGCCGGACAGGAAGCGACGGCGGAGAATGATGGAAGCGCTGGACAAATGGACCCCCTCGGGTGTGGAGGACGACAACCTCCTGAAGTGCGGTCCACAGCCTCAAGTCGCTCTGTTTCCGGGGCGTTTCACGGGACTTTCCCCGAGGCAACAAAAAACGCCCCGGCGGTGTGTGATGTGCATTCGAAAGCAGAATTCACACGGATTCACAATTCGCCCGAGGCATTCTAGTTAGTTTCCGTGGGAAGTATCTTGACGTCCGCTCAGCCGTGTCAAGAGGGGGAGCTGTGAAGATCCAGCTCCGTGAGCACATCGAAGTCGCAGCCGTCCGCCCGCGCCAGATAGATCCGCTGACGCACATGGCCGCCCCGCAGCCGCAGCAGCCCGCGCGGCCCCTCGTACGACACCGTCCCGGCCGCCGCCCCGATCGCCCCCACGTCCAGCGTCCCGGCCCGCTTCAGCAGTGCCGCCAGCAGCAGGACGCCCTCGTAGCAGGACTCACCGAGGCTGCCGAGCGCGGGTGCCTCGATGCCGTACCGGCGCGAGTACTGGCCGTGGAAGTCGAGGGTGTTCTGGTTGGCGAGAGAGGCGAAGAAGCCGGCGGTGCTGTAGAGGTCGGTGGTCGCCGAAGGGCCGCTCGCCATCAGCATGTTCTCGTCCATCAGGGTGCTCAGCCGCAGGCAGCGCGCGTCGAGGCCGTACTCCGCGAACGCCCGGTTGAACCGCACGGCGTCGCTGCCGACCAGCAGCATCAGTACCGCGTCGGTGTCCGAGCGCTCGACGCGGCGCAGCGTGGGCTCGAAGTCGTGGGTACCGAGCGGGAGATACACCTCACCGGCGACCGTTCCGCCGGTCTCGCGCGCGTACGACCGTGCCGCCCGCGCCGTACGCCGCGGCCACACGTAGTCGTTGCCGACGACGAACCACCGGCGCACCCGGCGTTCGCGCGCCAGCAGGGTCATCGCGGGCCGCAGTTGGTCGCGGGGCGTCTCACTCGTCAGGAACACGCCCGCGGTGTTCTCCCCGCCCTCGTACAGGGCGGTGTAGACGTACGGCACCCGATGGGCGATCCTCGGCGCCAGCGCCTGTCGCACCGAGGAGATGTGCCAGCCCGTGACGCCCTGCACCACGCCCAGGTCCACCAACGCCTCGACATGGTCGGCGATCTGGCGGGGCGGCGCCCCGCCGTCGACGGGGATCAGCCGCAGCTCGCGGCCGAGCACCCCACCCGCGCCGTTGATCCGCTCGGCGGCGAGCCGGGCGCACAGCTCGCAGGTCGGCCCGAAGATCCCCGCCGGTCCCTGCAACGGGAAGACGAGCGCCACGCCGAGCACGGAGGCGTCGGCCGTGAACCACTCGCCGAGTGGGGGATCGTGCCGGAACATGCCGTCATGATTTCGGGTCCCCCAGGTGAACTCCAGTCCGTCTCATACGATGTACGCACACCGTGATCCAGGAGCAGGATGCCCACTTCATCTGCGTCGCGTCGGCCGCAGGACCTGATGCGGCTGCTGACGCGGGCCGAGCGGCTGGCCGCCCGCCGCCTGCAGGCCGCGTTGGACGAGGAGGGCTGCTCGGTCGAGACGTGGCGGGTGCTCGCGCTGCTCTCCGACGGGGCCGGGCACCACATGACCGCTGTCGCCGAGGCGGCGTTCCTGCCGGCGCCGACGCTCACCAAGCTGGTCGACCGGCTCGTCGACCAGAACCTGATCCACCGGAGGGTCGACCCCCTCGACCGGCGCCGCATCCTCGCCCACCTCACTCCACGCGGCCTGGAGTACTGGCGACGCGTCGACCGTGCGGTACGGGCGGACTGGCCGGGGCTAGACGAGGGCGACACGGACGTGCTGCGCACACTGCTGGAGCGGCTCGCTGCCGTGCTGGGGGAGACGGCGTCGCGCGTGTGACCGCGTTGCGCCTGGCCGCTCAGCTGAGCGGGGCGCGGCGGTCGTGCTTACCCTGGAGACGTGGCTCGTTCCAACGATGAGGTCGCCGCGCTGTTCGCCGAGTACGCGGACCTGATCTCGATCACCGGAGGAGACGCGTTCCGCACGCGCACCTACGAGAAGGCCGCCCGCTCCATCGGCGGCTACCACGCCGACGTGTCCACCCTGGACGTCAAGGGCCTGCAGGAGATCCCCAACGTCGGCAAGTCGATCGCCGAGAAGATCGTCGAGTACTTCCGCACCGGCCAGGTGTCGGCCGTCGAGGAGCTGCGGGCGAAGATCCCCGCCGGGGTCCGGCGGCTGACGGCCATCCCCACGCTCGGCCCGAAGAAGGCCATGGCGATCTACGAGGAGCTGGGCATCTCCTCGATCGAGGAACTGGCCGACGCCATCCACGAGGAGCGGCTGCGGGATCTGAAGGGCTTCGGTCCCAAGACGGAGGAGAACATCCTGCACGGCATCGCGCTGCTGCAGTCCTCCGGGGACCGGGTGCTGATCGACGCCGCGATGGACGTCGCCGAGGACGTCCTCGCCCAGCTGTCGAAGGTGACCGGCTGCCGGCGGTGCGCGTACGCCGGCTCGCTGCGCCGCGGCCGCGAGACCATCGGGGACATCGACATCCTCGCCGCCGCCGAGGACTCGGAGCCGCTGATGCGGGCGTTCACCGAGCTGCCGGCGACCAGCGAGGTCATCGCGCACGGCACGACCAAGACGTCGATCCGCACCACCAAGGGCCTCGCCGTCGACCTGCGGGTCGTACCGCCGGACTCCTGGGGAGCGGCGCTGCAGTACTTCACCGGCTCCAAGGCGCACAACATCCGCACCCGGGAGCGGGCCGTGCACCAGGGCCTCAAGCTCTCCGAGTACGGGCTGTTCGACGTCGAGAGCGGAGAGAAGATCGTCTCCGAGACGGAGGAGGACGTCTACGCCCGGCTCGGTCTGCCCTGGATCCCGCCGACCCTGCGCGAGGACCGCGGCGAGATCGAGGCGGGGCTGCGCGACGAGCTGCCCGAGCTGGTCCAGGAGTCCGACATCCGGGGCGATCTGCACACCCACACGGACCTCACCGACGGTCTCGCCCCGCTGGAGGAGATGGTCGCCGCGGCCGCCGAACGCGGCTACGCCTACTACGCGATCACCGACCACGCGCCCAACCTCTACATGCAGCGCATGACCGACGAACGGATGCTGGCCCAGCGGATGCGCGTCCGGGAGCTCGACGAGGAGTACGGGCGGCGCGGCAAACGCGGCGGGATGCGGCTGCTGCACGGCGTGGAGCTGAACATCGACCCCGACGGCGGCGTGGATTGGCCCGACGACTTCCTGGCCGACTTCGACATCTGCGTTGCCTCGGTGCACTCGCACTTCAACCAGGGGCACGACGCGATGACCCAGCGGTTCGTGCGGGCCTGCGAGAACCCGTACATCAACATCATCGGCCACCCCACCACCCGCATCATCGGCAAGCGCCCCGGCGTCGACGCCGACCTGGACGCCCTCTTCGCCGCCTGCGCCCGCACCGGCACGGCCCTGGAGATCAACTCCCACCCCGACCGGCTCGACCTCAACGACGAGCACATCCTGCGGGCCAAGCGGTACGGGGTGAAGTTCGCCATCGACAGCGACGCCCACTCCACCCTCCACCTGGCCCACCTGCGCTACGGCGTGGGCACGGCACAGCGCGGCTGGCTCACCAAGGACGACGTGATCAACACCTGGCCGCTGACCCGCCTGCGGCGCTTCCTGCGCAAGGGGCGGGCGGGCTAGGACTCGCGCCCCTCAGAGCGGCCGTTGGCGCAGGAGGTTGAGCAGAGCCCCGTGCCGTGTACGCCGCCACCAGGCCGGTGATCCGGCTCTGTTCGCGCCCTGTCAGTGCGTAGGCCACGCGCCGGTCGCCCCGCCAGGCGTCGACACGCACCACGAACCCTTCCCCGCCGAGGTGCACGGCGCGTCCGGCGGCTCCATGCACAGCACGACGGCGGCGAATCGCCGAGCGTCGCCAACTGCCGTCCGCAGTCCTCAGGTTCGGTGACGTCCACCCGAACACCCCCCAGCTCGTGCGTCAACTCGTCCGAAATCCCGGACAGTTCGACTGGTCTAAACCCTTGACTGGTACAGACCAACGCGGTTGAGTGTCGGTCCAACCCCCCACCACGGCCGCCCCCACCGTCCCTCCCCTGGGAGCGGCCGTGTACCGCAAAGGAGCTGAACCTGTGTCGAGGCGACGTATTCGCATCTCCGCACTCTTGAGCTCGCTCGCCCTCGCGGGCGCCGCCCTGGCCCTCCAGCCGACTTCCACCGCGTCCGCAGCCGGATTCGTGGTCAGCGAGGCGCAGTTCAACCAGATGTTCCCGAACCGGAACTCGTTCTACACCTACAGCGGTCTCACCGCCGCCCTCAGCGCGTACCCCGGCTTCGCGAACACGGGCAGCGACACTGTGAAGAAGCAGGAGGCCGCGGCGTTCCTGGCCAACGTCAGCCACGAGACCGGCGGCCTGGTGCACATCGTCGAGCAGAACCAGGCCAACTACCCGCACTATTGCGACTGGAGCCAGCCGTACGGCTGCCCGGCCGGTCAGGCCGCCTACTACGGGCGCGGCCCCATCCAGCTGAGCTGGAACTTCAACTACAAGGCCGCGGGGGACGCGTTGGGCCTGAACCTCCTCAACGACCCATGGATGGTGCAGAACAACGCCTCGGTCGCCTGGAAGACGGGCCTGTGGTACTGGAACACCCAGACCGGCCCCGGCACCATGACCGGCCACAACGCCATGGTCAACGGCGCGGGTTTCGGTCAGACGATCCGCAGCATCAACGGCGCCCTGGAGTGCGACGGCAAGAACCCCGCGCAGGTGCAAAGCCGGGTGAACAACTACCAGCGGTTCACGCAGATCCTCGGGGTTTCACCGGGCGGCAACCTCTACTGCTGACGCCGGTTCGCGGGGCATGGTGTCATGCACCTGACTCACCACCATCACCCCTGCGGACGAAGGGCATCGTCATGCGTCGCACCCCCCACGCCCTGCTCGCCACGACCGCCGCGCTGGCCGCCGCGGTCGTGGCGCCCTCGCCCCCGGCCGGGGCCGCGGCGGCCCCGGCTCCCGGCGCGTACTACGTGCAGAGCGCCGTCACCGGACTCAACGCGGCCGACAACCAAAGCGCGGTCGAGCAGCGCAGACCCAAGGGCAACGAGGACCGCCAGCAGTGGAATCTGCGGCCGAGCGGATCCTCGTACGTCCTCGAAAGCACGGACGCCACGGGCAACTGCCTCGGCCGCTCGGGCGACCAGGCGCGGACCGTCGCCTGCACGAGCGCCGACGCGGCCTGGGAGATCACGTCCACCGGCGCCGACCAGTACACGCTCAAGGCCCCCGGCACCGACCGCCACCTCACACTCGCACCCAAACCCTCCGGCGCCAACTACCCGGCCCAGCTGGCGATCGGCGCCCATGGCTCCCTCGCCTCCTGGTACCTCACCCCCGTCACCCCGGCCGCCACCCCCATGCCACCCCAGGGCCAGCGCACCCTGGACCAGGTCACGTTCCTCACCTCGCACAACGCCTACGCCAACGGTGTCGACGGCGGCTTCGCCCCGCCCTTCGTGAACCTCGTTCCGAACCAGTCGCGCGGCATCACCCAGCAACTCGCCGACGGTGTCCGGGGATTCATGCTGGACATCCACCAGACCCCCGACGGCGCGATCCTCTGCCACAACAGCTGCACCCTGGTCAGCAGGCCGGTCGCCCTCTGGGTCGACCTCCAGCGGATCGTGGACTTCCTCCGGGCCCACCCCGACCAGTTCGTCACCGTCTTCCTGGAGGACTACGTCGACCCGGGCATCCTGCGCGCCGAACTCGCCCGCGTGAACGGCCTGGACGACGTCCTGTACCGCCCCGACCGGACGGGCGTCCGCCAGAACGGCTGGCCCCGGCTCGCCGACCTGATCGCCGCCAACGACCGGCTGCTGATCTTCACCGACCACAGCCGCTCCGCCGACCAGTCCGCGGGCCTGACCCGGGACAGCTTCGGCGTGATGTACCAGCGGGAGTGGACCGTCGAGAACTACTGGTCCATGGGCTCGGGCATCGGCTCCTCCGACTGGTCCTGCTACAGCCGCTGGTACGACGCGAACACCAACATCCCACTGAACCGCACCGAGCCCGGCTTCCGCCCGCTGTTCGTGATGAACCACTTCCGTGACGTCCCGATCACCGCCACGGTCCGCACGGACAACACCAAACTCGCCGACCGCGCCCGCCGCTTCTGCCAGCCGGCCGCCCGCAAGAAGCCCAACTTCCTCGCGGTGGACCGCTATGAGCTGGGCGACACCGCGTCCGCGGTGAACGCGCTGAACACCTACACGTATCCGTAACGCCTCAAGGGGTGGGCCCCGGCCACCCGGGGCCCACGTGGCTCAGCTCAGTACCCGATCACCGGGTAGTGGTCGGAGAGATTGGTGTACGTGTAGTCGGTACCCCAGCTCGTCACCGTCCAGGGCGCGCTCTGCTCCTTGACGACCTCGTTCTTCCAGACCGTCGGCCGCGCGTGCCCCGCCCGGTGGAGCACGTGGTCGAGGTCCTCGCGCGGGTCGTCGGGATAGCGGTCCCGCGCGATGGAGTTCTCCTGGGTGTCGAAGGAGTACGGGTGCCCGGTGCGCGCGTCGCTGTCCACCAGCCCGGCGTCGCCCAGCATCGAGGCGTGCTCGGCACTGCGTGAGTCCACGTTGAGATCACCGGCGACCAGCACCTGCTCGCCCGCCGGGATGTTCTTGCCGTCCAGGAACGCGTCGATCGTCCTGAACTGCCGGCTGCGCATGGCGGCCGCCTCGCCCGCGTCACAGCCCGGGTCGGTCGACTGGGCGTGCGTGCCGAGGACGTGCACCCTGGTGCCGTTCACGTTCAGGACGACGTACGCGAAGCCCTTGTTGGACCACCAGTCGGCCCCGCACGCGTCCTTGTAGACCCACTGCTCCTGGCGCAGGATCGGCCACTTGCTGAGGATCGTGACCCCGCCGTCCTCGGGCGTCGTCGCCGAGTACGCCCCACCGGTGGCGTCCCAGCCGCTCCTGCTCCGCCCCACCACCGGCGTCTGGTACGGGTACTCGCCCGCCACGGCGCTCTTCAGCGCGTCCGAAGAGGAGTTGTCGAACGCCTCCTGCACGACCACGACGTCGTTTCCACGGAAGAAGGCCGCCTTCGCGATCTCCGAGGCCCGGTGGTCCTGGCCCCAGTTCGGATAGAGGGTCTTGCTGAACAGGAAGACGTTGTACGACAGCACCTTGAGCGACGGCGCCTGCTCGGCGGCCGACGCGGTGGGCGCCGAGCCCGCGAGCCCGACGGCGGCGAGCGAGGACGCGAGCACGACGGCGCCATGAGTGCGGCGCGGTCCGGAGAGCGGCACTGGATCTCCCTGCGGGTGAAAGGGGTGAGTGGCGCCGCACATCAAACCATCTGGAGTTACTCCCAGGTAACACCCGTGCGCGGGACGGATGACGGATGGGCGTATGCAAGGGGCTAGGGCCGCCCAGCTCGGACCTGCCGTACAAAATGAGGTATGTCGGACATGGGCGTAACGTGGCTGCATGGGTCCGGCCGCTGACTCCGGCTGCGATCCAGCGCTTCCCTATGGCTGGGATCCGTTAGCCCCTGCTGCGGATCAGCGACCCGCACGACCCAGCCGCTTCCGCCTCTCCAGCAGAAGGATCAGCAATGGGCACGGTCACCACCTCCGACGGCACGACCATCTTCTACAAGGACTGGGGCCCTCGCGACGGGCAACCGATCGTCTTCCACCACGGCTGGCCGCTCACTGCCGATGACTGGGACAACCAGATGTTGTTCTTCCTCGCCCACGGCTACCGAGTGATCGCCCACGACCGGCGCGGACACGGGCGGTCCGGCCAGCCCACGGCGGGCCACGAGATGGACACCTACGCCGCGGACGTCGCCGCGCTGACCGACGCGCTCGACCTGCAGGGCGCCGTGCACATCGGGCACTCGACCGGTGGCGGCGAGGTCGCGCGCTATGTGGCGCGGGCCAAGCCCGGGCGTGTCGCCAAGGCCGTACTCGTCGGCGCGGTTCCGCCGATCATGGTCAAGTCCGAGAGCAACCCGGGCGGTACGCCGATCGAGGTCTTCGACGGATTCCGCGCAGCTCTCGCCGCCAACCGCGCGCAGTTCTACATCGACGTCCCCTCGGGGCCCTTCTACGGATTCAACCGGGACGGCGCAAAGGTGTCACAGGGCCTGATCGACAACTGGTGGCGCCAGGGGATGATGGGCGCGGCCAACGCCCACTACGAGTGCATCAAGGCGTTCTCCGAGACCGACTTCACCGAGGACCTCAAGCAGATCGACGTGCCCGTCCTCGTCGCGCACGGCACCGACGACCAAGTCGTGCCCTACGAGGATTCCGCGCCGCTGTCGGTCCAACTTCTGAAGCACGGCACCCTGAAGTCGTACGAAGGGTTCCCGCACGGCATGCTCTCGACCCATCCGGAGATCCTCAACCCCGACCTCCTGGAGTTCTTGAAGGCCTAGACCACGGGCACGCCGACCAAGTGCCTTTTCTGGAGGTGAGCCATGTCCACTCCCGGCCCGGCCCTTACCCAACCAGGCACCGCACGGGCGGAACGAGGTCCCGGGCCGGTGCGGGTGAGACTGTCGGTCAACGGCACCGAGCACACCCTCGACATCGAGCCGCGCGTGAGCCTGCTGGACGCGCTCCGGGAGCGCCTCGACCTGACAGGCGCGAAAAGGGGCTGTGACCAGGGCACCTGCGGGGCCTGCACCGTGTGGGTCGACGGACGGCGTGTGCTGGCCTGTCTCACGCTCGCGATGAGCTGCGAAGGCCACGAGATCACCACCGTCGAAGGGCTCTCCCAGGACGGGGAACCGCACCCGATGCAGCAGGCCTTCGTCGAGCAGGACGCCTTCCAGTGCGGCTACTGCACACCCGGCCAGATCATGTCCGCCGTGGCACTGATCGCGGAAGGGCACGCCGGGGACGACGCCGAGATCAAGGAGTGGATGAGCGGCAACATCTGCCGCTGCGCCGCCTATCCGCACATCCGGGCTGCCATCCGCGCCGTCCGCGACCAGACGTAGGGAGGCGCCCTCGTGCGGCCCATCACCTACCTCCGCGCGACCGACACGGCGACTGCCGTCGCGGCCGTGAGCACGGATCCCACCAGCGACTTCCTCGCCGGGGGCACCACCGAGGTCGACCTGCTCCGCCAGGACGTGCTGAACCCCCGACGGCTCGTCGACATCAACGACCTCCCCCTGGCCGGCATCGAGGGCACCCCGGAAGGCGGCCTGCGCATCGGCGCCCTGGCCCGGATGAGCGAGGTAGCGGCCGCCCCCGTCGTACGCGAGCGGTTTCCGCTGATCGCGCAGGCACTGGAGCTGGGAGCGTCCGCGCAACTGCGCAACATGGCATCCATGGGGGGCAACCTGCTGCAACGCGTGCGCTGTTCGTACTTCCGTGACGCCGAGTCCCCGTGCAACAAGCGGGACCCCGGCACCGGCTGCTCGGCCATCGAGGGCTTCAGCCGCGGTCACGCGGTACTCGGCACCAGCGAGCACTGCATCGCCACCCACCCCTCGGACGTGGCCGTCGCCCTGGTCGCGCTGGACGCGCGCGTGCACACCCTGGGCCCGAACGGCGAACGGACCCATGCCATCGACGACTTCTTCCTCCTCCCCGGTGACTCCCCGCACCGCGAACACCCCTTGGAGCACGGTGAGTTGATCACCGCGATCGAGGTGCCCGCCGCACCTGTGGCGCGCCACTCCCTCTACCTGAAGGTCCGGGACCGCGAGTCGTACGAGTTCGCGCTCGTCTCGGTCGCGGCGGCGCTGTCCGTCATGGACGGCACCATCGCGGAGGTGAGGGTGGCGCTGGGCGGCGTGGCCACCAAGCCCTGGCGTGCCAGACGGGCCGAGGACTTCCTCGTCGGAGCAACCGTCCGGCGCGACGACTTCGCCATGGCCGCCCGCGTGGAGCTGGCCGACGCCCGGCCGACCCCCATGAACGCCTTCAAGGTCGAACTCGCCCAGCGCGCGATCATCCGTGCCCTGGACATGCTCAGCGACGGAACGGGCACGGGGCCCGCACCCCGGCCCGGGATCGGGAGCCCGTCATGACCGCGACCATCCCGTCCGCCATCGGACAGCCGCTCGACCGTGTCGACGGCCCCGCCAAGGTCAGTGGGAGCGCACGGTACTCCGCCGAGATTCCCCTCCCGGCCATGGCGTACGCGTACGTGGTCGGCTCCCGCATCGCCGCAGGGCGGGTCACCGGGATCGACACGAGTGCCGCCCTGGCCGAGGAGGGCGTACTGGCGGTCCTCACCCAGCAGACGCTGCCGAAGATCGCCGAGCAGCCGCCGCTCGTGCCCTCGCTCGCCGGTACGGCGGCCCCCGGGCAGACCTTCTTCCCCATGCAGGACGACACCGTGCACTACGCGGGCCAGCCGATCGCGCTCGTCGTCGCCGACACCTGGGAACGGGCCCAGTACGCGGCGCGACTGCTGCGCGTCTCCTACGCCGAGACCCCTCCCGTGACCACCCTCGACCAGGGCCGCGACCTGTCGTACGAACCCGAGCGGATCTTCGGCGGATGGATACCGGGCCGCATCGAACGCGGCAACGTGGAGGCCGGACTGCGGGAGGCGGACGTCCGGGTGGAGGGCACGTACACCTACGCCGCGAACAACCACAATCCGATCGAGCCGTCCTGCACCACGGCCCAGTGGGACGGCGACAACCTGCTGCTGTACGACGCCACCCAGGGCGTCAACGCCACGCAGATGACCGTCTCCCGGCTGCTCGGCGTCCCGATGTCGAAGATCCGGGTCATCGGCCACTACGCAGGCGGCAGCTTCGGCTGCAAGGCGATGATCCACGCCCACCCGACGCTCGCCGCGATGGCGGCCCGCGCGGTCGGCAGGCCCGTCAAGCTCGTCCTCACCCGCGAGCAGATGTTCACCTCGGTCGGCCACCGCGAGGAGCAGGAGCAGCATCTGACGCTCGGCGCGACACGCGACGGCCGGCTGACGGCCATACGGCACCACAAGCTGTCGCCGACCTCGCACTTCGACGACTGGGCGGAACCGTCCGTCGGCGTCTCCTCGCAGATCTACGCGTGCCCCCACTACGAGGGCGTCTACCGGTTGTTCCGCGCCAACACCATGACCCCCACCTTCATGCGCGCGCCGGGTGAGGCGAGTGGCATGTACGCGCTTGAGTGCGCGCTGGACGAGCTCGCCCACGAGCTGGGCATCGACCCCATCGAGCTGCGCCTGCGCAACCACACCGATGTCGACGCCATGACGGGCCTTCCCTGGTCCAGCAGCGGCCTCAAGGAGTGCTACGAGCGCGGTGCCCAGCGCTTCGGCTGGGCCGGTCGCGATCCCCGGCCGGGCTCCCGCCGGGACGGGAACTGGCTGATCGGCACCGGCATGGCCACCGCCTGCTACCCGGTCGCCCCCCTCGCCAATCCCCAGCGCGCCCGCGCGCGCCTCTACGCCGACGGCACGGCGGTCGTCCAGGCCGCCACCCCCGACTTCGGCACGGGAGTCGCCACGGTGATGACACAGGTCGCCGCGGACGGCCTCGGACTGAGCGTGGACCGCTGCCGCTTCGAGAACGGTGACACCGACCTGCCCAACATCGCCGCCGCGGTGGGCTCGGCGGGCGCCGGCATGATCAGCGCGGCCGTGCACAGCGCGGCCACCGCGCTGCGCAGTCAGCTCATCCGGAGCGCCGTCGGTGATCCCGGTTCACCGCTGCACGGTGCCGACCCGGTCGACGTCGTCGTGCGCGACGGCGTCATGACCGCCGGAACCGCCTCCGAGTCGTACAGCGACCTGCTGAGGCGCACCTTCCAGCCGGACGTCGAGGCCGCGGGGCAGTGGAACCCGCCCGCCCATGACATCCCCTACGCCACGATGACCTTCGGCGCACAGTTCGCCGAGGTCGCCGTGGACGCTGAGCTGGGCCTTGTCCGGGTGCGGCGCATGACCGGGGCCTTCGCGCCCGGCCGGGTGCTCAACCCGAAGACGGCCCGCAGCCAGCTGATGGGCGGCATGCTGTGGGGCCTGGGCCAGGCACTCCTGGAGGCCAACCACATGCAGCCGGACACCGGCCGCTGGGTCAATGCGAGCCTCGGGGAGTACCTCGTCCCCGTCAACGCGGACGCTCCCGACGTCGACGTCGAGCTGATCGAGGTCGAGGACGACATCGTCAATCCCCTGGGCGTCAAGGGGGTCGGTGAGATCGGCCAGGTCGGTGCGGCGGCCGCGATCGCCAACGCAGTGCACCACGCCACCGGGCGGCGGGTGCGGAAACTGCCGATCATGATCGAGGACCTTCTCTGAGCAGCGCGTCGGCAGCCCAGAGCGCGCGGAATGAGTCCGGGCCCTCTGAAGGTTGACCACCCCATGGCAGCAGCAGACCCCGCCCACGGAGCGGACGACGTGGCGGCAATGATCGGGGATGCGGGGAACGCCGTCGGCGCGGCCCTGCGGGCCCTGCTGACCCACTCGGTCATGGGGTTCGCCGTCTGGGACACCGATCTGCGCTGCATCTGGTCCAACGACGCCCTCGAACGCTACGACGGAATCGCCCGCGACCAGCGGCTGGGCCGACGGCCACGCGAATCCCTGACCGGAGACGCCGTCGAGTTCGAGGCGGTCGTACAACGGGTGCTGGACACCGGTGAATGTGTCATCGGCCGCGAGTACCGTGTCCCGGCTGTTCCGGGCAGACGGCGTGACGGTGCCTTCTCGGCCTCCTTCGTGCGTCTGGACGACGCCGACGGCCGCCCGCTGGGCGTGTGCATGGTGCTGGTGGTCGTCAAGGACCGCCGATGGGCAGGCGACCGCCTGGCCGTGGTGAGCGAGGCAGGCGCCCGCATCGGCACCACGCTGGACGTGATGCGCACGGCCCAGGAGCTGGCCGACTTCACGGTGCCGTTGATCGCCGACTACGTGACCGTCGACCTGACGGAGGCGGTACAGCTCGGTGAGGAGCCGCTGGACCGGCTCGGGCTCTCTCAGGGACGCATCCCCAAGTTCCGCCGGGCGGGCAGGGCCTCCATCCACCACGGTGCCCCGGAGTCCCTGTGGACACCGGGCGAGGTCGTCTACGTCCCCGAGACATCGCCGTTCACGCAGGTCCTGTGCTCGGGCCGCCCCGTGCTGGAGCCCGTCCTCGACGTCTCCCGCGCCACCTGGCTGGACAACGACCCGGAGCGGGCCGCGAAGATCCGGGAGTTCGGCATGCACTCCCTGCTGATCCTTCCGATCCACGCACGCGGCGTGCTCCTGGGCGTGGCGGTCTTCGTGCGGACGGAGAACCAGACGCCCTTCGACGAAAGCGATCAGCTGCTGGCCGAGGAGCTGGTGGCCCGGGCCGCGCTGAGTCTGGACAACGCCCGCCGGTACACCAGCGAGCGGAGGACGGCCCTCGCCCTTCAGCGCAGTCTGCTGCCGCACCGGGTGGACGGCGGTTCCGCCATGGAGGTGGCCGCCCGTTACATACCCGCGGACGCCGCGGACAGCGTCGGCGGTGACTGGTTCGACGTCATCGGCCTGCCCGGCGGACGTCTGGCGCTCGTGGTGGGCGACGTGGTCGGGCACGGCATCAACGCTGCGGCGACCATGGGCCGGTTGCGTACGGCCATCCGCACGCTCGCCGATCTCGATCTGTCTCCGGGGGAGCTGCTGACCAGGCTGGACCGGACGTTCATCCGGCTCACCGAGGACGAGGAGGCCGCCGGTACGGAGGCTCCGTCCATGGGTGCCACCTGCGTCTACGCGGTCTACGATCCCGCCACGCGGAAGTGCACGCTGGCACTCGCCGGGCATCCGCCGCCCGCCGTGGTCCACCCGGACGGTCACGTTTCGTTCCCCGACCTGCTGCCCGGCCCTCCGCTCGGCGTCGGCCTGTTGCCCTACCAGCCCGCGGAACTCGATCTCCCCGCAGGCAGCCTCATCGCCCTGTTCAGTGACGGGCTCGTCGAGGAGCGCCGTCAGGACATCGACGTCGGCCTGGAACGCGTGGCCCGTGCCCTCGCCGGGAGGGCCTCGTCCCTGGAGGAGCTGTGCACGGCGGTGATCGGCACGCTGCCGACCACGACTCCGGCCGACGACGTCACCCTGCTGCTGGCGCGCGGCCTGTGAGACGCACTCGTCCGTGACGGACGACTGGCGCCCGTTGCGTTTTACGTATAACCTCTCCGGTCAATCAGCCCTCCCGGAAGGCCCCGATGCGACGTATCGCCCTGGTCACCCTCGTCGTCGACGACTACGACGAGGCGATCCGCTTCTACACCGAGGCCCTCGGCTTCCGCCTCGCCGAGGACGCGCCCCGCGAGGACGGCTCCCGCTGGGTCGTGGTCGAGCCCGGAACGGCGGGCGCCGGTACCGCCCTGCTGCTCGCCCGCGCCAAAGGTGAGACGCAGCGGGCCCGGGTGGGTGACCAGACCGGCGGTCGCGTCGGCTTCTTCCTGCACACCGACGACTTCGCCCGCGACCACGCCCGGATGCTGGCCGCGGGTGTGACCTTCCTGGAGGAGCCGCGACACGAGCCGTACGGCACGGTCGCCGTCTTCCAGGACCTGTACGGCAACCGGTGGGACCTGCTTCAGCCCGCCTGACCCGCACCTCCGCTCCGTATCAACGCCCGCCCGAAGAAACTCCGCATCAACGCCCCGCCCGAGGAAAGCCCACCATGACCGCTACGCGCGTAGACGCCGCCACCCTCCGACGCCTCCCCAAGGCCGTCCTGCACGACCACCTCGACGGCGGCCTGCGCCCCGCCACCGTCGTCGAGCTCGCGGAGACCGTCGGCCACACCCTGCCCACCACCGACCCCGATGCGCTGGCCGCCTGGTACTACGACGCCGCGAACTCCGGGGACCTGGTCCGCTACATCGCCACCTTCGAGCACACCCTCGCCGTGATGCAGACCCGCGAGGGCCTGCTGCGCACCGCCGAGGAGTACGTCCTCGACCTCGCGGCGGACGGTGTGGTGTACGGCGAGGTGCGCTACGCGCCGGAGCTGATGGTCAAGGGCGGGCTGACGCTGCCCGAGGTCGTCGAGACCGTGCAGGAGGGGCTCGCGGCGGGCATGGCCAAGGCGGCCGCCGCCGGCACGCCGGTCCGGGTCGGGACGCTGCTGTGCGGGATGCGGATGTTCGACCGCACCCGGGAGATCGCCGATCTCGCCGTCGCCTTCCGGGACGCCGGTGTCGTCGGCTTCGACATCGCCGGCGCCGAGGACGGCTTCCCGCCCGCCGACCACCTGGCCGCCTTCGAGCACCTGCGCCTGGAGAGCGTGCCGTTCACCATCCACGCCGGTGAAGCGCACGGCCTGCCCAGCATCCATCAGGCGCTCCAGGTGTGCGGCGCGCAGCGCATCGGGCACGGCGTGCGGATCACGGACGACATCGTGGACGGCAAGCTCGGCCGCCTCGCCGGGTGGGTGCGCGACCGCCGGATCGCGCTGGAGATGTGCCCGACCTCCAACCTCCAGACCGGCGCCGCCACCTCCATCGCCGAGCACCCCATCACGGCGCTCAAGGACCTCGGCTTCCGCGTCACGCTCAACACCGACAACCGCCTGGTCTCCGGGACGACCATGACCCGCGAGATGTCCCTGCTGGTCGAGGAGGCGGGCTGGACGGTCGAGGATCTGCGCACGGTGACCGTGAACGCCGTCAAGAGCGCGTTCATCCCGTTCGACGAGCGGAACGCCCTCATCCGGGACGTGATCCTGCCCGGCTACGAGGCCTGAAGCAGCCCTCGTACGTAGGCGGCCTGCCCGACGTGCTGAAGGTCGTCGGACAGGACGCTCACCAGCCGTACGCCGAGGCTGACCGGCGGATCCCAGCGGTCGTCGATGATCTCCTCCAGGTCCTTGGCGGTCAGCCCGCGCACGAAGCCGAGCGTCTGCTCGTGCACCGCGTCGTAGTAGCCGGTGAGCAGGTCGGGGGAGTCGACCCGCACCTTGGCCACCTTCGCCGAGCTGTGCCCGTACCCGGTGTCGAGGCGCGGCAGCCCGAGTCCGAAGCGCTTCTCCCAGTCCTGCGTCAGCCAGACCTGGTCGAGCCCGGAGGCGTCGGCGATGTGGTCGTCCTGGACGCGGGTCAGGTGCCAGATCAGCCAGGCGATGGAGTTGGCGGCGGGGCCGGGACGGGCGTTGACGTCGTCGCCCGTGAGGCCTTCGACGGCGGCGTGGACTTCTTCCTGGATGCGGCTGTAGCCGTCGGTGAGGATGTCCTTGGCATGCATACGTCCCACCATGGCGCATCGCCGGGATTCCCACGACGACGCACCGCCGAGATCCCCGCGACGGTGCGCCGTGAGATCCCGCGAGGGACGCTGCCGAAATCCCGCGACGGCGCGCCGGGAGCTCGCGCGACAGGCGTACCGCCAGGCGGCCGCGACGGTGCGCCGCCGAAGTCCCGCGACGGTGCGCCGTGAGATCCCGCGAGGGATGCTGCCGAAATCGCGCGACGGTGCGCCGGGAGGTCGCGTGACGGCGTACCGCCAGACGGCCGCGTCGGTGCGCCGCCGGAGTCCCGCGACGGTGCGCTGTGAGATCCCGCGGGGGACGCTGCCGGAATCGCGCGACGGCGCGCCGGGGGGTCGCGTGACGGCGTACCGCCAGGCGGCCGCGTCGGTGCGCCGCAGGAGTCCCGCGACGGTGCGCCGAGAGTTTCCACGAGGGCCCGTGGCGAGATCCCCCGACCGCGCACCGCCGGGATTCACGCGTCGAGGAGCGTCATCAGGGCCCGTGCCGCCGGGCTCGTCGCCTCTCGGGGCGGCAGCAGGGCGACCGTCTCGTACATCGCCTCGCCGGTGCCCTTCAGGGGCAGTGCGGTGAGTGAGGCGCGCTTGTGGCGGAAGTGGTCCGGTACGACGGCGATGCCCAGGTTTTCGTCCAGCAGGTCGAGCAGGCTGTGCACGTCGTTCACCTCAAGGGCCACCGTCCGCCGTACACCCGCCCCGGCGAACGCGGCGTCGGTGGCGCGGCGCGGCCCCCAGTCGGGGTGGAAGTCGACGAACACCTCACCGCCCAGCTCCTGAGGCGTCACGGCCGCGCCGACGGCGGCGAGGCGGTGCGTCGGATGGCACAGGACCGTCATCGGCTCGCTGGTCAGCGGTACGGAGCGCAGCTGGTCGGTGTCCTCCTGCGTGCGCACCGCGAAGGCCAGGTCCAGGCGCCCCGCGGCGACCTCCTCCGCCAGCGCGCCCGAGCCCGCCTGCCGCAGACAGATCTCCACATCCGGGTGCCGGTGCCGGAACGCCGCGAGCAGCCGCGCCACGTTGACCCCCGCGATGCACTGCTCGGTGCCGAGCGCGAGCATGCCGCGCAGTACGCCCTGCACCGCGGCCACCGCCTCATGCGCCGCCCGCACCTGCGCCAGGATCCGCTCCGCCTCGCCCAGCAGGGCCCGTCCGGCCGGGGTGAGCGTCACCCGGCGGGTGGTCCGCACGAACAGCGGGGTCTGCAACTCCCGCTCCAGCGCCCGGATCGAGGCCGACAGACCGGACTGGGACACCATCAGCCGTTCGGCCGCCCGGGTGAAGTGCTGGTCCTCGGCGACCGCGACGAAGTGCTGGAGATGGCGCAGTTCCATGACTGAGAAGCGTAATCGCTGAATTCCATCGGATTCTTCTGTTGGACCACTGCCCGCAGGTCACGAAAGAGTGAGGGCCACACTGTCCCATCCGTGCCCACCCCTCTGGAGTCGCGTTGTACACGGCACACCCCGACCGCTACGCGGACATGCCCTACCGGCGTACCGGACGCAGCGGCCTCAAGCTCCCCGCCCTGTCGCTCGGCCTGTGGCACAACTTCGGCCCCGACCGGCCGGTCGAGACCCAGCGGGCCATCCTGCGCCGCGCCTTCGACCTCGGCGTCACCCACTTCGACCTGGCCAACAACTACGGCCCGCCGCCCGGCGCCGCCGAGTCCGCGTTCGGCGAGGCGCTCAAGGCCGACTTCGCGCCGTACCGCGACGAGCTGGTGATCTCCACCAAGGCCGGCTATCTGATGTGGCCCGGCCCGTACGGCGAGTGGGGCTCGCGCAAGTACCTGCTGTCGTCGCTGGACCAGAGCCTGAAGCGGATGGGCCTGGACTACGTCGACATCTTCTACTCGCACCGCCCGGACCCCCAGACTCCGCTGGAGGAGACGATGGGGGCCCTGCACTCGGCCGTCCAGCAGGGCAAGGCGCTCTACGTCGGCGTCTCGAACTACTCCCCGGAGCAGACCCGCGAGGCCGCCCGCATCCTGGGCGAGCTGGGCACCCCGCTCCTGATCCACCAGCCCCGCTACTCCATGCTCGACCGCCGCCCCGAGGACGGACTGCTGGACGCGCTGGACGAGCTGGCGGTCGGCTCGATCGCCTACTCGCCGCTGGAGCAGGGCCTGCTCACCGGCCGCTACCTCGACGGCATCCCGGAGGACTCGCGGGCCGCGAGCGACAGCCCGTTCCTGAACTCCGACGCGCTCACCGAGGAACTGGTCGGCCGGCTGCGCGCCCTCGACGACATCGCCAAGTCCCGCGGCCAGACGCTGGCCCAGATGGCCCTCGCCTGGGTCCTGCGCGGCGGCCGTGTGACCTCCGCCCTGGTCGGCGCGAGCAGCCCCCAGCAGCTGGAGGACAGTGTCTCGGCGATCGGCAACCTCGACTTCGACGCGGAGGAACTCTCCCGCATCGACGCCATCGCCCAGCCCTGACCCCCACCGATGCCCCCGTGCCCGGAGGCGAACCACCGCCTCCGGGCACGGCCGCATTGCGACGTATTCGGGCCAGACCACATACGTCCATCCGCCTTTACTCAGGCCCTTCGCAGGACGCCGGTGAATTTCCGCATCCGCGTTTCCGGTCGTCCCCCTGGCGGTCTCCCCGCACGGTGATCTAGGAAGTCTTCGATCCTCAGACCTCGTAAACCGGAAAAACTCATCGCGGAGTCTCTCACTCCGGTCCGGGCCGAAGATCCGCACCGTCCGGCCTGCGCGCCTCACCCGTAGCGTTCCGGCCAATACGCGCGGTGAATATGCCAGGAGACTGGCCGGAAAGGCATGGTGACAGTGGTTCAAGAGTGAAGATACTCGAATCTCAGGGACTCTCAGGGACTGTTTCACCGCACAGGAGCCGCACCGAAAGCGAGGCATCACCGCAAGCGGGCAACGCGACGGGGGAGGCGAACGTGCACGACGAATTCCTGTGCCATGTCACGGGGTACGGCGTCTGCGGCGGCCGGCGCATTGGCGTACCGCTCGGCACCTACCGGGCACCCACCCTGGCCCTCGCGCTGTGGTGGCTGCGCGACCGCGCCACCTGGATCGCGGAGCGGCTCGATCCGCAGCCCGGCGACGCGCCGTTCCCGCCGAACGCGCTGATTCCGGTCGGGGACTCAGTGGCGGATGTGCCGTCGGTGCTGCGCGCCTGGTGTGCTGACTTGGACCAGCAGGAGCTGATCGCCGACCAGTTGGCGGCCGGGCGGCTGGTCAGGATCGCCACCAGTGACGACACCACGGAGTACGAGCTGCTCGCCGAGTCCGTCGACGCCCTGCGGATGCAGCGCACCATCCCCGCGCTGGTCGTTCCCGTCGCCTGACACGTGCCATCGGCAGCCGCCGGGCTGTCATCAATCAGCGCACATGTGAGCGAATCGGTAGCATTTTGACCATGGCGGAGCGGCCTGTCGCATCGACGGCACCCGAACTCGTCGTGGAGACCGAGACGGGCTCCACCGTGATGAGCCCCGTCCGCGACTACCACGTCGGACGCGACCCGCACAGCGACATCGTCATCGACGACCCCCGCGTCTCCTGGCACCACGCGGTGCTGCGTCCCGTGGACGGCCACTGGACGCTGAAGGACGAGCACAGCACCAACGGCACCTACGCCGAAGGCCACCGGGTCCAGGAGTGGGACGTCGGCCCCGGCAGCGTCCTGCGCTTCGGCGATCCCACCAACGGCCCCCGCGCCGTCCTGGTGGGGCTCGCCGCTACCCCGGAGCGCCCCTCGGCGGTCCACCGGCCCGCCCGCACCCACACCTTCCGGAATCCCGCCTCGGTACGGCCGCTGCCCACCCATACGATCCGGATCGGCCGCGCCGAGGACAACGACCTGATCGTCGCCGACCTGGTCGTCTCCCGCCGGCACGCGGAACTGCGCGCGCACGCCGACGGGACGTACGAGATCATCGACCTCGACAGCCACAACGGCACCTACCTCAACGGGCAGCGCGTCACCAGAGCCCCGGTCGG
The DNA here is from genome assembly GCF_006539505.1 of Streptomyces spinoverrucosus. Taxonomy (GTDB): domain Bacteria; phylum Actinomycetota; class Actinomycetes; order Streptomycetales; family Streptomycetaceae; genus Streptomyces; species Streptomyces spinoverrucosus. The sequence goes on from NZ_BJND01000025.1 coordinate 137,589, forward strand.
CCCCGGTGACATCATCGGCATCGGCCACTCGGCGTTCTGCCTGGTCGGCGGCCAGTTGCAGGAGTACGTCGACACCGGCGAGATCTCCCTGGACGTACAGGACCTGACGGTGGCCGTCGACCGTGGGCGCAGGACGCTGCTGGACGGCGTGTCGTTCCCCGCACGGGAGAAGTGCCTGCTCGCGGTCGTCGGCCCGAGCGGCGCCGGCAAGTCCACACTGCTGGGCGCCCTGACCGGCCAGCGCCCCGCGGACCACGGCACCGTGCTGTACGACGGCCGAGACCTCTACCACGACTACGCCGAACTGCGACAGCGCATCGGACTGGTCCCGCAGGAGGACATCCTGCACACCCAGCTGACCGTCCACGCCGCCCTGTCCTACGCCGCCGAACTGCGGTTCCCGCAGGACACCGCCGAAGCGGAGCGGCGCGCCCGGGTCGACGAGGTGACCCGCGAACTCGGTCTGGAGCAGCGCGCCCACCAGCCCCTGCACAGCCTCTCCGGCGGGCAGCGCAAGCGGGTCAGCGTGGCCCTGGAGCTGCTGACCAAGCCGTCGCTGCTGTTCCTCGACGAGCCGACCTCCGGCCTCGACCCCGGCATGGACCGCTCGGTGATGCACACGCTGCGCGGCCTCGCCGACGACGGCCGGACCGTCATCGTCGTCACGCACAGCGTCCTCAGCCTCGACGTCTGCGACCGGCTGCTCGTCCTCGCCCCGGGCGGCAGGGTCGCCTACTACGGCCCGCCCGGCCACGCCCTCGCCTTCTTCGGCTTCACCCAGTGGCCGGAAGCCTTCGAGGCCTTCGAACACGACCAGGACCGGGACTGGGCGGGTGAGTACCGCGCCTCGCCCTTCCATCGGCACTACGTCGCCGGCGTCGGAGCCCGGCCCGAGGAGCCCGGCGAGGGCCCGGTCGCCGTGGGCCCGCCGCCCCGGCCGCGCGGCTGGGCCGCCCAGCTGGGCACGCTGGTCCGCCGCTACACGGCCGTGCTCAGCGCCGACCGCACCTTCCTCCTCGTCATGATCGCGCTGCCCTTCGTCCTGGGCGGCATGGCCCGCGCCCTCGCGGGTGGCGAGCTGGACCGCCGGTCGGCGATGAACACGCTGCTCATCCTCTGTGTCGGCGGGGTGCTCACCGGCGCCGCGAACGCGGTGCGCGAGATCGTCAAGGAACGTGTGATCTACCGGCGGGAGCGGGCCGTGGGCCTGTCCAGATCGGCGTACCTGACGTCCAAGGTCGTCGTGCTCGGCACGGTCACCGTGCTCCAGGCCGTCGTGCTGACCCTGGTCGCCCTGTACGGCGTCGACCTCAACGCGCCCGGCGGGCAGGGGGTGCTGATGCCGCCGTTGATCGAGATCGCGGTCGCTGTCGCCCTCCTGGCGTTCACGGCGATGATGCTCGGCCTGCTGATCTCCGCGCTGGTGCGCAGGGAAGAGGTGACGATGCCGCTGCTGGTGCTGCTCGCCATCGTCCAGGTCGTCTTCTGCGGCGCCCTGTTGCAGCTGGACGGCGTGCCGGGGCTGGAGCAACTGGCCTGGCTGGTCCCCGCCCGCTGGGCGTTCGCCGCGATGGCCGCCACCGTCGACCTGGGCCGGCTGTCCCCCGACGAGCTGAGCGGCGACCCGCTGTTCGCCCACACGGCCGGGGTGTGGCTGCTCGACACCGGCATGCTCGGCGCCCTCTCGGTGGTGTTCGGCTACGTCGTCCACGAACTGCTGCGCCGCCGCGAGCCCGCCGTGATGCGAAAGTAGCCGCCGCGCCCGCCGCTGCCGGTCCGGCCCGTGGAGCGGCACGGCGACTGGCGCCACATCCGGTACGCCAACGGCTGGACCGCGCGCTCGACGGCCACCGCTGATCGCCGTACTGCAGCACCCGCCGACCGAGAACGAGCCGCTGACCGCGACGGCCGACCCCGCGGGCTGCTGCTCGCCGTGCGGCGCGGTGGCTGGGGCTACTTCCGGTGCGCCGACGGCTGGGCCGCTTGGCTTGACGGCAGCCGCTGGTCGACGTACGGCAGGACCGGCCGACCGAGGACGAGCCGCTGACCGCGACGGCCGACCCCGCGGGCTGCTGCTCGCCGTGCGGCGCGGTGGCTGGGGCTACTTCCGGTGCGCCGACGGCTGGGCCGCTTGGCTTGACGGCCACCGCCGATCGCCGTACCACAGGACCCGCCGACCGAGGTCGAGCCGCTGACCCGCGACGGCCGCCCTCCAGCCCGCTGCTCGCCCGCGCCGAGCAGGAGGTGGCCTGCTCCCGCGCGGCCGTCGACGCGCCGATGGGGGCGCGGCCTCGACGGCGAGTCCTTCCGGACCGCACGCGCGGGCAGCGGATCGGCGTGGTGGTCGACGGGAAGCCCGTCCGGCTGTACGACGCCGAGGCCGAGCGGTGGGCGCATACCGACGGAACGCGGCTGTGGCCGGCGTCCGGCCGGTGCACCCCGGCGAGCGTCTTGATGAGGGTCGACTTGCCCGCGCCGTTCTCGCCGGCGAGGGCGTGCACCTCTCCGGGGAACAGCTCCAGGGACACGTCCCGCAGGGCGCGTACCGCGCCGAAGGACTTGGAGATGCCCTTGAGCGCCACTACCGGGGCCGGCCCCGTGTCGGACGGGTGGGTCATGAGGGGCTCCTCGACGACGCGGCGAGGGCGGCGAGGCGCCGAGTACCTACGCGACGGACGAGCACCACGCGGCAACCCGACAAGGAACTCGGCTGCGGCGGCACCGCGTCGTTCACCCGAGCCCGCGACCTGCGCCGGAACCGCACGGTCGCGCTCACGCCGCTCGCCCCACGACGCCAGCCGGTCCTCCCCGGCGAACCCGCCCCCGTTCAGGACTGGACCAATGACACACCGTCCCGCATGATGACGCTGCCATGACAACGCCGTCCGGGATGGTGACCGTGCGCGCAGCCTTCGTCAGGGCCACACTGGCCGCCGTACTGCTCCTTCTGCCCCTGGTGCAGGCGCCCCAGGCCGAGGCGGCCGTCGACTGGACCGCGCCGCTGAGCACCCGGGGCCGCTGGATCGTCGACGCCGACGGCGACCGCTTCAAGCTGCGGTCCGGCAACTGGCACGGCGCCAGCGGCACCTGGAACGGCTCCGGCAGTACGGCCGACGACGCCAACCACCACGCCGGTGAGAACTCCGGCCGGATCCCGCTCGGCCTGGACCGCGCGCCCATCGCCGAGATCATCGCCGGATTCCAGGAGATCGGGATCAACAGCATCCGCCTGCCCTTCTCCAACGAGATGATCCACGACACCGTCCCCGTCACGGACGACGCCGTCGCCGCCAACCCCGCCCTGCGCGGCATGACCCCGCTCCAGGTGTACGACGCCGTGGTCCGCGAACTGACCGCCGCCGGACTCGCGGTGATCCTCAACAACCACACCAACACCACCCGGTGGTGCTGCGGAGTCGACGGCAATGAACGCTGGAACGCCAGCCAGTCCACCGAGGCCTGGGAGAACGACTGGCTGTTCATGGCCCGCCGGTACCAGGACAACAAGCGTGTCGTCGGCGCCGACCTCTACAACGAGGTGCGCCGCAACGTCTGGGACGACCCCAACTGGGGCCTCGGCGACAACCACGACTGGTTCGCCGCCTCCCAGCGAGTCGGCGACCGCATCCTGACGGAGGCCAACCCCGACCTCCTGATCATCGTCGAGGGCATCAACTGGACCGGCATCCCCGTCGACGGCCTGCCGCACGAACGCCCCACCCTGGAGCCCGTACGCCGTCTCTCGCACACCCTCGTCGACTCCGGCAAGCTCGTGTACTCGGCCCACTTCTACGACTACACCGGCCCGAACCACAGCGGCGCCACCGGAACGGGCGAGACCAGCGACCCCCGCTACCGCGACCTCGCCCCGACCGAACTGATCGACGTACTGAACCGCCAGGCCTTCTACGTCACCGCCGAACAGGACCGGCACTTCACCGCGCCGGTCTGGATCAGCGAGTTCGGCATCGGCGGCCGGGAGGAGACCGGCGCCAAGCAGCGGGCCTGGTTCGAGAACTTCGTCGACCATCTGATCCGCACCGACGCCGACTTCGCGTACTGGCCACTCGTCGGCTGGCACGAGAACCGCAAGGGCAACGGCTGGGCGCTGCTGCACTGGGACGCCGCGGGCAACCGCATGGGGCTGTACGACGGTGACGACTGGCGGGCCCCCGCATGGACCCGGCTCATCGACGCGCCCGGCCGCACCGGACCGGTGGCGCCGGTGACGGAGTGGTCCATGCTCAGCCCCGACCACGGCGACTTCGATCAGTCCCGGCGGATGCGCGCCCTGCCCGACTGGGACCCGGGCGCCCGCAAGGCGGCCTGCCCCGACGGTCAGCGGCTGCTCGGCCTCAGCCACACCGGCAACCGCGGCCTGTGCTCGGACGTGTCCGGCTCGTGGCCCCCGGCCGGCGGACACGAGGTGGTCGTCGACGAGCGGCACGTCACGACGGGCAACGACTGGGCCACGGGCTACACCAAACTCCAGTGCGCCACCGGCCACTACCTGAGCGGCTACAGCGTCCGGGGCTCCGCCGTCTCCGCCGCCCTCTGCGCGTCCGCCCCGGCGGGTGAGCTCGGCACCAGTGGCCGTACCGTCTGGTTCGACCGCGGCGACAACCGGGGATCGACACCCAAGGGCGGTGACTTCGCGGTCGGTCACTACAAGGGGCAGTGCGCGGACGACGAGTACGCGGCCGGGATTGCGTACACGGGACGGGTGGGCTCATCGCGGACGCCGGACGCGTTGTACTGCCGGAAACTTGGCTAGGGCGTCGCGCCCCGCCGCCGTACCCTCTTCGCCAGCAGTCCGCCGAGCAGGCCGGTCACAAGCCCCCACAGCACGGCGAGCCCCAGCGCGATCCAGATCCGGGGCCGCAGGAACAGTTCACCGGCGAGGTCGCCGCCCAGGTCGCCGATGCCGAGGACGGACAGGCCGTAGGACGCGGAGATCCGGCCGACCAGGCAGATCATGAGCACGGTGAGCGCCAGCGCGACGGCCATGTGCACGGCATGCTGCCAGAGCCGCACCCGCGCCGGTGAACGGGCCGCCATCACGAACGCGGCCCCGAGCACCAGCACCGCCGCCACGACCACCAGCCACCACCACCGGCCGTCCTGCTCGGAGAGCGTGCCGACGTTGACGGCCTGGACCTCCGAGGAGCGCAGCACCTGGTCCAGCACGTGCGGCATCGGCAGCTCGAACGGGCCTTCCACCCGGCCGTCCCAGGTGGCGCCCAGGCCGAGGGTGAGCCCGAGCCACACCAGGTTCGGCAGCCCGAGCAGCAGCACGGCGAAGGTCTCGACGGCATGCCCACGGGTCGCCGCGACGATCAGGCCGATGACAAACCCCAGTACGACGTAGGCGAGCAGCAGGACGACCATCGCGTACGCGGCCGGACGCACCGATTCCTGAAAGCGCAGCAGCCGGCCCGGCAGCGGGGCGCCGCGCGAGACCAGCAGGGCCAGCGCCAGCACACCCACCAGCCACAGCAGACCGAAGAACAGGGACAGCGGTACGTCCGTGGTGAAGCCGATCTCCGGCGTGAGACCCAACAGATCACCGATGTCAGTGATCGCACCCTCGCCGAGCGAGATCCGGAAGGTCTGCCGGGCCCCGAGGGCCAGTCCGAGCAGGCCCAGCAGCCACAGGACGGCCACCTTCCCGGCCCACGCGCCCAGCTCCCCGGCACCCGCCACCGCCCGGTGCCGCAGCGGTCGCAGGAAACCCGCGGCGATCACCAGCGCGCCGACCAGCGTCACGGACAGCGGGATCACGCTCAGCCCCGCCGCCGTCTCGGCGAGGCCTCCGACATCTCCCGACAGCTCGACGACACCGCCCACCGACGTCACGACGGTCGCCGCGACCACCCGGGGAAACGCCCCGTCCGGCAGATCCGCCGCCCCGGCCGCCCACAGGCCCAGCGCGGCGGTGACCCCCATGGCGACCAGCCCGGCCAGCACCACGACCACGGCCTGCACCCAGCCGGGACGGGACAGTGCCTGGTCGGAGAGGGCCCGCGCGCTCACCCTGCCACGCTAAGCAGCACCGGCCCCGGGCGCGCGCCGGGAGGTCCGTCCGCGCTCGCAGGCACCCCTCAGATGGAGGGCCGCCGCGCCGGGCTGCCCCGCCCGTTCGGCGGCCCTCAACCGCTCGGCGTCAGCGGCAGAAGACCCACCCTGGCCACCCGAGAGGCCAAGGCGTCACTGTTGGCCCACTGCCCTCAGTGCTGCTGGGCCTTCTGGGGGGTCGCCTCGCTCGGTCGTACGACGACGTATCCCTCTCCCTGGAGCACGAGTTGTACGGCCTCCCCGGAACCGCCGCGCAGCATCGACCCGATGGACTGCGAGCGGTGCAGGGACGTCTGCAGACCTGCGGTCCAGCCGACGACCGCGTCCGTGTCGACGTACACCGGATACTGCGCCGAGACAGGGATGACCAGCGGGTTGCCGTCACACACCAGCCCGAGCCTGCCCTGTCCGCTGAAGACGCTGTTGAACAGCCCGCCGCCGGTGATGCCCGCCCCCTTCACCGTGGCGATCCGGTACGACAACGAGGCGTCGAAACACAGGACGTTGCGGCCGTTGACCGTGAACTCCTCGCCCGGCTCGATGTCGACCACGAAGCAGTTCTGCGCCTCGTGCGCGAACCAGGCCTCGCCCTGGCCGCGCACCGCCATGAGGGGCAGCCCCTCGCCCGTGACCGCGCGCTTGAGCATGCCGCCCACGCCCTGGCCCTTGCGTTCGAATGTGAGGTTGCCGCGGTAGGCGATCATCGCGCCCTGCCGGGCCAGCATCTCGCCGTTGACCGCGTACCTGATGCACTTGGCGTTCTCGACGGTCATGCCCGGCGCCTGCGCGGGCTGGACCATGTGCTCGCTGGAAAAGAGGTCACCCTTCATGCGGGCATCCTGTCCGGTGTATGTCGTTCTGCCAACATTGCCGGGCGAACTGCGGGCGGCGTGCCCGCGTGTCGCCACTCACCCGCCGCCGAAGAGCTGGGTCCAGTACGTCCCCGCCCGGCCGCCGCCGACGAAACCGATGCCGATGTGCGTGAAGCCGGGCTTGAGGATGTTGGCGCGATGACCTGGGCTGTTCATCCAGCCGGTCACCACCTCGGTGGGGGAGCGCTGGCCGCAGGCTATGTTCTCGCCGATCGAGCGGCGGGTGGAGCCCGCGGCGGCGGCTCGGTCCCAGGGTTGGCTGCCGTCGGGTGCGGTGTGGGAGTAGAAGTCCCGGGCCACCATGTCGGCGCTGTGCGCCTGCGCGGCCCTGGTCAGCACCGGGTCGGGGGCCAGGGGCGGCAGACCGGCGCGGGCGCGTTCGTGGTTGGTGAGGTCGATGACGTCGGCTGCCGTGCGGGTGAGGTCGGCGGGGGTGAGCGGTTTGGCCCACAGAGCGGTCCAGTAAGTGGTCCCGGAGCGGCCACCGTTGGCCTGGGCCAGTCCGGCGTGTGTGAATGTCGGGTCGTGGAGCGTGCGGCGGGGGCCGTCCGTGCGCAGGCAGTAGTCCATGAACTCGGTGGGCGTGCGCGGGCCGGAGACCAGGTGCTCGCCGATGGTGATGTACGGGTATCCGGCGGCGGTCACGCGCTGGTAGACGGCGACACCGTCCCGGCTCTCCACGCCGAGTCGGCCCGCGGCCGCCATCGCCGAGGCGTGCTGCTGGGCGGCGGTGGTGAGGCGGGCGTCGAGGGAGACGGGTGGCGAACCGGCCTGGGCGCGGGCGGAGTTGATGAGGGGGAGGTAGCCGTGGGGGTCGGGGGCGGACGGTGGGTGGGGTGTGGCAGTGAGGCGCGTGGCGTTCACCGGCCCGGTGGTGGTGGGGGTGCCCGCCGAAAAGGCCGACGGCGTGTCGTCGTCCAGTACGTCCACGCCGAAGTCGCGGGCCAGGCCCGCCAGTCCGTCGGCGTACCCCTGTCCGAGGGCACGCACCTTCCAGCCCGCGCCGCGCCGGTACAGCTCGGCGAGCAGGAGGACCGTCTCCTGGCCGGGGCGCGGGGGAGTGAACCGGGCGAGGTGGCGGCCGCCGGGATCGGTCACGAGCAGCGTGGGGACCGGCAGACCGCCCAGCGGCGTGCCGGGGTCGGCGGGGCTGACGACGACCGTGACGCGGGTGGCTCCGGCGCGCAGCCGCCCCGGGTCGACAGTGAGCGTGTCGCCGCGCAGGACGGCTCCCGGCACGGACGGCTGGTTGTAGAACACGAAGTCGCCGTCGCCGCGCACCTTGCCGTCGTCGTCGGTGATGAGCGCGGACACGTCGAAGGGGCCGGGAACCCGCACGGTCAAGGCGCCGCCAGGGAGCGGCAGATTGCCTCCGGGGACCAACTCACTCATGGCGCCGCCCTGCTGGTGGGGTGTCGACGGGACAACGTGCACCGGTGGGCGGCGGTTCCCAGCGGCACAACCCCTTCGAACAGCCGTCAAACCCTGTGGTGGGCCATGCATTTGAAAGAACTCGGGGTGGATCGAATCAACCTTCTGTTGATTCCTGCTTCTTTCATTGACAGCGGAAAATAAGGCGCCTAGGTTCCCGCCATGCCCCCGAGCTCCCGCCCCGAGGTGTTCCCGGTCCATACACCGGCCGCCTCGCAGATCTTCACCACCGTGCTGTCCCACGGCCCCCTCACCCGCTCCGAGATGGCCGGGCGGACCGGGCTGTCCGCCGCCGCGGTGACCAAGGCGGTCCGGCCGCTGATCGAGGCCGGATACCTGGTGGAGGACGTCGACGAGGAGGCCCGCCGCGCGCTCGGGCGGCCCGCGAACCCGGTGCGGGTCGACGGCGGGCGGGCCCTGTTCCTCGGCGTCAAGGTGACCGGCGACGAACTCATCGGCGTCCTCACCGACCTGTGCTGCCGCATCCGCGTCGCCCGGCACCTGCCGCTGACCGACCGCGACCCCAAGCCGGTGCTGGCGCAGATCGCGGAACTGGTGCGGGAGTTGCTCACCGAGGCGGACGGCTTCGGCGTACGGGTACGGGGCCTCGGTCTCGCCGTCTCCGGTGACGTCGACCGCGCGGCGGGAGCCGTCCGCTACTCGCCGTTCCTGGAGTGGCGGGACGTACCGCTCGCCGAACTCGCCGCCATGACCACCGGATTGCCGGTCACCGTCGACAACGACGTACGGGCCCTGACCGTCGCCGAGCAGTGGTTCGGCGCCGGAGTGGGGCTGTCCGACTTCGCCGTGGTGACGGTCGGCGCGGGCATCGGCTGCGGCCTCGTCGTGCACGGGCAGGTCGTCGCCGGGGCGCACGGTGTGGCCGGTGAGATCGGGCACGTGGCCATCGACCCGGCCGGCCCGCTGTGCCACTGCGGCAACCGGGGCTGCGTCGAGGCCATCGCCGGGGAGGAGGCGATCGTCGCCGCAGTCGGGGAGGCGGCGGGCGTCCAGGTCGCCGACGCCGCCGAGGCCCTGGCCTTCGCGCACCGGGGCGATGCCGGGGCCCGCGCGGTGTACGCGCGCGCGGGCGAGGCGATCGGCCGGGGCATCGCCACCGTGGCCAACCTCCTCGGACCCGAGCTGGTGATCATCTCCGGCGAGGGGCTGGCCGCCTACGACCTGTTCGCCGAGCAGATCCGCGACGCCTTCGCCGCGGCCGCGTTCGGCTCCGCCGCGCAGTGCGCCGTACGGACCCGCCCGCTGCCCTTCGAGGAATGGGCACGCGGCGCGGCGGCCACCGCGATCCAGAGCTTCATCACCACGGACCAGAACTAGCCCCACCAACCCGCAGCTGCACCAACCCCCAGGAGGTACGACCCATGCGGTCACCCTCGTACTCCGTCCTGCCCGCACGCGGCCTGAGAACCGTCGTCGTCCTGGCCCTCACGGCGGGCCTCGCGACAGCCATCCCGCAGGCGCAAGCCCAATCGGACGACACGCCCCTGGCCGCCAAGCCCTACATGGGCTGGTCGAGTTGGAGCATGCAGTCGTCGAAGTACCCGGGCCTCAACCCGGACGGCGACTACAGCTACCTCACCGAGGCGAACGTGCTGAAGCAGGCCGACGCGATGGCCCAGAAGCTGAAGCGGTACGGCTACGAGTACGTCAATATCGACGCCGGCTGGTGGCGCGACAAGGCGTGGAAGCCCTCCTTCGACGCGTACGGCCGCCAGAAGGCCGACCCGGTCCGCTTCCCCCGGGGCATGAAGGCGGTCGCCGACCACATCCACGCCAAGGGGCTCAAGGCGGGGATCTATCTGCCCGTCGGTCTGGAGAAGGAGGCGTACGGCGACGGCAAGGTGCCGATCTGGAACGCCGACGGCTGTACCACCGCCGACATCGTGTACGACGACCTGCGCACGACCAACGGCTGGGACAGCGCCTACAAGATCGACTTCTCCGATCCCTGCGCGCAGAAGTACATCGACTCCCAGGCCCAGCTCTTCGCCGACTGGGGCTACGACTTCCTCAAGCTCGACGGCGTCGGCCCGGGCTCCTTCAAGAGCGGCGACAACTACAACAACGTCGCCGACGTGGCCGCCTGGCAGAAGGCCATCGCAGCCACCGGACGCCCGATCCATCTGGAGCTGTCCTGGTCCCTGGACATCGGGCATGTCGAGGACTGGAAGAAGTACTCCAACGGCTGGCGCATCGACACCGACGTCGAGTGCTACTGCAACACCCTCGTCACCTGGGAGAACTCCGTCGCCGACCGCTGGGACGACACCCCCGCGTGGACCCGGCACGCGGGCCCGGGCGGCTGGAACGACCTGGACGCCCTCAACGTCGGCAACGGCGAGATGGACGGCCTGACCAAGGCCGAACGGCAGAGCTACGCCACCCTGTGGGCCATCGCCAAGTCCCCGCTGTTCACGGGCGACGACCTCACCCGCCTCGACTCCTACGGCGTCTCCCTGCTGACCAACCGCGAGGTCATCGCCGTCAACCAGGGCGACACCCCGCCCGCGAAACTGCTCACGCCGTCCGACCCGCAGCAGGTCTGGGCGGCGAAGAACCCCAACGGCACGTACACCGTCGCCCTGTTCAACCTCGCCGACTCCCCGGCCGCCGTCACCGCCGACTGGGGCATGCTCGGCTTCGCCGGTAAGGCGAGCGTCCGCGACCTGTGGAACCACGAGAACCTGGGCACGTACCGGAAGGGCATCACCCAGGCCCTGCCCGCCCACGGCTCCCGCCTCTTCACCATCACCCCGCGCGGCACCGCCGTCCCCACGACCGCCTACGAGGCCGAGTCCCCGGCCAACACCCTCGGCGGCCACGCCTCCGTCGCCGACTGCTCCGCCTGCTCCGGTGACCGCAAGGTCGGCAACCTCTACCTCGGCGGCAAGCTCACCTTCAACGACGTGGTCGTCGACAAGGCGGGCACCTACCAGATCAAGGTCGCGTACGTCAGTGGCGACCCGCGCTCGCTCGACGTCTCCGCCAACTCGGGCGGCGCCACCCGCCACAAGTTCGCGTCCACCGGCGACTGGGGGACGGTCGACACCGTCAGCGTGCCGGTGAAGCTGAAGGCGGGCGCGAACACGATCACGTTCGACAGCGGGTCGGGCTACGCACCGGACATCGACCGGATCGACGTACCGAAGTCCTCCTCCTGACCCCTCCCGGGGGGCCCGGCCCTGCGCCGGGCCCCCCGCCCCCGACGTCCTTCGGAGCCGCACATGGACCCCCGCTCTCCCGACCCCAGCAGAAGAACCCTGCTCTCCGTCGCCACGACGGGCTCGCTCGCCGCCGCCCTCGGTGGCCTGCCCGCCTTCACCGCCTCCGCAGCCCCGCAGCGCCCCACCACCTCGCCGCTCCTGACCGGTTCGGACCGCGACGGACTGTGGTGGCAGGCCCCCGGCGACGAGGGCTCGCTCATCGAACAGGGCCTGCCGGTCGGCAACGGCCGCCTCGGCGCCCTCGCGAGCAACGACCCCGGCCGCGAACTGCTGCTCATCACCGACGCCACGATGTGGACCGGCGGCCTCAACGACACCCTCGACGCCGACGGACAGTTCCCCTACGGCCGCGCCGACTTCGGCTCCTTCACCCTGCTCGCCCGGCTCACCGTCGACATCCCCGACCACGACCTGTCCGCCGTCACCGGCTACCGCCGCACCCTCGACCTCGCCCAGGGCGTGGTGGCCTGCTCGTACGTACGCTCGAAGGTCACGTATCGGCGGCAGGTGTTCGCCAGCCGCCCGGACGACGTGATCGTCCTGCACTTCACGCAGAGCGGTGGCGGCACCTACACCGGCACCATCACCCTGGAGGGCACCCACGGCGAAACCCCGTCAGGGGCGGAGTCCTTCGGGGCGTCCTTCCCCAACGGGCTGCGCTACGGCGCCGCCGTCCGGGCCCACAGCAGGGGCGGCCGCGTCGCCGTGAACGGCTCCCGGATCGACTTCACCGGGTGCAGGGAACTCACGGTGGTCGTCAGCGGCGGCACCAACTACGCGCCCGACGCCACCACCGGCTACCGCGATCCGTCGCTCGACCCCGAGCGGCTGGCCCGTACGAAGGTACGCGCCGCCGCGACCCACTCGGCGGGCACACTGCTGCGCACCCACGTCGCCGACTATCGCGACCTGTACGGCCGACAGGAGCTCTCCCTGGGCGAGTCGGCCGCCGACCAGCGGGCGCTGGACACGTGGGAGCGGCTGAAAGCGCGCTTCCGTGACGGGGTGCCCGATCCCGAACTGGAGGCCGCCTACCTCCAGTTCGGCCGCTACCTGATGATCTCCGGTTCGCGCGGCAGTCTGCCCCTGAACCTCCAGGGGCTGTGGCTCGACGGCAACGATCCGGACTGGATGGGCGACTACCACACCGACATCAACATCCAGATGAACTACTGGATGGCCGACCGCACGGGCCTGTCCCCGTGCTTCGACACGTTCACCGACTACTGCCTCGCCCAGCTCCCGTCCTGGACCGAGCTCACGCACCGGCTCTTCAACGACCCGCGCAACCGCTACCGCAACTCCACGGGCAAGGTCGCCGGTTGGACGGTCGCCTTCTCCACCAACCCGCACGGCGGCAACGGCTGGTGGTGGCACCCGGCGGGCAATGCCTGGCTGTGCAACAGCCTGTACGAGCACTACGAATACACCCAGTCGCGGGAGCATCTGGCGAGGATCTACCCGCTGCTCAAGGGCGCCTGCGAGTTCTGGGAGGCGCGGCTGCTGACCACCACGCTCCCCGGCACCTCCAAGGAGGTGCTCATCGCCGACAGCGACTGGTCGCCCGAGCACGGCCCGCAGGACGCCAAGGGCAACACCTACGCCCAGGAGATGGTGTGGGCGCTGTTCGGCAACTTCTGCGTCGCGGCCGCCGAGCTGAAGAAGGACACCGGCTACGCCGACACCATCGCGGGCCTGCGCAAGAAGCTGTACCTGCCCGAGGTGAGCCCGAAGACGGGCTGGCTCCAGGAGTGGATGTCGCCGGACAACCTGGGCGACACGACCCACCGGCACCTGTCCGGTCTCGTCGGCCTGTTCCCCGGCGACCGCATCCGCCCCGACGGCTCCACCCCGAAGGACATCGTCGACGGCGCCACCGCACAGCTCATCGCGCGCGGCATGAACAGCTTCGGCTGGGCGAACGCCTGGCGCGCGCTGTGCTGGGCCCGGCTGAAGGACGCCGACAGGGCCTACCAGCTCATCGTGAACAACCTCCGCCCGTCCACCGGCGGCGGCAACGGCACCGCGTTCAACCTCTTCGACATCTACGAGACTCAACCGGGCCGCGGCATCTTCCAGATCGACGCCAACTTCGGCACCCCGGCCGCGATGATCGAGATGCTCCTGTACTCCCGCCCGGGCCACCTGGAACTCCTCCCGGCCCTTCCGGACGCCTGGGCAGCCTCCGGTCACGTCACGGGCGTCGCCGCGCGGGGCGGCTTCGTCGTGGACCTCCACTGGCGGGACGGGAAGCCGACCTCGGTCCGGCTCCGTAGCGTCGGGGGCCGGACCACTGTGGTGGCGTACGGGGAAGTCTCCCGGACGGTGACGCTGAAGCCCGGCGAGTCCGTCACGCTGAAGGGCTTCGCCCGGTGACCGGCCGTGTGGCGCGGCTGATCACCGGCCTGCTGGTGGTTTCGGCGCTGCAGGGCACGGTGACGGCAGCGCAAGCAGCGCCTGCCCGGCACGACGTCGTCACCTGGGGCGCCAGTGCCGACCGCATGGGCGACGCCGTCGCCGACCGCAGCTACCGGCTGGTCGTCCGCACCAGCGTCGGCGGCGACAACCTGCGGATCCGGCTCTCCAACGCCTTCGGGGACCGGCCGGTGACCTTCGACAGCGTCTACGCCGGCATCCAGCGGGTGGGCGCCGAACTGGTGCCCGGCAGCAACCGGCGGCTGACCTTCGGCGGCTCGCGGACCGTCACCGTCCCCGCGGGCGCCACCGCCTACAGCGACCCGCTGCCCGGCAAGGTCGCCGCCGCCGCGAACCTCGTGATCAGTCTGCACAGCCCCGACGCGGCGGGACCGGCGACGGGCCACGGGATGGCCATGCAGACGTCGTACGCGGCCCAGGGCGACCACACCGCCGAGGTGGGCGCCGCCAACTGGACCGACACCATCGGCTCCTGGTTCTACCTCGACGCCGTCACGGTCCGCACGAGCACCGCGACGGGTGCCGTGGTCGCGCTCGGCGACTCCATCACCGACGGCTGGCAGTCCAGCACCGACCTCAACCGCCGCTGGCCCGACTACCTCGCCCGCAGACTCCGGGCGACGGCCGGGTCGACGGTGCAGGGCGTGGCCAACGAAGGGATCTCCGGCAACAAGGTCCTGGCCGACGGCGCCGGGCAGAGCGCCCTCAACCGGCTGGAGCGGGACGTGCTGTCCCACCCCGGTGTCCGCACGGTCTTCCTCTTCGAGGGCGTCAACGACATCAAGGCCCACACGGGCGTCACAGCCGAGGATCTCATCGCCGGATACCGGGAGATCATCGACCGGGCGCACGCGGCGGGCAAGTGCGTCGTCGGCGCCACCGTCGGCCCCTTCAAGGGCTGGTCCGAATGGGACCCCGCCGCCGAAGCCGTACGCCAGGAGGTCAACACCTTCATCCGCGACAGCGGGGAGTTCGACGCCGTCACCGACTTCGACCGCATCCTGCGCAATCCCTACGACCCCGAGCGGATCATGCCGTTCTTCGACAACGGCGACCACCTGCACCCCAACGACAAGGGGATGCAGGCGCTCGCCGACGCCGTCGACCTCAAGAGCCTGGAGTGCTAGCAGTCACCCCGAGTCTCTGAGCCCTCAACCCCGCAACGTCCGAGCCCAGTCCGCAGGAACCCGCCCGGCCGGACCCGGCGCCGGCTGGTCGGCGGGATGGCTCACCGGCGGCGCCAGCTCGGGCCCGGCCTCGTACATCTGCCCTGTCGCGAAGTTCCAGAACCACTCCTCACCCGGCTCGAAACTCCGCATCAGCGGATGCCCCGTGGCCTTGTAGTGCGCGCTGGCGTGCTGGGCGGGTGAGGAGTCGCAGCAGCCGATGTGCCCGCACTGCGCGCAGCGCCGCAGATGGAACCACCACCCCCCGGCCTCGTCGCACTCCACGCACCCCGCGCCGCTGGGCGGCACGCTCGGGTCGATACCGCTGATGTCACTGGTCATGCCGACTCCTCGGGGGCCGTCTCGTCCTCGGTGGCGGTGAGCGGAAGCAGCACCTGGAACCGCGTGTCGCCCGGCACGGACTCGACGTGGAGGCTGCCGTGATGCTTGTTGACCACGATCCGCCAGGAGATGTCCAGGCCGAGCCCGGTGCCCTCGCCCACCGGCTTGGTGGTGAAGAAGGGGTCGAAGATGCGGTCCCGGATCTCCGGCGCCACCCCGGGACCGGTGTCGCGGAACTCCACCAGCAGCCGGTCGTGATCGAGCCCCGTGCGCACGGTCAACGCCCCTTCGCCGCCCGCGCTGTTGATCGCGGCGACCGCGTTGTCGATCAGGTTGGTCCACACCTGGTTGAGCTCCGCCGGGTAGGCGGGGATCTTCGGGAGCGTACGGTCGTAGTCCTTGACGACCTTGATCCGCTGCCCGATCTTGCCCGACAGCATCAGCAGGGTGCTGTCGAGGAGTTCGTGCACGTCGGCCATCCGGTAGGGGGCGCGGTCGAGCTGCGAGTACTGCTTCGCCGCGTCCACCAGCTGCGAGATCCGGGTCGTGGAGTCCTGGATCTCGTCCATCAACAGCTCGGTCTCGACCGTGTAGTTGAGCCACCCGATCGCGCTCGGCAGTATCTCCTCGTCCACGGCCGCCGCGACCTGGTCCAGCCAGTCCAGGTCGAGCCCGGCCTGCACGAAGGTGGGCGCGAGCCGCCAGCCGTCGGGGATGCCGTGGTCGTCGAGCCAGTCGGCGAGCGCGTCCTCGCGGTCCGACGCCTCCAGCGGACTCAACGAAGGCGCCTTGGCGACGCGTTCGGCCGTGCGGTCCTGGATCTCGATCAGACTCGCCAGGGCCTCGCGCGAGTACGTGCCCGCGGAGATGATGCTGAGCTTGTGCCGCATCTTCGCCACCCGCTCCTGCAACGTCGCGGTCGCCCGTACGGCCGCGGCCGCCGGGTTGTTGAGCTCATGGGTGAGCCCGGCCGACAACGAACCAAGCGCCAGCAGCCGTTCGCGCTGGCCGACCATCCGCTGGGTGTTCTTCGAACCGAAGAAGAGCCCCTCCAGCAGGTGGACCGCCATCGGGAACCACTCCTGCATGATGGCGGCGAACGTGTCGGCGGGCAGCACGAAGAACCGGGTCGGCTCGGTCACCCGCATCGAGTTGTTGTAGACCTGCCGGACACGGTCGCCGATGTACGCCTGCATGGCCCCGGCGTACACCCCGCGCTGCGAGGTGCGGGTGACCTCCACGTCGTCCCCGCCGACCCGCCGCGACAGCACGACCGTGCCTTCGATCATCACGTAGAAGCAGGTGGCGGGCTCGCCCTCGGTGTACACCGGCCCGGGCTCGAACCGCTGCACCTGTCCGTCCGCGCACAGCCGTCCGAGCTGTTCGGGGCTGAGCTTCTCGAACAGGAACAGGGAGCCGATCTCCTCGGCGTTGCACGGCATCGGCTGACCGCTCATGACTGCTCCAGATAACGGTGGACGAGCATCACGGCCATGGCTCCCTCCCCGACGGCGGAGGCGACCCGCTTCGCGGACTCGGCACGCGCGTCGCCCGCCACGAACACGCCGGGGACATTGGTCTCCAGGTGGTACGGCGGCCGGTCCAGCTCCCAGTCGGCCGGCGGCCGCCCGTCGGGCGTGAGGTCGGGGCCCGCCAGGATGAACCCGCGTTCGTCACGCAGCACCGTGCCGTCCAGCCAGTCGGTCAGCGGGGCCGCGCCGATGAACACGAACAGCCACTGAGCGTCGACCAGTTCGGTCTGCCCGGTCGCCGCGTCGCGCAGCGTCAGCTGCTCCAGGTGGTCGGAGCCGTGCGCGGCCTCGACCACCGTGCCGCAGCGCACAGAGATGTTCGGCGCCTGCTCGATCTGCTGGATGAGGTAGTAGGACATCGACGCGGACAGCGACGACCCGCGCACCAGCAGGGTGACCGACTTCGCGCCCCGGGCCAGGTACATCGCCGCCTGCCCCGCCGAGTTGGCGCCGCCCACGATGTACACGTCGTGGCCCTGGCAGGCCGCCGCCTCGGTCAGCGCCGAGCCGTAGTACACCCCGCAGCCGCTCAGGTCGTCGCAACCCTGCGCCTGAAGCTGCCGGTACTGCACACCGGTCGCCAGGATCACGCTGTGCGCGGCGATCGCCGAGCCGTCCGCGAACCGTACGACCCGAGCGGCCCCGTTGACCTCAAGTCCCGTCACCTCGCGCGCGGTGAGGATCTCGGCGCCGAATCTGGTCGCCTGCCGCCGCGCCCGGTCGGTGAGCTGCGCGCCCGACACGCCGTCGGGGAAGCCCAGGTAGTTCTCGATGCGCGAGCTCTGCCCGGCCTGCCCGCCGGTCGCCGACCGCTCCACGAGCACCGTCCGCAGCCCCTCCGACGCCCCGTACACGGCCGCGCCGAGCCCGGCCGGGCCGCCGCCGATGACGACCAGGTCGTAGAAGTCGGCGGTCGGTGTCGTCGCCAGCCCCACGTGGGCGGCGAGCTCGGGGGCCTCCGGCTCGACCAGCGGCGTGCCGTCCGGCGTGATCACCAGCGGCAGCCGCTGCCCGTCCGCCCCGGCGGCGGCCAGCAGCCGCCGGCCCTCGGGCTCGTCGGCCGAGTACCAGCGGTACGGCACCTGGTTGCGGGCCAGGAACTCCCGTACGTCCGTGGAGCGCGCCGACCAGCGGTGCCCGACGACCTTGGTGCTGGGCACGGGCCGGTAGTCGCTGCGCCGCCACGCGTCCAGCAGATCGTCCAGGACCGGGTAGAGCTTCTCCTCGGGCGGGTCCCACGGCTTGAGGAGGTAGTGGTCGAGATCGACGACGTTGATCGCGTCGATCGCCGCGTTGGTGTCCGCGTACGCGGTCAGCAGCACCCGTCGCGCGCCCGGATACACGTCCAGGGCCTGCTCCAGGAACTCGATGCCGTTCATCTGCGGCATCCGGTAGTCGGCCAGGACCACCGCCACCAGGTCGCCACGCAGCTTCAGCTCGCGCAGCGCCTGCAGCGCGGACTCGCCGGACTCCGCGCGCACGATCCGGTACGACTCGCCGTAGCGCCGCCTGAGATCGCGGGCGACGGCACGGGAGACTCCCGGGTCGTCGTCCACGGTCATGATGACGGTCCGCGCTGCGTCGGCGGCCTGTGCCATACGTCTCCCACCCCGAGCGGTCGGTGTCAGGGCACGGCGGCCCCGTTGTCACCGCGCCGGTCCGGCCATCGTATGTGCGTTCGTCCGGCTTCGCTCGGGTAAGGAGAATGGCGAGATCCGCTCAATGTGCCGCGACCGCTCAATGGTGCCGGGACCGCAGGACGCAGAACTCGTTGCCCTCCGGGTCCGCGAGCACCACCCACGTCTGCTCACCCTGTCCGACGTCCGCGGGCCGCGCCCCGAGGGCGAGGAGGCGGGTGACCTCGGCCTCTTGGTCGTCGGGGCGGAAGTCGAGGTGGAGGCGGTTCTTGACGGACTTGCCCTCCGGCACCGGCTCGAAGATCATCCCTGGCAGCCGGTCCTTGGCCGGCCGGATCTCGAAGTCCTCGGCCGTATCGTTGATCACCAACCAGCCGAGCGCCTCCGCCCACCAGTTCCCCAGGGCCACCGGATCGGCGGCGTCCACGACTACCTGCTCCCATTCGAGGCTCATGTCGGCAGCTTAGGGAAGACTGTCCGTGACGGATGGTGAACGCGACACGAGGAGGCAGCCGGATGACGCGCCCGATCACCACAGGGGTCGACGGATCGGAGGAGAGCCTCGCCGCACTGGCCTGGGCGGGCCGCGAAGCCGTCCGGCGCGGACTGGCGCTGCGTGTGGTGCACGCCTGGCGGTACGAGCCGCACGAGGCCGTCGACGGCGACCGTCAGACGCAGGCCCAATGGGTGCGGGACGCCGTGGACGCGGGTGTGCGGACCGTCAGCGGGCGGTACGCCGGCCTGGAGGTGACCACCGACATCGTGGAGGGCGACGTCGTCGACGCCCTCACCGCGGCGGCGGCCGAGTCCGAGATGCTGGTGCTGGGCTCGCGCGGGCACGGCCGGGTCGTCGGGTTTCTGCTCGGCTCCGTCGGGCAGCAGGTGATCGCCGAGACGGTCCGCCCGGTCGTCCTGGTGCGGTCCGGGGACCGCGCCGCGACCGAGGTGGACGGCCGCGAGATCGTCGTCGGGCAGGAGGGCGACGCGGACGACAGCGCCGCCGCGCTGCGGTTCGCGTTCGAGACGGCCGCCGCGCGCGGGGCGACGGTGCGGGCGGTGCGGGCCTGGACGCTGCCGCCGGTGTTCGCCTACAGCCCCGGCTCGCTGAAGCTGCTCGACGAGGCGGGCGGGCCCGAGCCGTACGAGATCAAGGCGCTGGCCGAGGCGTTGCAGCCGTGGCGGGAGCGGTTCCCGGACGTGCCGGTGGTGGAGCACGTGGAGATGGGCAGCGCGGGGCAGGTGCTGCTGTCGATGGCCGGGCGCGCCCAGCTGATGGTCGTCGGCCGCCGGGCCCGTCGTACGGCCGTGGGGGCGCGGATCGGCTCGGTGGCGCACGGCGTCCTGCATCACGCGGAGTGCCCCGTGGTGGTCGTACCGCCCGCGTGAGTCACTCGGCCACCGGTGCCTCCAGGGTCTCCCGCGCCCGCGGCAGGATGTTCTCGACGTAGTCCTTGACGGCCGTGTCGAGGCCGATGTCCTGCTGCGCCCGCTCGGACAGGTACCAGCGGTGTTCGAGCAACTGGTGATAGATCTCGGCCGGGTCCACCGCGCCGCGCAGCTCGGGCGGCACGGCGCGCACGGTCGGCCGGAACACCTCCCGCACCCAGCGGTGGGCGAGCACCTCCGGGCGGGCGGCGAGGGGGTCGCCCGGCGCGTAGTCGTCCTGGGTGGCCATCCAGCTCTCCAGGTCGTTCAGCAGCCGCCGGGCCTGGTTCTCCTCGGTGTCCAGCCCGGTCAGCCGCAGCAGCTGCCGCTGGTGGTGACCCGCGTCGACGACCTTCGGCACGAAGGTGACCGTGTCGCCGTTCGAGGAGTGCTCGATCTGCATCTCGGCCACGTCGAAACCGAGGTCGTTCAGGCGGCGTATCCGGCGCTCTATGTAGTGGTACTTGCCCGCCGGGTAGACCGAGGTGCGGGTCAGCTCCCGCCACAGGTCGTGGTAGCGGGCGCAGATCTCCGTGCCGAACTCGATCGGGTCGACCGACGGGTGCAGCGCGCCGGACGCCTCCAGGTCGAGCAGCTCGCCGCTGATGTTGACGCGGGCGAGGTCGAGGTCGTAGTCGCGCTGGCCGTCGCTGAGGCGGGCGTGCAGCTCGCCGGTCTCGGCGTCGACGAGGTAGGCGGCGTAGGCGCCGGCGTCCCGGCGGAACAGGGTGTTGGACAGCGAGCAGTCGCCCCAGGCGAACCCGGCCAGGTGCAGCCGCACCAGCAGCACCGCCAGCGCGTCCATCAGCCGGTGCATGGTCGCCGGGCGCATGGTCGTCTCGAACATCGACCGGTACGGCATCGAGCCGCCCAGGTGCCGGGTGATCAGCACCGACTCCAGCGGGCCGCCGTCCGCGTCCGTGCGGCCGGTGACCACGCCGAGGGCGTCCACCGCGGGGATGCCGAGCCGGTCCAGGTCGCGCAGAAGCTCGTACTCGCGCAGGGCGGGCCGCTGCGCGAGTTCCTTGACGGCGACGACCTCGCCGCCCGCGCGGGCGTAGCGCACCACGTGCCGGGAGATACCGCGGGGCAGCGGCACGAGGTGCTTCTCCGGCCACTCCTCCAGCGGCAGGTGCCACGGCAGCTCCAGCAGGAGTGCGGGGTGCTCCGGGTTGGTGGCGCTGATCTGCAAAGCCATGGCGGGAGCCTAGACGGCCCGTTCCCGTGCCTGGCGGGCGGCGTCCGGTACGGAACCCCGGTGGACCGGCCCGTGCCCGGGCAGCAGGACGTCGGCCGCGAGGCCCTCGATCAGCTCCAGCGAGGCCAAGGCCTGGGCGCGCTCGTGGTGGAACATGTCGGGCAGCAGTTGCGGGCCCTTGATCCGCGAGGTCGCGTGGCCGCTGACCAGGGCGTCACCGGAGATCACGACCCCGGCCCCGGGCAGATGGAACACGGAGTGCCCGGCGGTGTGGCCGGGGGTGTGCACGGGCACCGGACGCCCCGGCAGATCCAGCGGACCCGTCCCCGGGAACGGCTCGGGCGAGGTCACCGGGACGTGCGCGGTGCCGCCCGACCGGATGGCGTGCACCGCCCACGGCAGCACACCCGGACGCCAGCCGTTGCGCAGCACCTGGCCCACGGACACCTGGTGCAGGAACTCCCGGCGGGCGTGCGGCACTTCCGCCTCGTGCAGATACACCGGCGTGCCGTAGGTCTCGCGCAGATACTCCGCCGAGCCCAGGTGGTCGTTGTGGGCGTGGGTGATCAGCACCGCGGCGACCGCCTCCGGTGAGCTCCCCACCGCCGCGAGGGAGTCGAGGAGCTGCTGCCGGTCCCCGAGGTACCCGGTGTCGACCAGGGTGACGGCGTCCCCGTCCTTGAGGATCACCCAGTTCGTGTTGCTGCCGTGCACCAGATAGGTGCCGTCGGCGACTTGCTGCACATCCGCCCGCATGATCGTCCCGCATGGTGAGGTCCGCGCCCGACGACAGACAGCAAAGCAGATCACGAAAACCGGTTCGCCGGAGGGTCGGAGCGCAATCGGGGAGACCGGCTTCAGTTCACGCCGTGCGGGCGGAACTGGATGCTGATCCGCGGTCCCGTCGCGCGCGTGGACTTCGGTACGCAGTGCTCCCACGTCCGCTGGCAGGAGCCGCCCATCACGATCAGGTCGCCGTGCCCGAGCGGGCGCCGGACGGTCCCGCCGCGGCCGTGCATGGGACGCAGCAGCAGGTCACGGGGTGCTCCCACGGAGAGGATCGCGACCATCGTGTCCTCGCGGGCACCGCGCCCGATCCGGTCGCCGTGCCAGGCGACGCTGTCCCGGCCGTCGCGGTAGAAGCACAGACCCGCCGTGGCGAACGGCTCGCCCAGCTCGTCGGCGTAGTGCGCGGACAGCGCGTCGCGCGCCTCGGCCAGTACCGGGTGCGGCAGCGGGTCGTCCGCGCCGTAGTACGCCAGCAGCCGAGGTACGTCGACGACGTGGTCGTACATCGTGCGGCGCTCGGCCCGCCACGGCACCTCGGTCGCCAGCTGTTCGAACAGCACGTCGGCCCCGCTCAGCCACCCCGGCAGTACGTCGATCCAGGCGCCGGAGCCGAGCGTGATACGGCGCAGCCCGTCGAGCGGGCCGAGCCGGACGTCGTCGGTCTGGTCGAAGAGCGAGCCCTGGAGGTGCGTGGCCATGACCTCAGCGTACCTCTGATTCGAATGTGTGTTCCATAGGAGCGTAGGGCGTGTGACTCCACCCTTTGGATACATTCCTGTATCGGATACATTCGCGTATCGAACGGAGGTCGGACATGGAGCGAACAGCCGCGCGGGTGACCAGGCGCCGCGTCCGCACGCGCGCCAACCTCCTGGACGCCGCCTTCGAGGTGTTCGCGGCCAAGGGCTTCGGGCGGGTGTCGATCGAGGAGGTCTGCGAGGCCGCCGGGTACAGCCGGGGCGCCTTCTACTCCAACTTCGCCAGCCAGGACGAGCTGTTCTTCGCCCTCTACCGGCAGCGGGCCGACCTGATCGCCGAGCAGGTCTCCGGGGCGCTCGCCCAGGACGGACCGGACCTCGACGTGCCCGCCGCCGTCGACCGGGTCACCGAGGTGCTGCTCCTCGACCTGGACTGGCTGCTGGTGAAGACCGACTTCCTGGTGCACGCGGCCCGTGACCCTGCCGTTGCACAGTCCCTGCTGGAGCACCGGGCCCGGTTGCGCGGCGCGATCGCCGAACGGCTCGCCCGGGCCGTCCCGAGCCACACCGAACTGCCCGCCGTACTGGGCGACATCGACTCCGCCGCCCACGCGGTCGTCGCCGCGTACGACGGGGTCACCACCCAACTGCTGCTGGACAAGGACGTCGAGCACGCGCGCGCGTGGCTCAAGCAGCTGCTCACCGCGCTGCTGACCGACGGCAGCGGCAAGCACGACCGAGTCGTACGAACGCCGTAGGAGAAAGGGAACTTCTCGCCATGGACGCTGACGTCATAGTCGTCGGAGCCGGTCTCGCGGGTCTGGTCGCCGCGCACGAACTCACCAGCCGGGGCCGCCGCGTCGCGCTGGTCGACCAGGAGAACGCCGCCAACCTCGGCGGACAGGCGTTCTGGTCCTTCGGCGGGTTGTTCCTCGTCGACACGCCGGAGCAGCGGAGGCTCGGCGTCAAGGACTCCTTCGACCTCGCCTGGAACGACTGGCAGGGCAGCGCCGGGTTCGACCGGCTGGACGACGAGGACTCCTGGGCGGTGCGCTGGGCACGGGCCTACGTCGAGTTCGCGGCGGGGGAGAAGCGGTCCTGGCTGGAGGGGCACGGCATCAAGTTCCTGCCCACGGTCGGCTGGGCCGAGCGCGGCGATCTGCGCGCCCACGGACACGGCAACTCCGTGCCCCGCTTCCACATCGCCTGGGGCACGGGCACGGGGGTCGTGGAGCCGTTCGTGCGGTACGCCAGGCAGGCCGCCCGGGACGGGTTGCTGACCTTCCACCACCGCCACCGGGTCGACCGGCTCGTCATCGAGGACGGCGCCGCCCGCGGCGTACACGGCACCGTGCTGGCCGACGACAACTCCCCGCGCGGCGTCGCCTCCAACCGGGACGCCATCGGCGACTTCGAACTCACCGCCCAGGCGGTGATCGTCACCACCGGCGGCATCGGCGCCAACCACGACATCGTCCGCCGCTACTGGCCCGAACGGCTCGGCACCCCGCCCGCCGAGATGGTCACCGGCGTCCCCGCCTACGTCGACGGCCGCATGCTCGACATCAGCGCCGAGGCGGGCGTACGGCTGGTCAACCGCGACCGCATGTGGCACTACACCGAGGGCCTCCAGAACTGGGACACGATCTGGCCCGGCCACGGCATCCGCATCCTGCCCGGCCCGTCCTCGATGTGGTTCGACGCCCTCGGCCGCCGACTGCCCGACCCCTGCCTGCCCGGCTACGACACCCTCAACACGCTCAAGTACCTGCGCACCACCGAGGACATCGCCGGTCACGACCACTCCTGGTTCATCCTCACCCAGCGGATCATCGAGAAGGAGTTCGCGCTCTCGGGCTCCGAGCAGAATCCCGACATCACCGCCAAGGACCGCAAGGCGTTCCTGCGTGAACGCGTGCTCGGCAAGGGTGCGCCCGGCCCGGTGGCGGCGTTCCTGCGCAACGGCGCCGACTTCGTGACCGCCCCCACCGTCGAACAGCTCGTCGAGAAGATGAACGGCCTGACCGACAAGCCGCTCCTCGACGCCGAGGTGATACGACGTCAGATCGAGGCCCGCGACCTTCAGATCACCAACCCCTACAGCAAGGACGCCCAGGTGCAGGGCATCCGCAACGCCCGCCGCTACATCGGCGACCGCCTCGGCCGCGTCGCCACCCCGCACCGCATCCTCGACCCGGCGGCAGGCCCCCTGATCGGCGTCAAGCTGCACGTGCTGACCCGCAAGACGCTCGGCGGCATCCAGACCGACCTCGACTCCCGCGCCCTGGGCGTCGACGGGCAGCCCGTCGACGGGCTGTACGCGGCGGGCGAGGTGGCCGGCTTCGGCGGGGGCGGCGTGCACGGCTACAACGCGCTGGAGGGCACCTTCCTCGGCGGCTGCCTGTTCTCGGGCCGTGCGGCGGGGCGGGCGGCGGCCCGGCAGACCGGCTGAGACCGGCTCAGGCCCGCCTCCTCAGGACTTTCCTCAGGACTGAAGGAGGCGGGCCAGCACCGCCGCGTGGCCCTGCTCCAGGTTCTTCGAGGCGGTCACCAGTGTCACGGTGCCCTTGGCCGCCAACTCGCGTACGCGGTCCACGAGTTCGGCCGCCTCGGGCTCGGCCAGCTCCGCCTCGTACCGGCGCGCGAACTCCTCGTACGACCCCTCGCCCGCGTGATACCAGCGGCGCAGCTCGGTGGACGGCGTGAGCCCCTTGGGCCACTCGTCCACGCGGGCCGCGTCCTTGGCCAGGCCGCGCGGCCACAGCCGGTCGACCAGGACCCGCGTGCCGTCCTCGGACTCCGGCGGTTCGTAGACTCGGCGGACACGGACACTCATGCGGGAAGCCTTTCGAAGTTTCGAATGGGGAGAGGTGTGACGGGAGCGTACGCCGGGCGAGTGGATGCAGCCGTGGAACCCGACGGGTTCCTCACCTGTGTCGGCCAAGGTCGACACATGATCAGACGCACCTGCCGGTTCCTGCTGCCCGCCGCCGCCCTGCTGCTGACGGCGTGCGGTGCCCAGGGCACGGACGCGGCACCCGCGCGCGGGCCCGTCGCTTCCGCCGAGGCCAAGGCGCCCGGGCCCGGCCCCGAGCAGTCCCTCGTGACGGCCCCGCGGCAGCTGCCCGGGCTCGGCCCCGCAACCCGGGCCCAGGTGCCCGCCGACGCACGTCAGGCCGTGGTGGTGACCGGCCGTGGCAGGAACTCCGCGGTGTCCGACGTCGTCCTGTACGAACGCACCGTGGCCGGCTGGCAGGCGCGCAGGAGTTGGCCCGCGCACAACGCGCTGCGCGGCTGGACCGACCACCACCGGCTCGGTGACCTGCGCTCACCCATCGGCGTCTACACCCTCACCGACGCAGGCGGGCTGCTTCCCGACCCCGGGACCCGGCTGCCGTACGACCACTCGACCGGGTTCACGGCGACCGGTTCCGGCTTCGAGGGCGAGCCGCTGGCCGGCTCCTTCGACTACGTGGTCGCCATCGACTACAACCGCGAGCCCGGCACCTCGCCCCTCGACTGGACGCGGCCGCTCGGCCCCGAGCGCGGCGGCGGCGTCTGGTTCCACGTCGACCACGGCGGGCCCACCCAGGCCTGCGTCAGCCTCAGCCGGACCCACATGAAGGAGCTGCTGCGGGCGCTGGACTCCGACCGGCACCCCGTGGTCGTCATGGGGGACGCCGCCGCACTGGCCCGCTGAGCACCTGGCGACCGGTCGGCGCGCAGGCAACCGGACGCCGCTCGTCCGATTCCGCTCGCCCCGTTCGGGTACTTCGGTCGCCGGACGCCGAGGAGGGAGGCCCGCCATGAGCGCACCGGACGACCTGCCGGTCGTACACACCCTCGCCGAACTCGTCGGGCTGGTCGAGCGGCACCAGGGCCTGTACGTCCGCTGGTCACGCGGCCCCGAGGCCGATCTCCCGTCGGTCTCCAGCACCGACGACCTGACGGGCGTACCGATGACGGGCCTGTCGGCCAATCCGCTGGACGTCGAGGAGTGGTGGGAGGGGCGGCCGGTGGAGCTGTGGGTGGCACGGAGGCTGTACGACTACGCCCATCTGCCGCACGACAAGGGGCCCGGCGTCCGCCCCTGGGTGCTGAAGGGGCGGGAGCGGGGGCGCGGGCCGGACAACGAGCCGCTGGTGGCGGACGTGCAGCCGATGCGCTGGGTGGAGGACCGGGTCATCGAGGAGGCCCGGGCGGAGGTGAAACGGCAGGAGAACACCTGGGGGCCGCTGCGGCGGACGGGGAGGTGATCCCCGGGCCGCGTTCGGCGTATTGGGTCCGGTCCTCGCCGCTCTCACCCGCCCGACCGTCACCCCGTACGCAGTGCTTGCGCGGCCGCCGCCGTCACCGCCTGCGCCACCGCCGCCAGCGCGGGCGAGTCCAGCTTCCACTGCTGCCAGTACAGCGGCACGTCCACGGCCCGGTCGGGCGCCAGGTGGACCAGGCGGCCCGAGGCCAGCAGCGGCTCGGCCTGAACCTCCGGGACCACGCCCCAGCCGAGGCCCGCGGCGACGGCCTCCACGAAGCCGTCCGAGGTGGGCACGAAGTGCCGTACCGCGCTCGCGCCGCCGCTGCCGCGTCGCAGCCTGCGGACGAACGCGTCCTGCAGGTCGTCCCGCCGGTCGAAGACCACGACCGGCGCGTCCGGGAGTCTGTCGTGCAGCGGTCCGTCCAGATGCCGCTCGGCGAAGTCGGGGCGGGCCGCGGCGACGTACCGCATGATGCCCAGCGCCCGCACCGAGCAGCCCGGCACGGGCACCGACGACGATGTGACCGCGGCCATCACCAGGCCCTCGCGCAGCAGTGCCGCCGTGTGGTCCTGGTCCTCGCGGCGCAGTTCGAAGCAGAGCCGCAGCTCCTCGGGGACCCGGGTGAGCGCGGGGAGGAACCAGGTCGCCAGCGAGTCGGAGTTCACCGCGACGGACACCCGGGTCGCCTCACCGGCACCGCTCATCCCGAGGTCGGCGCGCGCGTCCAGCTCCAGCCGGGCCAGCTGACGCGCCAGCCGCACCACGACCTCGCCGGACTCCGTCGGCCGTACCGGCTTGGTCCGCATCAGCAGAATCCGCCCGGTGCGCTGCTCCAGGGCCTTGACCCGCTGACTGACCGCGGACGGAGTCACGTGCAGTGCGGCGGCGGCCGCTTCGAAGGTGCCCTCGTCGACAACCGCCAGCAGGGTCCGCACCTGGTCGAGAGGAAGCTCCGTCATCACCGTGCCCATTCCGTCGGCATTTACCTGCGCTAAGGGTACGTAAGAATCTTTAGCTGTACCTACGGTGATCGTCTCCGTAGCGTCGATGGCATGTCCCAGGCTCTCTCCGCCGCGGCCGCCGGATTCGGCACCGGCCTCTCGCTCATCGTCGCCATCGGCGCCCAGAACGCCTTCGTCCTGCGTCAGGGGGTCCGCCGGGAGGCGGTCCTCGCCGTGGTCGGCATCTGCGCGCTCTCCGACGCCGCCCTGATCGCCCTCGGTGTGGGCGGTGTCGGCGCGGTGGTGGTGGCCTGGCCGGGCGCGCTGACCGTGGTGGGCTGGATCGGCGGCGCCTTCCTGCTCTGTTACGGCGCCCTGGCCGCCCGGCGGGTCGTGAAACCCCAGGGGGTGCTGCGAACGGAGGGGGACAGTGCCGGGTCGCGTCGGCGGGCGGTGCTCACCTGTCTGGCGATGACCTGGCTCAACCCGCACGTCTACCTGGACACCGTCTTCCTGCTGGGCTCGCTCGCCGCCGACCAGGGCGCGCTGCGCTGGACGTTCGGGATCGGCGCCGCTACGGCCAGCCTTTGCTGGTTCGCCGCGCTCGGCTTCGGCGCCCGGCTGCTCGGCCGCTGGCTGACCAAACCGGCCGCCTGGCGGGTGCTGGACGGACTGGTCGCGGCGACCATGATCGCCCTCGGGGTCATGCTCATCGCCGGGAGCTGAGCCCAGGCACTTCCCAAGGGCCTGCGATAGTGATCCCCGGTTCCGATAGATGTAACGAGCAACCGGGAAGCGCGTGGACACGAGCGAGAGCAGCACCGAGCACCCCACAGAGGATCCCGCCCCCGCCAGACCGCCCCGGCGCGGCTGGCGGCGCTGGGCGATGGACACCCGCCCCCTGCGCCGCCCGGCCTACCGCAGGCTGTGGGCCTCGACCGTCGTCACGGCCGTCGGCAGCCAGCTGACGGCGGTCGCCGTGCCCAAGCAGATCTACGACATCACCGGCTCCTCGGCCTGGGTCGGCTACGCGAGTCTCGCCGGTCTGTTGCCGCTGGTGGTGTTCGCGCTGTGGGGCGGTGCGGTCGCCGACAGCATGGACCGCCGCAAGCTGCTGCTGATCACCAACAGCGGCATAGCCGTCACCTCGGTGCTGTTCTGGCTCCAGGCCGCCACCGGCCTCGAATCGGTCGCCGTCCTCATGGTGCTGCTCGCCGCCCAGCAGGCCTTCTTCGGTCTGAACGCCCCGGCCCGCAGCGCCTCCATGGCCCGGCTGGTCCCCGAGCACGAACTGGCCGCCGCCAATGCTCTCGGCTCGACCGTCATGCAGACCGGCCTCGTCGCCGGTCCGCTGCTCGCCGGTGCCCTCATCCCGGTCATCGGCCTGCCCGAGCTGTATCTGATCGACGCCCTCGCGCTGTGCGTCGCCGTCTGGGCGGTGCTGCGGCTGCCCGCGCTGCCGCCGCTCGTGGCCACGGTGACGCGGCGCGCCGGGGTACGGGAGGTCGCGGCGGGCTTCCGCTACATCGCGTTGCACAAGGTGCTGCTGCTGTCCTTCCTCGCCGACATCGTGGCGATGGTCCTCGGCATGCCCCGCGCCCTGTTCCCGCAACTCGCCGCGCAGACGTACGCCCCCTACGGCGAGGGACTCGCCCTCGGTCTACTGTTCGCGGCAATCCCGATCGGCGCGGTGGCGGGCGGACTGTTCTCCGGCACCTTCTCGCGGGCGCGGCGGCACGGCTGGATGGTGATCGGCGCGGTCGTCGCCTGGGGCGTCGCCATCACCGGCTTCGGGCTGAGCGCCAGTCTCTGGGTCGCCGTGGCTTTCCTGGCCGCCGCCGGTGTCGCCGACATGGTCTCGATGGTATTCCGCGGTGCGATCCTGCTGTCCGCCGCCACCGACGAGATGCGCGGCCGGATGCAGGGCGTCTTCACGGTCGTCGTCGCGGGCGGCCCCCGGCTCGCCGACGTCCTGCACGGCACGGCCGGCTCGGCCTTCGGCGCGCGCACGGCCGTCGTGGGCGGCGGCGTCCTGGTCGTCGCCGTGATGCTGACCCTGGCCGCGGCGGCACCGGAACTGCGGCGGTATCGCGTCTGAGTCGCCGTGGTGCCTAGCGGCTGCCGCCGCGCCGGTGCATCGTGTACTGCTCCATCAGCTGGCCGCGGGTCATCTCCAGCCGGTAGGCGAGGATCTCGGCGACGATCCGGACCAGCGACATGCCGAGCTGTGGGTCCTGCTCGCACAGTGCGAGCACCGGCCGCGCCTCGAACTCGTAGGCGCGCACGGGGCTGAAGGCCTCCGCACCGAAGTCCCACTGGTGCGGCGGGAACAGCCACGACCAGCCCAGCAGATCGCCCGCACCGAGGCTGGCCACGGTCACCCGCTGTACGGACGTCACCTGCTGGTCGAGGGAGACCGCGCCCGAGCGGATCACCCAGAAGCGGTCGGCCGTGCCGCCCGCCTCGAAGATCCGGCTGTCCTCGGGGAAGGACACCTCCCGTGCCAGCGTCATCAGGCGCTCTCGCTGCGGCGGAGGCAGGGCGGTCAGCAGTTTGGTCGCTCTGGTCATGGCGCAACGCTCCTCGCCGGCGGTGGGACCCGGTGCTGTTCCTATGCCCATTTCAGCGGCTCGGGCCGCACGGAGCACGTCGGCGGCATGGAGAAGCCCTGGCTGGACGGGGGAAGCCAGCCAGGGCCGTTGGGGGTGGTGTACGGAGGAGGAGGCCATCGACCCCGCCACCACGCATGTATGAACGATAAACCATCTGGAGGTGTGTTACCCACCCGTAGGCCGGTCACGTGACCTGTTTCACTTCGTCGTCCTCGCGACTGTGAGGTCATCGCTCCGCCACCACCCTGACAGTCTCCAGCCGAGGGTCGCTGGGGTCGGGGAGGTTCATCCCGGCCGCCAGGCCGGTGCGCAGATAGCGCAGCACCGGCTCGTTGAGCCGTTCGCCGGGCAGTACGGCCGGGATGCCCGGCGGATACGGCGTGATCATCTCGGCGGCGACCCGCCCGGCCGCCGCGGACACGGGCACGTCCTGCGTCGGGCCGAAGAACGCGTCCCGCGGCAGGCTCACCTGCGCCAGACGCAGCTCGGACGGCGGCGGTACGTCGACGCGCCCGGCCGGGCCCAGGTCGGGCGCGGCGGTCGTCAGGTCCTTGAGCGCGGCGAGCAGTTCGCCGGTCGTCTCCGGGTCGTCCCCGTGCGTGAGCTGCGCGCCGATGCGGCGGTGGTCGGTCAGATGCGCCTCGATGTCCCGGTGCTCGCGCAGCCAGTCCGCGGCCTGAAACCCGGTGATCCCGAGCCCGTCGACGTCGATGACGACGGGCAGCGGGTCGAAGTCATCGGCCAGGCCCGGCCCGCAGAAGTCGGCGCGGTCGTTGACGTGCAGCCCGTCGATCGCCTCGACGGCGGCCCGGACGTCCGCCGCGAGGTCCAGGGCGGCGCCCATGAGGTCCCACCCGCGGAGCGCCATCTGGCGGCGCCAGCCGTCCAGTCCGGCGTAGATCAGCACCGACGGGCTGGTCGTGCTGAGCAGCCCGGCGCGCAGCTTCAGCAGTTCGGGCGGCACCAGCTCGCCCTGCAGATGGAACACCGAGCCCTGTTCCAGGCCGCTGCCCATCTTGTGGATGCTCGTCACACAGATGTCGGCGCCCGCGTCCATCGCCCAGGACGGCAGATCCGGATGGAACGGCAGATGCGCGCCCCACGCCTCGTCCACGATCAGCGGGACCGAGCGCCGGTGACAGACCGCCGCGATCGCCCGCAGGTCCGCGCAACCGCCGTACGGCGTCGGACTGGTGACCAGCGCACCCTTGGCATCCGGATGTTCGGCGAAGGTTTCGGCGAACTCCTCGGCGGACGGCGGATGCGCCAGATGCCGCTCCGCGTCCCAGCGGGGCTCGACCCACACCGGTTCGATCCCGGACAGGATCAGGCCGGACACCACGGACTTGTGGGCGTCCCGCCCGATCAGCAGCTTCTCGTGCGGACCGGCGACGGCCAGCATCGCCGCCTTCACGGACAGGGAACTGCCGCACGTCGTGAAGAAGGTGTGGTCGGCGTGCACCGCGTCGGCCATCAGCTCCTCGGCCCGCGCCAGCACCCGGCCCCGGCTCAGCCGGTCGTCCAGACCGCCCGACGCCAGCACGTCACCGAGGAACACCGCGTCCCCCAGCACATCGCGCACGGCGGGGTCGGCGCCGCGGGCCTGCTTGTGCCCGGGCGGGGTGAACGACAACCGCCCCGTACGGCGGTACTCGGCGAGGGCTTCCAGCACGGGTGCTCTGGTGTGATCGACGGACATGGGGGGACGGGTTCCCGGCACCCCGGCCGCCAATCCGGCCGCCCGGTGACCGGTCAGCCCACCTCGGCGTGCCGGCCGGGCGTCAGGATCTCGTCCAGCACCCTGAGCACCGCCTCGTACGCCAGCCGCCGTACCGCAGCCTCGCGGGCTCCGGCCGGGTCGGTCGGCTCCAGGGCCTCACTGCGCGCCCGCCACGCGCGTTCCTCCTGTTCCGCGCACGCCCGGCCGCGCTGGATGCGCCGCAACAGCTCGTCTGAGTCCACGACATCGGTCATGTTCTCCACCTACCCCCGTGTCCGGCATCGATGGCCGGGGCGCGGGTTTGGTGTGGCCCAAGGGGGTGAGCCGACTAATACGGGCAGCGCCGGACAGAGCCGTTTCTTTCCACTCAGTGGTTGCTCCACGAGTCGATCAGTCAGGGAGCTGAGAAGTGAGCGCGCAACAGTGGACCGCACCCGAAGGTGAACCGGCAGGACAGGTCCGGCCCGGCCGAAGTGGAGTGTGCCGTCCGGCCGATGTCCGCCGGGCGGTGCGGCACGCGGTGGCGGGGCGATGCCGGGCCACCGGCACCCCCTGCGACGAGGAAGGGCTCTCGGACGCGCTCCTCGTCGCCTCGGAACTGACCACCAACGCCATCCTGCACGGCGGTGGCGTCACCGGCGTCGACGTCGATGTCGTCGGGCACGAGGTGCGGGTCTCCGTGAGCGACCGCAGCGACCGGCTGCCGGTGGTCGTCGCGCCGGTCGACGAGGAGGGGCGACGGCGGACCGGAGGACGCGGCTGGCCGATCGTCTGCCGGCTGGCGTGCGACGTCCAGGTGGCCGACCTGCCCACGGGCGGCAAGCGCATCACCGCGGCGGTACCCGTTTTCTGAGCGACCTTCGGATGCCCGGAGTTTGTTCCTCCGACGCCAGGGCAGACGCAGTTTCGTGCTTCGGACCGGAGGCGCGCCAGCGGGGAGCGGTATGCGCTCCGGGTCCTCCGGATGACCGGGGCCGGCACCCTTCCCGCGGACAGTCCCTGAAGTCCCTGAAAAGACAGTTCAGGAGCGATTCCGCATGCTCATCGACATGTCGACAAGCCGTCCCGGCACGCCCGACTCCGCCGCCCCGCCCGCGCCCGCCCGGCGGCGCCACGACGACGCACCCGAGACCGCCGACCTCTTCGCCCGTCTGCACGCCCTGGAGGACGGGGCCGAGCGCGACACCGTGCGGGACGAACTCGTCACCGCGTGGCTGCCCATGGCCCACCGCATCGCCGGCCGGTTCCGAGACCGGGGCGAGTCCCTGGAGGACCTCCGCCAGGTCGCGGCACTCGGGCTGGTCAAGGCGATCGACCGGTACGACCCCTCCCGCGGCGCCTTCGAGAGCTACGCGGTGCCCACCATCACCGGGGAGGTCAAGCGGCACTTCCGGGACCGGATGTGGGCGCTGCGCGTGCCGCGCCGGGTCCAGGAACTGCGCAACAAGGTGCGGCTGGCCCGCCGGGAACTGACCCAGAACCCGGGCGCGCCGGAGCCCACCGTCGCCGACATGGCCGCGCACACGGGGCTGACCGAGGACGAGGTGAGCACGGGCGTGGAGGCGCTGGAGAGCTTCAGCACACTGTCGCTGGACGCCGAGCTCTCCTCCGACGACGACGGATACAGCCTCGCGGACACCCTCGGCGCACCGGACGGCTCGTACGACGTGGTGGTCGACCGCGAGTCCGCCAAGCAGAGCCTGCGCAACCTGCCGGAGCGTGAGCGGGCCATCCTCTACATGCGCTTCTTCGAGGACATGACGCAGAGCCGCATCGCCGACCGGCTCGGCATCTCCCAGATGCACGTCTCCCGCCTCATCAGCCGCAGCTGCGCCCGCGTCCGCGACGAGGCCCTCGGCCACCGCCCGCCCGGCTCCGCAGCGGCCTGACGGGCCCCGTCGGGGGTGGCGGGGGGACAGTGCAAGAACCTCCGACCCCCCCGTCACCCCTGCGCCGGCCCCGCCCCCTCCACATGGGCCCGGACCTGCTCCGGCGTCAGGTACGAGTCCGTGTACTCGGAGTCCTTGAGTTTCGCCGGTCGGCGGGCCTGGAAGCCGGTGCGGACGAAATCGTCGCCGGCCACCGCGTTGAGCAGCCAGTTGGTCATGACGC
The DNA here is from genome assembly GCF_006539505.1 of Streptomyces spinoverrucosus. GTDB lineage: Bacteria > Actinomycetota > Actinomycetes > Streptomycetales > Streptomycetaceae > Streptomyces > Streptomyces spinoverrucosus. The sequence goes on from NZ_BJND01000025.1 coordinate 172,076, forward strand.
GGGTCTTGGCGACGTTGGTGCGCAGCGCCCCCCAGTGGTAGCCGCGGGCGACGGCCTGGGCCGGCAGACCGTGCAGTTCGACGCCGAGGGGCTTGGACACCGCGTCGCGGCCGCCGAGGTCGACGACCAGGCCGAGGTCCTTGTGGACGTACGGCTGCATCGGCTGGTTCCGCAGCGTCGCGATGACGTTGTCGGCGACCCTCTTGCCCTGCCGCATCGCGTGCTGCGCCGTCGGCGGGCAGATCGCCCCCTCCTCGCCCTTGGCCTGGTCGGGCACCGCCGCGGCGTCGCCCACCGCGAACACCCCGTCGTTGCCCGGCAGGTTCATCTCGGCGGTGACCGCGAGCCGCCCCCGCACCGTCTCCGCGCCCAGCGTGGCGATGAGCGGGCTGGCGACGACGCCCGCCGTCCAGATCAGCGTGCGCGTGGGCACCACCCGGCCGTCCGTGAAGGTCACCTCGTGCGGGCCCGCCTGCTTGATCGACACGCCGAGCGAGACCTCAATACCGCGCCGGCGCAGCACTTCCTGCGCGCTGCGCCCCAGCTTCTCGCCCAGTTCGGGCATCAGCTTGGGCGCGATGTCGATCAGATGCCACCTGATCAGGCGCGGATCCAGCCGGGGATAGCGCTTGACTGCGCTGTGCGTCAGGCGCTGCAGACAGGCCGCCGTCTCCGTGCCCGCGTAGCCCCCGCCCACCACGACGAACTGCAGCCGCGAGGTCCGCTCGCCCGGGTCGTGGCTGGCGTCGGCGAGGTCCAGCTGCGAGATGACGTGATCGCGGATGTAGGCGGCCTCGGCCAGCGTCTTCATCCCGAAGGCGTTGTCGACGAGCCCCGGGATGTCGAACGTCCGCGTGACGCTCCCCGGCGCCAGCACGATGTAGTCGTACTGCTCATTGACGATCTCGTCGGTGATCGTGCGGATCACGCAGACCTTGGCCTTCAGATCGACGCCGATCGCCCCGCCGGGGATGATCCGCGTGCGGTACTTGCGGCTGCGGCGCAGGGACAGCGCGATCGACTGCGGCGTGAGCACACCGGAGGCGACCTGGGGGAGCAGCGGAAGATACAGCTGGTAGGAGTACGGCGTCACCAGAGTGACCGAGGCCTCGTCGGGGGCGAGGCGGCGCTCCAGCCGCCGAACGCACCCCACTCCCGCGAAGCCCGCGCCCACCACCAGGATCCTGGGTCGTGTCACGATGTCCATCCCTTCCGCGGTTCCGGGCGGTCTGCCTCGAAGCCATGCGTGCCCCTGGATCGTGGCTTCGCACCTCATCGATCCCACCGTGCCGGGAGCCGCCCCGCCAGTCGGACGCGGCAGGCAGACGAACGGGTGGACCACCAGCATGCACGCCCCGGCCGCGATCCGGGACGGCCGGACTGCGTCGATCAATCCGCTGGGGGTAGTTGGTGCTGTGGAACACCGGCGTGAACGACGTGAAGGAGGAGTCATCAGCGTGACCATCGACAGAATCTGGTCGTACGCACCGGGCACCGGCCATGTCGAGGGCCAGGACCTCACGGGGTTCACCGTCGACGGCACGGACGGCACGCTCGGGCACGTGGACCGGCTGGCCGACCCGCACGGCATGAGCCATCTGGTCGTGGACACGGGCGTGTGGGTGTTCGGCAGGAGTGTCCTGGTCCCGGTGGGCCTGGTCACCGGCATCGACACCGAGCACCGTACGGTCTCGCTGGCCTGCACCAAGTCGGAGGTCAAGGCGGCCCCGCGCTTTCGCACCGACAGCGAGACCCTCGACCCGCACTATCTGACGACGGTCGGTGACTACTACACCAACCTGCCGCCGCGCGAGCCGAGTACCGCCTGACATCGTCGTTGAGCCTCACCAGGGCAGGAACACATGGATGTCCTTGCCGTGATCGTCGCTCACCACGCTGACCTGGTCGCACAACGTCTGGATCAGATGCCACCCGATGCCGCCACCGCCGGTGTTGGGGTGGAAGGGCCGGGGTGCAGGCGGCGTGCTGCTGGTGTCGTGGACGGTGATGTGCACCCCGTCGTAGGTCCGCCGTATCCGCAGGTGGAAGGGGCCGGGCGCGTACTGGACCGCGTTCGCGGCCAGCTCCGTGACGACCAGCAGGATGTCGTGCCAGGACTCCGGGGTCGCGGGCGGCGCGGAGCGGGCCAGGTCACGGAGGAAATCCTCCGCGGCCAGGCGTGCACCGGTCACGTCCTGAGGCGCACCGGCGAAGCCGGCCGTGCGGCTCGGGATTCCTTGGCCAGCCAGTGTTTCGTCCCAACGCGGCTCGGTTGCCATCTCGCCTTTCCAGCCCCTCGTGCGCAAGGCTGAGCCTGTGTCTGACGGGGTCGCACTCTGCGGGTTCCCGTAGCCGTGGGGCCTACGCGTCTCTCCGCCCCGGAGTACCCGATTCGCCGGGGGCGAGCCCTTGCCCGCGCGAACGCCGGACCGCTTCCCGGAGCAGGCGGCGACACCGCGAGCGCAAAGAGAATTCGCGCGCCGAAAGTCCCTCCAAGCGGCGGCCGGCCGGGCGGCTCATCGGAACACGTTGTCCGAGTCGTCCCACCCGGCCGGTTCCTCCGGCGCGGCGAGCCGGGGCGGGCGTGAGCGTGCCTCGTACATGGCGTCGATCTCCGCGGCGTAGTGCCGCACGATCGCGTCCCGCCGTAGCTTCATCGACGGCGTCAGCAGCCCGTTCGTCACGTCGAACGGCTCGGGGAGCACCCGGAACACCCTGATCGACTCCGAGCGCGACACTGCGCTGTTGGCCGCGGCGACCGCCCGCGCGACCTCCTCGCGCAGCGCGTTCTCCTCGCGGGCCTCGCGGACCGGCGCGTCGCCCGGCAACGCCAGGGCCGCCCGCCAGTGCGCCAGGAACTCCGGGTCCAGGGTGATCAGGGCACCCACGCAGGGCCGGTCGTCACCCACGACCACCGCCTGGTGGATCAGGGGATGCATCCGCAGCCGCTGCTCCAGCGCGGACGGGGCGACGCTCTTGCCGCTGCTGGTGATGATGATGTCCTTCTTGCGGCCGGTGATCGTCAGGTAGCCCTCGGAGTCCAGCCGCCCCAGGTCCCCGGTGGCCAGCCAGCCACCCCACAGCGCGGCCCGCGTCGCCGCCTCGTCGTTGATGTAGCCCTGGAACACCGAGGGCCCGCGCACCAGGATCTCCCCGTCCTGCGCGAGACGGATCTCCGTGCCCGGCAACGCCTGCCCGACCGTCCCGGACTTCTCCCGGCCCAGCGGCTGCATGGTCACGCCGCCGCAGGTCTCGGTGAGGCCGTAGCCGTCGTGTACGTAGATGCCGATGCCCTCGTAGAAGAGGGACAGTTCGCGGTGGAGCGGCGAGCCGCCCGAGGTTCCCCGGCAGACCTGGCCGCCCAGCGCGGCCCGCAGCCGGCGGTACACCGTCCGCTCGTACAGCGCGTGTTGCAGCCGCAGCTCGAACCCGGGCCCCGAACCCCGGCCGAGCCGCTGCCGCTCGGTGGCCGCGGCGAACGCCCGCGCGGTCTCCGCGGCCCGCTCGAACAGGGCGCCGCGGCCTGCCTGCTGGGCCGCCCGCAGGAAGTTCTTGTAGAGCTTCTCGAAGACCGACGGCACGGCGTAGAAGTACGTCGGGCGGAAGGAGCGCAGCGCCGACGCCAGCGCCTCCTGGCCGAGGTTCGGCTCGTGGGCCATCAGCAGCCCGCCGCGGATGCACAGGCCCTGGATCATCAGGCCGTAAGCATGGGAGAACGGCAGGAAGGCGAGGACCCGGCCCTGCTCGCCGGGCGGCGCCGCCGTGTGACGCCAGCCTGCCAGCAGGGTGTCGCACGGGCTCGCGAGAGCCCGGTGGCTCAGCGCGCAGCCCAGGGGGCGGCCCGACGTGCCCGAGGTGTAGGCGATGACGGCGGTGGAGTCCGGCAGCACGATGCGGCGCAGCGAGTCGACCGTGAGCGCCGGGAGGAACTCGGCGCGCTCCGCCAGCTCCTGAAGCGACCCCGCGTCCAGCTGCCAGACGTGTCGCAGCGCGGGCAGCCGCGCGCAGACGGGGCCGACGGTCATCACGCCCTGCTCGTCCTCGACGACCACGGCCACGCAGTTGGCGTCCCGGAGGATCCACTCGACCTGGTCGCGTGACGCCGTCGGATAGATCGGCACGACCTCAGCGCCCACCGCCCAGAGCGCGTAGCTGAGGATGGTCCACTCGTAGCGGGTACGGGCCATGATCGCCACGCGGTGGCCCGGTGTGATGCCCGAGGCGACCAGCCCCTTGGCCAGGTCGACCACTTCGTCGCGCAGCTCGATCGCCGTGACCTCCTCCCATTCGGTCGCGGAGGGGTCGGGGCGGCGCGCGATCAACGGCAGGGTCGGGTTGTCCGCCGCCGTCTCGAAGAGGCTGTCGGCGAGCCCGCCGGTCATGGAGGCGACGGTGGGGGGAGCGAGTGCGAAGTCGCGCATGCGCTGCTCCTGACGTGTACGGGCTGTGACCTCGCCGACGAGAACTGTTAGCGACGGTGGCGAATCTAGCCCAGGTCAGACCCTTTCGTGCCGGGATCCGAGAACTGGCCCTCTGCCTTGATGATCTCGGCGCGTTCGGGGGACTCGGACGGCATGAGTCACACCAATCCCGATCCCGAACCCGACCGCTCGACAGGGCTGGAACCGGGCGGCTCCGTACCCCCTGGAGAGACCCCGCCCGCGGAGAGCAGCATGCCGGGAGCCCTGCCCCGGGAGACGCACAACCCGCCCAAGGGCTGGGCCAAGGCACCGCTGACGCTGATCATCGTCGTCGCCGTACTGGTCGCGGCCTTCTTCCTGGCGTACGGCCTGATGCTGATGCTGTAGCGGCCCACGGCCCCATGACGCCACCTCAGCACCTGGCGTCACACCCGACGCCCGGCGTCACCAGGGGCTCGGCGTCGCCTCCGGCGTCTGGCGTCGGCCCGGGGCTCGGCGTCGGCCCGGGGCTCGGCGTCGCCTCCGGCGTCTGGCGTCGGCCCGGGGCTCGGCGTCGCCTCCGGTCTGGCGTCAGCCCGGAGTTCGGCGTCGCCTCCGGCGTCTGGCGTCAGCCCGGGGCTCGGCGTCAGTGCGGCGCTCGGCGTCGCCTCTGGCGCTCGACGTCAGTCCGGCGCGCGCCCTCGGCGCCTGGCGTCAGCCTGGCGCGCGGCGTCACTTCCGAGTCCGGCGTCAGCCTGGCGCTCGGCGTGACCTCCGACGTCCGGCGTCAGTCCGGCGCGCGGCGTCGCCCCCGATGTCCGGCGTCAGTCCGGCGCACGGCGTCGCCCCCGACGCCTGGCGTCAGCCCGGCGCTCGGCGTCACCTCGGCGCGCGGCCTCACCCCTGGGTGTGTCGCGCGCACTGCAGGACGACGTCCCGCAGGCTTCCCGTCCGGGCCAGCAGCTCCCGCTGCACCCGCGCCCCGTTGCCGCGCCGCAGTAGCTCGGCGCAGGAGTCCTGCGCCCGGGCCAGGTCCCCGTTGTCCTTGAGCGCGTCTCCGACGTGGTCCAGCAGGGCCCGTACGACCGTCTCCGCGGGCGCCGGCCGCATCACCGCCGGGTGCAGCAGCTCACCGGTGAGCCCCGAGCGGGCCGCCCGCCAGGCGGCGAGACGCAGCACGCTCACGCTGTGCTCGGCCGGCCCCCGGCTCGCCCGCCACTCACGCGAGGCCGTCTCGACCAGCCCGCGGACGAGGGTCGCGATGAGGACGGCGGTGTCCGCGTGCAGACAGACGTCCGCGACCCGGACCTCGACGGTGGGGTAGTTCCGGGACAGCCGGGCGTCGAAGTAGACCATGGCCTCGTCGAGGAGCGTCCCGGTGGCCATCATGTCCGCGACCCGCCGGCGATACCGCTCGGCCGAGCCGAACAGCTCGGTCGGCCCGGCCGACGGCCACCGCTGCCACACCCGGCTGCGGTAACTGCTGTAACTGGTGTCCTTGCCCTGCCAGTAGGGCGAGTTGGCGCTCAGCGCCGACAGCACCGCCAGCCAGGGCCGCACCCGGTCGACGACCGCGACGCCCTCCTCGTCGGACTCGACCGCCACATGGACATGGCAACCGAGGACGAGCTGCTCCTGCGTGGCGATCCCGTACTCGTGCGCCATCCACTGGTAGCGGTAGTGCGCGCCGACCGCGGGCTTGACCGGCAGCGGTGACGTGGCCAGCGCCGCCACCGAGCAGCCGATCTCCCCGGCGTTGCGCGCCGCCTCCTCTCGGCAGCGGACGATCTCCGCGCCCAGGTCCGCCATGTCCGTCTGCGGATGCGTGTTGAACTCCAGCATCTGCTCGTGGAGTTCCTTCTCGAAGACGAAACCGTCGGCATGGTCGTGCGCGGCACGCGCCAGCACGGCGGCCGACCGCGCCCGCGGTTCCCCGCTCTCCGGGTCCACCAGGAGGAGCTCCTCCTCCACTCCGACGGTGCGCACGTCATGCGGCCTTTCTTCGACCTTCTTACGACGGCTTCAGGCCCGTCGTACGTCTCCGAATGCCCCTGGAAGGCCACTCGGACACCTGAAGGCCGTGAGCGGCCGCCGTCAGGCCGGGCGCAGCCAGACCGTGGCCAGCGGCGGCAGGGTCAGCCGGATACTCGCGGGACGGCCGTGCGACTCCTGCGCCTCGGCCTTGACCGGGTCGGGGTGGGTGATGTCGCCGCCGCCGTACCGCAAGGCGTCGGTGTTGAGGATCTCCTGCCAGGCCGGGACGTCGTCGGGGACGCCGATGCGGTAGTCGTGCCGGACGGCGGGGGAGAAGTGGGAGATCGCCAGCAGGGGGCTGCCCTGCTCGTCGTACCGCAGGAAGGCGAAGACGTTGTCGTCGGCCGCGTCGCACTCCACCCACTGGAAACCGCCCGGGTCGGTGTCGCGTTGCCAGAGCGCCGGCGTGGCCAGGTAGCGGGCGTTGAGGTCGCGGAGCAGGTCCTGCACCCCGCGATGATCGCCCGCGGCGAAGTGGCCGGGGTCGAGCAGCCACCACTCGGGGCCGTGCTCCTGGGACCACTCGCCGCCCTGGGCGAACTCCTGCCCCATGAACAGCAGCTGCTTGCCCGGGTGGGCCCACATGAAGCCGAGGTACGCGCGGTGGTTGGCGCGGCGCTGCCACCAGTCGCCGGGCATCTTGGTGACCAGCGCCTGCTTGCCGTGGACGACCTCGTCGTGCGAGATGGGCAGCACGTAGTTCTCGCTGTAGGCGTAGATCATCGAGAAGGTCATCTCGTGGTGATGGTACTTGCGGTGGATCGGCTCCTTGCTCATGTATTCGAGCGAGTCGTGCATCCAGCCCATGTTCCACTTCAGCCCGAAGCCCAGGCCGCCGCTGTCGGTCGGCCGGGTCACCCCGCCCCAGGCCGTGGACTCCTCGGCGATCGTCACGACACCGGGCGCCCGCCGGTACACCGTCGCGTTCATCTCCTGCAGGAACGCCACCGCGTCCAGGTCCTCCCGCCCGCCATGGACGTTCGGCGTCCACTGGCCGGAGTCCCGCGAGTAGTCCAGGTAGAGCATCGAGGCGACGGCGTCCACGCGCAGCCCGTCGATGTGGAACTCCTCGCACCAGTACACCGCGTTGGCGACCAGGAAGTTGCGCACCTCGGTGCGCCCGAAGTCGAACTCGTACGTCCCCCAGTCCGGATGCTCCGCCCGCTGCGCGTTCCCGGGCTCGTACAGCGCGTCCCCGTCGAACCGGGCCAGCGCCCAGTCGTCCTTCGGGAAGTGCGCCGGCACCCAGTCCATGATCACGCCGATCCCGGCCCGGTGGCAGGCATCCACGAAGTACCGGAAGTCGTCCGGGGTGCCGAGCCGGGCCGTCGGCGCGTAGAAGCCGGTGACCTGGTAGCCCCAGGAGCCGCCGAAGGGGTGCTCGGCGACCGGCATCAGCTCGACGTGCGTGAAGCCGAGGTCCTTGACATACGCTGGGAGTTCCTCGGCGAGTTGACGGTACGTCAGCCCAGGGCGCCACGACGGAAGATGGACCTCGTACACCGAGAACGGCGCCTGGTGCACCGGCCTGTCCCCACGGTGCGCCATCCACTCCTGGTCGCCCCACTCGTAGTGTGAGGCCGTCACGATCGACGCCGTGTCCGGGGGCACCTCCGCGCGGCGTGCCATCGGGTCGGCCTTCAGGAACCGGTGGCCGTACCGTGAGGTGATCTCGAACTTGTACCGGGTGCCCTCCCCGATGCCCGGCAGGAACAGCTCCCACACCCCGGAGGCACCCAGCGACCGCATCGGGAACGCCGTCCCGTCCCAGTAGCAGAAGTCCCCGGCGACCCGCACCCCGCGCGCGTTCGGCGCCCACACCGTGAACCGGGTACCGGTCACGCCCTGATGCGTCATCGGCTCGGCGCCCAGCGCCTGCCACAGCTGCTCGTGCCGACCCTCCCTGATCAGATGCAGATCGAGCTCACCGAGGGCGGGCAGGAATCGGTACGGGTCATGGACCTCGTACTCGTCCTCCCCGTACGCCACCAGCAGCGTGTACTCGGGGATCGTCTTCATCGGCAGTACGGCCGAGAAGAGGCCGTCGCCCTCCGATGTGAGCGCGACCCGCTTCCCCTCGGCCAGCACGCTCACCGCGCTCGCGAACGGCCGGAGCGCCCGCACGGCGATCCCGCCGGGGACGGGATGCGCGCCGAGCAGGGCGTGCGGGTCGTGATGCGCGCCCGCCAGCAGGCGCTCCCGGTCTGCCGGGTCCAGCTCGGGCGCGCTCGCGCCGGGCGTTCGAGCCGACGGGAGCGGGCCGGGGCCTTTCGGGGATGAGATGTCGCGCAGCGCCACGGCTTTTCAGTCTCCTCTCACGGCGAGTCGTTCGATCGCCGCCATGGGTACGGGGAGCCAGTCCGGGCGGTGCCTGGCCTCGTACAGTGCCTCGTACACCGCCCGATCCGTCTCATAAGCACGCAGCAGGCCGTGCTTCTTACGGGGATCCCAGCCCGCCCGGGCCGCATAGCCCGCGCAGTAGGCCTCCCGGCAGCGGCGCGCCCACTGCGGGCGCCAGGGCCGGCGCTGCCGGGCCGCGTAGTCGAAGGAGCGCAGCATGCCCGCGATGTCCCGGACGGGGGACTGGGCGCTGCGCCGTTCGGCGAGCGGACGGGACGGCTCGCCCTCGAAGTCGATCACGAACCACTCGCGGCCCGCCCGCAGCACCTGCCCCAGATGCAGATCGCCGTGAATGCGCTGGGCCGGCGGCCCGGCGTCGCACGTCAGCAGCGCGCTGAACGCCGACCGCAGCCCGGGCACGAACGGCCTCAGCGCCGGAACGCTGTGCGCGGCGGCGTCCAGGCGTTCGGTCATCGCCGCCGCCATACGCCCGTTCTCGCACCGCCCGCCGGCGGCGAACGCCGCGGCCAGCGCCAGGTGCACCTCGGCCGTGGCCCGCCCCAGCGCACGCGCCTCGGCGGTGAAGTCGCTGCCGGTGGCGAGCGCGTGCAGGGCGAGGGTCCAGCCGTCGGAGGCGTTGCGCAGGAAGGGCTGGAGCACCCCGAGCGTGGCCTCCTGCGGCTGGGTGGTGTGGAACCAGGCCACGGGCGCGGGCACCCGGTCGCAGCCCTGTCCGGCCAGCGCGCCCGGCACTTCGAGGTCGGGGTTGATGCCGGGCTGGATGCGCCGGAATACCTTCAGGATGAACTCGTCGCCGTACACCAGCGAGGAGTTCGACTGCTCGGCGTCCAGCACCCGCGGCACCAGTCCGGCCGGGACCGGCTTGGCCGGGTCGGCCTCGAAGCGCAGCGGCCCGGCGGTGCCCGGGTGCCGCAGACGTTCCAGCAGCAGTTGCGCCGAACGGAGGTCCTGAAGGGCGTCGTAGACCGTCATCCCCGCCAGCGGGCCGTCCTGCGCCTGGCCGATCAGGGCCCGGCCCAGGCGCGGCGACGGATGCTCCCGGACGCCGAGGAACAGCTGGTAGCAGTCCCCGGGCGGGGGAGTGCCCCAGGGGGAGGGCACCCCGGCGAGAGCGGTGTGCCCGCCCGCGTGACCGGCGTGCACCAGCAGATGCAGACAGCCCGGGAACAGCTCCGTCAGCGACAGCAGGCGCAGGTCCGTGACGGGCCGGTCCTTGCCGGCGAACCAGCGCTGCCGGGGCAGCCACTCGCGCAGCAGCCCGTCGAGTGAGGACATGGACGCGGTGAGCCCACTGTCGCTCGGCAGGAGGGATGCGGTCTTCGTCATGGTGACGCCTCCTTTCGTCGGCGCACGCTCACAGTCGTCGGCCGATACGAGATGCGACTCGGACGAGCCGGAACCAGTAGAAGCCGTGACCCCCCAGGGTCAGCAGATACGGCAGCTCACCGATGGCGGGGAACCGCACCCCGCCGAACAGCTCGACCGGATGCCGGCCGGCGAACTCGCGCAGGTCCAGCTCGGTCGGCTGGGCGAACCGGGCGAAGTTGCTGACGCACAGCACCAGGTCGTCCTCGTATTCACGCAGGAAGGCGAGCACCGCGGGGTTCGACGACTGCAGTTCGGTGTATGAGCCGAGTCCGAAGGCGGGGTTCTGCTTGCGGATCTCGATCATCCGGCGGGTCCAGTGCAGCAGCGACGACGGGGACGCCATGGACGCCTCGACGTTGGTGACCTGGTAGCCGTAGACCGGGTCCATGATGGTCGGGAGGGTGAGCCGGCCGGGGTCGCAGGTGGAGAAGCCCGCGTTGCGGTCCGGCGTCCACTGCATCGGGGTGCGCACGGCGTCCCGGTCGCCGAGCCAGATGTTGTCGCCCATGCCGATCTCGTCGCCGTAGTAGAGGATCGGGCTGCCGGGGAGGGACAGCAGCAGGGCGGTGAACAGCTCGATCGTGTGACGGTCGTTGTCCAGGAGCGGGGCGAGGCGT
>NZ_BJND01000026.1 GCF_006539505.1 Streptomyces spinoverrucosus
GGGGACCCGCCAGTGGCGGGCGCGGGTCTGGGCCGACCACATGGCCGCGTACCTGCCGTCCGCCTCCAACAAGGCCGTGTGCGTGCCGTGTTCGGTGATCCGGCCGTCCTCCAGGACGAGGATCTGGTCCGCCCCGGCCACGGTGGACAGCCGGTGCGCGATGACGAGCACGGTCTTGTCGGCCACCAGCGCGTCGACGGCCTGCTGCACCGCCACCTCGCTCTCGGTGTCCAGCGCTGCGGTGGGCTCGTCCAGCAGCACGATCGGCGCGTCCTTGAGGATGGCCCGGGCGATGGAGATGCGCTGGCGTTCCCCGCCGGAGAGCCGGGCGCCGATCTCGCCCACGCGGGTGTCGTAGCCGTGGGGCAGCCGGGAGACGAAGGTGTGGACGTTCGCCGCGCGTGCCGCCGACTCGATCTCCTCGCCGGTCGCGTCCGGGCGGGCCATGGCGATGTTGGCCCGGATGGTGTCGTCGAAGAGGTAGACGTCCTGGAAGACGACGGACACATGGCGGTAGATCTCCGCCGGGTCGAGGTCCCGCAGGTCCTTCCCGCCGATCCGGACGGTGCCGTGGGCCGGGTCGGCGTAGCGGGTCAGCAGTCGGGTGACGGTCGTCTTGCCGGAGCCGGATGGGCCGACCAGAGCCGTGAGGCTGCGCTGCGGCGCGGTGAAGGTGAGTCCGGCGAGGACGGGCGGGCCGTCGTCGCCGTATCGGAAGGTGACGTCCTCGAAGGCGAGGTCGAAACGCTCGATGCGCGCGTCCGGGTCTCCGGCCGGCAGCGGGCGGGAGTCGAGGACCTCGCCCACACGCTCCATGGCCGCGTCGGTGAGTTCGAACAGGGAGGTCATCGAGGCGGCGGTGGCCAGCGGTTCGGCGAAGCGCACGGCACCGGCGGTCACCGCGAACAGCAGCGGCGCGGACATCCGCAGGTCGAGGACGAGGGCCGCGCCGACGGCGGCCATCGCGACCAGGCAGATCTGCACCGTTCCGGCGGCCAGCGCCCCCGGCCGGGTGAGCCCCTGCTGGATCTTGGTCATCACCCGGCCCTGGTCCTCCAGCGCCTCGGTCAGCCGCTGGGAGGCGTGCCCCACCTGGCCGGTCGCCTTGAGTACGGGCAGGCCCTGCACGTACTCCACGATCCGGTCGGCGGCCCGCGCGTCCGCCGCGTCCACCCGCCGGAACCCGGAGCCGGACAGCCGCTGCATCCGCCGTACGAAGAACACCGCGAACGGCGTCGAGACGGCGAGGACCAGGCCGAGCCGCCAGTCGAGCGCGAGGATCACCACGCCGAGCACCGCAGGCACGGTGACCAGCTGCAGGAACAGCAGGCCGATGGTGGAGATGCCCATGGTGGCGTTGGCGGCGTTGCCGCCGACCACGGTCGTCAGGTCTCCCGTGGCCCGGCGCTCCAGCTCCTGCTGGGGCATGGTGCGCAGCCGTTCACCCAGCCGCAGCCGTACGTCGGCCAGGACGTCCGCCCAGTGCCCGTACTGGAACCGCAGTTCGTACAGGCGCAGCGCGGTCTCGATCGCCCAGCAGGCGGTGAAGACGGCGACCCAGCCCCAGGCGGCGGCCTCGTCGACCTCGGGGCGGGACAGCTCGTAGAGGAGGGGGACGAGCGTGGTGTAGGCGGCCGCCTGGGCGAGGGAGGCGAACAGGGAGGACAGCAGGCAGCGCGCGTACTGCCGTCGGTAGCTTCCCGCCGAGAGCATCATCAGACGCAGGATGCGCTTCATGACCGTACCGCCGTTTCCTCGTCCGTCTTCGTGCCGTGCGTGGTCGTGCCGTGCGTGGTCCTGCCGTGCGTGTCCAGGCCCCAGGAGCGGGCGCGCTGGTGGTGGTCCCACAGGCGGGCGTAGCGGCCGCGCAGGTCCAGCAGTTGCCGGTGGGTGCCGCGTTCGGTGATCCGGCCCTCGTCGAGTACGACGATCTGGTCGGCGTCGACCACGGTGGACAGCCGGTGGGCGATCACCACGACCGTGCGGTCGCGGGTCAGTTCGGCGATGGCGTCCTGGATGGCCGCCTCGTTCTCCGGGTCGGCGAACGCCGTCGCCTCGTCGAGGACGACGACGGGGGCGTCGGCCAGGACGGCGCGGGCGATGGTGACGCGCTGCCGCTGCCCGCCCGACAGGTGCGCGCCGCGCTCGCCGACCGGGGTGTCGTAGCCCTGGGGCAGCGCGCGGATGAAGTCGTGCGCCTGGGCGGCGCGTGCCGCGGCCCGTACCTGCTCGTCGGTGGCGTCGGGGCGGGCGAGCCGGATGTTCTCGGCGATCGTGCCCTGGAGCAGGAACGGGTCCTGGAAGACCAGGGAGACGTGGCGCAGCAGGGACTGCGCCGGTATCCGGCGTACGTCCACGCCGCCCACGCTCACCTCGCCCTCGGTGACGTCCCAGAAGCGGGGGATCAGCCGGGCGATGGTCGACTTGCCCGACCCGGACGGACCGACCAGGGCGCACACGGTGCCGGCCGGGATGTCGAGGTCGATGCCCTCCAGGGCCGGGCGGCTCTCGCCGCCGTAGGTGAAGGTGACGCCGGTGAAGCGGATCGAGCCGTCGGCCGGATCGCGCGGCTGGTCCGGCTCGGGCAGGGGCGGTGTGTCCAGCACGTCGGCGATCCGGGCGGCGGCGGCCGTCGACTCGTTGATCTGGTGGGTCAGTTGCATCAGCGGCATGACCGACTCGACGGGCAGGGTGCCCACGACCAGCGCCCCGATCAGGGCCGCCGGGGACATCGAGCCGTCCGCCGTCAGCCAGGTGCCGACGGCGAGCACGAGCACCAGCGTGGGCAGCGGAGCGATGGCCACCCGGGAGAGGATCATGGCGGGCTTGCTGGTGTTCTGCCAGGCGGTGGTGGCGGCGGTGAAGTCGTGGACGCGCTCGGCGAACCGGCGGAAGGAGCCCGTGCCGTCGTCGAACGTGCGGACCACCGGCATGCCCTGCACGAACTCGACCACGGCGGCGTTGATCGCCTCGTTGGCCTCGTCGTAGCGGCGCCGGTTGTCGCCGTAGTCGCGGGTGGCGAGGCGCATGCCGACGATCACGATCGGCACGATCGCCAGCGCCGCGAGCAGCAGCCGCCAGTCCAGCACGCCGAGCGCGACCAGGGCGGCCACGGGCTGGGCGATGCCGAAGCCCAGCATGGGGGTGGAGTCGGCCACGGCGGCGTGCAGGGCTCGTACGTCGTCCTGCGCCACCTTCTTCACGGCGCCGGCGCCGAGCCGCTGCACCTCGCCCAGCGGCAGCCGTCCGAGGTGCTCGGCCAGCCGGGTGCGCAGGTGGACTTCGAGGTCGTACGACGCGATGTGCGAGATGTGGAACGACCAGGCCCGCAGCCCGAACCGGGCGAGCAGGCCGGCGAGCGCACCGGCCAGGAGCAGCGCCACCGTCCAGCCGTCCGGGTCGGCGGCGAGCAGTTCGCGCAGGGCCAGGGCGACCAGGGTGAAGCCCGCCACGCCGAGCACGGCGGCCAGGGCGGCGAGAACGATCGCGGTGACGAGGCGGGGGCGCACCGGCTCCAGGACACGGATCAGGGCCTGGCCGGGGGTCGGCTCGGCGACGGGCTCCGGCGGCCGGTCGGTGGTTCGCGTGGTGGTCGTCACCGGGGGCTCCTTGGTTGTTGGGTCGCTGTGTACGGCGTACGCGTGGGTGCGGGCTGGATTGATGGCACTTTTGAGCGGGTTGACGCCAACGTGCGTGAACATCTACTAGTTAGGTTCACCTAAGAAAGTGCGTACATAGTAAACACGAGGCGTCGAGATGTCTCTCACACGTTGCGACGGCGGATTGCGCCGGTTCGAGCCGCGGACGGGAGCGGGCCCGCTGCCTTGATCGTGCGCAGGATGGGGGCCGTTTCCAGGCTGCGGATCGCTTCCAGGGACCCCACCTTTTCGATGAGGTAGCGATGCAGGGCTGCCGGGTCGGGGCACAGGGCCTCGGCCACCAGGTTGCTGGGGCCGGTGACGGCGGCCACGTAGGCGAGTTCGGGGTGCCCGGCCAGTGTGCGGGCGACGTGGTCGAGGTGGGCGGGGCCGACGGCCATCCACAGCATTGCCTGTGTGGTGACGCCCAGCAGGGCGGCGTCGAGATCGACGTCGAAGAAGAGTGCGCCGCCGGCCCGCAGGTCGGCCAGCCGGCGGGCAACGGAGGCGGGCGACCAGCCGGTGGCCGCGGCGAGGTCGGTGAGGGGGGCCCGGCCGTCGCGCCGGAGGGCGGCGAGCAGGTCGCCGTCGGCGGGGGTGAGGGCCTGCTGCGCGGGTCGGGCGGGCGCGGGGGCGGGCTGGAGGCGGCGGCGCTGCGCGGCGTCGAGAGTCTGCTCGCGGCCGTACCACGCCGTGGGTCCGCCGAGGTAGGTGTGCAGCACGCAGTGCGCGGAGACGGCGGTGATGCCGGCCGTGCGCGGGATGTCGTGCAGCAGCAGCGCATGTCCGGCCGGGCCGTCGGCGGTGGACGTGTGCACGACCGCGACGATCTCGGTGCCGCCCGAGGCCAGCATGACCCAGGAGGTGTCGGCGCGGCGGGCGAGCGCTGCCGCGAGGTCCTGCGCGGAGTGCGGGCCGGCGGTGAGCCTCAGCAGCCACTGCGTGCGCCCGGCCCGCTGGGGGTCGGCCAGACCCACCACCCGCAGCGACGCCTCGGCGCACAGCCGCCGGTAGCGGCGGGAGACGGTCTGCGTCGAGACGCCGAGAACCTCGGCGATCGTGCTGAACGGCGCCCGTCCGTCGATGTGCAGGGCGTGGATGAGACCGCGATCGATGTCGTCCAGCATGTGAGAATCATGCATTCAAGGCGGCATGGTGGAAAATTCGTTCACTCTGCTGGCGAAAGTGGAAGCGTCGTCGCGGCTTCGCGCACGGTCGCTCCATGCCGTACGAACCCACAACCACCACCCCCCACCCGCACCGGTGGGCCGCGCTGGCGGTGCTCCTGCTCGCCGAGGCGATGAACCTGCTCGACGCCACCGTCATGACCGTCGCCGCGCCGGTGATCCGTGCCGACCTCGGCGGCTCCGACGCCGCCATCCAGTGGTTCAGCGCCGCCTACACGCTGCCCTTTGCCGTCTTCCTGATCACGGGCGGGCGTCTGGGCGACATCGCCGGCCGCCGGCGGGTCTTCCGTGCCGGAATGGCCGCCTTCACCCTCGCCTCGCCGGCGTGCGCGCTGGCCCCGTCCACCGGGGCATTGATCGCCGTACGGGCCGTGCAGGGAGCCGCCGCGGCGCTCATCATCCCGCAGACCATCGGCATGATCCGTGCGCTGTTCGACGGCCGCGAGCTGGCTCGGGCCATGGGCTCGGTCGGCCCTGTCATGGGTCTGGCCGCCGTCACCGGTCCCGCGCTCGGCGGCGTGCTGACCCACGCCGATCTCTTCGGCTCCACGTGGCGCGCGGTGTTTCTCGTCAACGTCCCCCTCGGCGCCGCGGTCCTGCTGGCCAGTCCGTTGCTGCGCGAGGACCGTGCCGCCCGGCGGCCGCGCCTCGACCTCACCGGTACGGTGCTGGCGGTGCTGGGCACCGGTCTGGTCGTCCATCCCCTGATTCAGGGCGGCGCGTTGGGGTGGCCGGGCTGGTGCCGGGCACTGCCGGTCGTGGGCTGCGCACTGCTGGCCTGCTTCGCTCTCCATCAGCGGTGGCGCGGGCGGCGGGGTCGCAGCCCGCTGGTCGAGCCGAGCCTGTTCCGCGGGATCGGCTTCCCCGCCGCCCTGATGGCGTCCGTGCTCTTCTTCGCCGCGGTCAACGGTCTGATGCTGGTGATCGCGGTAGAGCTGCAAGTGGGGCTGCACAGCGACGTGCTGACGGCGGGCTTCACCCTGCTGCCGTGGTCGGTCGCGATGGCCCTGTCGTCCTGGGCCGCCGGCGCCTGGCTCGTACCGCGCTACGGTGCCCGCGTCATGTCCGTCGGCCTGCTGGCCCTGCTCGCCGGCACCGTGGCCGCGGCGGTGGTGTACGGCACCGGCCGGCCCGGCTCCTACCCGTGGCCGCTGCTCCCGGCGCTCGCGGTGGCCGGTCTCGGCCAGGGCCTGTACGCCGTGCCGTTCTTCACCACCGCCCTGCACCACGTCCGCCCGCACGAGACCGGCTCGGCGGCCGGCCTGCTCAACGCCGTCCAGCAACTCGGCGGCACCCTCGGCGTCGCCCTGCTCGGCAGCGTCTTCTTCCACACCGCCGCGTCCGGCGCGCACGGGAGCGCCGCGCTGACAGGTGCCCGGAACGCCTTCTGCGTAGCGGCCGTGCTGGTCCTCGCCACGGCTGCCGCCACCGCCTTCATCGGCCCGCGACAGCAGCGGAGTTCCACACCCGCCGGTCTACGGCCTGGCGTCGCGGGCAGGACGGACCGACTCGACGGCCAGGGGTGAGCGGCTGACGCGTATCTTCGACTGGCCGTGCGGGCGCTCCTCCCAGTCCTCCATGAAGCGCGCGTGCAGACCGTGCTTGCGCGCCAGGGCCAGCAGGGTCTCGGTGCGGTAGTAGAAGTCCTCGCGCAGCACCTGGTGTTCGGTGCCCTCGGTGCGGTCGAAGGTGAAGTCGAAGAAGCCGGTCGGCGTCAGCACGCGGCCGACGTGGGCCAGGCATTCCTCGATGACGTCCAGCGGCGAGTGGGAGAAGACGCTGTGCGCGTGGATGACGTCGAAATGGTCGCTGGGCAGGAAGTCCAGGGTGAGGTCGCCGGTGATGGTCAGGTGCGGCAGTTTGGCCTGGAGTTCGCGCTCGGTGAGGGTCTTCTTGGCGGCCATCAGGATGTCGGGCGAGATGTCGATGCCGTAGTAGTTGCCGGTGTCGAGGTGGTTGATGAAGCGCCAGCCGCCGCGCAGGTTGCCGCAGCCGATGTCGAGCATGCGGTGTTCGGGGCGCAGCCCGTGCTCGATGAGGTAGTCGAACTGCATCTGCCCGAGCGCCAGCCAGCGGTCGTGGCTCCGACTGCCGACCGCGACCTCCGGGTTGCGGCGGGTGTCCGAGGCCATGACGGCCCGGTAGTAGCCGACGTGGTCGCGGTGCTTCAGGCTCAGCCAGGCGTCTCGGCCGGCCCGGCTGAGGTACGGGACGACGCGGCCGGGGTGGCGCACGGCGTAACCGATCTTGTGAGTGAGGGCGGCGCGGTTGTTGCGCAGCTTCTTCGGTGACGTGGCGTCGGCGGGCATGGCGAAGCGACCTCCGTACAAAGGGGGACCCCGGGTGAGGGGATGAAGGGCGGATGCGGTGGTTCGGCGCGGTCAGATCCGGCGGCGCAGGAGCAGCACGGTGACGGCCGTGAGCAGGAGGGCGAGGCCACCGAGGACGGCGGTGTCGATCCACTGGAAGGTCCAGTAGTCGCCTGCGGGGTTGGCCTCGTAGAAGCGGGCGACGTACCCGTGCTGGGTCATGCACTCCTTGAGCTGAGCACCTGACGGGAAGGGGCAGTTCATCACGTCGTCGCGGCGGCCGGAGGCGGTGATCAGGCCGTAGTCACCGGTGGACCACTTCTCGCCCATGGGGGGCTTGGGGATGCTGCCGGCGCTGGTGTAGGTGTGCGGTGGTACCAGCAGGCGCGTCTTGTGCGTCCACTCCAGCAGAAGGGTCGTCGCCGCGGTCACCAGGACGGTCAGGCCCATCGCTTCCAGGACCCGGCGGGTCAGCAGCCCCAGCAGCGTGCCCGCCGCCAGGCCGAACAGGGCAGCTGCGACGACCCGCGGGCCCGAGCCGCTCAGGGCCGTGGTCTCGTACCAGAACAGGCCGAAGCTCCGGTCGGCGGCCGGTCGCCACCACCACGCGAACACTCCCGCGAGCAGCCCGGAGAGGACCACCGTGGTCACCGCGGCGAGAGCGAACCGGGAGGCGAACCACTGGCCTCGGCTCACGCCCTGGGCGAGGACCATGCGGTGCGTGCCCAGTTCGCGGTCGCGGCCCAGCAGGGGGGCGCCCCAGAAGACGCCGATGATGACGGGCAGGGCGATGTTCAGCGTGCCGAGGTACGTCAGCGGCTCGATGTCCAGCAGGAGGGGCAGGCCGGTGTCGGACTGCGTGCAGGACAGCGGCCCGGGATCGCAGTGGTCGAACAGCCCGCTGCGCAGGGCGTCCAGCATGCCCGAGCGGGAGTACGCGGCGATCGCCGCGGCGGTGGCCAGTACGGCCGCGCCGATGCCGACCAGTACCCGCTGCTGACGCCAGGCGAGCCAGAGGGAGCCGTTCCAGAGGGTGCCGTATCGGGGAGAGCCGTACCGGGGCGAGCCGGGCCTGGGGGAGCCGGGCCTGGGGGAGCCGTTCACGCCGCCGCCTCCGTCCGCTTCGCGTCGGCCGGGCGCACCGTGTCGCCGGCCGCGAGGTAGCCGCTCAGGATGTCCTCCAGCCTGGGCCGCTCGACGTGCCAGTCGCCGCGCAGCGGTCCACGCTGCCGTATCAGGGTGGTCATCTGTCTGCCACTGGCACGGCGGCGTACGACGGTGTGCGGTGCGGTCAGGGTGTCGTCCTGGTCGGCGCGTCCGGTCAGTACGGCGTGGCTCTCGCGCAGCGCCTCGACGTCCTCGCTCAGCTCGACGCGGCCGTCCCGCAGCAGCAGCACCCAGTCGCAGGTCTGCTCCAGTTCGGGCAGGACGTGCGAGGACAGCACGATGCTCGTGCCGTGCTCGGCGGCCTCGGTCATCAGCGTCGCCATGATCTCGCCTCGTGCCACGGGGTCGAGGTCGGCCATCGGCTCGTCGAGCAGCAGCAGTTCGGGCCGCTTGCCGAGCGCCAGGGCGAGCGCGACGCGGGTGCTGTGTCCGGGGGACAGCTCGCCGACGCGGGCGGCGAGCGGGATGCCGCCCTCGCGGACGATCTGCTCGGCGGCCGCCCGGTCCCACGTGGAGTTCAGCTTCTCGCCCATGCGCAGGGTGTCCGCCACGGTGAAGCGGGGGTAGAGCGGCTTGTCCTGGGTGAGCAGGGAGACCCTGGTGCGCGCGTCGGGTGTCCCCGGTACGGCGTCCAGTACGCGCAGCTCCCCGGTGCCGGGGCGCAGGTGGCCGCCGGCCAGGTGCAGCAGGGTGCTCTTGCCGGCGCCGTTGCGTCCGACGAGGGCGGTGATACGGCCGCTGGGCACGGTGAACTCGCAGTCCCGCAGGGCCCAGCCGCCCCGCGCCCGGTACCGGAATCCGAGTCCCGTGGCGCGCAGCGCGGCCGGCGCGTCAGGCCCGGTCATGCGTCCTCCTCTTTCCGCTCCCGGTCGCCCGGGGTGTGGCTGTTCTGCTCGTTGCTGTTGTCGTGGGCGTCCAGGGCGGCTGTGACCAGGGCCAGGATGTCGGCCCGTTCCAATCCCGCCGCCCGTGCGCGTGCCGTCCATTCGGTGAGCTCCGCGCGCAGGGGCGAGGCGTCCTCCGCGCCGGGCCGCGCGAGCGACCGCGTCACGAAGGTCCCCAGTCCGCGGCGCAGTTCGACCAGGCCGGCCTGCTCCATGTCGCGGTAGGCCCGCAGCACGGTGTTGGGGTTGATGGCGGTGGCCGCCACCACCTCCTTGGCCGTGGGCAACTTGTCCCCGACCTTCAACGTGCCCATCCGAAGCGCTCGTTCGGTCTGCTCGACGATCTGCACATAGGCCGGTACGCCGCTGCCACGGTCGATCCGGTACTCGACCACGTCACCTTCCACCGTTTTCAGTGAGCTTCGTTTTCAGTGTGCTTCCATTAATGAATTAGCACAAGCATGGTGGAGGCGTCGCGGGAATGTCAATCAGGAGCAGAACCCGAGCGGCGCTCGTCGTCGCCGTCGCCCTGACCCTCGCCGCGGTGGGCCAGCAGCTCCTGCTGATCGTCGGCCTGGGCGCCCTGCTGCCCGGCCTGCAGTCCTGGCCCTGGCGGCCGGAATCTGGGCCGGGCTCCAGGACCACGAGCCGTACATGGCCCACGAGGAGGCCGTGTACGCCAACAAGGCCCGCTCCTGGGCCGACGGCACCCCCGACGCGGGCTGGGGCCCCGACCGCCTCAGCCGCTCCACCGTCCCGGTCGCCGAGCGGCTCGCGGCGGACGGCCCCTGCCTCCTGGTCACCGGCTACGAACCGGAGATGGGCTGGTACTCGGGCTGCGACGCGGTCACCTACGCCCAGTACCGCCGCCTGACCCCGCCCCCGGGAACCCGCGTAACCCTGGTCCTCTTCGAACACGGCCGCCTGCAACCGCACGCCGCCGCCCTGGCCCGCCTCATCGGCAACCGTGACACCACGGTCCGCCCGATCCCGACGGAGGGCACGCTGGGCACGGCGGCAGCGATCACGCTGGGCCAGGACGGACGCGATCACCGACGCCCTGGCCCAGGCGTGGACACGGACAGGCCCTAGTTGTAACTCGACGCAGCCACTTTGTACTTGGTTCGCTCGCGTCAGCGTTGGAGAGACGCGGCGTCCCCCATGACGACCACCGGGTGCTGGGCGGGATCGAGGGTCCGCAGCAGCTCCCGCATGTGTTGCTGCGCCACGCTCACGCAGCCCTGTGTGGGCCCGCCGTGGTCGACGTGCAGCCAGATGCCGCCGCCCTTGTCCGCGCCGAGTGGGCGGGTCCAGTCGAGGGGTGAGGTGCCGGGTTGGCGGTTGTAGTTGATGGCCACGACGTAGTCGAAGGAGCCCGCGAGTGGCTCGCCTTCGAAGCCGGTGCCGTTGATGGTGAATCCGCGCCCTTGGTGGTACGGCAGTTTGGTGCCGGGGTCGGTGAGCAGCCCGCCGGCGTCGGTGAGGGTGAACACGCCGATGGGTGAGCGGAGATCGCCGACGCGGTGGTCGTCCGTCCAGCCTTTGAGGGCGTTGTGGGCCGGCCAGGTTGGTCCCGGTTCCCAGCCCGTGCCGGTGCGTCGGTAGAGCACCACCTGTGACGTGGGGGAGTTCTTGTCCTGGCCGGTGACCAGGACGACCTGGCGTGTGTTGTCGGGGACTTCGGCCATGGTCCGGGGTCCCAGGCCGGGCAGCCGTGCCGGGCTGGTGCTGCTCGGGGAGGCCTGCTCGGGACTGGCGGGGGTCGTGCCGGGGGCGGTGGTCGCGGAGGCCGTCCCGGCGGTCATCCCCGTTCCGCCGCACCCGGTGAGCGCGAGGAGCAGGGCCAGGCCTGCGGCCGGTATCCCGAGACGACGCGTTGATGAAGCCATGATCGTCAGGCTGACGGAGATGTGTGAGGAACTCGTCAGCGCCGGACTCCGGACCCGGACCTTCCGCAGTGTGCGCCGTGTCACACACATTGCAAACTGCCCAAGTTGCTCAGATCACAGCGTAAATGTCCATTTGGCCCTCATGCTCGAAACGGATGCCGACGCCCTAAGTGGGGCGTATCGGTATCGACTTGGACGCGAAGTGCTGAAGTGATGCATGGCACATGGCACATGACGCATGACACAGCATTCGTGACGTTCTCCCCCCTTTTCCCTGTAGAAAGGTGCCAATTGTGGCCGCTTACCTGTGCCCTCCTGCCGTGATACATGGCAAGCACACCGTGGAGACCAGCCAGATCGTGGCGGAAGTGCGCGGCCGGCACCCGCACGCGGCGTGGGCGCCGCGGATCGACGGCATCGCGGCCAGTACGGGCATCGAAACCCGCGGGTGGATGCTGCCACTGGAGACCGCCGTCGCGCCCGGCAACGGGAGCGGCCTGCCGGCCGCCAGCATCGGGCCGGCCCGAGAGGCGCTGGCCCGCGACGGGTTCACCGAGCAGGACGTGGACCGCGTGATCGCCGCCCTTGAGGCGATACCCGCGCCGCAGACCGTCCAGGAGCGCACCGCGCCGGCCTGGGCGGCCGTGCAGTCCTACGGCGAGCATGCGGCGCGCGGGGCCCTGCAGATCGCCGGGCTGGACGCCGCGGACGTGGACTGCCTGATCACCAGTCACTCCACCACCCCGGCGCTGCCGGGGCTGGACGTCACCCTGGCCAACAAGCTCCCGCTCCGAGGTGACGTGATGCTGCTGCCGGCCACGCAGTGGGCCTGCATCGCCGGGACCCGCTCCCTGGCGCTGGCGGCGGATCTCGTGGCCGCGGACCCCGACCGGGTGGTCCTGGTCGTGATCGCGGAGGCGCTGAGCACGACCTACCAGCCCGCGGACGACACTCTGGAGTCCTTGATCGTCCGGTTGCTGTTCGCGGACACCGCGGTCGCCGCGGTGGTCACGGGCCGCCCGAGGCCCGAGTCGATACTGCGGCTGGACGCCGCCTGGCACCACACTCTGCCCGGCACCCAGGACCTGCACCGCCTGGAGACACGGGCGGACGGCACCCACTTCGTGATGGACCGGCGCGGGCCGCGCGCCGTACAGGAGACGGTCACCGCGATGTGGGAGTGGTTGCGCGTCCGCTACCAGGACGACCCCGACTCCTGGCACCCCGACGTTCTGCTCGCGCACCCCGGCGGGACCCGGGTGCTGGAGTACATGGAGCAGACGATGCCCGACGGGTGGCCGTCGGGGCTGCTGGACCACAGCCGGGACAGCTACACCAGCGGCAACCGCGGAGGCGCCGCCGTGTTCGACATCCTGCGCAGGGCGCACGACGCCGGGCGGCAGAAACCGGGCGATCGTGCCGTCCTGTACGCGGCGGCCCCCGGCCTCACGGCCACCGCCCTGGCAGGGGAGTGGCTGTAGCGCGAGCGGACCCCACCCGCCCCACCCGCGCCCGCGTCACCTCGCGACCGCCGCCCAGACCACTTTGCCGGTGTCCGTCCACCGCACCCCCCACCGGGTGGTCAGGCTGTGTACGACGTGCAGGCCACGACCACCGTCGTCGAGGAGCCCGGTGCGGCCCAGCCGCGGCCTGCCGTTGCCGGTGTCGCCCACCTCGCACAGCAGCCCGTGGCCGGCCCTGATCAGCCGTACCGTGATGGGTCCGCGGGCGAAGCGGACCGCGTTGGCGACCAGCTCGCTGACCACCAGCAGCACGTTGTCCCGGGTGTCGTCCCTGGTGCGCCACTGCCCCAGCAGCGCGGCGACCAGCGTGCGGGCCCGGGCGGCCGCGTCGTCGCGGGCGGGCAGACGCCAGGTCGCGGTGTCCCCCTTGCGGTAGCCGATCATGCGCGCGAGCAGCAGGGTCACGTCGTCGCGCCGGCGCACAGGCGCCACCGCGGCGACCACGCGCCGCGCGGCCTGCTGCAGCGAATCCCAGGGGTGCACCGTGGACACGGCGTCCGCCAGCCTGCCGATGCCCTCGTCGATCGATACGGCGGGATCCTCCACCAGGCCGTCGGTGTAGAGGGCGAGCAGCGAGCCCGGGGGTGCGGCGAACGCGTGCACGTCGAACGGTTCCCGCAGCGCGAACTCGGCGCCCAGGCCGGGGTGGGTGCGGACCGCGAGCGGGGCGGCCGTCCCGTCGGGAGGCACCAGGACCGGGGGCAGATGGCCGGCGCTGGACAGTGCCACGTGGTGGCCGACGGGGTCGTACACGGCGATGCAGCAGGTCGACCCGAGGGCGCTGTAGCCGGCCGCCAGCCCGGACTCCGCGTCGTCCAGCAGGCTCACGGTCTCGTCCAGGTGCTCCAGCACCTCGTCGGGCGCCAGCCCCGCGGACAGCAGCGCGCGGGCCTCCATGCTCAGCTGCCCCATGGTGGCCGCGGCTCCCAGGCCGTGCCCGACGACGTCACCGACCACCAGGGCGGTACGGCCGTCCGGTAGCGGAAAGCTGTTCACCCAGTCACCGCCGACGCCCGCGCTGTCGGGGGTGGTGGGCTGGTAGACGCTGGCCGTCTCGATGGTGTCGCCGCCGGCCCGTGGCAGCAGCCGGCGCTGCAACGCCAGCACCTGCGTGTGCTCGCGCTGGTGCTGACGGGCCAGGTCGACGTGGTGAGAGGTCCTGGCCACCAGTTCCTGCAGGTCCAGCAACTCGTTGTTGGCGAAGGGCCGGTCCGCCCGCCGCCAGACCTCCGCCACACCCAGAACGACGGGCGGCGCGCCGTCGAGGACCAGCGGTATGCACGCCACACCCGCCGCCCGGTCACCGGGCACCAGGGCACGCACCAGCCGCTGGGTGCCGAGTACCCGCTCGATCGTCTCCCGGTCGGGTATGACGATGGCCTGCGCGGCGTCGTCACGCCGTATTGCTTGCGACAGAAGGCGACTCGCATCGCCGGGAAGATCGTCGCCAGGAGTCACATAGCCATCGGGCCAGGCCCGGTCCGGCACCAGGGCCGCGCGCCGCAGCCGGATACGCCCCTGCGGCTGCCCGGTGACCCCCTCGCCCGTCCACACGGCGAAGTCGAGGTCGATGGCGGCCACGTCTCCCCAGGCCAGCAGAGACTCCGCCAGCGACTGCGCGGTCTCGCCGATGTCCAGCGACGTGCCGATCGCGGTCTCGGCGGCGAACAGGTGCAGCCTCCTGGCCATGGCGATCAGGGAGACGGTCAGGCCCTCCTGAGGCGCCGCGGCGGCCAGGATGCTCATCGAGACGACCAGCTCCGACCCGTCGCCGCGCCGCAGGCGCTGGACCCGGGCGACGTGCGGCTCACCGGTCGCGAGGACCTGCCGCAACCGCCGGGTGACCGTCGGTACGTCCCCGGGAGGCAGAAGATCGAGGAAAGGGCTCCCGGTCACGGCATCCAGTCCCGCGAAAACGGGGGCGTCCAGATTGCAGCGGGTGATTCTCAGATCCCGGTCCAGGTTGACCGCGCCGAGGATCTGCTCCTGACGGCCGGGTGCCGGGTCGGCGGGTACGTATTGGCGGACAGCGCGCTCGCCCTGCTCGTCGGCACCACGGGCCGCCGCCGCTCCGCCGCGCGGGATGTACTGCCCCAAGGCGCTGCTGACCATGTCGAACGGCGACGAAGACGAGGGGGAGGGTGTGGCGTCCATGCGGAGCTCTCTCAGCTCGCTTTCCTGACCGCACGCTCATTCAATAACACCCTGGGCCGCTTCGCCCACACCAGCTCATAGCGCAGTGAACCGGACAGTGATGGAGCCTGGCCGGTGCGGCAGAGAAAGTCTGTCCCGGCGAGGTCACATGTGCGTGCCTGCCGGAGTTAGGGTCGGAGCACGGGTGCACGCCCGGGTCCCTCGCCGCATCCGAAACGAAGGTGCTATGCCCGCTGAGAACGCCCCCGTCGCCGGGAACCTCGACGACGACGACTACCCCGCCTACACCATGGGGCGGGCCGCCGACGTTCTCGGCACCACCCCCGCCTTCCTCCGGGCCATCGGCGAAGCCGAACTGATCACTCCCCTGCGTTCGGAAGGCGGCCACCGCCGGTACTCCCGCCGCCAGTTGCGCATGGCCGCCCGGGCCCGCGAACTCGTCGACCAGGGCACTCCCATCGAGGCCGCGTGCCGCATCATCTCTCTGGAGGACCAGCTGGACGACGCCCTCCGCCTGAACCGGGAAATGCGCCGGAAGCTGGACGAACACGACGCGGATACCTAGTCCCGCGGGTACAGAAATACTGGGTGCGGGAGGATGAGAATTTTTGGTCGGTCCGAAAAACGCGTGGGGGTTTGCACCCGACCTGTGTTAACGTGATAGCAGTTGCAGTTTTGGTTGCCAGAGACTTGTTTCTTTGCAGAGCTTTCCGGATCTTTCCGGAGGGGTGATCATCGCGGCGACTCGGATCCGTAAAGTGCGGATTCCGGCACTGCCCCCCAAGGGAGATTCAATATGGCATCTGGCACCGTGAAGTGGTTCAACGCGGAAAAGGGCTTCGGCTTCATCGAGCAGGACGGCGGCGGCGCTGACGTGTTCGCCCACTACTCGAACATCGCCACCTCCGGCTTCCGCGAGCTTCAGGAAGGCCAGAAGGTTACCTTCGACGTCACGCAGGGCCAGAAGGGCCCGCAGGCGGAGAACATCGTTCCCGCCTGACGCTGACGCGAACCATGTAGCTGGGGCCCGCGCTCTTGGGGTGCGGGCCCCAGCTCATTGCTTTCCCGGATTCCCCGGATTTTCCGAATGCCTCGGATTCTCCGGACTCCCCGGATTCCCCGGACTCTCTGTATATCCCGGATTTTTGACAGCCCCGGCTTCAGCGCAGAGAGGCCCGGCTTTTCGCATGCCCTTCGGCTCATCCTTGTGAATCCGCGTGCAGCCCTGCACCGCAGCGGAGTTCCTCGATGCGCCGCATCGAGGAAGGTTCCTCCATGAACCGCACCCGTCGTACCGGCGGCCGTTCCGGTCGCTTCCGCACGGACAGAAGCGCCACGCGCTCGGCAGGCTCCGCTCGCGGCAACCGTTCCCGCCGGCAGGAGACAGGCGCCACCGCACGCCCACAGGAGTTCGCCCTGCCGGTCACCCTCACCGAGCCGCTGCCGGCGGTCGCGACGTTCGCCGAACTGGACATGCCCGCACGTCTGCTGACCACGCTCGGCGCCGAGGGCGTGACCGTGCCCTTCCCGATCCAGGCGGCCACGCTGCCGAACGCGCTGGCCGGACGGGACGTGCTGGGCCGCGGGCGCACGGGCTCGGGCAAGACACTCGCCTTCGGCCTGGCCGTGCTGGCCCGGCTGGACGGGCAGCGGGCCCAGCCCCGACAGCCCCTCGCCCTCGTCCTCGTACCCACCCGGGAACTGGCCCAGCAGGTCACCGACGCACTCGCCCCCTACGCCCGCGCCCTGTCGCTGCGGCTCGCCACCGTGGTGGGCGGCATGGCGATCGGCCGCCAGGCGAGTGCGCTGCGCGGCGGCGCCGAGGTCGTCGTAGCGACACCCGGCCGCCTCAAGGACCTCATCGACCGGGGCGACTGCCGGCTGGACCAGGTCGCCGTCACCGTTCTGGACGAAGCCGACCAGATGGCCGACATGGGCTTCATGCCGCAGGTGACCGCACTGCTCGACCAAGTGGGTTCCGGCGGCCAGCGGTTGCTGTTCTCGGCCACCCTGGACCGCAACATCGACCTGCTGGTACGCCGCTACCTCCACGACCCCGTGGTCCACTCGGTCGACCCGTCCGCGGGCGCCGTCAGCACGATGGAGCACCATCTGCTGCACGTGCACGACGCCGACAAGCACGCCACCGCGACCGAGATCGCGGCCCGCGACGGGCGAGTGATCATGTTCCTGGACACCAAGCACGCGGTCGACCGGCTGGCCAAGCACCTGCTGTCCGTCGGTGTGCGCGCCTCGGCCCTGCACGGCGGCAAGTCCCAGCCGCAGCGCAACCGGACGCTCGCGCATTTCAAGGACGGCCACGTCACGGTCCTGGTGGCCACCAACGTCGCCGCCCGCGGGATCCATGTCGACGACCTCGACCTCGTCGTCAACGTCGACCCACCCGGCGATCACAAGGACTACCTGCACCGCGGCGGCCGTACCGCCCGCGCCGGCGAGTCCGGCACCGTCGTCACCCTGGTCCTGCCGCACCAGCGTCGCGCGGTGGACCGTTTGGTGGCCGACGCCGGCATCACCGCGCGTGCCGTCCGGGTCCGCCCGGGCGAGGCCGAACTGCATCGCATCACCGGCGCCCGGACCCCCTCGGGCGTGCCCGTCACCGTCACCGCACCGGCCGCCGAGCAGAGCGAACGCACGGGATCCACCGGCCGTGGCCGGAGGAGACGGGGCACGGGCGGCGGCGGAAGCGGACGTACCACCGCCCGCACCCGTCGCTCCACCCCGAGGAACAACCCGTAGCCGGGCAGCGGGACTCGCTCCAGCGGTCAGTGCTACAGGTCCCCTGAAGGCGTTTCTCCCCCAACCCCGTGGAGGCATCCATGCGCTGTGTCATCGCCCGTTTCCCCTTCGACCTGACGAAGAGTGAGGTCGAGCAGTCGATGAGCGGCATCACGCCCGAGCCGGTCACCGGCGTGTCCGTGACCATCGGCCACCACGTCTACCCCGTGATGCAGGTCGGGGAAGTGATCACCAGGCAGAACCGCCGCGACTTCACCACCGGGGAGATGCGCCGGGCACTGACCCGCCTCGGCTTCAGCTGCCACGAGGCGCCCCCCGTCGCGCCGACCGAAGACAGGCGAGCCGACGAGGGCCTGCTCGGCTGGTGACGCCCCGATACCTGCCACGCCCCGACAGCCTTCGCCGGACCAGGCTGTCGGACTAGGCTCCTGAACATGAAGCATCCTGACGACCTGCTCGTCGCGATCGCCGCGATGGTGGAGTCGCAGCACAGCAGCCGGATGTCCCTGACCGTGGTGATCCCGGGAGCCGTCATCACGGGACGGCTGGCCCCGGAAGCCCTGTGGAAGGAGCGGGTGGCCGAAGTCCTGCGGGACTCCGAGCACCTGGGGCGGTTCGCCACCGCGTTCACCCCGCCCCAGGGCGACGACCACCGGCCAGAGCACGGCGACGGGCCCACCCACCTCCACTTCCACGTCGCCCGGATCCTCCAGGGCAGCTTCGGCATCCCCGAAACGGGAGGCATGTACCGCGTCGCGCTGAAGGACGTCAGCGCCTGGACGATCGGGGACATCGGCTACTCGGACCAGTGAGGGCCCCCGGTCAGGCGTTGGTGCCCGCCTTGCGGCGGCGGGCGATGACCACTGCGCCGGCGCCGAGCACGAGTGCCGCGCCGCTCGCCAGGGCGGCCTTCGGCAGAACGTCGCTCGAACCGGTCTCGGCGAGCGAGCCGTTGCCGGTGCTGTTGCCGCCGGATCCGTTGACCGGAGTGGTGGATACGCCGCCCTGCTCGGTGGTGTTGTCGGTCTTGCCCTCGGCGCCCTCGGCCTTGCCCGGGTCGCTGTCGCTGCCCTTGGCCAGGATCTGGAACTTGGAGTCGTCGAGGCCCGGGTAACCGCCGCACGACTCGTCCTCGTTGGCGTAGTCGGCCGAAACGTAGGCGGCGCCCTGCCCGGCCGGGATGTCCGCGTCGATCTTCAGCCGCAGCTTGACGTCGACCGAGGACTTCGGCTTGAGGGAGCCGACGGACCATTCGTCCAGCAGGTCGACGTCGCGCCAGTTCGGGCTCGCCGCCGTGGACCATTCCAGGTCGAGGTAGGAGTCGAGCTCCTTGAGGCCCTTGTCGTCGAAGGCGTGGACGGCTGCGTACGGGTACACCTCGTCCATCGTCTTGTCGGTGCCGTTGGTGAGGCGCAGCGTGAAGTTCTCCGTGGTTCCGCCGACGACCTTGTCCGGCAGCCCGGTGACGACCGCGGTGAGCTTGGGCTCGGGAACGCACTCGCCGCCCGGCTCCTGCCCCTGCTCGGCCTCGGCATCCGCCAGCGCCTTCTTCGCGTCGTCCAGCTTCTCCTTGGCCTCGTCCCTCGCCTGCTGGAGAAGGTGGATCTTCCGGGCCTGGGCGACGCGGGCATCGCTGTGGGTGGTCATCGCCTCGGCGGCCTTGGTGTCGGCGGCCGTCTTGGCCTCGGCGGCCACCTCGGCGGCCTTCTTGGCCTCGTCCAGTGCCGTCTGCGCGGTGGCCTTCTCCTCGTCGGTGGTGGCGGCGTCCAGCCTGGCCTGGGCGTCCACGACGGCCTGGTCGGCCTCGGTCTTGGCCTTGGCGGCGGCTTCGGCGGCCTTCTCGGCCTCGATGGCCGCGGCCTTGGTCGGGTAGGTGTCCGCCGACATGTCCTCCTTGAGGAACTTGACGGCGTCGTTCACCGCGATGACGGCGGCGTCGTACTCCTTCTGCGCGACGTCGACGGCCTGCTGGAGCTCTTCGATCGTCGGCTTCGCCTGCTGTGTCTGCGCGGCCGGCTTCTCGTCGGCGAAGGCGGGCGCGGCCGAGAGGAGGACGACCGGGGCGGTCACGGCGGCGGCGACGGCGGTTGCGAGAACACAGCGAATTTTCACAAAGGACCCCTGGTCGGGTGGCGGAAAGGATGCGAGGGGCATCGCGCCTGCGGAGTGCTCACGCGGTGCGACGCCCCGGCGATCGTATGACCTGCATGATCAAGGCCACAGGTGGTTTCTGGAACCCCTGCCGGAAAGGCCTCCACGGCGTACGAACAAATGGCATGCACGGGGACAGTTGCCCGTGTAGGTCGCACTTTTTCTGTGAGCCATCTCATCGACGGGGGCTGCGGGGCTGCTCAGCCGCAAGTGCCGGACCTCGATGCCCCGTCCTGTCCCGTCAGCTCCACGACGACCCGGCCGTCGGCGTCCTGGCTGTAGGCGATTGTGCAGGTCAGCTGGCGTAGAGCGGTGCTGTCCAGTCCCCGCAGGGCAAGGGGCAGGCGGGTCGTGACCTTGCCGCCCGAGGAGGGCTCGACCTCGACGGTCCCGCCGGGGCGGGCGGCGGGGAGGGAGGTGCTCAGGCCGGCGGCCCGGTCTTCCTTACGCGGACCGTTGAGCAACGCCATGACGACCTGCTCCGTCGGCACCGGTCCAGCCGTGTCGTCGAGGCTCTGGTCTGCGGAGCCCGACTCGGCGTATCCGTCACCGAACTCGACCGAGGGCCCGGTCGGCCGGATCACGGGGCTCAGCCCTCCGTCGGGGGAACGGAAGAAGAGCAGCATGTCGTAGTCGCGGTTGAGGAAGGCCTGGACGGTGGCGGGACCGCCCGCCTCGATGACGTCGGTCTCTTGGATACCGCAGCCGGCGAGCAGCAGCACCGCAGCCATGGCGGTGGCGGCCGCCGCGCGACGACAGCGCGTCCGCGCACGTCTCATCCGCCGGCCTCCTCCGCGCGGAGCGGTATCTCGACGGTGAAGACGGCACCGCCCCCGGGCAGGTTCCCCGCGCGGATGGTTCCGTCGTGGAGCCGTACGTTCTCCAGGGTGATCGCCAGGCCCAGGCCGCTGCCCGCCGAGCGGGTGCGGGCCGCGTCGGCCTTGTAGGTGACGGCGAGCATTCCGGCGAGGGGGGTGCGCAGTTCGTGCGAGACGTCGGAGGCGAAACGGCGGGCGCGGGCCTCGGCCTCGCGCAGTTCCCGCACGGTGCGTTCGAGTTCGCCCGCCGACTCGTTGAAGGTGCGTGCCAGGTCGGCCAGTTCGTCGCTGCCCCGGACCGGGATCCGGGTGTCGAGCGCCGACGACCGCCCTGTCACGGTCACCGTCACGCCCACGGGAGAACGGGCCCCGGCGGGTGAGCCCGTGACGGTCACGGCCTCTGGCGGCACCCTCACCTCGGTGACCGTCACCGACGCCGAGGGCCACCGGCTCGCCGGCAAGGTCGCCGCCGACGGCCGGTCGTGGGTCTCCGACCGCAAGGCCGTACCCGGCGCGTCGTACACGGTGACGGCGGCGACCCGGACCGAGGGCGGAACCGCCAAGACCAGCAAGGCGGCCTTCACCACGGCCCCGGCGGACAAGGTCAACAAGGTCGACTGGCGGCCGGGCACCGGCGCCACCGTCGGCATCGCCCAGCCGATCTCCCTGGTCTTCGACCATCCGGTCAAGAACCGGGCCGAGGTCGAGAAGCAGCTCAGGATCACCACCTCGAACGGCACCGAGGGTTCCTGGGGCTGGATACGCGACTGGTCGGGCAGGGACCGGGTGGACTGGCGGCCCAGGACGTACTGGAAGCCCGGCACCAAGGTCACGCTGAACGCCGAGTTGAACGGCACCGACTCGGGCGCGGACGGCGGCTGGTTCGTACGCGACTACACGACGACCTTCACCGTCGGCGCCCGGCAGATCGTCGAGGTCGACCTCGACAGCCACCAACTCACCCTCGTACGCGTCGGCAAGACGGTCCGGCGCATCCCGGTCTCCGGCGGCACGCCCGGCGGTGACAAGCGCTCCTGGCGCGGAACCGCCGTGCTCATGGCCAAGGAGGGCACGATCAACATGAACTCCGAGACGGTGGGCCTGGGCGACGCCTACGACAAGATGGTCGACCACTCGATGCGGCTGACCTGGTCGGGGATGTACGCGCACGCCGCCCCGTGGAACGCCCGCTACTTCGGCAACGCCAACCGGAGTTCGGGATGCATAGGGATGAGCGACGCGGACGCGGCCTGGTTCTACGGGCAGGTACGGCCGGGCGACCCGTTCGAGATCAGCGGCAAGGACACCAAGGGCGTGGTCGCGCCCGGGAACGGCTTCGGCGCGTGGAACCTCTCCTGGACCGAGTGGCAGCAGAAGAGCGCGCTGCGCTGAGAAGTCCCGGTCTCGGTGACCGTGCTGCATCGGAGCCGGCGCCGCAGCTCATGTCAACGCCCATGCGTGGCACAACCTTTGGCAGACCCCGGCCGTCCAACAGCGGAAACGACCACCCCGTGCGGACGTCCCCAGGGTCGTCGCCGCGGGGTGGGTCTCCGTACAAACTGGGAGTTGCCATGAGAACCGTCACCGGTCGCAGGAGACGGCTCGGCGCATACGCGCTCGTCGCGGCGGCGGCGCTGAGCGCCACCGTGGTCGGCACCGCGCCGGCCTCGGCCGCGAGCGACGCGCTGTGGGTCCAGTCCCCGGAGGGGGCGACGCTGTCCGTCACTCCGGGCTCGTACCAAGAGTTCTCGTTCGGCCTGTACCACGACAACGGCGACTACCACGTCGTCAACGGCGTGCTCACCCTCGACCTGTCGGAGCTGGCGGGCGTGGCCGAGGTCTCGGTGCCGGACAACTGCTTCCTGTCCGAGTCCGGCACCAGCGCCGTGTGCGACATCTGGGAGGTCGGCGACATCGGCGGCAGCTACGACGGGCCCCAGGTCACCCTCGGGCTGCGGACCATGGAGGGCGCCCCGGCCGGTGCGGAGCTGAACATCGGCCACCATGCGCAGGCGGAGACCGACGGCCCGGACGGTGTGCTGTACTCCCCCTGGGGCAGCACACCGGTCAAGGTCGAGTCCGTACCGTCGCCGGACCTGAGCCTGACGGAGCCGGCGCCGGTGGGCCCGGTGGCCCCCGGGACCTCGCTGACCGTACCGGTCACGGTCACCAACAACGGCGACGCGGCCGCGGACGGCTTCCGTCTCCGGGTGTGGAACACCTACGGCCTGGAGTTCGCCACCACCTACCCGGGCTGCGCCTTGACCCCGCCCGTCCTGGACACCGAGGCCATGCCCGGCGGCCTGCTGGACTGCACGTTCGACACCGTCGTGGAGCCCGGCGCGACCGTCACCCTGCCCCAGCCGCTGCGGCTCACCGTGGCGTCCCACGCCCTGATCGAGCGACTCGACATCGACGTCCAGCCGCTGGAGGGCACGCAGGACCAGAACCCCGAGGACAACACCACCAGCATGCCGGTCACCGCGGAGAACACGGCCGACTTCGCCGTCCGGGGTGACGAGGTCACCGGTGCGGCCGGGGAGACGGTCACGGCCACGATCCGGTTCCGCAACCGAGGTCCCGCCTGGTTCGCCAACGTCGGCAGCGGTGACCCGGTCGGCACGGTCACCCTGGCGGTGCCCGAGGGCACCACGGTCGTCTCGGCGCCGGAGAACTGCTGGGCGGACGGATCCGCCACGTACCGGTGCGAACTCCGGCACTGGGTGGCCCCCAAGGACCGGTTCCGGTTCCCCTTCGAACTGCGCGTCGACCGGGTGGTCCCGAACGCCACCGGCGCCGTCACACTCCACCCCTCCGCAGGGCAGGCCCCCTACGACCCGAAGCCGCGCAACGGCCATGCCGAGCTGGTGGTCAACGCCTCCGAGTGACCCTTCCCGAGGCCGCCGGTCACCGGAACTCGCGGTCAGCACCCTTAGTCCGGGACCGGCGGCTCCCACCCGTCAACCCGCTACCGTCTCGGCCCCGCGACGGCGTAGGCCGCGGTGCCGGTGACCGCGAGGACGAGGGCCGTCCAGGTGCCCGCCGTCGTGCCGGGCGGCAGCAGCATCCAGGTCGCCACCTCCATCGGCGTACTCGTCGGGGACGGGGCGAAGAGCGAGAACGCCAGCCAGGACATCGGCAGCGTCCACGCGTACTGCGCCCCGAACACCGTCGCCCCGCCGGCGACCAGCCCCATCAGCCCGGCGCTGTCGCGGACGACGAACGCGGTGGTGGCCAGGTCCTCGCCCATCGTCTGCACCGCCAGGAGCGCCGCGCCGACGACCGTGCCGATGAGCAGCACATGCGCCGCCCTGCGCGGCACCCAGCGGATCGCGGCCGTCCGGTCCAGCGCGAGGTCCTGCCCGCCGAGGCCGATCGAGGCCGCCGTCGCCCCCGCGGCGAGGACGAGCGCGGACAGCCGCGGGGCACCGGGACCGTCGCTGCCGTCCCTGGCGAGTGCCCACACCGCCAACGCGCTGACGGCCACCGCGGCGAACGACGCGGGCACCTGCCGCGAGCGCGAGTACAGCGTCAGCCACCTCACTGGGGCTCACCACCTGCCAGTACGTGAAGCGGGTCGCCGTTGCAGGAGACCGCGGCGGCGTGCATCGCGCTGATCCGCGCGAACTGTTCGGTCCGCGGCAGTGCCTTGAGGTCCTGCCACACCGGGCGGGCCAGGTCGAGCTGGTCGCGGACGGAGTGCACGGTGCCGCCGAGCGGTCTGAGGTCCCCGAGGACCCAGCCCGCCGCGACGCTCTGCGCGGCGATCTCCCCGGTCGTGCCGCTCTCGCTTGCGCTGCGGGCGAAGCACGTCGGCGCCATGCCCTGGGCGACCAGGGCCCGGGTCAGCTCCTCGCCCTTCGCGGTGTCGAACACCCCGTCGTCGAAGTCGACGAGCACGGCGTCGCGGGGCCGTTCCGGCGTGGCCATCTGCGCCCGTAGGGCGGTGCTCTCATGGATCGAGACGGGCGCCTGGCTGCCCAGGGCGTCGTGCAGCAGACGCAGCGCCTTCCGGCCCGGAGCCGCGAGGTCGTCGAGCCGTGCCTGGTGCGCCTTGGTCACGCACACCGGGCCGTCGCACACCAGCGCGGCGGCGGCCTCGTCGACGACGTACGTCCGGCGTGGGTCGGAGGGGAGGACGAGCAGGGCGATCGCCGCGCCCGCCAGGACGGGCGTCAGGGCGAGCAGCCGGGTGCGCGGGGTCGCGGCGGCCAGCAGGGCGAAGCCCGTCGCGGCCATGCCGAGCAGCCAGATCGTCTGCCCGAGATGCACGGCGGGCGAGAGCGTGAGGAGCACCTCGCTCACCTGTGCCACCGCCGGTGACAGCGGCGCGATGCGGCTCGGCACCGTGGCCGTCGGCACCGCCAACTCCGTCGCCTGCTGCAGGAGAGTGGTGAACAGGAAGGCGGCCACGGCCAGCGCCGGCGGGATGAGCGGGGACGGCAGCGCCCGCGCGACCCCCATGCCCAGCACCGCCCCCGCGACGAGCGAGAGTGCCCCCACCAGCGAGATCGGCAGCCATCCGAGGTGTGTGTACTCGGCGCCGGCCAGTACTTGGACCGCGCCCTGGAGGACAAAGAGGGCGAAGGCGGAGGCCAGCGTGATCGCCGTCGTACCCGCCAGTGCGGCCGCGCGGTGCCAGGCGGGCCGCGGTGTGCTCGTCAGCAGCTCGGACATCTTCGAGCGGTGGTCGCGCAGGCCCTGGAGCGCCCCGAGCCCTACGGCGAGCGGCCACAGGAAGACCAGCAGGGTGCGGGTCCACAGGGCCATGGACGTCCACTGGGCCGTCCACAGCGCGGTGCCCTTCCACCAGGGACCGCTCAGCAGGTACAGGAACGCCAGCGCGGTCACCAGGACCACGGCACCGGCCCACGGGGCGACGGAGCGCCTCAGTTCGATGCGCAGGACGCGGATGTTCACCAAGTGCCCCTTTCCTGCGCGGGGTTGAGCAGCATCGCCGAATAGCCGCGCTCCAGCGGGCTGTCACCCTCGTGCTCCGGGCCGCCCACCGAGGCCAGTTCGTCCGGCGGGCCCTGGAAGACCAGCCGGCCCTCGGCGAAGAGCACCACGTCGGTGCAGGCGGCGGCGACGTCCTCGACCAGGTGGGTGGAGACGACCACACAGGTGTCCGTGCCCAACTCCTGCAACAGCTCGCGGAAGCGCAGCCGCTGCGCCGGGTCCAGGCCGACCGTCGGCTCGTCCAGCAGCAGGATCGACGGGTCGTTGACGATGGCCTGGGCGATGCCGACCCGCCGCACCATGCCGCCCGACAGGGCCTTCATCTTCTCGTCGGCGCGGTCCGCCAGGCCCACCCGCTCCACGGCGCGTTGCACCGCCGCCGGGATGTCCGCCTTGGGGACCTCCTTCAGCCAGGCCATGTACTCGACGAACTCGCGTACCGTGAAGCGCTTGTAGTAGCCGAACTCCTGCGGCAGGTAGCCGATCCGGCGGCGCAGCGCACGGTACTCGCCCAGGCCGCCCGTGGATTCG
The DNA here is from genome assembly GCF_006539505.1 of Streptomyces spinoverrucosus. GTDB lineage: Bacteria > Actinomycetota > Actinomycetes > Streptomycetales > Streptomycetaceae > Streptomyces > Streptomyces spinoverrucosus. The sequence continues at coordinate 25,971 of NZ_BJND01000026.1, forward strand.
CCGAGCAGCTCCAGGGTGCCCTCGGTGGGGCGCAGTACGGTGGCCAGCGTCCGGATGAGGGTGGTCTTGCCCGCCCCGTTGGGGCCGAGGAGGCCGTGGATGCCGGTGCCCAGCGACAGGTCGAGCCCGTCGACGGCCATCCGGTTCCTGCCGACCCTGACCTTCAACCCTGCGGCCCGGATCTCCCAGGCGTAGGACGTCGGTGCGATGTCGGCCGCGTTCACCGCGGGCATCAATTCTTCCTTTCCCATGGTCACTTGTGCGCTCCCAGCACGGAGTACGCGCCCCTGCGGGCGAGCACGACACCGATGCCGAGCGCGAGGATCAGCCCCCACACGGGCAGGCCGCCCGTCTGCAGGGCGAAGGTCGTACGGCTCGTGGCGAGCGTCGGCGCCACGATGACGGCGGCCCATACGGCGGTCAGCGCGACGGCGGCACGGGTCACCCCGACGACGCCGCCGAGCGCCAGGGTCGTCGAGGTGAAGGCCAGGCAGGGCAGCAGCCACTGGGCCACCATCACGCCCGTCAGCCATCCGCCCACCAGCAGCGCGGGGACGGTCACGACGAGCACGGACGCGGTGCGCCGCAGCACCAGATAGAGCCCGGCCCTGGGCACCGAGGCCGTCAGCTCGTACGCCGGGTCCAGGCCGCGCGACCAGGACGCCGCGACGCCGAGCACGGGCAGGACCGGGGCGAGCAGCAGCACCGGGGAGACCTCGCCGTAGCCGACGTCGGCCAGGTCGAGCAGCAGCGCGAGCAGGGTCACGCTCGTGACCATGGCCAGCCACGGCACCATCGTGGGCGTCATCCACCTCGACAGCCGTGCCGACCAGCGCCGGTGACGCGGCAGCGGGGCGGTGGCCGCCAGGTGGGGTTCGAGGCCGGACCACACGGTGTCGACCAGCGCCGCCACGGCGGGTGCCTCGGCCGTGACGGCGGCCGACAGCCGCTCCCGGCACACCCCGCACGCCTCCAGATGGGCCTCCAGGGCCCACAACTCGTCGGCGGCGAGGTCCGTGCCGCCGCGGGCGTAACCGTCGATGATCCGCATCGACGCGTGCTCCACGCTCATGCCAGCGCCTTTCGCATCGCGATCCGGGCCCGGCGGGCACGGGTCTTGACCGTGCCCTCGGGGAGTCCGAGCAGTGCGGCGGTCTCCCGGACGGACAGCCCGTCGAGCACCATGGCCTGCAGTACCTGCCTCAGTTCGGGCGCGAGGCGCCGCAGCGCGTCGCCGACGTCACCGCAGACGGTCGCCGCGAGCGCCTCCTCCTCGGCGGCGGGGGCCGCGTCGGGCAGAGCGGCGGCCGTAGGCGGTTCGGCGTGGTGGGCCCTGCGCCGGAAGGCGTCGACGAGGCGGCGCGCCGCGATCGTCCACAACCAGCCGACGGCCGTCCCTCCGACGGCGGTCCCGGCGAACGCGCCCGCCGCGCGCCACACCGCCAGATACGTCTCCTGCATGACCTCGGCGACGATCTGCTCGTCCGCGCAGCGCCGGCGCAGCCGCACCGCCAGCCACGGCGACGTACGCCGGTACAGCTCCTCGAACGAGGCACGGTCGCCCTTGGCCACCAGCCGGACGAGACGCTCCTCGTCCAGCTCGCCCGGTGCCTTCCTGACTGATCTCACACCCTCTAGACGGCCGTCCTGGACAACGGGTTTTCGCTCCGGCGTGATCCCCGTCACATGGAGACATGCGGATATCAGGAAGTTGTGAGGGTGTGGGAAGCCCCGCAACCAGCCCTGGACACCGACCAGCCGCGCTTAGAGTCGGCCACGTGTGCGCACATATTCTGGTCGCGGAAGACGACGCCATGCAGGCCGAGCTCATACGACGGCTGCTGCTCCGGGAGGGTCACACCTGCGTCGTGGTCTCCGACGGGCGGGCCGCGATCGACGAGGCCGCGCGACGCAGGCCCGACCTGGTCGTCCTGGACCTGATGCTGCCCAAGGTCGACGGTCTCGGCGTATGCCGTGTGCTGCGGCAGAACGGGGACGTACCCGTTCTCATGCTCACCGCCCGCTCCACCGAGGACGACGTACTGCTCGGCCTCGAGATCGGCGCGGACGACTACATGACCAAGCCCTACAGCCCACGCGAACTGATGGCCCGCATACGCACCGTGCTGCGCCGCACCCTCCGCCCCACCGAGAACTCCCCCCTGCTGCGCGCGGGCGGCATCACCGTCGATCCCGCACGGCACGAGGTCACCTGCGACGGCGTCCCCGTCCTGTGCACACCGGGCGAGTTCGCCATCCTCCAGGCCATGGCCGAGGCACCCGACCGTGTCTTCTCGCGTCGTCAACTGCTGCAGCACACCCGGGGCCACGACCGCGCCTCCACCGAGCGCGCCATCGACGTACACATCATGAACCTGCGCAAGAAGATCGAGGCCGACCCGCGCAGACCGGTCCGGCTGCTGACCGTCTTCGGCGTCGGCTACAAGCTCACCGGGCAGCCGTCATGACGCCTGGTCCCCGCATCCCCTGGCACAAGAGCCTGCTGGTGCGGCTGCTCCTCACGTCCATCGCCATCGCCGTGGTCTCCGTGGGCGCCACCGCCTGGCTGGCCGTGCAGACCACCACGCGGGCCATCCAGGAAGAGCGCGGGCAGGTGCTCTCCGACGACACCGACATCCTGCGCCGGCTCAGTGGCTTCGCCGCGACCCACGCCGACTGGGACGGCGTGCAGTCGCAGGTGCGCGACCTCTCCCGCACCATGGGGCGGCGCATCGCCCTGACGACAGAGGCAGGACACACCATCGCCGACTCCGCCGCCCCCGGCACCGCCCTGCCCGCCCGCGCCTCGGCCACCGTCGACCCGCTGAACACCGACACCTACACCGAACCGGGCGCCCAGCTCGCCGGGATCGACCCGCGGGCGGTGGGGCCGTATCTGCTCCCCGCGGCAGAACGGGTACGGGTGAAGGCGCTCGCCGAGAAGCGCCTGGCATGCGTGCGCAGGTATGGGGGCGACGGCAGCATCCGGCAGCTGCCCAGTGGCCGCACCGTGCTCATCGCCGACGGCGGAGAGGCGTCCGTGCCCCTGCAGTGCGCGGACGGAGCGCTCAACACCCCCACCCGCACCGAGCAGAAGGCACTGGACGAACTCAACTCTCTGACCGCCCCCTGCCTCGGCCGGGACGGCGAGATGAAGCGGGCAGTCATCCCGCCGGTCGGAATCGGAGTCGATTTCCTGCCCGGCCCCACCGCTGCGGCCGACGATTCCGGCCGCCGCCAGACGCAGGAGTGTGTCGACGACGCGCGCCGCACCCAACTCGACCCGTACGTCGCCCCCAGAGCGAGGCTCTATCTGGGCGCCCTCGGCCAACAGCCCCCGGGCTTCGACCTCTCCACCGCCAACAAGGCCAAGATCGTCGGCGTCGCAGGGCTGGTCCTCGTCGTGACGGTCGCCACGACCACAGTGGTCGCGATCCGCCTCGTCCGTCCCCTGCGAGCCCTGACGGCCGCGGCCCGGCAGCCGCCGCAGCGGCACACCCGCGTCGCGGTCACCACCAAGGACGAGACCGGCTACCTGGCGGCCGCCTTCAACGACCTCACCACCCGCCGCGAACAGTTGGAAGCCCAGCGCAAGGCCATGGTCAGCGACATCGCCCACGAGCTGCGGACCCCGCTGACCAATATCCGCGGCTGGCTGGAGGTCACCCGCGACGGGCTGCTCGAACCGGACCCGGAGCTCATCGCCTCCCTGCACGACGAGGCACTGCTCCTGCAGCACATCATCGACGATCTGCAGGACCTCGCCGCCGCCGACGCCGGCACCCTGGCACTGCACCGCGAACCCGTACGCGCGGACGACCTCGTCGCCCAGACGGTGTCGGCCCACCGCGCCCGGGCCGAGTCCTCGGGCATCCGCCTGTGCACCCACACCGATCCCGACCTCGGCCTGGACGCCGACCCGGTGAGGATGCGGCAGGTCCTGGGCAACCTGACCGCCAACGCGCTACGGCATACCCCGGCGGGCGGCACGGTCACCCTCACCGCCCGACAAGCCGGCGACATGGCCGTCCTCACCGTCCAGGACACGGGCAGCGGCATCGCCGCCGACGACCTTCCCCACGTCTTCGAGCGCTTCTGGCGGGCCGAGAAGTCCCGCAGCCGACGCACCGGCGGCAGCGGCCTGGGCCTGTCCATCGTCCGCCAGTTCGTCGAGGCACACGAGGGGACCGTCACCGTGGACAGTGAGCCCGGGAAGGGGTGCCTGTTCACCATCCGCCTCCCGCAGGCCCGGGACGCAGACCGTAACGAGTGTGACGGCTGACCTGCCCCACGCAATGCCGATCACCCACCGCCTGAGGCCGCCTCGGGTTTCGTGTGGAGGATCTCGCGTGCCTGCTCCGCCGCGCGGATGGTGCTCTCGCTGACGAAGTCGAGGAAGCGGGCGATGTTCTCGAAGCGGGCGCCGGCGGGGGTGTGAGGGCCGAGGACACCGACGCCCTGCCGGGCGGTCTCGACGATCTGGTTGATGGCACGGGCGCTGGCCATCATCGACTCGTACCAGACGTCGTCGTCGACCACGTAGCGCTCGCGGCGGCCTTCGTCGCGCTCCCGACGGACCATGCCCTGGCTTTCGAGGAACGCGATCGCCTTGGAGACGGACGCCGGGCTGACATCGAGGCGTTGGACGAGTTCGGACGCGGTGAGGCTGCCGGAGTCGGTGAGGCTGAGGGCGGCCTGGATCCGGGCCATCATCTTGGGCATGCCCGACTGCATCATGACGGTGATGAACGTGTCCTCGTACGCGCGGACCGCCTCGGCGTCGCGCCCGTAGGCCTGCGCGGGCGCCTCCGGCCCCCGGGGCGCGGCCTGCCTGCGCCGGTGGGCGCGGCGTTCGGTGGCGCGGTGGGCGAGGTCGGCGCGGTAGGCGGTGGGGCCGCCGTTGCGCATCACCTCACGCGTGATCGTCGAGGTCGGACGGTCGAGACGTCTGGCGATCTCCGCGTAGGCGAGGCCGTCGGCCAGCCCCAGCGCGATCTGCTGACGTTCCTGCTGGGTGAGCCTGCCTCCCGGCATCGCGATCTCCTTCGTACTCCTTGAAGACCTCCAGTGTAGCGTTCTCCGCTCAATCATTGCAACGGGCAGTCGAGCTGATGTTGCGTTAAGTTCAGAACCGTTGCAACGATTCTCTGGCTCTGACCTGCGCACATGCTGATCGCGTGCAACAAATGCGTTGCCAAATCTATGAACGCAACGTAGCTTTTCCTGTGTCGGAAACAAGGACCCCGAAGGAGAGCACGATGCAGCAGTTCCACACCACCGCCCCGATCTCCGTCGACCTCGACATCCCCGCGGGACGCATCCGGTTCATCGCCGCCGACCGGGCCGACACCACGGTCGAGATCCTGCCCGCGGACGCCTCCAAGAGCCGCGACGTGAAGGCGGCGGAGCAGATCACGGTCGCGTACGGCGACGGCGTCCTGCGGATCGCGGCCCCGGAGGCCAAGAACCGGATCCTCGGACACACCGGGTCCGTCGAGGTCACCGTCCAGCTGCCCGCCGGCTCCCGCGTCGAGGCGAAGTCGGCCGGCGCCGAGTTCCGCGGCGTCGGACGACTCGGCGACGTCACCCTCGACGGTGGCTACCGCACGGTCAAGCTCGACGAGGCCGCGAGCGCCCGCCTCACCGCCCTCGACAGTGACGTCTCGGTCGGCCGCCTGGGCGGCCCCGCGGAGATCAGCACCCAGAGGGGCGACATCCAGGTCGCCGAAGCCGTGCGCGGCACGGTGACGCTGCGCACCGAGAAGGGTGACATCTCGGTCGGCGCCGCCCGCGGAGTCTCCGCCTCCCTGGACGCCGGCACCAGTTACGGCCGGATCAACAACTCGCTCAAGAACGACGACGGCGCCGACGCCGCCCTGACCATCCACGCGACCACGTCCTACGGCGACATCACCGCCCGCAGCCTGTAGTCGCCCGCAGCTTCCGAAGGAGCACCCTCATGACCAACTTGGCCATCGCGGCGAACGGGCTGCACAAGTCCTACGGCGACAAGGTCGTGCTGAACGGCGTCGACCTGGCCGTCCCGGAGGGAACGATCTTCTCTCTGCTCGGCCCGAACGGCGCCGGCAAGACCACCGCCGTCAAGATCCTCTCCACCCTCGTCTCCGCCGACCCGGCCTCCGGTGAGATCCGGGTCGGCGGCCACGACCTCGCATCCGACCCGCAGGCCGTGCGTGCCGCGATCGGGGTCACCGGACAGTTCTCCGCCGTCGACGGGCTGATCACCGGCGAGGAGAACATGCTCCTGATGGCGGACCTGCACCACCTGTCCAAGCGCGAAGGGTGGCGGGTTGCCGCCGAGTTGTTGGAGCGGTTCGACCTCACCGAGGCCGCGAAGAAGCCCGCCTCCACCTACTCCGGTGGCATGAAGCGCCGCCTCGACATCGCCATGACCCTGGTCGGCAACCCGCGGATCATCTTCCTCGACGAGCCGACCACCGGCCTCGACCCGCGCAGCCGCCACAACATGTGGCAGATCATCCGTGAGCTGGTCTCCGACGGCGTCACCGTCTTCCTCACCACGCAGTACCTGGAGGAGGCCGACGAACTCGCCGACCGGATCGCGGTGCTCAACGACGGCAAGATCGCCGCAGAGGGCACCGCCGAGGAACTCAAGCGACTGATCCCCGGCGGACACGTCCGGCTCCGCTTCACCGACCCGGCCGCGTACCAGTCCGCCGCCTCCGAGCTGCGCGAGGCGGCCCGGGACGACGAATCCCTCGCCCTGCACATCCCCAGCGACGGCAGCCAGCGCGAGCTGCGCTCCCTCCTCGACTGGCTGGAGGCGGCCGGTGTCGAGGCGGACGAGCTGACCGTGCACACCCCCGACCTCGACGACGTGTTCTTCACCCTTACCGGCTCCACCGTGCCCGCGCAGCGAAACCAGCCGACCCAGCCCAACCAGCCCAAGGAGGACGTCCGATGAGCACCCCTCTGGCTCCCACCCGCCCGTCCCGGATCTCCCTCGCCCTGCGTGACTCGTCCACGATGCTGCGCCGCAACCTGCTGCACGCCCGGCGCTACCCGTCCATGACGCTGAATCTGCTGCTCACGCCGGTCATGCTGCTGCTGCTCTTCGTCTACATCTTCGGCGACGTGATGAGCGCGGGCATCGGTGGCGGCGGCGCCGACCGCTCCGAGTACATCGCCTATATCGTCCCGGGCCTGCTGCTGATGACCATCGGCAGCACCACGATCGGGACCGCGGTGTCCGTCTCCAACGACATGACCGAGGGCATCATCGCCCGCTTCCGCACGATGGCGATCCACCGTGGGTCGGTGCTCGTCGGGCATGTCGTCGGCAGCGTGCTGCAGTGCGTGATGAGCGTGGTCCTCGTCGGCGCCGTCGGCGTGGCCATCGGCTTCCGCTCCACGGATGCCACGGTCCTGGAGTGGCTGGCGGCGTTCGGGCTGCTCGTGATCTTCGCCATGGCGCTCACCTGGGTCGCGGTCGGCATGGGCCTGGTCAGCCCGAACGCCGAGGCCGCCAGCAACAACGCGATGCCGATGATCCTGCTGCCGCTCCTGTCCAGCGCCTTCATCCCGGTCGACACGATGCCGGGGTGGTTCCAGCCGATCGCCGAGTACCAGCCGTTCACGCCGGCCATCGAGACCCTGCGCGGGCTGCTGCTCGGCACCGAGATCGGCCACAACGGATGGCTCGCGGTCGTCTGGTGCCTGGGCCTCGCGGTGCTCGGCTACTTCTGGTCGACCTCGAAGTTCAACAACGACCCGAAGTAACCGCCGTGCAAGCGCGGGCCACCCCGCAAACTCGTCCCACCCCAGGGCGGCGTACACCGACACCTCGTCGGAGTACGCCGCCCCGTTCGTGTGTCCAACCCCTGGCGATAGCCTGCGGGCCGACCCAGTGAGGGGGACAGGGCAAAGATGATCAGACGGTGGCCGGCGGCCTTGGGTGTGAACCTGCTGCTCGGAATGCCGGCGGTGGTGCCGATCTGGCTGCTGTGGTTCCTGGCAGCGAGTTGGCACAACCCGGAACCGACGGAGAACGACGGTATGGCCCTCTGGCTGGTGATCATCGTGCCCGTCGTCGGTCTCTACACGCTGCTGTGGTGCACCGCCAACAGAGCCCTTGCCCGCCGGACTTCACTCGCCGCTCAGAACTATTGGCTGCTCAGCGTGACAGGCACGTTCTTGCCCACCCTCACACTCATCGTGCTCTACCCCTGACGTGAGCCCGCGGTGAGCAGATCGGACAGGCCCACCCGCGTCAGGAACTCGCGGCGGATGCGGTCGGCGACCTCTGACACGGCCTCCGAACCGTCGTCGGCCGGGTCGATGTGCACCCGGTACGGGCGCTGTCCGGCCGGAAGCGCGACGATGCGGGTGATCTCGTCGGAGACCAGGGAGGCATCCGCGTCCTGGGGTGCCAGCGCGGCCAGCTTTTCGGCGACCTGCTCCATCAGGCCGGGGTACTTCGTCTCGTACGCCGCCTCCACGGCACCGTCGGCCGGGTGGCCGGAGTGGGCGAAGTGGTTGGTCCCGCTGGTGAACGAGCCCGGCACCACGATCGACGTCTCCACACCCCAGCGGGCCAGCTCGGCGGCGTAGCTCACGGCGAGGGCGTCCATGGCGGCCTTGGCGGCGAAGTAGGGGCCCAGATAGGGCGGGGTGCCACCCTTGACGCTGGAGCTGGACACCCAGATCACCAGGCCCTTGCCGGCCGCGCGCAGGTGGGGGAGCGCGGCGCGGTTGACACGCTGGGTGGACAGCACGTTCACGTCGTACAGCTCGGCGAGTTGGTCGGGCGTGAACGCCTCGGCGGGGCCGGTGACCATGTGGCCCGCGTTGTGGATCAGGACGTCGATACGGCCGTGCTCGGCGATGACCCATTCGATCGCGGTGTCGACGGACGCCTGGGAGGTGACGTCGAGTTCGATGGCGCGCAGGTCCACGCCGTGACCCTTGGCGTAGTCGGCGGCTGCCTCGGCCTGGGGAGCGTTGCGGGTGGCCGTCTGGCGCATCCCGGCGTAGACGGTGTGGCCGGCGTCCGCGAGGGCGCGGGCGGTCAGGGCGCCGAAGCCGCTGGAGGCGCCGGTGATGACGACGATGTCGCTCATTTCTTGCTCTCCTTCGGGAAGTCGGGGTGTCAGGCCACGCCGCCGTTGGCGAACAGGACCTGGCCGTTGATCCAGCGGGCCGGGCCGGCGAGGAAGGCGACCGCCTCGGCGATGTCGTCGGGCGTGCCGAGGCGCTCCAGCGGGGCGACCTTGGCGAGCTGGTCGACGGCGGCCTCGTCCTTGCCCTCCAGGAACAGGGGAGTTGCGGTGGGGCCGGGGGCCACCGCGTTGACGGTGATGTCCTTGCCGCGCAGCTCACGGGCCAGGATCAGGGTCATGCCCTCGACGGCGGCCTTGCTCGCCGTGTAGGCGCCGTAGGTGGGGAACCGAAGGCGCGTGACCGAGGTGGAGAAGTTGACGATGGCGCCGCCCGGCCGCAGCCGCTGGGCCGCCTGTTGGCAGACCACGAAGGTGCCGCGGATGTTGGTGCGGTGCATCCGGTCCAGGTCGTCCAGGTCCAGCGTGGCGATCGGGGACAGCAGCATGATGCCCGCCGTGTTGACGACGACGTCGATGCCGCCGAACTCCCGCTCCACGGCGTCGAACGCCTCCGCCATGGCGTGCTCGTCGGCGACGTCGCCGCCGACCGTGATCGCCCGGCCGCCGGACGCGGTGACCGCGGCGACCGTCTCGTCGGCGCGGGCCTTGTTGCCGGCGTAGTGGACGCCGACGGCGATGCCGTCCCCGGCGAGGCGCTCGACGACCGCGCGACCGATGCCGCCGGAGCCCCCGGTGACCAGGGCGACGCGGGTGGTGGTGTCCGTCATGAGATCCGTCCTTCCGTGCTGCGGTGAGATGCCTCGCGGTCGATCGCCGCCGAGGACGGGCCAGGAGCGTCCCGGCCGCGCCCCCTCGGCGGCACTGGCGTTCCGGTCAGAAGGCGAGTGCCGTACGCAGCGCGGCGACGGCCTGGTTGATGGCGGCCTCAGCGGCGTGGGTCTCGCGCAGGGCGTTGAGCATCACGAAGTCGTGGATGATGGCCTGGTAGCGCACCGCGGTCACGGGGACACCGGCCTGGCGCAGCTTGTTCGCGTACGCCTCGCCCTCGTCGCGCAGGACGTCGGCCTCACCGTTGATGACCAGCGCCGGCGGCAGTCCGGAGAGCTGCTCGATGGTGGCCCGCAGCGGCGAGGCGGTGATCTGCGCCCGCTCCTGCTCGTCCGTCGTGTACTGGTCCCAGAACCACTTCATGCCCTCGCGGGTCAGAAAGTAGCCCTCCGCGAACTGGCGGTAGGAGCCGGTGTCGAAGTTCGCGTCGGTGACCGGGTAGAACAGCAGCTGGAACTTCAGCGGTACGTCGCCGCGTTCCTTGGCCATCAGGGTCAGAGCGGCGGCCATGTTGCCGCCGACGGAGTCACCGGCGACGGCCAGCCGGGAGGCGTCCAGGCCCTTCCCGGCGCCGTCGGTGACGATCCACCGAGCCACCGCGTAGTTCTGCTCGATGGCGACCGGGTAGCGCGCTTCCGGCGACAGGTCGTACTCGGGGAAGACCACGGCGGCGCCGCTGCCCACGGCGAGTTCGCGGACCAGGCGGTCGTGGGTGTGGGCGTTGCCGAACACCCAGCCCGCCCCGTGGATGTAGAGCACGACCGGGAGGACACCCTCGGCACCGGCGGGCCTGACGACGCGGGCCCGAACGCTGCCCGTCGGACCGCCCTGGACGGTGATCCATTCCTCGTCGACGGCCGGCTTGGCGATCTCCCCGGACTGCACCTCGTCGACGGTCTTGCGGCCCTCGGCCGGGGTCATCTGGTACAGGAACGGCGGCTGCGAGGTGGCCTCCGCGAACGCGGCCGCCGGCGCTTCCAGAACGGGGGTGACCGGCGTGAACGTCTCGGACATGATGCTCCTCCACTGAGGGACGGGGCGGAACCGGCGACTCGGCGGGGAGCCGCCTTGGATGTCCTCAAGTCTGGTCACCGGCCGCCCGTTTCGGCTGTCGAGCCGACTTCAAAGCCCTTGCCGGTCGGCCCGAGGCCGCACGTGGGGAAAACCCCACGGTCGCCCCCGGGAAGCCGCCGCCCCGCAGGGCCCCGGCAGGCTCGGCGCCGCCGACTAGGATGCGTTCATGGGTGAGCGTCTGCGTGCGGTGCTCGGAGAAGACCAGCCGATCGTCCGTGAGGGCATCACGGCGATGCTGGAGCGGTCCGGCATCGAGGTCGTCGCGGCGGTTTCCGATGCTCCGGTCCTGGTCAGGGCGGCCGCGGAGCACAAGCCAGACGTAGTGATCACCGACATCCAGATGCCACCGAACCTCGCCGACGACGGCCTTCAGGCGGCGCGGCGGATCCGCGCGGAGCAGCCGGGTACGCCCGTGATCGTGCTGTCCCAGTTCCTGGACGCCTCGTTCGCGCTCGACCTCGTCGGGGACGATCCGAGCGGGGTCGGTTATCTGCTGAAGGAGAAGGTCGCCAGCCCGCAGATCCTCACGGACGCGGTACGACGGGTCGTCGCCGGCGGTTCGGCACTCGACCCGGACGTCATCTCCGCGCTCGTCGGCCGCAAGCGCAGTGCCGATCCGCTGGACGGACTGACGCCCCGGGAGAGGGAGGTGCTGGCGCTGATGGCCGAGGGACACTCCAACTCGGGCATCGCGGAAAAGCTCGTCGTGACGGTGCCCGCGGTGGAGCGGCACGTCACCGGGATCTTCCTCAAACTGGGCCTGCAGCAGACCGAGTCCTCACAGCACCGCCGCGTGCTCGCCGTACTCCACTACCTCAAGCGGTAGGCGAGAAAAGGGCCTTGAGGTCGGTGTCGAACAGCCGGTCCTTGGCCACGAAGCTCAGGATCCCGGCACCGGCCAGCTCCTCGGCCGACCACGCCGAGGGATCGGTGGAGGTCAGCACGATCCTCAGCGGTTGCCCCTCCCGCGTGAGCGCTCGGGCGACGGAGAGACCGTCCTCGTCCGGAAGGTGAAGATCGAGCAGCACACCGTCGGGGCGGTGCTCCCGGACCGCCGCGACCGCCGATGCGCCGTCCGGCGACTCGGCCACGACCCGCAGCCCGCGCGCCGCCAGCAGTGCCCTGGCGATACGACGGAATCCGGGGTCGTCGTCGACGACCACCACGTTGACTGACATGGCACCAGCATCTCCGACGGGACAACGCGCGGGCCATGGGGCCAACCCCACGTCGACCCGCGGACGGGCCTCAGGCCGGTATCGGTATCCGCGCCAGGATGGTGGTGCCGCCGCCCGGGGGCGAGTCGATGGTCAAGGTGCCGTCGAAGGCGGCCACGCGGTCGGCCAGGCCGGTCAGACCACTGCCGGCCGTGCCGGCGCCGACGCCGCCGACACCGTCGTCGACGACTTGGATCCGCAGGATCTCCCCGAGGTCGAGGCAGATGTCGATCCGGGACGCCTGTGCGTGCTTGACCGCATTCGTCACGGCCTCGGCCACGACGAAATACGCGTTCGACTGGACGGCCGTGGGAATCGTCCGGTCGACGTTGCTCTCGACCACGGCGGGAACCGGACAGCGGGACGCCAGGTCCCGCACCGCCGCCTCCAGCCCCTTCACCGTCAGCACGAGCGGGTAGATCCCCGAGGCGAGTTCCCTCAGCTCGTCGATCGCCGTCTGCGCGTTGGCGATCGACTGGTCCATCAGCTCGGTGGCGGTCGACTCCGAGTCGGGGACCAGCTCCCGTGCCAGTCGGAGCCCGATCATCAGGCTGACGAGTCGCTGCTGCGCCCCGTCGTGCAGATCCCGGGCCGTGCGCCGGTGTACCGCCTCGACGCTCTCCATGATGCGTCGGCGGCTGTCCTGCAACGAGGCCGCCATGGTGTTGAAGGACGTGCCCAGCGCACCGATCTCCGCCACCTTGCTGGGGGCGATCCGCACTCCGAGGTCACCTCCTGCGAACCGCTCCGCCGCGGCAGCCGCCCCACGGACGGGCCGTACGACGGCGCGGTGCTGGAACACCGTGAATGCGGCCACGAGCGCGGTCGACGCCGCCAGACCCACACCTGCCGCGATCACCGCCCGCCGCGCGTTGGCCCCCGCGGTGTCCTCGCGCGCCGCGAGCTGGGCGCGTTCGTTCGCCGTGTACTGGTCGAACTGGGCCCGCAAGGCGTCGACGCGTCGCTTTCCGTCGGCCGTCGCCGACAGACCGGATGCGGCGGGATCACCCCGCCGGACCGCCTCCACCAGCGGAACCGAGTAGTCGTTCAGCAAGGAGTCGACGCCCTGCGTGATCTGTTCGGCAATGCGCGTCTGTTCGGGAGAGGTGGCGGTCTCGGTGAATCTCCGTATCTGCGCGGGAAGCTCCGTCCGCGCCGCCTGCCAGGGTTCGAGGAACTCCTCACGCCGGGTGATCACGAAGCCGCGCTGCCCGGTCTCCAGGTCGAGGACCAGTTGTTCCAGGTTGCCGGCTTCGACGAGGGCCGTCCGGGAAGCGCGTCGCGCCGATGTGGAGCTGTTGGCGTCGGCGATCGCCCACAGCAGGACGGCGAAGGCGACACCTATCAACAAGGCGAGCAGGCCGCCCGCCGCGATCGTGAGGCTGGTCAGCCCCAGTCGCCGACTGCCGTGCCCTCGTCCTGTCCGCATGCTCCGCCCAGCGATGGAAGGGAATTCGGCGCTCCCGACGAGCAAGGTATCCGCGCAGGTGCTCAATGGAAGTATTCAGCCGCGGGTGTGCGGAGGTCCAATGCCTCTTGTGGTGTGCTCGATAACCGCAGGGCATCGGTGCAGGAAGGGTCGGGAGTGAGATGGCTGATGACCCGATGGATCTCGATCTGCGCAAGCTGCGGTACTTCGTGGCCGTGGCCGAGCGGCTGCACTTCGGCCGGGCGGCGCTCGCCCTGCACGTCACCCAGCCCGCACTGTCCCGCCAGATACGGCAACTGGAGCGTGACCTCGGGGTCGTGCTCCTCAGCCGCACCAGCCGGGACGTGACCCTCACCGCCGCAGGTGAGCAGTTCCTGCACGACGCCCGGGCTCTGCTGGCCGCCGGGCAGGCCGCCCAGGACCGGGTTCGCCGCATCGATGCCGGTGAGCACGCGCTGACCGTCGGCTTCATGCTCGGCGCGGACGTCACCCCCGTGCTGAACGCGTTCTCCGCCGGCCACCCCGACGTGCCGATCGAACTCGTCCGCCTGCGCTGGTGGAACCAGGCCCAGCCGCTCCTGGACGGCACCGTCGACATCGGCTTCGTACGGCTGCCCGTCGACTCCGACGACCGACTGGACGTCCTGCCGCTGTCCCCGGAGCGGCTCTGCGTCGTCCTGCCCGCCCGTCACCCCCTGGCCGGCGAGCCCGGGATCAGCGTCACCGCCCTCGCCGACGAACCGGTCCTGCAATACGCCGACGCCACGCCCGCCTGGGCGGCCGTCTGGAACGCGGTGCCACCACGCCCCGACGGCACCCGACCGCCACACGGACCCGCCTTCCACGACATGGAGGAACTCCTCGGCTACGTCAGAGCGGGCCGCGGCGTCGTCCTCGTAGCGGAGCCGGTCGCCACCGTCTTCCCGCGCCCCGACATCACCTACGTCCCGGTGACCGACGCACCGCCGGGCCGGGTGGCCCTCGCCTGGGACGGCGCACGACGGTCCACGCTGGTCACCGAGTTCGTCGAGGCGGCGCGGAGCGTGTTGCGGCTGGGGGAGTAGGCCCGGGGTCCGCAACCGGCCACCGCTCCTCGATCCGGCCGATCCGCCATACGTTGATCCGGCCGATCCGCCATACGGCGACGGCGCCCCGTCACAGGGTGCCCCCCGGCGGCCGGGCGCCGGTCAGGACGCGGCGGGCACGTAAGGGAAGCCCGAGGGCGGCCTGGCCGTGACCGACTCCTTGCCGATGCCGAGGGTGACGGGCGTGTTGGCGGCGAAGGAGAACATGACGTCCGGGGCGTTGTCGGTCAGCGAACGGCCGTTCCAGCCCGCGAAGCCGTAAGCGGCCGGGGTGCCGACGGTGTACGGCAGGACGTTGGGCAGAATCCGCTCGACGACGGTCCGGGCGTACGCCTCCGGGTCCTCGGCGGTGCCGTAGGCGCGCACCACGCCCGCCACCTTCTCGGTGAGCAGCTTGCCGTGCAGTTGGACGTCGTCGGACGGGACGTTCTCGTTGAGCCGGTCGCCGAGGTCCTCGTCGAACTGCGTGAACAGCGGGTGGATCATCGGCAGTCCGGCCCGGTTGACCGGACGCCACCCGCCGGCGTCCGTGGCCAGCGAGGCCAGGCCCCACACGCCGATGCGCTGGTCGTCGCCCGCGACGGGCAGCAGTTCCTCGTCGGCGATCTCCAGCACGATCGAGTACACGGTGTGCCCGGCGAACAGGTTCTTCGCCTCGGCCGGGTTCCAGGACGACAGGTCCACGGTGGTGCCGTCCTGGAAGGCGTGACCCACGGCGTGCAGGACGTCCGGCTCGATCCAGAAGGGGTCGCCCGCCCTGCCGACCCAGACCCTGCCACCGGCGTCGAGGTCGACGGCCGTGCCGGTACGCCCCCGGGCGATCACCGTGCCCTCCGCGAACGCGTCACCGGCCTCGGGCCCGGCCAGGCGGCGCAGCTCGTAGCCCTGCGTTCCGTCGGCGTCGGCGTCCGAGAAGCTGAAGCGGTAGGTGAGGTCCTCGACGGCGTCACCAATGCCGTCGATCTTGAACTCGTACCTGCCCTCCGGGTGCAGACCGCGGGGGATGTCCTCGCCCGCGAGCGAATGGCTGTGGTTCGTCACGAAGACCGTGCCCCGCTCACCGCGGAAGACGTACAGGTCGGTGATGTCCAGACGCGGGTCCTGGCGGGCGACGGGGGAATCGAGGTGGTGGGACATCGCGCTCTCGCCTTTCTTTCGACGGTGGCTTCAGTCTGGTGAGAGCGCGTCGACGAAGGCTGTCGAGACGCCTCCACAATCACCGGCCGCATGCCCCACGCCGCACCGTGGGGTTAACCCGACGCCCATGCCCCCCATGCCGTACGAGAGCGCTGACCCCCACCACGTACGCTTAGGCAATCCTTAGCTAAGAGGTACGGGAAGGGCGCATGTCAGGAGTCGCGAGCCGACGCGTCGGCTGGATGGCCGTCGCCCTTCTCCTCCTCCTACTGGCCGTGCTGCTGAGCCTCGCCGTCGGCAGCCGCGCGATCGCCCCCGCGGCGGTCTGGGACGCGCTGCTGCACGGCGGCACGAGCGACGACGCCCAGGTCGTACGGGCGCTGCGGGTGCCGCGGACGGTCGTCGGTGTGCTGGTCGGGATCGCCCTCGGCGTTGCCGGAACGGTTCTGCAGGGCATCACCCGCAACCCCATCGCCGAGCCCGGCATCCTCGGCATCAGCCAGGGCGCCTCGCTCGGCGTCGTCTGCGCCATCACCTTCTTCGGGGTGCACACCCTGAACGGCTACGTCTGGTACGCCTTCGCGGGCGCGGCCGTCGCCGCGGTGTGCATCTACGTCGTCGCCAGCAGCGGACGCGGCGGCGCCTCGCCGGTCAAGCTGGCGCTCGCGGGCGCGGCGATGAACGCCTTCCTCGCCTCCGTCGTCACCGGCATCCTCACCACCGACGCCCGTGCCCTGGACGAGTTCCGGTTCTGGGACGTCGGCTCGATCGCCGGCCGGGACGCCTCGATCGTCGGGCAGACCTGGCCGTTCCTGGTCGCGGGGCTGTTGCTGGTGCTGGCCATGGCCCGTGGGCTGGACGCGCTCGCGCTCGGCGAGGACATCGCGCGCGGGCTGGGCCGCAATGTGGCGCTGCTGCGCGCGACCGGGGCCGTGGGCGCGACCGTGCTCACCGGCGTCGCGGTGGCCGCCGCGGGCCCGATCGCCTTCACCGGCCTCGCCGTCCCGCACATCGCCCGGGCGCTCGTCGGCCCCGGGCACCGCTGGCTGCTGCCCATGGCCGCCGTGCTGGGGCCGGTGATGCTGCTCCTCGCGGACGTCCTCGGGCGGATCGTCGTACGGCCCTCGGAGGTGCCGGTGGCTGTGATGACCGCGCTCGCCGGAGTGCCGTTCCTGGTGGTGCTGGTACGGCGCAGGAAGGTGGTTGCGGCATGACCCAGGCCACCTTCCGTCCCCCGGGGCACGCCGTCCTGCGCACCGGGAAGAGCAGCCTGCTGCTGCACCGCAGGAGCCTCCTCGTCGCCCTCGTCCTCACCGCGCTGCTCGCGGCCACCGTCGTCGCGTCCCTGTGTTTCGGCGAGTCGTTCGTCGCGCCGGGCGAGGTGGTCCGTGTGCTGCTGGGACTGCCCAGCCCGGACGAACTGGTCGTCGGCACGCTGAGGTTGCCGCGGCTGGTGACCGGGCTGCTGGTGGGCGCCGCGTTCGGGGTCTCCGGCGCGCTGATCCAGACCGTCGCCCGCAATCCGCTGGCCAGCCCCGACGTCATCGGCGTGACGCACGGGGCGGGCGCGGCGACGGTCGCGGCGATGACGTTCGGTGTCACCTCGTACGCCGTACTCCCCTACGTCTCCGTCGTCGGCGGACTCGCGGCGGCGCTGCTCGTCTATCTGCTGGCCTGGCGGCGCGGACTGCACGCCGCCCGGTTCGTGCTCATCGGCATCGGGATCTCGGTGGCCCTCGGCTCCCTGACCCGGCTGTTCGTGACCAAGGGCGACTACCTGGTCGCCCAGCAGGCCAAGGTCTGGCTCACCGGCTCCCTCAACGGCCGGGGCTACGACCAGGCCGCGCCGCTCGCGACCGTACTGCTGCTGCTCGTACCGTTCCTGCTGTGGGCGGGCCGCGCCCAGCGCGGCGCGGCGTTCGACGACGACACCGCCACCGCCCTCGGCACCCGGCTCGACCGGGACCGTCTTGGGCTGGGCGCGCTCGGTGTGGTGCTGGCGTCCGTGGCGACCGCAGCCGCCGGACCGGTGGACTTCGTGGCGCTGCTCGCCCCGCAGATCGCCCGCCGCCTCACCCGCACCCCGCACATCCCGCTGCTGTGCTCGGCGCTGATGGGCGCGCTGATCGTGACCGTCGCCGACCTGCTGGCCCGCCGGCTCTTCTCGCCGACCGAGCTGCCGGTCGGCGTGTTCACCGCCCTGGTCGGGGCCCCGTATCTGATGTGGCTGATCGTCAGCTCCCGTAGCGGCCGTTCCGGAGGAACCGCGTGACCGGCAATCGCCTCACCGCCCAAGGGCTCACCCTCGCCTACGAGGACCGCACGGTCGTCGACGGCCTGGACCTTCAGGTCCCGGACGGGCAGGTCACCGTCATCGTCGGGCCCAACGCCTGCGGTAAGTCGACCCTGTTGCGCGCCCTGGGACGGCTGCTGAGGCCGAAGCGCGGCGCGGTGCTGCTCGACGGTACCGAGCTGTCCCGCATCCCGACCCGGCGGATCGCCCAGGCCGTCGGCCTGCTGCCGCAGACGCCGGTGCCGCCGGAGGGCATCACGGTCGCCGACCTGGTCTCGCGCGGTCGGCAGCCGCACCAGAAGTGGTGGCAGCAGTGGTCGGAGGCGGACGAGACGGCCGTCGCCCGGGCGCTGGAGCGCACCGGGACCGCCGAGCTCGCCGAGCGGCCGGTCGACGAGCTGTCGGGCGGTCAGCGCCAGCGCGTGTGGATCGCGATGGCCCTCGCCCAGGACACCGACGTCCTGCTGCTCGACGAGCCGACGACCTACCTCGACATCGCCCACCAGGTGGAAGTCCTGGACCTCGTACGGCAGTTGAACCGGGAGCGGGGCCGGACCGTGGTCGCCGTGCTGCACGATCTGAACCAGGCGGCCCGGTACGCCGACCACATCGTCGCCATGAAGGCGGGCCGGATCGTGGCGCAGGGCGCACCGGCCGACGTCGTCAACGCCGAGCTGGTCGATGAGGTCTTCGGGCTGGCGTCGGTCGTCGTACCGGATCCGGTGACGGGCGGTCCGCTGGTGGTGCCGGGGCCGCCGCGTTCGACACATACGGCCGTGCCCGAACAGGCCGTACCGGGAACGTGATCGGAGCCACAGGCTCCGGATGCTCCGAATCCACAGGCTTCTCATAAAGTAAGGCTCGCCTAAGTTCTACTTTGTACGACGGGAGCCTCCCCATGTCTGCCAGCCGCCGCGGCACCGCCGCAGCAGCCCTCGCCCTAGCCGCCGCGCTCTCGCTGACGGCATGCGGCGGTTCCTCCTCGAGCGGGGAGGAGACGTCCGCGGGTGCTTCCGCCGGAGCCGGTGACAAGAAGGCGGTCGCCCAGGGCGGCGAGGACTTCTCCAAGGCGGCGGAGCAGACCGCGGCGATGGGCACCGACGCCAAGCCGGGCGAGTGGCCGCGGACCGTCGAGCACGCCATGGGCGAGACCGAGATCAAGGCCCAGCCCAGGCGTGTCGTGGTCCTCGACGTCGGCGAGCTCGACAACGTGGTGTCGCTCGGCATCAAGCCGGTCGGCCTCGCCCCCACCGAGGGCTCCCCCGAACTTCCCTCCTACCTGAAGAAGGACGCGGGCAGCCCGGCGAACGTCGGCACCATCAACAACCTCAACCTCGAAGCCATCGCCGCGCTCAAGCCCGACCTGATCCTCGGCAGCCAGCTGCGCGCCGCCGACAAGTACGACGAGCTGTCGCAGATCGCGCCGACCGTCTTCTCCCTGCGCCCCGGCTTCACGTGGAAGGAGAACTACCTCCTCAACGCGGCCGCCCTGGACAAGACGGCGGAGGCGAAGGCGCAGCTGGCCGAGTACGACGAGAAGGTGGCGGCGCTGAAGGCGAAGCTCGGCGCGGACAAGCCGACCGTCTCGATGGTCCGCTACCTGCCCGACGGCGTCATCCGCCTCTACGCGAAGGCCTCGTTCATCGGCACGATCCTGAAGGACCTGGAAATCCCACGCCCGAAGAACCAGGACATCGAGGACCTCGCCACCGAGATCAGCGCCGAGAACATCGACCAGGCCGACGCCGACTACATCTTCACCGGCGTCTACGGCGACCCGAAGGCCACGGACAAGTCCACGGCCCAGGGCAACCCACTGTGGAAGAACCTCAACGCCGTCAAGACCGGCCACGCCTACGACGTCCCGGACGAGACCTGGTACCTCGGCCTCGGCGTAACGGCCGCCGACGAGGTCCTCACCGACCTGGAGAACCACCTCACCGAGTAGCCGCGTTACCGGTCAGGGGGTCAGGAGGCTCTTGATGGCGCGGCGTTCGTCCATTGCCTTGTAGCCCTCGGCGACCTGGTCCAGAGGTAGGCGCGTACGGGGGCGGGGCCGCCGCGCAGGCCGACGTGGGAGTAGAACAGCTCCTGGCCGTCGAAACCGACGTTGCCGCCGGGGCGGGTGGAGTACAGGGCCTGCCGCATGGCCTCGCGGGTGCCGACGCACTCCAGGACCGAGTCGGCGCCGATGTATCGCGATGATCCGCTCGGCGCCCAGTTCCTTCCGGCGATGACGCCGCACAGCCCGACCGCGCCGTCTCCGACCACGACAGCCGTGCAGCCAGCCCGGCCTGACCTCGGCGGTGGCGACGAGCGTGCCGTGGGCGTTGGGGATACGGACGTACTCCGCCTGGCAGGTGCTCATGAACTCCCGGTTCAGGCAGTTGGACTGGTAGCCGTTGGCGCAGTTCGGGCAGGTGTTGTCCGAGGTCGCGAAGGAGCCGACCACGAACTGGCCCGGCCGGACCGAGCTGACCTCGCTGCCGACCTCCTCGACGGGGGAGCGGTCCATCCTGATCAGACCAGGCGTTTGCGGCCCCACAGGAAGAGGAACGCCGTGACCGCGGCCGTCAGGGCCAGGAGGATTGCCGCGCCGAGCCACTGCATGCCGGTCATCTGGGAGAGGGGCAGGTAGTCCACCGACCAGCCGACCACATCGGCCTGCTTCAGACACAGCTCGCGCGCCTGCTCCGTCGACTCGTGGACGCAAGTGCTCCAGCCGATCAGCTCGCCGCTGCCGGTGAGGTACGACTGGTCGATCTGGTACGCGGCGTCGGGCAGCCTGGGGAACGTGTCCTCCCCCAGGACACCCTTGTGCGTGGTGACCGTGACCACGTCGCCGAGCGCCAGCCGCAGCTCACCCCAGACGAACTGGACGAGGACCGCGAACCCGAAGGTGACCACCATCGCCGCCAGCGTGCGCCGGAGAACCAGGCCGATCGCCACACCGCCGATGACCGTGAAGAGGGTCAGCGCGACGGGAACGGGCCCCGTGGTGTCGAACGACGGGCCGGAGGTCCAGTCCATGACGTTGATCTGGTCCTTGACCGGGCCCCACCACGACCCGAACGCGACGGACAGGGTCACCGTGCTCGCCACGACGACCAGTGCGGTCACACCGAGCTTGGTGGCCAGCCAGCGGACCTGGCTGCGGGACTGGGTCGCGACGAGCCTTGCCGTCCCGTGCTCCAGATCGCCCGCGAGCAGCGGGGCGCCGACGAAGACGCCGAGCAGGACGGGGATCATGCCCAGGGCCGTGGTGACGGGGCCGAAGGCGGCGGCGTACGGCTCGAACTTCTCGTCGAATTCCGCGATGTCCTTGCCGGGCCAGCCCTGATCGCCGAGGAAGTCCAGCATCTGACCGCGCCGGTAGAGGATCCACGTCGCCAGGAGTGCGGTGGCGCCCAGGACGGTCCAGAAGGCGGCCCGGTGCTGGCGCCACACGAGCCAGGTCATGCCGCGGAGCCGGGGGCGCCGCCCGGATGCAGTCGTGGCCGTGGCCGGGGTGCCGGTGAGGGTGCTCATGCCGCCACCGCCTGCGTGCCGGTCCGGACCTCGGCCGTGGGGGTGATCAGAGGTGGCGCTCCGGTCGAGCGCAGGTAGGCGAGCAGGAGTTCCTCCATGGTCGGGCTGTCGGTGTCCCAAGGGCCGGCGAGCGGTCCTTCCGCTCGTATCAGCGCGCTGAACTGCCGTCCGCCGGTGCGCGATTCGACGACGGTGTGATGCGCGAGGTCCGCGGGCACGCCCTCTCCGTTGCGGGCACCGGAGACCCGGGTGTGGGCGTACAGCAGCTCGTCCACGTCACCGGCGAGGCGCACACCGCCCTGCGCGACGACGACGAGGTAGTCGCAGACGCTCTCCAGCTCGGCGAGGACATGGGTGGACATCAGCACCGTGGAGCCGCGCTCGGCGGCCTCGGCCATGAGGGTGCCCATGAGCTCATGCCGTACGACCGGATCGAGGTCGGACATCGGCTCGTCCAGCAGCAGCAGATCCGGCCGCTTGCCGAAAGCGAGCGCGAAGGCCACGCGGGTGCGCTGCCCGCCGGAGAGGGTGGCGATCCTGGCGTCCAGCGGGACGTTGCCGGCCCGCACGATGCCCTCGGCGGCCCGCTGATCCCAGCCGGGGTTCAGCTCCCGCCCAAGCCGCAGCGTCTCGGCGACCGTGAAGGTCCGGTACAGCGGCTTGTCCTGGGCCAGGAACGCCGTACGACGACCGGCCTCCGCCGAGCCCGGGGCCGCGCCGAACACGCTCAGCGTGCCCTCCGTCGGCTCCAGCACATGGGCCGCGATCCCCAACAGCGTGGTCTTCCCGGCCCCGTTGGGCCCGACCAGCCCGCAGATCCGCCCGGCCGGCAGCCGGAACGAGCAGTCCCGCAACGCCCAACCCCGCCGGTACCGCTTGCCGAGCCCGACCGCTTCCAACGCCGGCCCGCCGGCGTACGTACCGTCACTCACCTGTTCTCCATCCACCATTCCACTAATCAAGTAGTGAAATGATGATGGGGGCCCGCAAGGGATCTTGTCAACGCCCTGAAGACTCCTGGGATGGTCGCCGACAAACACCGACGCCCCCCGTCCACCAAGGACAGGGGGCGTCACAAACCGCGGCAGGGACCGGTTACTTCACCGGCTCCGGCTCGACCTCGCTCTCCGCGTCCGCCGAACCCTCCGGCGTCACCGGCGTCTTGACGGATTCGAGCAGCAACTGGGCCACGTCGACGACCTGGATGGACTCCTTCGCCGTGCCCTCGTTCTTCCGCCCGTTGACCGAGTCGGTCAGCATGACGAGGCAGAACGGGCAGGCCGTCGAGACGATGTCGGGGTTCAGCGAAAGCGCCTCGTCCACGCGCTCGTTGTTGATGCGCTTGCCGATCCGCTCCTCCATCCACATCCGCGCACCACCGGCGCCGCAGCAGAAGCCGCGCTCCTTGTGGCGGTGCATCTCCTCGTTGCGGATGCCCGGGACGCTGGCGATGATCTCGCGCGGCGGCGTGTAGATCTTGTTGTGGCGGCCCAGGTAGCAGGGGTCGTGGTACGTGATGATGCCCTCGACCGGCGTCACCGGGACCAGCTTGCCCTCGTCGACCAGGTGCTGGAGCAGCTGGGTGTGGTGGATGACCTCGTAGTCGCCGCCGAGCTGCGGGTACTCGTTGCCGAGGGTGTTCAGGCAGTGCGGGCAGGTGGCGACGATCTTCTTCGCCGACTTGGGCTTCTTCGTCGCCGGGTCCTCGTCGTCCTCGCCGAACGCCATGTTCAGCGCCGCGACGTTTTCCATGCCGAGTTCCTGGAACAGCGGCTCGTTGCCGAGGCGGCGGGCGGAGTCACCGGTGCACTTCTCGTCGCCGCCCATGATCGCGAACTTGACGCCCGCCATGTGCAGCAGCTCCGCGAAGGCCTTCGTGGTCTTCTTGGCGCGATCCTCCAGGGCGCCCGCGCAGCCGACCCAGTACAGGTACTCGACCTCGGACAGGTCCTCGATGTCCTTGCCGACGACCGGGACCTCGAAGTCGACCTCCTTGAGCCACTCCAGGCGCTGCTTCTTGGCCAGGCCCCAGGGGTTGCCCTTCTTCTCCAGGTTCTTGAGCATCGTGCCCGCCTCGGACGGGAACGCGGACTCGATCATCACCTGGTAGCGGCGCATGTCGACGATGTGGTCCACATGCTCGATGTCCACCGGGCACTGCTCGACACAGGCACCGCACGTGGTGCAGGACCACAACACGTCCGGGTCGATGACGCCGTTCTCCTCGACGGTGCCGATCAGCGGACGCTCGGCCTCGGCCAGCGCGGACGCCGGAACGTCCTTCAGGGCCTCCTCCGAAGCCTTCTCCTCGCCCTCCACCGTCTTGCCCCCGCCCGCCAGCAGATACGGCGCCTTGGCGTGCGCGTGGTCGCGCAGGGACATGATCAGCAGCTTGGGGGAGAGCGGCTTGCCGGTGTTCCAGGCGGGGCACTGCGACTGGCAGCGGCCGCACTCGGTGCAGGTGGAGAAGTCGAGCAGGCCCTTCCAGGAGAACTGCTCGACCTGCGAGACACCGAAGACGTCGTCCTCGCCGGGGTCGGTGAAGTCGATCGCCTTGCCGCCGGACGTCATGGGCTGCAGTGCGCCCAGCGCGGTCTCACCCGTCGCGTTGCGCTTGAACCAGATGTTGGGGAAGGCCAGGAAGCGGTGCCAGGCCACACCCATGTTGGTGTTGAGGGAGACGACGATCATCCAGACGAACGAGGTCCCGATCTTGATCATCGCCGTGAAGTAGACGAGGTTCTGCAGGGTCGTCGTGTCCAGGTTCTCGAAGGCGAGGACCAGCGGGTACGAGGCGAAGTACGCGGCCTCGTAGTGCTCCACGTGGTGGATCGCGCCCTCCAGGCCGCGCAGCACGTAGATCGCGAGGCCGATGGTGAGGATGACGTACTCGACGAAGTACGCCTGGCCGGCCTTGGAGCCCGCGAAACGGGACTTGCGGCCCGCCCGCGACGGCAGGCTCAGCAGCCGGATCACGATGAGCACCGCGATGCCCAGGATCGTCATCGCGCCGATGAACTCGATGTACATCTCGAACGGCAGGAACCCGCCGATGACCGGCAGCGTCCAGTCGGCCTGGAAGAGCTGGCCGAACGCCTGGGCGAGCGTCGGCGGCAGCGTCAGGAAGCCGAC
Organism: Streptomyces spinoverrucosus; assembly: GCF_006539505.1. Taxonomy (GTDB): domain Bacteria; phylum Actinomycetota; class Actinomycetes; order Streptomycetales; family Streptomycetaceae; genus Streptomyces; species Streptomyces spinoverrucosus. The sequence continues at coordinate 50,795 of NZ_BJND01000026.1, forward strand.
CGCCACGAACCAGTGGGCGATGCCGACGATGCCCCACCGGTTCATCCGGGTATGGCCGAGGAACTCCCGCACCAGCGTCACGCTGCGCGCGTAGGGGTTGTCGGTCCGGCTGCCGGCGGGCACCGGCTGGCCGAGCTTGAAGTACCGGACGAACTGACCGACTGCGCGTGCGAGCAGCGCAACGCCGACCACGGTCAGGACCAGCGACACGATGATCGCGGCGAGTTGCATTTGGGGGCTCCTCGGGCCTGCGAGGGAGATTACTAAGCGGTAACTTACCCAGTCCGTCTGAGACTACCCGCATCCCTCGTCGCACTGTAGCCAGGCATGAGGTGATCTGGGTCGCTGAGGGTTGCCTCAGGGGCTGGACGCGCTACCTCGCGCAACCTCACGAAGCTGAACGTGTTATTCGTACCAAATTGATAGATTCGCACCTAATTTAAGAGCGTGCTCTACGGCATCGGCGCCGCCGTCGCGGCCCTCTTCCTCGCCTCGCTGCTCACGGCCCTGCTCCGCGGCCTGGGCCTGCGCCTCGGCCTGCTCGACCGGCGCCGCCGCAACCGTCCCGTCCCGCTGCTCGGCGGGGTGGCCGTGGTGCTCACCACCCTCGCCGTCGCGGGCACCGGCGAGTGGACCGGCGTCGCCCCGCTCGGCTCCGGCGTCGGCAGGGTCCTGGCCGCCGCTGCCGCCGTCGCCGTACTGGGGCTGGTGGCGGATGTGTGGCGGCTGCGGGACCGGCTGCTGTTCTGCGGTACGGCGGTGGCGGCGGCCTGCGTCGTGCCGTACGAGGACGTCGGTGTGGCCGGCGGGGTGGTGGCCGTCGGGTGGATCGCCGCCGTCGCCGTGGCCTTCCGGGCGCTCGATCACGCGGACGCGCTGGTGGGGACGGTGGGGGTGGTGACCGCCTTCGGGGTGGGGGTGTGCGCCGCGGTCGAGGTGATGGACGGGCTCGCGGTGCTGCTGAGCGTGCTGGCGGCCGCGCTGACCGGGTTCCTGATGCACAACTGGCACCCGGCGCGGATCGGGCTCGGCGCGTGCGGGGCGCTGTTCACCGGGTTCCTGCTCGCCACCGCGCTTGTGCTGACCCGTGCGGGGTACGCGCCCGGGAGTTCCGTGGGCGTGCTGTTCTCGTTCACCGCCGTGGTGAGCGCCGACGTCCTGATCGTGGCGCTGGCCCGGCGGTTCACCGGGCGGCCCGGGCCGGACCATCTCGCGCACCGGCTGCGGCGGCTGGGGCTCACTCCACAGGGCGTGACCGTCGTCCTGGGCGCCCTCGCCTTCGGTGGCGCGCTCGTCGGTGTCCTCGTGCACGCCGGATGGGCCGGCGTGGGTGCCGTGCTCGGTGTGGCGGGCGCCGCGCTGATCCTCGTACTCGGACTGCTGCGGGTGAAAACGGGTGGTCGGTTGACGGCAACCTCCATGCGTGCTCCGGCGTCTTTGCAGGTCACAGGGCAGTTGCGTGTAAGGAACGGATAAGAGTTGAGTCAGCTCGACTCAGGTCTGTTGACCCCGCCCCGGTCGTCATGCACACTTGAGCCTGTTCCACTCAAGTCAGCTGGAGGAATCAACCATGGCACGTGCGGTCGGCATCGACCTGGGCACGACTAACTCCGTCGTCAGCGTTCTGGAGGGCGGCGAGCCCACCGTCATCACCAACGCCGAGGGCGCCAGGACCACGCCGTCCGTCGTCGCCTTCGCCAAGAACGGCGAGGTGCTGGTCGGTGAGGTGGCCAAGCGTCAGGCTGTGACCAACGTCGACAGGACCATCCGGTCGGTCAAGCGCCACATGGGCACCGACTGGAAGATCGAGCTCGACGGGAAGCCCTTCAACCCGCAGCAGATCAGCGCCTTCGTGCTGCAGAAGCTGAAGCGGGACGCCGAGGCCTACCTGGGCGAGAAGGTCACCGACGCGGTCATCACCGTCCCGGCGTACTTCAACGACGCCGAGCGCCAGGCCACCAAGGAGGCCGGCGAGATCGCCGGTCTGAACGTGCTCCGGATCGTCAACGAGCCGACCGCCGCCGCCCTGGCGTACGGCCTCGACAAGGACGACCAGACCATCCTCGTCTTCGACCTCGGTGGCGGTACGTTCGACGTCTCGCTGCTGGAGATCGGCGACGGCGTGGTCGAGGTGAAGGCCACCAACGGCGACAACCACCTCGGTGGCGACGACTGGGACCAGCGCATCGTCGACTACCTGGTCAAGCAGTTCGCCTCCGGTCACGGCGTGGACCTGGGCAAGGACAAGATGGCCCTGCAGCGCCTCCGCGAGGCCGCCGAGAAGGCCAAGATCGAGCTGTCCTCCTCCACCGAGACCTCGATCAACCTGCCGTACATCACCGCCTCCGCCGAGGGCCCGCTGCACCTGGACGAGAAGCTCACCCGGGCTCAGTTCCAGCAGCTGACGGCCGACCTGCTGGAGCGCTGCAAGACCCCGTTCTTCAACGTCATGAAGGACGCCGGCGTCTCCATCAACGAGATCGACCACGTCGTCCTCGTCGGTGGCTCCACCCGTATGCCCGCCGTCGCCGAGCTCGTCAAGGAGCTGACCGGCGGCAAGGAGGCCAACAAGGGTGTGAACCCGGACGAGGTCGTCGCCATCGGCGCCTCGCTCCAGGCCGGTGTCCTCAAGGGTGAGGTCAAGGACGTCCTGCTGCTCGACGTCACCCCGCTGTCCCTCGGTATCGAGACCAAGGGCGGCATCATGACCAAGCTGATCGAGCGCAACACGACCATCCCGACGAAGCGCTCGGAGATCTTCACCACGGCCGAGGACAACCAGCCGTCGGTGCAGATCCAGGTCTACCAGGGCGAGCGCGAGATCGCGGCCTACAACAAGAAGCTCGGCATGTTCGAGCTGACCGGTCTGCCCCCGGCGCCGCGCGGCGTCCCGCAGATCGAGGTCTCCTTCGACATCGACGCCAACGGCATCATGCACGTCACGGCGAAGGACCTCGGCACCGGCAAGGAGCAGAAGATGACCGTCACCGGCGGCTCCTCGCTTCCGAAGGACGAGGTCGACCGGATGCGCCAGGAGGCCGAGCAGTACGCGGAGGAGGACCACCGCCGCCGCGAGGCCGCCGAGACCCGCAACCAGGGCGAGCAGCTGGTCTACCAGACGGAGAAGTTCCTCAAGGACAACGAGGACAAGGTCCCCGGCGAGATCAAGACCGAGGTCGAGGAAGCCGTCGCCGAGCTGAAGGAGAAGCTCAAGGGCGAGGACACCGCCGAGATCCGCACGGCCACCGAGAAGGTCGCGGCCGTGTCCCAGAAGCTGGGCCAGGCCATGTACGCCGACGCCCAGGCGTCCCAGGCGGCCCCGGGCGGCGCCTCCGAGCAGCCCAAGGCCGACGACGACGTCGTGGACGCCGAGATCGTGGACGACGAGCGCAAGGACGGTGCCGCGTGACGGAGGAGACCCCGGGCTTCGAGGAGAAGCCCGACGTCCCCTCGGGCGCCACTCCTGACGACGCCGAGCCGCAGGCCGCCCCGGAAGAGGGGGCGGCCCCGGCAGGGGACGTGAATCAGAACACCGCCCTGGTGGCACAGCTGGACCAGGTGCGTACGGCGCTCGGTGAGCGCACGGCGGACCTCCAGCGGCTCCAGGCCGAGTACCAGAACTACCGCCGCCGCGTGGAGCGGGACCGGATCACGGTCAAGGAGATCGCCATCGCGAACCTCCTGACCGAGCTGCTGCCGGTGCTCGACGACATCGGGCGGGCCCGGGAGCACGGCGAGCTGGTCGGCGGCTTCAAGTCCGTCGGCGAGTCGCTGGAGACCGTGGCGGCCAAGCTGGGCCTGCAGCAGTTCGGCAAGGAGGGCGAGCCCTTCGACCCGACGATCCACGAGGCCCTGATGCACTCCTACGCGCCGGACGTCACGGAGACGACCTGCGTCGCGATCCTCCAGCCGGGGTATCGCATCGGCGAGCGCACCATCCGCCCCGCGCGGGTGGCCGTCGCCGAGCCCCAGCCGGGCGCGCAGACCGTGAAGCCCGCCGAGGAGAGCGACACGCAGGCCGACGAAAAGGAGAGCGGTGGCCCGGACGAGGGCTGACGTTGAACGGATGAGGAAGGAGGGACGTCGAGGATGAGCACCAAGGACTTCATCGAGAAGGACTACTACAAGGTCCTCGGCGTCCCCAAGGACGCCACCGAGGCCGAGATCAAGAAGGCGTACCGCAAGCTCGCCCGCGAGTACCACCCGGACGCCAACAAGGGCAACGTCAAGGCCGAGGAACGCTTCAAGGAGATCTCCGAGGCGAACGACGTCCTCGGCGACCCCAAGAAGCGCAAGGAGTACGACGAGGCCCGCGCCTTGTTCGGCAACGGTGGCTTCCGGCCGGGCCCCGGCGCCGGCGGCGGCTCGTTCAACTTCGACCTGGGCGACCTCTTCGGAGGCGGCGCCCAGGGCGGGGGAGCGGGCGGCGGCTTCGGCGGCGGACTCGGTGACGTCTTCGGGGGCCTGTTCAACCGGGGCGGCGCGACCGGCACCCGGACCCAGCCGCGGCGCGGCCAGGACATCGAGTCCGAGGTCACCCTCAGCTTCACCGAGGCGATCGAGGGCGCGACCGTCCCGCTCAGGATGTCCTCGCAGGCGCCGTGCAAGGCCTGCTCCGGCACCGGCGACGCCAACGGCACACCGCGCGTGTGCCCGACGTGCGTCGGCACCGGCCAGGTGGCGCGCGGCTCCGGCGGCGGCTTCTCCCTGACCGACCCGTGCCCGGACTGCAAGGGCCGCGGCCTGATCGCGGAGAACCCCTGCGAGGTCTGCAAGGGCAGCGGCCGCGCCAAGTCGTCCCGCACCATGCAGGTGCGCATCCCCGCCGGGGTGTCGGACGGCCAGCGCATCCGCCTGCGGGGCAAGGGCGCACCGGGCGAGCGGGGCGGCCCGGCGGGCGATCTGTACGTCGTCGTGCACGTCGACGCCCACCCGGTGTTCGGCCGCAAGGGCGACAACCTCACGGTGACTGTGCCCGTGACCTTCGCGGAGGCGGCCCTCGGCGGCGAGGTGCGGGTGCCCACCCTGGGCGGCCCACCGGTCACCCTGAAGCTGCCGCCCGGCACGCCCAACGGCCGCACCATGCGGGCCCGGGGCAAGGGCGCGGTCCGCAAGGACGGCACCCGCGGCGATCTGCTGGTCACCGTCGAGGTGAGTGTCCCGAAGGACCTGACGGGGAAGGCTCGTGACGCGCTTCAGGCGTATCGCGAGGCGACCGCGGGCGAGGATCCGCGGGCGGAGCTGTTCCAGGCCGCGAAGGGAGCATGAGTCAAGCCATGGACACCAACGGCCGTCGACGCAACCCGTATGAGCTGACCGAGGAGACCCCGGTCTACGTCATCTCGGTGGCGGCCCAGCTGTCCGGCCTGCACCCGCAGACGCTGCGCCAGTACGACCGCCTGGGGCTGGTGTCTCCGGACCGCACGGCCGGCCGCGGCCGCCGCTACTCGGCCCGCGACATCGAACTGCTCCGCCAGGTGCAGCAGCTGTCGCAGGACGAGGGCATCAACCTCGCCGGCATCAAACGCATCATCGAACTGGAGAACCAGGTCGCAGCGCTGCAGTCCCGCGTCGCGGAGCTGCAGGCCGCGCTGGACGGTGCGGCGGCGGCGATGCAGCAGCGCGAGGCCGCCGTGCACGCCTCCTACCGGCGCGACCTGGTGCCGTACCAGGAGGTACAGCAGACCAGCGCGCTGGTGGTGTGGCGGCCGAAGCGGCAGCAGTCGGACTGACACCCGACGGCCGGGCTGACAGCAAGTGCCGGAACGGGTGCAGCATCCTGACAGCGATCCGTCTTCAGGTGCTGCCTCGGCGCTGGCAGAGTCATGGGCATGGAAAACAGGGGGAACACGCAGAAAACGTGCATCGGCAACGCGGTCAGGAAGGGTTTTCCGGCACTCGCGCTGGCCCTGCTCGTCACACTGCCGGTGAGTACGGCGGTGACCGTCCAGGGCGGGCCGTCGGTCCAGCTGTCGGTCAACGGATGGCAGTGAGACGGACGGGATGACGGATACGGAGTTCCAGGACCTGGTGCTGGTGCGCAGACCGCCGGGCACCGCGCCCGCCGCGACCGCCCTGGTCAGAATCCTCGGCAAGCTGCCCGAGGGGTGGGACCGCTCCTGGCGACTCGACGAGGACGGGGGCCGGATCCAGCTGCGGATCCGGCCCCCGGCCGGTTCGCCCTCCACGGCCGTACGGACGTGGCTGACCGAGGCCCTCGGGGACCCGGCACTGCGCGCCTGGGGCGCCGAGGAGACGGGCTGACCGGTGGTCAGATCCAGCGCCGTTCCCGGGCCAGCAGGGCCGCGTGCGCGCGGTTGCTGGCGTTCAGGGTGCGCAGGACGTTGGCCACGAGCCGGCGGTAGGTGCGCAGGGAGACGCCCAGTTCGCGGGCGCCTATCTCGTCCTTGGTGACGCGGCACATGGACTTCAGGACCTCCAGCTCCATGGGGGAGAGGGAGACCTCGTCCGGGGCCGGGTCGCCGAGCAGCCGGTCCAGGTCGGTGGCCTGGTCCCAGATCTTCTCGAACAGGGCCAGGATGCTGGCGACCAGCCCCGGTTCCTGGGCGACCAGGGCGCCGCGTGAGGTGTCCGCGGGGTCGGCCGGCACCAGGGCGGTGTGCCGGTCGTAGACGAGGACACGTTCGGCGATGCCCGGCGCGGCCCTGATCATGGCGCCCTGGGCGCTCAGTTCGCGCAGGTAGGCCGCGGTCGCCGGATCGTCCAGCGCCTCCTTCAGGACGACGCTGCGGATGCGCACACCCCGGCGCAGACAGCGGCTGTCCAGCGGCCGCGCGTGTTCGATGTTCTCCGGCGTGAGTGCCTGGTAGGGCTCGACCGAGAGGATCTCCTCGCGGGCGAAGAAGGCGAGATCGTCGATCCGGCCGCGGATCTGCGCGAGGTCCGTCATCCGCTCCACGCCGCCGCCCGCGGACGAGTGCGCGCCCTGCTCCGCGCGCAGCTCCTCGACCAGATGGCGGGGTCTGGTCACCTGCTGCAACTCGTGGTGCAGCTCGCTCAGTCTGCGGTCGGTGAGCAGTCCGACCGCGATCTCCGGGTCCGCCGCCGTCAGGGTGCCTTCCTGGCCGCCGGCCCGCAGCACGCCCAGTCCGGACAGGCGGTCCAGCGCGGCCCGGATCTCCGGCTGCGGCGCGTGGAACAGCAGATGGATGTCCTCCGTCGTCGTCCCGGGATTCCTCAGGAAGTGCCGGTAGACGCGCTCTTCCAGGGCGGTGAGCCCCAGCAGCCCCATTCTCCCCTCGTTCTTCATCCTTCCCCCGTGGTCCTCCCGTACTGCGCGGGACGGTGGAGGCGTCGCCGGGCACGGCTGGTCAGGCCGCAGCGATGCGGAATCCACCGAAATGATCAAGACACAGGGTAATGCGTTGGTCAAGACCCCGCCGCCGTCGCCCGGCAGGATGGTGCCGCCCCCGGTGCAGCAAGCTGCTGCCCGCGAAGCCCGCCCGGCCGCCCGGCTCTTGGCAGGCTGGAAGCCGTCGGACACCAACCGACACGGACGCCGGTTACGAGCCGACACAACACGACACGTCCGGACACAACCAGGGGGAAACACATGGCTGTTGTCGTGCAGGAGCACGCACCCGACTTCACCGCGCTCACCGACCGCGAGCGAGAGGTCCTGCTGCTGCTCGCCACGGGAGAGCAGAACCGCCGGCTCGCCCGCCGCCTCGGCATCGCGGAGCGCACCGTACGGGCCCACACGGCGAGCATCGTGCGCAAGCTGGCCCTCACGTCGCGGTTCGAGGCGGCGATCGTCTCGCACCTGTACGCGGACGACATCCGGGGCGCGCGCGGCTGACAGCCACGCCCCGCGGACACGCCAGAGCCCCTTCGGTACGGCACCGGAGGGGCTCTTCGTCGTGCGTGGCGCGGCCCGGGTCAGCCGGGGATCATGTCGCCGGCCGCCTCGATGGCGAGCATCCACATCGGCTGGGCCCCGGTGCCGAACGCGGCGGCGAGCGCGTAGCCCAGGGCCGCGTCCAGGGCCTCGTACTCGACGCCTTCGCGCCACTCGGCCAGCACATGCCCGTCGCCGTCGGAGGTGAAGTCCCCGATGTGCTCCTCGCCCCGCAGCAGGCGGCTGCCCGGTATGGAGTCGGGGACCAGGCGCCAGGTGCTTCCCGCGTGCCGGACGTCGACCGCGAACGAGCGCCGGGTCAGCCGCCCCTTCGCGGGGACGATCTCGGCCTCCTCGCCGTCGACGGTCAGTGTCAGCAGGCTCCCGTCCCGGGTGCCGATGGGCGTGTGGTCGTCGCCCTCCGTGCCGTCCTCGCGGTAGAGCTCGATCCGGGGGACGCGCTCGCCCTCGACGACGACCTCGCCCAGCTCGGTGTCCAGGTGGACGGTTATCGTGCCGAACCGGTCGTCCTCGGCGACGGTTTCCCGGACGGGGTCCTCTTCGGGGTCCTCGTCCCACTCGTCGTGGTCGTCGTGATCGTCGTACGCCTGCGTGTCATCGGGCCTGTCCTGGTACTCGTCGCGCTCGTCCTTCTTGGCGAGCGAGGTCGCGGGCGCCGGGTCCTTCGGCATGCGTCTTCCTTTGCTGTGCGGTTCTGACGGGTGGTCAGTACGTCAGGTGGGGGGAGGGCTCAGGCCCCCATTGCGGTCAGCTGGGTGGCCGCGAGATCCCGGTACAGCTCGTCCCTGTCCAGGAGTTCCCCGTGCCGTCCATGGTCGCGCACCCGGCCGCCGGCGAGCAGCACCATGTGGTCGGCGGAGGTCACCGTGGACAGGCGGTGGGCGATCAGGATCACCGTGCAGTGCTCCGCGGCCCGCTCCACGGTGTGCCGCAGGGCGGTCTCGCTCAGGCCGTCGAGGTGGGCGGTCGCCTCGTCGAGCAGCAGCACCTGGGGGCGGCGCAGCAGCGCGCGGGCGATGGCCAGGCGCTGGCGTTCGCCGCCGGACAGGGCGAGGCCGCGGGCGCCCACATGGGTGTCGAGGCCCTCGGGGAGCCGGGCGGCGAGCGAGTCGAGCAGGGTGTCCCGCAGTACCCGCTCGACCTCCTCGTCGGTGGCGTCGGGGGCGGCGTACAGGAGGTTCTCGCGGAGCGTGCCGGCCAGCATCGGGGTGTCCTGCTCCACGTAGGCGATCCGGCGGCGCACCTCGGCGCGGCTGAGCGTGGTGATGTCGGTGCCGTCGAGCAGGACACGGCCGGAGTCGACGTCGTAGAACCGCTGGAGCAGCGAGAAGACGGTCGTCTTGCCGCTGCCGGAGGGGCCGACGAGCGCGGTGACGCCCCCGGCCGGGGCGGTGAGGCTGACGTCGTCCAGGGTGGTGGCGCGGCCCTGGTAGGCGAAGGTGACGTTCTCCAGGGTGACCCGGGGCGGCGGGCCGGCCGGGCGGGCGGGGGTGACGTCCACGTCCGTCTCGATCTCCATGCGCTCGACCTCCTCGATCCGGGTGAGCGCGCCGAGGCCCTGCTGGAGCGAGGTGGTGCCGCCGACCAGGGAGAGCACCGGGCCGCCGAGGTTGAACAGGTAGAGCAGGAAGGCGATCAGCGCCGCCAGGTCGAGGGTGCCGGTGGCGACCAGGGCGCCGCCGAAGCCGATGACCGCAAGGAACGAGGCCTGCACGACCAGCGCCGAGAGCACCGCGATGGTGGCGTGGTAGCGGGCGCCGGCCAGGCCCGCCCGGTAGGCGTCCTCGGCGGCCGCGACGGCGCGCGCGGTCTCCGTCGCCTCGCCGCCGTTGGCCTTCACGGTACGGGCGGCGCCGAGCGAGCGGTCCAGGGCGGCGCCGATCTCGCCGACCGACGTCTGCGCGCGTGTGGTGACCCGGCGGATCCGCGGCATCACCACGCCCATGGCGACGCCGACCACCAGCAGCACACCGGAGGTGATGCCGAGCAGCGGCAGGCTCGTGATGCCCATCAGGACAATGGTGGCCAGCAGATGGACGCCGCCGTCGAGCAGTTGGATGACCCCGCTGGTCGCCGCGTGCTGCACGAGCGTGCTGTCGGAGGTCACGCGGGTCGTCAGCCCGCCGGGCTCGGTCCTGTCCAACTCGCTGGTGCGCAGTCGTATCAGACGGTGGATCAGGCCCCGCCGCACATGCAGGACGACCTTCTCCGCGGTGCGCTCGCTCACCAGCGCCTGGGTCCAGGTGAGTGCGATCGAGCCGGCCAGCAGGGCCAGCATCAGCAGGATCTCGTCGCGCAGGCCCTTGCCGGTCATGAGCGCCGTGAGCGCCGACTCGACGACCATCGGCTGGGCCAGCCCCGCCGCGCTGCCCGCGAGGGTCAGCACCAGGACCAGCAGGAGGACGCGCCGGTGCGGGCGCGCATGGGCGAGCAGGGCCCGAAGCGGCGGCCGGGGCGCGGGCCGCGGGGCCTGGGTGGTTGATGAGTCAGGTGTGTTCACCCTGTTCTTTTTACGCGGGCGGGCGGGCGCGGCGGTATTGGCGGTTGCGGCAATGCCGGGTATGGCAATGCCAGTTGCGGTATTGCCGGTTCCGGTCATGCCGTAACTGACAATAGCGGGCGGCCTTTTCAGTGAGCCATATTTCTCTCGTCCGCCGCGAACGGCAGCGGACAGCGGCTGAAAAGCGAAACAGCGGAACAGCCGTAATCCACTTTCACAAGGGAGAGACCCATGCAGTCCACGCAGAACGAGAAGGACCTGTTCGAGGGCTACACCGCCTACACCTCCGCCGAGGAGCTGGGCCTGTACGACGGCAAGGACGCCGCGCCCGCGTTCAGCCCGACCATCCCGTGGGCGATCCGCGCGACCATCATCACGGCCCGCTCCTCGCAGCAGTGCGCCGCGGCCCTGGGTTCGCTGACCGCCAAGACCATCGAGAAGAAGTGCTGACCGGACGCACCGCTCAGTGACCCGCGGGGAGGGGCCGGTGCCGGCCACCGGTCCCTCCCCGGGCAACACCCCACCGAACGTCCGGGAGGAGGACGGTCATGGAGGTCCCGGACCCCACAGGTGTCGCGGACCCCGGCTTCCGGCGGGTGCTCCTCGTCGGCACCGGAGCGCTCAGCGTGGCATTTCTGCCCTTCTGGACCAACTGGCTGAGCAACACCTTTCCGGAGATGGAGAAACGGGTCGTGCTGACCCGTTCGGCCCGTCGTTTCGTCTCGGCGGACGCGATTTCCGCGCTCTCGGGAAAGGACGTTCTCACCGACGACTGGAACGAGGCAGGCCCCGGCGCCGCGCCGCACGTGGAACTGGCCCGCTGGCCCGAACTCGTCCTCGTCCACCCGGCCACGATGCATTTCCTGAGCCGCTACGCGCTCGGCCTCACCGACACTCCGCTGCTGTGCGCCCTGCAGTCCACCTCCGCGCTGGTCGGCGTGGCACCCTCGCTGCCGCCCGGCGCCCAGCACAGCCCCGTCGTCCAGGGGCACCTCGACACCCTGCGGGCCCGCCCCGGCGTCGTCGTCGCGCCGACCGTCCCCGCGGTCAGCGCGAGCACCGGGGAGACCGAGGACGGGGGCGCGGCCCCGCTGTCGGAGCTGATGGGGCTGTGCGTCGGCGCGTACGCCCGGGCCCGGCGCGAGGAGGCGGCGGCGTGAGCGCGGTCGCCGAGTTCGCCACCGGGCTCCAGGTCACGCGGGTGCGGCGGACTCCCGACGGACGGTACGAGTGGTGGCAGGGGCCGGGGGCGTCCGCCTCCGCCCCGCCGGCCGCGCCGCTGGCGCCGTACGTCCCCCGCCACACCTCCGGCGCCGACCTGGTCGTGCCGCGGGCGTCGGGCGGCGGCCTGGCGCACCTCGCGGACGGCCCGTACTCGGCCGCCGCCTGGCTGCGCGATCCGCGTCCGGCGGTACGGCAGTTGGTGGCGCACGCGCTGGCCGCGGCGGGGACCGCACTACGGGAGCTGCACGCGGTCCCCGTACCGGACACGGCGGGCGTGCCGCCCGCCCTCACACGGCTGCGGGCGTTCCTCGACGGCGACGGCACCCCCGCCCCGGCCCTCGCGCGCCTGCGCGAGCACGCCGTACGCGCCTGGGGCCCCGCCCGCGTCGAACGGCTCCGCTCCTGGTGCGACGACCTGGCCGGGCCCGGCGGCACCGTCCTCGTGCACGGCTTCGCCTCCCTCGGCGCGCTGATCCCGCCCCTGCACCGGGGTCCGGTGGCGCTGCTGACCGGGGAGGACCTGGGGGCCGCACGGCCCGAGCTGGACCTGGGCTGGCTGCTGGGGGACCTGGCCGAACTCGGCTGGGCCGTACCGGGGTCGGAGGCGTTCGGCGGGCCGGACCTGCCGCGGGTGCTGCTCGACGCGTACGGCCCGGGTGCGGACCGGGAGCCGGCGGGGCGGGCCGCCGTCGTACGGATCGCCGCGCACATGCGGGACTTCGCCGCGTACTGCGACTGGAGCGACGAACTCACCGACTACACCGCCTTCATCGCTGACCTGATCGACGAGGAGGGCCGCCGCGCGGTCCCCGGGGGAGCCACACCATGACCACCACCACGACCGAACGGCCGCGTACCCGGCAGCGCTACCGGCCCACCGAGCTGGACACCGTCCCCGCCGTGAGCGCGCTGCTTCAGCGGCTCGGGCTCGGGCGGTTCGACCCGGAGGCGGTCACCGCGTTCGGCGGGCGCAACGACAACTGGGCGGGGCCGACCACGACCGGCGAGCAGGTGTTCGTCAAGACGGTCGCCCCGCTGCCGGACGACGGTGTCTGCCCCGAGCTGGAACGCGCCCTGAGCTTCGAGGAGCTGGCCGGGAGCCTGCCGCCCGGCTCGGCGCTGCGCTCGCCCGAGCTGCTCGGCGCGGACCCGGCCGCCGGGGTGACGGTCCACCGGCTGGTGCCCGGCGCCCGCTCGGGGGCCGAACTCGCCCTCGACGGCGAGTTCGACGAGGAGCTGTGCCGCGATGCCGGGCGGGCCATCGGCACCCTGCACGGCCTGGGGGCCGTCGACGGCCTGGACACGGGGGAGGCGCCGCTGCCGCCCCTGAAGTGGCTGAAAGCCCTGCCGTGGAGCGCCGTCCAGGAGCGCAGCATGGCGCAGATCGCCGCCTGGCAGCTCGTCCAGGACGACACCGAGGTGGTGGCGGCGCTGCACCGACTGCGGGACGCGGAGCGGACCGTGCCGCGCACCCCGGCCCACTGCGATCTGCGCTTCGACCAGTTCATCCGGGCCGAGGAGGGGACAGGGGAGCTGTACCTGGTCGACTGGGAGGAGTTCCGCCTCGCCGATCCCGCGCGGGACGTGGGCGCGTTCGCCGGGGAGTGGCTGTTCCACGCCACCTACTCCGTGTTCGCGCCGACGGAGGCGGCCCCCGGCCGGCGGGAGGACAGCGCCGGTTTCGGGCTGACGCACGAGGAGATCGTGGCGCGCGGCTCGGCGAGCCTGCGCCGGCATCTGCCCCGGATCGCCGCGTTCTGGCAGGGCTACCTGGAGTGCCGGCCGCTCGGCCGTGCGCTCGACGCCGGGCTGCCCGAGCGGGCCGCCGCGTACGCCGGATGGCACATGTACGACCGTCTGATCGCCACCGCCGAGTCGCACGCGACGCTCAACCCGGTCGCCCGCGCCGCCGCGGGCATCGGCCGCACGGTCCTGCTCGACCCGGCGTCGGCCGCGCGGACGCTCGGGCTGAGCCTGACGGAGCCTGCGGGCCCCTCGGGGCCGCTTAACGCCTCCGCCGCGTCGGCTTCTTCGGCCGTCGTGAACGCCTCGGCGGCCGTGGCCACCGCGTACGCCGTGAACGCGGTGAACGCCTCGGCCGATTCGGCCACGTCAGCTGCCGCATGCGCCGCGAGCACCGCGAACGCCGTTGAGTCCTCGGCCGCGTCGGCTTCTTCGGCCGCCGTGAACGCGCTGGCCACGTCGGCCTCTTCGGCCGTCGCGCAGGCCGTGAACGTCGTGAACGCCTCGAACGCCTCGAACGTCTCGAACGGGAGCAGCAACCGATGACCCTCCCCCTGTTGGACTCCCCGGTGCCGGGCGCATCCCCCGTCGCCCGGCACCGGGGGCTCGCGCCGCGGCTGGTCGCCGCGCTCGGTGCCGTGTCCGTCGCGCCGGGCGCCCGCGAGGCCACCGTCGCCGGGCGCCCGGTCAGCGCCGACAGTCCGCGCGACCTGCGCGGCCGGCTCACCAACGCGCTGTACGAGGAACTCCACGCCGGCCGCCACCGGGGCGGCGCCCTCCCCGACGGGCCGCCGCCACGCCGCACCCTGCGCGACCCCGCACTGGAGCGCCGGCTCTCGGCCGCCGTGCCGCACACCACCACCCCCACCCGGGGCCGGCTCGTCGAGGTGCTCCGACGGCCGGACGGCGACCAGCTCGTCGTACGCCTCCCCGAGGTCACCGCGCGCGTTCCCGCCGACCGGCTGCTGAGCCCGGCCTCCCCGCCCGAGCCCGGCGAGTACGTCGAGCTCGCGCTGGAAGCCGCCCGGCCCGCGCTGTCCCCCGGCTTCTTCTACGTCATGGGCTCCCGCCCGCTGCCCCGCCCCGCCGGTGCCGTACGCCGCCTCTTCCTGCACGCGCGGGACGCGGACGCGGCGGTCGTGCTGTGGGGCGCGGCGCTCGGGGCGTTGGAGGCGGCCGAGGCCCGGTACCACGCCAAGGTGCTCTCCGATCCGCAGGACTTCCCGCGCCGGGACGCCGTCGTGGTCTACCTGCACGGTGACCACCGGCCGGGCGAGCGCGCGGTCGCGGCGGCCGTGGCCCCGCACGCGGGCACGCTCACCGGCATCGACACCTCGGTGTTCACCGACGAACTCGCCCCGGGCGTCGCCGCCGCCTGGGACCCGCAGGACCCGCGTCCCGGACAGAGCGGCATGAGCTTCGGCCAGCACCGGGCCTTCGCGCTGGCGTCCGGGCTGATCGAGCACGCCCTGGCGGCCGACGCATCGGCCGACGCCTCCGGCGCACGTACCCGTGAGGAGTACGTCGTACGGGCCTTCCACGAGGCGGGAATCGACCCGCTGCACCCCCAGAACAACCTCGACACCCGCCCGGGAGACGGCCGATGACCACCACCGCCCCTGCCGCCGATACCGTCGGCGGCCTCGGTACCGCGCTGACCACCGCCTACAGCGACGCGCTCGCCGAGGTGTACGACGAGATCTACCCCAGCACCCCGGATCTGGAGGACATCGCCGACTTCCTGCTCACCCTCACCGCACCCGGCGCGAGCGTGCTCGAACTCGGCGTCGGCACCGGCCGAGTGGCGTTGCCGCTCGCGGACAAGGGCTTCCAGGTGTACGGCGTCGACTCCTCCGAGGGCATGCTCGCCCGCCTCGCCGAGAAGGACTCCGAGGGCCGGATCACCCCCGTGCACGCCGACTTCGCCGCCCTCGACCTCGGCCGCACCTTCGACGTCGTCCTCGCGCCCTTCAACTCCCTGTGCTGCGCGGTCGCCCCGGACGAGCAGATCGCCCTGATGCACGCGGTGGCCCGGCACACCGCGCCCGAGGGCCATGTCGTCATCGAGACGTTCGACCCCAGCGACTACCACGTCCAGAAGAAGAACGAGATCAGCACCTACCCGATCCCCGGGCGCGGAGCCATGATCGAGTCCATCGGGGTGCTGCCCGCCTCGCAGAACATGATGGTCCACAACACCCTGTTCCTCGACGGAGAGCCCCCGAAGTCCGCGACCACGGTGATGCGGTATCTGTGGCCCAGCGAACTCGACCTGCTCGCCGGCATCGCCCGCCTGGAGCTGTCCGCCCGCTACTCCGGCTGGCGCGAGCAGCCCTTCGACGGCGGCGACAGCCGCAAGATGTGCGTCTCCGTGTACCGGCCGCTGTCATGAGCGTCCCGCTGGTCGTCGAGGAGCTGCCCGGGCGCGGGCTCGTGGCCGTGGCGCTGACCGTGGGCGCGGGCGGTGACGACGATCCGCCGGGGCGGCACGGCATGGCCCACCTCGTGGAGCACCTGATGTTCCCGCGCGGCGACGAGGGCGACGCGGGCCATGTGGCCCTGGTCGAGGAGGCGGGCGGCATGTGCAACGCCGAGACCCACCGCGACCACACGGTCTTCCACACCGTCGTCCCCGCCGACGCCCTCCCCGACGTGCTGGCCTGGGAGGCCCGGCGGCTGCTGCGCTTCGATCCGGCGCCGGCGACCGTGCGCTCGGAGGCCGCCGTCATCGCCGAGGAGATCCGCGCGGCGGACGCCGGCAACCGGCTCTGGGACATCGTGCTCGCCGCGCTCCACCCAGGCGCGCGCGACGCCTACGGCACGACGGAGGAGCTGCGCGCGGCGACGGCCGGGGAGGCGGAGGCCTTCTTCCGGCGCCACTACAGGCCCGGGCGGGCGGTGCTGTCCGTGGTCGGGGACGTGACGGCGGGTCGGGTGGCGGAGCTGGTGGAACGGGAGTTCGGGGACTGGGGGACGAGCGGGGGTGCGGTCCCGCCGGGCCGGGGCTCGGATGCAGGGCCGCCGGTTCGGGAGTCGGTGGGCCGGAGCTCGGGTGCGGGGGTGCCGGTTCGGGAGTCGGTGGGCCGGGGCTCGGGTGCGGGCGTGTCGCTGCCGGAGGCCGAGCCACGGGCCGTCCCGGCGAAGGGCGTCGGCGCCCCGGCGTCCGGCACCCCTGTGCCGTACCACCGGGACGCCGTGGCGATCGGGCACGCGCTGGCCGACCCGCGTGCGGGACTCGGGCCGTACCTCGCGCAGGTCGTCCTCTGCGAGGTCCTGCTTCGCACCCGGCTCCCCCGCCTCCTCGCCGGCACCGGCGCCCTGGACGCGGCGACCGTGCGCTGCGGCTACCAGGGCCAGTGGCTCGCCTCCGCCGCCCCCGACCTCGCGCTGGTCCTGCTCGGCAGGGCCCCCGGCACCGGCACCGAGGAGGCCGTCGGCCGGTGGCTGGACGTCCTCGGCGCCCTGGCCGCCGCCCCGCCCGGCGAGGATGAACTGCGGCCCGCGGTGGCCGTCCTGCGGGCCGCCTGGCACCGCCAGGCCGACTCCCTCGCCGCCCGCGCGCTCGCCCACGGCCGCGCCGAGCTGCTCTTCCCCCGCCAGGAGGGGGCCGCACCCGACGCCGTCCCCGCGCACCTGGCCGCCGTCACCGCCGCCGACGTCTCGGCCACCGCCCGCGCCCTGCTCACCACGCCCCCGACCGTCCGCACCCTGGAGGGAGTCACCCCGTGAAGGTCCTCTCGCCCCCGCGCCCGGTGCCCTGGCGGGACACCCTCCGCACGGTCCTGGCGAACGGTCTGGACACCGTCGTCGTGCCCGCGCCGGGCGCCCCGCTGGCCGAGCTGCGCCTGGTCCTGCCGTACGCCCGCACCGGGCACGCCCGCACGCAGGAGCTGCTCGCCGCCGGGCTCGGCACCGCCACCACGTCCCGGGACCGGCGGGAGGTCGCGGAGCTGGCGGCCGGCCTCGGCGCCGAGGTCAGCACGGTGGTGACCGCCGAGCATTTGGTCCTCTCGGTGAGCGTGCTGGCGGAGGGCCTGCCGGCCGCGCTGGACCTCCTCGCCGACCTGCTCCTGCACCCGGCGTACGACCCTCCGGCCGTCCCCGGCCCGGCCGCCCCCGCGCCGCCCGGCCCCCGCACCCGCCTGCGCCGGGCCCAGCTCCGCCACGCCTTCGGTGGCCCCCACCCGCTGTCCGACGACCCGGCCGGCACTGCCGTCCCCACCGTCGAGGAGCTGCACGCCCTCCACCGGCGGGCAGTCGTCCCGCACGGAGCCGTCCTGCTGCTGATGACCGGCGAGGAGCCGGACCGGGTACTGGCCCGGGTACGCGAGGCGCTGGCGGACTGGACCGGCGGCCCCTCCGGCCTCCTCCTGCCCCCTTTCCCCCGCCGCACCCCGACCCCCGGACGCCTGGCGCTGCACGACCCCGCCGCCGACCAGGCGCTGCTGCTCACCGCGGGACCCGCCGTCCCGGCCCCCGACCCGGCGCACACCGCGCTGCACCTCGCCCAGGTCGTGCTGGGCGGCCACGCCACGTCCCGGCTGACCCAGCGGCTCCGGGAACGCCACGGCCTGGCATACGCCGTCGACGCCCGGGTCCGGCAGAACCGCGCCGGCTGCTGGCTGGAGATCGACTGCGCCGGTGCTCCCGGCACCGGCGACCGGCTGGCGGCGGAGGTCACCGCCTGCCTCGCGGAACTGGCCGCCACCGGTCCCACCCCCGAGGAGGCGCGCCGCGCCCGCCGCTACGCGGCCGGGTTCACCCGCTTCGCCCTCGCCACGCGCGCGGAGGAGGCGAGCGCGCTGGCGGGCTTCGCGGCGAGCGGCCTGCCCCTGGACTGGCTGGCGCACTACCCGGACGCCCTGGCCGAGGTGTCGGACCGGCAGATCGCCGAGTCCGCGGCGGCCTTCCTGGACCCGGCCCGCGCCCTGGTGACCACCCTCGACCGCACCGGCCCCGCACCCACAGGACGCTCCGCACCCACAGGACGCTCCGCACCCACAGGACGTTCCGCACCCACAGGACACGGACGATGACCACACCGGAACAGCAGACCGACGCCCCGGCGGTCCTCTACCCCCTCCAGCCCGACCACCCCGAACTCGTCGCCCCCTTCGCCGAGCTGGTGGCCCGCACCGGTGCCCGGCGGCTCTGGCTCTGCCAGTCCTTCCGGGCGGAACCGCACCAGGTGCTGGCGTACTTGGCCGGTATGGGCCACAGCGTCCCCGTGGGCACGTCGGTCACCCTGCTCCCGCTGCGGCACCCGTACGAGGCGGCGCTCCAGGCCCGTTCCCTCGCACTGCTCACCGGCCGGCCGGTCGTGGCCGGATACGGCATCGGCACGCCCGAGTTCGCCCAGGGGCTCACCCCCGAGCCGTACCGCAGCCCGCGCACGGCAGTGGCGGAGTACCTGACGTCCGTGCGCGCCCTGCTGAACGGCGAGGACGTGGCGCACGACGGCCCGTACCACTGCCTGCACGCTTCCCTACCCCCGGTGGGTCCGCACGCGCCGGTGGAGGTCGGCGCCGGGGTGCTGCGGCCGGGCATGGCCCGTACGGCGGGCGCGACCGCGGACATGGCGATCACGTGGATGACCCCGCCGTCCTACATCCGCGACACGCTCGCCCCCCAACTGGCTGCCGGCGCCGCCGAGGCGGGCCGTGCCACCCGCCCGCGCATCGCGACGGCCGTCCATGTGGCCGTCCGCCGCCCCGGCCGCGACCCGCGCCGCCTGGCCCGGGCCGCCGCGGGTGCGCACCTGCGCGCCCCGCACTACGCGGACATGCTCCGCCGTGCGGGCGTCGACGTGGACGCCCCCGATCCCGCCGCCGAACTGCTCCGCGCCGGCGTGGTGGTCACCGGCACACCCGAGGAGATCGCCGCCACCCTCGCCGACCACCGGGCCGCAGGCGTCGACGAACTCGTCCTCAACCCCACGGCCACACTCCTCACCGAGGGCGTCCACGCAGCGGTCACCGACCTGGAGGAAATCACCGCGGCCCTCGGAGCCGTGAGTTGAGCGGAGCGTACTGTTCCCATCTCGTTAAGTGGTTCCCCTTGACGCCGATGGTGGGTGAAGCGTTGGCTTTCCAGTCACATGGGCCGCACAACTGTGCCCACGTCCCGGAAACGCACCTGAAGTGAGCCCCCGCATGCGTCGTCGTACCGCCACAGCAGTGGCCGCCACCTCCGTGTCCGTCATGCTCGCCGGCTGCGGCGTGCTCAACGCGACGGGGAGCAGCGAGGACGCGAGCCCGACGAAGGGCAACGACATCACCGTCGGCCTGCTGCTGCCCGAGACGGCGAACACGCGGTACGACAAGTTCGACTACCCCATCATCAAGGAGCGGGTGGCCACGCTCACCAAGAACCAGGGCAAGGTTCAGTACGCCAACGCCGACGCGGACGCCAACAAGCAGGCCAGTCAGTTGCAGCAGATGATCGACGAGCAGGTCGACGTCATCCTGCTGGACGCCGTCGACGCGCACGCCATCGCGGGCGGGGTGAAGAAGGCCAAGGACGCGGGTATCCCGGTCATCGCCTACGACCGGCTCGCCGAGGGTCCCATCGACGCGTACATCTCCTTCGACAACGAACTCGTCGGCGAGGTGCAGGGCCGCTCCCTCCTCGACGCGCTGGGCAGCGAGATCGACAGCTCCGACAAGATCGTCATGATGAACGGCTCGCCCACCGACCCCAACGCCAAGCAGTTCAAGCAGGGCGCGCTGTCCGAGCTGAACGGCAAGGTGACGATCGCTCAGTCCTTCGACACCAAGGACTGGAAGCCGGAGAACGCCGAGGCCAACATGGCCCAGGCGATCCAGCAGATCGGCAAGGACAACATCGCCGCCGTCTACTCCGCCAACGACGGCATGGCCGGCGGCATCGTCAAGGCCCTGGAGGCGGCCGGGGTGACCAAGCTGCCGCCGATCACCGGGCAGGACGCCGAACTCGACGCGGTGCAGCGGATCATCGCCGGTGAGCAGTACATGAGCGTCTACAAGTCCTACCCGCAGGAGGCCGAGGCCGCCGCCGAGATGGCCGTCGCCAAGGTGCAGGGCAAGGACATCCAGTTCGACGCCCTCGCCCGCGACCGGGTGGACAGCCCGACCGACAAGGACATCCCGGCCCAGCTGGTGTCGGTGGTGGCGCTGACCCGGGAGAACATCAAGGACACGGTGGTCGCCGACGGCATCTACAAGGTGTCGGAAATCTGCACGGCCGACTACAAGGACGCCTGCGCGGCGATCGGGCTGAAGCAGTAGGCCGAGGCGCTGCGGCACCCGTAAGCGCCGGGCTGCGCACCCGACCCGCGTTGGTTCACGCCACCCGCGTGAATTCCACCGTCACCTCCGGCGGACCGCCCGTCACGCCCCGGTACACGCCCTTGTGCGGCGTGACGTCGGCGTAGTCGCGGCCGCGGCCGACCACGACGTGGGAGTCGTCGGCCCGGGTGCGGTTGGTGGGGTCGTAACCGCACCAGTCGCCCGCCCAGTACTCGATCCAGGCGTGGGACTGCCCGGCCACCGGGCGGTGCAGTTCCGCCTCCCGTTCGGGGTGGAGGTAGCCGGAGACGTAGCGGGTCGGGAGGCCGAGGCCGCGCAGGAGGGCGATCGTGAGGTGGGCGATGTCCTGGCAGACGCCCGCGCCCTGCTCCCACGCCTCGGCGGCCGAGGTGTTCACACTGGTGACGCCGGGCAGGTACGACACCTGGTCGGCGACCAGCGCGGAGACGGCGACGGCGGTCTCGTGCGGGTCGAGGGCGACGGCCGTCTCCCTCGCCCGCTCGATCAGCTCCTGCGGGACCGTCGTACGGGAGGTCGGGTGCGCGTACTCCAGCAGACGGGAGTTGGCGGCCTGGTCGGCCACCTCCGCCCAGGTCGGCGCGCCGGGGAGCGGGTCCGGCGGGGACGTCTCGACCAGGCTCGACGCCGTGATCGTCAGGTGGGCGTGCGGTTCCATCAGGTCGAAGCCGGTGACCTGGGTGCCCCAGTAGTCCCAGTACGACCAGGTCGTGGCCACCGGGCTGATGGCGACCCGGGCGTCCAGGGTGGTCTGGCCGGGCAGCGTCAGCGGTGTCATGCGGACCTCGTTGTGCGAGGAGACGGCCGCCTGGGCGTACGAGACGCGCGTGGTGTGCCGGATACGGAGGCGACGAGCCATCTCAGGCTCCTTCCTGGGCCCACTCGACGGGCCCCTGGTACGGGAAGAAGCGCTCCGCCACCGCGTCGGCGGACGCCATGCAGGACTGCTGGAGGTCGCGCAGCAACAAGGGGAGTTGGTCCTCCAGCGCCTGCGTGTCCAGGTATTCGAGCCGGGTGCGCATCCGGCCGATGGGACGCCGGGCCGGGTCCTGGCGAGGGCGGCCCAGCGCGCTCAGGCACTCCTCCGCCGTCGTCAGCGCGTGCAGCGCCGAGCGCGGGAAGTCCCGGTCCAGCAGCAGGAACTCGGCCACCCGCGGGGTGTCGCCGAAACCGCCGTACACGCGCGCGTACGCCTCGTCCGCGCCGGACGCGCTCAGCAGCGTCGGCCAGTCCGGCGCGTGCGCCGCGTCCAGCACGCGCACCGACAGCAGCCGTACGGTCATGTCCACCCGCTCAAGGCTCCGCCCCAGCACGACGAACCGCCAGCTGTCGTCCCGGCTCATCGTCGAGTCGGCCAGACCGAAGAAGAGGGCCGCCCGGCGCCGTACCAGTTCCAGATACGCGTACGGTCCCGTGCGGCGGGCCGCGAGCCGCTGGTCCTCCAGCGCGTGCCACGTCGAGTTGAGGCACTCCCACATCTCCGACGACACCGCCTCGCGGGCGCTGCGCGCGTTCAGCCGGGCGGCACCCAGCGCGCCCTCGATGGAGCAGGTGGAGCGCGCGTCGAAGGCCAGCTGGTCCAGCACCTGCTGCATGTCCACCGGATCCGTGCCGGCGTCGGTGCCCAGGATCGCGTACAACGAGCGGCAGGCGACGTCCTCGTCGCGCCAGGGGTCCTCCAGCATGCGGTGCAGATACGCGTCGAGGATGCGTCCAGTGGCGTCCGCCCGCTCCACGTACCGGCCGGTCCAGGTCAGAGCCTCGGCTATCCGGGAGAGGATCACGTCGTTCACTGCTGCTGCGCCCCTTCCTGTACGACGGTGGGGGTGCCGTCGGGGCCCAGCTGGCGCGGGGCGACCTCGACCAGCCCGTCCGAGGCCGTGCGCGCCGGGGGATCGGCGGGCCCCTCGGCCAGCACCCAGGTGTCCTTTGAGCCGCCGCCCTGGCTGGAGTTGACGATCAGGTTGCCCTCCTGGAGGGCGACCCGGGTCAGGCCACCGGGCAGCACCCAGACATCGTCGCCGTCGTTGACGGCGAAGGGTCTGAGGTCGATGTGGCGGGGCGCCATGCGGTCGCCCGCGAGGGTGGGGGAGGTGGACAGGGCGACCGGGCGCTGCGCGATGAACCCGCGCGGGTCGGCGGCCACGGCCCTGCGCGTGCGCTCCAGCGTCTTGGCGTCCGCCTTGGGCCCGATGACGATGCCCTGCCCGCCGGCCCCGTCGACCGGCTTGACCACCAGCTGGTCGATCTGGTCGAGCACGGCCTCCAACTGGCCTGGCTCCTCAGGCCGGAAGGACTCGACGTTGGGAAGAATCGGTTCCTCGGAGAGGTAGTAGCGGATCAGGTCCGGGACGTAGGTGTAGAGCAGCTTGTCGTCCGCGATGCCGTTGCCGACCGCGTTGGCGAGGGTGACGTTCCCGGCCGTGGCGGCGCTCATGATGCCCGGGCAGCCGATGACCGAGTCGGGGCGGAAGTGGAGGGGGTCGAGGAAGTCGTCGTCCAGGCGCCGATAGACGACGTGGACGGGGACCTCGCCGCGGGTCGTCCGCATCCACACCCTGTTGTTGCGGCACACGAGGTCGTGTCCCTCGACCAGCTGTACGCCCATCAGCCGGGCCAGCAGGGCGTGTTCGAAGTAGGCTGCGTTGTTCGGGCCGGGCGTGAGGACGACGACCCTCGGATCCACGGTGCCTCCGGGCGCGGCGGCGCGCAGGGCGGCGAGCAGCCGGTTCGCGTAGCCGTCCACGGGCAGGACGTGCTGCTCGGCGAAGAGGGACGGGAAGATCCGGGTCATCGCCCGGCGGTTCTCGATGACGTACGACACCCCGCTGGGCACCCGCACGTTGTCCTCCAGGACCCGGAAGTCCCCGTTCTCGTCGCGGACGAGATCGATGCCCGCGACATGGATCCGGACCCCGCCGGGCGGCTCGACGGAGTGCGCCGCCCGATGGAAGTGGGGTGAGTTCAGCAGCAGCCGCCAGGGCACCAGGCCGTCCTCGAAGGCCCGGCAGTGCCCGTAGGCGTCGGCGAGATAGGCCTCCAGGGCCCGCACCCTCTGCGCCACCCCGCGTTGTATGAAATCCCACTCCACGGCGTCGAGGATGCGCGGCACGAGATCCAGCGGCCAGGGCCGCTCCTCACCCGCGAAGGCGTAGGTCACGCCCCGGTCCGTGAACGCTCTCGCCATCTGGTCCGCGCGGAAGCGCAGTTCACTCGGCTCGATGGGCTGAAGTGCCGCCAGTACCGGCTCATAGGCGGTCCTGACCTCACCCGGCCGCACAAACATCTCGTCCCACGCGTCGGCCAACGCGTACGCGTCAAATATGTCCGCCATGGCCTGACGGTAAGTGCGGTACGTAACACAGAGATCACTGGCCGATTTCCGCCGGCTCACGCAAAGAGGGGTGCTGCCGAGCTTGCTGCCGCTGTGGCATCACTGACTGTGTACGCGCCTCCCTCATGTTGTTGCAGCGTTCCAGGCCTGAGGGGCGGATGTATATGCCCAAAATGGGTCAATAAGGGGTGCGGGTATCGCGGAGCCGTGTTGCGGAACACGGTCGGTCCGCGCATAGTTGCGCAACGGAAGCGGCAGGGAAACCGGGGGTGGGATGGCCGATGGCCGGGCACGGGACGGATGAGCATCCACACGGTGCTGACCGACTGTGCGAGGCCGGGGATCGCGTGTATTCCCGGGCCGTACGGCGGGGCCGCGTGCCGCGCCGGGACGCGGAACCGGTGCCCTGTCTGCTGGAACTCGCCCTGCTGCACCCCGACCCCGACGACATGGACTGGCTGGTGCCGACCTCTCCGCAGGAGGTCATGACCCGGCTGCTGCGCGGCGTGTACGACGAGATCAGCGCCAGCCAGCGGCGGGTGGGCTCGGCAGTGGCGGCCTTCGAGTGGTACGCCGGTCTGGGCGGCCAGGCGTCCGCCTCCTCCGAGGGCATGGCCATCCGGGTGCTGGACGGCCCCTCGCGCATCCAGGCGGCGCTGGACGAGGCGACGGCGGCGTGCACCACCGAGGTGCTCACCGTGCAGCCCGGGGGCATCCGGCGCGAGCACGAACTGTCGGAGGGCCTGCACCGGGCGCTGGCACTGCGGGGGCGGGGCGTGCGGATGCGCGACCTGTACAACCATGTGGCCCGGCACGGCCAGGGCCTGCTGAACTACCTGGAGTTGATGGGCGACGCGGTCGAGGCCCGGACCCTGGACGAGGTCATCGACCGCCTGATCCTCTTCGACCGCACGGTCGCCTTCATCCCCGCGAACGCCGACCGCACGATGGCCCTGGAGCTGCGTCACCCGGGGCTGGTGGAGTACCTGGTGACGGTCTTCGAACGCCTCTGGCGCCTGGCGATCCCGCTCACCGCGCCGCTCCCCGACACGGGCCTTGAGGGAATCTCCCATCGCGAACAGTCCATCGCCGCGCTTCTCGCCGAGGGCCATCAGGACGCGGTGATCGCGGAACGGCTGGGGATAAGCGTCCGTACGTGCCGGGCGCACATCGCGCGGTTGTCGGAGACGCTGGGGGCGGCGAGTCGTACGCAACTCGGGGTCCGTATCGCGCAGGTGGGGCTGGACCGTCCGCGGGCGTCGTCGTCCGAGGCCGAGGTGATCAGCGTTTCCGGCGTGCCACGGGTGCCTGGGGCACCTGGGGTTCCTGGTCAAGAATCCCCGACTGGCCGATGAGATAGCCGAGTTGTGCCCGGCTCTCACTGCCTGCCCAGCGTCGCCGCGAGTCTGGCGATGCGGACGCGGGCGGTGGGGATGTTCATGCCGAGGCGGTCGGCTATGACGGCGTCGGTGTGGCCCTCGATGAGGAGGCCCGCAGCAGCCGGTGCAGCGCGACGGCCGGCGCGACCGGCTCCAGCCGACTCAAGTCGTCGGCGGCCGGATACTTCCGCGTCGTGGTCGTGCCCTTCTGTGGTCACGCGCCGATCTCTCCGCTCGACGGCCGGTGATCCTGGTCCAGGATCCCCGACTGGGCTATCAGATAGCCGAGCTGGGCACGGCTGCCGCTGCCAAGGGTCGCGGCGATCTTGGCTATGTGGGCGCGGCACGTCCGGACATTCATCCCGAGGCGGCGGGCGATGGCCTCGTCGACGTGCCCCTCGACCAGGAGCTTCGCGATGGAGTGCTGAATGTCAGTGATGCCGCCTGCGGCTGCCTCGTACGGGGCGCCGGCGTTCAGCGGGACGGATCGCACCCACATGAACTCGAAGACCTTGGTCAGGTACCGAACGAGGCCTGGATGGCGTAGCTCCAGGGCGACCTGCTGGTCGTCGCGGGTGGGGATGAAGGCGACGGTCTCGTCGCAGATTATGAGGCGCTCCACCAGCTCGTCGATCGTCCGGTACTCCGCCTTTCCTTTCGAGAGCTGGGCCACGTAGGCGAGCTTCTCGGGACTGTACCGGGCGGTGTGTTGATAGAGCGTCCGGATCCGCACGCCGCGTTCGATCAGCGGCTTGTCCCGTTCCAGACCTTGGAGCAGGCTGTGCTCCGAGTAGCGGTCGTCGCTGGGCTGAACCGTGAGCATCTCGGTCCGACACTGCGCCGTGGCCAGGTTGAGGGCCGTGTTGATCCGGGCGCTGCCCTCCAGCACGGTGATCGAGTGATCGGTCGTGCCGGACTGCGCGAGAGCCAGGAACGGCTCGAAAGCGTCGGCGAGTTTGATGGACAACCGCCGGCGGTCCGCGATGTCGCGCTCTATGGGGTGCAACCGCTCCGCGAGGGCGACCGACGGGGGAACCGGGCGCAACCAGTCCGCGTCGTCAGGATCCGGGTGGAGGAGGGCGAACTCCACCAGGCAGGGAGCGGACTCCACGTCCGCGCGAGCGATACGTCCCATGCGTAGGGCATTCGCATAGAGTCGGCCACCCTCGTCACACAGTTCGGTCACCGCATGGGGATGCGCCGCCTTAGTCTGATTTGCCACGAAATCTCCACCCCCCAGGGTCCTGAACATGCAGGAACATGATGCATCGATTGTGTGGCCAGCACGTGCCTGAATGAGCCATCGTCTTATCCGACGGGGGAAGAGGAGACTCAAGTGAGGACGAAGCCGACTATGTGCAAGAGAATGCTTCGCTCGGTACTTGTCGCCGCCTTCTCCGCCGTTGTGACCTTCGGAGCGCTGAGCGGCCTGTCCGATGCGGGGAGTGTCGTCAACGCCGACAGTCACTGGCCGTCGGTCGTGGTGAGTGGCGACGGCGCGGAGACGTCGGTGACCTCTGCGGACAGTGGCTCGGGGGAGTAGATGTGACCACCCCACCCGACGACCGCTCCTTCCGTCGCGAAATGGCCACCGCCTACCGTTCCGGCTGGCACTTCATCGACCTGGTCACCGCGATCCCCCACCCCGGTGACTCGCTGATGGTGACCGTATTCGGTGAGCCGGTCGTCGTCACGCGGGACGAGGACGAGGACGTGCGGGCGTACCGGTGTCTGCGGCGGCCTCGGGGGGCGCCGCAGCCCGTGCGGTGTGCCATCCGATACGGAATGATCTTTGTCAACCTCGATCAGCGCGACCACTGGCTTGTGGAGCCGGAGGCCCCGGCACCAAGGACCATCTCGGCCACCCCCCGCAGTGCCTGACGCGATTCCCCCGTCGTAACAGATCGCTCAGGTGCTTCCCCCATGCAGCGGCGTCACCGTGACCTGAACACGGTGACGCCGCTGCGGTTTTTCAGGGACATTTCCCCGTATCCACCGGTTCCGGCGGTGGCTGAAACCGGTCGCCCTCCCCGCATCACCCGGCCGCGCATGGCCCCCTCCGCGCTCCACTTGCCCTTCACACCTCCTGCTACCACCTTGAGCGGAATAGGCTCAACTTTGTGTACGCTGATTCAGTCAGTACTGGGAGACGCTGACGCCAGGAGGAGAACGCCAACGTGGACGCCGAGCTGACCAACCGGAGCCGGGACGCGATCAACGCGGCCGGCAGCCGGGCCGTGACCGAGGGGCACCCCGACCTGACCCCCGCGCACCTGCTCCTCGCTCTGCTCCAGGGGCAGGACAACGAGAACATCATCGACCTGCTGGCCGCTGTCGACGCCGATCAGGCCGCCGTACGCGCCGGTGCGGAGAAGGTCCTCGCCCAGCTGCCCAGCGTGACCGGCTCCACCGTCGCGCCCCCGCAGCCCAACCGCGAGCTGCTCGCCGTGATCGCCGACGCCCAGGCCAGGGCCCAGGAGCTCGGCGACGAGTACGTCTCCACCGAGCACCTCCTCATCGGCATCGCCGCGAAGGGCGGCGCGGCCGGCGAGATGCTGACCCGGCAGGGCGCCGGCGCGAAGAAGCTGCTGGACGCCTTCCGCAAGGCGCGCGGCGGACGCCGGGTGACCACCGCCGACCCGGAGGGGTCGTACAAGGCCCTCGAGAAGTTCGGGACCGACTTCACCGCCGCCGCCCGCGAGGGCAAGCTCGACCCCGTCATCGGGCGGGACCAGGAGATCCGGCGCGTCGTGCAGGTCCTGTCCCGCCGCACCAAGAACAACCCCGTCCTCATCGGTGAGCCCGGCGTCGGCAAGACCGCCGTCGTCGAGGGGCTCGCCCAGCGGATCGTCAAGGGCGACGTGCCCGAGTCCCTGCGCAACAAGCGGCTCGTCGCGCTCGACCTCGGAGCCATGGTCGCCGGGGCGAAGTACCGCGGTGAGTTCGAGGAGCGGCTGAAGACCGTGCTCGCCGAGATCAAGGACTCCGACGGGCAGATCATCACCTTCATCGACGAGCTGCACACCGTCGTGGGCGCCGGCGCCGGCGGCGATTCGGCCATGGACGCGGGCAACATGCTCAAGCCCATGCTCGCCCGCGGTGAACTGCGCATGGTCGGTGCCACCACCCTCGACGAGTACCGCGAGCGGATCGAGAAGGACCCCGCGCTGGAGCGGCGGTTCCAGCAGGTGCTGGTCGCCGAGCCCAGCGTAGAGGACACCATCGCCATCCTGCGCGGACTCAAGGGGCGCTACGAGGCCCACCACAAGGTGCAGATCGCGGACAGCGCGCTGGTCGCGGCCGCGACCCTGTCCGACCGGTACATCACCTCCCGCTTCCTGCCCGACAAGGCCATCGACCTGGTCGACGAGGCCGCCTCCCGGCTCCGTATGGAGATCGACTCCTCGCCCGTCGAGATCGACGAACTCCAGCGTGCCGTCGACCGGTTGAAGATGGAGGAACTGGCCCTCAGCAAGGAGACCGACGCCGCCTCCCGCGAGCGCCTGGAGAAGCTGCGCCGCGACCTCGCCGACAAGGAGGAGGAGCTGCGCGGCCTCAACGCCCGCTGGGAGAAGGAGAAGCAGTCCCTCAACCGGGTCGGCGAGCTGAAGGAGAAGCTCGACGAACTGCGCGGCCAGGCCGAACGCGCCCAGCGCGACGGCGACTTCGACACCGCGTCCAAGCTGCTGTACGGCGAGATCCCGGCCGTGGAGCGGGACCTGGAGGCCGCGTCCGAGGCCGAGGAGGAGGTCGCCAAGGACACCATGGTCAAGGAGGAGGTCGGCTCCGACGACATCGCCGACGTCGTCGCCTCCTGGACCGGCATCCCAGCAGGCCGCCTCCTGGAGGGCGAGACGCAGAAGCTGCTGCGGATGGAGGACGAGATCGGCAAGCGGCTCATCGGGCAGAGCGAGGCCGTGCGCACGGTGTCCGACGCCGTACGACGCTCCCGCGCCGGCATCGCCGACCCGGACCGGCCCACCGGCTCCTTCCTCTTCCTCGGCCCGACGGGCGTCGGCAAGACGGAGCTGGCCAAGGCCCTCGCCGACTTCCTCTTCGACGACGAGCGGGCCATGGTCCGCATCGACATGAGCGAGTACAGCGAGAAGCACAGCGTCGCCCGGCTCGTCGGCGCCCCGCCCGGGTACGTCGGCTACGAGGAGGGCGGCCAGCTGACCGAGGCGGTGCGGCGCCGGCCGTACAGCGTCGTACTCCTCGACGAGGTCGAGAAGGCGCACCCGGAGGTCTTCGACATCCTGCTCCAGGTACTGGACGACGGACGGCTGACGGACGGACAGGGGCGGACGGTCGACTTCCGCAACGCCATCCTGGTGCTGACCTCCAACCTGGGCAGCCAGTTCCTGGTGGACCCGATCTCCAGCGAGGAGGAGAAGAAGGAGCAGGTGCTGGAGGTGGTCCGCGCCTCCTTCAAGCCGGAGTTCCTCAACCGGCTCGACGACCTGGTCGTCTTCTCCGCGCTGAACAAGGACGAGCTGAGCCGGATCGCCCGGCTCCAGATCGACCGGCTCGCCAAGCGCCTCGCGGAGCGCCGCCTGACCCTGGAGATCACCGACGAGGCCCTCACCTGGCTCGCCGACGAGGGCATGGACCCGGCGTACGGCGCCCGCCCGCTGCGCCGCCTGGTCCAGACCGCGATCGGCGACCGGCTCGCCAAGGAGATCCTCTCCGGCGAGATCAAGGACGGCGACACGGTTCGGGTGGACACCTTCGGCGAGGGGCTGATCGTGGGCCCGGCGACGACCGGCAAGACGCTGTAGGGACCCTCCGTCGCGCGTCCGCTTCAGACCGTGAACGCGGAGAAGCGGACGCGCGCGGTGTCGGCGTCCTCGTACGTCACGTACACCTGCACGGCGTCGGCCGACACCTCCGGATCCGAGTGCACCATGAAGTCCAGCTCCAGACAGAGATCCGCGTCGTCGAGGCAGAACTCGGTGTCCGGATCGGGTGCGTACAGGTAGGTGTCGGCCAGCCAGTCCCGCACCTCGGCGCGGGGCATCCGGAACTCGGCGCTGTAATGCGTGTCCAGCCAGGCCGTGACCTCGCACGCGCCGACCTGCTGAGCGCCCTGCGGCAGCCGGGCCCCGCCGAAGGCCAGCGCCTCGGCGCAGGGCACCTCCTCGGGATTGCCGCCCAGGAAGTCCCGCGACACCACGGCGGCGGACACCGCCATCCAGCCCAAGAAACCCAGGATCACCACCGGCAGCGCGGCGAGCGCCACCACCAGGCCCCACCAGCTCCGCCCCCGCCGAGCGTCGTTCATGAAAACCCACCCCCATGCGGTCCTCTCCCTGACCGGCCAGATCATGCCGACCGATCGCCGACAGGGCCCCTCGGGACTTGCCACCCCCCTCCCCGCATGGGGGAGGATGGCGGAATCCGTACGAAGGGAAATTCACGGTGACCATCGACCCGTCCTCGATTCCGAACTTCGGGGGCAAGCCCCAGCCGCAGCCCCAAGGACCGGCGGGCCCCGTCGTCCCGGATCAGGACCTTGTGAAGCAGCTCCTCGACCAGATGGAGCTGAAGTACGTCGTCGACGAAGAGGGTGACCTCGCGGCGCCGTGGGAGCAGTTCCGTACGTACTTCATGTTCCGCGGCGAGGGTGACCAGCAGGTCTTCTCGGTGCGGACGTTCTACGACCGCCCCCACCCGATCGACGAGAAGCCGCAGCTGCTCGAGTCCATCGACGACTGGAACCGGCGGACCCTGTGGCCGAAGGTCTACAGCCACACCCACGACGACGGCACCGTCCGCCTCATCGGCGAGGCCCAGATGCTGATCGGCACCGGCGTCAACCTGGAATTCTTCGTCTCCTCGACGGTCAGCTGGGTGCGCGCGGCCATCGAGTTCGACCGCTGGCTGGTCGAGCAGCTCGGCCTGGAGAAGGAGATCAACGACGCGGACAAGCCCGAGGACGAGGAGTAGTCGGGCCGCACGAGAGCCCGGTCAGGGCACCGACCCCCGCGGTCGGGTGCTCCGGCCGGGCTCTTGTCGTACCCGCGCCCGTACGCCTCACCCGGCGAGCGTCTTGAGCCGCTGCACCGCCTCCTGAAGCACCGCCCGCTGCTTGCAGAACGCGAACCGCACGAACGGCGCGCCCGCCTCCCGGTGGTCGTAGAAGACGGCGTTCGGGATCGCGACGACGCCCGCGCGCTCCGGCAGGGCGCGGCAGAAGGCGAAGCCGTCGCTCTCGCCGAGGGGGCGGATGTCGGTGGTGATGAAGTAGGTGCCGGCCGGTTTGAAGACCGTGAAGCCCGCCTCCGCCAGGCCCGCCGCCAGCAGATCACGCTTGGCCAGCATGTCGTCGCGGAACGCGGTGAAGTACGACTCCGGCAGCGCGAGGGCTTCTGCGACCGCGTACTGGAACGGCCCCGACGCCACATACGTCAGGTACTGCTTCGCCGACCGCACCGCCGTGACCAGCCCCGGCGCGGAGGTGACCCAGCCGACCTTCCAACCGGTGAACGAAAATGTCTTGCCGCTCGACCCGATCGTCACTGTCCTCTCCCGCATGCCCGGGAAGGTGGCCAGCGGCACATGCTCGGCGTCGTCGAAGACCAGATGCTCGTACACCTCGTCGGTCACCACCAGCAGATCCCGCTCGACGGCCAGCTCGGCGATCGCGGTCAGCTCCGCGCGCGTGAGCACCGTGCCGGTCGGGTTGTGCGGGGTGTTGATCAGCAGCAGACGGGTGCGGTCGGTGACGGCGGCGCGCAGTTCGTCGAGGTCGAGGCGGAACGATGCCCCTTCCTCGGCGTGTGGACGCAGGGTGACCGGCACCCGGGTGCCGCCCGCCATCGCGATGCACGCGGCGTACGAGTCGTAGTACGGCTCGAAGGCGATCACCTCGTCCCCGGGCTCGACCAGCGCCAGCAGCGCGGCGGCGATCGCCTCGGTGGCGCCGGCGGTGACCAGGACCTCGGTGTCCGGGTCGTAGGACAGGCCGTAGCGACGCTCCTGGTGCGCGGCGACGGCGGTGCGCAGCTCGGGGATGCCCGGGCCGGGCGGGTACTGGTTGCCACGGCCCTCGCGCAGGGCCCGTACGGCAGCCTCCCGGACCTCCTCGGGGCCGTCGGTGTCGGGGAAGCCCTGGCCCAGGTTGATCGAGCCGGTACTCAGGGCCAGCGCGGACATCTCGGCGAAGATCGTCGTCCCGAACTCGGTGAGGCGGCGGTTGAGGAAGGGGCGCGCGGTGGAGGTCATGGCCGTCATCCTGCGCCCAAGCTCTGGAGTTCCTCAACTCTGCTTTGGCTCGCGAGGCGGGCGGGCATCCCCTCGGCACGCAAGCGAACGAGGCGCCCACGGGGGGCCGCTTCGGGGGAAACGGAAGGAGGGTGACGCCATGGTCATCGGCATCATCCTGGCGCTCTTGATGGCCTTGGTGCTCGTCGCGGGCATCGGGGCCGTCGCGGGCCTGCGCAACGGGGGCGGTCGGGCCCGTCGGCGCAGCCGTTCGCACGGCGGCCGGGCCCGTCGGGGCAGCGGTGCGTCCGGCAGTGGCGGCGACAGCTGGTGGGGCGGCGGCGACGGGGGCTCGGGCGACTCCGGGGGCGGGCACTCCTGCGGGGGTGGCTCGTCCTGCGGAGGCGGCGGCGGTGGATGCGGGGGAGGCAGCTGACACGGGGCAGCTGAGCTCCTTGAAGGGGGAACCGCATCTCTGCCGCACGGCGCCCGCCGGGACTCCGGTCCGGGCGGGCGCCGTGGTGTGCGCCGGTCGTGCGCCGTTCGCGCTCCCTCCGGCGTGCGCCGGGCTCGCTCGGGCGTACGCCGTGGTTGAACAGTTGAACTGATAAGCCCTCTGAGGGATGGAAACCCCACGAAGTTGGGTAAAAACGCTGTGGCGTTGCCGCAGTTCATGATTCCCTCTAATTCACCAACGCGGCCCTCGGACGTCCTGCGGACCCCGCCACCGACCGGGCTCCTGACAGGGCCGCCGGGCCGATCTCCCGGTGTCGACCGGGGCGCGCCGAACCCACACCGCCTTTCTTTGCGTGCTAGCGGAGCCGATCCATGCTCACGACCCTGAATACCTCCTACACCGACACGCGCGCGGCCGACCTCGCCTGGGCGCTGGGCCGCGAACCACTGCCCGCCCTTGCCACCCTCGACCTCGAACTGGCCGACGCCAAGCTCCAGTTGCGCCTGCTCGGCGCGTCCCACCAGGTGCTCCTGAAGGAAGAGCGGAGCAGCTGCTCGGAGACCGTGGCGTGCATTCCGGGCAGCAGCACACCCCTGCCACTCGGCGTCGCCAAGCGGGTGGGCGACTGGGAGTACGAGTTCGCCGCCCGCGTCGAGGCGCTGTCACCCGGCTCCTTCGCGGGCCGCGCCCAGGAGTTGCTGGCCCTCGTCTCCGACCACCCGCACGGCCTGGTCGGCGTCTTCCCCGGCAGCCCGCACGCCTTCACGGCCCTGCTCGCCCAGCGCCACGAGGGCCAGGTGCACTGGCGCACATGGCACGCGTACCCGCAGGAGGGCCAGTTGGTCACGACGCGGACGCGGGTGGGGGTGCGGGGGCCGGTGAGCCATCAACGCGCGTCTTCCATAGGCCCGTCCGGGGATTGAGGACGAGGCCGTCCAGGCCGTAGGCGGGGGAGCTGGGGGCGACAGGCCCCCAGTGACTCTGGCTCAAACGCCCCGAGGCCCGACAACACCCGGTTCCACACGTGTGGGTGACGAAGCGTGCCACACCCGTGACGTAACGTCGCAGTCGTGATCGACCCGCACGCGCCAGCCCCGCCCGGCACCCCGCCCCCCTGGCGCGCGCCCGCGCGGATCCCGGTGCGGCAGGCAACCGGACGGTTCCTGGTGCTCGCGGGCGTCTTCGTCTGCGCGGCCTGCGGACTGGTGTACGAACTCGAACTCGTCGCTCTGGCCTCCTACTTGATCGGCGACTCGGTCACCCAGGCCTCCGTCGTGCTGTCCGTCATGGTCTTCGCGATGGGCATCGGCTCGCTCGCCGCCAAGCGGCTGCGCCGCCACGCCGCCGCAGCCTTCGGCGCCGTCGAGGCGACCCTGGCTCTGGTCGGCGGGTGCAGCGCGATGGCCCTGTACGCCGTCTTCGCCTGGACCGGCGACTGGGGCGGCCTGTGGGCCGACGGCCCGCACTGGCTGCTGGTCGCCTTCTCCCTCGCCATCGGACTGCTGATCGGCGCGGAGATCCCGCTGCTGATGGAGCTGATCCAGCGCATCCGGCGGCAGGACGCGGGCGGCGCGGTGGCCGACCTGTTCGCGGCGGACTACGTCGGCGCCCTGGTCGGCGGCCTCGCCTTCCCCTTCCTCCTGCTGCCGTTCCTTGGCCAGTTGACCGGCGCCCTGCTCACTGGCGCCGTCAACGTCGTCGCCGGCGGCTGCCTGGTGCTCGGCCTGTTCCGGCGGGACCTGACGTGCCGCGCCCGCTGGCTGCTGCTCATCGCCAACGTCGCCGTCCTCGGCATCCTCGCCTCGGCCGCCGTCCTCGTCGACGACTTCGAACGCGCCGCCCGGCACGCCGTGTACGGCAGGGACGTCCGCGTGGCCCTGCAGACGGACGTCCAGGAGATCGTCCTGACCGGCGGCTCCGACGGCCACCCCCTCGACCTCTTCATCGACGGCCGGCTCCGCGTCAGTGGCCGCGACGAACGCCGGTACCACGAGGCGCTGGTGCGTCCCGCGATGAACGGCACGCACGCGCGCGTGCTCATCCTCGGCGGCGGGGACGGCCTGGCCGCACGCGAGGTGCTGCGGCACCGGGGCGTACGGCACGTCGACATCGTCGAACTCGACCCGGCGGTCGTGGAATTGGCGGGCCGGGACCCCGCGCTGGCCGACCTCAACGACTACGCGTACGACGACCCGCGCGTCCGTGTCACCACGGCGGACGCGTTCCGCTGGCTGCGGGGCGCGCCGACGGCGGCGTACGACGTGGTGATCGCGGACCTGCCCGACCCGGGGATCACGGCCAGCACCAAGCTGTACTCCCAGGAGTTCTACGGCCTCGCCCGGCGCACGTTGGCGGAGGGCGGCCGCCTGGCCGTGCATGCAGGACCGTTCCGCTCCCGTCCGCGTGCCTTCTGGACGGTCGAGACGACGATCCGCGCAGCGGGCCTGCACACGGCCCCGTACCGGGCGTCCGGCCACGACTCCGCGTCCACCGCCGACTGGGGCTTCGTGCTGGCCGCCCATGACGGCACCCCGCCTTTGGCCGCGACCGGCCACGCCCTGACGCCCCGGATGAAGGGGTTGCCGCCGTCGACGTTGGTGCATCCGAGGTATTGAGGGGGTGAGGGGACGGGCGGCCCTTGTCGCGCCGGTCGGTATATCCAGCCCGTCCGGCGTTTGAGGACGAGGCCGTCCAGGCCGAAGCGGGGGCCTGGGGGCGGCAGCCCCCAGAGGGGCGGGCCGCAACGCCGGGCAAGTTTCTGTCCAGGGGAGCGTGCTTCCGGCCACCCACGGGTAGGCTCCGTCGGCATGGAGCATGAGGTGTTCGTTCCGGTTCCCCCCGACCGGTTGGGCGCGGCGCTGGCCGACCCCGCGCGGGTCGCCCGGGCGGTTCCCGGGCTCCAGCAGGAGGCGGGCGCCGAGCCCGTCGCCGGGCGGCTCAAGGTGCGGATCGGCAGTCACTCCATCACCTACCGCGGCACCTTGCGCATCGCCGCACAGGACGACGGTTCGTACGCCGTCGAGGGCGACGCCACCGAGACCCGCGGCACCGGCTCGGTCAAGTTCGCGCTCACCGTCCGCCTCCGCGACCACGACGGCGGCACCACACTCACCGTCCAGGGCACCGCATCGGCCGACGGCCGTATCACCGAGGAGCCCGCCGAAACGGTCCACTCGGCCGTGACGCGCCTGCTCAACCGCACGGCGGAGACCCTCGCCACCGTCGCCGCAGAGCCCCCTGAAGAACAGCCCCCCGCTCCCGACGAACCCGACCGCGTCGAGGAGGCGGCCGAAGAACCCCCCGCCGCCCAGAACTTCGCCGAGTCCCCCGAGCCCCCCGCCGAAGCCGCGCACGCACGCCGCACGATGATCGGCCGCAGCGCGGAGGAGGTCGACCACGCCCCGCCCCGCGGCCGCTACGCCCCCGTCCCGGCCCCCCAGACGATCGCGCAAAACCCCACCCTGCGCTGGGCGGCCCCGGCGGCCGCGCTGGTGGTGGCGACAGCCATCGTCCTGGGCCGCGCTTTGCGCCGCCGCCACTAGGACCTGCCGGACAGATGCCCGCGCCCGCGATGGCTGGCACGTACGCTCAATCCGGCTTCGCCCGTCCCGAGGCCGCTATCGCCTCCGTCCCGGCCCCGCAGACGATCGCGCAGAATCCCACCCTGCGCTGGGCGGCCCCGGCGGCCGCGCTGGTGGTGGCGACGGCCATCGTCCTGTGCCGCGCTCTGCGCCGCCGCCGCTAGTGCCTGTCCGGCGGATCATGGCGGCGTCGGGGGGTCTGGCATGCTCGAACTTGCTCGCGCGGGGGCCCCATCGCCCCCGCTCACCTGCGCTGATCAGGCGTCGTTCTTCGCGGCCGACCTGATCCGCCGGGCAGCACACTAGGGCCCCCATCGCCGCCGCAGGCCCCGCCCTCCGCACCGACGACGGGGCTACGTCGGACAGACCCCACCCACCGCGACCGGCCAGGCCCTCTTGATCCCCCAAGTAGGGTCGTCCCGTGAGTAACGAACCCATCACGCTGACCGCGGGTGACGCGGAAGTGATCGTGCGGCCGGACAACGGTGGTCGTGTCGCGGGGCTCCGCGTCGGCGGTACCGAACTTCTTCGCCAGGGCGACCGCTTCGGGTGCTTCCCGATGGTGCCCTGGTGTGGCCGGATGCGCGAGGGCCGGTTCCGCAGCGGCGCCGTCCAGCATCAGCTGCCGCTCAACGCCCCGCCGCACGCCATCCACGGCACCGCCCGCGACGGCGCCTGGAACACCGCCCGCGTCACGGCCGACGAGGCGGTCCTGACGTACGACCTCGTGGACCCCTGGCCCTACTCCGGCCGCGTCACCCACGCGATCGGCCTCACGCCGGACGCCCTGACGCTGACCATGGCCGTCGAGACGTACGACGACTCCTTCCCGGCGCAGATCGGCTGGCACCCGTGGTTCAACCGGAACCTCGGCGGAGCCGACGTACAGCTCGGCTTCAACCCCGCCTGGCAGGAGGAGCGCGGCGACGACCACCTCCCCACCGGCAACCGCCTCGACCCCAAGCCCGGCCCCTGGGACGACTGCTTCGGCATGCCCGGCGGCGTCGACGTCACCCTCACCTGGCCGGAACAGCTGGAGCTGAAGGTCACCAGCCCCGAGGAGTGGGTCGTGGTGTACGACGAGCAGGAGGCCGCCGTCTGCGTGGAGCCGCAGACCGGGCCGCCCAACGGGCTGAACACCCTCCCGCGCCTGGTCACGCCGCTGGAGCCGCTGGAGGCCATGACGACCTGGAGCTGGAGGCGGCTCTAAGCTGGTCGGCATGACGGACGTACGTGGCGCGCTGCTGCAGCAGATCAAGGACAAGGCCGTGGTGCACGGCAAGGTGACCCTCTCCTCGGGTCTGGAGGCCGACTACTACGTCGACCTGCGCCGCATCACCCTCGACGGCGAGGCCGCCCCGCTGGTCGGCCAGGTGCTGCTGGACCTGACCGCCGACCTGGACTTCGACGCCGTCGGCGGCCTCACCATGGGCGCCGACCCGGTCGCCGCCGCGATGCTGCACGCCGCCGCCGCGCGCGGCCGGAAGCTGGACGCGTTCGTCGTACGCAAGGCCGCCAAGGCGCACGGCCTGCAGCGGCGGGTCGAGGGCCCGGACATCGCGGGCCGCCGCGTGCTGGTCGTCGAGGACACCTCCACCACCGGCGGCTCCCCGCTCACCGCCGTCGAGGCGGTGCGCGAGGCCGGCGCCGAGGTGGTGGCCGTCGCCACGATCGTCGACCGGGCGACCGGCGCCGCCGAGAAGATCCAGGAGGGCGCCGGGGTGCCGTACCTGTACGCGTACGCGAAGGACGAGCTCGGTCTGGACTGAGCGCCGCCTCTTAGAGCATCACGGTTCGTCTGGGAAGATGGGGCCGACGATGACGTCGCACCCCAGGTCTAGGTCAGGGCCGTAAGTACGCAGAACGCCAACCCGCACATACAAGGAGCGGACAGATGCCCATCGCAACCCCCGAGGTCTACAACGAGATGCTCGACCGGGCGAAGGCAGGCAAGTTCGCCTACCCGGCCATCAACGTCACCTCGTCCCAGACCCTGCACGCGGCTCTGCGCGGCTTCGCCGAGGCCGAGAGCGACGGCATCATCCAGATCTCGACGGGCGGCGCCGAGTTCCTGGGCGGCCAGCACAACAAGGACATGGTCACCGGCGCGGTCGCCCTCGCCGAGTTCGCGCACGTCGTCGCCAAGAAGTACGACGTGACGGTCGCCCTGCACACCGACCACTGCCCGAAGGACAAGCTCGACGGGTACGTCCGTCCGCTGCTTGCCGTCTCCGAGGAGCGCGTCGCCCGCGGCGAGAACCCGCTCTTCCAGTCCCACATGTGGGACGGCTCCGCCGAGACCCTGGCCGACAACCTGGCCATCGGCCAGGAGCTGCTCGCCCGCGCCGCCGCCGCGAAGATCATCCTTGAGGTGGAGATCACGCCGACCGGCGGCGAGGAGGACGGCGTCACGCACGAGATCAACGACAAGCTGTACACCACGGTCGACGACGCGATCCGCACCGCCGAGGCGCTGGGCCTGGGCGAGAAGGGCCGCTACCTGCTGGCCGCGTCCTTCGGCAACGTGCACGGCGTGTACAAGCCGGGCAACGTCGTGCTGCGTCCCGAGCTGCTGAAGGAGCTCAACGAGGGCGTCGCCGCCAAGTACGGCCGGCCGGCCGACAGCAAGCCGTTCGACTTCGTCTTCCACGGCGGCTCCGGCTCCACGGCGGAGGAGATCCTCACCGCGCTGGAGAACGGCGTCGTCAAGATGAACATCGACACGGACACCCAGTACGCCTTCACGCGTCCGGTCGCCGACCACATGTTCAAGAACTACGACGGCGTCCTGAAGGTCGACGGCGAGGTCGGCTCCAAGAAGACCTACGACCCGCGGACCTGGGGCAAGCTGGCCGAGGCGGGCATGGCCACGCGTGTCGTCGAGGCCTGCCAGAACCTGCGGTCGGCCGGTGCGAAGCTGAAGTAGTACCCCGATTTCATCGGCCGGGCCCGGCGCACAGCGCCGGGCCCGCTGTATACCTGGGGGCATGCCTGATGTCCGGCTGGCCTCGCCCCAGGGCAAGTGGATCCTGTTCACCACCGTGCTCGGCTCCAGCATGGCCATGCTGGACTCGACCGTCGTCAATGTCGCCCTGCCCCGCATCGGCCGCGACCTGGACGCCGAACTGTCGGCCCTGCAGTGGACGGTCAACGCGTACATGCTCACGCTGGCCGGACTGATCCTGCTCGGCGGCTCACTCGGCGACACCTACGGCCGCCGGAAGATCTTCGTCGTGGGTGTGGTGTGGTTCGCGGTGGCCTCGCTGCTGTGCGGGCTCGCGCCGAACGCGGAGATGCTGATCGCGGCCCGGGCGCTGCAAGGGATCGGCGGCGCGCTGCTCACACCGGGCTCGCTGGCGTTGATCCAGGCCTCCTTCCATCCCGACGACCGGGGGCGGGCGGTCGGCCTGTGGTCGGGCTTCGGCGGCATCGGGGCGGCGGTGGGCCCGTTTGTCGGCGGCTGGCTGGTGGACGGCCCCGGCTGGCGCTGGGTCTTCCTGCTCAACGTCCCGCTCGCCCTGGTGTGCGTCCCGGTGGCCCTGCGGCACGTCCCCGAGTCGGCCGACGGGCGCAAGCACGGCCGCTTCGACGTGCTCGGCGCCGTCCTGGGCGCCCTGGCGCTCGCCCTGCTGACGTACGCCCTGATCGAGGCGACGGAGGGCACCCTCCTGGTCGCCGTGGCGGCGATCGCGGGCGTGGCGGCGGCCATCGCCTTCGTGTACGTCGAGAAGCGCCGCCCGGACCCGATGATGCCGCTGGACATCTTCTCGTCGCGCCAGTTCACGGCCGTCAACCTGGTCACCCTGTGCGTGTATGCCGCCTTCGGCGGCTTCTTCTTCCTCGCCGTGATCCAGCTCCAGGTGGTCTCCGGCTACTCGGCCCTCGCCGCCGGTACGGCCCTGCTGCCGACCACGGCCCTGATGCTGCTGTTCTCGGCCCGCTCCGGCGAACTGGGCGACCGGATCGGCCCCCGCATCCCGCTCACCGTCGGCCCGCTGCTGTGCGGGGCGGGCATGCTGCTGATGCTGCGGGTGGGGCCGGACGCCGCGTACCTGCCGGACGTGCTCCCGGCCCTGCTGGTGCTGGGCCTGGGCATGGTCACCCTGGTGGCCCCGCTCACCGCCACCGTCCTGGCCTCCGTGGACGCGTCCCGGGCCGGTCTGGCGAGCGGCGTCAACAACGCGGCGGCGCGGGCGGCGAGCCTGGTGGCGGTCGCCGCGCTGCCCCTGGTGGCCGGGATGGGCCCGGAGGCGTACCTCAGGCCGGAGGCCTTCGACGCGGCGTTCGGCCGGGCGATGGTGGTGTGCGCGGTCGTACTGGTCGCCGGGGCGGCGCTGGCCTTCGCGTTCGTACGCCGGCCGGCTCCGGGCTGTGAGCGGCCCGAGTGCCGTACGCACGGAAACGTGGTCTCGCCGCCGCTGGAGCGGCCGCGCGCGCGTAAGCGACTGTGACTGCTCTCCTTCTGCCGTGATGCACCAGACTGGGACACATGACGATTCACGAAAACCTCCTCGGGGGACCGCCCCCGACCCACCTCCCCGACGACCCGGAGCCGCGTGAGCTGCTGGCGAACGGGTCCGCGCCCGCCGAGGTCGCGGCGAAGTACCCGACGTCCTCGCTGGCCTGGGCCCAGCTGGCCGACGATGCGTTCGAACGGGGCAGCGTCGTGGAGTCGTACGCCTACGCCCGTACGGGCTACCACCGTGGCCTGGACGCCCTGCGCCGCAACGGCTGGAAGGGCCACGGGCCCGTGCCCTGGGAGCACGAGCCGAACCGCGGCTTCCTGCGCGCCCTGCACGCCCTCGCCCGGGCGGCGGGTGCGATCGGTGAGCAGGAGGAGTACGAGCGCTGTACGCAGTTCCTGAAGGACTCCTCGCCGACGGCGGCCCAGACGCTGGGTTAGTCCGATTTCTTCGCGGGCCCGTCTGTGATCAGGCGGGCCTTGCGATGTTCCGGGGCATCCCTGAGGATGCGGGGTGGGGACCGGGGCCCCCGTGTCGGTAACGGCAGGGGCGGACCGCTACCCGGAGTTAC
Source organism: Streptomyces spinoverrucosus (assembly GCF_006539505.1). Lineage (GTDB taxonomy): Bacteria > Actinomycetota > Actinomycetes > Streptomycetales > Streptomycetaceae > Streptomyces > Streptomyces spinoverrucosus. The sequence continues at coordinate 92,433 of NZ_BJND01000026.1, forward strand.
AACAGGAGACAGCGATGTCCCAAGAGGCTCAACTGACGCACGAGCCCGAGACCCCGCATCTCGATTTCCATGGCACGACGCCGTACGAGGACTACGTCAAGGCGGATGTGCTCACCCACCTCCAGCACACCCTCTCCGACGATCCCGGAGAGATGGTCTTCCTGGTCACGACCCAGGTGATGGAGCTGTGGTTCACCGTCGTCGTCCATGAGTGGGAGACCGCCGCGAAGGCGCTCCGCGAGGACGACGTGCCGGTGGCGATTGCGGCGCTGAAGCGTTCCGTCCGCGAGCTGGAGGCGCTGAACGCCTCCTGGAAGCCGCTCGGGCAGCTGACGCCGGCCCAGTTCAACTCGTATCGCTCCGCCCTGGGCGAGGGCTCCGGCTTCCAGTCGGCGATGTACCGGCGGATGGAGTTCCTGCTCGGCGAGAAGTCCGCGTCGATGCTGGTCCCGCACCGCGGCGCGCCCCGGGTGCACGCGGAGCTGGAGAAGGCGCTGCACGAGCCGAGCCTGTACGACGAGGTGCTGCGGCTGCTCGCGCGGCGCGGGCACGCCGTACCGGAGTCCGTGCTGGGGCGTGACGTGGCGCAGCGGTACGAGGCGTCGGACGAGGTGGAGGCGGTGTGGGCCGCCGTGTACTCCGGCGACCAGAACGCCGAACTCGTCCGTCTCGGCGAGGCGTTGAGTGATGTCGCGGAGCTGGTGTGGCGCTGGCGCAACGACCACCTGGTCGCCACCCGCCGCGCGATGGGCGCCAAGCCCGGCACGGGCGGTTCGGCCGGGGTGGCCTGGCTGGAGAAGCGGGCCCGGAAGAACGTGTTCCCCGAGCTGTGGACGGCACGGTCCTATGTCTGATCTCTGGGTCAGGGCCGAGAAGTTGGACGCCGAGGACCCGTTGGCCGGGAAGCGGTCGGCGTTCGTCCTCGACGACGTGGTGTACCTGGACGGGAACTCGCTGGGCGCGCTGCCGGCCGGAGTGCCGGGCCGGGTCGAGGACGTCGTCCGCCGTCAGTGGGGTGAGCTGCGGATCCGTTCCTGGGAGGAGAGCGGCTGGTGGACCGCGCCCGAGCGGATCGGCGACCGGATCGCTCCGCTGGTCGGGGCCGCGCCCGGGCAGATCGTCGTCGGCGACTCGACCAGCGTGAACGTCTTCAAGGCGGTCGTGGCGGCGGTGCGGATGGCCGGTGCGGGGCGGGACGAGATCCTCGTCGACGCCACCACCTTCCCCACGGACGGATACATCGCCGAGTCGGCGGCCCGGATGACGGGGTGCACGCTGCGGGCGGTGGTGCCGGGTGAGGTGCCCGGTGCGCTGTCCGGGCGTACGGCCGCTGTGCTGCTGAACCACGTCGACTACCGGACGGGCCGGTTGCACGACCTGCCCGGTCTGACGGCCGCGGTGCACGCGGCGGGTGCGGTGGCGGTGTGGGACCTGTGCCACAGCGCGGGCGCGCTGCCGGTGGGGCTGGACGAGCACAGGGTGGATCTGGCGGTCGGGTGCACGTACAAGTACCTGAACGGAGGGCCGGGATCACCGGCGTACCTGTATGTGCGGGCCGAGCTGCAGGACCGCTTCGATTCGCCGCTGCCGGGGTGGAACTCGCACGTGGAGCCCTTCGGTATGCGTGCTTCCTTCGAACCGGCGCCGGGTGCGGTGCGCGGGCGGGTCGGCACGCCGGACATCCTCTCGATGCTGGCCCTGGAGGCCGCGCTGGAGGTCTGGGAGGGCGTGTCGATCGAGGCGGTGCGGGCCAAGTCCCTCGCGCTGACGGACTTCTTCCTGGAGTGCGTGGCGGAGTACGTGCCCCAGGGGCGGGTGGAGTCGGTGACTCCGGACGCCCATGCCGAGCGCGGCAGCCAGGTCGCGCTGCGGTGCAAGGACGCGGGGGAGGTCATGAAGCGACTCATCGAGCGAGGGGTCGTGGGCGACTTCCGGCATCCCGATGTGCTGCGGTTCGGCTTCACGCCGCTGTATGTGGGGTTCGCGGATGTGGAGCGGGCGGGGCGGGTGCTGGGGGAGGTGCTGGCGCCCTAGGAGGTGCTGGTCCCCTAGGGGGCATCCCCGGTGACGTAGACCCCCGCCGCGGCAGCCGCATACGCCGCCCGCGCGGCGCGCTCCGCGGCGGGGGCGTCGGGGACCACCCCGGTCGTCAGCAACTGGTAGTAGAGGGGCGCCGACACCGCCCGTACGACCGCCTCCGCGTCCGTGCCCTCCGGCAACTCACCTCTGGCGACGGCCTGTTCCACGCACGGCGCCCACTCCGCGACCCGCACCTCGTAGAACCGCCGCAGCGCCTGCGCCGTACGTTCGTCGCAGGTCGCGGCGGCGATGACGGCGCGGAACAGCGCACCCTGCCGAGGGTCCGCCAACGTCCGCTGTACCAGTGCCGCGTTGGCCCGCAGGTCGCCCAGCGCGGACCCGGTCTCCTCCCGCGGCAGCGACTGCTCGGCCATGTCGGCGAGCAGGTCGGCGACGAGCCCGGTCACCGAGCCCCACCGCCGGTACACGGTGGTCTTGCCCACCTCCGCGCGGCGGGCGACGTCCGCGAGGTCCATATGAGCGAACCCCCGTTCGGCAAGCACATCCCCCGCCGCCCGCAGAACGGCCGCACGCACGCGTGCGGTGCGCCCGCCGGGGCGTACGGTGCCGGGTTCGGCGGTCATGGGGGGCTCCTAGGTCGCGTGAGTAACCTTGTCTCACCAGCGTAAACGAAACGGCAGAACCGTTTGCTTGCTCCTCACCGAGCGTGACATCCCCATGCAGCCCCACGTCACCGGCCTGATACCGTCCCCGCCAACGGCCGATTCCCCCTGGTCCGCCAAATCCTTTACATCGCTGAGAGGTTGGAGCATGCCGGACGACGCCGCAGCAGCCCGGGCCGCCGCCGAAGAGGAGTCGGCCTTCTCGCATCCGGTCGTCGACCCCGACGTCACGGCCGCGTACGGCGACCACCCCGACCAGGTGATCGACTTCTACGCCCCGCGCGGCACGGAGCCCGCGGGGCCCTCCGCCCTCGCCCCGCTCGTCGTGCTGTTGCACGGAGGGTCGTGGCGGGCGCCGTACGACCGTCGGCACGTCAGCCCGTTCGCGGACTTCCTGGCCCACCGGGGGTTCGCCGTGGCGAGCGTCGAGTACCGGCGGGGTGCGGAGGGGCCGGGCGGGGGCGCCGGGGCGGCTGCCGGGGCGGTCGCCGGGTCGGGCGCCGGGCCGGTGGCCGGTCGTTGGCCGGAGACCTTCGACGACGTCGCCGCCGCGCTGGACGCGCTCCCCGCGCTCGTACGGGAGGCCCTGCCGCAGGCCGACCCCCGCCGCATGGTCATCACCGGGCACTCGGCGGGCGGGCAGTTGGCGCTGTGGGCGGCCGCCCGGCATGTCCTTCCGGCGGACGCCCCCTGGCGCACGGACCGGCCCGCGCCGCTGCGGGGCGTGGTGGCGCTGGCCCCGATCGCGGACTTCTCGGTGGCCGACAAGCTGGATGTGTGCGGGGGTGCGGTACGGCAACTCCTGGGCGGCGAGGGACACTTCGCGGAGCGGCAGCCGTATGCCGACCCGGCGCTTCTGCTGCCGACCGGCATCGCGACGACGCTCGTCCAGGGGCGCGCGGACGTGGATGTTCCGCAGGCCGTCGCCGAGTCGTACGCGGAGGCGGCGGCGAAGGCGGGGGAGGTGGTGGGGCTGACCCTGCTGGAGGATGTCGGTCACTTTCCGCTGATCGATCCGGCGGCGGACGCGTGTGCGGTGGTGGCGGAGGAGATTGCGCAGTTGGCTTGGTGAGCCCTGACTACGCCGGTCGAGGGTTCCCCTCATACCCGTAATGTTTCCCGGTCGGGATTCCTCCGTGGATACCCCTGCCTTCAGGCGGGGGAGGAAACGGACTCCTGCGGAGCAGGGCAGGGAAAGCCGATTCGCCTCCGGGGTGGATCGGCGTCCACCATCAACTGCCCGCGTATGTTCACAAGTTGATGCGCTAGTTTGTGAGTCATGGCCACTCGCGTGAAGCGGGCGTTCAAGTACCGCTTCTATCCGACCGATGCGCAGGCAGCCGAGCTGTCGCGCACGTTCGGATGCGTGCGCAAGGTCTACAACATGGCGCTCGCCGCCCGTACCGAGGCGTGGGCGCGAGGGGAGCGGGTCAACTACAACCAGACCTCGGCCATGCTGACCGCGTGGAAGAAGACCGAGGAGCTGGCCTATCTCAACGAGGTCTCCTCCGTTCCGCTGCAGCAGGCGCTGCGGCACCTGCAGGCCGCCTTCGCGAACTTCTTCGCCAAACGCGCCAAGTACCCGCGATTCAAGGTGAAGAAGAAGTCCCGTGCCAGCGCGGAGTACACCTCGTCGGCGTTCCGGTTCCGTGACGGCTCTCTGACGCTGGCGAAGATGGCCGACCCGCTGAACATCGTCTGGTCCCGCCCCCTGCCCGAGGGGGCATCGCCGAGCACGGTGACCGTGAGCCGGGACTGCGCGGGACGCTGGTTCGTCTCGCTGCTGTGTGAGGATGCGTCCGTCAAGCCGCTCGCGGCCACCGATACGGCGCTCGGCATCGACGTCGGCCTGGACCACCTGCTCACCCTCTCGACCGGAGAGAAGATCGCCAACCCCCGGCACGAGCGCCGCGACCGCGAGCGCCTGGCCAAGGCCCAGCGGGAACTGTCCCGCAAGGCCAGGGGGGATGGCGCCAACCGGCGCAAAGCCCGCCAGAAGGTCGCGGAGATCCACGCCCGGATCACCGACCGCAGGCGCGATGTGCTGCACAAACTGACCACTCGACTCGTGCGTGAGAACCAAACGCTCGTGATCGAGGACCTGACCGTACGCGCCATGGTCAAGAACCGGAGCCTGGCCCGCGCCATCAGCGATGCCGCCTGGTCGCAGTTCCGGAGCATGCTGGAGTACAAGGCCCACTGGTACGGGCGGGAAGTGGTCGCGGTGGACCGCTTCTTCCCCTCCTCGAAGCTGTGCTCCCACTGCGGCACCCTCCAGCCGGAGATGCCGCTGAGCGTCCGCACATGGACGTGTGACAGCTGTGGCACGGCTCATGACCGGGACGTGAACGCGGCGAAGAACCTTCTGGCCGCCGGGCTGGCGGTGTCTGTCTGTGGAGCCGGTGTAAGACCTCAACGGAGAACTCCGGGCGGGCAGTCGGCGGTGAAGCAGAAAACCCCACGGCGTGAGCCGTAGGAATCCCCCTCGTTCACGAGGGGGAGGAAGTCAAACCCGTAATACCTGAGAGCTACTTGCCAGGAGAGCTCCCTGGCGTGACGCGGGCGACGAGCCCGGATCCGTAACTTCCCAACCAGACAGGCCCGATGGGCGGGCGGACTGGGAGGGAAGACGGCCATGGGCCTGGGGTTCGGGGTTCGTGCAAGGGCGGCTGGGCAAGAGGCGCGGGGCAGGAAGGTGGCCGTCCTCACCGCCCGGCGCCTACGCCGTTCCCTCCTCGCCCTCCTCATCACCGCCGCCGTCGTACTCCCGCTCTCCGCCGCGGCCCACCCCGGCATCCCAGCCCCCGCCCCCGCCGTACTCGCCCCGCTCACCGCCTCCACCCTGGACGAGGCCTACGCCGCCAACCGCGCCAACGCCGCGGAGGCGTCCCGTATGGCCGAGGCGCACGGGGACCGTGGCCGTGCCGCCGTGGACCGCGCCCTGGCCGGCCCGTCCCGCACCCTCCTCGCCTTCGACGGCCGTGGTTCCGGCCGGGTGACCGAGGTGTTCGGCGATCTGGCCCACGCCGACCGCATAGCGGTCCTGGTCCCCGGCTCCGACACCACCCTCGACACGTACGCCCGCTTCCGCGCGACGGCCACGGCCCTGTACGCCCAGCTGGTCCGGCACGCCCCGAACGGCACCCGCCCGGCGGTCGTCGCCTGGCTGGGCTACGAGACCCCGGCCACGATCAGCACGACGGTCCTGACCCCCACCCGCGCCGACCAAGCCGCGCCGAAGCTGCGCGAGTTCATACGACAGCTGCACGGCATCACCGCCCGCCAGGCCCACGTCACGCTGCTCTGCCACTCCTACGGCACTGTCGTGTGCGCCCGCGCCGCCTCCGGACCCGGCGTCGACGACATCGCGCTGGTCGGCAGCCCCGGCACGGGCGTGGACTCTGCGGCGGCGCTGCACACGTCCGCCCGCGTCTGGGCGGCTCGCGGCGGCGACGACTGGATCGCGGAGGTGCCGCACGTCAGCGCCGACCTCTTCGGCATCACCGTCGGCTTCGGCACCGACCCGGTGTCACCGGTCTTCGGCGCCCGCGTCTTCGCGGCCGGGGACGGCGGCCACAGCGACTACTTCACTCCGGGCTCGGTCTCCCTGGCCAACCTCGCCCGGATCGTCCTCGGCGACACCTCGGAGGTGACCCGTGCGTGACGTACGCGACCTACGCGACGTACAGGACATACGCGACCGGACCATCCGGTACGTCCGGAAATCCGCCGCCCGTATCGACGCGGCCACACCCCCGGAACGGGATCGCGCGGTCGACGCCCTGCGCGCCCTCGCGATCCTCGGCGTGGTGCTGGGCCACTGGCTGGTGACCGCCCTGGTGGCGGACGGCGGCACCCTGCGCGCGTCCAGCCCGCTTCAGCACATGCCATGGCTGGCCCCGATCTCCTGGATCTTCCAGACGCTCGCGGTGTTCTTCCTGGTCGGTGGTCATGTGGCGACCAGGAGCTATGCCTCGGCGCAGGCGCGCGGCACGACGTACCGCCGCTGGCTGATCACGCGCCTGGCCCGGCTCTTCGCGCCGGTGGCGGCCGTCCTGGCGCTGTGGGCGGTGGCGACGGCCGCGCTGCTGCTCACGGGCGCGGAGTTCACGACGGTCCGCACGCTGGTCAAGCTCGCCCTGTCGCCGCTGTGGTTCCTGCTGGTGTTCGCCGGGCTGACGGCGGCGACGCCGTTGCTGACGCGGGTCAACCCGCTGTGGCCGCTGGCCGTCGTCCTCCACGTGGACCTCGTGCGCTTCGGCCTCGGCGGACCGTCCTGGCTCGGCTGGGTGAACGTGGCCGCGGGCTGGCTGGTGCCGTACACCCTGGGCGCGGCCTGGACCCGGAGTGAGCTGGAGCACCGCCGCGCCGGGTGGGTCCTGCTCACCGGCGGGGCGGCGGCGACGGCAGGCCTGGTGGCCTGGGCCGGGTATCCGGCGTCGATGGTCGGCGTGCCCGGCGCCGCGGTCTCCAACCTCAACCCGCCGACCCTGGCCGCCGTCACCTTCGGCCTGGCCCAGTGCGGCCTCGCCCTGCTGCTGCGCGGGCCGCTGCGCCGGGCGATGCGCCGGCCCCCGGCCTGGGCGGCGGTCGCCCTGCTCAACCTCTCCGCGATGACGATATTCCTCTGGCACCAAACGGCCCTGATGGTCACCACAGCCACCGGCCTGCTCGCGGGCCGACTGCCCGGCCTGCACACCCACCCCGACGACCCGGCCTGGATAGCGGCGCGGCTCACCTGGCTTCCGGTCTTCGCCGTCGCCCTCGCGATCTGCTGGGCGGCCTTCCGCTCCTACGAGCAGGCCCCGCGCCGCACCACCGCCCGCCGTTCCCGAGTGATCCACGTCCACTCAGCGCCCACCCGACTGCCAACGAAGGAGACCCCGCGTGCCTAGGGTTGATGCCATGACCGGCAGAGGAGGAGAGGCCCGAGACCCGCGAGGTCCCGCACCCGCCACCGGTGCTCAGCCCTCGGATGTCCCGCCCGCCGCCGACCCCGAAGCCTCCTCCCGCCCCACCCGCTCCCACCGCCTCCGCAAAGCCCTCGGCACAGCCCCGTCCCGTCTCTCCCCACCCCTGTCCAAATACCGCTGGCTGCGCTGGCTGACCTACCTCCTGGTGGGCTGGCTCGCCCTTGGCATCTTCCTCGGCGGCGGCAGCGACATGAGTAACGACTACGGACTCAGCACCCCGCAGGGACTGCTGGCCGGCTTCGTCCAGGGCGTGGCAGTGGTCCTCGCCCTGCGCCGGCCGGGCCGCGCCTGGGCCCTGTCATTGTCCGGCGCGGTCGTGACGGCCTTGATCGTCCGCGCCAGGCTTCCGGACGCCCAACCAGGCCCCGACTGGCCGTGGAGCGCACCGGAGATCCTCGCGCACGCCGCCGTCTTCCTCTTCGTCGCCCTGCGACTGCCCACGCGCACGGCCATCGCCGCCCTGATGGCGACCGGCCTGGCGACCTTCGTCGTGCAGGGGATCATCGGCGGAGGGCAGTACGAGTCGACAGGGGTGACGGCGGTCGCCATCTTCGCCGTGGCCGTCCTCATCGGCACCGCCTTCCGGGGCCGCGCGGAGGCCCGTACCCGGCTCGTCCAGCAGGAGACGATCACCGCCGAGGAACGCTCCCGCCGCACCCTGCTGGAGGAACGCAGCCGCATCGCGCGCGAGCTGCACGACGTCGTCGCCCACCACATGTCGGTGATCTCCATCCAGGCCCAGGTCGCCCCGCACCTGGTGGAGAACCCGTCGGAGGAACTGAAGGAGAACCTCGACGGCATCCGCAAGAACGCCCTGGAGGCCCTCACCGAGCTGCGCCGCGTCCTCGGCGTGCTGCGCTCGGAGCATCCTGAGGACCCCGACGACCCGTACGGCCTGGGCGAGGCCGGCACCGGCACCGCCCCGGACGCTCCGCAGCCCACGCTCGACCGTCTCGACGCCCTGATCGACAACACCCGGGCCGCCGGACTGGACGTCGTCACCGAGATCCGGGGCGAGCCGAGCCGGCCGTACTCGCCGGGCGTGGAGCTGTCGGCGTACCGCATCGTCCAGGAGGGGCTGAGCAACGCCCTGCGGCACGCACCCGGCTCCACCGTCCGCGTCGAGATCACCCACTTCCCCGAAGGCCTCTACCTGAGCGTCATCAATTCCCGCCCGGAACACCCGGTCCAGCCCTCCCCGGGCGCGGGACACGGCCTGCTCGGCATGCGCGAACGCGCGACAATGCTCGGCGGTCACCTCACGGCGACCAGAACCCTGCACGGCGGCTTCGCGGTCTCGGCCTTCCTCCCCAGGGACGGCCGCCCACACCCGGACGGGCCCCGCAGGCCGACCACCGACCCTCGGCTCCCGGCTCCGGAGCTGCACTTCCCCCCGCCCGACGCCCCAGACCACGTAACCCTGCAACCCCCGAACCCGGCAGGAGAAGAATCCCCATGACGAGCGGCACCATCCGTGTACTCATCGCCGACGACCAGCAGATGGTCCGGCAGGGCTTCACCGTGCTGCTCAACACCCAGCCGGACATCGACGTGATCGGCCAGGCGGTCGACGGCCTGGACGCCGTGGCCAAGGTCGCCGAACTGGCACCGGACGTCGTCCTCATGGACATCCGCATGCCCGAACTCGGCGGCATCGAGGCCACCCGCCGCATCACCACCGCCACCCCGCAGATCAAGGTGCTGGTCCTGACGACCTTCGATCTCGACGAGTACGTGTACGAGGCGCTGCGCGCGGGCGCGTCCGGGTTCCTGCTGAAGGACGCATCCGCGGACCAGCTGGCCGAGGCGGTCCGGGTGGTGGCGGCCGGCGACGCGTTGCTCGCGCCGGGCATCACACGGCGGCTGATCGCCGAGTTCTCCCGGCTGGACGGTTCGCCCCGTGCCCCGCTCAAGGAGCGCGTCGGTGATCTGACCGAACGGGAGACGGAGGTGCTCGCCCTCATCGCGCGGGGCCTGTCGAACGCGGAGATCGCCCAGCACCTGGTGGTGGCGGAGCAGACGGTGAAGACTCACGTCGGCCGCATCCTGGTCAAGCTGGGCCTCCGCGACCGCACGCAGGCGGCGGTCTTCGCGTACGAGTCGGGCCTGGTCCGGCCCTCGGGCTACTGAGGGAGGTGGGGGCGGACCCGTAGTAGGGGCGGACCCGTAGTACCTGAGAGGGACCCCGTATGACCCCTCTCACTGGTGACGACCTGGACCCCCACTCGGCCGTACGGTTTTGAACGTGACCGAGACGACCCAGACGCAGAGGCCTACGACACCGCCGGGCGGTGCCGCGGCGCGCAGCCCCGAGTTCCGGCTGGCCCTGGACGCCCTGCGGGGCCTGCGCCAGGACCTGCTCCACGACGCCTTCGCCTACCGCCCGCTGCCCCGCATGAGCGTCGACGGCCCCATAACCCGCCGGCTGAAGGGCCGACTGCGGCAGTACGCGGCGTGGACGCCGCACGCGGTGGTGGCGTCGGCGGGCCTGATGGCCATGCTCGTCGGGTACGAGACGAGCCGCGGCGAGGCCCTCAACCTGTTCGTCGGCCTCCTCGCGCTGGCCCCGGTCCTGCTGACCCTCGTCCGCCCGGTCGGCGCCTTCTGGGTCTCCCTGGCCGCGGCCCCGCTCTCCGGCATGTTCTACAGCGGGTACGAGCCATGGCCGTGGCCCCCCGGCAGCTTCGTGACGCACCTGACGGTGCTGACGGTCGTCGCCGTGCGCACCCGGCCTCGTACGGCCGCGTGGATGTGGGTGCTGACCCTGGCCTACGGGCTCCTCGCGGACACCCTCCTCAGCACGGGCTACTACGACACCAACACCGGCCCGATGCTGATCCTGTCGGCGATCATCCTGCTGTTCCTCGCCGTGCTGCACATACGCCGGGAGGCCAGGCAGGAGGTGACCGCCCAGCAGACGGTCACCGAGCACGAGCGTTCCCGCCGCACGCTGCTGGAGGAGCGCACGACGATCGCCCGCGAGCTGCACGACGTCGTCGCCCACCACATGTCGGTGGTCGCCATCCAGGCGGAGGCCGCGCCCTACCGGGTGGAGAACCCGCCGCCGGAGCTGGAGCGCGCCTTCGCCACCATCCGGGAGAACGCGGTCGCGGCCCTCACCGAGCTCCGCCGCGTCCTGGGCGTCGTGCGCGCCGAGGACTACGAGGCGCCCGAGGCCCCGCAGCCCACGCTCGCCGACCTGGACGCGCTGCTCGCCAACGTGCGCGACGCGGGCCTGACGGTCGACAAGACGGTGACCGGAGCGGTGCGGGAACTCCCGCAGGGCGTGGAGCTCTCGGCCTACCGCATAGTCCAGGAAGCGCTGAGCAACACCCTGCGGCACGCACCCGGCGCGAACGCCCGCGTCGAGATCGGCTATGTCCTCGGCGGCCTGGGCCTGCGCATAGTCAACGGCCCGCCGCCGCACCCGGCCCTGGTGAAGCCCTCGCCCGGCGCCGGGCACGGCGTCACCGGGATGCGCGAACGCGTCTCGATGCTGAACGGCGAGATGACGGCGGGCCCCACGGACGAGGGCGGCTACGAGGTGGCGGTGTTCCTGCCGGTCGCCACGGTGAGCGAAGGTGAGGCATGACCATCCGCGTCCTGATCGCGGACGATCAGATGATGGTCCGCGAGGGCTTCTCGGTCCTGCTGAACGCGATGCCGGACATCGAGGTGGTCGGCGAGGCGGTCAACGGCCGGGAGGCGGTCGACAAGGTCCGCGAACTGGCCCCGGACGTCGTCCTGATGGACATCCGGATGCCCGAGCTCAACGGCATCGAGGCGACCCGCGAGATCATCGCCGCGGACGGCACGGCGAAGGTGCTGGTGCTGACCACCTTCGACCTCGACGAGTACGTGTACCAGGCACTGCGTGCGGGAGCCTCCGGCTTCCTCCTCAAGGACGCCTCGGCGCGGCAGCTCGCCGACGGGGTCCGGGTGGTGGCGTCCGGCGAGGCCCTGCTGGCCCCGTCGGTCACCAAGCGCCTGATCACGGAGTTCTCGAAGCTCTCCGAGTCCCCGGGCATCCCGGCCACCGCCCAGGCGGCATACGGAGACCTCACCGAACGGGAGACGGAGGTACTGGTCCTGATCGCCCAGGGCCTGTCGAACTCGGAGATAGCCGGGCGCCTGGTCGTGGCCGAGTCGACGATCAAAACCCACGTCAGTCGCATCCTGGTGAAACTGGGCCTCAGGGACCGCACACAGGCGGCGGTGTTCGCCTACGAGGCCCGCTTGGTGACACCGGGCTGAGCGACGGCGCTGTCCTCACGCTGCGGCGAGCTCGCGATCCGCGTCTCCCGGGCATGGCCCGCCCCCGCTGTCTGGGGCCGTTCCTGCTGTAGACCCGGATGTGCCAAACGGTCAGTTGACGCTGCGCCAGATGTGCTCCTCCGCCTCCTCGTCGTAGTCGTCCCGGCCCTCGTCGCCGCGGGGCGCCCGCTCGGGTGCCACGAGGTGGTCGTCGGCTCTGCCGATGCTGTTCTGCTGCACGGGATCATTCATGAAGGCGGTCCGTCCATCCTGTCTTCAGGGCTGTCTCACGAACGGGGGTTACGAACACCGGTTCCCGGGGCGGTTTGCCCGCGGACAAGCCCACCGCGGCGACGTATCCGCCAGGGAGCCGGAAGGCTCTGAACTCCGCCGCGGCGTAAGGGGTGCGCGCGGCGAGCGGGAAGTGGGCACCCCGGCACTCGAACCCGATGTTCCGTAGGCCGGCGCGCAGGCCCTGGCCGGTCAGTTTGGCCGCCGCTTCCTTCAGCACCCACATGGCCGCCCGGCGTTCCGCGTCCCGCGGCACGGCGTACAAGGCCGCCCGCTCGCCGGGGCCGAGGAAGGCGTCGTCGGGCAGCCGGGCCACGCGCGCCACCTGCTCCGTGTCGACCCCGACCCGGGCCCCGAGGGCCACGGCCGCCAGTGCGTACCGACCGCTGTGCGCGATGCTCAGCGACAACTGCGGCCTGCCCACCACGTACGGCTGCCCGCCGGGGTGCTGCCCGGTGCGCAGGGTCGTCCATGGAGTGCCGACGATCGATGCGGCCGCCCGGCGCGCCAGCCACCGCCCGATCAGCGAGCGGGTCCGGTCCGCGGCCAGCCGCTTGCGCAGGATCCGCTCCCGTTCGGTCGGCACCAGCACCTCGAACACCGTGCGTGCGAGCTCCTCGGTGCCCGGGGAGCGCAGATCGTGCGCGAGGAGCAGCACGCGCGGCGAGGCGGCGGCGACCGGCGTCATGCGTCCCCCAGGCCCAGCCGTCCGAGGTGGGCGGCCACCGCTGCGGCGCTGCGACCCTCCGTCGACTCCTCCTGCGGACCGGTGGCCGCGGTGCGCACCGCTCCGGGCGCGAAGATGCTCAGGGCCACCAGCAGCGGGTGGTCTGCGTCCTCGGCCATCCCGACGATCGTGTCCATCAGAGCGCTCATCGTGCACCCCCGGACCGCTCGGCCCTGCGCCACACGAGGACGCGCCGCTGCGGACGCGCGTCCACCTCCCGGGTGGCGCGGACGGTGAGGACGTCTCCGTGGAGTTCGGCGTCCCGTGACTGCTCGATGCCGATCCAGTCGGGGCGTGACGAGATCCGGATGTGGTGCACAACCTTTCCGTCCCGCACTCGCCACTCGCCCGCGTATCCCATGTACGAGGGGCCCGGTGCCGTAGCCGGTGCGGTGGGCATCATGCTCACCGAGACGTGGCCGTCGGGCGTGTAGATCAGCATGCCCGACGGGGACGGTCCCAGCGGGCCCTCTCCCACGGGCCGCCCGGCCTCGTCCACGTCGTGGAAGGCGTCCAGGTGCCACACACCGACGATGTCCTGGGTCATGTCCGGTCCTGCTTTCCTAGCGTGGGTGTGATCGGGTCGCTGGTGCAATCGGGGGTCTGTGTTCCGACTCCCGCCACCGCAGGCACTCCTCGACGAAGCCGAGCGCCCTGAGGTGGTAGGCGCGGGCCGTCCAGCCGAGGCTGATGTTGTGGCCGGCGTCGGGCTGATGGTCCGTCACTACGCGGGGCGCCGAGCTCAGCCGTGACCGCAGCCGGGCGACCGCCTGCTGGTCGTGCTGCCACCAGGCCTCGTGCTCGGCGAAGGTGAACCGGACCGGCACCCGGATCCGCCCGGCGAACTCGGCGAACTCCTCCGGCCAGCGGACGGCGTCCGCGAGCTCGCGCGGCGGAACCGAGGCGACCACGGTGCCGCTGGCCCGGAACGTCCCCGGCGGATACAGCCGCAGCGGCCCCCAATTGAGCCGCCAGCTCTGTCGCCCGCGCGTGTCCGGGGCACTGAGGGGCACTGCGTACTCGCCGCCGCAGCCGGAGACGTCGAGGCCGAGCAGATCCGGCACCATGCCGTCCGCGGCGATCCGCAGCGCCGGCTTGCCGCCGAAGGAGTGGGCGAGGAGGAAGACGCCGCTGCCCGTGTCGAACCGCGCCGACAGGAAGCGCAGGGCCGCGCTGAGCGTCGCCGCCTGCTCCGCGATCCCCTGCCCCTGGGGCAGCTGCCGGGCCGACAGGCCGTAGCCCGGGCGGTCCACGGCCACGGCCGCGAACCCGAGGCTCGTCGCGAGGTCGAGGAACGACGTGTCGGGGTGGGACGGTCCGTGGAAGTACGAGGAGCTCATCCCGGCTCCGTGCAGGGCGACGACCGTCGCCCTGCACGGAGCCTGTGACGGGAGGGCGAGCAACGCGGACAGGGTGATGCCGTCCGCGTCGAGGGTGATGCCGCGCGCTCCCGCCGTGGCGGCCGGCTGTGCCACCGTCATGGACGGTCGCCCCCGGCGCGCTCCTCGGCGAACGCCTTGGCAAGGCCGAGGGTCGCCATGCTGTTGGTGCTGAGCGCCGTGCGGACGTAGTCGATCGCGTTCTGCACGGTCGCGTCCGTTCCCAGGATTTTCGCGATGTTCTCGGTGTTGACCGTGAACGTGTGCTGCGAGGAGGCCGTGACGCCGTCCTCGGTCGGCGTGATGGTCCAGCGGCCGGTGTGCAGCGTGATGAGGGCCGGCAGGGTGACCTGCTTGTAGGCGATCCGGTGGTGCGGCAGGCACACGCGGTACGACTTCGTGGTGTGTGAGGTGCCGTCCTTGGACAGGGTGTCCATCTCGAGCGTCTGCAGCCCCGGCGCCGGCTCCTCCAGCCGCACCGCGAGGACGTGCGGCAGACGATCGGTCCACAGGTCCGCCCGGTCGATGAAGTCGTACACGTCCCGGGCGGTGCCCCTGATCGTGACCGTGTCCTCGAAGGAGCAGGTCAGCGCGTCGGTGCTGCCGTCGGATTCGGCTGTGGCCTTCAGCGACTCCAGCTCGGAGCGGGAGTTGCGGTCCACGACCTCGTCGAGCCGGGTGAGGTTCTCGTCGTCGACCGCCCGGTAGTCGTGGTCGAGGCGCACCAGCGTGTCGCCGGAGGGGAGCGCCTCGATGTGCCAGGTGCCGCCCATCGCGGCCACCGGGGGCATGCTGACCTCCTGCCGGAACCGGATGCGGAGGTTCTCCGGGTCGAGGGTCCGGTGGGACGTCCAGTTCTTCACGGTGTCGCCGGCCGTGGCCCAGATGCGGATGCGCTCCTCGCGTTCGCCGCGCTCCACATGGTCGACGTAGATGTTCGGAGGGAAGAGCCGGGGCCAGTCCTCGACATGCGCGAGCATGCGGTAGACGGTTTCGGCGGGGGCGGAGATCTTGATCTCGTGACGGGACTCGCGCAGCTCCGACGGCATGGTGTACTCCTTCGCGCTCGGTGGATGGTCAGAAGTTGCCAAGGCCGCCGCAGACGTTCAGGGCCTGGGCGGTGATGGACGCCGCCGTGTCCGTCATCAAGTAGCCGACCAGGCCTGCCACTTCCTCGGCGGTGGAGTAGCGGCCCAGCGGGATCTTGGCCTGGAACTTTTCCAGGATCGCCGCCTCCGAGGCACCGGACAGGCGGGAGTAGTTCCGCCGTACGTGCTCGGCCATCGGGGTCTCGACATAGCCCGGGCAGACGGCATTGACCGTGATGCCGGTGGGAGCCAGTTCGTTGCCCAGCGCCTTCGTGAAGCCGACGACGCCGTGCTTGGAGGCGGAGTACGGGGCGCCCAGGACGACGCCCTGCTTGCCGGCCGTGGAGGCGATGTTGATGATGCGCCCCCAGTCCTTGTGCCGCAGTCCGCCCGTGGTCAGCACCTCGCGGGTCATGCGGAACACGCTGTTGAGGTTGGTGTCGATGATGTCGTCCCACAGCTCGTCGGAGATGTCGGCTGTGACTCCGCCGCCGGGGATCCCCGCGTTGTTGACGAGCACGTCGACCGTGCCGAACCGCTCGACGGCCGCCTGGACGAATCCGCGGATCGAGTCCAGGGATCGAACGTCCAGGACGACGCCGTCCACGTCGAGCTGCTCCTCCTGGAGCTGCTTGACGGTTGTGACGACCTTGTCCTCGGTGCGGGACCCGATGAACACCCGGTGCCCCTGCCCGGCCAGCAGCCGGGTGACGGCCAGACCTATGCCGCTGGTGGCACCCGTCACCAGGACGACCCGGCTCTTCTGCTCAGTCATTTCCCCTCTTTCCCTGCGGTTTTTCACGGTGATGTCGCACTGAGTCGTCGCTCTGCGGTGGCGTGCTCAGGCGGCCTGGTCGAGCAGGTGGGCGGAGACGGCGTCGAGGAGGGCGCGGGGAGTGCTCGCCTCGCCCACGACGGTCTCGTCCAGCTCGATGCCGTACTCGCGCTCGACGCGGCTGGCGGTCTCCAGCAGGGCGAGCGAGTCGTAGCCGATGTCGGCGAAGTCGGTGTCGATGATGTCCCCTTCGAGGCCGGTGCCCTCAGGGGCGCCGGAGCCTTCGAGGAGGATCCGCTTGAGGTCGTCGAGCGTGAAGGTGCGGGACATGGGGAGCCTTCCTTCTTGTTTCTGCTTGTTCCTGATACGGCTTTCTGGGGGCGGGGGAGGGATTGGGGCGGCGCTCAGGAGCGCACGACCATGGCCGAGTTGAAGCCGCCGTGGCCCCGGGCGAGGACGAGCGCGGTGCGCAGGCGGGCCGCGCGCGGCTGGGAGACGACCAGGTCGAGGCCGTAGCGTTCGGCCGGCTCGGTGTGGACCGTCGGCGGGATCGTGTCCTCGCGCAGGGCGAGGAAGGCTGTGGCGAGATCGAGCGCCGCGCCCCCGGCGTACAGCCGTCCCGTCATCGTCTTCGGCGCGGTGACCGGTACGCCGTGCGGTCCGAAGACCTCGACGATCGCCTCGGCCTCGACGCGGTCGAGCTCCGGCTCGGCCGCCGCGTCGGCGAAGACCACGTCCACGTCGGCGGCGGTCACGCCTGCATCCGCGAGGGCGAGCTCCACGGCCTTGCGCAGGCCGGGTTCGCGTCCGTCGAAGGTGGCGGCGTACCCGGCGATCTCGCCGTACACCTCGGCGCCGCGGGCCCTCGCGGAGTCACCCGACTCCATGATGAGCAGGGCGCCGCCCTCACCGGCCACATGGCCGACGGCCCGGTCATCGAAGGGCAGGTAGGCGCGGGTCGGCTCCTCGGCCGTGCTGAGGCGGCCGCTGGTGTGCAGTCCCACCCACCCCCAGGAGCACAGCAGCGCGTCCACGGCGCCGGCGACGACGAGGGAGGTGCCCTTGCGGATCTGGCGCCGTGCCTGGGCCACCGCGTCCAGCCCGCCGGCCTGGTCCGTGACGACCACTCCGCTGGGGCCCTTCATGCCGTTGCGGATGGAGATCTGGCCGGTGTTGACCGCGTAGAACCAGGCGAACGACTGGTACGCGCTGACGTACTGGCTGCCTTTGCTCCACAGGTTCTTCAGCTCCTGCTGGCTGAACGCGAACCCGCCCGCCGAACTCGCGGTGCTCACGCCCATGCTGAACTCGGGCAGTTCGGCCGGCCGCACACCGGCGTCGGCGAGCGCCCAGTCCGCCACGACGAGGGAGAGCCGGGTGACCCGGTCGGTCTGCGGCATCAGCCGGCTGGGCAGTTGCCCCTCGGCCGTGAAGTCGCTGATCTCACCGGCGAGCCGCGCCGGGTACCCGGAGGCGTCGAAATGGGTGAGCGGGCCGATGCCGCTCTTGCCGGCGAGAGTGGCGTTCCAGAAGTCCTGCTCGCCGAGCCCGTTGGGCGCCGCCACGCCCAGACCGGTCACCACAACTGAGGCCGTCACGCCGCACTCCTTTCAGGCTGGGCCAGCACCATGGCGCTCTGGAACCCGCCGAAGCCGCTGCCGACCGTGAGGACGGCGTCGATGAGCTGATCGCGGGCGGTGAGCGGCACGTAGTCCAGGTCGCACTCGGGGTCGGGAGTGTGCAGATTCGCAGTGGGCGGTACGACGTTGTTCTGGATCGCGAGGATCGACGCGGCGATCTCGATGGATCCGATCGCGCCCAGCGAGTGCCCCACCATGGACTTGATGGAGCTCACCGGTGTGCGGTACGCGTGGTCGCCCAGGCTGCGCTTGAACGCGGCGGTCTCGTGGCGGTCGTTCTGCTTGGTCCCCGAGCCGTGCGCGTTGATGTAGTCGATGTCCGTGGGGTGCATCCGGGCCTCGTCGAGGGCGACGGTGATCGCCTCGGCCATCTCCGCGCCGTCCGCGCGCAGCCCCGTCATGTGGTACGCGTTGCTCCGGGTCGCGTATCCCGCGATCTCCGCGTAGACACGGGCGCCCCGGCGCCGCGCGCTCTCGAGTTCCTCGAGGACGAACACCGCGGCGCCCTCGCCGAGCACGAACCCGTTGCGGGTGCCGTCGAAGGGCCTGGAGGCGCGCTCCGGCTCGTCGTTGCGTGGGGTGGTGGCCTTGATGGCATCGAAGCAGGCGAGGGTAATCGGCGAGATCGGTGCATCGGTGGCGCCGGCGACCACGACGTCGGCCGTGCCCTCGCGGATCAGCTCGGCTGCGTAGCCGACCGAGTCGAGCCCGGAGGTGCAGCCCGCCGACACGACGCTGCTCGGTCCCTGCGCGCCGACCGTGCGGGCGACCTCTGCCGCGAAGGAGCTCGGCACGAAGTAGTTGTAGAAGTGCGGGTCGGCGCGGGTGTGGTCGACCAGGTCGAGGCGGCCGTCGTCGCTGACCATCCGGTAGTCCTCGTCGAGGCTCATGGTCGAGCCGACGGCGGTACCGACGGTGACGCCGATCCGGTAGGGGTCGAGCGCGTCGAGGGCCAGGCCGCTGTCGGCGACGGCGCCGCGCGCGGCGACCACCGCGAACTGGGCGGCCCGGTCCATCCGCCGGACCTCCTGCGGGGTCAGGCCGTGCACGTAGGGGTCGAAGTCGACCTCGGCGGCCACGCGGGAGCGGAAGGGGGAGGGGTCGAAGAAGGTGATGCCCCGGGTCGCGGTGCGTCCCTCGGTCAGCAGTTCCCAGAACTTCCGGGCGCCGACCCCGCCGGGGGCGATGACCTCGACGCCGGTGATGACGACTCGTCGCGCGGTCACTCCGCCGCCTCCCAGTGGTAGAAGCGGGTGGCGATCTGGTCGGCCGTGGAGCGCCAGCGCTCCGGGGCGTACTTCTTCACCAACGGGTCCAGGTCCGCGCAGATCTTCACGAAGCGCCGGTCGGCCTCCTTCCACGCCTGGTCGATGACGGCCGTGCCGTTCTCGCTCGGGAAGTCCTGGATGTGGAAGTAGACGCCCTGGTACGAGAACAGTTGCCGGCGCCGGGTGCCCATCCGGTACGGAAAGTCGGTGGCGTCCAGTTCGCCGAAGAGCCGGGCCACCTCGGGGATGACCTCGTCGGCGACCCGGTTCACGATCACCGTGCTGTGGAGGCCGGTCTCCTTTTCCACCGGCGGTTCGCCCTCCCAGTGGTAGAAGGCGACGGCACGGTCGTCGGTCATGGTCGGGTCGTAGTTCTTGACCAACGGGGCGAGCCGCTCGTGGAGTTCAGCGACCCGGAATTCCTGCGCCGCTTCCTCTGCCGCCGCGTCGGCGTTCTCCCCGGTGAAGTCCTGAATATGGATGAAAACGTCGTAGTAGGTGTACAGCTGCCGACGCTTCAGACCGGATGTCCCAGATGCGACGGCCGCGTCGAAGTCGGCGAAGATCTCGGATATCTCATGGCTGTAATCCCCGTCCAGTCTGCCCGCGCTCACCACAGTGAACATGCCCTGCCTCCCGTTCCGTCCGACGCATCGGATTACGCAATCAACTATTCACCGGGGTTCGTCGCACGCTCAACACAATCCACTTCATAACTTCTACATTTCCGATGGAGGGAACGGTCAGGTTTCCACACGCCCAATTCAACGCTATGTCAAGGAAATGTCAGAAGGGGCAGCTCAGGGCATGAAAAAGCCGCCGCCGCAGCTGAGTGAGCTGCGGCGGCGGCCAGACAAAAGCTTTTCTTTCTTTTTACGACATCATGGCCACGCCCTGCCCGATGCGAAAGCCGACGCCGCGCACGGTGAGGATCCACGACTTTCCGCCGAGTTTGTGGCGGATGCTGCTGACGTGCGTGTCGATCGTGCGGCGCGACCAGGAATTCTCCCAGACCTGGCGCATGATGTGCTCGCGCGAGACGACACTGTTGGGGTTGACCGCGAGCAGGTGGAGCAGGTCGAATTCCTTGCGGCTCATCGGGATCGTCCGGTTGTTCAGTTGCACTTCGCGGGTGAGGGTGTCGATCCGCAACGGGCCGTGCTCGATGACGTGCTCTCCCTGCCGACGCGGAGTCGCCCGTCGCATCACCGCGTCCATCCGGGCCAGGAGTTCCCGGAATCCGTAGGGCTTGACCACGTAGTCGTCGGCGCCGGCCTGGAGGGCCAGCACGCAGTCCAGCTCCGACGAGCGGTCCGTGATCACGATGATCGGGATGTCGCAGGTGGCCCGGATCGCCCGGCACACCTCCAGCCCGTCGATGTCGGGCAGATCGGGACCCAGCAGCACCACGTCCGCCTGATCGTAGACATCGAGTGCTTTCGCGCCGGTGTCGACGCAGGTCACCTCGTGAACATGCCGGCCCAGAGCCTGGCTGAGCAGCTCCCGCCGGCGCTGCTCGCTCTCCACGAGGAGCACTTGCCAGGCGTCGAACGCGGGGAACGAGACAGGGAGAGGTCGCGGCGGCAGCGTGCCGGTGCCGCCGCCGCGGTACCGCTGCTGATCGACCCCGCCGACAGCAACCGTGAGTACGCCATTTTCCGATATCGCAGGACGCTGTTCCATCCATCTACCCCCATGAACGTGGATGTGCGACAGGAGACGTCATGACCTTCTTTTTGCAAAAGCCGATCGGGATTTTTACCGGCCGGGGCTCACGGCGGCTTCATTGCCGACCGCGGCGAACCAGGCGACGCTAACACGAAAGCCTGCGGCATGGCTGAATTCATTCGTCCTGGCGCGATTCAACGCATCCGATAGCGCGCCGCAATGAGAAACTGTCGGCGCATTTACTGGGAAGGTTAAAGCGGTCACACCTCCACGTGCCGTACCGCCCGCTCGGGCAGCCACCGGGTGCACAGCGCGGCGCCCGCCACGAGCGCGACGGCCACCAGCAGCGCCGTCGAGGTCGCCGCAGTGAAGGCCGACGCCCCCTCCCCGCGCCGCCCGTTCAGGACGGAGAAGAAGACCGTGCCGAGTACGGAGGCACCGAGCGCGTTGCCCACCTGCTGGGCTGAGGTCAGGGTGCCCGAGGCGGATCCGGTCTCCTCCTCGTCGACGCCCGAGAGTGCGATGTCGAAGAACGGTGCGATGGCGAGCCCGGCACCGATACCGATCACCGCGAGCGCGGGTGAGAGCCACCAGGCGTTCACCGGACCGTCCTGGACGGCGATCGTGCCCAGCGCGGCCAGCAGACCGGCCGCCACGGCGGCGAAACCGATGAACATCGTTCGTCGCGCCATTCCGAGCGCCTGGGAGAAACCGAACCCGAGCAGCATGCCCGCCGCCTGCGCGATCGTGGCGAGGCCTGCCTTCAGTGGGCTCATCCCGAGACCGAGCTGGAAGAAGAGGCTGAAGAGCAGCGCGCCGCCCATCATCACGCTGAAGAAGAGGATGCCGATGAACAGCCCGGAGACGAAGGCCTTCTTCTTGAACAGCGAGGGGACGACGAGCGTGGGCAGGCCCTTGTCCGCCCGGTGGTACTGGTGGCGCACGAAGCCGGCAAGAGCGCCGACGCCCGCGGTCATCAGCGCGAACACCCACCAGGGCCAGCCCAGCTCACGGCCCTGCACGAGCGAGAAGACCAGGGCGGCCATCCCGGCCGCGGCGATCAGCGCGCCCATCAGGTCGATCTTGAGATCCCGTCGGCCCTGCGACCTGGGCAGCAGGGCGAGCCCGGCCACCAGGGCGAGGACGCCGACGGGGACATTGACGGCGAAGATCATCCGCCAGCTCCAGCCGAAGTAGTCCGCGTCGACCAGCCAGCCCGCCACGATCGGCCCGGCCACACCGGACAGCGCCATCACGGGCCCGGTCACACCGAAGGCCATGCCGACCTTGTCCGGCGGGAAGACGCTCCTGATGATGCCGAGCGCCTGCGGCACCATCAGTGCACCCAGCAGACCCTGCAGGACGCGTGCGGTGATCAGGGTCTCCGGGTTGGTCGCCAGCGCCGAGACCAGCGAGGTCACGGTGAAGCCGGCCAGGCCGATCAGGAACAGGTTCTTGCGCCCGTACTTGTCGCCGAGCCGCCCGCCGATGAGCAGTCCGGCGGCCATGGCGATGGTGTAGCCGGCCGCGAGCCACTGGATGAACTCCTGCGAGCCGCCCATGTCACGCGTGATCGTCGGTCCGGCAATGGTGGTGACCAGCGAGTCGAGCAGGTCCATGACCTCGCCGACCAGGATGATGCCGACGGCCGCCCATGCCCGCCTGGCAGAGACCGGAGGGTCTTCCGGCAAGGTGACGGGCTGCGGCATTTCGGTAGTGGACATGCTGACCTTCCTGGGGTCGGGACGGTTGCCAGTGCCGTCGGCTGCGCAGCGGTGGATGCGCGATGAACGCCGTTCGGTGCAGGAACACTGTTGCCAAGTGTCGAACGCTCATCTGTCAACGAACACCGTTCTACGGTAGAATGATGTTCGGCGTCAACCCGAATCAGAGCCGCCCCCGATCCGACCCGGCGCCCTTCGGCGCCTCTTCACCGGTAAGGTCTCCGTGATGCGTCAGAAGTCGAACTCCGCCGAGGTGCCCCTCCCGCCGTGGGAGGTGCGCCGGAAAACCGAGGTTCCGCAGCGCGCCCCGCTCACGGCGGAGCGGATCGTCGACGCTGCGCTCGCGGTCGTCGACACCGAGGGCAGCACTGCTGTCACGATGCGCCGGGTCGCCGGCGACCTGGGCGTGGTCGCCTCCAGCCTGTACGCGCATGTGCGCAACCGGGAGGAGTTGCTGCTCCTGGTGCTTGAGCGGGTGATGAAGGAGGTCGGCGTCCCGGAGGTCACCGGGCAGTGGGACGCGGACCTCAAGGCGCACTACACGAGGATGCAGCGCGTGCTGCAGGCCCACGGCGACATCGCCCTCTACAACTTCGCCGCCTTCCCGCCCACCGCGATCGGCGTGGCCATCACCGAGCGGCTGCTGTCGGTGCTGCTGAACGTGGGCGTCCCCGCGAAGATCGCGGCCTGGGCCCTGCACCGGCTCACCCTCTACACGACGGCAGACGTCTACGAGGGCTGGCGCCTGGCGCACAAGGACCTGGACGACTGGATCGATCCCGTCCGCGACTACTTCGCCTCCCTGCCCGCGGACCGCTTCCCGTCCATCGTCGGCAGCGTGGACGTCATGCTGGACACCGACAGCGACGGCAGGTTCGAGCTGGGCCTGGACATGCTGATCTCCGGGCTGGCGACCTTCGTCACGGACTGACGCCCGCGCTCGGGACCGGTCTTTTTCCGTCGCCGATTTTCTGCAGTTTCCAGATCCGAGAATTAACAAAGAGCTGACTCTCGTCTGACCCGCAGAGAAAAATCGCCGAGCTAACGTTCATGTCATCCCTCCTCGGCTTACCCAAAGGGAATTGTCATGAACGAGATTGCAGCCGATGCTGCCCCGGAATTTCCCATACTCCGTACCTGCCCGTTCAGTGTTCCGGAGACGTATCGGAAACTGGACGAGGCGGGCGGTCGGGTGCACCAGGTCCGCATGTCCGACGGGCGCCCCGCCTGGCTCATCACCAAGAACGAGGACGCCCGGGCGGTGCTTTCCGACGCCCGCTTCAGTTCCGAGAAACTTCGGCCTGGATTTCCCGAACTGTCTCCGGGCGGACTCAAGGCACTGACCTATTTCTCGCCGTTCCTCGTGAACATGGACGGGCCCGAGCACTCCCGGGCCCGTCGCGCGGTTCTCGGCGAGTTCTCCGTGCGCAGGATCAACGCCATGAAGCCGCGGATCCAGCGCATCGTCGACACCGCGATCGATCGGATGCTGGAGCAGCCGGAGCGGCCGGTCGACCTCGTCGCGCACCTCGCCAACCCCGTGCCCACCCTGGTGCTCGAGGCGTTCCTGGGCGTTGCGGCGGACGACCTCGACGCCATCGAGCGCAACACCGAGAAGATGCTGCGCGAGGCCCGGACGGAGGAGGAGCAGCAGGCCGCCGCCGAGGCCCTGCATGCCCACCTCGACAGGGTCATCGCGGCCAAGGAGGAGAATCCGGCCGACGACTTCCTCAGCCGTCAGATCGAGCGGTCCCGTCAGGAGCACGGCGGAGCCGCCGACCGTTTCGAACTCGCCAGCCTGGTGCAGCTGCTGCAGATCGCCGGACACGCCTCCAGCGCGGCGATGATCTCGCTGTCGGTGCTCACCCTGCTGGCCAACCCGGAGCAGCTGAAGGAGCTCACCGCCGACCCGGCTCGCACCCCGGCCGTGGTCGAGGAACTCCTGCGCTTCCTGTCGATCACCGACACCGGGCCGCTCAGGCTGGCCCTGGAGGACGTGGAGATCGGCGGCGTCCGCATCCGCGCGGGCGACGGGGTCATCATTCCCACCCTGCCGGCGAACCGCGACGCCGACGCCTTCCCCGACCCCGACCGCTTCGACATCGGGCGCGCCCCCGGCACCCGGCATGTCGCGTTCGGCTACGGGGCGCACCAGTGTCTCGGCCAGAACATCGTGCGCGCCGAGCTCCAGGTGATCCTCGACCGCCTCTTCCACCGTGTCCCGGACCTGCGGCTCGCCGCGGAACCCGGCGCCCTGCCCTACAAGTACTTCGGCCAGTTCTTCGGCCCCGTCGAACTTCCCGTCACCTGGTAGGAGAACCAGCACGTGAGCATACGTCTCGGCTACCACATCCCGTACTTCCATCACACGGAGACGGTCACGGACCTCTTCCCCGCACTGGTCGCCCAGGTACGGGCCGCGGAGGATTCCCGGTTCGACCTGGTTACGACGATGGACCACTTCTACCAGCCGCCGCTGATCGGACCGCCCGACGGCCCGATGCTCGAGGCGTACACCCTGCTCGGGGCGCTGGCGGCCGCCACCCACCGGGTGCAGCTGTCGACCATGGTGACCGGCATCGGTTACCGCAATCCCGCCCTGCTGGCCAAGATGGTCACCACGCTCGATGTGATCAGCCAAGGGCGCGCCGTGCTCGGCGTCGGCGCCGGCTGGCATGAGCAGGAACACCGCGAGTACGGCTACGAGTTCGGTACGGTCGCCGAGCGTTTCGGCCGGTTCGAGGAGGCGCTCGGCGTCATGGTCCCGATGCTGCGCGGGGCGCGGCCGCGCGTCGAGGGGCGCTGGTTCCGCGCCGAGGGTGCCATCAACGAGCCCCGGCTCCGGGAGGACCTGCCGCTGCTGATCGGAGGTGGGGGCGAGAAAAAGACGTTCGCCTTCGCCGCCCGGCACGCCGACCACCTCAACATCATCTGTACCACTTCGGAGCTGCCGCAGAAGATGGCCGCGGTGCGGGCGCGGTGCGCCGAGGTCGGCCGGGATCCGGCGACGCTTCAGACCAGCTTCGCCACGCCGCTGATCATCGACGAGGACGGCGAGCGGGCCCGCAAGCTGTTGGAGGAGGTGCTGGTCAGGTCGGGCGTGAACGTGGCGGAGCTGACGGACTCCGAGCGGGCAGCGGCGACCGACCGGTTCTTCGTCGGCACCCCGGCCGAGGTCACCCAGCAGCTTCAGGAGCGGGTGCTGTGCCACGGAGTCAACGGGCTCATGGCCAATATGCTCGCCAACGCGCACGATCCGGACGCCATCGCGCTGGCCGGGCGCACGCTGGCCCCGTTGGTCGGGCTCGCGCCGGAGGCGGGGACGACGACATGACCATGGCCGGATCGCAGCGCTTCACCGGAGGCGATGTACTGATGCAACAGCTGAGGATCGACCCCCCGGTGCAACTGCTCTGGCGGGTGCAGGGCCGGCCGGCTCCCGAAGCGTTGCGGAAGTTCCACGCCAACCTGGCCCAGGGCCCGTTGAACCGCCGGATGCGGCCGGCCCGGCTGCCACTGGCGCGTCCGGTCTGGGAGCGGCACACCGACTGCTCGCCCCTGCGTGTCTCCCCACGGACGGTCGCCCCGGAGGAGGTGATGGACTGGGCCGACGCCGCCTGCCGGGCCGATCTCGACGCCCATGCGGGCCGCGGCTGGGAACTGAGCGCGGCACATGTCGCCGACGGCACCTCCGTGGTGTCCCTGGTGGGCTCGCACGCGCTGACCGACGGCCAGGGCCTCATCGGCGCGGCCACACTCGCCGCCCGGGAGACCGCTCGGCAGTGGCGCTCCGGGCGGCCGTCGCTGGTCGACGACCTCACCGATGTGGTGACGGAAGGTCTGCGGACGTACTCCCGGCTGGCGCTGTCCCGGCTGCGCGGCAAGGTCGCCGAGGTGCCCGCCACCGCCACCCGGATGCTGCTCGGGCGTTCACCGCAGGCAGGCGGCGCGGCGCCCGTCCGCTCCCGGCTCGCCTTCACCGTGTCGGCCGCCGAGGCCGAGCGGGTGGCGGAGAGCGGCGGGGGCAGCGTGACGGGGCTGATGCTCGCCATGACCGCGAACATCCTGCGCGCGGCGCGGGGCACCACCGAGGCGGGCCGGCCGTTCACGGTCGGGCTGCCCGTGAGCTTCCGGCGGCCCGACGACCTGGAGTCCTCCAACATGGTCGGGATCGCCACGCTGCGGCTGGACGGCCTGCGCGGGCGCTACACCGACCTGGCGCACATCCGCCGACTGAGCAAGGGAGGGTACGCCGAGGTGGTCGGCCGGCACCTCACCGGCTATCCGCAGACCGACGCCGCGCTGTCCAACGCCGGCGAGATGCTGCCGGAGGCCAGGGATGTCTTCGGCCCCGCCCTGGGTGTTCTCTTCCGCACGGTGTCCGGCGCCGGAGGACCGCCCGGCAGGATGAACTGTTTCGTCCTCAGGGCCGGCGCGACGGTGTCCATCGGCTTCCAGTCCGCCGGCGTCTCGGTCGGACACGGGCTGGTCGAGGCGGAGCTGGACGCGTGGGGCATCGCCCCGACACACACCTGGTGACCCACCCGAGGTGATCGGCTCTTCTCCGCCTCGGGAGAACGGCGTACTTGTGAGAAAACATCGTTCATTGATAGAACGTTGTTCGGAACCGGAAGGCGGAGAGGAACTGTGATGGACGCTGACGTGATCGTGGTGGGCGCCGGACCCACCGGTCTGACACTGGCCCACGAGCTGGCCCTGGGCGGCGCGCGTGTGGCACTGCTCGACAAGGGCCCCGGCCGGACCGGCGAGAGCCGGGCCCTGAACCTCCACCCCCGCACCGCGGAGATGCTGGCCCTGCGCGGAATGCTCGACGGCGCGGAGGAGCAGGCCAGGGCCCGGCTGGAGACCACCCACTTCGCGCACCTGCCCGTTCCGCTGGCGCTGGACGGCTGGAACTCCCGCTACCCGTACCAGGTCGCCATTCCGCAGGCCGAGGTCGAGAAGGTGCTGGAGGAGCACCTTGCCGCCCTGGGGGTGCGGGTCCAGTGGAACTCCGAGGTCACCGGCATCGAGCAGGACGAGGAGCGGGTCCGCGTCCAGGCCGGCGGGAAGTGGGTCGAGGCACGCTATCTGGCCGGCTGCGACGGTGGCCGCAGCTTCGTCCGCAAGCAGCTCGGAGTCGAGTTCCCCGGGCTGGACGCGCGGTGGTTCGGCACCGTCTCCGACGTCGTGCTGGGCGTCACCGGCGAGGGGATCGCGACGACCTGGGACACCAAGGGCTCGCCCCGGATGCGTCCGGACGGGTCGTTCGCGAACATCTTCCCGATCGGCAAGGAGTCGGACAACGTCTACCGGATCTTCTACAGCGTCGCCGACCAGGTGATCAGCGACCAGCGCGCCAAGGTGCCGGATGACGAGGTCATCGCCGCGATCCAGGAGTTCTACGGTTCGCAGACCGAGGTCAAGGAGGTGCGGTGGGCCTCCCGGTTCAGCGACGCCTCACGCCTCGCGGAGCACTACCGCGTCGGACGGGCCTTCCTCGCGGGCGACGCCGCGCACGTCCACCTGCCGCTTGGCGGACAAGGACTCAACACCGGCGTTCAGGATGCGATGAACCTGGGCTGGAAACTGGCCGCCGAGATCGCCGGCTGGGCCCCCGAAGGGCTGCTCGGCACCTACCACGGCGAACGCCACCCGGTGGGCGCCGCCGTCCTCACCAACACCCGCGCCCAGGTGGCCCTTGGCCAGAAGGGCGTCGAGCATGACGCGCTGCGGGAGATCTTCACCCAGCTGATCAAACTGCCGGAGGCCAACCGCCTGCTCGGGGGAGCGATCTCCGGGCTCTCCATCCGCTACGACCTCGGCGGCGACGAGCCCGTCGGCGCCCGGCTCACCGACTTCGCCCTGCCGGACGGCCGCTGGGCCGGCGAACTGTTCCACCAAGGGCACGGCGTCCTGCTGACCACGCGGACAGAACTCGTCGCCGAGGCGGCGCCCTGGACGGGCCGCGTGGACGCCGTGGAGGTACCGGAACTCCCCGACCTTGCCACCGAGGCCGTTCTCGTGCGCCCCGACGGCTACATCTGCTGGGTGCCCGGCACACCGCTCACGGAAGCACTCCACCGCTGGTTCGGCGCGCCCCGGACCTGACCCACGGCCGGCCCTTGGCGTCGGCCGTGTGCGCTCCCTTTCCCCCGCATAGGAGATCCACCTCATGACCATTCTGG
Organism: Streptomyces spinoverrucosus; assembly: GCF_006539505.1. GTDB lineage: Bacteria > Actinomycetota > Actinomycetes > Streptomycetales > Streptomycetaceae > Streptomyces > Streptomyces spinoverrucosus. Next base: position 121,110 of record NZ_BJND01000026.1, read on the forward strand.
TGACCGGCGCGACCGGAAACGTCGGCCGCAACGTCGTCGAGCTGCTGCTCGCGGCCGGTGCCCCGGTGCGGGCCACCTCCCGGAACCCGAAGACCGCCGAACTGCCCGCCGGCGTCGACGTGCGCGCCGGGGACCTGGACGACCCCGGCTCGTTCGGGGACGCGCTGTCGGGCGTGGAGAAGCTCTTCCTGTTCCCCAACCCGTCCGGCGTCGCCGGGTTCCTGGACCTTGCCAGGGCGTCCGGGGTCCGGCAGTTGGTGCTGCTGTCGTCCGCCGCGGTGAGCGATCCCGGTGAGACCGCCAATCCGATCGGGCTCATGCACCTGGCGGTCGAACAGGCGGCGCAGGACAGCGGTCTCACCTGGACGGTGCTGCGGCCCGCCTCGTTCGCGAGCAACGCGCTGCAGTGGGCTCCCGCGATCCGCGAGAGGGGTGAGGTCCGTGTCCCGTACGCCGAGAGCACGGTCTCCCCGATCCACGAGCGCGACATCGCGGCGGTCGCCGTCCAGGTCCTGCTGTCCGATGGCCACGAGGGCGCGACGTATGAGCTCACCGGCCCGGAGTCGATGACGCAGCGCCGGCAGGTCGAGCTGATCGCGGCGGCGATCGGGCGTCCGGTCACCGTCGTCGACCTGGTCGGCGATGCCGCTCGGGCCCAACTGGAGGAGCAGTACGGCGCGTTCGGGGTGCCCGGCCTCGTCGACTCCGTCCTCGGCACGTACGCAGCATCGGTCGGCACCGCTGCCCCGCTGACGGACACGGTCGCCCGGGTCACCGGCCGCCCGCCGACGGCTTTCGCCGACTGGGCGGTGGAACACCGTACGGCGTTCATCGCTGCCTGACGGCCGGGCCTCCGCCACGAAGGAGCCGCACCCGGGACGGGTTCGGCTCCTTCTCTGCAGCCGAGAAACAGGATGCGTGCGCAACTTGATGAACGCCCTGGTCACAATCGCTGTACGTATGCCGCCCGCCACTCCGGCGACGGGTCCGAGCCCAGTTCCGTCCAGTACTCGCGGCCATCGACGATCTTCCCGTCCCGGACTGTCCAGAGCGACACGACACGGTGGACCCCTATCGCATCGTGAGGGACCTCCACCTCGGAGACCACGACCTCGCCGTCCGCCACGATCCGCAGGACTCTGATCGACCACCCCTCCGGATACTCCGCATTGATGCGCACGAAGTTCCCGCGACCCACGATCCGCTCGCCACTGACCGGCCACTCCACCACCAGGTCATCGACAAGCAAGCCGCCGAGCCCCGCCCAGTCCCGGGCCTGCATGCGATCCCAGAATTCCCGAACGACCTTCGAAGGTTTCATGCGCGCATCCTGACAGGCCCCACCGACAGTCCGACCGCAAAACCGCGGCTCGTCGAAGGCCCCGGAGCTACAACCCCCCTGGTCAGCCACCGTCCCCCCGCGTTAGCGTCCGCTCATGGCAGTCTTCGACCCCTGGGACCCCGCGTTCCTCGCCGACCCGTACCCCGCCTACGCCGAGCTGCGTGCCCAGGGGCGCGTGATCCGTTACGAGCCCACCGACCAGTGGCTCGTCCCGCACCACGCGGACGTCTCGGTGCTGTTGCGCGATCGGCGGCTCGGCCGGACGTACCAGCACCGGTTCACGCACGAGGAGTTCGGGCGGACGCCGCCCCCGCCGGAGCACGAGCCGTTTCACACGCTGAACGACCACGGGATGCTCGACCTGGAGCCGCCGGACCACACGCGGATCCGGCGGCTGGTGTCGAAGGCGTTCACGCCGCGCACGGTGGAGCGGCTCAAGCCGTACGTGGACGGGCTGGCCGGCGATCTCGTCTCGGCGCTGGTCGAAGCGGGCGGCGGGGATCTGCTGACCGACGTGGCGGAACCCCTCCCCGTCGCGGTGATCGCCGAGATGCTCGGCATCCCGGAGTCGGACCGGGCCCCGCTGCGGCCCTGGTCGGCCGACATCTGCGGGATGTACGAGCTGAACCCCTCCGAGGAGACGGCCGCGAAGGCGGTGCGGGCGTCGGTCGAATTCTCCGAGTATTTGAGGGAGTTGATCGCGCAGCGCCGGAAGGAGCCCGGCGACGACCTCATCTCCGGGTTGATCGCCGCGCACGACGAGGGCGACCGGCTGACCGAGCAGGAGATGATCTCGACGGCCGTGCTGCTGCTGAACGCGGGCCACGAGGCCACGGTGAACGCCACCGTCAACGGCTGGTGGGCGCTGTTCCGCAACCCCGACCAGCTGGCGGCCCTCCGCGCCGACCACTCCCTCGTCCCCTCCGCCATCGAGGAGCTGATGCGCTACGACACCCCGCTCCAGCTCTTCGAACGCTGGGTGCTGGACGAGATCGAGATCGACGGCACGGTGATCCCGAGGGGTGCGGAGGTCGCGATGCTGTTCGGTTCCGCGAACCATGACCCGGCGGTCTTCACCGACCCCGGCCGCCTCGACCTCACCCGCCAGGACAACCCCCACATCTCCTTCAGCGCCGGCATCCACTACTGCATCGGCGCCCCGCTGGCCCGTATCGAACTGGCCGCGTCGATGAGGGCGCTGCTGGAGAAGGCACCGACGCTACGGCTGGCGGCGGAGCCGCAGCGGAAGCCGAACTTTGTGATCCGGGGATTGGAGGGGCTGAGCGTGGAGGTGGGGTGATCACTCATTCGGCTGAGCAACGGGGAGATCCGGCCCCGGATCATCGGCGGATCGGCAAGCTGGTGCGGCCTGTGAAGGGAGATCGCGGTGATGGGCGGGTCGTGCCACATGCTGGTGGAGGAGTTCGAGCAGATCGCGGCATTCGCCGAGCGTGAGATCGAGACGGTCAGGTTCGAGTTCGTCGAGGGCCGGATCGGGGTCAGGAAGGCGACGAACGGCAACCACGGGACGGTCGTGATATGGCTGATCCGCGAGTGGATGTCGGCCCGGCCGGAGCTGGGCCTCTACCCGTGCGCCGGTTTGAAGGTGGGGCGGCAGCGCACGGGGCGGGCCGTGCCCGACGGCGTACTCGCGCCGATCGGGCACTTCGCCGGCCAGGGCGACTGGGCGGAGCCGGACGGTGTGCTGATGACCGTCGAAGTGACGTCGCACGACTCGGACACGCACCACCGCGATCGTGTGGCAAAGCCCTCGGCCTACGCCGCGGCGGGCATCCCCGCCTATCTGCTGATCGACCGCGACAACCGCACTGTCACCCTTCACAGAGAACCGCACCCGGAGATCGGTTACCGCAGGACCCGCAAGGAACCCTTCGGCGCCAAACTCTCGCTCCCCGAGCCCCTCGGCATCGAACTCGACACCGAAGAGCTCAAGCAGTACCTCGACTGACCCCCACCGTCAGCTGCTGATCACGTCCCGCCGACGCAGCCCCGCCAGCCCCGCCCCCACCAGCACCACCGCAACGCCGGTCAGCACGGACACCGCCCCCCACTCCATCTCCCCACCCGGCAGCTTCGGCAGATGCCCGAACGGTGACACATCCAGCACCGCCTGCGGGACATCCAGCGCCGGGCCGATCCACCCGATCAGCAGGACCGCCCCGGCGACTCCCCACGCCGCCGTCGCGACCCGTGGCGATACTCCGTGCAGCAGTACCGCCAGCCCGCCGATCACCCAGATCGCCGGGAGTTGCACCAGGCAGGCGGCCAGGATCGGGCCCGCCGACTTGCCGTAGCCGAGCGCGAGGCCCAGTGCCGCCAGCAGCATGAGCAGCACCGAGCCGCCGAAGGCGACAAACAGGTGGCCCGCCGCCCAGCGCAGGCGGCCCACCGAGTTCGCCAGGACCGGCTCCGCCCGCCCCGACGTCTCCTCGCCGTGCAGCCGCAGTACCGACGCCACGATGTAGAGGGCGGCGACCAGGCCGAGCATCCCCACCATCGCCGCGAGGAACGCGTCCGTCAGGCCCGACTGGCCGCCCATCCGCTGGAAGATCTCCCGGGCGTTGTCGTTGTCGCCGACCAGATCGGCCGCGCCCTCGGTCATCCCGCCGTACACCACCCCGGCGAGGAGGAACCCGATGCTCCAGCCGAGCACACTGCCCCGCTGCAACCGCCAGGCCAGCGCCCCGGCCGTGGCCAGCCGCCCCTCGGCCGGGCCCGGTCGGCTGGGCAGGAAGCTCATGCCGACGTCCCGCCGCCCGGCCAGCTCGTACGCCACCGCCCCCTGCACCACCGCCGCCCCGGCGAACAGCAGCAGCACCCACCACCGTTCGTCCGCGAACGCCCGCAGGTTCTCCAGCCAGCCGATCGGTGACACCCAGGTCAGCACCGACGAACCGTCGTCCGTCGCCGAGTCGCCCGCCGCGCGCAGCACGAACGCCGTGCCGAGCAGCCCGGCCGTCAGCCCGCGGGCCAGCCGCGCGCTCTCCGTGAACTGGGCGACGATCGCCGCCATCGTCGCGAAGACCATGCCGACGCCCGCGATCCCGAGCCCGAAGGCCAGCGCCCCACCGGCACCCTGACCGGCCAGGCCCCCGGCGACCAGCAGCGCCAGCACCGCGTTGGCGACCGCCGCCGTCAGCAGCGCCGCCGTCAGCGGGGCCCGGCGTCCCACCATCCCGGCCGAGATCATCTCCTGCCGGCCGCTCTCCTCCTCGTCACGCGTGTGCCGTACGACGATCAGCAGGCTCATCACCGCGGCGAGCGCACCGGCGTAGACGCCCGCCCGCCAGGCCGTCAGCGCGCCGAGGGAGTCGTCGAAGACCGGGCCGGTCATGGCGCGCAGGGAGGCGTTGGTCTCCATCTGGCGGAGCAGATCGGCGCGTTGGGCGGCGGTGTCGTACAGGCCCTTGAGGGTGTTCGGCATGGACAGCACCATCAGGGCGTTCACGCCGACCCAGATCGGGATCATGGCCCGGTCGCGGCGCAGCGCGAAGCGCAACAGCGTGCCGGTACCGGCCAGTTGACGGGACCCGGTGCCCCGTACCGCGAAGGTCGCTGCGGTCATCGTGCGGCCACCTCACTGATCTCGCCGGTCTCGCCGGTCTCGTCCTGGTAGTGCCGCAGGAACAGCTCCTCCAGGGTGGGCGGCGTCGAGGTCAGGGACCGTACGCCGGAGTCGCTGAGGGACTTCAGTACGTCGTTCAGCTTGTCGGTGTCGACCTGGAGGCGGACCCTGCGCCCCTGTACGTCGAGGTCGTGCACGCCGGGCAGATGCGACAGCCCGTTGGGCGGACCGGCCAGCTCGGCGGTCACGCTGGTGCGGGTCAGGTGGCGCAGGTCGGCGAGCGAACCGGTCTCCACCGTCCGGCCCTTGCGGATGATGCTGACCCGGTCGCACAGCTCCTCCACCTCGCTCAGGATGTGCGAGGAGAGCAGGATCGTCCGGCCGCGCTCACGCTCCTCGGCGACGCAGCGCTGGAAGACCTCCTCCATCAGCGGGTCGAGGCCCGAGGTCGGCTCGTCCAGGATCAGCAGGTCGACGTCCGAGGCGAAGGCGGCGACGAGGGCGACCTTCTGCCGGTTGCCTTTCGAGTACGTCCGCCCCTTCTTGGTGGGGTCCAGCTCGAACCGCTCGATGAGTTCCGCCCGGCGGCGCTTGTCGAGACCGCCGCGCAGACGGCCGTACAGGTCGATCACCTCCCCGCCGGAGAGGTTGCGCCACAGGGTCACGTCGCCCGGGACGTACGCGATCCGGCGATGGAGTTCGACCGCGTCGGCCCAGGGGTCGCGGCCGAGTACCTGTGCGGCGCCGGAGTCGGCGCGCAGCAGGCCGAGCAGGACGCGGATGGTGGTGGACTTGCCGGCGCCGTTCGGGCCGAGGAAGCCGTGTACCTCACCGGACTCGACGTCCAGGTCGAGGCCGTCGAGCGCATGGGTCCGGCCGAAGGACTTGTGCAGGCCGGAGACGGTGATTGCCTTGGTCATGGTTCAGAACGTACGTGGACTTCACAAATTTGTGAAGTTAAGGAAGCGTATAAATCGTCGGTACACTCGGGGGGTGGGCGCTGAGCAGGGGAGATGATGCCGGGATGGCCGAGCGGAGTGAGAGCGCGAGCGCGCAGGCGGGCGTGAACGGGGTGGAGGGGCGGGATCCGGAGGACATCTCCCGTTTCGTCGAGCACTTCGCGGCGCAGCTCGTCGAGGCCGGTATGCCGAGGATGCCCTCCCGCGTCTTCGCCGCGCTGCTCGCCTCCGACGCCGGTGCGCTGACCTCCGCCGAACTGGGCGAACAGTTGCAGATCTCGCCGGCCGCGGTCTCCGGCGCGGTGCGCTATCTGGCCCAGGTCCATATGGTCTCGCGCGAGCGGGAGCCCGGTTCGCGCCGGGAGCGGTACCGGGTGCACGGCGACCAGTGGTACGAGGCGCTCACCAACCGCGAGGCCGTGCTGAAACGCTGGGAGGACGCCCTGCGCGACGGCGTCGACAGCCTGGGCGCCGACACCCCGGCCGGCCGCCGCCTCGCCGAGACGCTCGCCTTCTTCGAGTACCTGGAGGGGGAGCTGGCGTCCCTGATGGAACGCTGGCGGGCGCATCGGGAGCGGGTGTTCGGGCGAGGGTGAGGCCCGCCCCGGGGCTGGCGTCCGCGTCCGGGGGCTGACATCCGCGCCTCGCGGCTCACATCCGGCGACCCGCGGCTGGCGCCCGCGCCCGGGTCCTGGCTGGCCGCCCGCGTCGGGGTGCTGACGCCCGCGCCCCGCGGCTGACACCCCGCGTCCGGGCGCTGGCGCCGTGCCCCGGCGCTGACATCCGTGCCTCACGGCTCGCATCCCGTGCCTCGCAGCTGACATCTGCCCCCGCGCTCGGGTCTTGGCGCCCGTGTCGGGGTGCCGACGCCCGCGCCCCGGGTGCTGGCGTCCGCGCTCAGGGTGCCCGCGTCCGCGCCCCGGGTGCCGGCGCCGTACCCCGGAGCTGACATCCGTGCCTCACGGCTCGCATCCCGCGCCCCGCGGTTGACGCCCGCGCCCCGCAGCTGACATCCGCACCCCCGCGGTTCGCATCCCGCCCCCGACGCGGCTCGCGAGCCGTGTGTGAGGGGTGCTGGAGGTGCGGCGGTCGTATCGCGGAAGTCGCGCGCTCAGTCGTAGGGGTGTACCTGGCCGTACCCCATGGCCGTCACCGCTTCCGCCCCGCCACGCTGGGTCCACGGTCACCCGGAGTGTCGCTTCGGCGACACGGAGTGAGAAGAGGTCCAACGTGAAGCGGATCATGCGCAAGGCCGTGACCATGCTGGCGGTCACCGCCGCTGCGGCCGGGGCGGCGTTGCTGCCGGCGGGTGCGGCGCAGGCGGACGAGCCCGTGAACTGTCCCCGAGTCATCGCCTTCTGCACGTTCGAGGAGCCGGACGGGTACGGCCAGATGAGGCTGTACTTCCGGGATGAGGCCTTCGCCGACCCGTCCTTCTACACCGCACAGAACCAGACGCCCGAGCCGTGGTGCGTCTACGAGCTCCCGGGCTACAGCGGCCTGTCGTACGAGGTGCCCGCCTGGGAGACCCTGCGCCAGCTGCCCTTCCCGGCCCGCTCGCTGCACCGGGGTCCCTGCTGACCCGGTGATCCGGCAGGCCCCCTGACCGGGCCTCGCTCCGCGACCGACACTGCCACCCCGCACGCGGAGCGAGGCCTTCCACCCGGCCCTTCACCTGCCCCCTGGCCCTCCACCTGGCCCATCGCCTGGCCCATCACTTGGCCGGGCCTGAATCCCGCCGGGGCCCTTCACCCGGCCTGGCCCTTCACCCGGCCCTCCACCCGGCCGGACCCTGAACCCCGCCGGGGCCCTTCACCCGGCCTGGCCCTGCACCCGGCCCTCCACCTGGCCGGGCCCTGAACCCCGCCAGGGCCCTGGCGGGGTGCAGGGCCCTGGCCGGGCCCTGAACCCCGCCAGGGCCCTGCACCCGGCCCTCCACCCGGCCGGGCCCTGAACCCCGCCAGGGCCCTTCACCCGGCCATCCACCTGGCCGGGCCCTGAACCCCGCCAGGGCCCTTCACCCGGCCATCCACCTGGCCGGGCCCTGAATCCCGCCGGGGCCCTTCACCCGGCCTGGCCCTCCACCCGGCCCTCCACCTGGCCGGGCCCTGAACCCCGCCAGGGCCCTTCACCCGGCCCGGCCCTCCACCTGCCCGCGCCCTGAACCCGGCCCGGCCCCTCACCCGCCCGGCAACCCTTCACCCACCCGGCAACGTCAACCCCCAAGCCCCCTCCCACACCCGCCAAGTCCGCGTCCGCACCGGCCCGCTCACCCCCGCGTCCGACCGGTACCGGAAGTCCGCTCCCGATACGGTCACCGTGCGCCCCTCCGCCCGTACCGGCGTGGCCTCCGCGCCCAGCGACAGTGGGCGTACCTCGACCTCCGCCGCGCCCGAGCCGCCCGGGGCGAGGGACACGGCCTCGACCGGCTGGTCCAGATCCACCAGCGTCGACCCGTCGACCTCGACCCGCAGCCGCGCGGGCCCGGGCGCGGGCACCGACGGCGCGCGCGCCGGACGGGCCGCCACCAAGGTGCGTACGAGGGACTGGCACGTCCGCAGCCACGGAGCCCGCGTCGAGGCCGAGCCCGCCTCGCTCAGCGGCACCGGCGGGATCCGCAGCGCCCCCAGCACCACGCCGTCGCTGTCGTCGACGAGCAGATCCAGCCGCCGTTCGACACCCTCCAGCACGGCCCGCGCCGCCGACACCGCGCTCGACGGCACACCCAGTGCCGTCGTGAGCCCGACGGCGGACCCCACGGGGACGACCGACAGCACACTTCCGGCCAGCTCCCGCTGCCGGTGCAGCAGGGACACCGCCCGCACCAGGGCGCGGTCGTCGCCGATCACCACCGGCCGCCGAGACCCCCTTCGCTGAAGCGCCCGGGCGAACTCCTCCGGCCCGTCCGGCAGGCACACCTTGGTGGCCGCACCCGCGCTGAGCACGTCTTTCGCGATGCGGACGGACTCCCCGTCCGTCCTCCGAGCGACCGGATCGATGATCACCAGCAGCTGATCGGACATCGCGGAAGTCGCCACCTCGGTCATGCCTCGCTTCCTCGGGTAGCATCTTTGTGCAAGAGCCCCTTGCGCTATTGCGCCAGGGGCTTCGTCTATTCCGGGGCACCCGGTCCGACGGTCGCGGCCAACGACGGCCGCGGGGCACGCGGCGGCACGACCCACCGCGTACGCCCCTGACCTTGGACATGCCCCGCCCGGAAGGGGTGTACGCGCGTGCCCGCACTTGTGCTGCTCGGTGCTCAGTGGGGTGACGAAGGCAAGGGAAAGGCGACGGACCTGCTAGGCGGGTCGGTCGACTACGTAGTGCGCTACCAGGGCGGCAACAACGCCGGCCACACCGTCGTCGTCGGCGACCAGAAGTACGCACTGCATCTGCTCCCTTCCGGAATCCTGTCCCCCGGCTGCACGCCGGTCATCGGCAACGGCGTCGTCGTCGACCCATCTGTCCTGCTCTCCGAGCTGAGCGGGCTGAACGAGCGTGGCGTCGACACGTCCAAGCTCCTGATCAGCGGCAACGCGCACATCATCACGCCGTACAACGTGACGGTCGACAAGGTGACGGAGCGCTTCCTCGGGAAGAGGAAGATCGGGACGACCGGGCGCGGTATCGGCCCGACGTACGCCGACAAGATCAACCGCGTCGGCATCCGGGTCCAGGACCTGTACGACGAGTCGATCCTGACCCAGAAGGTCGAGGCGGCGCTCGACGTCAAGAACCAGATCCTCACCAAGCTCTACAACCGCCGTGCCATCGCGGTCGAGCAGGTCGTCGAGGAGCTGCTGGGTTACGCCGACCAGATCCGCCCGTACGTCGCCGACACGGTGCTGATCCTGAACCAGGCGCTGGACGACGACAAGGTGGTGCTCTTCGAGGGCGGCCAGGGCACGCTGCTCGACATCGACCACGGCACGTACCCGTTCGTGACGTCGTCGAACCCGACCGCGGGCGGCGCCTGCACGGGCGCCGGTGTCGGCCCCACGAAGATCAGCCGCGTCATCGGCATCCTCAAGGCCTACACGACCCGCGTCGGCGCGGGCCCCTTCCCGACGGAACTCTTCGACGAGGACGGCGAGGCGCTGCGCCGGATCGGCGGCGAGCGGGGTGTGACCACCGGCCGTGACCGCCGTTGCGGCTGGTTCGACGCGGTGATCGCCCGCTACGCGACCCGCGTGAACGGTCTGACGGACTTCTTCCTCACCAAGCTCGACGTCCTCACCGGCTGGGAGCAGATCCCGGTCTGCGTGGCGTACGAGATCGACGGCGAGCGCGTCGAGGAGCTGCCGTACTCCCAGACGGACTTCCACCACGCCAAGCCCGTCTACGAGATGCTGCCCGGCTGGTCGGAGGACATCAGCAAGGCGAAGACCTTCGCCGACCTGCCGAAGAACGCGCAGAACTACGTCAAGGCCCTGGAGGAGATGTCCGGCGCCCCGATCTCCGCGATCGGCGTGGGCCCGGGCCGGGACGAGACGATCGAGATCAACTCGTTCCTCTGACCTCCGGTCACTCCGGTGGCCTCCGGTCATTCACCAAGCATCCCCAACTGCCCCGTATGCACGGGTAGTTGGGGATGTTAGTTTCGTAGCGGCAGTTGCTGTTGGGTACTGGTGTTCCCCGGAAGGAGCAAGGTGCGCATCACACTGGCTGTTGCGACGGAGACCGCGGACCGGGCGAGCGCGGCCACGGACGACCTGTACGACTGGCTGCGTCAGGACCCCGAGCTGCGCGGGCTGGTCCGGCGGGAGTCCCCGGTCGGCGCCCCGGCGGGAGCCATGGGCGCGTGGAGCGAGGTGCTGAGCCTGGTGCTGGCCCCGGGCGGGCCGACGGCGGCCGTCGGGGCGGCGGTCGTGGTGTGGCTGCAGAACCGCCGGGGCAACCAGACGGTCACCATCAACCAGCCCGACGGCACCCAGATCGTCGTCACCTCCGAGAAGGTGCGCGGCCTGACCGCCGAAGGCACCAGCGACCTGGCCCAGCGGGTGGCGCAGGCACTTCAGCAGCCGCCCTCCCCCGACACTATTGAGGGACGCACCGGCCGCCCGGCCGGACCGGAGAACTGACCGTGCCGTCACGGGGGAGACCGGACCTGACCGGGCCCGGCTGCCACGCCGTGGTCGTGGGCACCGGGAACCACCCCGGGGATCTGCTGCACCCGCTGCCCTCCGCCGTACCCTCGGCGCGGGCCCTGGCCGAGGTGCTGGCCACGGAGTGCGGCATGGGCGACCGGGTACGGCTGCTGTGCGACCCGCGGTCGCCGAGCGAGGTGCTGGCGGCTCTCGCCGAGGCGGTGGACCGCGCCGGGCCCACCGAGGGGCGGTACGAGAGCGGAGTCGTCGTCTTCTGCCACGTCGGCCACGGGCTGCGCGGCCCGGGCGGGCGGCTGTATCTCGCGACGGCCGCGACCAGCTCCCTCACCGACACCGCGCACTCGGTGCCGTACTCCGAGATCGAGCGCTATCTGAGCGACGGGCCCGCGGATCCGCTCATCGTGCTCGACTGCTGTTTCGCCGGGAACGCGCGCGAGCCGAGCCGTCCGACGACCTCGGACCCGTTCGGCGGCAGCCGCCCGCAGGGCAGCTATCTGCTGGCCTCCGCGCAGCGCGACACCCTCGCCTACGCCCCCACGGGCGCCGAGTACACCCTGTTCACGGGCCATCTGCTGAGCCTGCTGCGGGAGGGCGACGCGGGCGGGCCCCGCCTGCTGACGCCGGGCAGCCTCTACCGGCTCCTCGACCAGCGCCTCCAGGGCGGCCCCGCCCGGCCGTACGGCGGCGGCACCGCGCGGATGGCGGAGCTGGTCCTCACCGTGAACCGCCGCTACGCGCCCCGTCCCGAGGACGCCGCCCCCGCCGCGGACCCGGACGCGGTCAGCCCGTATCCGGGCATCGTGCCCTTCCTGCCCGAGCAGCATCACCTCTTCTTCGGCCGCGAGAAGGTGACCCGCGAGCTGCTGCGGCGCGTGGCACACCGGCCCGGTGAGCCGCTGGTGGTGATCGGCACCTCCGGGGTCGGCAAGTCCTCGCTGCTGCGGGCGGGGCTGACCGTGGCGGCCGAGGAGGCGGGGCTGGGGCCGGTACGGATCGTGGCGGCCCCGGGGGCGCATCCGTTCCGGGCGCTGGCCACGGCCTGGGCGGCGGCGGTGGGGCGGCCGGTCGCGGAGGTCGTACGAGACCTGGAGCAGGGTGTCTTCAGGGCGGCCGACAACGATGCCGGGGCGCCGCCCGGCGTCCTCGTCGTGGACCAGCTGGAGCAGTACTTCACGCACGCCGCCGACCCTGCTGAGCAGCGGCTTTTCGCCGCCGCGCTCACCGCGTCCCACGGTCCCCGGATCGTGCTTGCCCTGCGCGCCGACTACCACGACGACGCCCTGCGCGACCGTCACCTCGGCCCTCTCGTGGCGCGCGAGCACTTCACCGTGCCCGCGCTCGACGACGCCGAGATCGAGGCGGCCATCGTCGGACCGGCGCGGTACGAGGGGCTGGAGTGGGAGAAGGGCGTCCCGCAGATCCTGCGGCGCGAGGTGAGCGAGGAACGGGCGGGCGACGGGCCGGGAGACGCCGCCGCGCTGCCGTTCCTGGCCCACGTCCTGCGCGAGATATGGCTCCGGCGACGCGGTACGACCCTCACCTACGCCGCCTACCAGGAGGCCGGCGGCATCCGTGACGCCGTCGCCCGCACCGCCGAGCGGATCTACGCCGACCTCGACGACGAGGGCCGGACCCGACTGCGGGAGCTGACGCTGGCCATGGTCAACGTGGCCGACGGCGAGGGACGGCTGGTGCGCCGCCGGGTGCCACGGGAGGAACTGGTCGGCTCCGAGGACCTGCTGCGCCGCCTCGCCGACGCCCGCCTCGTCGTCGTCGACGAGCAGGGCGGGGCACAGCTCGGCCACGACTCGCTGCTGTACGCCTGGCAGCGGCTGCACGACTGGATCGACGAGGTGCGCGGCGATCTGCTCCGGCTGCGGCGGCTGACGGAGGCGGCGGAGTCCTGGTTTGAGCACGGCAGCGGGCTGTGGACGGGCACGAGCCTGGACGAGGCGAGGGCGCTGGTGGCGGCCGAAGGGGCGGCGGCCCGCCCGCCCGTCCGGCAGGTGGTACGGGACTTCGTCACCGCCGCCGACCGGGCGCGGCGCCGCAGACGATCGGTCACCCGGGCCTGGATCGCCGGGCTGTCGGCCCTCGCCCTGGTGGCGGGGGTGCTGGCGGGCTGGGGGTTCTACGAGAACGGGCAGGCGGCGGATCGGGAGCGCAGCCTGATCGCCCGCGAGCTGGCCGCGCAGGCCGACATCATGCGCGAGCGCGACCCGCGGACGGCGCTGCGGCTCAGCCTTGCCGCGTACCGCGCGGCACCGACACCCGAGACCCGGTCGAGCCTCTACTCGGCGGCGACGACAGTGGCGCCCACCCACCTCACGCCGGCCGATCGCAAGCGTGAGCCGGTGCTCAAGCTGGCCTACAGCCCGGACGGGAAGGTGCTGGCCGCCGGCCACCGGGGCGGCAGGGTGCGGCTGTGGGACGTCACGAAGCCGACCGTTCCGGTGGAGGCGGGGCAGTTCGAGCTGGACGGCACCGGGGCCATCGCCCACCACCCGAGCAAGCGGCTGCTGGCCGCGCAGACGGCGAGGTCGCTGACGCTCTGGGACACCACCGACCCGCGCGCACCCAGGCGGGTGGCCCGGCTGCCGATCACCAAGAGCGTCACCTTCACCCTGGCGTTCAGCGGGGACGGCAGGACCCTGGCGGCGGGCGGCGAGGCGGGCCGGCTCCGGCTGTGGAACGTGAGCGACCCGGCGCACCCCGCGCTGCGTGCGGAGCGGACGATCGCCGACGCGGAGCTGATCTCGCTGGCGTTCACCCGCGACGGACGTCACCTGATCACCGGAAACGGCAACGGGCAGGGAGACAGTGAGCAGCCCGCTCAGGTGCGGCTGTGGGACCTGACCGATCCGGACCGGCCCGCGCTGCGGGACACCGAACGGGCCGAGACGGTCATGGCGGTCGCCGCGCACCCGAAGCGCGACCTGGTGGTCGCGACCGGGGCCAGTGGGAAGGTCGCCTGGTGGGAGCTGGTGGGCGGCCGGGAACTGCGGCGCGTCGAGGTGGAGGAATTCCGCGACTACTGGGGCAGCGACCCGGACGGCATTCCCTCGCTCAGCTTCAGCGGGGACGGCAGACTCCTCGCGGGAGCGGAACGGGACAACGGCGTTCAACGGGGCGACGTGACCGGAAAGGTGTCGGACCTCGAGAACTGGCAGGACCTCGCCGCGCTGCCGTCGGGCGAGCCCGCACAGTCGGTCGCCTTCAGCCCGGACAGCCGGTACCTGGCGGCCGGTGACGTGGGCGGCGAGATACGGCTGTGGCCCGGCCAGAGCTGGGCGCCCGCGATCGAGGGCACCGTGCCGTCCTTCGTCGAGGCGGGCACCAGCGCCTTCAGCGGCGACGGCAGGCTGGTCCTCGCCCAGACCGACAACGCCGACTACACGACCCTGACCCGGGTGTGGGACATCAGCGACGCCCGCGCTCCGAAGGTCCGCTACACCCTGCCGAAGGGCTGGGAGGCCAACTACTTCCTCAACAGCCACAAGAAGCCCGTGCTCCTTGCCCACTACTGGACCGAAGGACTGGAGCACACCTTCCAGTTCTGGACGTTCGACTCCGACGGCGAGCCGGTCAGGGGCCGCGGCATCCACCTCACCGCCGACGTCCCGCGCGTCGTGGTGAGCCCGGACGGCCGACTGCTGGCCGCGGGCTCGGCGGAGGAACAGGGCATCGCCCTGTACGACATCGAGGACCCGGCGAAGCCGGTGCGCGTCGGCACGGTCGACGCACCGATCAGTGGGGATCTCTTCACCACGGGAGAGCTCTGGTTCGCCGGGGACCGCGCCCTGGCGACCATCGAGGACCGTGCGGATCTCGTCCTGTGGGACCTCTCCGACCCGGCTCGGCCCCGCAAGGCAGGGCGCGTGAAGGACGTTGCGCTGATGAAGAGGGCGATGTACGACGCCGGGTCGCGGCAGCTCGTCACGGAGGAGGTCGGGGACGTCATCCGCGTGTGGGACCTGTCCCGGCCCGCGCGCCCGGCCGGCGGCGGCCGCATCCCGGGCGCTCCGGGCGCCTACTTCCCCACCGGCAAGGGGGAGTTGGCGACAGCACTCAGCGACGGCACCGTCCAGTTCTGGGACGTCACGGACCCGGCCCGTCCGCAGAAGAAGCGGGACCTACGGCTCGACCGCGCGGTCTCCTTCATCGCCATGACCCCGGACGGCCGCCACGCGGTGACGGGCAGCCCGTACCGCATCTGGACCGTCGGTCCCGACGGCGAGTGGGACTTCCCGGAGTTCGTGGAGCTGGCGAACGCGGAGGACCTCCACCTGCCCCGCGCGGACTCGCCCGAGGGCCTCTCCTGGCTGGCGGTCACCGTGGAACGCACCTGGGGCAGCTCCCTCGCCGACCGGAGCACCTACGTCCTGGACTTCGACACCGATCAGCTCTACCAGGAGATGTGCAAGGCGTACCCCCAGAGCGTCCCCAAGGACCAGTGGGAAGGCCTCTTCCCACACCTGTCCTACCGCACCTCCTGCGCCTGACGCTCCGCCCTTCACTCCCCTGAGTGAAACAAGCGAACTTCCGCCTGGGAAAAGCCGGTTCCGGCTTGCGCTCGTCGCTCTGCGTGCCCTTAGAGTCACGCCAGTAGATCAATGAAACGCCCCCGCGGTGCGGCAACACCCGGGGGCACGACACCAGGAGCTAACCCTCCAGATGCGCGTTCATCGTACGGCGCCCATGCGCGCCTTTTCAGCTCTCTCTCACACTCTTCTCTCCGACCGGAGCATCTCCTGGTGCGCGGTGGGCGTACTGGCGTACCTATTGAGCCTCCCGGGCGCGACCCGCGTCACCGTCCGCGCGCTCGCCGAGCAGCGCAGGGAAGGCCTGGGGCGGATCGCTCGGGCCCTGCGTGAGCTGGAGGAATCGCGGTATCTGCGGACGGTGCTGCGGGGGGACCGGGAGACGGGGCAACTCGTCGCCGTCTACGAGGTGTTCGACACTCCGTACGAAGACGAGTCACGTGCGGGTGAACCTGAAAAAGTTCGGAACCTGACCTCCGGCGAGTCCGCCTCGTCGGGCCATCAGCGCACGGTGCTCGCCGCGAGGCTGCTCGGCTCGCTCGGTATCACGCATCCCTGCCTCATGCTCGGCGCCTCCCAGGTGTGGCGGCTCGCGCCGCTGGTGGTGGAGTGGTGGGACGCGGGGCTGAGCAGCGCACAGGTGCGGGCGGCGCTGACCGAGGGGCTGCCGAGGCGCGTGCACTCACCCGCCGCCCTCATCGAGAACCGGCTCCGGCACAAGCACCCGGCACACCCGGCGGTGGCCGCGTAGGTCTGGAAAGACTCCCGGCTCGCATCCGCGTGCCGGGCCCTTCGAAAGAAACGGAGTGTCGATGACCGTCGCACTCGTACGCCCTGAGGTGGTATACCGCCGGTATACTGTGCTCATGGCTGACACCACGATCAAGGTCGACCCCGCAGTCCGAGACCGCCTCCAGGAGCTGGCCCGGGATCGCGGCATGAGCATGCGGGACCTCGTGGGGGAGCTGGCCGGCGCCACGCCCACCAAGGAAGAGCTGCGCAAGCGGTACGAGGAGACCAAGGCGTACGTGGAGGAGCACTTCCTCGGCAGGCCGTACACCGAGGAGGACGAGAAGGCCGGCGAGAAGCTGTGGGCCGACCTGGAGGCCGGGCGCATCGGGGAGGTCCAGTGACCGAGAAGGGTCAGTATCCGCTGCCGCGGGCCGTCGTCTTCGACGACACCGCCGCCCTCGCGCTCGGCGCCGGGAACAGCATGGCCTCCCGGCTCGTCGTCGAGGCCGAGAAGAACCCCGCCCTGCGCGTGTACATCCCGGCGCTCAGCCTCGCCGCCGCCGAGCGGGAGCGGGCGGGGGTGGCCGAGCACCTCGGCGCCCTGCCGTCCGTCACCATCGAGGGGCTCGACTTCGCCGCGGCGACCGCCGTGGGAAAGCGCCTGCGGACAGCGACCGCCGGGGACGACGGTGTGTACGGCAAGGATGAGCCGGACTGGAGCGGCGCTCACGTGCTGCACCTCGCCCTGCCCACCGTCGAGTGGCCGCACGGCCGCCCCGTACTGACCAGGACGCCCACCCGCTACCGCGGCACAGGCATCCGTACCATCCGCGTCGTCGAGCAGAGCTGACAGCCGTCCTGGCGGGGAGGGCGTCGGCTCCCGTGTCCTCCCCGGCAGGGAAATCCCTGCAAACCAGGCATATCCTGACGCCGTACGCGCCCTCTGCCAGAAGAAGGTGAAGAGCGATGCGCGTCATGCTCAAGGCCACACTCGACATCGACAAGGCGAACGAGGCCCTCCGCAGTGGCAAGCTGCCGGAGTTTCTGAAGGAGGCCGTCGAGCCGCTGAAGCCGGAGGCCGCCTACTTCGGGCCGGCGGAGGGGCGCCGTACCTGCTTCATCGTGTTCGACCTTCAGGACAGCTCCGAACTGCCGCGCAAACTGGAGCCGTTCCTCACCCAGTTCAACGCCCGGACCGAGATCTTTCCGGTGATGACCGCCGACGACCTGCTGAAGGGGCTCGCGCAGTCTCGCTGAGCGGGCCTCAGCTGAACACGATCATCGAGCCCTGCGCGAGGCTCCGCGTCGCCGCCGCGTGCAGCCCCAGCCAGACGTGCCGTTCGCGGGCGAACGGGCTCGGGTCGTACGGGGCGGGTACGGCGGGTTCCTCCAACTCTGTGGGGACTAGAGGGGGTTGCGGCGCCGCCGGAGGGTTGGCCGGGTCGATGCCGATCGACGGGGCCACGAACTCCAGCTCACGCAACAGGGCCTGCGAGGAGCCCAGCGGGCCGCCCCCCGCGAGCAGTTCGTCGTCCGACAACGGGTGCGGGAAGTCGACGGGGACGTACGCTCCCGCGTGGTCGTAGTGCCAGACGAGATGTGACTGCTGGGCCGTTGTCTCGAACATTTCCAGGAGCTGCTCGTAGTCTCCGCCCAACTCGTCGACCGGGGTGACCGGCAGGCCGCACACCTGGAGCAAGTACGCGCGGCGCAGGAAGTGCAGCGCGTCGTAGTCGAAACCGGCCACCGGGGCGACGTCGCCGGACAGTCCCGGCATGTACTGGTACACCGGCACCGGCGGCAGCCCGGCCTCGGCGAGCACCTTGTTGTAATGCGCGAGTTCCTCGGCGAACGGGTTGTCGGGCGTGTGGCACAACACGTCGACGAGCGGTACCAGCCACAGGTCACAGGCCAAAAGAGGGCTCCTCACAACGCAGGCGGCGCGGGGTGATGACGGGGGCAGCGCATAGCACGGTGGTCGAAGAAGGGTAATCCGTGTGGTGCGGGGCGGGACCGCTTATGCAGTCCCCGTGTGCAGGTCCCATACCCACGTCAGCCGGTGGCCAGCCGCTCGATCAGAGCCAGCGCGTGCGTGTTGTGCCCGGCGATGATGCAGCGCGCGGCGTCGGTGTCGCGCCGGGACAGCGCATCGATCAGTTCGGTGTGGCCGGCCCACAGCAGACCGCGCAGATCCGTGACCCGGCGCAGATGCTGCACCGCGCACACCCAGGACTGCACACGCAGCCGGTGCAGAAAGTCCACCAGGTAGGGGTTGCCGAACAGGCTGCTCAGCTCGCGCCAGAAGCGCAGGTCGTAGCCGATCAGCACGGTCAGGTCCCCGGCGCAGGCGGCGCGCTGCGCCTCCTCGCCGCGCCGGCGCACGCCCGCGAGCGCGGCGGCCGTGTACGGGTCGTCGGGGTCCTGGACGTGCGGCGGGCCGCCCCGGCCGCGGTCGAGGGCGTGGAACATGCCGTCGATGACCAGGCTGCGCGCCTCGACCAGCCCGCGGAAGTCGGCGAAGGAGTACTCACGCACCCGGAAGCCCCGGTGCTGGAGCGCCTCCAGCAGGCCCTGCGCGGACAGGTCGACCAGCGCCTCACGGACCGGCGTCGCGGAGACGCCGTACTGGTCGGCGATCTCCTTGACCGTGAACTCCTGCCCCGGCTGCAGCCGTCCGGCCAGCACCTCGTCGCGTAGCGCGTCCGCGATCTGCTGCCGCAGGGTGCTGCGGGTCACAGCGCCGTTGCCGCTGGTGCCGGGCATGGTCGGGGGTCTCCTCGTCGCGTGCGGATGGCGTGCTCGTGGTGGGTCCCCGTGGTGTGGGTCCCCATGGTGGGGGTCCCCGTGGTGGGGGTCCCCGCGGTGGGGATCCCCGCGGTGGGGGTCCACGAGCACGCCACCTTACGCGCTCGGATGCCGGGCCGTGATTACTCGGTGTGCTCGTCGGCCACCGACAGGGCCGCGTCCAGCGCCGCCAGCCCCTCCTTCAGCTCGGCCTCGGTCACATTGCACGGCGGCACGATGTGCGTCCGGTTCATGTTCACGAACGGCCACACCCCGCCCGCCTTCGCCGCCGCCGCGAACGCCGCCATCGGGGCGTTGGCCGCACCGGTCGCGTTGTACGGCACCAGCGGCTCGCGCGTCTCCTTGTTCTTCACCAGGTCCAGCGCCCAGAACATGCCGACGCCGCGCACCTCGCCCACGCACGCGTGCCGCTCGGCCAGCTCCCGCAGCGCGGGCTGAACGACCTCGGCGCCCAGCCGGGCGGCGTTCTCGACGACGCCCTCCTCGGCCATCACGTTGATCGTCGCGACGGCGGCGGCACAGGCGAGCGGATGGCCGGAGTACGTCAGTCCGCCCGGGTACGGCCGCTTGCCGAAGGTCGACGCAATCTCGCCGGAGATGGCGACCCCGCCGAGCGGTACGTATCCGGAGTTCACGCCCTTCGCGAAGGTCATCAGGTCCGGCACGACGTCGAACAGGTCCGCCGCGAACCACTCACCGGTCCGTCCGAACCCCGCCATCACCTCGTCGAGGACGAAGGCGATCCCGTACTTGTCGCAAAGTTCGCGCACGCCCGCCAGATACCCCGGCGGCGGCACCATGATCCCCGCGGTCCCGGGGATCGTCTCCAGGACGATCGCGGCGATGGTCGCCGGGCCCTCGAAGGCGATCGTCGTCTCCAGGTGCTCCAGCGCCCGCGCGCACTCCTGCTCCTCGGTCTCGGCGTAGAAGCGCGAGCGGTACAGGAAGGGCGCCCAGAAGTGCACGACTCCGGCCGTGCCGCTGTCGTTGGCCCAGCGGCGCGGGTCGCCGGTGATGTTCACCGCCTGCTGGGTGCCGCCGTGGTAAGAGCGGTACGCCGACAGCACCTTCGGGCGGCCGGTGTGCAGCCGCGCCATCCGCACCGCGTGCTCGACGGCGTCGGCGCCGCCGTTGGTGAAGAAGATCTTGTCGAGGTCGCCGGGGGTGCGCTCGGCGATCAGCCGGGCGGCCTCGGAGCGGGCCTCGATGGCGAAGGCGGGCGCGAAGGTGGACAGGGTTGCGGCCTGTTCCTGGATCGCGGCGACGACCTTCGGGTGCTGGTAGCCGATGTTGGTGTAGACGAGGCCGCTGGTGAAGTCGAGGTAGTGGTTGCCTTCGTAGTCCCAGAAGTACGACCCCTCCGCACCGGCGACGGCGAGCGGGTCGATGAGCTCCTGCGCGGACCAGGAGTGGAACACATGCGCACGGTCCGCGGCCTTCACGGCTGCACCGGCGGCGGGATGGGGCTGAGGGGTCATGCCGCCGAGGGTAAATGTCCGGGATGCGGACGCGACATCGGCGTCCTGTATGGGGTCTCGCACATTCCGCGACAGATTGTCGACGGGCACACCCTCGCATGGCATTGACAGGATGCTGTCGAAAGTGACAGCATCCTGTCATAGGGATTCGCCGCATGACCCAGGAGGCGTCATGAACAGCAGCCGCAAGCCCGTCCATCTGGCCGTCTACGACACCCTCGCCGACTGGGAGACCGGCCACGCGACGGCGTATCTCGCCCGCGCCGGGTACGAGATCCGCACCGTCGGTCCCACCACCGCCCCGGTCACCAGCATCGGCGGCCTGCGCGTCCAGCCGGACCTGGCCCTGGACGACGTACGGCCCGAGGACAGCTCGCTGCTGATCCTCCCGGGCGCCGACCTGTGGGACACGAGTGACGACCTCGCACCGTTCGCCCGCAAGGCGCGCGCGTTCCTGGCCGCCGGGGTGCCCGTCGCCGCGATCTGCGGGGCCACCGCCGGGCTCGCCCGCGAGGGCCTGCTCGACGACCGCGACCACACCAGCGCGGTCTCCTTCTACCTCGCCGCGACCGGCTACCAGGGCGGCGCACGGTACGTCGACGCCGACGCGGTCAGCGACGGCGACCTGATCACCGCCGGGCCGACCGAGCCGGTCGCCTTCGCGCGGGAGATCTTCCGGCTGCTCGGGGTGTACGAGGGTGAGGTGCTGGACGCCTGGTACCGGCTGTTCCACGACTCCGACCCCGAGGCGTACGCCGTCCTCGAACAGGCGGGCGCGCGGTGAGCCGCCGGCGGCAGGACCTGTTCAGCCGTGGCGCGCTCGGCGTCTTCCGGCTGAACGGCCAGTTCCTCGCGGTGGCGGAGGAACTGGCCCGCCCGGCCGGGCTCACCGCGGCCTGGTGGCAGGTCCTGGGCGCGGTGCTGCCCGAGCCGCTGCCCGTCGCCGGGATCGCCCGCGCGATGGGCATCACCCGGCAGAGCGTCCAGCGCATCGCCGACCTGCTGGTCGAACGGGACCTGGCCGAATACCGCCCCAACCCCGCCCACCGCCGCGCCAAGCTCCTGGCGCCCACGGAGGCGGGCCTGGCGGCGGTGCGCCGCATCGACCCCGGGCACGCGGACTTCGCTGACCGGCTGGCTCGTGCGCTGGGGGAGGAGGGCTTCGAGGAGACGGTACGGGTGCTGGAGCGGCTGTCGCGGGTGCTCGACGAGGTGGGGATGCCGACGGCCGCGGGGGAGCCGTAGGAACCGCGGATGGCTCGCTTCCGTTACGGAACCGTAGAAAGCGGCCCGGCCGTCTCCCCCTATCGCCGGATTATTCTTCGGTCATCTCACAGGGGCGGATGGGGGAAGGCGGGTTCGCCGTGGACAGACTGGGGCCTGGGGATCCACCGCGGATCGGTGCCTACCGGCTGCTGGCGCGGCTCGGCGCCGGCGGCATGGGGCATGTGTATTTGGCGCGGTCGGACCGGGGGCGGACCGTCGCGGTCAAGCTGGTGCGCAAGGAACTGGCCGCGCAGGAGGAGTTCCGGGCACGGTTCCGGCAGGAGGTGCGGGCCGCCCGGGAGGTCGGCGGTCACTGGACCGCGCCCGTGCTCGACGCCGACACCGAGGCGGCCGTGCCGTGGGTGGCCACCGGGTACGTCGCCGGACCGAGCCTGCAGCAGGTCGTCGGACGGGACCACGGGGCGCTGCCCGAGCGTTCGGTACGGATCCTGGCGGCCGGGCTCGCGCACGCGCTGAAGGACATCCACGCCGCCGGGATCGTGCACCGGGACCTCAAGCCGTCCAACGTGCTCGTCACCATCGACGGGCCCCGCGTCATCGACTTCGGGATCGCGCGGGCGATGGAGACCGTCACCGACGGGGGCCTGACCCGGACCGGCGCGCTCGTCGGCTCGCCCGGTTTCATGGCGCCCGAGCAGGTGCGCGGCGACCGCATCACGCCCGCCTGCGACGTCTTCTGCCTCGGCTCCGTCCTCGCCTACGCCGCCACCGGCCACCTCCCCTTCGGCGGCGCCGACAGCGGGGTGCACGCCCTGATGTTCCGCATCGCCCAGGAGGAACCCGACCTGGACGGCGTACCCGAGGGCATCGCCGATCTCGTACGGCACTGCCTGCGCAAGGACCCGGCCGCCCGGCCCACACTGGACGACATCCTTCGGCGCACGGGCGCCGAGGACACCCTCACCGGCGGGCGGTCCCGGGAGCCCTGGCTGCCGGGCGGGCTGGTGGCCCAACTCGGGCGGCACGCGGTGCAGTTGCTGGAGAGGGAGGATCCGGAAGGGGCCGGGGGCGCCGACGCCGACCGGGGTGCCTCGCCCGAGCACGCGTCCGCCGCCGACGAGGCGGCACCGGCGGCCGCGGGGCAGCAGCCCGGAGCGCAGCCCCTGGACCGGATGCCCACGGTGGCCGCGGCCCAGGGCGCCGCACCACCGGCCCCGCCGCACCCGGCGTACGGCTCTGCGCAGCAGGGGCAGAGCCATCCCCAGCAGGCCCAGGGCCAGGGCTCCGCGCAGAGCGCGGCGCCGCCACCGCCGTACGTCCCCATGTACGGACCCGCCAACGGCGGCGCGTACCCCAACGGACCGTACGCCGCCACTTCGCACACCCCCGGCCCCTACGGCGGTCTCGGCCCCACGCGTCCCTACGGCTCACCCCCCGCCTTCCCTCCCGAGGAGCCGCCCCGCAGAAGCGGCCGCACCACCGTCGCGCTCCTCGCCATGGCGCTGGTCGTCGCGCTCGCCGCCGGTGGGACGGTGTACGCGCTGATGGACGGCACCGAGACCCCGCAGGCCGGCCCGACCGCCTCCACGCCCGCCGGCTCCTCCGCCCCGACCACCCCCGACGCCCCCACCACGACCCCGGAACCGTCGGCCTCGTCCACGCCCGCCGACGGGGCGATACCCAGCGGCTATCTCGGCACCTGGACGGCCACGATCGACAACGCGAGCGGGCAGCACACCCGGCGGCTGACCCTTCAGCAGGGCGAGGTCGGCGACACGGTCCTGTCCCTCGTCGCGGACGGGCCCGTGGACGGCGGCGGCAGCTATCACTGCGTGTTCCAGGCAGGGTTGGCGGCGGCGCCGGGTGCGGACGGCCCGGTGCGGGTCGGCCCGTCCACGGTGACGGTCGGCGAACCGGCCACCGCCTGCACACCGGGCGCGGCCACCGAGATCACCCTCCTGCCGGACGGCAGCCTGCAGCGCGTGAACGGGACCACCGGGGAGAAACTGACGTACCGGCGCCAGTGACGTGTGCCCGGCCACGGCCGAAGTCCCGTTCCCTGTAGGTAAGTTGAACGTACAGCGAACTTTGCGGGCACGGCCCTGACGGGCTGTTCGGACAGACGTACGGTGACCCCACCATCTGAGCTCTGGAGTGGCGGGGGACCACCAGTGTGGGAGTGGCTGAACAACGAGAACGTCATCGCCGTCGGCACGTCCGTCCTCGGTGTCGCCGCGGCCCTCGCGACGTTCCTGTACGACCGCTGGGTGCCGCGTCGCAAGCTGATCGGCTACCGCGTACAGATGGACACCCCCATAGGTGACGGGGTGTCGTCCAACCCCCGCCTCGGGGACTTCGACGTACCGAACATGGCCCGCGCCTCGCTCGTCCTGCTGCGGATCGAGAACGACGGAGGACGGAGCATCGACCAGGGCGACTACACGTCGTCCGACATCCACGGTCTGACCGCCGAGTTCACGGGGCGCACGGTCCAGGCCGTCGCGGTCACCCAGCCGTCCGGCATCGATCATCTGAACAGCCACTTCATCCGCCGGAACGGGTTCGACCACCACGACAACAAGGTGACCATCCCGCGGGTCCCGCTCGAACCCGGCGACCACTTCAAGCTGCTCGTGCTGCTCTCCGGCGGTCAGGTGGAGGGGGAGGTCAAGCTGATCGGTGGCCTCCACGAGGGCAAGGTGCACCAGAACAGCTCCCCCACGCCGGACGAGAAGCAGCGCCTGTTCAGCCTCCCCGCCCGGCTGCTCAGCGGCGCGCTCATCCTCGCCCTCCTGGGCCTCGCCGGCATCATCGTGTTGCGTGACGGCAACCCGATCGAGTGCGAGCGGGGCGAGCTGACCGTGATCGGCTCGACCGCCTTCGAGCCGGTCGTCCGGACGCTCGCCGACCGGTACGAGAACAAGTGCGAGGGCGCCCACATCTCGGTCGAGGCGCGGGGCAGCGAGGCCGGTGTCACCGAACTCGCGCACCTGGACCGGGACGACGCCCGGTCGGTGATCGCCTTCTCGGACGGGCCGATGGGCGAGCGCTGGAAGCTGAAGGGGAAGAAGGTCGCGCTGTCCGTCTTCACCGTCGTCGTGCACAAGGACATCGACCTCGGTTCGCACGGTCTGTCCCTGCAGGAGGTGCGGGACATCTACGCGGGCGAGTACCAGCGCTGGGGGCAGGTCGTCCCCGAGGTGAAGGAGATCGCCGACCTGCCGATCGTCCTGGTCAGCCGGGGCGATGAGTCGGGTACCCGGCAGGTCTTCCAGGAGCGGGTGCTGAACGCGTGGGAAGGGGCGCCGAGCACGTCACTGGACTGCACGCCGCCCGAGCGGCCCGGTGACACCGTCACCCGCTGCGAACTCCCCGGCACAAGGGCCGTGTTGGACAAGGTCGAGGAACAGCCCGGCGCCATCGGCTACAGCGAACTCACCCTCGCCGAGGCGCGGGGTGACGACCTGCGCAGGGTGCCCCTGAACGGTGACCAGCCCGACGACGAGCAGATCGAGCTGGGCAGCAGCCGCTACCCGTACAAGGACGTCGAGTACGCCTACACCTACGGCACTCCCCGCCCCGGCTCCCTAGCCGCCAGCTTCCTCGCCTACTTCGACGAGTCCACCAGCCAAAAGGTGATCCGGGACGAGGGCCATCTTCCGTGCCTGCGGGTGCCGGTGCAGTGCGAGTGACGCTCTTGCGGGAGTTTGATGTGTCCACGACCATGGACGCTCACGTGTGTGCGCGTCGGCCCAGGAGGACACATGCGTCCCAGCCCCAGCAGGCGAACGGTACTCACCGCGACCGGCGCGACGGCGCTGGGAGTCGCGGCGGCGACTGAGGCCGAGGCCGCGGCGCCGTCGGGCTACCGCCCACCGGCGACCGCTCAGCGCCCCACCCGCGAACTGCGCGCCCTGCTCCGGGAGATCGACTCCGACCGCATCGAGGCTTCCGTCCGCAGTCTCGTCTCTTTCGGCACCCGGCACACCCTCTCCAGCCAGGACGACCCGCGGCGCGGCATCGGCGCCGCCCGCGACTGGCTGCTCGCCGAGCTCCGCTCCTACGCCGCCGCGTCCGGCGGCCGGATGACGGCCGAGCTCCAGTCGTACGTCCAGGAACCCGCCCCGCGGATCCCGACGGCGACCCGGATCACGAACGTGGTGGCGACGCTGCGGGGGTCGGTGACACCGGAGCGGGTGTACGTCGTCTCCGGGCACTACGACTCCCGCGTCACCGACATCATGGACGCCACCTCGGACTCGCCGGGCGCGGACGACGACGCGTCCGGGGTGGCGGTGGTGCTGGAGCTGGCGCGGGTGATGGCGACGCGGCGCCCGGCGTCGACGATCGTGTTCGCGGCGGTGGCGGGGGAGGAGCAGGGCCTGTACGGCGCCGCGCACATGGCGCAGCAGCTGAAGGCGGCGGGCGCGGACGTGCAGGGCATGTTCACCAACGACATCGTCGGCAGCCCGACGGCGGACGACGGTACGCGCGACCCGTACACGGTCCGCCTGTTCGCCGAGGGCGTGCCCACGTCGGAGACTCCGGAACAGGCCGCGATCCGCCGTTCGGTCGGCGGCGAGAACGACTCCGCGACGCGCCAACTGGCCCGTTTCGTACGGGATGTGGCGGACAACGACGCCACAGGCATGCACGTCCGTGTCATCTACCGCCGCGACCGCTATCGCCGGGGCGGCGACCACATCCCGTTCCTGGAACGCGGCTACCCGGCCGCACGCTTCACCGAGCCGGCCGAGGACTTCGCCCACCAGCACCAGGACGTACGCGTCGACGAGGACGGCAAGCAGTACGGCGACCTGCCGGAGTTCTGCGACTTCCGGTACGTCGCCCGAGTGGCCCGCGTGAACGCGGCGACCCTCTGGACCCTCGCCCAGGCCCCCGGCACCCCGCGCGACGCCCGGATCATCACCACCACCCTCACCAACTCCACGCAGCTGGTGTGGACCCGGGGCACGGAACCCGACCTGGCGGGCTACGAGGTGGTCTGGCGCGAGACGACGTCCCCGGAGTGGACCCACGTCGTCCCCGTGGGCGATGTGACGACCCACGAGGTGGACCTGTCCAAGGACAACGTGTTCTTCGGGGTGCGAGCGGTGAACCGGGCGGGGCTGCGCAGTCCGGTGGCGTTTCCGCGACCGGAGGCCTAGCCGCCGGTCACCTTGGCTCCGGGGGTCGCTGACGAGGCATATTGGGCCGAGCCCCTGCTCCCGGCGGCAACGGAAACCTCCCCTGTCCGCCCGCACCCTCCGGCCGCCCCCCGGACGCCACCGCCGACTGGATCCCTAGCGGCGCGGACCCGGTCCGGAACTCCACCATCCAGTCCGCCGTCTCCGTCCGCACCAGCTCCGTCACATCCTCCGAGAACCTGCGCAGCACCCCGAGGCACCGCTCAGCCGCCTCCCCGGCCGTCCCCTCGGTGGGCCCCAGCACCTCCCGCACACTCTCCGACGCCCAGTCGAACTGCAATGCCTGCAACCTCCGCTGCACGGCCTGCGCGGTCGCCACGTCCCTTATCCACCCGGACGTCACCCCGAAGTACCGGTCCACCGCCACACAGGACACCGCCAGCAACAGCGCCAGATACCCCCAGGGCGCCACCCCGCGCACCACACCGGCCAGGTCGAGGAACGGCAGCGCGGCCCCGGTCACCGCCCCCACCGCGGTCCCGCACCGCAGCGCCCGAGCACCCCGCCGCTTCCAGACCCGGTCGGCGAGGTACCAGGCCGCCGTCTCCAGCGCCCCCCGCTCCACCCACTGGTACAGCTCGTGCAGCCGCACCGCGGGCTCCGTCCAGTCCCCGAGCGGAAACTCCCGCCCGGCCAGATCGCCCGGCCGCAGCCCGGCCGCGCCCTCGCCGCGCCCGTCCTGAGGCGGACCCTCGGGCTGCATCTCCGGCTGACCCACCCGGCACTCCCTATCGACCACAGCTGATCACGGTGCGTGACACGTCGTGTCGTACAGCTCGTACAGCGCACGCGTCGTCACGACGTCCCGCCTGATGGTGACGCCGATGCGCCGGAACCCTTCCTACCGCCCAATGGGTGGCGAAGGCCCTGCTTTCCCCTGTTTTCCGCCCGGAAGGGGGCCTTGATCAGGTATAGGACACGAGGTTCTCTCACTCGAAAGAGTGCTGGGGCGACGGCCGCGTGGAGCACGTAGGCTCGTGCTGAGCGGGAAAAGCCCGTGCCTCATGAGCCCCGGAAGAGGAGCTGATCGTGATCCCCGGTGGTGGCCAGCCCAACATGCAGCAGCTGCTGCAGCAGGCCCAGAAGATGCAGCAGGACCTGGCGAAGGCCCAGGAGGAACTGGCGCAGACCGAGGTCGACGGCCAGGCGGGCGGCGGCCTGGTGCAGGCCACGGTCACCGGCGCCGGTGAGCTGCGCGCGCTGCGGATCGACCCGAAGGCGGTGGACCCGGAGGACACCGAGACGCTCGCCGACCTGATCGTGGCGGCGGTACACGCGGCCAACGAGAACGCGCAGACCCTTCAGCAGCAGAAGCTGGGCCCACTGGCCCAGGGCCTGGGCGGCGGCGGTATCCCCGGACTGCCCTTCTAAGTCGGGCCGCGGGAAACTACCGTACGTACTGAACGACACCCAGGAAGGGCGGCAGTCCGTTGTACGAAGGCGTGGTCCAGGACCTCATCGACGAACTGGGGCGGCTGCCCGGCGTCGGTCCCAAGAGCGCCCAGCGGATCGCCTTCCATGTGCTGCAGGCGGAGCCGGCGGACGTCCGTCGGCTCGCGCACGCGCTTCTGGAGGTCAAGGCGAAGGTCCGGTTCTGCGCCACCTGCGGCAATGTCGCCCAGGAGGAGCTGTGCGGGATCTGCCGCGACGGCCGCCGCGATCCGGCGGTGATCTGTGTGGTCGAGGAACCCAAGGACGTCGTCGCCATCGAGCGCACGCGTGAGTTCCGCGGCCGCTACCACGTGCTGGGCGGCGCGATCAGCCCGATCGAGGGCGTGGGCCCGGACGACCTGCGTATACGAGAGCTTCTCGCGAGGTTGGCCGACGGGACGGTCACGGAGCTCATCCTGGCCACGGACCCGAATCTGGAGGGCGAGGCCACCGCGACGTACCTCGCCCGCATGATCAAGCCCATGGGCCTGAAGGTCACCCGCCTGGCCAGCGGCCTCCCGGTGGGTGGCGACCTGGAATACGCGGACGAGGTGACCCTCGGTCGCGCCTTCGAGGGGAGACGACTCCTAGATGTCTGACGCCACGCTGCACTCCACGACGCAGGACCCGGACGACTTCGCGGTCCAGATCGCGGACCAGGTAGAGAGCTTCCTGGTCGCCGTCACCGAGGTGGCCAGGGGAGACGAGCCGGACTCGGCCGTCCCCTTCCTCCTGCTGGAGGTCTCCCAACTCCTCCTGGCCGGCGGCCGCCTGGGCGCCCACGAGGACATCGTCCCCGACGAGCGCTACGAGCCCGACTCGGGTCCCGAGCCCGACGTCGACGAACTCCGTGAGAACCTCGCCCGGTTGCTGGAGCCGATCGACGTCTACTCCGAGGTCTTCGACCCCTACGAGCCCCGCAAGGCCCGCGTCCCGGCCCGTATCTCCGACGACCTGGCCGACGTCATCACCGACCTGCGCCACGGCATGGCCCACTACCGCGCGGGCCGCACCACGGAGGCCCTGTGGTGGTGGCAGTTCTCCTACTTCTCCAACTGGGGCTCCACGGCGTCCGCCACCCTGCGCGCCCTGCAGTCGGTCGTCGCCCACGTCCGCCTCAACCAGCCCCTGGAGGAACTGGACGGCCTGGACACCGACCAGGGGATGGGCGACGACACCCTGGAAATCGAGGCCGGGAAGGTCATGCAGCAGGAGATCGCGGGGCCGCTGGGGGTGCGGGTGAAGTAGCCGATGCGGCCTCCAGCGTGTCCCAAGCGACACCTCGGCGTTGCCCTTCCGAAGCAGGCGCCCCCCTACCGTGACGGGACCTTGATCGAGCCTAAGCGGACAAACGGGGGGCGACCAACACAGTGGCACGCGTACGGAGAAGATCTACGAGGGCAACGGCACCGGTGGCCCTGACCCTGGCCGCACTGCTCACGGGTTGCGGTCCGACGGACGCGGACGCCGACGGGGGAACGCGCCCTGCGGGACCAGCGTCCACGACCACGGCGCCGGCATCACCGCCGGAACCGACGACAGCGACGCCCACCCCCACCCCCACATCGACCGCGTCCCCGTCCCCGACGCGCACCACACCCACGCCGAGGCCGACCCCGAAGCCGTCCACGGCGCCCCCGACGCGGTCGCCCCGACCGGCCGCTCCCACCGTCATCGGCATGTACGCCTCCACGGCGGGCGGCCGGATCGCCCTCGAACGGGGCGGTGCGGGACAGGAGTTCACGGTCTCCGTCCACAACGGCAACACGCGCGCGTACGCCCACATCCGCGTCGCCTTCCAGATGGAGATGATGATCGACACGGAGGCCGCCGCGGACTCCAACGGCCTGGTCCTGGAACGCCGCGACCCCTCCACCGGCACCTGGCAGCGCGCCGACCTGCGCGTAGCCAACGACGTCTACCCGCACTACCTGTATCCGGACGGCACCCAGCTGCCCCGCGAGGCCTCCCGAGTCGACCGCTACCGCCTACGGGCCCTGCCCGAGGGCCCGACCGGCTCCACCCCCCTCCTCATCCACCTCGTCGACACCAGTGCCCCCGAAACCGCTCCCCACAGCCAGGGCGTACCCTGCCGCACCTCACTGATGGTCACCGTGAACTCCGTTACCTAGGGGTGCGCGTCGCGCTACGCTCGGTAGCGGTCACCTTCCGGAGGGGGTCGCGTGTCGGGTACGCACAACAACAACCAGCCGCCCGTCGCCTGGCGTTACATCGGCGACCAGATGAAACGCTGGCGCATGAAGGCCGACGTCAGCCGCGAGAAGCTCGCCTCCGCCTCGAACTACTCCCCGGACACCATCGCGTCCATGGAGCGCGGCGTACGCAGGCCGACGCCGCGCGTGCTCGACGTGGCGGACGAAATGTGCGGCGCGGAGGGGATGTTGAGCGCGGGCAAGCCGTTCCTGGACCGGGAGCGGTTCCCGGCGCGAGCGCAGGACTTCATGGAGCGGGAGAAGGAAGCGATCAGCCTCTGGTCGTACGAACTCTCGCTCGTACCAGGGCTGTTGCAGACGAAGGGGTACGCGCGCGCCCTCATCGACAGCCGTATCCCGCCGCTGGACGAGGAGACGGTGGAGGAGCGCATCGCCGCCTGTATGGAGCGGCAGTCCATCCTCACCGAGCGGAAGCCGCCGGTCGGCCTGAGCTTCGTCCTCTACGAGGCCGTACTGCGCGCCCCGCAGGTGGACGCCGAACAACTGCGCCACCTGCTGGAGGTGGGGCGGCTGCGAAACGTCGTATTGCAGGTGCTCCCTTTCGAACGGGCCATTCCTGCCGCACTCCTGGGCCCCATGGTGCTGCTGGAGACCCGTGACCACGAGCGCTTCGCCTTCATGGAGGGGCAGTTCGCCAGCGAGCTTTCGGCCGATCCGGGGGTTGTCAGCCGCATCACCGAGCGGCTTAGCATGATCCGGACGCAGGCTCTCGGACCCGAAGAGTCGGCCCGTTTCATCGAGCGGATGGTGAACAGCCGTGAGTGATCAGCTGAAGTGGTTCAAGTCGAGCTACAGCGACGACGAGGGCGGCAACTGCGTCGAAGTCGCTCTCTCCAGCACCATCCACGTCCGCGACTCCAAGGTCCCCACCGGACCCGAACTCCATGTCACCGCCCCCGCCTGGACGGCGTTCATTTCCGCAGTTCGGCCCGGAGCTTGAGCCTCGGGCTTCAAGCCCTTCCCGCGTGACGTCCCGGCACCGGGGCCTCGACCTACGCATCGAATCCGGTACAAGGCGATCGCGGCCGCACACCCCCGTTACGGCCAGCAGGCCCTCCCCCAGGTCACCGGAGTGGTGGGGGAACTTCGCGCGCGAGCGTCACGGCAGGGACGTCACCGAGCACTACCAGTCCGGCCTGGCCCGGGCCGAGGAAGAAGCAGCGGAACCCGAGCAGGTCGAGCCGGAGACCCGGAGCGTGGCGCCGCATATCCCCCTTCCCCTGACGTTGGACAAACCCTGTTCCCGCCCTGCACGACCGTTGGACGTGCCCTAACCAGTGCAAAGCGAGTCTTGAGTCACTCCCGCAGCGCAGGTCGCTGAAGGAGCAACTCCTCTCGATTGCACTGGAGATGCCATGACCCGCAAGACCCGTATACGCGCCGCCGTTGTCACCGCCACCGCGCTCGTCACCGCCGCCACCGTCACGGTGGGCGTCAGCGCCGCGGGGTCGGAGCGGGCCGCCGCGCCGAGCAAGAAGCAGGTCGCCGGTCTCTTCGACCGCTGGAACGCCGCCCTGCAGACCGGTGACCCGGAGAAGGTCGCGGACCTGTACGCCAAGGACGCCGTGCTGCTGCCCACCGTGTCCAACAAGGTCCGTACCGACCGGGCCGGCATCGTCGACTACTTCGAGCACTTCCTGCAGAACAAGCCGGTCGGCACCAAGGTCCAGACGATCGTCAAGGTCCTGGACTCCAACTCCGCCATCGACACCGGCGTGTACAAGTTCGCCCTCACCGACCACGAGACCGGCGAGAAGAGCACGGTCGTCGCCCGCTACACCTACGAGTACGAGAAGCGCGGTGGCGAGTGGAAGATCGTCAACCACCACTCCTCTGCGATGCCCGAAGGCTGATCGACACGCAGAGCCCGCCTCCGGGGGCGTCGGTGAGGGTCACGGTTCCGCCGTCGTCGGTGACCAACTGCTTGACGACGGCGAGGCCGAGGCCGGAGCCGGACTTTCCGGTCAGGCCCTTGCCCCGCCAGAAACGGTCGAAGGCCCGGGACTTGTCGGCGTCCGACATGCCGGGTCCCTCGTCCAGGACGGCGACCGTCACTTCGTCGCCCCTGTGCTCCACCCGGACGGTGATCGTCCCGCCGTCCGGTGACACCTCCAGGGCGTTCGAGAGCACGTTGTCCAGCACCTGGTCCAGATGACCGGGGCTGGCCAGCACGAGCGGCCGGCCGCCGGCACTCCCCCTGAGCGCGATGGTGACTCCGCGCTCGTCGGCGGCCGGTCTCCACACCGCGAGGCGCTCCTGAACGATGTCCATCAGGGGGAGCGACTCGGCGTCCGTCACCTTGGCCTCGGCCCGCGCCAGCACCAGCAGGCCGTTGACCAGCCGGCTCATCCGGACCACCTCGGCCGTCGCCTGCTCCACGTCCTCCCGGACGAAGTCGTCGTCCACACCGTCCGCGATGTTGTCCAGGGACAGGCGCAACGCGGTCAAGGGGGTTCTGAGCTGGTGCGACGCGTCCGCCACGAAGATGCGCTGTGCCGCGATGAGAGTGTCGAGGCGTTCCGCGCCCTGGTTCAGGGTGCGGGCGAGCGTCTGGGTCTCGGGTGGGCCCGTCACCGGGGAACGGGCCGTCAGATCGCCGTCGCTGAACCTGCTCGCCATGTCGTTGAGCTGGCGCAGCGGGCGCGTGATGCGGCGGGCGGCCGCGACGCCGATCAGGGCGGCGACGCCCAGGACGGCCACCGCGAGGCCGGCCCGGAAGCCCCAGATGGTCCACAGGCGGTGGGTCATCTGGGCGGTCGAGAACTTGATGCGTACGGCGCCGACGACCTCGCCGTCGTCGCCTGCGTGGGCGGGAACCGTGACCACCAGCTCCGGGCCCCAGACGAAGGAGGAGCCCCAGTCGGTGGTGACCCGGTCCTCGTCGAGGGCCCTGTTCAGGGCCGCGTCCCGGTCCGGGCGGGGCAGGGGCGGCGCGCACTCCTGGGTGGTGGTCGTCTGGACCGCGCGCGTCTCGCCGTCGTCGTCGTACGCCCGGGCCATCCGCTCCAGGGCCATGCACGAGGCCGGGTCCCCGTTGCCCAGCAGCACCGCCATGGTCGCGGCCTTGCGCTGCACCGAGGAACTGGTGTCGTCCCGCAACTGGTTCGTGAGTGAGAACGCCACCGGCACGGTGAACAGGGCGATGGCGATCGCGACGAGCAGGATGTAACTGCGGACGAGCTGGCGGATCATCGGCCGTTGCCGCCGTTGCCGCCGTTGCCGCCGTTGCCGCCGTTGCCGCCGTTGCCGCCGTTGCCGCCGTTGCCGCCGTTGCTTCCGCCGCCGTTCTCGACGATCTCCAGCCGGAAGCCCACTCCCCGCACCGCCTCGATCGTGATCGCCCCGGCCAGCTTCCGCCGCAGCGCCGCCACATGGACGTCGAGGGTCTTGGTCGGCCCGAACCAGTTCGCGTCCCAGACGGCCTCCATGATCTGCTCCCGCGACATCAGCGCCCCGGGCTCCTCGGTCAGGAAGGCCAGCAGGTCGTACTCCTTGGGCGCGAGCGCGATCTCCTCGCCGTCGAGGCGGACGCGGGCCGCCTTGCGGTCGATCGTCAGGCGCGGGCCGTACCGGTCGGGGCCGGACTCCGCGGGCGTACGAGGCTTCAGGCGCCGCATCACCGCTCGTATCCGTGCGATGACCTCCCGTACCCCGAACGGCTTGGACACATAGTCGTCGGCGCCCAGCTCCAGCCCGACCACCCGGTCCGTCTCGTCGCTGCGGGCGCTGATCACGATGATCGGGACGTCGCCGCGCTCGCGCAGCGCCTTGCAGACGTCGAGACCGTCGGTGTCGGGCAGGCCGAGATCGAGGAGTACGACGTCGTACGGCCCCTGGTGCGC
This sequence comes from Streptomyces spinoverrucosus, assembly GCF_006539505.1. Classification (GTDB taxonomy): domain Bacteria; phylum Actinomycetota; class Actinomycetes; order Streptomycetales; family Streptomycetaceae; genus Streptomyces; species Streptomyces spinoverrucosus. The sequence goes on from NZ_BJND01000026.1 coordinate 155,602, forward strand.
GAGGGCGGCGCCGCCCGTCGTCACCCACTCGACCTCGAAGCCGTACCGCTTCAGGCCGCGCCGGAGCGACTCGGCGACCGGCTCGTCGTCTTCCACCAGAAGTACTCGCACGGCGGCACCCTAGTCCTTGAAACTTAATGATCAGGGGCGCTTGTGACCCGCGGCACTTTTCCGAGTGCCAGCAGCGCATGCGGGCATATGCAGTCCGAGAACGAGCGGCCGGACATCTCACCATGCGATACCTGGGAAGGGAATTTCGGACGCTCGTTAAACTGAGCCGACACACACGGACTGAGCGAGGAGCGCACGTGGGCCTTGTCGTGCAGAAGTACGGAGGCTCCTCCGTAGCCGATGCCGAAGGCATCAAGCGCGTCGCCAAGCGAATCGTCGAAGCCAAGAAGAACGGCCACCAGGTGGTCGCCGTGGTTTCCGCGATGGGCGACACGACGGACGAGCTGATCGATCTCGCCGAGCAGGTTTCCCCGATCCCTGCCGGGCGCGAGCTCGACATGCTGCTGACCGCCGGAGAGCGGATCTCCATGGCCCTGCTGGCGATGGCGATCAAAAACCTGGGCCACTCGGCCCAGTCCTTCACCGGCAGCCAGGCAGGTGTCATCACCGACTCGGTCCACAACAAAGCCCGGATCATCGATGTCACGCCGGGCCGGATCCGGGACTCGCTGGACGAGGGCAACATCGCCATCGTCGCCGGATTCCAGGGCGTCAGCCAGGACACCAAGGACATCACCACGCTGGGGCGCGGCGGCTCCGACACCACGGCGGTCGCGCTGGCGGCCGCGCTCGACGCCGAGGTCTGCGAGATCTACACGGACGTCGACGGTGTGTTCACCGCCGACCCGCGCGTGGTGAAGAAGGCCCGGAAGATCGACTGGATCTCGTTCGAGGACATGCTGGAGCTGGCCTCGTCCGGGTCGAAGGTGCTGCTCCACCGCTGTGTGGAGTACGCCCGTCGCTACAACATCCCGATCCATGTCCGGTCCAGCTTCAGTGGGCTGCAGGGCACCTGGGTCAGCAGCGAGCCGATCGAGCAAGGGGAACAGCAGGTGGAGCAGGCCATCATCTCCGGTGTCGCACACGACACCTCCGAGGCCAAGATCACGGTCGTCGGCGTGCCGGACAAGCCGGGCGAGGCCGCCGCGATCTTCCGCACGATCGCCGACGCCGAGATCAACATCGACATGGTCGTGCAGAACGTGTCCGCCGCCTCCACGGGCCTGACGGACATCTCCTTCACGCTGCCGAAGACCGAGGGCCGCAAGGCCATGGACGCGCTGGAGAAGAACAAGGGCGGCATCGGCTTCGACTCGCTGCGCTACGACGACCAGATCGGCAAGATCTCGCTCGTGGGCGCCGGGATGAAGACCAACCCGGGCGTCACGGCGGCCTTCTTCGAGGCGCTGAGCGGCGCGAGCGTGAACATCGAGCTGATCTCGACCTCCGAGATCCGCATCTCGGTCGTCACCCGCGCCGACGACGTCCCCGAGGCCGTACGCGCCGTGCACACCGCCTTCGGCCTCGACTCCGACAGCGACGAGGCCGTTGTCTATGGAGGCACCGGCCGATGACCGTGCCCCCGACGCTCGCGGTCGTGGGAGCGACCGGAGCTGTCGGCACGGTGCTGCTCCAGATTCTGTCCCAGCACGCGGACATCTGGGGCGAGATCCGTCTTGTCGCCTCGCCGCGCTCGGTCGGCCGCAAGCTGGCCGTGCGCGGTGAGGAGGTCGAGGTGGTGGCCCTGTCCGAGGAGGTCTTCGACGGGGTCGACGTCGCCCTGTTCGACGTACCCGACGAGGTCGCCGCGCACTGGGCGCCGATCGCCGCGGCCAAGGGCGCGGTGGTGGTGGACAACTCCGCCGCCTTCCGGATGGACCCGCACGTGCCGCTGGTCGTGCCGGAGGTCAATCCGCACACGGCGCGGGTCCGGCCGCGCGGAATCATCGCCAACCCGAACTGCACCACGCTGTCGATGATCGTCGCCCTGGGCGCGCTGCACGCCGAGTTCGGGCTGCGTGAGCTGGTGGTCTCGTCGTACCAGGCGGTGAGCGGCGCCGGACAGGCGGGCGTGCGGACACTGCGCGAGCAGCTGTCCCTGGTGGCCGGTACGGAGCTGGGGACCAGCCCCGGTGACGTACGGCGGGCCGTGGGGGACAACACCGGGCCGTTCCCGGAGCCGGTCGCGCTGAACGTCGTACCGTGGGCCGGGTCTCTGCGGGAGGACGGCTGGTCGTCGGAGGAGATGAAGGTGCGGGACGAGTCCCGCAAGATCCTCGGTCTGCCGACGCTGCCGGTCGCCGTGACCTGCGTGCGGGTGCCGGTGGTGACCGCGCACTCGTTGACCCTGCACGCCCGCTTCGAGAACGAGGTGACGGTGGACCGGGCGCGGGAGATCCTCGCCACGGCGCCGGGCGTGGTGCTGTGCGACGATCCGGCGGCCGGGGAGTTCCCGACGCCCGCCGACGTGGTGGGCACGGATCCGACGTGGGTCGGGCGGGTGCGGCGGGCGCTGGACGACCCGACGGCCCTCGAACTCTTCGTGTGCGGGGACAATCTGCGCAAAGGTGCCGCGCTGAATACCGCTCAGATCGCGGAGCTGGTGGCGGCCGAGATGTCGTGAGGGAAAATTGCCCCTGGCGATGTCCTGATCTGTTTGTAGGATCAACGTAAGGGATTTCCTCCCCGTCCTCCGCAACCGTGCGAAGGGCGGGGAGCGTCTATGCGGTCGCCCTTCCGGGGTGTGGGACGTGTTGATCCAAGGCGTGGGGACGCCGATGAACGAGCGTGGGGACGCCCGTTCATATGGGACATAGGGGAAGAGCGGGACGCATGAGGGCATATGAGGCTCCGTCAGTCGTGCTGCCTGACGCGAGACGAAGAGTGACGTCCGGCACGTACAACCCTGACGGGTTCAGGCGTGTCCAACTGGCGTGGCAGAGGTACTCGACTTCCCCGCGGTGGCCCGCGGCACGGCCCTACGGCCGCCCCGGCGGCCCGTCCGCACCCGCATGCCCGGCGCGCCCGGCGGCATGCCGGTGATCGCGCCCATGCCCGCAGCGCGGCCCGCCCGCATCCCCAGCCCGCGTGACGGCGCCGATGACGTCGTGGCCGCCGGCACCACCGTCGACCACCTCACCGAGACCTACCGCACGCACTACCGCTCGCTGCTCGGTCTCGCCGCGCTCCTCCTCGACGACACCGCCTCCTGCGAGGACGTCGTCCAGGAGGCCTTCATCCGCGTCCACTCGGCCCGCAAACGCGTCCGCGACCCGGAGAAGACCCTCGCCTATCTGCGCCAGACGGTCGTCAACCTCTCCCGCTCCGCGCTGCGCCGCCGCATCCTCGGGCTGAAGCTGCTGTCCAAGCCGATGCCGGACATGGCGAGCGCCGAGGAGGGGGCCTACGACCAGCTGGAGCGGGACTCCCTGATCAAGGCCATGAAGGGCTTGCAGCGCCGGCAGCGCGAGGTGCTGGTGCTGCGCTACTTCGCCGACATGACCGAGGCCCAGGTCGCCGAGACGCTCGGCATATCGCTGGGCTCGGTGAAGGCGTACGGCTCCCGCGGTATCGCCGCGCTGCGGATCGCCATGGAGGCGCCGGCATGACGAACGGCAAGTCGCACGAGCCGTACGAATGGCGTGAGCCGATCGAGGCGCACGACCAAGAGCCGAAGCAACCGCAAGCTGGGAACGAAACTGTGAACGACCGCCTCGACGACCAGAGCTCCGAGGGGCTCGACTCGGACGAGCTGGCGCTGCGCAGGATGCTGCACCAGGCGGTGCAGGACATCGAACCGCGCGACGGCACGCTGGATCACCTGCGCCGGGCGGTGCCCGCACGCCGGGCGCGCAAGCGGCAGGCCGCTGTCGGCATGGCGGCCGCGGCGCTGTTCGTCTGCACCGCCGTACCCGCCCTGGTGCACGTCTCCAACTCCACCGGCCCCGACGCCAACCCCACCATCGCCGGCCACGGCGCGCAGGCGCAGGGCGGCGCGAGCGAGGGCCTGAGGACCGACGGCACGGGCGCCACCTCGGGCGGTTCCACCGGCACGGGCGAGAACCAGGGCAAGGCCAGCCCGACCCCGAACGAGAGCCCCGGCTCCACCCCGAGCAGCGGTGTCGTCGACGACACCACCGACGACGTCTACCCCTCGGCGACCAGCGCGGTCGCCGCCCCGGTGTGTACGGCGGCCCAGCTCGGCTCGGCCACCGCGACCGCCGACGTCCCCGACTCCGCCGGCACGGTGTACGGCACGTTCCGGATCACCAACGTCTCCACCGCCGGCTGCACCGTCGGCGGCGCCGGCGCGGTGACCCCGCTCGCGCAGGGCGCGGCGGACGCCACCAAGATCAGCGTCGTCGCGCACACGGCGGGCGACGAGGCGACCGGCCTGCCCGACCCGGCCAAGGAAGTCCCGCAGCTGGTCCTGGAGCCGGGGGCGGCGTACGAGGTGAGGTTCGCCTGGATGCCCTCGGAGACCTGCCCCACCGACAACTCCGGCGACACCGGCGGCGGCACCGCCGACCCCTCGCCCGACGCGTCGCCCAGCACGGACGCGGGCACCACCACCGAGGGCAGCTCCACGGGTGGCGACACGGGTACGTCTACGCAGCTGATGACCGAGGAGGGCACGAAGGACGGAAGCGTCGTCGTCTCCTACACGGCGGAGGCGGGAGCGCCGACGGTGTCGGCGACGGTGTCGAACGCGTGCGCGGGGACGGTCTACCGGACGGGCGTGCTCTCGGCCTCGTGAGCGGCGGCCGCGTCCGCCGAGTTGAGCCCCATCTCGGCGTCCCGCGCGAACTCCACCTCGCGGCGGAACAACCGGAACCACATGAAGACCACGAACCCGGCGAAGACGAACCACTCCCCGGTGTAGCCCAGGTTCTGGAAGGCCTTCAGGTCGAGCCCGGTGTCCGGGGGCGCGCTCACCGGCACGGCCTGCATCCCGGAGTCGCCCTTGTTGAGGGTGACCCAGGCGTCGTAGACGTCGTACGGCACGAGATTGACGAGTGAGGCCGCGCTGATCGCCGCTGTCTGGCCCTTCGGCAGTCCGCTGCGCGCGCTGACGCCGTTCTCACCGGGGTTCTCGGAGGCCTGGAGCGCACCGGTGACGGTCACCTCACCGCTGGGCGGAGCGGGCGCCTTCGCGGCGTCCGGCGCACCGGGCAGCCAGCCCCGTACGACGGGCAGGGCCTTGCCGCCGTCGGTGTGCAACAGGGTCAGCACGTAATAGCCCCGCCTGCCGTCCAGCTCCCGGTCCGGCACGAGCAACTGCTCCCCGTACCGCCCGCTGACCCTCGTCTGGTCGCCGGTGGTCTCCTTGTCCACGGGCAGCAACGCGTCCAGCGGCCGGGCGGCGCCCTTCTCGTCGGAGGCGGCCTGCTCCTTGGCGCTCTGATGATCCTCGACCCGCGCCTCGAACCGGCTCAGCTGCCAGGACCCCATGAAGACGCAGAAGGGGATGGCGAGCAGCACGAAGAGGTTGATCCCCCACCATCGGGGCGTCAGCAGAAACCGGTACACGCCCTCAAAGGTACGGGGGGTGGCAGGAAGCACGGGGCGCGGGGTCCCGAAGTTATCCACAGGCTGGGGACCCTGGAAGCGCGATGTCGGTGTGAGCGGGCAGTATGGGGTCATGACTGAGAGCAACGGGTCCCCCTCGCCCGAGCGGCGCGAGGACATGCCGGACTGGGAGAAGCGCTTCCGGGCGCCGCGGGTGTCGCTGCCCGACTGGGCGGAGGACGCCCCCGACCGCTCCTTGTTCGTGTCGAACGCGACGGGGACGTACGAGCTGTACGCCTGGGATCGCGCGACGGGTGAGCAGCGCCAGGTGACGAACCGGCCGAACGGCACGACGGACGGTGTGCTCTCCCCGGACGGCGAGTGGATCTGGTGGTTCGACGACAAGGACGGCGACGAGTTCGGCGTCTGGCGCAGGCAGCCCTTCGCGGGAGGCGAGGACGAGCTCGCCGTGCCGGGGCTGGATCCGTCGTATCCGGCGGGACTCGCGCTCGGGCGGGACGGGCGCATGGCGGTGGTGGGGCGGTCCACCGACGAGGAGGGTACGACGATCCATCTCGCGCGCGTGAGCGATGCGCCGGTGGAGCTCTACCGGCACCGCGAGTCGGCGGGCGTCGGTGATCTGTCCCACGACGGCTCGCTGATCGCCGTCGAGCACACCGAGCACGGGGACGCCATGCACTCGGCGCTGCGGGTGCTGCGCCCCGACGGCACGACGGTCGCCGAGCTGGACGACACCAAGGGCGGCACGGTCGAGCTGGGCCTGGAGGTGCTCGGCTTCGCGCCGGTCCACGGGGACACGCGGCTGCTCGTCGGGCACCAGCGGCGCGGCCGCTGGGAGCCGCTGGTGTGGGACGTCGCCACGGGCGAGGAGACCGACCTGGCGCTGGAGCTGCCGGGTGATGTGAGCGCCGAGTGGTATCCGGACGGCTCGGGGCTGCTGATCGGGCACAGCTACGAGGCGCGCGGCGAGCTGTTCCGCTACGACCTGCGCACGCGCGAGCTGGTGAAGGTCCCGACCCCGACCGGCACGGTGTCGGGGGCGACGGCCCGGCCGGACGGCAGCGTGGAGTACCTGTGGTCGTCGGCGGCCGAGCCGTCGTCCGTGCGCTCGACGGCGGGCGGCGTGGTGCTCGACCCGCCGGGCCTGAAGTCGCCGGGCTCGGTGCCGGTGGAGGACGTGTGGGTGGAGGGGCCCGGGGGGCGTATCCACGCGCTGGTGCAGAAGCCGGTGGGGGCCACCGGTCCGCTGCCGACCGTCTTCGACATCCACGGCGGCCCGACCTGGCACGACAGTGACTCGTTCGCGGCGGGCCCGGCGGCCTGGGTCGACCACGGATACGCGGTCGTCCGGGTCAACTACCGGGGCTCCACGGGCTACGGCCGGGCCTGGACGGACGCGCTGAAGCACCGGGTCGGCCTGATCGAGCTGGAGGACATCGCGGCGGTCCGGGAATGGGCGATCGGCTCGGGGCTGGCGGACCCGGACCGGCTGATCCTGACCGGCGGTTCCTGGGGCGGGTATCTCACGCTCCTCGGCCTCGGCACCCAGCCCGACGCGTGGACGCTGGGCATCGCCGCGGTCCCGGTGGCCGACTACGTCACCGCGTACCACGACGAGATGGAAGCGCTGAAGGCCATGGACCGCACGCTGCTCGGCGGCACCCCGGAGGAGGTCCCGGAGCGCTTCGAGGCGTCGTCGCCACTGACGTACGTGGACCAGGTCAAGGCGCCGGTCTACATCTCCGCGGGCGTCAACGACCCGCGCTGCCCGATCCGGCAGATCGAGAACTACGTCAAGCGCCTTCAGGCGCGCGGCGCGGTCCACGAGGTGTACCGCTACGACGCGGGGCACGGCTCCCTGGTCGTCGACGAGCGGATCAAGCAGGTGGGGCTGGAGCTGGACTTCGCGGAGCGGCACCTCAAGGGCAGGGGGAGCAGGGGGGACTAAGGGCCTCACTGGTTGCGCTGTGTGGTGCGCTGCGAGTCGTGGTGGGCTGGTCGCGCAGTTCCCCGCGCCCCTTTTGGGCGTGCAGTCCCGCGTGTTATGTGCGTGCCGTCGGGGCGGCGGGTTCTCACGCCCCCGCCCGATCCCGGCGCCTGCGCCCCAGCAGTTCCGCAAGGCCGCGTCGGGTCGCCGCCAGGACCACCCGGTCCTCGGCACGCAGCACGTACGTGGGCGGCAGGTCCCACACGAGGTCAGAGGCCGGCCCGGGCATGCCCCGGCCGTCCGTGTCCGTCGGGCTCGTCGCCAGGTCCGGCCGGCGTTCCCCCGGGGCCGCCGTGTCCAGGGCCAGCACCCGCCAGGAACCGGCCCGGAAGGCCTCGGCCACCGTCTTCCCCTCCAACTGCCGGATCCCGCGCACCTCCACGGCCGCGAACAACAGCACCCGCCGCTCGACCGGTATCGCCCCCAGCACCTGCCGCCCCATCATCGCCCCGGCGAACGAGGGCGCCGCGAGATGGGTGACGCTGCGGCTGCGGGTGAGGGCCCGGGGGTGCGCGGCGCGCAGGGTGCGGTAGACGGCGGCGGCGAAGTCGTCGTCGTAGAGGCGGAGTACGACCCGCAGGTCGGGGCGGACGGAGCGGGCGTAGAGGACGGCCTCCAGGTTGGTCGTGTCGACGCTGGTCAGGGCGAGCAGCGTGCCGGCGCGGTGGATCTTGGCGGCCTCCAGGACGCCCTCCTGCGTGACGTCCCCGAGGACCACCGGCACCCGCAGCCGCCGGGCCGTGGCCATGCCCCGGGCCTCGGGATCGGCCTCGACGCAGACCACGGGGATGTCCAGTTCGCGCAGCCGGGTCAGCACTCGGGTGCCGATCTTGCCGAGGCCGAGCAGGACGACATGTCCGCTGAGCCCGCGCGGCGGCCTGCGCAGCGCGGACGCGCTCCGGAAGGTGCCGAGGGCCTCCAGTACGGCGGCCAGCAGCACCGGCAGCAGCAGTAATCCGACGACGGCGGAGAGGAGTTGGAGGATCTGGCGGCCGACGGACGCGTCGGTGGCCGGGTCGTCGATGCCGAGGATGTCGAGCAGGGTGAGGTAGGTGGCGTGCAGCGGATGGTCGCCGGTGAGGACGGTCAGCGCGATCGCCAGCGCCACCACGGCCCCCACCAGACCGGCGAGCGACCAGCGCAGCCGCCGGGAGAACAGGGAGGCGAACGGCGGTACGACACCGACCGCGCGTCCGGCGGAGCGGGATGAGCCGGCGTACGACACCTGTTCCAGGACGACCGTGCCACGCCCGGTGGCCGCCGCGACCTCCTCCTCGTCCGGCAGCAGTCGGGGCCCGCGCTCCCCGCTGCCCTCCGACCCGTCGGCACCGGCGGGATCGCTGCTCGTCGCCGAAAGCAGTGCCAACGTGCACAGCCCCGGATCGGCGACCTGACCCGGCGCCGGGGGCGTCCGCTCCACCGCGCGCAGCAGCAGCCCGTCGGTCTGGACGACCTTGCTGGTGCCGACGACGGCGGTCGCGGCCAGCGCGGGCGCGGCGGTGTCGGCGTCGGACAGCACGGTCGTGGCGGCGTCGAAGCCGCTCGTCCCGTGCGCCTCGCCGGTCGCCAACGCGGCCGCTTGGTCGAGGAGTTCCTCGATGTGCTGGCCCAGCCGCCGGTTGTACAGGCGCAGGACGATCCGCAGCCGGGGGTTGAGACGGCGGGCGGTGAGGGCGGCGCGGATGTTGGTCTCGTCGTCGTCGTACACGAGCGCCAGCGCGGTCGCCCGCTCCACGCCCGCGTCGGCGAGCACCGCCTCGGTCGGCTCGGCGGCCTCCACGAGCCGTACGTTGCCGCCCGCCTCGCCGTTGGCCAAGGAGCCGTTGCCCGCAGCCCGGCCCGCCGCGTTCACCATCCGGTCCAGCAGCGCCGCCGACGCGGCCCGAGCCCGTCCGGCGACCGGCTGGGGCACCTGGCGCTCGGAGGGCGGCACGACGAGCGTCACCTGCTCCTCGTACACACCCCTGAGTTCGGCCGCCAGCCGGTGCGCGAGCCCGTCGTCGCCGCACACCACCATGTGTGCGGGCGCGTTGCCCGGCCGGCCCTGATTCGGAACGCTCGCCACGAGGGAAAAGACTGCCCCAAGAAGAAGGATGGTTCCAGCAACTGATTGAACGTCCGTTCCGGGTCGGCCGTATCGAGGGGGAGGCACCCCGCGCACCGGAGGACCGACCCGTGGCCGTCACCGTCCCCAAGACACAACCCCCGCCCCCAGTCCGCGAGAAGGACGACGGCTGGCACCTCAGCTCCCCCCTGGTCCTCACCGTCACCCTGCTCCTCCTGCTGCTCGCCCAGGCCCCGATCCGCCGGGCGCTGTCCGCGCCGGTGATGCAGAGCTGGACGACGGTTTTCGTCGCGGTGGTCGTGCAGGCGCTGCCGTTCCTGGTGCTCGGGGTGCTGCTGTCGGCGGCCGTCGCCGTGTTCGTACCGGCGTCCGTCTTCGCCCGCGCGCTCCCGGCCCGGCCCGCCGCGGCGGTACCGGTCGCGGGGCTGGCGGGAGCGGTGGTCCCCGGCTGCGAGTGCGCGTCGGTGCCGGTGGCGGGTGCGCTGATGCGGCGGGGAGTCACCCCGGCGGCCGCGCTGGCGTTCCTGCTCGCCGCGCCCGCGATCAACCCGATCGTGCTGACGGCGACGGCGGTCGCCTTCCCCGGCCAACCCGAGATGGTGCTGGCCCGTTTCGTCGCGAGCCTGGCCGTGGCGTGCGCGATGGGCTGGCTGTGGCAGCGGCTCGGCCGCGCCGACTGGCTGCGTCCGCCGACTCGTCCGGCGTACGAGGGGCAGGGCAGGGGAGCGGCGTTCTGGGGGTCGGTGCGGCATGACGTGATGCACGCGGGCGGCTTCCTGGTGATCGGTGCGATGGCGGCCGCGACGCTGAAGGCGGTCGTGCCCGAGCCATGGCTGCGGGCGGCGGCGGACAACCCGGTGGTGGCGGTGCTCGCCCTCGCCGTACTGGCTGTCCTGCTGTCGATCTGCTCGGAGGCGGACGCGTTCGTGGCGGCGTCGCTGACGCAGTTCTCGCCGACGGCCCGGCTGGCGTTCCTGGTGGTGGGGCCGATGGTCGATCTGAAGCTGTTCGCGATGCAGGCGGGCACGTTCGGCCGCGGCTTCGCCCTCCGCTTCGCACCGGCGACCTTCGCCGTCGCGGTCGGTGTGTCCGCCCTGACCGGGGCGGTGCTGCTGTGAACCGGCACGCGCAGGCGGCGGTGCTGTGCCTGCTCGGCGCGTCCCTCGTGCACGCGGGGGCGACGGAGCTGTCGCTGCGGTACGTCAAGTCCGGGCTGCGGCCGCTGTTGCTGCTGGCGGGGGTGGTGCTGGTCGCGGCGGCGGTGGCGACGGTCTGGTACGAGCGCCGGTCCCCGGCATCCGGTCACCACCACGAACCCCGCGTCTCCTGGCTGCTGTTGCTGCCCGTCCTCGCGCTCGTGCTGATCGCCCCACCGGCGCTCGGCTCGTACAGCGCGATGCGCGCCGGTACGTCCCTTCAGGAGCCCCCGGCCTACCCGCCGCTGCCCGCCGGTGACCCCGTCCGGCTCGGCCTGGCCGACTACGCGGCCCGGGCGGCGTACGACCAGGGGCGCTCGCTGCGCGACCGCGAGGTGAGGATCACGGGCTTCGTCGCGCTGGACCGGGCAGGAGATGCCTACCTGGTCCGGATCGCCCTCAACTGCTGTGCCGCCGACGGCCGGCCGGTCAAGGTCGGCCTGACGGGCGGTGTGCCGCCGGTGCTCCAGCCGGACACCTGGCTGGAGGTCACCGGCACGTACACCCCGCGCCGGACGCGGGATCCGGTCAACGCCGGGCCGATCCCGTTCATCGAGGTCACCGCGGCCAAGCCGGTGACGGCGCCCAGCGACCCGTACGACGAGAGCTGGAACAACTGAGAAGGGGCGCATCCTGGGTGCGCCGCGTCATCGCACCCCCTCGCACAGCGCGGTGTCCATCAACCGCTGGAGGGGGCGCTCGGCGCGCAGCAGCGGGCCGTTCTCGGGGACCTTGCCCGAGGCGGTGATGACGATGCTGCGCCGGCCGTCCGCGGTGAAGCCGTTCCTGACGAAGTCGCCGTCGTCGTCGCCGCCGTGGCCCCACCGGTAGCCGCCGCAGGGCAGCGGCTGGCGCATCAGGCCGAGCCCGTAGCGCAGGTGGGGGAAGGGGATCTCGTAGTCCTTGCTGACGGGCACGACGTGCCGCATCTCGGCCAGTTGGGCGGGCGGCAGCAGGCGGCCGGTGAGCAGGGCGGTGAAGAAGCGGTCCAGGTCGCGCTGGGTGGTGACGAGTGAGTGGGCGGCGTCGGCCCGGGACATGTTCCGCACGGTGGTGTCCGTCCAGCCGTCCGAGTCGGGGAAGCGGTGGTACGCGTGCGCGTGCGGCTCGGGGAGGAACGGGTCGTCTCCGGGCGCGTACGTGCCGGTCAGGTTCAGTGGTTCGATGATCCGGTCCCGGACCTCCTCGGCCCAGGGCCGGCCGGTGACGCGCTGGATGACCAGGCCGGCGAGCACGTAGTTGGGGTTTCGAACTGCTGCCGATTTAGTGAGCGGTAGCGATTTTTGGTGCGTGTGAGTGAGTGCCGGGGGCCGGAGGTGTGGGTCTGGTCATCCGCAGTGTGCCGGGGGTGTTCTCCGCTGCCGTGGCTGTGTTCTATGTCCGGCTTCCGGAGGGGAACGGGAGTTCTTGGGGCGAACGGGTGACCTTTGCGGGTGGTGCTCGTTGACTGCGGTGGCGAGGGTCTTCGAGTCGCGAACGGGGTGAACGGGTGGGCGGGTTGGGGGAGTTGGCGGCGCCGTTCGTGGTGCCCGGTCCGGCCGGGGTTG
>NZ_BJND01000027.1 GCF_006539505.1 Streptomyces spinoverrucosus
GCTTCCGACTTTATCAGATGTTCTGAGTCGGAATTTCCGCCCCGCTCCAAGTCCGCGCGTACGAAGGGACGTACGACCGGTCGTACGCGGTCAGACCTCCACGACCACCGGCAGGATCATCGGCCTGCGGCGATACGTGTCGGAGACCCACTTGCCCAGTGTGCGGCGGATCAGTTGCTGCAGCTGGTGGGGCTCCACCACGCCGTCCTGCGCCGAGCGCTCCAGGGCTTCGGTGATCTTCGGGAGGACGTCGACGAAGGCCGCGTCCTCGATGCCGGAGCCGCGGGCCTGGACGTGCGGGCCTCCCGTGATCTTGCCGGTGGACGAGTCCACGACGACAAAGACCGAGATGATGCCCTCCTCGCCGAGGATCTTGCGGTCCTTCAGCGCCGGCTCGCCGACGTCGCCGACCGAGAGGCCGTCGACGTACACATAGCCCGCCTGGACCTTGCCGGAGATCTTCGCCTTGCCCTCGACGAGGTCGACGGCGACGCCGTCCTCGGCGATCACGATGCGGTCGTGCGGGACGCCGGTGAGGGCGCCCAGTTCGGCGTTGGCGCGTAGGTGCCGCCACTCGCCGTGGACCGGCATCAGGTTGCGCGGTCGGCAGATGTTGTAGAAGTACAGGAGCTCGCCCGCCGACGCGTGGCCGGAGACGTGGACCTTGGCGTTGCCCTTGTGGACGACGTTCGCGCCCCAGCGGGTGAGGCCGTTGATGACGCGGTAGACGGCGTTCTCGTTGCCGGGGATCAGGGACGACGCCAGGATCACTGTGTCGCCCTCGACGATCCGGATCTGGTGGTCCCGGTTGGCCATACGCGACAGCGCGGCCATCGGTTCGCCCTGCGAGCCCGTGCAGACGAGGACCACCTCGCCGTCCGGGAGGTCGTCGAGCGTCTTGACGTCGACGACGAGGCCCGGCGGAACCTTCAGGTAGCCGAGGTCCCTGGCGATGCCCATGTTGCGGACCATGGAGCGGCCGACGAAGGCGACCCGGCGGCCGTACTCGTGGGCGGCGTCCAGGATCTGCTGGATGCGATGGACGTGGCTGGCGAAGCTCGCCACGATGATCCGCTTGCGGGCGGATGCGAAGACCTGGCGCAGGACGTTGGAGATGTCGCGCTCGTGCGGCGTGAAACCGGGGACCTCGGCGTTCGTGGAGTCGCTGAGGAGGAGGTCGATGCCTTCCTCGCTCAGCCGTGCGAACGCGTGGAGGTCGGTCAGGCGGTTGTCCAGCGGGAGCTGGTCCATCTTGAAGTCGCCGGTGTGCACGACCATGCCGGCGGGCGTGCGGATGGCGACCGCGAGCGCGTCTGGGATCGAGTGGTTGACCGCGACGAACTCGCAGTCGAAGGGGCCGATGCGTTCGCGGTGGCCCTCGGCGACCTCAAGCGTGTAGGGGCGGATGCGGTGTTCCTGGAGCTTGGCCTCGATCAGGGCGAGGGTCAGCTTGGAGCCGATCAGCGGGATGTCCGGCTTCTCGCGGAGCAGGAAGGGGACGCCGCCGATGTGGTCCTCGTGGCCGTGCGTGAGGACGATGCCCTCGATGTCGTCGAGGCGGTCCCGGATCGATGAGAAGTCCGGCAGGATCAGGTCGATTCCGGGCTGCTCCTCCTCGGGGAAGAGCACTCCGCAGTCGACGATCAGCAGGCGGCCGCCGTACTCGAAGACCGTCATGTTGCGGCCGATTTCACCGAGGCCGCCGAGCGGGGTGACCCGCAGGCCGCCTTCGGGGAGCGGCGGGGGCGGGCCGAGTTCAGGATGCGGATGACTCAAAAGACTCTCCTCACCACGCGCGCCACGTACCGGTTGGGCACGTGGCGCGCGTGACGTTCGTGCAGAAGCAGTTGTCGTTGTGGGGTGCAGGCACCGGTGTCCTGCGTATTCAGTTGTGAAGTCCATGCGCGCCCGGTCGGGCGAAGTCTGATGTCAGAGCTGTACCCCGCCGGCGGCAAGATCGATCTTGAGCTGCTCGATCTCCTGTTGCGTGAGCTCGACCATGGGCGGCCGCAGCGGGCCGCCGGGCAGGCCCTGGAGGGCGAGGGCGGCCTTGGTGGTCATGACCCCCTGGGTGCGGAACATGCCGGTGTAGACCGGGAGCAGCTTCTGGTGGATCTCGGTCGCCTTCTGGACGTCACCGCTGGTGTACGCCTCGACCAGCTCGCGCAGCTCGGGGGTGACCACGTGGCCCACGACGGAGACGAAGCCGACGGCGCCGACGGAGAGCAGCGGCAGGTTGAGCATGTCGTCGCCGGAGTACCAGGCGAGGCCGGAGCGGGCGATGGCCCAGCTGGCGCGGCCGAGGTCGCCCTTGGCGTCCTTGTTGGCGACGATCCGCGGGTGCTCGGCGAGGCGGACCAGTGTCTCCGTGTTGATCGGGACGCCGCTGCGGCCGGGGATGTCGTACAGCATGACCGGCAGCTCGGTGGCGTCGGCGACGGCCGTGAAGTGCCGGTAGAGGCCCTCCTGCGGGGGCTTGTTGTAGTACGGGGTCACGACGAGCAGGCCATGTGCGCCGGTACGCTCCGCGGCGCGGGCCAGCTCGATGCTGTGGTGGGTGTCGTTCGTACCGACACCGGCGACGATGTGGGCGCGGTCGCCCACGGCCTCCAGGACCGCTCGTACGAGGTCCGCTTTCTCCGCGTCGCTGGTGGTGGGGGACTCGCCGGTGGTGCCGTTGATGATCAGGCCGTCGTTGCCTGCGTCCACCAGGTGCGTGGCGAGCCGCTGCGCGCCGTCGAGGTCAAGTGCGCCGTCCGCCGTGAAGGGCGTGACCATGGCGGTGAGGACCCGCCCGAAGGGGGTCTGCGGAGTGGAGGTCGGAGCCATGGGTTACACGCTACTCGTTACTCAAGGCGTGGTCTGCCCTCGGGGTGCGGGATAAGTCAGGACAAAGATGGAGCCCGGCACTGCCTGCTCGGGGGTTCAAGCAGTGCCGGGTCCGTTTGATCAGGCTAGATGAACTTCTCCAAATGCCGCAATACGGACACTTCGCCCGGCTGACCCGCACATCCGTGCCCGGCGGGGAATCACTGGGCAAACATGTGTGCGTTACGGCGCCACGCGGCCGTTGGCGTTGAAGGCGGCGTACGTGAGCGGCATGAGCCTGGCCCACTCGGCCTCCATCTTCTCGCCGACCATCTCGATCTCGCGCTGCGGGAAGGACGGGACCTTGGCGAGCTCGTGCTGGGTGCGCAGGCCGAGGAAGTGCATCAGCGAGCGGGCGTTGCACGTGGCGTACATCGAGGAGTACAGGCCGACCGGGAGGACCGCGCGGGCGACCTCGCGGGCGACGCCGGCGGCGAGCATCTCCTGGTAGGCCTCGTAGGACTGGCGGTACGAGTCCTCCATGACGCGGCCGACCAGCTCCTGCTGGGCCTGCGTGCCCTCGACGAAGCGGTACTTGCCGGGGCGGCCCTCCTGGACCAGCTTGCGGGACTCGTCGGGGACGTAGAAGACCGGCTGGAGCTCGCGGTAGCGGCCGGACTCCTCGTTGTACGACCAGCCCACGCGGTGCCGCATGAACTCGCGGAAGACGAAGATCGGGGCGCTGATGAAGAACGTCATCGAGTTGTGCTCGAAGGGGCTGCCGTGCCGGTCCCGCATCAGGTAGTTGATGAGGCCCTTGGAGCGCTCGGGGTCCTTGTTCAGCTCGTCAAGGGACTGCTCGCCGAGGGTCGAGACGCGGGCGGCGAAGAGCACGTCGGCGTCCGCGGCGGTGTGCTTGACCAGCTCGACGGTGACATCGCTGCGGAAGCTCGGCTTGAGATCCGGGGCGTCCTTGGCTGCGTCGGCGGGGGTGTCGGTCACGGCTTGGAGGGTCCCTTCCATCCACTTCTCTCGGGCGGCGCCCACTCTACGGCCCGGCACTGACATCGGGGCGTTCGGTGCCGGGCCGCGACATCTTCGGCGAACCTCGGTGAAAGTTCTGCCAATCCGGCTCAACCGGGCACCTTTCGCGGCAATCGCTCGTCTGTGTTGGTGACAGCGATTCGTTCGAGTCCAGAGAGGAGCAGGACCCCCGATGTTCCGTCGGCGCGAACCCGTACCCTTCGCCTTCCTCGCCGAAGCAGAGCGGTTCCGCAGCAATGTCGCTCCCCCGCCCCGCGAGCGAGCGACCGCCGGGCAGATAGCCGGGCGCTGGCTCATGGGGCTCACCATCGTGGCCGCGCTCGTGGGCGCCCTGGTGATCGGGATGCCGGCGCTGGAGCTGGACCACTCGTCCACGCCGACGCAGCAGTCCCAGGCGTCCGACGGGCGCTGAGCGGGGCCTGACTCGGACGGACCCCCGAGGGTGGTGAGCGGGGACACGGGTCGATAACCTCACCGGGCACAGCCCATGCATGCATGAGTGAGGACCCAGCCGTGCCCCTGCCCTTCCTGACGGCCGACCGCGCCTTCGACACCGCCGACGATGTCGCGCTGCCGTTCGATGACCGCGACCGCTGGCGGCGGCCCTACCGCCCCGGTCCCTGGCGTGTGGGCGTGGCCGCGATCTGGCTGCTGCTCGCCTCGTACGTGCTGTTCGCGGCGGTGATCATCGCGCTGACCGACACGCTGACCGCCGCCGGGGTGGTGTTCGGCATCGCGCTGGCGATCATCGCCATCGCCCTGCGGCTGCTGCGCATGGGCGTGTGGGTGAGCGCGCACGGGCTGCGTCAGGTGCGCTTCCTGCACACCCGGACGCTGCCGTGGGAGCGGGTCAGTGCGGTGCGGACGGTGCAGCAGCCGGTGCGCTGGCTGGGGCTGCCGCGGACGGTGCAGGGGCAGGCCCTGATCCTCGTACGCAAGGATCGTCCCGCGGACGACCTGCCCACGCTGCTGACCACGCACAACTCCGACTTCCTGGCCCGGCCGACGGCGTTCGACCGGGCGGCGGACGCGGTGGAGGCGTGGGCCGAGGAATACCAGCGAGGCTGAGACGTCTCGCACCGGGGCAGGGCTCCCCGGTCGGGGTCAGGCCTCGACGGGCTTGCCGTCGTGGAGGGCGATCGCGCGTTGCATCGCCTTGCGGGCGCGTGGGGTGTCGCGGGCGTCGTGGTAGGCGATGGCCAGGCGGAACCAGGTGCGCCAGTCGTCCGGCGCCGCCTCCGTCTCGGCCTTGCGCCGGGCGAAGACCGCGTCGGCCGAGTCACGGTCGATACGGCCGCTGGGCAGCCGCTTGAGCTCGTCGACGGGCAGGCCGCCCTCGGCGTCGAGTTCGGCGGTGAGGGCGTTGGCCCGGCGGACGAACTGGGTGTTCTTCCACAGGAACCACAGGCCGATCAACGGCAGGATCAGCACCGCGACACCGAAGGTCACGGCGAGCAGCGATCCGGTCTTGATGAGCAGCACGCCACGGCTGCCGACCAGGACGAAGTAGAAGACCAGGACGGCAGCCGTGACGAAGTAGGAGAGCTTGGCGCGCATGAGGGTCCGGCTCAGCCCAGGTCCAGGAAGTGTTCCAGGCCGAAGGTGAGGCCCGGGGTGCTCACCACGCGGCGGGCCCCCAGCAGGATGCCCGGCATGAAGCTGCTGTGGTGCAGTGAGTCGTGCCGGATGGTGAGGGTCTCGCCCTCGCCGCCGAGCAGGACCTCCTGGTGTGCGAGCAGACCACGCAGGCGCACCGCGTGCACGGGCACACCGTCGACGTTCGCGCCGCGCGCGCCGTCCAGGGCCGTGACCGTGGCGTCCGGCGCCGGTGCCGTACCCGCCTCGCGGCGGGCCTGCGCGATGAGCTGGGCGGTGCGGGTGGCGGTGCCGCTGGGGGCGTCGACCTTGTTGGGGTGGTGCAGCTCGACCACCTCGACGGACTCGAAGTACGGCGCGGCAATCTGCGCGAACTTCATGGTGAGGACGGCCCCGATGGAGAAGTTGGGCGCGATCAGCACGCCCGTCTCCGGGGACTGCCCCAGCCAGCCGCGCAGCTGCGCGAGGCGCTCGTCGGTCCAGCCCGTCGTACCGACGACGGCGTGGATTCCGTGCCGTACGCAGAAGTCGAGGTTGCCCATCACCGAGGCCGGCGTGGTGAGTTCGACGGCGACCTGGGCGCCGCTCTCGGCCAGCGTCTCCAGCTTGTCGCCCCGGCAGAGGGCGGCGACCAGCTCCATGTCCTCGGCGGCTTCGACGGCTCGTACCGCCTCCGCACCGATCCGCCCCTTGGCACCGAGGACCGCCACGCGCAGCTTGCTCATGTTGTTGCTTCCTTACCGGATACGGGTGTCAGGCGACGGCGTCGTGCAGACGCGACGCCTGCTTGTCCTTCAGCGGGCCGATGACCGACAGCGAGGGCCGCTGTCCCAGGATGTCGCGCGCGACCGCGCGGACGTCCTCCGGGGTCACCGCGGCTATCCGGGCCAGCATGTCGTCGACGGACATCTGCTCGCCCCAGCACAGCTCACTCTTGCCGATACGGTTCATCAGCGCGCCGGTGTCCTCCAGGCCGAGGACCGTGGAGCCGCGGAGCTGGCCGATGGCGCGGTCGATCTCGTCGTCGGACAGGCCGTGCTCGGCAACGTGGTCGAGTTCGTCGCGGCAGATCTTCAGCACGTCGTGCACCTGCGACGGCCGGCAGCCCGCGTACACGCCGAACAGGCCGCAGTCGGCGAAGCCGGAGGTGTACGAGTAGACGCTGTAGGCGAGGCCGCGCTTCTCCCGTACCTCCTGGAAGAGCCGCGACGACATGCCGCCGCCGAGGGCGGTGTTCAGCACGCCGAGGGCCCAGCGGCGGTCGTCCGTGCGGGCCAGGCCCGGCATGCCGAGCACGACATGGGCCTGCTCGGTCTTGCGGCCGATCAGCTCGACCCGGCCGGCGGTGCGCAGGGCGCGGCGGCCCTCGCGCGGGGCGATGGGCTGGGCGGCGGCGTCCTTGAGGGCGCCGGCCTGCTCGAAGGCGGCACGGACCAGTCGTACGACCTTGTTGTGATCGATGTTGCCGGCGCAGGCGACCACGAGGTGGGTCGGGTCGTAGTGCTTCTTGTAGAAGCGGCGGATGCGGTCGGCGGTGAGGGCGTTGACCGTGTCGACCGTGCCGAGGACCGGGCGGCCGAGCGGGTTGTCGCCGAACATCGTGTGCGCGAACAGGTCGTGCACGCAGTCGCTCGGGTCGTCCTCGGTCATCGCGATCTCTTCGAGGATGGCGCCGCGCTCGACGTTGACGTCCTCTTCGAGGATGAGCGAGCCGGTGAGCATGTCGCAGACGACGTCGATGGCGAGCGGCAGGTCGGTGTCGAGCACGCGTGCGTAGTAGCACGTGTACTCCTTCGCCGTGAACGCGTTCATCTCGCCGCCGACGGCGTCGAGGGCGGAGGAGATGTCCAGGGCGCTGCGCCGCTGCGTGCCCTTGAAGAGCAGGTGTTCCAGGTAGTGCGTGGCGCCGTTCAGGGACGGCGTCTCGTCGCGGGAGCCGACGTGCGCCCAGATGCCGAAGGTGGCGGAGCGCACGGAGGGCAGGGTCTCGGTGACGATGCGGAGACCGCCGGGGAGGGTGGTCTTGCGCACCGTGCCGATGCCGTTGAGACCCTTGATGAGAGTTTGGGTACGGGCGACGGCCCGCGCCTCCGAAGAGGGGCGGGCCGTCACCTTGGAGCTACGGGACGTCACTGGTCGGCGTCGTCCTTGTCGGCCTCGGAACCTTCCTCGCCCTCGATCACGGGGATCAGGGAGAGCTTGCCGCGGGAGTCGATCTCGGCGATCTCGACCTGGACCTTGTGGCCCACGCCGAGCACGTCCTCGACGTTCTCCACGCGCTTGCCGCCGGCCAGCTTGCGGATCTGCGAGATGTGCAGCAGGCCGTCCTTGCCGGGCAGCAGGGAGACGAACGCGCCGAAGGTGGTGGTCTTCACGACCGTACCCAGGTAGCGCTCGCCGACCTCCGGCATGGTCGGGTTGGCGATGGAGTTGATCGCCGTACGAGCGGCCTCGGCGGACGGGCCGTCGGCGGCGCCGATGTAGATCGTGCCGTCGTCCTCGATGGTGATCTCGGCGCCCGAGTCCTCCTGGATCTGGTTGATCATCTTGCCCTTGGGGCCGATGACCTCGCCGATCTTGTCGACCGGGATCTTCACGGTGATGATCCGCGGCGCGTTCGGGGACATCTCGTCGGGCCGGTCGATGGCCTCCATCATCACGTCGAGGATGTGGAGACGCGCGTCCCGGGCCTGCTTCAGGGCGGCGGCGAGCACGGAGGCCGGGATGCCGTCCAGCTTGGTGTCCAGCTGAAGGGCGGTCACGAACTCCTTGGTGCCGGCGACCTTGAAGTCCATGTCACCGAAGGCGTCCTCCGCACCGAGGATGTCGGTGAGGGTGACGTAGTGCGTCTCGCCGTCGATCTCCTGGGAGATCAGGCCCATGGCGATACCGGCGACCGGGGCCTTCAGCGGCACACCGGCGTTCAGCAGCGACATGGTGGAGGCGCAGACCGAACCCATGGACGTCGAACCGTTGGAGCCGAGGGCCTCGGACACCTGACGGATCGCGTACGGGAACTCCTCGCGCGTCGGCAGCACCGGCATGAGCGCACGCTCGGCGAGGGCGCCGTGGCCGATCTCGCGGCGCTTGGGGGAGCCGACGCGGCCGGTCTCGCCGGTGGAGTACGGCGGGAAGTTGTAGTTGTGCATGTAGCGCTTGCGGGTCACCGGGGAGAGGGTGTCCAGCTGCTGCTCCATGCGGAGCATGTTGAGGGTGGTGACGCCCAGGATCTGGGTCTCGCCACGCTCGAACAGCGCGGAGCCGTGCACCCGCGGGATGGCCTCGACCTCGGCGGCCAGCGTGCGGATGTCGGTGACACCGCGGCCGTCGATGCGCTTCTTCTCCTTGATGACGCGCTCACGGACCAGGGTCTTGGTCAGCGAGCGGTACGCGGCGGAGATCTCCTTCTCGCGGCCCTCGAACTCCGGCAGGAGCTTCTCGGCGGCGAGGGTCTTCACACGGTCCAGCTCGGACTCGCGCTCCTGCTTGCCGGCGATGGTGAGCGCCTGAGCGAGCTCCGGCTTGACGGCGGCGGTGAGCGCCTCCAGGACGTCGTCCTGGTAGTCCAGGAAGATCGGGAACTCGCCGACCGGCTTGGCGGCCTTGGCGGCGAGGTCCGACTGGGCCTTGCAGAGCACCTTGATGAAGGGCTTCGCGGCGTCCAGACCGGCGGCGACGATCTCCTCGGTGGGGGCCTCGGCACCGCCCTCGACCAGCTTGATGGTCTTCTCGGTGGCCTCGGCCTCGACCATCATGATCGCGACGTCGCCGTCCTCCAGGACGCGGCCCGCGACGACCATGTCGAAGACGGCGTCCTCGAGCTCGGTGTGCGTCGGGAACGCGACCCACTGGCCGCGGATCAGCGCGACGCGGACGCCGCCGATCGGGCCGGAGAAGGGCAGACCGGCCAGCTGCGTGGACGCGGACGCGGCGTTGATCGCGACGACGTCGTACAGGTGGTCGGGGTTGAGCGCCATGACGGTGCAGACGACCTGGATCTCGTTGCGCAGGCCCTTCTTGAAGGACGGGCGCAGCGGGCGGTCGATGAGGCGGCAGGTGAGGATGGCGTCCTCGGACGGCCGGCCCTCACGGCGGAAGAAGCTGCCGGGGATCTTCCCGGCGGCGTACATCCGCTCCTCGACGTCGACCGTCAGCGGGAAGAAGTCGAGCTGGTCCTTGGGGGTCTTGGAGGCGGTGGTGGCCGACAGCACCATGGTGTCGTCGTCCAGGTACGCCACGGCGGAACCGGCGGCCTGCTTGGCCAGGCGGCCCGTCTCGAAGCGGATGGTACGGGTGCCGAATGCGCCGTTGTCGATAACGGCCTCGGCGTAGTGGGTCTCGTTCTCCACTAGCGTTTTCTCCTCGTCTTCGTCCCTCCTCGCCCGTGTTGGCGGGGGGACGGTGGCGGAGAAGCGCTCCGTCTGGTGCGGGCCGGTCTTCGATCGAAGCACCCGGGGCTCGCTTCCCCCCGGGGGCCACTACCGAGGACCGGCGGCGGCGAGGCGCGCTTCTCCTCGTTCGTCTTGCGATGCCGCCTACCCCGGTGGGTACGCGGAATCACGGTGTGTCGTGCGTACTGCATGTCGTGTACGCGTGCAGTGCGTACGCGTGTCGTGCGTATTGCGTTGTGCTACCACACTACAAAGGGGCAGTGACACTCCGCACGTACAGCAAAGGGAGCGGCCCCCTCGAAGTGGGAACCGCTCCCTTCACGGCGTCTTACTTGGCGCCCGCCGCACCACGGCGGATGCCGAGGCGGTCGACCAGCGTACGGAAGCGCTGGATGTCCTTCTTGGCGAGGTACTGCAGCAGGCGGCGGCGCTGACCGACCAGGATCAGCAGGCCACGGCGGGAGTGGTGGTCGTGCTTGTGGGTCTTGAGGTGCTCAGTCAGGTCGGAGATCCGACGGGACAGCAGAGCGACCTGGACCTCGGGGGAGCCGGTGTCACCCTCCTTGGTACCGAACTCGGACATGATCTGCTTCTTCGTAGCGGCGTCGAGCGACACGCGTACTCCTCATGGTCTGTGAATGGCCACCGAGTGCCCCCGGTCTTCTTCTCGGGGGATCTTCCATGACTCGGAAGGCGGGGATCCGCTGGGCGCGGCCTCCAGAGCGGGGCTCCGGGGGTGCGTACACATACGGCCGTCACTCAGAGTACCAGGGTGGACGGGTGCCCTGGTCCGCGGTCTCCTTTGACGTGCCCAGTACGACGTGGGGTGTACGTGAGTGCGACTCTGGCAAACCTCTGACCTGGGGGAACGTCGGCAAGTAGGGTAGCGGAACAGCTCGTTCGCACAGACGGAAGGACCGGAGCCGTTATGGCCGATGCCCAGGACCAGGAACTCAAGGCACGCAAGGAGCGAGAGCGGGACGAGCTGTACGCGCTAGACATCTCGGGCGTCGAGTGGCACAGCGCGCCGGGCACCGAGGAGCACGAGGAACGGGTCGAGATCGCCTACCTGCCCGGCGGCGCCGTCGCCATGCGGTCGTCGCTCGACCCCGACACCGTGCTGCGGTACACGGAGGCGGAGTGGCGGGCGTTTGTGCTGGGGGCTCGGGACGGGGAGTTCGATCTGGAGCCGACGCCGCGGAACGGTGGGATTGCGGAGGAGTAGTCAGGTGCGGCGGTCGATGGGGGATCGGCCGCCGCCGGGCCGTGGTCACGGAGTCTTCCGCGCGGCCGACTCGATGCCGAGCACCAGGTAGACCCACCTCGGCTGGTCGGCCGCGGGGCCGGTGACCGACTTGGCGCCGAAGAAGAGGCGGCCGTCCTGGACGAGGACGTCGTTGAAGTCGATCGAGGTGAAGGTCTCGGCCTCGGCCGGCAGGTCGAAGTAGAAGAACGGCGTCTCCTCGCCCGTCTCCGGATCGAGGCTGACGAGCGCGGTGGGCGTGATGTTGTCCTGGCTCTCGCGCAGGGCGAGGAGCTTGTCGCCGCTCATCCGCACCGGGATCAGCAGGGCGTTGGGGCCGGACTCGAACTTCTTCGTGGTGTTCCCGGTCGCCAGGTCGAAGCCGATGACCCAGTTGGAGGTGTGCACACCGATGTCGTCCTCGCTGCGGAGGAAGACCTGGTTGCCGCCGACGGCGACCGTCGGGCAGTAGTCGACGACGAGATAGTCCCCGTACGAGCAGTCCCCCACGTAGGTGCCGTTCTGGAGGCGGATCGTGGCGCGGTTCTTGCCGTCATCGTCGAGGGAGAGCAGTTCGGTAATGCCGGTGTCGCCCGCGGAGACGGCCAGGACAGCCGGATCCGAGGATGGGACGCTGACGTCGCGGACGCCCTTTGCGGCCGAGTACGACCACAGAGTGCGGCCCGTGGCCGGATCGACCCTGCGCACCTTGAACGTGATGGCTTCCCAGGAGGCGACAGGCAGGCTCTTGTCGTTGCTCCAGCACTCCTCGCGCACGAGCAGCGCGCCTCCGCCGGCGGCGCCACTGTCCTGGCAGGCCCCGGTGGCCTTCGTGCTCCAGCGGATCTCGCCACGATCCATGCCGTACGCAATGGTGCCGCCGCCCCAGGTGACGGCGACCGTGTCGTGGACCAGGGTCACACTGGGGGTGTCCTGGACGGCACCGTTCGCGGGCGCACCGGGGTGGGTGCCGCTCGCGGAGGCGGGGAAGTCGTGGGACCAGATCTTGCGGCCGTCGTCGAGGTCGAAGAAGGCGACGCGGTCGCAGTAGGCCCTCTCCTCCTCGCTGTCATTCGCGCGGTACAGGACGGCCGTACGGTTCTCGCCGGTGACGTGGCGGGTGTAACCGCAGATGGGGCCGTCGAGGGGGAGTTTCCACTTCTCGTCGCCGGGTGCGGCGTCGGTGCCGATGGCCAGGCCGACGAGGGTCTTGTTGATGCCCTTGGCGAGGATCTTGTCCGTGGCCCACATGCCCGGCAGCTCGTACCGCTCGCCCGGGCTCATGTCGTCCACGGAGAAACGGAACGCCATCTTTCCAACGGTGTTCGCGGGCCGCTTCTCGACGCTCTCGCGGACGTCGAGGCGGCTCTGTCCCGCGGTGGTCTGTGTCTTCGTCCTTGAGCCGCCGCTGTCGCCGCTCCAGAGGAGCCAGCCGCCGGTGCCGAGTGCCACGACGAGCATGAGGGCGAGCGGCCACATCAGCATCTTGCGGCGGCGCTTGATGCGGGCGGCCTCCGCGGACGTTGCGGACTGCGTGTATATCGAAGGTGGTGGGCCGAAGCTCACGCTCCGAATTCCTTTCCGTGCCGTGCGGTCAGCTCGTCGCCTGGTTGCTGCACGGCGTTCAGCTCGCCATCGCCCGGGCGGCCGCGTACACGTCGAAGACGGCGAGAGCCAACGGCACCAGGGTCAGCAGGACGAAGCTCTCGCCGATCTCCATGAAGCGTCCCCAGAAGGGGCTGACGCCGCGCCGCGGAGTGATCAGGCCGATCGCGGTGACGAGGGCGGTGGCTCCGGCGATCGCCGCCGCGAGCCAGACGCTGCGGATGTCGAGCCCGATGGTGTCGCCCTGGAGGGCGTCGCGCAGGAACTCCGTGGGCGGGTTCAGGGCGAGCCCGAGGCCGAGGAAGACGAGGGCGGCGAGCCCGGCGGAGAGCGTGGCTCCGACCTGCGCGGTGTAGCGGAACAGGTGGGCGCGCATCAGCATGGCGATGCCCGTGGCGAGGGCGAGGAGCTGCGCCCAGACGTTGCTGGAGAAGCTGAGGACGATCGACGCGCCGACTGTGACGAGCGCGCAGCCGCCGACGAGGCCGACGAGGAGTTCGTGGCCGCGGCGGACCTGGGCGGCGATGCGCCGGGTGTCGACGGGCTCCTGCTCGGCGGTGGGTTCCTCGGTGGTGTAGCCGCGGCCGGGATTGGGCGGTTCGAAGCCGATGGGCAGCCGCGCGAAACGCATGGACAGGCCGGGCAGGAAAGCGAGGGCGCAGACCGCGAGCGGGGCGCAGACAGCGGCCGTCTCGATGGGCTTCAGATGCGTGAGCATCGCGATGAAGGTGGTCAGCAGCCCGATCGTCGAGGCGAACACGAACGCCACGAAAGGGCCGTCCCCGCTGGGCGACACCAGAGTGAGCACCACGGAGGCGACGAGGACCGCCGCACAGGCGAGCAGGAACTGCAGCCGTCCGATGCCCTGCCCCTCCGACACCGGGAGCAGTCCGGAGCCTGCCACGGCGATGTTCGGCAGGGCCCCCAGGCCGAGGGCGACGGCCGAGCCGCGGTCGTCGTAGACCCGCGCGCGGACGCACGCGACGGCGACCAGGAGGACACCGGTGACGGCGGCGAGGATGCCCTGGAGACTGTGCATGTCGTGGCGGATCTGCGAGCTCCAGACCACGAACGCGAGCAGTGCGGGCAGGATCCCGCCGGCGATCAGGCCGGCGGCACGGGTGAGGGTGCCGTTCCACAGGGTGCGGTCCTGGGTGACGGCGGAGGCGACCGCCTCGGAGACGTCGTCGTGGACCGCGGGCGGCAGCGACTCGGCGAACGGACGCAGCGTCAGCAGCTCGCCGTCGAGGATGCGCTGGGCGGCGAAGGAACCGGATCCGTCGAGGACGGTGCCATCCCTGCGTACGAGGTGGTAGCCGACCGGGGCGCCCTCGGCGGGGCTTTGCCGGGAGAGCCGCAGGATCTCCGGGTAGAGGTCGGCGACTGACACATCGTCGGGCAGCGCCACGTCGATGCGGCTGTCGGGCGCCACGATGGTGACCCGGCAGAACCCGAACCCGGTGCCCGCCCCGGAAGGAGCTCCGGTGCCCGCCCCGCCGGTCGCGCCGGTCGGCGCGGAGGCCGTCATGCTCACCTGCTGTTCCCCCTCGTCGGTGTACGGCGATCGCGGTGTCGAGCGCGCGATCGCCTGTAACGATCCTGTGTAGGTTGTGCCTTGCCGCCCGCGCCGCCGGCCGCATGCGCCGCGTTGCCCGGGAGCAGGCGGGGAGCACTCACAACGAACAGTGCGGATTGTCTGGTTTTCTGGGGCCCGATTCGCAACTGCTCACACGTCTCACGGGCACCCTACCGCCCACCATTGTCAGTGGTTCTCAGTAGGATCGCGCTTCGCGATCGACGTTCGCCGGACACGGGGCGGCGGACGGAACGGTCGAGCCGGTAAGGGAATTGGTGCGAAGTGAGCCACATCGTCGTCAAGCGCCCACCCAGGGCACTGCCGCGGGAAGTGCCCACGAACGAGGTCGTGCTGCAGCCGCCGCCGGAGCTGCCGCGCGGGCAGCAGGAAGGCGCTCTGATGCAGCTCCTGCCCATGCTCGGCATGGGCGGGTCCGTGGTGTTCTTCTTCAACCCCCAGGCACAGCCCTTCATGAAGATCATGGGCATGGTGATGGTGGCCTCCACCATCGCCATGGGCGTCGCGATGCTGATTCGCTACCGGCGAGGCAACCAGGGGCAGATCGCCGACATCCGCCGCGATTACCTGCGGTATCTGTCGCAGACCCGGCGGGATGCGCAGAACACCGCCAAGGCGCAGCGCGACGCCCAGTACTACCTGCACCCTTCACCGGAGCAACTGTGGGCGCTGGTCGCCGAGGGCAGCCGCGTGTGGGAGCGCCGGGCCGGCGACGAGGACTTCGGGCAAGTGCGCGTCGGTCTCGGCCCGCAGGCCCTGGCCACTCCCCTGGTCCCGCCGCAGACCGCGCCGGTGGACCAGTTGGAGCCGCTGACGGCGGGCGCCGTGGAGCATTTCCTGTCCACGCACAGCACCCTCGAGGACCTGCCGATGGCGGTCTCGCTACGGGCCTTCTACCACGTGTCGATCAGCGGTGAGCCGGTCACCGTGCGCGGCGCCGCCCGCGCGGTGACCGCCGCCCTCGCCTCACTGCACTCCCCCGAGGACCTCGTCATCGCCGTCGCCACCGGCCGGGAGTCCGCGCGCGAGTGGGAGTGGGCGAAGTGGCTGCCGCACGTGCAGGCCAAGAGCGAGGCGGACGGCGCGGGCAGCCTGCGCCTGATCACCACCAACCCGGTCGAGCTGGAGGACCTGTTGGCCGCCCGGCTCCAGGGCCGTCCGCGCTTCCACCCGAGCGCGCCGCCGGTGCCCGAGCAGCCGCACCTGGTGGTCGTCCTCGACGGTGTCTCCCTGCCGCCCACCTCGCTGCTCGCCAGCCCGGAGGGGCTGCAGGGCGTGACGGTCCTGGAGGTGGTGCCGGGCGAACTCACCACCGGGCGCGGTGACCTCTCCGTCGTCGTACACCAGCGCGAGCTGCGCCTGGAGTCGGCGCACGGCATGGTCTACGAGGGCACGCCCGACGTCCTGTCGTACGAAGCGGCGGAGGCGCTGGCCCGGCAGCTGGCGCCGCTGCGGATGGCCTCGGGCGGGGACGACGACGAACCGCTGCTCGCCAACCTGGAGTTCACGGACCTGCTGAACCTCGGCGACGCGGCCACCGTGGACCCGCGACGCACCTGGCGGCCGCGCTCGCAGTCCGAGCGGCTGCGCGTGCCGATCGGCGTCGGCGAGGACGGCCGACCGGTGATGCTCGACCTCAAGGAGGCCGCGCAGGAGGGCATGGGCCCGCACGGTCTGTGCGTCGGCGCGACCGGTTCCGGCAAGTCGGAGCTGCTGCGCACCTTGGTCCTCGGCCTCGCGGTCACCCACTCCTCCGAGACGCTGAACTTCGTCCTCGCCGACTTCAAGGGCGGTGCGACCTTCGCGGGCATGGCTCAACTGCCGCACGTGGCCGCGGTCATCACCAACCTTGCCGACGATCTGACCCTCGTCGACCGTATGGGGGACTCGATCCGCGGTGAGCTGAACCGCCGTCAGGAGATGCTGCGGGACGCGGGCAACTACGCCAACATCCACGCGTACGAGAAGGCCCGCGCGGCCGGTGCCGCGCTGCAGCCGATCCCCTCGCTGGTCCTCGTCATCGACGAGTTCAGCGAACTGCTCACTGCGAAGCCGGATTTCATCGAGATGTTCGTGCAGATCGGCCGTATCGGCCGGTCGCTCGGTGTGCATCTGCTGCTGGCCTCGCAGCGTCTGGAAGAAGGCCGTCTGCGCGGGCTGGAGACCTATCTGTCGTACCGGATCGGTCTGCGCACGTTCTCGGCGGCTGAGTCGCGTGCCGCGATCGGCGTGCCGGACGCCTACGAGCTGCCGAACGTGCCCGGTTCCGGCTTCCTGAAGTTCGGCACGGACGAAATGGTCCGCTTCAAGGCCGCGTACGTCTCCGGGGTGTACCGCTCCAGCGCCCAGCAGGCCGCGTCGTACGGCGGCCCGCTCCCAGTGGACCGCAGGCCTGTGCTGTTCACGGCTTCGCAGGTGCCCGTCCAGTACGTGGCGGTGCTGCCCCAGCAGCGGCAGGAGGACGAGCCGGACCAGACCGACGACGCGCTCGCCGACACCGTGCTGGACGTCATTGTGCGGCGGTTGGAGGCGCAGGGCCCGGCGGCCCACCAGGTGTGGCTGCCGCCGCTGGACAGCCCGCCGTCGCTGGACCTCCTGCTGCCCGGCCTGGCCGCCGTGCCCGGCCGAGGGCTCACCCAGCCCGGCTACGAGGGCGCGGGCCGGCTGGTCATCCCCGTCGGCATCGTCGACAAGCCGTACGAGCAGCGCCGTGACCCGCTGTGGACCGACTTCGGCGGCGCGGCCGGCCATATGCAGATTCTCGGCGGCCCGCAGTCCGGCAAGTCGACCCTGCTGCGCTCGATCATCGCCTCCTTCGCGCTCACCCACACCCCGCAGGAAGTGCAGTTCTACGGTCTCGACTTCGGTGGTGGCGGTCTGGCGTCCGTGGCGGGCCTGCCGCACGTGGGCGGGATCGCCTCGCGTCTGGACCCGGAAAGGGTCCGGCGTACAGTCGCCGAGGTGTACGGCATCATGACCCGCCGCGAGGAGTACTTCCGCGCCGCCGGTATCTCCTCCATCGCCGAGTTCCGCGCCCGCCGGGCCCGCGGCGACATCTCGACTACCGACCAGCCGTGGGGCGATGTCTTTCTGGTCATCGACGGCTGGGGCAACTTCCGCTCCGACTACGACGGACTGGAGCCGGCCGTCCTGGACATCGCGGCGCGCGGCCTCGGCTACGGCATGCACCTGATCCTCACCGCGTCGCGCTCCATGGAGGTCCGCTCCAACCTCAAGGACCACATGATGAACCGCCTGGAGCTGCGGCTCGGCGACACCATGGACTCCGAGTTCGACCGGAAGGTCGCGGCCAACGTGCCGAGCGGTGTGCCGGGCCGGGGCCAGACCCCGCAGAAGCAGCACTTCATGGCGGCGGTCCCGCGCATCGACGGCCTGTCCTCGGACACGGACCTGGCCGAGGCGACGCAGGCGCTGGCGGCGGAGGTTTCCCGGCACTGGCAGCAACCCGGCGCCCCCGAAGTGCGGCTGCTGCCACGCGAGTTCCCCGCTCACCAGCTCCCGCCGGGAAACCGCTTCCCCAACCGGGGCATCGCCTTCGCACTCGACGAGGACAACCTGGAGCCGGTGTTCGTCGATTTCGAGCAGGACCCGTTCTTCCTCGTCTTCGGTGAGAGCGAGTCCGGCAAGTCCAACCTGCTGAAGCTGCTCATCCAGCGGTTGACCGAGCGGTACGACGGCAACTCGGCGAAGCTCTTTGTGGTCGACAACCGTCGCTCCCTGCTCGGCGTGACCCCGGACTCGCATCTGGCGGAGTACATCCCCATGTCCAACCAGATGCAGCACCACATGGACGCGCTGGCCAACCTGATGCAGCGCCGCACGCCGACCGCCGACGTCACGCCCGAGCAGCTGCGCGACCGCAGCTGGTGGCAGGGCCCGACGGTGTACATCATCATCGACGACTACGACCTGGTGTCCACGTCCAGCGGCAACCCGCTGTCCGGCCTCACGGACCTGCTCCCGTTCGCCCGGGACGTCGGCGTCCGCTTCATCATCGCGCGCTCCACCGCGGGCGCGGGCCGCGCGGGCTACGAGCCGTTCATGCAGCGCATGAAGGAACTCGGCGCCCAGGGCGTGGTCCTCGCCGGCGACCCGAACGAGGGCGACCTGCTGGGCGGCGTACGACCGCGTTCGATGCCCGCGGGACGGGGGGTGTTCGTTTCGCGGAAGCGGGGGAAGCCGTTGGTTCAGGTGGGGTTGGTGCCGGACGCCCATCAGTGACGCGACCGTACGAACCGTGGGGCCGCGCCCGCGTCGGCGGGCGCGGCCCCGCTGCCGTCCGGGTGCCTGGACGGGGCTCAGAGGACGTTCCGGGCAGTCAGGTGAGGGACCAGATCAGCGCCGCCGCGGCGAGACAAGGGCAGGGCAGCCGCAGCCGGCCGGGTGTCCGGATCGCCGACACAGTACGAGCGGAAGTTCGCAACGCACCAGCCGGGGATCGTCTCACCCAGCGCGCCCAGATCGACGGCGAGGTCGTCCGTCGTACGCAAAGCAAGAATGACCGCAGGGTGCGAAGATCGAGAGACCCAGACCTGACCGGGGCGTGGATGAGTGTGCTGATCAGGCCGGCGCGGACGACGGAAGCCGAGGCTCTCAGTGATTTGGCACTGAGGTCCAAGGCGCATTGGGGCTATGACACGGAGTTCCTGGAGGCGTGCAGAGACGAGCTCACCGTTGAGGCGAGTGAGGTCGCATATCGGCGAGCCACGGTGGCTGAAAGGGACGGCCGCATCCTGGGCTTCACGACCCTCGAGGGAAAACCACCCACAGGCGTTTTGGGCATGATGTTCGTTGAGCCGCAGGTCATCGGCCAGGGCATCGGCCGCCTGCTGTTTGAGCACACCATGGCTGCCGGTCGAGCACTGGGGTTCGCCC
Source organism: Streptomyces spinoverrucosus (assembly GCF_006539505.1). Taxonomy (GTDB): domain Bacteria; phylum Actinomycetota; class Actinomycetes; order Streptomycetales; family Streptomycetaceae; genus Streptomyces; species Streptomyces spinoverrucosus. Next base: position 19,178 of record NZ_BJND01000027.1, read on the forward strand.
AGGTCACGATCGATGCGCACCCTAACGCCGAGCCTTTCTACCGTGCGATGGGCGCGGTGCGCACAGGAAACGTACCCTCGGGCTCCATTGCCGGGAGACTGCTGCCGCGGATGGTCGTCACCATCCAGCGCTGAAACCAGAGCCGCTTTGCAACGTGATTGGGAAGCCATCTGCTCCCTACCCGCGATCAGTTCAGCCTCAGCCGCTCCGTGGCCGGATACGCTTTCGCTGAGAGCGCAGGTCCTCGTAAACGACTCCCAGGCCCCCACACAACAGCAGAGTGGGCGCCTCCCGCGCGCGCCCACCCTGGACTGCTGAACTGCTCTGAGAACCGACCGTCCTACAGGAAGTAGCTGGCGGCCTTCTTGTCGCCTTCCATGTACGTACCACCGGCCTGCCCGACGACCTGGCCGATGCCCGTCAGGGCCTGGTGGATGTCGTTGGCTTCCGTGTCCCAACGGGCCAGCTTCTGGCGGTACTCGTCCTGGGACACGCCCGTCCAGTACTGCTGGCTGCTCTCGACCATCTTCCGGAGCTCCTGAAGGTCTTGCTCCAGCTGCTTCGCCTCGTTGCCAATGTTGGTGGCCGCGAAGTCCAGCGCGTCATAAGAGACGGAAAGCCCATCGTTGTTACGGCTCATGCCTGCCTACCTCGTCTCGATCGTGTGCCGGGTGATGTGCTGTGAACTGTCGTGCTCGATACCGTGAACCAAAGGCCTTGGTTCAGGGCGCTCACATCGAGTTGAAGGCAGACGGCGGAACCGTGGGAGCACCGTCCTGGATGCTGATCCGGCTGACCGCGGCGCGCACCTCGTCCTCTTTGGAATCCTTGATGTTGCGTGCCGTGGTCATGGCTTCCATGACCTCACCGAGGATGTTGCCGATCTTGATCAGCGACTGGTTGATCTCAGCCTGCTTCCGGTCGAACTCGGCACGACCGATGCCCTGCCACTGGCCGCCTTCGAGGCTGTCGATGACGCCCTGGAGCTTGTGGACCCGCTTTCGGATGTTCTCGTACTTCTCGTACATCTGCTTCTGCAGCCTGACTACCGCTGCATCTTCGAGCTTCTGGTCCATAGACATGACCACCCATCCCTTCCACTGTCTGTTATCCGGTCGATTGGTCCGCGTCATCGCCTCGACGAGGCGAACGCGTTGTTGAGGCCGAACCGAGGCCCCATGGCGAGGTGTTCACTCGGCTGGGACAGCTGGTTCCCTCACCGCACGCCGCGCCCGCAGCACGGCCGCGCCGGCAACGCCGATCACGAGCACGGCGGCTGCGGCGCCCAGGGTGATCCACAAGGTGTTGTTGTCGTCGGCGGCGGTCGCTCCCGCGTTTGTTCCTGCTGCCGACGTGCCGCCGGTTGAAGATTCTTCCGGGGCCTGTGACGGGGCTGATGCAGAAGTGGAGGGCGCTGAGGATGAGTTGCCCGCGTTGTCTGCGTTGTTCGCGCCCCTTTCACCGGCCTTGGCCAGCACATCGCCGCCGTTCACCTTGGCCAGCGGGTCGACGTCCGGTGCGCCTGCGTCGTAATTGGGGTTCTCGAGGACCAGACGAGGGCGGATGAGCCCGTAGCCCGCGTATTTGCTCGGCTTGTCCTTCGGCCAGGAGCGGCTGGCGGTGTCGATCAGGGCGCGGGTAACCTGATTGACGGTCCAGTCGGGGTGGGCGGACCAGATGAGGGCGGCGGCGGCGGAGACGAGGGCTGTGGCGAGGCTGGTTCCCTCGCTCTCACAGTACGAACGGAAGGTCTCGTCACACCACGCCGGGAGGCCCTCACCCGGCGCAGTCAGGTCGGTGAAGCCATGGGACGACTTCTCCGAGAAGTCCGAAACCCTGCCGGAACTGTTGATCGCTCCGGTACCGATCACATAAGGCCACCTGGCTGGTGCATCAGGGACGCCCTCATTCCCTACGGCTGCGACAAGTAGCTTGCCCTTTGAGGCAGCGTAATTGACAGCGGCCCGGCTTTCTTCGGAGCTGATACCCCCGAGGGACATATTGATGATCTTGGCGTCGCTGTCAGCCGCCACCTTCAGTGCCTGCTCGAAGGGTGCCTCCTTCTCGCCTTTCTCCCCCGAATTGACCCCCAGGAGCTGCACCCGGTACGGGACGACCTTGGCCCCCGGCGCAAGCCCTTGGATGCCACCTCCGGCTCCCGTGCCGACCATCATCTCGGCGATGGTCGTTCCGTGGCCGAGGTAATCGTCAGTGGCCCCGTAGGCGACCGACTGGGGGACTTCGTCAGCCAGAACCTGTCCCTTCAGCGAGGGAGTGTTCGGGTTCACCCCGGTGTCGAGGACAGCGATTTTGACGCCCTCGCCCGTGCTGGCCTTCCACATCTGCTCGACCTGCATCGGGTCCAAGTACCACTGCTGGGACTGGACCTCAGCCGCGGATACGTTCGGGGCCAGCCCCACACTCACGGCAGCCAGGGCGCCGACGACGGCGCCCACCGCACGCACTTGCCTGCCGCACCTTGTCCTGAGGAGCGTCCCTGACTTCATGACGTTGTTGGTCCTCGCTAGCGCTCAGTTGACGACCGGCGGCACGTTGCGCCGGGGGTTGACGGGCCGGTGTGTCTCGGGGTCTTCGCCCACGTACTCGGGACGCGGTGATCCCTGCGTTTCTCTCTCGTCGTCGGGCTTTCCCCCGCCGGGCCGGCGGACAAGGCCCGCGCCTCCGCGGGTCATGCCGTTCCGCTCGGACTGACCGGCAGAGTTTCGTCCGGTCGGACTGCCGGTCACAGGCTGTACCACTCTCGTGGCACCGCCACGGGAGGCCGAGTACGTACCCGCACCAGGCCGGGCCCCTGCTTGCGGCGCCCCGAAGACGCCGCGCTGTCCGGTGCCGGTCGATGGCCGAGAATCGGCGGTCGGTCCAGTACCGATCACCGTGCCACGAGGGATTCTCGGCCCACCCTTCGCCCCGGCACCGCCGGTGGTCGTAGGCCGCCCTCCGACCACGCCGTTCGCGCGGCCTGCCCCTGTGGCCGGCCCCACATTCGCCCGCGCTCCTGTCGTGCCACCGGCGCGGGGGGTTCCTCCGGTCACGCCCGGCTGCCCCATGGGAAAGGGCTTCGAGCTGGAGCTGCCTCCCTTGCCCATCGCCTGTCCAATAGGCGTGGGGCGTCCCATCTGGTTCGTGGCACCCGGACCCGTGGTCCGCCCGGTGACGGAGTTGGTCAAGCCTGGTTGCGTGCGTCCCTGGGCGGAGACAGGGGGACGCAACCCGCTCGTTCCACCAGTGGTCCTGCCAGAGGACTTCCCTGGGAGCGAAGGCCCGTAGCTGTCGAACGTGCCGGACTGGCCGCCCACTGTGGGGGGAGTTCCGGTGGGGGGCGGTGTGTGCCCCGTGGTCGGCGTGGTCGTCGTGGGTGGCAGAGTGCCGACGCTGTCAATCGTGGTACCGACAGCGTCGTCGGGGTACTCGACCGCCTTCCCCTGGTCCGGGGTCACACGAGTCGGAGCATCACTAATGCCATGCCCTCCGGTCTGCCCCGTCGACTCAGCGGGCGGCGCGTAGTGACTCGCACCTACGGACGCTGCATCACTCGCTGCGGCGGAGCCGCCAGCAGCCACGCCCTGCGGACCCGGAGCCCTAGGCACCCCGACATTCGGCATCGGTCGAAACGTCGGAGGATTCTCCTGCAACACCGCGAGCTGCTGACTCGACACTGCGTAATACGACGCCAACCGATTCATCTGGTTGATCGCCTCTTGGCGGTCCTTCTCCACCTTTACGGCAGCGTCGTAGTCTTCCTTCTTCGCAGCCTTCTCGGCGTCGGTGAAGCTTTCGGGGCGCTTCAGATTCATCGAGTCACGCGCCGGCATGGCTTTGCGTACCGACGCCAGCCCCATCGCGGCAGCGGAGAGCTGGTCGCCCGCCTTCCCAGCGTATTCACTCAGATCCGTCGTGCTCGTGACGAGGGAAGCACCCCACTCACGGAAGGCATTGCCGGCCTCCCCAACCCAACGGACGTTGTCGATACGGCCACGAAGCTCGTCCGCGGCCGACTTGATGGCAGAGCGCGCCTCCCATAGCGCGCGACCGGACGACTCCAAGTCCTCGGGGTCCGTCTCCTCGACCAGATCGATCATTGCGTTGAGGTCGAGATCCTTCGCTGCGAAGTCCGTGCTGGCGAAGACGGCCTTGCCAGGGGCGGTGGACCCGACCGCCGCTCGCAGAGGATCGGTTACCAGCTGAGTGAAGAACGATCTGCCGGGCAAGTGCTCGACGTTCCGGGCAATGTCGGCGAAGGAGTTCTGGTTGGAGACGCGCTCCAGGTCTGCCTTGTGCTGTTCGTCGGTCATCCTCAGAGCTCCATCTCGGACTTGCCCTCGCCGGAGTACTGGCCACTCTTCTGGCCTTGGATCTGGTCGATCTCCCATTGGATCGCCCAGAACCGCTGACGCTGTTCGAGTTCAAGCTCGTCGAAGCCGTTGGCCGTACCTTTGACCGCGATACCGATCGCCTCGATCTGCAGATGCAGTGTCTTGGACAAGGTGGTGAGCTGCTCGTGGACGCTGTTGTACTGGGTGTACAGGCTCTGGGCTTCCGGAAAGACGTCAGCCCGTCCGTTGCTCAGGGACGACGCCCTGATCGTTTGTGCGCCCACCTTCGCCGGATCGCCGGCCGACTCCTCAAGCGTCCGCAGCACCGCGTCCACGCGCGACACGAACTCGCCGAGCGCCTCACCGCTGGCTTCCAGGTCCGCCGCCCTGGCTGCCGACACGCCCCCCACCATGTCCGCCGGAAGCACGACGCTCCTCCCCGTTTCCCCGTGACATCCACCGGCCTCGATCAGATCGGGACCGGTCACTCGCTCGCCGTACGATCGCAAAGCGAGCTGCGTCAGACAACGCTTTTACCACTCTAGTCAACCTGTACAACGGGCCCAAGCGCGGCAGGTCCTGACTCAGCCACAATGCTGATGCACGGACCACGGTTTGACCGATTTGCCGCTTCGCTGAGGCACGGCCCGCCCGCTGGCAGTGCCCACTTTGCGATCCTCGCAGAGCTTCTCCGTGCGATGGGTCTGCATCGCAACTGCTCGCCTCTCGGGGCTTGCCCATCTGCGCAGTTGCTACACACGCTGCTGACCCCGAACGCCTCTTCTTCAAGCCTTCACGCCGGACAAACCACCCATAGCCGGCCTGGCCCAGGTCTGCCCCCTATCAGGTTGCTAAGTTGGCCACAACTACAGCATCGGAACCAGGGCATCCATCTGACACGAGCTCCGGCAGCCGAGCAGAGCAGCACGGGGGAAGGGGTCCACCCATGGCGTGGGACGAGTGGGAGCAGCTCAAGTCTGAGGCTGCCGAACGGCAGTCCGCGCAGATGCAGTTGAACCAGCTCGACCCGGGCGACGGGTCGCCGGGGATGGCCGGAGGTCCGAGCACGTACGGCGATCTGGAGGTCCCGAACGCCTCCCTCACCAAGATCAGCAAGTCCGCGCACACCCTCTACAACGAGTTGTGGGACAAGGCTCGTGTCGCCGTTCCCACCAGCGACTCGGCGGCCAGTGACCTGTCGAAGCAGGGCTTCGCGCTCGGAGCCGGATTGCAACATGTGTCGAACCGGTGGGAACAGCAGCTCAAGTCCTTGATGGACGCCTGCGCGCAGATCACGAACCATTTGCAGCGCACCAAGAACATCCACGCCAGTGACGACAACTACATCGTGCGCCAGATGAGCAGCATCGCCACCCTTGACGCCGGGTTCGACGAGCGCGTAGGGCAGCCCGGCGAGAAGAACCCGATCTACGGGGAGAAGAAGGAGAAGAGGGAAGAGTAGCGGCGGACGGGATGGACGACGACGATTCCCGTCGCATCCCCCGGACCAACACCACCTCACCGACTCACTCAGCCGCTGCTCGACACCTCTTTTGGGATAGGGACCGATGGACCTCGACACTCTGCGCAACGCCAACTTCAAGCTGCTCGACGATGCCGTCAAGGACTGGTCGACCCTGGTCAAGCACCTTGAGACGTTGAAGAAGAACGCCGAGGACGAACTGCACCAAGCCGCGAACAAGGCGGACTGGGCCGGTGTGAACTCTCAGGTGACCAAGGAGTTCATCGGTAAGACGGCCGGCGAGTTCAGCGATGCGCACACCCAGGCCACGACCATCCACAAGATCCTGGACGACACTCGGAACGAGCTGAAGAAGTATCACCAGGAGCTCGTGGATGCCATCGAGGGCGGCCGGAAGAACAATCTGACGGTCATCGGTTACGAGGGCGGATTCACCGTCACCACGAATGTACCGCCGGAGGGGCGGGCGCAGCAGGACAAGGACAACCAGGCTGAGATCACCACGCTCCGCGACCACCTCCAGAGGATCCTGGACAAGGCGACCGAGAGCGACAATTCGGCCAAGACGGTCCTGCAGGCCATCGCCGACCAGAGCAAGCTCGGCTTCTCGGACGCCTCGTACAAGGACCGGGACAGCGCCGCCGAGGCCATCAAGCAGGCCGATGCGATGGCCAAACTGGCGCGTCAAGACCCCAAGGACCTCACGCCCGAGGAGTTCGACCGACTTCTCAAGGGCCTCAACACGTACGGCAACGACGATCTGTTTGCCGAGCGGTTCGCCACGACGCTCGGCCCGCAGAACACGCTGGAGTTCTGGACCGGGGTCAGCGACCCGCACCGGGGCAATTTCGAGCTGGGGCGGCAGCGCCACGAGCAGTTCGACGATCTCCAGCGCGTCCTGGGGACCACGCTCGCCAACGCCACGCAGAGCGACTCAGTCGCGATGACCGAGTGGAAGCGCACGATGGTCGACATCGGCGACAAACCGATCTACGGCAACAGCGGCGGCCCCATCGGCTTCCAGGTCATGAGCAACTTGATGCGGACCGGTGACTACGACGACCAGTTCCTGAAGGACTACGGCAACAAGCTCATGGCCACCGAGCGCAAGCTCACCGGCAACGGCGAGCACGCCAACCTGGCGTGGCAGCACACGGGCATGGACCCGTGGCTGAACCGCATCGGCGAGGACAGCGGCTCCGACCCGCTTACCGGCTATCTGAAGGGACTGTCCAACAGTCCTGACGCGGCCACCGATTTCTTCAATCAGCCGTTCATCTCGAGGAATGATCCGGACAATCCATTCGAGAGGGACAGGGACGGCGATGGAAAGGAGGGCAAGGTCTCGCTGTCCAACTTCCAGTACCTCTTCGAGGAACGGGACTGGCCTGAGGAGGCTGATTCCAAGGGTGACGAGCTTGACACGGGGAAGAACAACTTGGCGCTTGCGCTGGAAGCTGCCACTACCGGGCACCCCGCAGGCGAGCTGCCGACGCTGGACACGCCCGCTCACAACGCTGAGCAAGCCAAGCTGTTCAATGCCATCGTGTCATCTGTGGCAGACAACCCTGGGCGTCTCACCGACCACGGATACATGTCGGACAGTATGGGTCAAATCGCCTCCGAGTATCTTCCTGATATCAACCGGGCCACGACTGATGTTTCAAGGGACTCCAAGTCTTGGGAAGACATCGAAAAGCTCTATCCCTTGGCTGGTGTAGACGCCGCACTGACTCATCCGGATGTGACTAAGTTCCTCTTCGCTGTGGGACAGAACGACGAGGGGTACGCAGCGGTAGAAGTCGGCCAGAATGCATATATGGCGAAGCTGATGGAACACCATCTCAACCCCGACTTGCCAGCCGATCAAAGGTACTCAGACACCGAAACCACCGTTAAGTACTTCGCGGAGCGCTCAGGCGAGGTGTCGGGCACACTAGGGCTTGCCCGACAGGAAGCCATCGGGAAGCCAGGTTCAGACGAGGACAAGGCATACGACCACTCCATCGCCCAGCGTAAGAACTTGATCGCTGGTGGCGTAGGGACCGTCGTCGGAGTGGGCGCGTCCCTCATCGCCACACCCTGGGTCGGGGCTGCAGTAGGAGGAACTGCTGGCACGGTAACAAGCGTTGTCCTGGAACGAGTCTTCAAAGATGCCGAGGGACATGCACTCCAGCAAAAATACGACGCAATGGGCGATGCCTGGCAGGCCTCTCTCTCCACAAATAACGAATACGTAAGCACTGCCGCACTCACCACTGCCGAGCAATACAAACTGAATGGCGACGACGTAGACAAATGGTCTAGAGAAGCAGCCCGCCAGGGCTTCATCAACGCTCGCGCCATCCTCGACGGGCAGGCGCCCGGCAGCACGACCAATCCAGGATAAATCAACCTTAAGCGAGCACGCCATGAAGAACTCTCAAGTTCACACGCCGTCGCGCCGCGTCTGGGTAGTTGTCGGGACGACTACTTTCCTTGCCGCGCTTGCAGGATGCACAGGGGAACAGACGGAACGCGAATATGCGATTCCGCAGTCGGCGTGCGGAACGCGCATCAACGCGGAGGAACTCGCCAATTTCCTGCCGCCAGGAAAGAAGCTGTCCATCAAAACGACTTCGAAATCGGAAAATGTAGTTAAGTGCGCGATCTCTGTAGATGGCAAGTTGATCGTTCAAACCTCTCAGGAGTGGTGGAACGACATGTCCGTGATTGAATTCGCTCGTGGTATGACTCTGGAGAACCCGGAGCATCGCACAGATGACGGGAAGTACGCCTACTCGGGCTACCAAGCATTCAGTAAGATGACGGACTGCCAAAGGAAAGATCAAGTTCTTTATGCGGCCGTCCAGGCTTCTGGCTCAGAACACCGAGACGCGGAGGCAATGAAAAAAATCATCACTGATTACACACGGGCTGTCGAGGAATCTCGAGCATGCAATTGATTCGCGAATACGGCTGGGCAGGCCGCTGAGCCCGGGTTGCGCTCAGAGGTCTAATTCGACGGTATCTCGGCATTGCACAGAAGCGTCGTCATGCTGACCGTGGGCGAATCGGGCCCGGCATTCGCCTGACGGATCAGCAGGCCCCCTCCCGCGTCGTCACAGTAAGCCGGTAAGCCAACTGGGTCCAGGTGCCCTCGTCCAGCCCTGGCGGCGTGTAGTCGTCCTGCTTCGAGCGCACGCGCTTGATGTGCGTGCAGAATTCGGCGTCCGTGCCGTTGCCGGAGACGTTGAAGTAGGCATCGGTGCCAGAGTTACCGGCGGCCGGCTCGGCGGCCACGCCACCCTGCGGGGCGTCGCCTCCGCCGTTCTCGACGACCTCGCTCTCGATCAGCGTTTCGTAGTCGTCGGTAACGGCCACGGGCTCGCCCGACTCGTCGACACGGTACAGGTATCCATCGAGTTCGTAGGTGGCCTGATTCACTGCGCTCTTCAGCTCGTCGTCGCTCCACTTCAAGTCGTCCTCGACACCCAGGCCCTGGACGCCCGAGACGGCGCAGGCCACCGCCACTCCGATCAGGGTGATGCGCGCGACCACGAACGCCGCGTCGGGGATCTCGGGGGCGGAGGGGTTGACGGATTCCCTCCATCTCCGGATAACGTCCGCCTTCAGGCAGGCCATCAGGATCAGCAGGGCGGACAGGACGAAGAGCGTGATGGAGAGTTCTGTCAGCATGCCGGGCCTCCCAGGCCCCGCCGCCGACGCCGCGCGTCCCGTACCGCCACCGCCGTCCCCCCGAGACCCGCTGCCAGGACCAGCCCGCCAACCACCACGTACGTACCCAGGCGGATATTGCGTTCGTCCGGTGTTTCGCCGAAGTGGACAGGCGCGATCGAGGGGGCCCTCGCGCCTGTGAGGTTCTGCTCGGGCTGGGGGGACTCGATCGGGTTGGCAGGGTCGACGTCTGTCAGGGCCTTGACCGGGTCGACGACGCCCCAGCCGACCAGGCGGTCATGGCCGGGGATCGAGCGTTCCGCCGTCTGTTCGATCTGGGCGACGATCTGCTGGGCCGTCCACTTGGGGTACTTGGCCTTCAGCAGCGCGGCCACGCCGGCGACGTAGGGGGCGGAGAAACTGGTGCCGTTGTCGGAGCAGTGGCCGTTGCCGGGGACGGTGGAGATCATGTCGACGCCCGGGGCCGCCACACCTACGAACTCGCCCGACTGGGAGAACGGGGCCCGTTCGTTGTTGCGGTCCGACGAGGCCACGGCCAGGACACCTTTGTACGACGCCGGGTATGTGATCTTGACATTGCCGCCGAGGCCGTCGTTGCCGGCCGACGCCACGACGACGATCTCCCGGGATAGGGCGTAGTTCACGGCCTGCTCCAGGCTCTCGTCGGGTTTGATCGCCTTGGCCGTGTCCTGGGAGATGTTGATGACGTCCGCGCCCACGTCCACCGCGTGGCGGATCGACATCGCCAGGGTGTCCGCCGTTCCGTTGCCCTCCGCGTCGTTCTGCTTGATCGGGATGATCGTGGCCTCAGGGGCCAGGCCCACGAAGCCGGTTCCCTCGGCGGGGCGTGCGGCGATGATGCCGGCCACGCGGGTGCCGTGGCCGACGGTGTCCGTGGTGCCGCTCGCGTTGCCGCGTTCGATCTCCTCACCCTTGGTGTTCTTCGGGGGCAGGAAGTTCTGGCCCTTGGATGCGTCGACGGCCTTGGTGAGCTGGGGGTTCTTGGCGTCGACGCCCGTGTCGATGACGGCCACCTGGACGCCCGCGCCCTTCGACTGGGCCCAGAGCTCATCGAGGTTGACGCGTTGCAGCGCCCAGGGGCGGCCCTCGTACGGCTTCGAGGGGAAGGTGCACTGGCCGCTGTCGTCCGCCCGCGCTTCGGGGGCCGGCAGGGCGAGTTGCGTCGTCACCGTGAGGACTGTCGTGGCGAGCAGGGTCGCCACGACCGTACGGCCCTTGGGCCTCATCTCTCGTGCCTTCAGCATGAGTTCCACCAAGGCCTTTCCGCTACGAACCCTGCGGCTGCCGCGCCGCCGCCTCCGACAGGCGGGGGCCCGTGGGCAGGAACGTCGACCAGGCCGCGGGGACGGGCGCCGGGTCGACCTTTTCGTAGCCGAGCCTGGTCTGGGCGATCTTGGCCTCGGTCAGTTCCTGCTTGCGCTGCTCGGCGGAGGTGCCGATGCCCTTGTCATCGGTGGCGCTGTCGCTGTTGGACTGCAGGGCGTAGCGCAGGCCGGTGTCGGTCACCAGGAAGACACTGCCCGCCTTGGTCTCCTGGCCCTGGAACTGACGGTAGAGCTGTCCGGAGCCGGGGGTGACGTACGCGCTGGAGGAGCCGGTGGGCAGCTGCGCGGGGAAGTCGGTGCCCGCCCAGGTGGACAGGGTCGTCGCGCCGCTCTCGGCGTTCACGGAGCGCAGGACGTTGCAGACGGCGTTGCGGCCGGTGGTGGTGCTGGTGCCGTTGTTGACCGTCTTCGGCTTGTACGTCGGCCACTTCCTGTCGCCGAGGAAGGTCGTGCTGTCGGCCACCGCGCCGGGGCTGACCTGCTGCGCCTCGCCGGTCTGGCCGACGGCGACGAGGGCACCGCTGTTGAGCAGGAGCGTGGCGGTGAACTCGGTAATCCGGGCGACCTCACCGGGGAGGACGACGTAGTACTGCATGCGCGAGCCGTCGTAGGCCTTGATGACCATGCCGACCTTGTCGTACTTCCCGAGCATGTCGGACGCACCGGCCTCGGCGCCGGGCGTGCCCTTGATCGACGGGATCGACAGGGGGTCGCCCTTGTGCAGGGTGTCGAGCCAGTCCTGGGAGACGCGCTGCGGGGCGCGGCCCTGGGTGTCGAGGGCTTTGAGGAGCTCGTTGTCGGTGGGGTCCTCGAGCGGGTAGGCGTAGCCGCGGGAGTCGACGACGTACTGCGTCTTGCCGTCCGGGCCGATGACGTACATCAAGTCGCCCCCCGAGAGCTTGTTGCGGCCCTCGGTCTTCGACCACTCCTTCTCGGCCAGGACGAACGCCGCCTTCTGGATGGCCCGGCCGCCGTCGCCGGGGCGCTCGCAGACCGCCCAGCGCTTGGGGGTCTCCGCCTCGCCGGCGGAGGGCAGCCGGTCGGGCGCGTACGGGATACCGATGGTGGCGCCGTGCGGGGGCTTGCCGCTGTCGAGGACCTTCTCGTCGACGGTGATGATGCTGTTCTTGCCGGGGTCCAACAGCAGCTTCGCGGAGGCCATGTTGAGCACCGGGTGCAGCTGCTTCTTGCCGTCCGTCTTCAGTACGACGTAGCGGGTCGTCGAGTCACTGGCGACGATGACGTGTTCGCCCGGGTTGTCCCAACCCTTGCGTGCGGTGGGGCTGAAGAGGCCGATGGCGCCGAACACCGCGAGGATCACCACGCCGACGACGACACCGGGCCAGACCGCGCTCAGCGGCTTCGGCGCGCCCTCCTCCGAACCCGACGGCGAGGGCCGCAGGAAGGACGCGAGTGTGCGGCGCTTCGCGAAGGTGTAGGCGTTGAGTTCATCGCGGCGTGATGCCATCTGTGTCCGCTCTCTCCCCGTGCGGAGCCCTGGGGACGGTGAAAGTGCCGTCGCCCGCCCTTGGTTGCCTCTGGTGCCTCGGTTGTCAGACCCGGCCCCTACTATGCCTGTTGCGTGACCGTGCGTGTGTCATGGGTAGGGCGCTCAGCACTCGCAGGAGCGTGTGGACAAGGGTTTTCGGGACGGATTCGGGGGGTTTGGAGTGATGGCTTCCGCACCGCGGGCCGGGTCACGATCGCAATCGAGGTCACGATCGGGCAGCGCCGGTCCGGCGGGGTCCCTCGGCACCGCTGTCGCCGAAGGCGCTGTCACACCGCACCTGAGGGCACGTTCGGGGCGCGCAGGCTCGTTCGCCGTGCAGCGGCTGGTGCTGCTCGAACTGGCGGCGGCACTCGTGGTGTGCGGCTGGCTGATCGGTACGTACGCGCTGGTCCCGGCCGCCGTGGTCGCCGTGCTTCTCGTGGCGCTCGCGCTCGTACGGCGCCGAGGGCGCTCGCTGCCCGAGTGGCTGGCCGGCGTGCAGGCCCTGCGCTCCCGCCGCCGCAAGGCCGCAGCCACCCCGGTGCCGCCGGGCACCGACTCCGGGCTGGCCCCCGCCGTCGAGTGCGACCCGAGCCTGCGCACCTACAGCTACAGCCGCGGCAACGACCGCGACCAACGGCCCGTCGGCATGGTCGGTGACGGCGGCTTCCTCACAGCCGTTCTCCAAGTGGAGGCGGACTTCGGGGCGCTGCGCGCCGAGCGCAGCCGCCGACCGCTCCCCCTCGCCCTGGTGCGGGACGCGCTGGATGTCGACGGAATCCGCCTGGAATCCGCACAGATCGTGCTGCACACCCAGCCCGCGCCCGCCCCGTACCTGCCCCAGCAATCGGTCGTGGTGACCAACTATCAGCAGCTCCAGGCGCAGACCGCCTCCCCCGCCGTCCGCGTGATGTGGATCGCGCTGAAGCTGGACCCCGAACTGTGCCCAGAGGCGGTGACCGCCCGCGGCGGCGGCCTCGTCGGCGCACAGAAGTGCCTGGTGCGGTCGGCGGAGCATCTGGCGAGCCGGCTGACGGGCGCCGGATTCCGGGTGAGCGTGCTCACCGAGGACGAGGTGACCGCCGCCATCGCGACCTCCGCCTGCGCCAACCCCATGGTCACCGCCCAGGCCGCGCAGAGTGACGCGCCCCGGCGGCGGACCGAGGAGACCAGTCGCAGCTGGCGCTGCGACAACCGCAGACACACCACGTACTGGGTGCGCCGCTGGCCCGCGCTCGGCGGCTCCGGCACCGGTCTGCCGCAGTTGGTGGCGCAGTTGACCTCCGTGCCCGCACTGGCGACGACGCTCAGCCTCACGCTGGCCAGGGGTGGGCAGCAGGACGTCGCCCTCACCGGGCACGTGCGGATCACCGGGCGCAGCAGCACCGAACTGGCCGCCTCGCGGCAGGAGCTGGAACGCGTCGCGCGGCAGACACGGACCGGACTGGCCCGTCTGGACCGCGAACAACTGCCCGGGGTCCTCGCCACCCTGCCGCTCGGAGGTGCCCGCTGATGGCCGCCGTGACGACAGCGACATCGACCTTGACATCGGCCGCGTCGTCCCTGACACGCTCCGAGGGTGGCGGCCTCGCGCAGCGGCTGCGCACCGGTTTCGGACTGCTCGGTCCCCGGCACCCGCGGCACACCCTGCCGGTCGACCAGTTCGACGCGCTGTCGCTTCCCATCGGGGACGACGGCGTGGTCGTCGGCGTCACCGCCGAGGGCCAGCCCGCCGTGCTCGGGGTGAATCGTCCTACGCCGTACGACGTGCTGCTGATCGGTGGTCTGTGGACGGCCCAGGTGCTCGCGCTGCGCGCCACGGCGACGGGCGCGAGGGTCGCCGTCGAGACCGGCCGCGCCCAGCACTGGGCGCAGGTGGTGCAGGCGGTGGGCGGCGGCCAGTCCGGGATGACCGTGCACGAAGTGGGCCGGGTTCCTCCGCTCGGCGCCTCGGCGGGCAGCCCGGTCCTGGTGATCCGGGACTGCGGCATGCGCCCGCCTCGCGGACGCGTGGTGTCGGCGCCCTGGCAGTCGGTGCTGACGCTGCTGCCCTATCTCAGCCCGGTGGCACCCCGGTTGATGCGTCAGGCGCGGCTGATCGGAGTGCAGCGGGTGTCGCCGGACGAGGCGGCGGAGGTCGGTCGGGTGATCGGCCTGCCCCGCGCCGAGTACGAACCGCTGCCCACGCTCGGCGACGGCATCACCCTTTGGTGCACTGACGGCGATCGCCAGTACGTGGTCACACAGCCCACGGACGCCGAGATCGGTCTGCTGGGCGTGGCCCGCCGAATGGACTGACCGGGAGGGACAACCGACGGATCCGTGCCCCATTTGACTGTCGGTCGACGGCGACCACCCGGCTTTGTGCCCGGACGTGCGTCGGGGCGCAGACGCGCCTGCCGTGCCCGCCCCTTTCTTGATTAGGCTGGGGCGGGGCACGTAGCGAGTACCCGGCACAGGGTGATGCGCGTTCCGGGGTGACCCGGGGGGACAGCCCAGTGAATCGAACGACAGCAATGGTCGCCCCAGCACGGCATGAGGGTGCTCGACCACACCAGGAGGAATTGTGAGCAGCGATCGGGACGGGATCCGCGGGGGCTGGGCGACGCCCGGCGATGACCAGCCCGACGCGGAGGCGGCCGTCGATATGACGGGCGAGTTCACCATCGACTATGCGCCGCCTGCCTGGTACACGCAGAACGCGTCCGGGGGGTCGGGGGATTCGGGGCACTCGGGGGATTCGGGGGCCGGTTCGTCCGAGTCTGGGGCTTCGGGACCTTCTGGGTCTTCTGGGCCTTCTGGGGCTGCTTCCGGTTCTGCGGTGCCCTCTGCGCCCGCGCCCTCCTCCCCCTCCACCCCGTCCGCGGACTTCGGGCCGTCGGCTCACTCCGGTCCGGCGGCGCCTTTTGCGCCGCCCGCGCCCGTGCCGATGCCTGGCGTGCCGTTCACGCCGCCTCCGCCCGCTCCCGTGCCGGGGGTTCCGTTCCCGCCGCCGGCCGCGCCGGTGAGCGGGGAGTCCGGGGGTGTGCCGAGGCTTCCCGAGGGGAGTGGGTTCGAGCCTCAGCCGCCGGTCGCTCCCGCACCGGAGGCTCCCAGGGCTTCCGAGGAGGCCGAGTCCGGGAACGGGGACCTGGAGAGCGGCGCCACCATGCGGTTCTCCGCGGCCTCTCTGAAGCGGGAGATCGCCGACCTCGCGGCCGCAGCCGACGCCGAGGCCAAGGCCGGCGCGCAGCCCGAGGGTGAGTCGGAGGAGGCGGGCGCCACCGCGGACGGTGGCGTCGAGAACGACCGTCCCTCCGCCGACCCCGACGCCAGCGCCGACGAGTCAGAGGTCACCGACGCGACGGAAGACGCTGCTCCCACCGACGCCGAGTCGACCGATGCAGCCGACCCTGCCGAGACGGAATCCTCCGACGCGGCGCCACACGACGACGCTCCCCAGGACAACACCCCCCAGGCCGACGCACCGGCAACGTCCGACGCGCCCTCCGCCTGGACTCCCCCGCCCGCCCCGCAGACCGGAGTGCCGCCGCTGCCGCCGTCGTACCAGCCCGCGGCTCCGGCCTCCCCCGCCCAGTGGCCCGCACAGCCGCAGCCCCAGCCCCAGCCCCAGCAGCCGGACCCGAGCGCGCCCTCCACGCAGCCACAGCCCCAGCCACAGCCGACCGCCGCGCAGGGCCAGCCGCCCCTGCCTCCGCAGCAGCCGCCCTTCCAGCCCCAGCCGCCGCAGCCCGCATGGACCCCGCCGGCCCAGGCACCGGCCCCCAACACCCCCAACGCCCAGCAGCCGGCCACCCCCGACCCCAACGCCCAGCAGGGCTACGGCTTCCCGCACCCCGGCACCCCCAACGCCCAGGGCGGTTACGGCTTCCCCCACCCCGGCGTCCCCAACCCCCAGGGCGGCTACGGCTTCCCCCAGCCCCCAGCGCAGCATCAGGCGCCGCACCAGGCCGCCGCCCACCCAGGCATCCCCCCACAGCCCGACGCCCAGAACCCGCACAACACCCCAAACCCCCAAAACCCGCAAATCCCGGCCCAGTCCCCCACCGGCGCCCCCCAGGGATTCCCCCAGCCCCCGCACCAGCCCCAGGCTCAGCCCCAACCCCCACACCAGGCCCAGCCCCACCCCCACCAACCCCCCACCCCACCCGCAGACCCCCGTCTCGGCACCGCCTGGCCGCAACCCCTCCAGCACGACCAGCGCCAGCCCACCAACCCCGGTGCCGCGCCGCTCGGTTACACCGCGGCCGTCGAGCTGTCCTCCGACCGGCTGCTCAACAACAAGAAGCAGAAGGCGAAGAGCGGACGTCCGGGCGCGGCCGGCTCCCGGTTCAAGTTGGGCGGCAAGAAGGAGGAGGCCGAGCGTCAGCAGAAGCTGCAGTTGATGCGGACGCCGGTGCTGTCCTGCTACCGCATCGCCGTGATCAGCCTCAAGGGCGGCGTCGGCAAGACCACGACGACCACCGCCCTCGGTTCCACGCTCGCCACCGAGCGCCAGGACAAGATCCTCGCGATCGACGCCAACCCGGACGCCGGTACGCTCGGCCGCCGCGTCCGCCGGGAGACCGGGGCCACCATCCGTGACCTGGTCCAGGCGATCCCGTACCTCAACTCGTACATGGACATCCGGCGGTTCACCTCCCAGGCCCCCTCCGGCCTGGAGATCATCGCCAACGACGTCGACCCGGCCGTCTCGACGACCTTCAACGACGAGGACTACCGGCGCGCGATCGACGTGCTCGGCAAGCAGTACCCGATCATCCTCACCGACTCCGGTACCGGCCTGCTCTACAGCGCCATGCGCGGTGTGCTCGACCTCGCCGACCAGCTCATCATCATCTCGACGCCGTCCGTGGACGGTGCGAGCAGCGCCAGTACGACGCTGGACTGGCTGTCCGCGCACGGGTACGCCGACCTGGTCTCACGTTCCATCACCGTCATCTCCGGCGTCCGCGAGACCGGCAAGATGATCAAGGTCGAGGACATCGTGGCGCACTTCGAGACGCGGTGCCGGGGCGTCATCGTCGTGCCGTTCGACGAGCATCTCGCCGCCGGTGCCGAGGTCGACCTCGACATGATGCGGCCGAAGGTGCGGGAGGCGTACTTCAACCTCGCGGCCATGGTCGCCGAGGACTTCGTACGCCACCAGCAGATGCACGGCCTGTGGACCAGCGACGGCAACCCGCCACCGGTCGCCGCCCCGCCGATGCCGGGCCAGCCCTTGCCCAGCCAGCCCATGCCGGGACAGCCGATGCCCGGCCAGCCGCCCATGCCGGGACAGCCCATGCCCGGCCAGCAGTACGCCCCCGGCCAGCCCTACCCGCCACAGCCGGGCCAGCCGGGTCAGCCCGGACAGCAGGCTCCCCACCCCCAGCACCCCCAACAGCCCCAGCACCCGGGCTACGGCTACGGCTACCCCCAGCCCGGCCAGCCCGAAGGCCCACCCCAGCAGTAGCGAACGGCCGTGAACAAAGGGCGGCCGGTGCCCCACAGGCACCGGCCGCCCTTCATATCGAAGTATCGGAGCATCGGAGTATCGGAGAAACAGAGGCTACGCCGCCCCCTCCGCCGCCCCAACCAGCTCCCGGCACCGCTTCACATCGTCCGCCATCTGCTCCAGCAGAGCCTGAAGCGTCTCGAACTTCGCCTGCCCCCGTACAAAGGCCAGGAAGTCGACGGCGACATGCAGCCCGTACAGATCCAGCCCCACCCGGTCGATGGCGTACGCCTCCACCGTGCGCTCGGTCCCGTCGAACTGCGGGTTGGTGCCCACGGAGATCGCGGCCGGCATGGCCTCGCCGTCCACCACGAGCCACCCCGCGTACACCCCGTCGGCCGGGATCGCGGTGTGCGGCAGGGTCTCGACGTTGGCCGTGGGGAAGCCCAGGTCACGGCCGCGCTGAGCCCCGCGTACGACGACACCTTCGACCCGGTGCGGGCGGCCGAGGATCTCCGCGGCGCCCTCCACATCCCCCGCGGCCACCAGCCGCCGCGTCAGCGTCGACGAGAACGGCTCGCCGCCGCCCGCCTCGCCCGACACGAACAGATCGATGACCTCGACCTCGAAGTCGTAAACCTTGCCCTGTTCGGCGAGGAACTCCACGTTTCCCGCGGCACGGTGGCCGAAGCGGAAGTTGGGGCCCTCGACGACCGCCTTGGCGTGCAGCTTGTCGACCAGGACCTTGACGACGAAATCGGCCGGCGAGAGTTTCGAGAACTCCGCCGTGAAGGGCAGGATCAGCACCGCGTCCACACCCAGCTCCGCCATCAGTTCGGCGCGGCGGTGGTGCGGGGCGAGCAGCGGCGGGTGGCTGCCGGGGCGGACGACCTCGCTCGGGTGCGGGTCGAAGGTGACGACGACGGCAGGGACACCCAGCTCCCGGGCGCGTTCCACGGCGTGCCGGATGATCAGCTGGTGTCCGCGGTGGACACCGTCGTAGGAGCCGATGGTGACGACGCTGCGCCCCCAGTCCTCGGGGATGTCCTCCAAGCCACGCCAGCGCTGCACTGTGACCGCTCCTCGAACCCGTGTCCGTGTATGCCTCTTACGCAGGTCTAAGGGTGCCATGCCGAGGGGGTCCGGCCCGCACCGGCATGGGGGCTGTGACCGGACGCACGTGCACTCCCGTGGTCATGCGGGAACCCGTCCGCCGACCACCTTCTCGATCATCCTGCGGGTGCTGGGTCCCACCACCGCGGCCCAGTCCTGCGGGGCGTCGTTCAGCCAGTGTGCGACCCGGGCGGCGAAGCCGGGGACCTCGCGGCCGAGGTCGAGGAGGGTGCGGTCGAAACGGGTCGCGCCGGCCGGGGTGCGGACGAGGAGCATGCCGGTGCGGTGGACCAGGGCGCGCAGCTCGTCCCCGCCGTGCCGGGCGGCCGTACGCAGCAGGGTTTCCAGCACGGGCGGGGCCTGCTCGTGGACGAGGAGGAAGTCGCACAGTTCGCGGCGCAGGGCGCGGGAGGCAGGCGCGCCGGGCGCGCCGAGGACGGCGGCGAGCGCCATCCGCAGCTGCTCGGGTCCACCGTTCAGCAGGCCGGTGACCAGCGGGAACAGTACGGTCCTGGCGGTGGGCCCGGCGTCGAGGCGCCGGTCGACGTACGCGGCCACGGGCGCGGCCCGGTCCGGGCGCAGCGTCACGGCGTCCCGCACGAGGCCGGCGACCCGCCGCGCCAGCGCCGGGGTCGCCGCGTCGGCCAGTGTGAACAGCGCCTCCCCGGCGTCCGGCCGGTGCAGCCGGGCCCGGAAGGCGCCGAGCACCGGCTCCGGGTGGGTCGCCAAGGCGGTCACCAGTGCGCTCGCGGGCAGCTGTGGATCAACGGCCGCGAAGTGCTCGACGGCCCGTGGCAGGTGCCGGGCCCGGGTGTGCGGATCGCGTACGAGGAGGGCGAGCGCCCCGCCGTGCAGGCTGCCGTCGGCGGGGCGGGCGAGCAGGGCGAGGGCGGCGTAGCGCAGCAGCTCGCGGTCGGCCTCGCTGCGGGCGTGCGGCGCGGCGCGCAGCCCGTGCACCACCGCCGCGAGCCGCCGCGCCGACCGCTCGTCGTGCGCCCACCGGTCCACGGCCCGGCACACGGCGGAGGGCTCCTCCTCGGCGAATACGCCGAGCAGCTCGTCGCCCCGCCGGTGCCCACTGTCCAGCAGCGCCTCCGTGAGGTCGTCCAATGCCCGGTGCCGATGCGTGTGCAGCAGCGCCTGCGCGGCCGTCGCCACGGTCGCGTGCGGCGCCGCCGGGAGCGGCCGCTCGTCGTCGAACCAGCGCATGAGATGCGGTTGTACGGCAGTGGGGTCGGCGGCGAGCAGCTGGGCGGCGGCGTCGAGGTAGCGGCCCCCGTCGGCCGGGCCGGTGTCGGCGAGGACCAGGCGGCGCAGCAGGTCGAAGCGCTCGGCGTCGGGCAGTGCCGGCTCCGTCCAGAAGCCGGGCCCGAACTCCCCCGGCACGGGCCGCCCCCGCCACCGCCAGTCGACGATCGCGTCGGCGAGCAGCCGCAGCACCCGGAGATACGGCGTGGCGTCCGGCACCTGGCGCAGCGTCGCGCCGAGCAGCCGGGCGGCCCACCAGGAGTGCGGGTCGGCGTCCAGCGCGTGCACCAGCTCCTCCAGACGGACGGCGAGCCGGTGCGTGCCGTGCTGCCGGGCGAGCAGGAGCAGCGCCTGCACGACGGGGCCGATGCGGTGGTGCGGGAGGGAAATCGGCTGGTCGGCGCCGGGAGCCCGGCGATGGTGGACCAGGGCGCGCAGGGCCTCGTCCAAGTCGAGGTGCGTGCCCTGGAGCCAGTCGGCCAGTTCCTCGTGGGCGAAGCGGTAGCCGGTGCCGGCCGGGACGAGGAGGCCCTCGGTGAGGACGGCGGACGCCCAGCCGGTGCCGCCGCCGAGCCGGGCCGGGGCCGGGCCTGGCGGGAACAGCGCCTCGAACACCTCCCGGTCCAGCTCCCCCTGCCCGGGCCCGAGGCTGAGCCGGGCGGCCTCGTGCACCTGCCCGGCCACCTTCGCCGCCAGCCGTCGTACGGCGGTGCCGCGCAGTCCGTCCTCGGCGGCGAGCCGTACGGCCACGCGCAGGCACAGCAGGTCCAGGTGGGCGGCGAGGACGTCGTGCCGGTCGAGCGGGCCATCGAGCCGGGCGTCCGGGACAGCGGCGAGAACCTCGGAGAGGAGACGGAGGGTGAGGGGGTGGCGGGCGTCGGTGGCGGCGAGGGCGTCTTCGGGGAGGCCGTAACGCGCGCGGGCGCGGCGGGCCTCGTCCTCGTCGAGGTCACCAAGGCAGACGCAGGGCGGCAGGCCATCGGGCTGTCCCGCCCCCGGGTACAGGCACTCCTCGGGGAACTCCGCCCCCGCCCGCTCCCAGTACTCCGCCCGGCACGCCACGACCAGCCGCGCCCCCGTCTCCCCCAGCCACCGCACGGTCCCCTCTGTCCACTCGGGGAGACGGTGGGCCAGAGCCGGGGGCATCTCTTCGGGACTGTCGAGCAGCAGAAGCAGGGGACGACCGGCGGCACGCGCGAGCGCGGCCAGGCGTTCGGGGCCGGTGTCACCCTCAGCCGCCGCCACACCCCGGGCCGCCCGGCTCAGCGCCCGCCGAACCGCGTCCCCCACCGACCGGTCCCCCTCCCTCAGATCGGCCCCCCGCAACCACACCGTCGGCGCCGGTTCAGCACCCCGGCCGCGCCGGGCGGCAAGCGCCGCGAGTTCCGTCGTACGACCGCTGCCCGGCGGCCCGACGAGCCCGAGAACGGCGGCCGACCCCTCGGCGAACGCAGCGAACTCCCGTACGACCGCCGCGCGTTCAACAGGCGCGACGACCCCCTCCTCGCCGGCGTGACCCACCGTCGCTGTCGGCGGACCGTCCTGCGCCACCGACATGGCCGTCAGTTCCAGCACCCCGGCGAGATTGAGATCAGCCCCGTACGCGGGCACCGTCGCCGCGTTGCGCGCGAGCAGGTCGGCGAGCGGACCGCTCGCGGTGGGCCGCAGCGGCACGGCGAACCCCCAGTCACGCCGGCCGGTGTGCAGCGCGGTCCCGAGCACGGCGATCACGGCACCGGTGACAACGTCGACGACCGGCCCCCCGGCCGCCCCACCGCCCAGCCGCAGCGCGTCCCGCCCGGCCGTGCCGATAGCCAGCTCCAGTACGTCGTCGAGCCGGCGGAAGCGATCCGTGGCCGTGTACGTCACATCCGTCGCCGCTCCCAGCACCCGCGCCTCACGCCAGCAGCCCGCCGCGATGCGCACGTACGCGCCGGTCTCGACCTCGTCCCGCACGGTGATCGGCAGCGGCTCCACGCCAAGCCCTTCGGTGCCTACGAGGGCCAGGTTCCGCTCCGGCAGCGCGGTGACCGCGTCGGCGGGCACGACACAGCTGCGGTCCCCGGCGCGCAGGACCAGCCGGGCCAGTCCGTCGACGGCCTCGTGGCTGGTGAGGACGGTGCCGTGGTGGTCGGCGACGACGCCGGTGCCGCGCGGACGCCCGGCGAGGTCGTGGATACGGACGAGGACGTCGTCGCGCGGGTCGAGCCCGCCGTTCTTCGGTGCGGCCCCCCGGCCTTGTACCGCCATGGTCGAGCCTCCCCGCCGTACCGCCGTACATCTGTGCCCTGACCTCGACGGTAGGGGCGGGATGATCAGGGAAACAGCACGCGTGGCGAACGCGCCCCCTTGCGCTCCCCTGGTTCACTCCGAGCGCCTGCCTGGTCGGGTGAACGGACCGGGATCGCTGGATACACCCTAGGGGTGGGGGAACCGAGGGGGGACCGTGGAGCGGCGGGAACGCAGAACCCCGTGACCGCCGCTCCACGGGCAAGCCATGACGAGACAGCTCTAGTGGCTGTCAGCCGAAGACGGCGAGGCTCTTGGCCTTGCCGCGCTGTGCCTCCACGAGCGCGAGGAAGCGGCCCTCGGGATCGAAGACAGCCACCGGCCCGGCGCCCGCGTACGCGTCGGGCATGTCGAGCCGCACGCCGTTGGTGAGCAGCCGGGCCCGCCTGCCGTCCACGTCCCAGCGCGGGAACGCGGCCGCGGCCGCCTCGGCGATCGGCATCACGGTCAGCTCCTCCTGGAGTTGCTCCAGAGTGCGGGCCGAGTCGAGCTTGTACGGCCCGACGCGCGTCCTGCGCAGCGCCGTGAGGTGGCCGCCGACGCCCAGGTCGGCGCCGAGGTCACGGGCGAGGGCGCGGATGTAGGTGCCGGAGGAGCAGACCACCGACACGACCAGGTCGAGCACGGGGGTGCCGTCCTCGGCGACGGCCTCCCGGACGTCGTACACGCTGAACGACGACACCGTCACACGGCGGGCCGGGATGTCGAAGTCCTCGCCGTCCCGGGCCCGCTTGTAGGAGCGCACGCCGTTGATCTTGATGGCGCTGACCTTGGACGGCACCTGCATGATGTCGCCGGTCAGCTTGGCGATCCCGGCGTCGATGGCGTCCCGGGTGATCTTCGATGCGTCGACCGATCCCGTGATCTCGCCCTCGGCGTCGTCGGTGACGGTCGTCTGGCCCAGGCGGATCGTGCCCAGGTACTCCTTCTCGGTCAGCGCGAGGTGCCCGAGGAGCTTGGTCGCCTTCTCGACGCCGAGGACGAGGACGCCCGTCGCCATCGGGTCGAGGGTGCCGGCGTGGCCGACGCGGCGCGTCCTGGCGATGCCGCGCATCTTGGCGACCACGTCGTGCGAAGTGAAGCCCGACGGCTTGTCGACGATGACAAGGCCGTCGGGCGTGGTGTGCTTCTGGGTCATGCGGTGGTGTCGTCCTCGTCCTCACCCGGCTTCTTGTACGGGTCGGCCTCACCGGCGTAGGTGGCGCCCGCCGAGGCCTCGCGCACCTTCTCGTCGGACTGGCGGGCCTTGTCGAGGAGGTCCTCGATGGTCCGGGCGGTGTCCGGGAGGGCGTCGGCGACGAAGGTCAGCGTCGGCGTGAACTTCACGCCGGCCGCCTTGCCGACCTCGGAGCGCAGGATGCCCTTGGCGCTCTCCAGGCCGGCGGCCGCGGCCGTCCGCTCCTCCTCGTCCCCGTACACGGTGTAGAAGACGGTCGCCTCCCGCAGGTCGCCCGTCACCCGGGTGTCCGTGATGGTGACGTGTGAGCCGAGCCGCGGGTCCTTGATCCCGCGCTGCAGCTTCTGGGCCACCACCTCTCGGATGAGGTCCGCCAGCCTCTTGGCACGCGCGTTGTCGGCCACTGGTCCGTCTCCCGTTCTTTCCTGATCTACGTTCTCTGGGTCAGTCGTCGTCGCCGTGGAAGCGGCGCCTGACCGACAGCAGTTCCACCTCGGGGCGCCCGGCGACCAGCCGCTCGCACCGGTCCAGCACGTCGCTCACGTGCGCCGCGTCTCCGGAGACCACCGCCAGGCCGATCTGGGCCCTGCGGTAGAGGTCCATGTGGTCCACCTCGGCCGCGCTCACCGCGTACTTCCGCTGGAGTTCGGCGACGATCGGGCGGACGACGGAGCGCTTCTCCTTCAGCGACCGTACGTCGCCGAGGAGCAGGTCGAAGGACAGCGTCCCCACATACATGTGTAACCGGTTCACCCGCCGGTACGGGATCGATGAAGCCCTCAAGAACGGTACCGCGCCGCCCGCCGGGGGTTCGACCGGTTTTGCCTGGGGCTGCGCCCCGGCAATCCGCGTTGTCGCCGTGGTGGTGAGTGTTGTGTTGCGTCCGGCGGTTGTCTGTGGCTGGTCGCGCAGTTCCCCGCGCCCCTTGAAGGCAAGCTGCGGTGGCCGACAGGAACAATGTCCTGTCGGCCACCGCCTACCACTGGCTGTTACGCCCGGGGCTTCTCGCGCATCTCGTACGTCGCGATGACGTCGTCGACCTTGATGTCGTTGAAGTTGCCGAGGTTGATACCGCCCTCGAACCCTTCGCGGATCTCGGTGACGTCGTCCTTGAAGCGACGCAGACCCTCGATGGTGAGGTTCTCCGCGATGACCTTGCCGTCGCGGAGGAGGCGCGCCTTGGTGTTGCGCCGGACCTCGCCGGAGCGGATGAGCACACCCGCGATGTTGCCCAGCTTGGACGAGCGGAAGACCTCGCGGATCTCCGCCGTACCGAGCTCGACTTCCTCGAACTCCGGCTTGAGCATGCCCTTGAGGGCCGCCTCGATCTCCTCGATCGCCTGGTAGATGACCGAGTAGTAGCGGACGTCCACGCCCTCGCGCTCGGCCATCTGCGCGGCACGCCCGGCGGCGCGCACGTTGAAGCCGATCACGATGGCGTCCGAGCCCATCGCCAGGTCGATGTCGGACTCCGTGACCGCACCGACGCCGCGGTGCAGGACGCGGATGTCGACCTCTTCGCCGACGTCGAGCTGGAGCAGCGAGGACTCCAGGGCCTCGACGGAACCAGAAGCGTCACCCTTGATGATGAGGTTGAGCTGCTGGACCTCGCCGGCCTTGAGCACCTTGTCCAGGTCCTCCAGGGAGACCCTGCGGGTGCGCTTGGCGAAGGCCGCGTTGCGCTCGCGCGCCGCGCGCTTCTCGGCGATCTGGCGGGCCGTGCGGTCCTCGTCGACGACGAGGAAGTTGTCGCCGGCGCCCGGGACGTTGGTCAGACCCAGGACCTGGACCGGCGTCGAGGGACCCGCCTCGGCGACGTTGTTGCCGGTGTCGTCGAGCATCGCCCGGACGCGGCCGTACGCGTCGCCGACCACCATCGTGTCGCCGACCCGCAGCGTGCCTCGCTGGACGAGGACCGTCGATACGGCACCGCGGCCGCGGTCGAGACGGGACTCGATCGCGATGCCCTGCGCGTCCTGGTTCGGGTTGGCCCGCAGGTCCAGGGCGGCGTCGGCGGTCAGCACGACCGCCTCCAGCAGGCTGTCGATGTGCAGGCCCTGCTTGGCGGAGATGTCGACGAACATCGTCTCGCCGCCGTACTCCTCGGCCACCAGGCCGTACTCGGTCAGCTGACCGCGCACCTTGGTCGGGTCCGCGCCCTCGACGTCGATCTTGTTGACCGCGACCACGATCGGCACGTCGGCCGCCTTGGCGTGGTTCAGCGCCTCGACCGTCTGGGGCATCACACCGTCGTTGGCCGCCACCACGAGGATCGCGATGTCGGTCGACTTCGCACCGCGGGCACGCATGGCGGTGAACGCCTCGTGACCCGGGGTGTCGATGAAGGTGATCGCCCGGTCCTCGCCGTTGACCTCGGTCGCGACCTGGTAGGCACCGATGTGCTGGGTGATGCCACCGGCCTCGCCCGCGATGACGTTCGTCTTGCGGATGGCGTCGAGCAGGCGGGTCTTACCGTGGTCGACGTGACCCATGACGGTCACGACCGGCGGACGGACGACCAGGTCCTCCTCGGAGCCCTCGTCCTCACCGAACTCGATGTCGAAGGACTCGAGCAGCTCGCGGTCCTCCTCCTCCGGGCTGACGATCTGAACCGTGTAGTTCATCTCGTCGGCGAGGAGCTGGAGCGTCTCGTCGGAGACGGACTGCGTGGCCGTGACCATCTCGCCGAGGTTCATCATGACCGCGACGAGCGACGCCGGGTTGGCGTTGATCTTCTCCGCGAAGTCGGTGAGCGAGGCACCGCGCGACAGGCGAATGGTCTCGCCGTTGCCGCGAGGCAGCATCACACCGCCGACCGACGGGGCCTGCATGGCCTCGTACTCCTGACGGCGCTGCCGCTTCGACTTGCGGCCACGACGCGCGGGACCACCGGGACGCCCGAAGGCACCCTGCGTGCCACCACGGCCGCCGGGGCCACCGCCGGGACGACCGCCGAAGCCGGGACGGCCACCGCCGCCACCGCCGAAGCCGCCGCCACCACCGGGACCGCCGCCACCGGGACGACCGGCGAAACCGCCGCCGCCACCCGGACGGGCGCCGCCGCCACCACCGGGACGACCGGCGAAACCGCCGCCGCCACCGGGACGACCGCCGCCGCCGGGACGACCGGCACCGGCCGGGCCGCGACCGCCGCCGGGGCCGGGACGCGGGCCGGCAGCGGGACGCTGCGGCATCATGCCCGGGTTCGGACGGGGACCGGCGGGACCGCCGCCGGGACGCGGGGCGCCACCCTGCGGACGCGGCATCGAGCCGGGGCTCGGCCGGGAGCCGCCCGGAGCCTGCGGACGCGGACCGCCGCCCTGGGCACCGGGGCCCTGCGGACGGGGACCGGCGCCGGGGCCACCGGGGCCACCGCCGGGACGCTGGCCCTGCGGACGGGGCGCCTGCGGGCGCGCCATGCCGGTCGAGCCACCGGAGGTGAAGGGGTTGTTACCCGGGCGCGGACCGGCCGGACGGGCACCCGGACGCGGCGCCGAAGCGCCGGGACGCGGGCCCTGACCGCCGGGACGCTGGCCCTGACGGTCCTGGCCGCCGGGACGGCCACCGGGCTTGGGGGCACCGGGACGGGCGCCCGGCTTGGGGCCGGACGCGGCGGCCGGGGTCGGGGCCGACGGCGGAGCGGTGAACTCCGGGGCGGCCGGGGCCGGACGCGGCGCGGGCTTC
The DNA here is from genome assembly GCF_006539505.1 of Streptomyces spinoverrucosus. GTDB lineage: Bacteria > Actinomycetota > Actinomycetes > Streptomycetales > Streptomycetaceae > Streptomyces > Streptomyces spinoverrucosus. The sequence goes on from NZ_BJND01000027.1 coordinate 46,456, forward strand.
GGGCCCGGCGTCGGACGCGGGCCGGGGGTCGGCGCGGACGCCGGAGCGGCGGGAGCCGCCGGGGCCGCGGGCTGCTGGGCAGCCGGAGGCTTGGGGACGACCGGCTTCGGGGCAGCCGGACGAGCCGCCTGCGCCGGAGACGGCGCGGCGGGCTTGGGGGCCGCCTTCCGGGGCGCGGGCTTCGCGGCGGACTTGCCGTTGCCACTGCCCTGCTGGAAGGCGTCAGTCAGTTTGCGCACTACGGGCGCCTCGATCGTCGAAGACGCCGATCGGACGAATTCACCGAGTTCCTGGAGCTTGGCCATGACGACCTTGCTCTCGACACCGAACTCCTTGGCGAGTTCGTAGACCCGGACCTTAGCCACTTCGCTCCTTTGAGGTCCGGGTTGCGGCCGGACCGTCGCTAGTTCATGGGCGTACTCATCGCGTACTCATCGAGTGCTCATCGCAATCTCGACCTGCTTTCGACTCGCGAGGTACCAGGCCGCACGGGGGGTTCCGTACGGCACGCTCTTACCGTGTTGCCTGCTCAGCAACTGTTGTCCGCTCGACGTATTGGCGCAACGCCTTTGTGTCGAGCGCTCCCGGGGCGCGCAGTGCCCGCGTGAACGCCCGGCGACGTATCGCCTGGTCGAGACAGACCAAGGCGGGGTGTACATAGGCACCCCGGCCGGGCAGCGTACCGCGAGGATCGGGGACGCATGCGTCCTTGATCGCCACGATGCGCAGCAGCTCGGTCTTGGCCGCTCGCTCCCGGCACCCCACACAGGTGCGTTCCGGGCATGCTCGGGCACGCGTCCGGCCAGACACTCCTTAGTCTACCTCCCCGTAACGACCTCACCCCTTTGGGGCAGAGATCGAACAGTTGCAGGGCGTATAACTGACGTGATCCAACCCACCGGGGGCGAGATCTATTCCTCCGGCTATTCGCCGGGCTGTTCGATGTCCGGACGGATGTCGATCCGCCAGCCGGTGAGCCGGGCCGCAAGTCGGGCATTCTGCCCTTCCTTGCCGATCGCCAGGGACAGCTGGTAGTCGGGCACCGTCACGCGCGCGGAGCGGGCGGTCATGTCAACGACCTCGACCTTGGACACCCGAGCGGGGGACAGCGCGTTCGCCACCATCTCGGCCGGGTCGTCCGACCAGTCGACGATGTCGATCTTCTCGCCGTTCAGCTCGGCCATCACGTTGCGCACCCGCCCGCCCATGGGGCCGATGCAGGCGCCCTTGGCGTTCAGGCCCGCCCGGGTGGACCGGACGGCGATCTTGGTGCGGTGACCGGCCTCGCGGGCGATGGCGGCGATCTCGACGGACCCGTCGGCGATCTCCGGCACCTCCAGCGCGAACAGCTTCTTCACCAGATTGGGGTGCGTACGGGACAGGGTCACCGACGGGCCGCGGACGCCCTTCGCCACTCGCACGACGTACGACCGCAGCCGCATCCCGTGCGGGTAGCTCTCGCCGGGCACCTGCTCCTGCACCGGCAGGATGGCCTCCAGCTTGCCGATGTCGACGAGCACGTTCTTCGGGTCGCGGCCCTGCTGGACCACGCCGGTGACGATGTCGCCCTCGCGGCCGGCGTACTCGCCGAGCGTGGCGTCGTCCTCGGCGTCGCGCAGCCGCTGCAGGATGACCTGTTTGGCGGTGGTCGCGGCGATCCGGCCGAAACCGGACGGCGTGTCGTCGAACTCGCGGGGCTCCTGGCCCGGCTCCAGGTCCTCGGGGTCCTCCTTCGCCCACACGGTCACATGTCCGGTCTCCCGGTTGAGCTCCACGCGCGCGTGCCGGCGGCTTCCCTCGGTGCGGTGGTAGGCGATGAGGAGGGCCGCCTCGATCGCCTCGACGAGCAGGTCGAAGGAGATCTCCTTCTCCCGGACCAAGCCCCGCAGGGCGCTCATGTCGATGTCCACGGCTACGCCTCCTCCTCTTCCGTCATGTCCTTGTGGTCCTGCTTTTCCTTGCGGCTGAACTCGACCTGGACACGCGCCTTGGCGATGTCGTCGAAGGTGAGCCTGCGCGCCGTGGGCCTGCGGCCCTTGACCCCGGGTACCTCGATGTCGACGCCCTCGTCGTCGACGGTGAGGATTCTGGCCACCAGCTCTTCGCCCTCCGTCAGCTGGAATCTGACCAGCCGGCCGGTGGCGCGCACATAGTGCCGGTGCTGTGTGAGGAGGCGTTCCGCGCCCGGGGTTCCGACCTCGAGGGTGTACTCGCCCTCGCCCATCGCGTCCGTTTCGTCGAGCCTCGCCGAGAGCGCACGGCTCACATCGGCGATCCGGTCGAGATCCGCTCCGGTGTCGGAGTCGACGACGACACGCAGCACTCGCTTGCGTCCGACCGAGTCCACCGCGATCTCCTCGAGATCCAGCCCCTGGGAGGTGACGAGCGGTTCCAGCAGCTCTCGCAGCCTCTCGCTCTGGGTGGTGCTCATCCGGGTGACTCCTCGGCCGCGTGTGCTGTTGTGGGAAGGTCGCGTGTCTGGTCAAAGGGTATCCGGTCCCGGACAGTGTTGCCGTCCACCTCGGGCCGGGCGGTGCCGATGACTGGCCTCGGACACATGCGCGGGTACGGTGATCATTGGGCGTGCCGCCCAGTCCTTTCGTACGAGCCTTCGAGGACGTCAGCCGTGTCGTTTTCTCTGTCGCCGCGCATGCCCTCGGGGCCGCGCAGAAGGACCCTGCTCGCCTCGGCCGCGGGCGTCGCCCTGCTCACCGGCTGCTCGCCCGGCCCAGCCGACTCCGACGCCACGGGCGGCAGCCCGTCGGCCGCCGACCGGGCACGCGCGCGTGCGGCCCGTGACAGCGACGGGCTGGCCGCGCGGTACGACGCCGTGATGGCCGCCCACCCGGGGCTCGCGGAGCGGCTGCGGCCGTTGCGGGACGAGGCGGTGCGGCATGCGGAGGCGTTCGGCGGCCTCGCGGCTCAGCCCTCTCCCACGGTGTCGACCTCGGCCCCGGCCACCGCAAAGACCCCCCTGCCCGTCCCGGACACCGAACAGGCCGCCCTCACCGACCTGGCCACCGCCGAGCGAGCACTGGCGGACCAGCGGGCCAAGACGCTGCTGGGCGTGCCGGGCGAACTGGCCCGCCTGCTGGCGTCGGTGGCAGCGGCCGGGGCGGCGCATGCGTATTTGCTCACGGAGGGTGAGGGCGAGGCATGAGCGAGGCGGCGAAGGACAGGGGGCTGCGGGCCGTACAGGCGGCGCTGGCTGCCGCCCGAGCGGCGCATCCGGATCTGCTCACGGGAGGCGAGGGCACGGCATGAACGCGGCGAAGGACAGGGGGCTGCGGGCCCTGCAGGCGACTCCGGCCGCCGCCCGAGCGGGGCACCAGAATCTGCTCACGGGAGGCGAAGGCACGGCATGAACGCGGCGAAAGAGCGGGCCCTCCAGGCGACTCCAGCCGCCGCCCGAGCGGGGCACCCGAATCAGCTCACGGAAGGCGAAGGCGAGGCATGAGCGAGGCGACGGACGGAGAGCTGCGGGCCCTCCCGGCGACTCCGGCCACCGACCGAGCCGCGCACCTACATGCGACTCCGGCGGCCGACCGAGCCGCGCGCCCGGATCTGCTCACAGAAAGCGAAGGCGAGGCATGAGCGAGGTAAAAGACGGGGAGCTGCGGGCCCTGCAGGCTGCGTTGGCGGCTGAGCATGCTGCGGTGTATGGGTACGGCGTGGTCGGTGGGCGGATTGGTGAGGAGCGGCGTGCGGAGGCGCGGGCGGCGTACGACGGCCATCGCGCGCGGCGGGATGCCCTGGTGCGCGAGGTACGTGCGCTGGGCGCCGAGCCGGTGGCCGCGGCGGCCGGGTACGCGCTGCCGTTCCCGGTGACCGACCCGGAGACGGCCGTACGACTCGCCGCCGAGCTGGAGGAACGTGTGGCCGGGGTGTACTCCGACCTGGTGCGGGCGGCAGACGGTGGGCGGCGGGGCTCGGCCGCGGCCGCGCTGCGTGAGGCGGCGGTGCGGGCGGTGCGCTGGCGCGGCCGGAGCGTAGCCTTCCCTGGGCTCGCCGAGCGGGCCGGCGCCACCTCGGCGCCGGCGACACCGACGGCGTGACGCGTACTGGAAGGGGACACCTCGCGTATGGCTTTCGAACCGCCGCAGCGTCTGGTCAGGGCGCTCGGTGAGACGGCAGCGGACGGTGACGACTGGCTGCGGAAGCTGCCCGAGGCGGCGCAACAGGCCGTGGCTCTACGCGAGTTGACCGTGGAACGGGTGCAGGTGCCGGGCGGCCGGAGCAGCCTCGTGCTGCTGGTGCGGCGGGCGGACGGCACGCCGGCGGTGCTGAAGCTGGCCCCGCCCCGGGCCCGCCCGGAGAGCGAGCGGGCCGCGCTGGCGCACTGGGGCGGCCGGGGCGCCGTACAGCTGCTCGAACCGGTCGCCGCGGACGGTGCGCTGCTGCTGGAGCGGCTGCATCCGGAGATGTCGGTGCGGTCGCTGCCGGAGGCGAAGGCGCTGCTGGAGGCGGCGGGCACGCTGCGGAAGCTGTGGGTGGAGCCGCCGGGGTATCCGTTCGAGACCGTGGCCCGGCGGACCGGGCGGCAGGCCGAGGCGATGCGGGCGAGCGCCGACGCGGAGCTCGTCCCGCTGGTGGACGCGGCCCTCGCCGCCCGGGAGGAGCTGCTGGCGGCGCCGCCCGAGCAGCGGTTGCTGCACGGCACGTTCCGGCAGAGCAAGGTGCTCGCCGGGGACCGCATGCCGTGGCTTGCGGTCGGACCCGATCCGGTGGTCGGCGAGTGCGCCTTCGACCTGGCACGGCTCGTCCGGGACCGGGTGGAGGACCTGATCGCCACGCCGTCGGGCGCCGCGACGACCCGGCGGCGGGTGAAGCGGCTCGCGGAGTCCCTGGACGTCGACCAGGAGCGGCTGCGCGGCTGGACGCTGTTCCGGGCCGTGGAGTCGGGGGTCCGGGCACGGCGGGTGGGGCGGCTCAAGGATGCGGAGCTGCTGCTGGAGTTCGCCGCGTGGTTGTAGGGCGTTGAGGCTGGTGCTCCGACAAACGCCGGACTGGCTGAGTCGGTCAGCCCGTCCGGCGTTGTCTCGAAGTCCCGTCAGGAGGTGGCCGTCAGGCGGGCGATCGCCTCGTCGACCGGGAGTTCCTCGCGCTCACCCGTCCTGCGGTCCTTGAGCTCGACCACGCCCTCGCCCGCGCGCCGCCCGGCCACCAGGATCTGCGGTACGCCGATCAGCTCCGCGTCGGTGAACTTCACGCCCGGGGAGACACCCGCGCGGTCGTCCACCAGGACGCGCACACCGGCCGCCGCCAGCTTGTCGGAGACCTCCAGGGCCAGCTCGGTCTGCAGGGCCTTGCCCGCGGCGACCACGTGCACGTCGGCCGGGGCGACCTCCTTGGACCAGCACAGGCCCTTGTCGTCGGCGGTCTGCTCGGCGAGCGCGGCGACCGCGCGGGAGACGCCGATGCCGTACGAGCCCATGGTCACGCGGACCGGCTTGCCGTTCTGGCCGAGGACATCGAGCTTGAGGGCGTCGGCGTACTTGCGGCCCAGCTGGAAGATGTGGCCGATCTCGATGGCGCGGTCCAGCTTCAGGCCCGTGCCGCACTTCGGGCAGGGGTCGCCCTCCTGCACGACCACGACGTCGACGTACTCGTCGACCTCGAAGTCACGGCCCGCGACGACGTTCTTGGCGTGCGTGTGCTCCTTGTTGGCGCCGGTGATCCAGGCCGTGCCGGGGGCCACGCGCGGGTCGGCGACGTACTTGACCTTCTCGCCCAGGCCCTGCGGGCCGACGTAGCCGCGGACCAGGTCGGGGCGGGTCGCGAAGTCCGCCTCGGTGACCATCTCGACGACCGCCGGGGCGAAGTGCGCCTCGACCTTGCCCAGGTCGACCTCGCGGTCACCGGGCACGCCGACGGCGACGATCTCGCCGTCGACCTTCACCAGGAGGTTCTTCAGGGTGGCGGAGGCCGGGACGCCGAGGGAGGCGGCGAGGGTCTCGATGGTCGGGGTGTCCGGGGTCGGGATGTCCTCGGCGGCGGGCATGCCGGAGGCGTCCACCGGCTTGAGCTCGTACGTGATCGCCTCGGTGTTGGCGGCGAAGTCGCAGTTCGGGCAGTCCGCGAAGGTGTCCTCGCCGGCCTCGGCCGGGGCGAGGAACTCCTCCGACTTCGAGCCGCCCATCGCGCCGGCGGTTGCGGCGCAGATGCGGTAGTCGAGGCCGAGCCGCTCGAAGATCCTCTGGTACGCCTGCCGGTGCAGGGCGTACGACTCGGCGAGGCCCTCGTCGGCGAGGTCGAAGGAGTAGGAGTCCTTCATCAGGAACTCACGGCCGCGCAGGATGCCCGCTCGCGGGCGGGCCTCGTCCCGGAACTTGCTCTGGATCTGGTAGAGGATCACCGGCAGGTCCTTGTAGGACGTGCACTGGTCCTTCACCAGCAGGGTGAAGATCTCCTCGTGGGTGGGGCCGAGGAGGTAGTCGCCGCCCTTGCGGTCCTTCAGCCGGAACAGCTCCTGGCCGTACTCGTCCCAGCGGCCGGTCGCGTCGTACGGCTCACGCGGCAGCAGCGCGGGGAGCAGCACCTCCTGGGCGCCGATCGCGTCCATCTCCTCGCGGACGATCCGCTCCACGTTGGCGAGGACCTTCTTGCCGAGCGGCAGCCAGGACCACACGCCGGCGGCGGTACGGCGGACGTAGCCGGCGCGGACGAGCAGCTTGTGGCTGAGGACCTCGGCGTCCGCCGGGTCGTCGCGCAGCGTCTTCGCCATCAACTGGGACATGCGCTGGACCGATGCGTTCGCCATGGTTCTCGTACTCCTGCTGCGTAAGGGTTATGGCAGGAGGTTAGCCGGGGGGCACCTGGCGGTGGAAATCGGTTATCGGCGCAGGGGCAGTGGGGCGCCCATGACGGCGTACGGCTTGGGGGCGCTCGGGAAGTGGACCTGGCGGGCCAGGTCCTGGTAGCCGAGGGAGTGGTAGAGGCCGCGGGCGGGGCTGTCGGTGTCGATCGCCGAGAGGATGGAGCGGGGTTCGCTCGCCGTGTCGGTGATCGCGGTGATGAGGGCCCGGCCGATACCGCGGTTCTGGTAGTGGGGGTGGACGTGCAGCTCGGTGATCACGAAGGAGTTGTCGAGCCAGTCGGCGTGGCCCTGGGCGCGGAGGTAGGGCTCCACGACGGTGGACCACCAGTGGGTGCGGTCGTTGGGCATGCCGTAGACGAAACCGACGAGGCGATCCTCTGCGGTGGCGCCGAGGGCTCGTGCGCCGGGGTAGGTCATGTGGCGCAGGACGATCTGGCGGCGGACGGCTACCTCGTCGGGGCCGAGGCCGAAGGCTGCGGCTTGGACTGCGAGGGCCTCGTCTACGTGGGCGGGGAGGTCCAAGGGGCCGATGACGAGGTCCATGGCGGGGAGCTTACAGGTGGGTTTCGGTTGTCGTCCGGGTGCGGGTGCGCGGGGGCTGGCAGCGCAGTTCCCGGCGCCCTTTGGGGCGTCTAGAACAGGACACTCATGAACGCCCCGACCTCCTGGAAGCCCACCCTTCGGTACGTCCTTCTCGCCGCCGTATTGAAGTCGTTGACGTACAGGCTGACCACCGGGGCGAACTCGGCCAGCGCATACCGCAGTACCGCCGCCATCCCTGGGGCCGCCAGGCCCCTGCCCCGGTACTCGGGGGCCACCCAGACGCCCTGGATCTGGCAGGCCCGGTCCGTCGCGGCGCCGATTTCCGCCTTGAAGACGACCTTGCCGTGCTCGTCGAGGCGGGCGAAGGAGCGGCCGGAGCCGACGAGTTCGGCGACGCGGGCCTGGTAGAGGAGGCCGCCGTCGCCGGCCAGCGGGGAGACGCCGACCTCCTCGGTGAACATCGCCACGCAGGCCGGCATGATCGTCTCCATCTCGTCCTTGCGGACGCGGCGGACGTAGAGGTCCGGGGCGATGTCGGCGGGCATGCGGTCGGTGACCATGAGGGGCTGGTGGGCGCGGACCTCGCGGGCCGGGCCCCAGTGGGGTTCGAGGAGCCGCCAGAGTTCGGCGGTGGGTTCGGCGGGGCCGACGACGGAGGAGCAGCGGCGGCCCGCCCTGCGGGCACGGTCGGCGAAGGCGCGGATGGCGCGGGGGGTGGCGCAGATGGGGACGAGGTTGGCGCCCGCGTAGCAGAGGGAGGTCAGCATGCCGTCCTCGTACCAGCCCCACATCTCGCCGCCGAGCCGCCACGGGTCGAGGCCGGCGACCTGGACCCGGGAGGTCACGAAGGCGTTGGCCACCGGCTCGCGGTCGAGGACGGCGAGCGCGGCGTCCAGGTCGCTCGGTTCGAGGACCCGGGAGGTGGTCTGGGTCAACACGGGCGGGGCCTCACGGGTGGGGTCTGCTGATCTCCGCACTGTACCTGCGGAAGCTGAGCAGTGCCGACCCGCGTGAGGTACCGGCCGTTTTGGGGTGGGCTTCGTTGGGGTGCGCCTACTGACTCGGGGCTTTGTGTGGCTTCGCGGGTGCGGGTTTCGTGTGGCTTGTCGCGCAGTTCCCCGCGCCCCTTGGGGCGTTGTTCAGCCCGCTACTGAAACAGACGGCTCGCCCGACTCCGTGCCCTCGGCCTCCATCTGTTCGGCCAACTTCATGGCCTCCTCGATGAGGGTTTCGACGATCTTGGATTCCGGGACCGTCTTGATGACCTGGCCCTTGACGAAGATCTGGCCCTTGCCGTTGCCGGAGGCGACGCCGAGGTCGGCCTCGCGGGCCTCGCCGGGGCCGTTGACGACGCAGCCCATGACGGCGACGCGGAGCGGGACCTCCATGCCGGTGAGGCCGGCCGTGACCTCCTCCGCCAGCTTGTAGACGTCGACCTGGGCGCGGCCGCAGGACGGGCAGGAGACGATCTCCAGGCCGCGCTGCCTGAGGTTGAGCGACTCCAGGATCTGGATTCCGACCTTGACCTCCTCGACGGGCGGCGCCGACAGCGAGACCCGGATGGTGTCGCCGATGCCCTGCGAGAGCAGGGCGCCGAAGGCGACCGCCGACTTGATCGTGCCCTGGAAGGCGGGGCCCGCCTCGGTGACGCCGAGGTGCAGGGGGTAGTCGCACTGGGCGGCGAGCTGGCGGTAGGCCTCGATCATCACGACCGGGTCGTTGTGCTTGACGGAGATCTTGATGTCCCGGAAGTCGTGCTCCTCGAAGAGGGAGGCCTCCCAGAGGGCCGACTCGACCAGGGCCTCCGGCGTCGCCTTGCCGTACTTCTGCAGCAGGCGCCTGTCCAGGGAGCCGGCGTTCACGCCGATGCGGATCGGGGTGCCGTGCTCCTTGGCGGCCTTGGCGATCTCCTTGACCTTGTCGTCGAACTGCTTGATGTTGCCCGGGTTCACCCGGACCGCGGCGCAGCCCGCCTCGATCGCGGCGAAGACGTACTTCGGCTGGAAGTGGATGTCGGCGATGACGGGGATCTGCGACTTGCGGGCGATGGTCGCGAGGGCGTCGGCGTCGTCCTGGGTGGGGCAGGCCACCCGGACGATCTGGCAGCCGGAGGCGGTGAGCTCGGCGATCTGCTGGAGGGTGGCGCCGATGTCCGACGTACGGGTCGTGGTCATGGACTGGACCGAGACCGGCGCGTCCCCGCCGACCGGCACCGATCCGACCTGGATCTGCCGGCTCTTCCGGCGCTCGGCGAGCTTGGTCGGAACGGACGGCATGCCGAGAGAAATCGCAGTCATCTGCTGTGCAACCCCAAGTCGTGGATCAAGGTCCGGTCCCGTCAGCAGCGGGCTCCAGGCTTCGAGATTACGGCACGAGGTTGTGCCTGAGCACATCCCGTCCGGCAACGCCACTCAATGGAAGGCGGCCCGGCATCCAACATGCCGGGCCGCCGCCAACTCCGTATGACTAGGAGATTCTCACCGGGTTAACCACGTCCGCGATCAGGACGAGGACGGTGAAGCAGATGAAGATCCCCGCCACCACATAGGCCACCGGCATCAGCTTCGCCACATCGAACGGGCCCGGGTCCGGGCGCCGCAGCACCTTCGCCACGTTTCGCCGCAGCGACTCCCACAGCGCGCCCGCGATGTGCCCGCCGTCGAGCGGGAGCAGCGGGAGCATGTTGAAGAGGAACAGGGAGAGATTGAAACCGGCCACCAGCATCAGGGCCATCGCCAGCTGCTGGGTGGGCGGGATGTCGAGGGTGAAGATCTCGCCGCCGACGCGGGCCGCGCCGACCACGCCCATCGGGGAGTCGGGTTCGCGCTCGGCGCCGTCGAAGGCCGCGTTCCACAGGGCCGGGATCTTGCCGGGCAGGGCGGCGAGGGAGTCGACGGCCTCACCGACGCGGTCGCCCATCCACACCAGGGACTCGTCGAAGTCCTGCCGTACGACGCCGGTGGCGGCGCTGAAGCCGAGGAAGCCTGCGTTGACGTACTCGCCCTGGACGATCTGGCCGCTGGAGTCCTTCTTGGCGACCTGGTTGGTGGCGATCTTCGCGTGCAGGGTGACGTCCTCGCCCTTGCGGTCGACGACGATCGGCACCTCCTTGCCGGGGTTGGCGCGGATCAGGTCGGACAGTTCGTTCCACTCGTCAGTGCGGACGCCGTTGAAGGAGACGATCTTGTCGCCCGCCTTCAGGCCGGCCGCGGCGGCCGGGGAGGGCTGGTCCGCCGAGGTGCACTTGTCGCGGTTCTCGCTCTGGGCGATCACGCACTGGGAGACCGAGCTGACGGTGGTGGTCTGCTGCGAGATGCCGAAGCCCATCAGCACGGTGAGGAAGAGGACGGCCGCCAGGATCAGGTTCATGAACGGGCCCGCGAACATCACGATGACCCGCTTCCACGGCTTGCGCGTGTAGAACATGCGGGTCTCGTCGCCGGGCCGCAGCTCCTCGAAGGCGGCCGAGCGGGCGTCCTCGATCATGCCGCGCCAGGGTGAGGTGGAGCGGGCCTCCACGCGGCCGTCGGGGCCGGGCGGGAACATGCCGATCATGCGGATGTAGCCGCCGAGCGGGATGGCCTTGATGCCGTACTCGGTCTCGCCCTTGGTGCGCGAGAACAGTGTCGGGCCGAAGCCGACCATGTACTGCGGGACGCGGATGCCGAAGAGCTTGGCGGTGGACAGATGCCCCAGCTCGTGCCATGCGATCGAGATCAGCAGGCCGACCGCGAAGACGACTATGCCGAGGATCATCATCAGGGTCGTCATGCACGCGCCTCCGCGGTGGCTGTCTGCGCCGTATGTCCGGTCTGTGCCGTCAGTTCACGGGCCCGGGCGCGGGCCCAGGTCTCCGCTTCGAGGACGTCCGGCACGGTGAGCGAGGTTCCCGTGCCGGGAGTGCCGTGTTCGTCGACGACCCGGGTGACCGTCTCCATGATTCCGTTGAAGGGCAGCGTGCCGCGCAGGAACGCGTCCACGCACTCTTCGTTGGCGGCATTGAACACCGCCGGGGCGGTACCCGCGAGCTCTCCGACGTGCCGGGCGAGGCCGACCGACGGGAAGGCGTCGGTGTCGAGCGGGAAGAACTCCCAGGTCGACGCCGTGCTCCAGTCGAAGGCGGGCGCCGCGTCGGGGACGCGCTCGGGCCAGCCGAGGCCGATGGCGATCGGCCCGCGCATGTCCGGGGGCGTCGCCTGGGCGATCGTGGATCCGTCCGTGAACTCAACCATCGAGTGGACATACGACTGCGGATGCACGACCACCTCAATGCGTTCGAAGGGAATGTCGTACAGCAGGTGGGCCTCGATGACCTCCAGACCCTTGTTGACGAGGGTCGCGGAGTTGATCGTGATCACGGGTCCCATGGCCCAGGTGGGGTGGGCGAGGGCGTCCTCGACGGTGACGTTCGCCAGTTCCGCCTTCGTCCGGCCGCGGAAGGGGCCGCCGGACGCGGTGACGACGAGCTTGCGCACGTCCGCGCGGGTGCCGGCCGCCAGCGCCTGGAAGAGGGCGGCGTGCTCGGAGTCGACGGGGATGATCTGGCCGGGCTTGGCGAGGGCCTTGACCAGCGGGCCGCCGACGATGAGCGACTCCTTGTTGGCGAGCGCGAGAGTGCGGTTCGCCTCCAGGGCTGCGAGGGTCGGGGCGAGGCCGATGGAGCCGGTGATGCCGTTCAGGACGGTGTGGCAGTCGGAGGCGGCGAGCTGGGTGGCCGCGTCGGGTCCGGCGAGGATCTCGGGGAGCGGCTCCCCCGTGCCGTACTGCGCGGTCAGCGCGTCCCGCAGCGCCGGTACGACGTCCTCGCGGGCCACCGCGACGGTCCGGACCCGGAGCCGGTACGCCTGCTCGGCGAGGAGGCCGACCCGGCCGCCGTTGGCGGACAGGCCGGTGGCCCGGAAGCGGTCCGGGTTGCGCAGGACGAGGTCGATGGCCTGCGTGCCGATCGACCCGGTGGACCCGAGGATCACGACGTCCTTCGGTCCGTCGCCCGGCACGGGGTCGTAGACGAGGTGCGGGTCGGCGAGGGGGGCTGGGCTGTCGCTCATTGCTCCATTGTGGCCGCACGCGCGTGTGCGCAGGCAGGGTGTCCCCCTCACGGGGGTGTGTTGCGGAAGGTCGCCGGAACGACGCGCATCACAGACACCGGGCCGGCCGCCGCTTCTTCGACGAGTCCGCAGGCAGATGCGCTCTCCGAGCGCGAGGAGGCGGGTGACGACCCGATCGGGCGACGTACTCGATCCCATCGCTGCACCCTATGCCGCGTGATCCCTCGCCGGGCATCGCGGGGACGGGTATGAGTCCCGGCCGCCGGGCAGGGTGTCCCCTCCCGGGAGGACACCCTGCGAGCTCTCACCGGATCGGGCGGTGCACGTTCTCCTTCTGGGATGGGCCGGGGGTCGCGTCCGCGATCCACGGTCCGTCTCCGGACGGGTCGACGACGCCCTGTTCCAGCCACTCGTAGCTGCCCGCCAGGACCCCCTTGACCACCTTGCGGTCGAGGTCGTCGGTGTTGGTCCACAGTCGGCCGAAGAGTTCGTCGACGCGGATGCGGGCCTGGCGGCAGAAGGCGTCGGCGAGTTGGTAGGCCTCGCGGCCGTGTTCGCCGCGGCTGCGCAGGAGTTCGGCGCGGACGCAGGCCGCGCTCATCGCGAACAGTTCGGCACCGATGTCCACGATCCGGCCCAGGAAGCCCTGCTTGGTCTCCATCCGGCCCTGCCAGCGGGACATGGCGTAGAAGGTGGACCGGGCCAGCTTGCGGGAGGTGCGCTCGACGTACCGCAGATGCGGCGAGAGGTCGATGCCGTGCTTGAACTCCCCGTACGACGACGGGAGCTGCCCAGGGCCCGCCACCAGTTTCGGCAGCCACTTGGCGTAGAACACCCCCGCCTGCGCGCCCGCCTTCGCCTTGTCCTGCAGGGACTTTTCGGGGTCGATCAGGTCGCCGGCGACCGAGAGGTGGGCGTCGACCGCCTCGCGGGCGATCAGGAGGTGCATGATCTCGGTCGAGCCCTCGAAGATGCGGTTGATCCGCAGGTCGCGAAGGATCTGCTCGGCGGGCACCGCGCGCTCGCCCCGGGCCCGCAGGGACTCTGCCGTCTCGAAGCCGCGGCCGCCCCGGATCTGGACCAGTTCGTCGGCCATCAGCCAGGCCATCTCGGAGCCGTACAGCTTGGCGAGCGCGGCCTCGATGCGGATGTCGTTGAGGTCCTCGTCGGCCATCTGGGACGACAGGTCCAGTACGGCCTCCAGCGCGAAGGTCGTGGCCGCGATGAACGCGATCTTCGAACCGACCGCCTCGTGCAGCGCGACCGGCTTGCCCCACTGCTCCCGGGCACCCGACCACTCCCGCGCGATCTTCAGACACCACTTCCCGGCGCCCACGCACATCGCGGGCAGCGACAGCCGGCCCGTGTTCAGGGTGGTGAGGGCGATCTTCAGGCCCGCGCCCTCCGGCCCGATCCGGTTGGCGGCGGGGACGCGGACCTGGTGGAAGCGTGTGACGCCGTTCTCCAGGCCGCGCAGGCCCATGAAGGCGTTGCGGTTCTCGACCGTGATGCCCTCCGAGGCCGCCTCCACGACGAAGGCCGTGATGCCGCCCTTGTGCCCCTCGGACTTCGGCACGCGTGCCATCACGACCAGGAGGTCGGCGATGACGCCGTTGGTCGTCCAGAGCTTCACGCCGTCGAGGACGTAGTCGTCGCCGTCCGGGACGGCGGTGGTGGCGAGCCGGGCCGGGTCGGAGCCGACGTCCGGTTCCGTCAGCAGGAACGCGGAGATGTCGGTGCGCGCGCAGCGCGGCAGGAAGGCGTCCTTCTGCTCCTGCGTGCCGAAGATCTTCAGCGGCTGCGGTACGCCGATCGACTGGTGGGCGCTCAGCAGGGCGCCGATGGCCGGGTTGGCGGAGCCGACCAGGGCGAGGGCCTTGTTGTAGTACACCTGCGTCAGGCCCAGGCCGCCGTACTTCGTGTCGATCTTCATGCCGAAGGCGCCGAGCTCCTTCAGCCCGTCGATCACCTCGTCGGGGATCTGCGCGTCCCGCTCGATGCGGGCGGAGTCGATCTTCGTCTCGCAGAAGTCGCGCAGCTTGGTGAGGAACTCCTCCCCGCGCTGGGCGTCCTCGTCCGGGGGCAGGGGGTGGGGGTGGATGAGGTCGAGGCGGAAGCGTCCGAGGAACAGTTCCTTGGCGAAGCTGGGCTTGCGCCACTGCTGTTCCCGGGCCGCCTCCGCCACCTGGCGGGCCTCACGTTCGGTGACGGTGGGTCGAGTGGTGGGAGCTGCGGACATGAGGCTCACCTCGCCGCGAAGAGGGATGAGGATCCGATGTGGTTACCGACGGGTGCTACCCGTTCGTATGTACCCGATCCCGGGCGCGGCCACCACCCCGCGCGCAGCCGTTCAGCCGAACTCGGCCCCGCGGACGCGTTGCACCAGGGGCTCTTCCAGGAGACGGTGCGGGTACGTCCGTTCGAGCGACCGCACGGGGCAGGCCTCGCCCGCTGTCCGAGATTTTCCGCGTCGAAGCGCTTCGACTGACTATGGACACCCACCTCCGCTGGAGCTACTGTCGAAACACCCTCAGCCGCCGTTGTTCGCCCTGCGCACTGTCGAAGCGCTTCACAAAGCTTGGAGAGCTGGATGGTCACCCTTGCCGAGGTCGCCCAGCACGCCGGAGTGTCGGCGAGCACGGTGAGCTATGTCCTCAGCGGCAAGCGGTCCATCTCCGCGACCACCCGGCAGCGGGTCGAGGAGAGCATCCGGGAGCTGGGCTACCACCCGAACGCCGGCGCCCGCGCCCTGGCGAGCAGCCGCTCCAACATCATCGCGCTGATGATCCCGCTGCGCACGGACATGTACGTGCCGGTGATGATGGAGATCGCCATCGCCGTCGCCACCACCGCCCGCACACACGGGTACGACGTCCTGCTGCTCACCGGCGAGGAGGGCCCCGACGCGGTACGCCGGGTCACCGGCAGCGGGCTCGCCGACGCGATGATCCTGATGGACGTGGAACTGGACGACGACCGGCTGCCGTTGCTGCGCGGCACCGACCAGCCGTCCGTCCTGATCGGGCTGCCCGCCGACACCACCGGCCTGACCTGCGTGGACCTCGACTTCGCGGCGACCGGCGCACTGTGCGTCGAGCATCTGGCGATGCTGGGTCACCGTGACATCGCTGTCATCGGCGAGGCACCCGCGGTGTACGAACGGCACACCGGGTTCGCCGAGCGCACCCTCGACGGACTCCGCGCCCGC
Organism: Streptomyces spinoverrucosus; assembly: GCF_006539505.1. Classification (GTDB taxonomy): domain Bacteria; phylum Actinomycetota; class Actinomycetes; order Streptomycetales; family Streptomycetaceae; genus Streptomyces; species Streptomyces spinoverrucosus. Next base: position 62,072 of record NZ_BJND01000027.1, read on the forward strand.
GCCCGTGAGCTGGGCCTCAGGGTGCTGCACCGGCCGTGCGAGGGCGGGTACGACGCGATGGCGGCGACGCTCGCCCGAGTCTTCGACGAGCGCCCGGCGACCACGGGCTTCGTCGTGCAGAACGAGTCGGCGGTCGAACCGCTGCTCGCGCTGCTGCGTCAGCAGGGCCGGGCCGTGCCGGAGGACGTGTCGGTCGTCGGGATCTGCCCGGACCAGGTCGCCACCCAGGCGTCGGTGCGGCTGACGTCGGTCGCCATCCCGGCGCAGGAGATGGGCCGGCACGCAGTGGAACAGCTGGTCGCCAAGCTGGACGGGCGCGGCAGCGACGAAGTGCTGCTGCTCGCCCCCGAGTTGACGGTCCGGGCAAGCACGGGCCCGGTGCCGTCCGGGTCCTGACCCGCACTTTTCAAGGCCTTCGAGTGGCCCTTCGAGGGCACGTCCCTGGTCTGCACTCCTCTGTCTGCACTCCCCTGTCTGCACCCCCCCAGGAGCACGCCACGTGAATCAGTCTGCCGAAAACCAGACCTCTTCAGGCGCGGTCAGCCTCGCGCAGTCCTCCCCCACCGTCGGCACGTTCCGCGAGCGGGACGGCGCTCTGGAGTGGAGCGGCCGCCAGGAGACCGTACGCATCGAGCCCTGGGGACCGGACGCGGTCCGGGTCCGGGCGCGGCTCGGCGGCCCGATCCTCGACGGGCTGCCCGGCGCGCTGCTGGCCGAGGCCCCGGCCACCGAGAGCACGGTCAAGATCGGTGACGGGGAAGGACAGTTGACGGTCGGGTCGCTGACCGTGCACGTCGATGCCGAGGGGCTCATCCGCTTCCTGCGCACCGACGGCTCGGGGGAACTCCTCGCCGAGGAGCGCGCCCACTTCTGGTGGCCCGGCCCCCGCCTCTACACCGCCATCGGCAACGGCCACCACCGGCTGGAGCAGCGGTTCGCCGCCTACGAGGACGAGCAGCTGTACGGCCTCGGCCAGCACCAGCACGGGCGGCTCGACCAGAAGGGCCTGGTCATCGACCTGGTCCAGCGCAACGCCGAGGTCGGCATCCCGGTGCTCACCTCCAGCCGGGGCTACACCCTGCTGTGGAACAACCCGGCGATCGGCCGCGTGGAGCTGGCGCACAACGGCACCCGCTGGGTCGCCGACTCCGCCCGCCAGCTCGACTACTGGATTACCGCGGGTACCCCGGCCGACGCTCAGCGCCGCTACAGCGCGGTCACGGGCCGGACGCCGATGCTGCCTCAGTGGGCGGCGGGCTTCTGGCAGTGCAAGCTGCGCTACCGCACCCAGGAAGAACTCCTCGCCGTGGCGCGGGAGTACAAGCGGCGCGGGCTTCCCCTCGATGTGATCGTCTGTGACTTCTTCCACTGGACCCACCTGGGCGAGTGGAAGTTCGACCCGAAGGAGTGGCCCGACCCGGCGGCCATGGTCCGGGAGCTGGACGAGCTGGGCGTGCAGCTGGTGGTCAGCGTGTGGCCCTCGGTCTCACCGCTGTCCGAGAACCACTCCCTGATGGAGCAGCGCGGCTACTTCATCGGCACCCAGTACGGCCCGATGGCCCACGCCGACTGGCCGGACAAGGAGGTGGCGTCGACGGTCCAGGTCGCCTTCTACGACGCCACGAACCCGGATGCCCGGGAGTTCGTGTGGTCGCGGGTGAAGGCGAACTACCTGGAGCCGTACGGCATCAAGGCGTTCTGGCTGGACGCCTGCGAGCCCGAGCTGAAGCCGGGCTTCCAGGAGAACCTGCGCTACTGGGCGGGCCCGGGTCTGGAGGTCGGCAACCTCTACCCGGCGGAGAACGCCCGCGCCTTCCACGAAGGCCTCACTGCGTCCGGCGAGGACGAGATCATCACCCTCAACCGCTCGGCCTGGGCGGGCAGTCAGCGCTATGGCGCCGCCCTGTGGTCCGGGGACATCGGCACCGACTTCCCGACCCTGCGCCGCCAGATCGCCGCCGGTCTCAACACAGCGCTCTCCGGCATCCCCTGGTGGAACACGGACATCGGCGGCTTCCACGGCGGCGACCCGGACGACCCGGCGTACCGCGAGGTGATGGTCCGCTGGTTCCAGTTCGGCGCGCTGTCCCCGCTGATGCGCCTGCACGGCTTCCGCGACCCGGGCATGCCGCTCGGCCCGGAGATGACCGGCGGCCCGAACGAGGTGTGGTCGTACGGCGAGGAGGCCGGCGCGATCCTGGAGAAGTACCTGCGGCTGCGTGAGCGTCTGAAGCCGTACGTCCTCGATGTCATGCGCGAGGCGCACGAGGAGGGGCTGCCGGTGATGCGGCCGCTGTTCCTGGAGTTCCCCAAGGATCCGGCGGCCTGGTCGGTGGACGACGCGTATCTCTTCGGCCGGGATCTGCTGGTGGCGCCGGTGCTGACGGCGGGCGCGACGGCCCGCACGGCCTATCTCCCGGCGGGCGCGACCTGGACGGACGCGTGGACCGGTGAGACGTACGAGGGCGGTGCGACCGTGACGGTCGACGCCCCGCTGGACCGTATCCCGCTGTTCCTGCGCGACGGGGTCTCGCTGCCGGTCGCCGAGTAGCGAAGAACCTTGGCCGCCGGGATGAGGTCCCGGCGGCCAAGGCCCAGCAGAAACCCCTTATCCGACGACCCGGCCCAGCTCGATCCGGTCGATGTCCGGTGCCCACGCGGTCGCGTTGCCGAACGTCACCTTGTTGGAGCCCTCCTTCAGGTCCACGGGGACGCCGAGGGTCCAGTAGTCGTCCCAGCTCCAGGTGTTCTTGAAGGTGACCTTCCGGGCAGTGCCGGAACCGACGGTGATGTCCGCAGTACGGGACATGATGTCCGTGTTGTAGGCGTGGCCGTTGTCGCGCCGGTCGTTGTGGGCGTAGTGGACGACCAGCAGATAGCGGCCGGACCTGGGCGCGTTCACGGTGAACTCGGCGGTGCTGTCGGCGCTGTTGCCCAGCCAGCCGATGTGCGACCCGGCGGATGCGTACGCCGACTCCACCAGCCGGGCGCCGCCCGCGAGGGTGGCCGAGGCGCCCTCGTAGGAGAGCGTGCCCGCGGTGGAGCCGCCGCCCGAAACGTCGAGGGAACGGACGGCGGCGTGGCCCGCGGTCATCGCGACGCGGTTGTTGCCCGCGACGAGGTAGAGGCGCAGGGGCCGTCCGGGTGCCGCCGTCACCGTCTCCCCGTGGAGCGCGAGCCGCACCGCCGCCGACCCCCTCGACACCACCGTGTAGTAGCCGTCGCGCGGGGCGTACACGTCGAAGACCGCCTGGTCGCCGCCCCGCAGGACGAGCGCGCCGGTGCCGGCGCCGGTCGAGGAGGAGTAGTCGTAGGAGGGCCGCCCGCTGATGTCCGCGAGGGTGGCCTCGTACGACGTCGAGGGCTCGCCCGTGCGGGCGGTCAGGTCGATGCGGTCGAGGGTGACCTCGGCGTCGCCCTTGGCCAGGGTGAGGACGTGGGTGCCGGCCGGGAGCCGGACGGTGACGTCCTGCTTGGCGCGGTAGGTCCAGTTCTCGGTGGACGGGTAGGTGACCGTCACCGGTTCCCCGCCGTCGATCGACAGCTTCTGGGTGGCGGGGGCGCCGGACTGGTTGCCGTAGAGGATCGCCAGGTCGTACGTCCCGGACTTCGGCACCGTCACCGTGAAGTCGACCTTGCTGGTCGGGGTGTTGAGCGAGCCGACGTCCTTGGTGCCAGAAGCCGCGTAGCCGTTGGCGTTGCTGACGGTGCCCTGGGTGTAGACGCGGCCGCCGGTGATCGCCGCGTCCTCGGCCTCGTACGAGGCGGACCACGGGACGGCGGGGGCGGCCGGGGTGCCGGAACCGCCGGGGGTGAGGACGATCCGGTACGCCGACATCTTGTGCATGCCGCGCAGCGGGACCGTCACCGTGCCGTCGGCCGCGACGGTGAGCTTCGTGCGGGCGAGGACGCGCGGCGCCGCGTGCTGTCCCTCGTACCCCGACCAGGCGGCCTCGGCGACGGTCGCGGTGACCGTACGGCCGAACAGCGACCGGGAGACATTGCGCACCACTACGTCGGAGTCACCGTCGGCGCCGCCGAGCAGGACCTGGGCCTGGCGGCGGGAGCGATCGACGGAAGCGAGGCCCTGGAGGGTGTCGATGGTGTGGGGCTGCGGCGGGGTCACCTTGACGGTGTCGCCGGTGAGCCCGGCGTACCAGCGGAAGAACCACCAGCCGCCGTTGGGGATGTTGCTGCGCACGACATGGCCGCTGAGGTTGCCGGCCGCGTCCCAGTACGCCGCGTTGGCGTACACCTTGTTGCGCTCGAACATCGAGACCCACTGGACGAGTTGCCCGGGCACGGACAGGTCGCGGCGGTTGGCGTACTCATCGATGTTGATCTTCAGGGGCGCGATGCCCGCCTCGCGTTCCAGCGCGCGGTAGTTGTCGTAGTGCGCCTGGAAGTCGCGCAGCGAGCCGGAGCCCAGCTCGTGCCAGGTCATGATCTGCGGGAGGACGTTCTCGCGCTTGGCGAAGGCGAGGAAGTCGCGGAGCAGACGGGTGTGGTAGGCGGACTCGTTGGGACCGGCGATCCTCGCGTCCGGGTCGATGGCGCGGATGCGGTGGTAGACCGTCTTCCAGTCCTGGAAGAAGCGATCGCGGTTCTTCTCGTAGGTGGCCTGGTCGGAGACGCCGAGGTGGTACCAGATCTGGTCGGGCTCGTTGAACGGGACATAGACGAAACGGTCGCTGTTCGGGTCGGCCGCCACCTCCTTGACGATCTTGTCGACCTTGGGGAGGTAGTCGTCGATGCCGAGGTCCTCGTACGGCCACTTGGCGTAGATGTCCTGCATCATGACGTTGATCTCGCCGCCGCCGTTGCGGAAGAACGACTTGGAGACGGTGAGCGCGTCGCCGTTGGGATGCTGGGCGCCGCCCTCCGGCTTCTGCGAGATGCTGGTGATCTTCAGCGGTTCCAGGGCCGCGTCGCTGGGCACGCCGTCGTCGCTGAGGCCGTAGAGCGCGCCGTTGGCGCCGAGCGTCACCGGGCCCTCGGGGGCGGAGAGGTCGACGGTGAGGCGCTGTGGGTCGGCGGCTGCGGCCGGTCCCGCTGCGGGGAGTGTGCCTGCCATGGTGGCGACTCCAAGGGCGGCTGTGACCAGGGCGGTTCTGGTACGGGACCTCGTGCGGGATCTGGTGCGGGGGCTCACGCTGGACCTCCGTATGAATGGGCGTTACTTGACGGCTCCACTGGTGATTCCGGACACGATCTTTCGCTGGGCCACCAGGAACACGGCGACCATCGGCAGGCTCATCACCACGACGTAGGCGAAGACGAGATGCCAGTTGTTGAGATAGAGCTGGGCGCTGGCGACCTTGTAGAGGTTGAGCGGGAGGGTCGCCCGCTCTCCGCCGCCGAGGACGAAGAACGCGTAGAAGATGTCGCTCCAGGCGTAGAGCATCACCATGATCGTCGCGGTGGCGATGACGGGCCTGAGCAGCGGCAGGATGATGCGCAGGAAGATCCGCGGCGGTTTGGCGCCGTCCATTCGCGCGGCCTCCTCCAGCTCCATGGGGATCGCCCGGATGAAGCCGGTCATGAAGAAGATGGAGGTGGAGAGGTACATGCCGGTGTAGACGGCGATCATTCCGGGGCGGGTGCCCGCCAGGCCGAGCTGGCGCAGCTCCATCACGATGGTGATGACGGCGGGCGGCAGCAGCAGTCCGCTGATGCACAGTGCGTACGCCGCCGAGACCAGCCTCGACCTGCGGCGCGCGAAGACCCAGGCGGCGCCCGCGCCGAGGATCAGGACGAGGACGACCGACGGCACCACGACGAGCAGGGAGTTGAGGAAGCCGCGGAGCATCTCGCCCTGGCTGACGGCGTCCTGGTAGTTGCTGCCCGGCTGCCAGTGCCCGGGCACGTCCAGGTTCGGCTTGATGGCCTCGGCCTGCGGCTTGGCGGACGTCACCAGGACCAGCCACAGCGGTACGCCGACGGCGAGCCCGGCGAGCAGGACGACCAGGGCCGGGCGGCCGTACCGCCACACCACCGGGGTCATAGCAGCTGCTCCCTTCGCCGCAGGCCGATGACCAGCGGGATCGCGATGGCGACCACGACCAGGAAGAGCACGAGGCTCATCGCGGAGGCCTGGGCGTACAGGCCCTGGCCGAAGATCCGGAACATGTAGATGTTGAAGACCTCGGTGGAGGCCGCGGGGCCGCCGCCGGTCGTGGCCTGCACGATGTCGAAGGTGTTCATCGAGCCGATCAGGGCCGTGGTGACGTTGAAGGTGACCGCCGGGGCGAGCATCGGCCAGCGCACCGACCAGAAGGTCCGCCAGGGGCCGGCGCCGTCGCACTTCGCGGCCTCCAGCATGTCGCCGGGGATGCCCTTCAACCCGGCGAGATAGATCAGCATGGACAGGCCCATCCACTTCCAGCCGTGGATGACCGTGACGAGGACGAGCGTCCAGGTCGTCGAGCCCAGCCACGGGATGTCCGTGCCCAGCACGGAGTTGACGGCGCCGTCCTGGTCGAGGAGGGCCTGGAAGACGTAACCGGTCGCGAGCGCGGAGATCAGCACCGGGAGGAAGAAGACCGCCCGGAAGAACCGGTTGAAGCGGGTGTCGGCCTCCAGCAGCAGCGCGAGCACCAGCCCGAAACCGTTCTGGAAGAGCGCCGCCAGAAGGGCGTAGAGCAGCGTCGTGCGGATCGCGCGGAGGAGGGAGCCGTCCTCGGCGATGGTGCGGAAGTTGTCGAGGCCGGTGAAGGCGATGTCCGCGTGGTAGGAGGACCAGTTGGTGAACGGGTAGTAGAAGTTGAGCAGGTTCGGCACCAGGAAGAACCCGGCGAAGACGGCGATCGCGGGCAGCGCGAACCACCAGGGGTGGTGGACGGCGGCACGCGGCAGCCGTCCGGCCCTCTTCGGTACGCCCGTCACGGGCGCGGTCTCGGTGCGTACGACCGTGTCCGTCACGGCTGGAACCCGGGTGCACCCTGGGCCTTGGCCACCTGCGTGAACTGGTCCTGGATGGCCTGGGCTACCTGCTCGGGCGTCTTCTTGTCGTAGAGCATGTCGGCGAGGTAGAGGTGCGTGTCCGGGGCGACGATCGCCTTGGCCTGGAAGACGCCGATGGCCTTGGGCAGGGCCGCGACCTGGTCCTTGGCGGTCTGCGGCAGCCCGTCGGGGGTGGGCACGGACGGCTGCACGGACGGGATCTTCATCGCCTCGATGTAGGCGGGGTAGTCGGGGCCGAGCCAGAAGGCGAGGAACTGCCGGGCGGCGTTCTGCCGCTTCTCGTCACCGGTCTTGAAGGCGACGACCCCGTTGGTCTGGTCGGGCGAGTACATGCCGGTGGCGGAGGAGTTGGCGATCGGGAACCAGCCGATCTTCTGGTCGATCTCGGCGGTGGAGTACTTGGCCTGCAACTGGCTCTGGAAGGAGGTGACGTTCAGGACCATGCCGGCCTCGCCCTTCCACAGGGCGTCGGCCTGGCCGGTGAAGGTGCCGGTGCGGTAGTTCTTCTGCGCGAGTCCGGCGTCGAGCAGCTTCTCCTTGTACTTCTTGATCGCGCCGACGACGACGGGGTCGGTCCACTTCTCCTCGTTCTTGTTCAGGCGGTCCCACCACTGCTGGTCGAGGTCGGTGAGCTGCACCTGCATCTGCCACTGCAGGGGCCACTTGTCGCCGCCGGCCTCGTAGAAGCCGGCCGCGTCGGTCTTGTCGGTGATGGTGCGGGCGAGGCCGAGCAGTTCGTCGTACGACTGCGGGAAGTCCTTCTCGCTGAGGCCCGCCTGCTTGAAGACGTCCTTGTTGTAGTAGACGCCGAGCATGGCGGGGCTGGTGACGATCGCCGCGTACCGCTTGCCGTCGATGACGCCGAGGGAGCGCTCGGTGTCGCCGAGCTTCGAGACCCACTCCTCGCCGTCGAGGGTGAGGAGGTTCTGCTGGGGCTGGACGAACGGCAGCGTGGAGATGGACGGCTGCCAGAACATCAGGTCGGGCCGGTCGCCGGAGGCCAGCTTGGTCGGCACGTTCTGCTCGTAGAGGTCCGGGATCGCCTGCGTCTCCACCTGGGCGCCGGTGGCCTTCTCGAAGGCGTCGATGACCTGCTTCGGCGCGTTGACGGTGTTCTGCGCGGTCCACATGGTCAGCCGTACGCCGTCCAGGCGGGCGGTGGGGTCGACCGCCGCCTGCTTGTCGTCCGTACCGGCGTCGCCCGCGGTGGGGTCGCTGCACGCGGTGGCGGCCAGGGCGGAGACGCATATCAGGGCCAGCGCGGGGAGGGCTCGTCTCATGATCACGTACCTCACGTGCCTTTCACGAACGGGGGTCCAGGAGGCGGCGGTACCGGGCTTGTTCAGTCGCGGGCGGGCGGCGGCCCCGAGCTTTCCCGCACCACCAGTTCCGGTACGGACACGGGGTGCGGGGCGATCCGCGCGGACTCCTCCAGCACGCCGTGCAGCAGGGCGAACGCGGAACGTCCGAGGCCGGTGAAGTCCAGGCGTACGGTCGTCAGGGACGGGGTCAGATAGGCGGAGTGCGGGGCGTCGTCGAACCCGGCCACGCTGATCTCGCCGGGGACGGAGCGGCCGGTCTCGTGCAGGGCGCGCAGGACGCCGAGGGCGAGGTCGTCGTTGCCGCAGAGGATGGCGGTGACGCTCTTGTCCTCGGCGAGTCGCAGGCCTGCCGCGTATCCGCCCGCCGGGCCCCAAGAGCCCTGCACCGGGCGGGGTTCGGGGGCTCCGGCCTCCCGCAGCGCCTGCCGCCAGCCCGTCGTACGGGCGCTGGTGCGGCGGGTGCTGGACGGGATGGCGACGTAGTGCACGGTCTCGTGGCCGAGGCCGAGCAGATGGCGGGTCGCCTGGTAGGCGGCCTCGCGGTCGTCGGTCCACACCCAGGGCCGGTCGTCGCCGGGCCGCCCCGCGGGGGTCTCGACGACGCCGACGACGGGCAGTTCGGCGGGGACGGCCTCCAGGGCACGGACGCCTGCCGGATCGTAGGCGATCACGATCAGGCCGCCGCCCGCGTCCGCCGCCCGCTGCACCGCGGCGGCGACGGCGGCTTCCTCCGCCGATTCCAGGACGCCGATCGCCATCGTGTACGACGCGGCGCGGGCCTCCTCCTCGATGCCCTGGAGGATGGAGGCGTAGCCGTGGTGGGTGGTGTTGGCGGTCAGCACGGTCACGGCCCGTGTGCGTCCGCTGGCCAGGGCGAGGGCCGTGGCGTTGCGGCGGAAGCCGAGTTCCTCGATGGCGGCGAGCACGCGTTCCCGGGTGGACGGCTTGACGCTGGGGTGGCCGTTGATCACCCGGGAGACGGTCTGGTACGAGACGCCGGCAGCGGTCGCCACGTCCCTGATGCTCGCCGGTCGCCTTGTGTGACCGGTCACATTCATGCCAGGATTGTGACCGGTCACACAGGGGTCGTCAAGACACCGTAACGATGGATTCACACGGCCGAAGCGGGCACCGCGCAGACCTGCGCGGAGTCTTGGACGGCCGAAGCGGACCGCGCAGACGCGCGCGGAGTCTTGAACGGCCGAGGCAAGACCGCGCAGACGCGCGCGGACACTTCAACGGCCGAAGCGGGCACCGCGCGGGCGCGCGGAGGCGGGAGGGGGCACCTTGACCGGTACGGCGGCGGACGGGACGCGGAACGGCTTTTCCTGGGGACACTCGGCGCTGGAGGCCGAGTTCGCGACGGCCTCGGACGGGACCCTGCGACTGGTCCGGCTGGGCGGCGGGCCCGCGCCCGGTGACCTCGAAGCCGCGCTCCCCTTGGTCGAGTTGATCGCCCTGGGACACGGCAGTGGCTGGTCCGGACCCCGCTTCACCGGTACGGCCCTCGGGACGCGGCTGCGCCACCGGGGTCACCGCAGCGGCACGCGGGCGGGCTGGGAGTGGCTGACGGTCGAACTCGACGACCCCCTCACCGGGTTGACGGCGTCGGTCGAACTCTCCTCCCCCACCGGACTGCCGGTGCTGCGCTCCCGGGTCCGGCTGCGCAACGACGGCACCGAACCCCTCGTAGTCCAGTCCGTCAGCAGCCTGCTGCTCGGCGGCCTGCCCTCCCCCGACACCCTCGACGTGCACCGGGCCCGCAACGACTGGCTGGCGGAGTGCCGTTGGTACGCCGAGCCGCTGCGGGCCGCGGTCGCCGACATCAACGCCGGCGCCCATCAGCACGACAGCCGGGCGGCGCTCACTCTGGTGGGGCGCGGCAGCTGGCCCACCGACGGCCATCTGCCGATGGGGGCGCTGACGGAGCGGGGCGGCGCGGGACGGGCCTGGGTGTGGCAGGTGGAGTCCCCGGCGGGCTGGCGCTGGGACCTGGGGGAACGGGCGCACGGCACGTATCTCGCGCTGAACGGTCCCACGGACGCCGAGCACCAGTGGCGGGTGCGACTGGGCCCCCGCGAGGAGTTCACCACCGTGCCTGGCGTACTGGCGTGGGGCTCCGGCCTGGACGCGGCACTGGGGGCGCTGACGTCGTACCGCCGCGCAGTGCGCCGCCCCCACCCGGACCACACCACCCTGCCCGTCGTCTTCAACGACTACATGAACACGCTGATGGGCGACCCGACGACGGAGAAACTGCTGCCGCTGATCGACGCGGCCGCCGAGGCCGGTGCGGAGTACTTCTGCATCGACTCCGGCTGGTACGACGACACGCAGGGCTGGTGGGACAGCGTCGGCGAGTGGCTGCCGTCGGCGCGGCGCTTCCCGGACGGGGGGATCGTGCGGGTCCTGGACCGGATCCGGGAGCGCGGCATGGTGCCCGGGCTGTGGCTGGAGCCGGAGGTCGTCGGGGTGCGCAGCCCCGTCGCGGCAGCGCTGCCGCCGGAGGCCTTCTTCCAGCGGGACGGCGTACGCCTCGCCGAACAGGGGCGGCACCAGCTCGACCTGCGGCATCCGGCCGCCCGCGCGCACCTCGACAAGACGGTGGACCGGATCGTCGGCGACTGGGGGGTGGGCTATCTCAAGCTGGACTACAACATCGTGGTCTCCCCCGGCACCCAGGCGCCCGGGGACCTCGCACCGGGCGCCGGGCTGCTCGGCCACGCCCAGGCGTACCTGGAGTGGCTGTCCGAGGTGCTGGACCGGCACCCAGGGCTGGTCATCGAGAACTGCGCCTCGGGCGGCATGCGGATGGACGGGGCCACCCTGGCCGTCACCCAGCTCCAGTCCACCAGCGACCAGCAGGACCCCCTGCGCTACCCGCCCATCGCCGCCGCCGCGCCGAGTGCCGTGCCGCCCGAGCAGAGCGCGGTCTGGGCCTACCCGCAGCCGGAGTTCGACGACGACCTGATCGCCTTCACGCTGGGCGGGGCGCTGCTCGGCCGCATCCATCTCTCCGGCCACCTCGACCGGATGTCACAGCGGCAGCTCGGACTCGTGCGGGACGCGGTGGCGACGTACAAGGCGATCCGCGGGGATCTCGCGCGGGCGGTGCCGTTCTGGCCGCTGGGGCTGCCGGGGTGGACGGACGAGTGGGTGGCGCTGGGGATGCGGGTGCCGGACGGGCCGTCGTATGTCCTGGTGTGGCGGCGGGACGGCGAAGGCGGGACCGCAGGCCGGAGCGAACTCCACCTGGAGGTGGGCGACTTGACGGGGGGCAAGGTCCATACGGAGATCCTGCATCCGTCCGCTCCGGGCGCCGCCTCGGCGGTCTGGGACGGCGACGCCCTGAGGGTGTCGCTGCCGCGCACGCCCGGCGTGCTGCTGATCCGGCTCGCTTCGGGCGCATAGGTCCCGGCTGAACGCCTTCGGCGCGACCGAGACGCCCACTGTGTACTTATAGGCACAGCAAGCCCGTTCGATGGGATACGTTCGCCCCGGCCGAACCCGCCGTCGTCTCGCCCACGAAGGGAAGCCGTCCCCGATGTCCTCCGCTCCGCTCCCCCTCGCCTTAGCCGATCTGCTGCTCCGGCCGGGTTTCGGCTCCCGGCGCGTGCCCGATCGGGTCTTCGACCGGCTCGTCGCCAAGGCCGGGCAGGTGGAGGGGGATCAGCAGTTCGTCGACGACTTCCGGTTCCTGCTGCGCTGTTGGGCCAAGGCCGAGAACCTCACTCCGGTCGGCTGGCAGTCCGCGCAGACCCACGTCCGCAGGCATCTCACCAACCGGGCCCGGATCCGGCGGCTGATCGCCGAGTGTCCCGCGATCGAGCAGGAGCCGGTCGAGAAGCCGGTGTTCGTGGTGGGCCTGCCGCGCACCGCGACGACCCTCACCCACGGCGTGCTGTCCCTCTCGGGCGAGCACCGCAGCCCCCTGCTGTGGGAGCTGCTCACGCCCGACCTGAAGGTACCGCCCGGCCGGCGGCGCAAGGCGACGGCGCCTGCGCGTCACCTGGTCCAGGGAACCAATCTGTTCGCCCCGCGCTTCCGCGACATCCATCCCCTGGTCGCAGAGGGTCCCGAGGAGTGCACCTTCGCCCTCCCGCACGCCCTGATGCCGCTGTCCTCGGCCCGCATACCCGAGTACCAGGCCTGGCACTACGAGCGGGACTTCGTCCCCGACTACCGCCACCTCAAGCAGGTCTACCAGGTCCTTCAGTACGGCCGCCCGCGCCGCCGCTGGATCCTGAAGTCCCCCATGCACCTGGAGAACCTCGACGCGCTGCGCACGGTCTTCCCGGACGCCACGATCGTATGGACCCACCGCGACCCGGCCACCGTCATGGCATCGTTCTGCAGCCTCGTCGAGCACGGCATGGTCCTCAGCACCCGCCCCGTCGACCTGCACGGCATCGGCGCCACCTGGCTCGAACTGCTGAGCCGCTCCGCGGCGCGCGGCCTGGCGTCCCGTGCCGCGATCCCGCGAGAGGCCCTGGTGGACGTCCCGTACTCCTGGCTCGGGTCCGACCCCGCCGTCGGCGCCCCGAAGCTCTACGCCGCCGTCGGCGCCCGCTGGACCGAGGCGGAGGCCGCCCGGCTCCCCGAGGTCACGGCCCGCCCCAAGGGCACCCGCCCCCACCGCTACGACCTGTCCCGCTACGGCCTGACCCGCGCCGACGTCGAGTCGGCCTTCGCGGACTACAACGCCCTGCGGGCCGAGGTCGACCGCGCCTGACGGCACGGCCGACCGAGCCCTGATTGCCCGTCAGGTGCTGCTGACCGTCAGGTTGTTGGTGCGGAAGTCCAGACCGCCGGACGACGAGGTGATCTCGAAGCCGAACTGCACGTCGCCGATGGTCTCGTTGCCCATCCAGCCCTTGGTGTCCTTGATCCACTTCAGGACGGGCAGGATCTGCACCGTGCCGGAGGTGGAGTCGGACGTGCGCAGGAAGGAGAAGACGTCCCAGTACGTCCCGTCGGCCCGGTAGACCCGACCCTTGTAGACGTTCCAGTTGTGACCGCCGAGCGTCGCGTTGCCCTGGTAGTCGCCGAGCGCACCGACGTCACCGTTGTAGTTGACCCAGAGCATGATCTCGTAGTCGTAGTCCGTGTCCCAGACGTCGTACGAGGTGTTGTACGAACCCGCGGACGGCACCGTGACGTTGTAGCTGCTGTTCAGCGAGCCCAGGGAGGTGATCGACTTGTTGATCACCTTTTTGGCGTTGGGGTAGGACTTGATGCCGCCGGTGTTGGGGTGGTTGGCCCAGACGCCCCAGTTGGTACCGGAGTTGGCCCAGATGCACTGGCTGCCGGCGCCCTGGCCCCAGATGTTGTTGTAGAGCGTGTAGCCGTTCAGGCTGGTGTTGCCCCACTGGTCGCAGGAGTTCCAGACGGCGGCGTGGGCAGGGGCGGAGGCGAGACCGACGGTGGCGCCGAGTGCGAGCGCGGGGGCGAGCAGAGCCTTGGTGATTCTGCTGCTCAGGGTGCGTGTTGCCATGGTGTCCCTTCCATGGGTGTGGGGGGAATTGCGGGGATTACCGCGCCTCCAGTGGGAGGACACGGTCTTCTCCGGCGACGAGGTCGAGCGGCTGCGCGCCGGAGGAAGTCCTCAGTTCGATGCGGAGGGTGCGGGTGGGTCGTACGACCGCCGTGGCGCCGTCGGGCCCCCAGGTGATGTCGACCTCCGCCCCGAAGCGGGTGCGGACGCCGCGGAGGCTGCCGTGCGGCAGGGCTGAGGGGAGCGCGGGGAGCAGGACCAGGCGGTCGGGGGTCGACTGGATCAGCATCTCGATCAGCGCGGCCGGGAGGGCGTGGGCGGCGTCCGCGTTGTAGACGTCCCGGTCGGGGTAGTGCGCGCTCATCAACGACGCGTGGAAGTAGTCGCCCTGGAGCACCTGGCCGAGCGCGTGGGCGACCCGTTCGCCGTCCCTCAAGCGGGCGGCGATCAGGGCGTGGTGCAGATGACCGTGCGCGGAGTCGTTCTCGGCGCCGCGCAGTTCGAGCGCGCGGTGGGCGGCGGCCGCGAGGTCGGGGGTGTCGTACGGGTTGATCTCGTCGAGTGGCCAGACGCCGTAGAGGTGGCTGAGGTGCCGGTGGTCGTACGAGTCCTCCAGTCCCGGCCAGGCCCATTCGGCGAGCGCGCCGTCGGCGTTGATCCGGTGGGGCGGGAGACGGTCGGCGAGGGCGCGCCAGCGGTCGGCGTCCGGGGTGTCCGGGTGGTACGCGGCCGCCGTGCGGAGGGCGTGCCGGGCGGCGGAGAGGTCCATGGCCGCGTTGATCGCGCCCCAACTGGCATTGGCGGGGCGGTTCTCGGGTGAGTAGGAGGGGACGACGACCAGGTGGCCGTCGGCGTCGGTGTGGGTGAGGAAGTCCTCGTAGAACTGGGCGAGTTCGGCGAGGGCGGCGGCGGTGCGGGGGTCGCGTTCGCCGCGGGTCTCGTCGTGGTCGACGAGGGGTTTGAGCAGCCAGTCGGCGCCCGCCGTCCACAGGTGCAGGGGGTATCGGCGGGAGAAGTGGTACGCGTGCCCGGACTCGCCGTCGGTGTGGGTGGGTGCGACGATGCCCCGGGCGCCGAAGAGCGCGCGGGCGTTGTCACGCCAATGCGGCAGTTGTCCGTGGATCAGGGAGGCGAGGGCCTCGGTGACTTCCGGTAGGGCGGCGGAGGCCGCTGATGCCGTCTGGAGGTTGAGGTTGGCGTTGGTGGTGAAGGCGCCGGACCAGCCGGTGTCCCAGTCGCCGGTCCACAGGCCGGGCAGGCGGGGTGGTTGCAGGCCGCTGGAGGAGAGCAGGTGGTAGCGGCCGGCGGCGAAGAGGCGTTCGAGCAGGGCCGGGCTCTGGGGGTGTTTGAGCAGCTCGGAGCCGGGGAGGGCGCGTTCGTCCCGGTCGGCGGCGAGGTCGAGGGTGACGCGGGTGTAGGCGGTGCGGTGGTGGGCGAGATGCCGGGCGAGCAGGTCGTCGTACGGCCGGATGAGGGCGCGCAGCGCCCGGGTCTCCGCCACGACGTCCAGTTCGGCAGTGTGGCGTCTGGTGCGGGTGAGGAGGAGGACGGACGTGGCTCCCTCGATGTGGGCGCCGGGCGGGGCGAGGGTGGTACGGCCGCCGGTGACCGCGACGAGAGTGAGGCCGGTGTAGGCGCGGTCGCTGTCGGGGTAGTGGGCGCGGAGGGTGAGGGCGGCGCCCTCGGGGGTGAGGAGGGAGCCGTGGCTGAGCGCCAGGCGGGTGGGGGCGTTGGGGAGGTGGTGGTCCTGGTGGATCTCCAGGGTCAGGCCGGGGGACGTGATCTCGTGGACGATGACGTCGTCGGCGCGGGAGACGAAGACACGGCTGGTCCAGTCGGTGGTGCGGGCGGTCGCCTCGCCGGTGGAGAAGTCGACATGTCGCCGGTAGTCGGTCGACTCCCCGGTTCGGCGCTTCAGCCGGAGCTGGAAGGCCGGGTGGAAGGGCTGCACCCACAGTGTCGGCCGCCCGTCCGTGAAGTCCTCCGCCGCGGTGAGGTCACCGGCGAGCAACCGGTCCTGCAGGGCAGGGAGTTCCTCGGCCAGCTCCGGAGGTCGGGCGTGCTCGGAGCCGTTGGGGCGGACGAGGGTGTGATGGGTGACGATGACACGGTCGTCGTTCGGGTCACCGAACACAAGGATGCCGTGGTGGCCGTTGCCACTCAGGAAGGCGTCCTCCCAGCGGGCGGCCGGGTGCGGCTCCCAGGTGCCGTGGACAGGGCCCGGCTGTGTCATGGCTTGAGCACCGCCACTCCGTAGCGGTCCAGGCGGACCTCGTCCTGGACAGTCGTATCGGTGAGCAGGTCGTGATGGGTGCCCGGGACGGGGACGGTGACCGGCTCGCGCCCGTGGTTGAGCACGAAGAGCAGATCACCCCGCCGTACGGCCTCCACGGTGGCGGGCAGCCCGTCGAGCACCGGGCGGACCTGCGCGTCGGCGGCGACACGGGTGAGCAGCTCGCGCAGCGCGTCCGGCTCCGGGAGCGTCGAGACGTACCAGGCGCGGCCCTTGCGGAGAACGGCGGGCAGGCCGTCCAGCTCGCCGCCCTTGTACGGGATCGTCTCGGTGACCGACGGCTCCGCCTCGATCTCCTCCGACCACAGGGTGCCGTCGAAACCGTCGCAGGACACCGACTCCCCCGCGTCCAGCGGCCACCACTCGTGCAGGGTGCGGATGCCGAACAGGTCGCGCAGCCGGGCGTCCATGCCACCGGGGCGTACCCGGTCGTCCTCGTCGGCGACGCCGGTGAGGAAGCCGCAGACGAGGGTGCCGCCTTGGCGGACGTACGCGATGAGGTTCTCGATCGCCGCGTCCGTGAGGAGGTAGAGCTGGGGGGCGATGACGAGGGAGTAGCCGGTCAGGTCGTGCTCGGGGTGGGCGAAGTCGGTGGTGAGGTGGGCCTCCCACAGGGCGCGGTGCCAGGCGCGGAGTACGGCCGGGTAGTCGACCTCGGTGGACAGACGGCCGTCCTGGACGCCGGCCCACCAGGAGTGCCAGTCGTGCAGGACAGCGATGTCTGCTGTGCTGTGGCTGCCCGACACGTGCGGGCCGATCGCCGCGAGCTCGGCGCCGAGCTGCTTGACCTCCTGGTACGTCCGCCCCCGCTCGCCCGCGTGGCTGACCATCCCGGAGTGGAACTTCTCCGCGCCCTGCCGGGACTGCCGCCACTGGAAGTAGCAGACGGCGTCCGCACCACGGGCCACGGCCTGCAGAGACCACAGGCGGTTGAGGCCGCGGGGCTTGGGGTGGTTCACGCCGCGCCAGTTGACGGGACCGGCGGCCTGCTCCATGAGCATCCAGGGGCCGCGGGCCTGGGAGCGGGTCATGTCCTGGACCAGCGCGCCTTGTTGTGCGCCCAGTGGGTCGCGCGGGTCCGGGTAGAGGTCGACCGAGACGACGTCCTCCTCCGCCGCCCAGCGCCAGGCGTCCTGGCCGATCCACAGCGGCATGAAGTTGCTGGTCACCGGGATGTGCGGGGTGTGGCGGCGGACGATGTCGCGCTCGGCGACATAGCACTCCAGGAGCATGTCGGAGGTGAAGCGCCGGAAGTCGAGGAGCTGGGTGGGGTTCTTCATGTAGTGGGCGTGGCGTGGCGGCAGGATGCCGGACCAGGTGTCGTAGCGCTGGCTCCAGAAGGCGGTGCCCCAGGCGGTGTTGAGGGCGTCGAGGGTGCCGTATCTGGCCTTCAGCCAGTTCCGGAAGCGTTCGGCGGCCTCGTCGCCGTAGTCGAAGGTGCAGTACTCGTTGTTGATGTGCCACATGGTGAGGGCGGGGTGGCTGCCGTAGCGGGCGGCCAGGTCCTCGGTGATGGCGGCGGCGTAACGGCGGTAGGTGGCGCTGGAGTGGGAGAAGTGCTGGCGGCCGCCCCAGAGTTCGATGCGGCCGTCGGCGTCGCGGGGCAGGGTGTCGGGGTGCAGCCGGCCCAGCCAGGGGGGTGGGGAGGCGCTGGGGGTGGCGAGGACGACGCCGATGCCGTTCTCGTGCATGAGGTCCATCAGGCGGTCGAGCCAGCCGAAGTTGCGCTCTCCCGGGGCGGGTTCGAGTTCGGACCAGGAGAAGACGCCGAGGGTGACGGAGTTGACGCCGGCGGCCTTCATGAGGCGTACGTCGTCGGGCCAGGTTTCCTCGGGCCATTGCTCGGGGTTGTAGTCGCCGCCGAAGAGGAGGCGGGCGCGGGTGGCGTCGCTGAGGTTCGGCATCAGACGGGCTCCCCGTACTGGATTCCGCGCCCGTTGGTGGCCAGGTACACGCGGCCGTGGATGCGCGGGTCGCCGATGATGGTCTCGCCGGTCCAGCCCCACTGGTGCTGGTCGTCGTTGATCCGCACCCAGGTCTTCGCCTCGTCGTCGGAGCGGTAGACGGCGGTGATGTTCTCGGTGGAGCCGACCTGGTAGATCGCCGGGTACGTGGCGCCGTCGGCGGCCTTGCCGAAGCCGAGGGTGTACGAGGCCCAGCAGCTGGTGATCTTCGAGAAGTTCGCCCCGCCGTCGGTGGACCGATAGAGGCCGTTCCACTTGACGCTCAACCACAGGTCACCGGACCGGCCCGGCGCCGCGACCAGCTTGAACTGACTGTCCCCGGAGGGCAGATCGCCTGCACGCTTGGTGAAGGTGAGGCCACTGTCAGTGCTGGCGTATAGCGTTCCTGTGTCGGTGTCGTACGCGTGGAAGAGCGTCGGGTCGGCCGGGTCGGCGACCGGCGTGGCGCCCTTCGGGAAGGAGGAGACCTCGGACCAGGTCGCGCCGTTGTCGGCGGATCGGTGGGCTGCGTACTTCGTGCCGTCCCAGTGCACGAAGGACCACAGCAGCACGCTGCCGTCGGCGTTGGTGGCGATCGGCCCCGGTGCGCTCTTGGCGATGTCGGGCTGGGCCGCGAAGGGCGCCCAGGTCCGCCCGCCGTCGTTCGAGTAGGCGCCGTTGCCGTGGTCGCCCCACCCGGTGCGCACGACGTACGCCGGCCTGCCCGCGGCCTGCGCGAGTCCCGTCGCCGACCCGAACACGGGGTTCGTCGCCATGCCGCGGGACGGGGAGGCCGTGAGCCGCTCGTGGTACATCACGCCGATGTCCCCGGATCCGCTGATCAGGTGCGCCTCTCCGACCGGGGGCGAGATCAGCTGGCGCACGGACGTCTCCTCCAGGCCACGGATCTGCGGGGCCCAGTGCCTCAGGTCCCGCGTGCCGTACAGGGTGGCGCCGGTGCCGTAGACGATGTGCTTCGAGTCGTACGGGTCGACGGCGAGCGCCTGGATCCACCAGCCGAACTTGGGCTTTTCTTCGCCCCACTTGAGGAAAGGAGTCTCGGACACGTCGAACACAGCGGTGTCCTTCAGGGAGGTCCAGCTGCGCCCGCCGTCGGTGGACCGGTAGAGGGTGTCGACGGCGGCCCACCGGTTGTTCGTGGACACGACGACGGTGCCGGGGCGGCGGGCGTCGACGGCGACGCCGCCGTAGCCGAAGGTGTCGGTGGAGCCGTCGGGGGTGGTCCCGCCCGGCTTGACCGGGGTGACGTCGGTCCAGGTGCCGGTCGCGGTGGCGAGCCGGTGCACGCTGCCGTCGGACTGGCCGTTGGGGCCGGGTGCGTTGGCGTACGTCACGTACAGCGCGCGGGTGTGGCGGTCGTAGGCGGCGCGGACCGGGACCTTGGCGTGCGCGCCGGTGGGCTGACCGGGGACGGCCGTCCAGGTGGTGCCGTCGGTGGTGCGGAACAGGTTGGCGGAGGCGCCGTCGCCGTCGCCCCAACCGGCGTACACGGCCCGCCCGGCGGCGACGAGCAGGGTGACGCCCTGCCCGGTGGCGCTCGGCGTGGCCGGAAAGCCGGTCGCCGGTGCCCAAGTGGCACCCCGGTCGGTGGACTTGAGCAGTCCGTCGTGCCGGGTGCCGAGCCACAGGGTGTCACAGTCCCGCGGATCGACGAGCAGCCGCTCGCCGGTGCCCCGGCCGTCCTCGTTGGCGCCGAGCTTCACGGTGAGGTCGGTACGGGTCCAGGTGGCGCCGCGGTCCTCGGAACGCAGGATCGCGCCGTTGCCGGCCCAGGGCTGGGAGTAGGTGCCGAGCGCGAGGTAGAGGCGGTCGCGGTGAACGGGGTCGACGGCCATCGCCTCCACCCCGAGGAGGTTCCAGTCGTCCCAGCCGAGGTGATCGGTGAGCGGCGTCCAGCGCCCGACGCGGTCGTCCCACCGGTAGGCACCCCCGATGTCCGTCCGCGCGTAGGCGAGGCCGCGCACGGAGGGGTGGAAGAGGACGCCGGTGATGAATCCGGTGCCGCCGATGACGGCGTTGCGCCAGCGATAGGTGGGGGCGGTGGCTGCGTGGGCGGCCGAGATTCCCATGCCGGGAACAGCGGTGAGCGCGGCACCGGCGGCGACCCCGGCAAGAACGGTGCGTCTACTGGGCTGGAACATGCGCATGACATACCTCGCTACGAAATTTGGGGGGACGGGCAACGCCCTTAGGGGCGCGGGGAACTGCGCGACCAGCCACAACACAGCCGCAGACGGCAAACAACAGACAGCTCAACGGCGAGAGCCGTTAACCCTTGACCGCCCCCGTGAGCATGCCCTTCTTGAAGTGCCGCTGGACGAAGGGGGAAAGGACAGCGACCGGGAGAAGGGCCAGGACCATGACGGCCATTTGGATGGCGATCGGGGAGAGCTGACCGGTGTTGATCTGCGTCTGAAGGCCGACGGGGCGTTCCTGCATCTGGACCAGCTGGATCATGACGTTCTGCAGCGGCATCATCTCCTGGTCCGTCAGGTAGATCGACGCGTTGAACCAGGCGCTCCAGTACCCCACCGCGTAGAAGAGCGCGATCACCGCGAGGACCGCACGCGACAGCGGGAGCACGATCTTCCACAGGATGCGCCAGTCGCCCGCGCCGTCGATGCGTGCGCTGTCGATGAGTTCCTGGGAGATGTTCATGAAGAAGGCACGCAGGACCAGGATGTTGAACACGCTCACCGCGCTGGGCAGGATCAGCGCGAGATAGGTGTCCATCAGTCCGAGCGCCTGCACCAGCAGGTAGGTCGGGATGAGGCCCGCCCCGAAGAACATGGTCGCCAGCAGCGTCATCAGGATCCAGCGGTGACCGAGCGAGCCGCTGCGGGACAGGCCGTAGGCGCACAGCACGGACACCGTCATGCTGAACAGCGTGCCGACCACCGTCACCCCGACGCTGACCAGCGCTGCCTTCTGGACCTGTCCACCGCCGAGGAGTTCCTGGTAGGCGACGAATGTGATGCCCTTCGGGATCACCACCAGACCGCCTGCCTCGTCGATGGTCTTCTTCGACTGGAGGCTGGTGACGATGACGATCCACAGGGGGAAGAGAATCGCGAAGCAGGCGATCCCCAGGACAAGGCCCTTGCCCGCCAGTCCGGCCTTGGACGGCTCTTCCTCCCATACCGGTCGGGGCGGTGCCGCCCAGGGGCTGGGCTTCTTGACGCGCGGCCTGTCGTCCGCCCGCTCGTCGAGGACGGCGCTCATTTCTTGTACACCCCCTGCTCACCCATCAGATGGGCGACCTTGTTCGCGGTCAGCACCAGCGCCAGGCCCACCACGCCCTTGATGAGTCCGGCGGCGGCGGCATAGCTGAAGTCCTGGTTGCGGATGCCGTTCCACCACACATAGGTGTCGAGGACGTCGGAGGCGTCGACTCCCACCGCCTGTCGTTGGAGCAGGAACTGCTCGAAGCCGACGGTGAGGGCGTCGCCGACGCGCAGCACCAGCAGCAGGGCGATCACCGGGCGCAGGGCGGGCAGGGTGATGTGCCACATGCGTCGCCAGCGTCCGGCGCCGTCCATGGCGGCGGCCTCGTACAGATCGTTGGAGACGGAGGAGAGCGCGGCGAGGAAGACGATGATGCCCCAGCCCGCGTCCTTCCAGATGGTCTCGAAGGTGACCAGGTACTTGAACAGCTCCGGGTTGGTCATCAGGTCGAAGCCCTCGTAGCCGTGCTGGCGGAGGGTCTGCGCGATGATGCCCGCGCCGCCGAAGATCTGCATGAAGACCGTGACGACGAGGACCCAGGAGAAGAAGTGCGGGAGGTACATGACCGCCTGGGCGATCGCCCGGACCCGGGGCCTGACCACGCTGTTGATGAGCAGCGCGAGCAGGATGGGGATCGGGAAGTAGAGCACGAGCTGGAGGAAGAAGAACACGAAGGTGTTCTGCACCGCGTGCCAGAAGGCCGCGTCCGCGAAGATCCGCTCGAACTGCTCGAAGCCGATCCAGGGGCTTTCGAGGATGGCGACGAAGCCGTTCTCGCTGAGGTAGGGGTCGTAGTCCTGGAAGGCGACCACATTGCCGAGGATCGGTATGTAGTTGAAGACCAGGACCAGCAGCACCGCCGGCACTGTCATCAGGAGCAGTGTGCGGTCGCGCCGGAATCTGAGCCCGAACCTCAGCTTTCCCGACCGCCCCGGCTGCTTCTCGCCGCCGGGGGCCGCCGGAGTCTTCTCGGGCGTCTTCGCCTCGGACCTGCTCCGAGGCACCGTGCTGTGGGACACGGCCTTCTCCTTGCGTCCGTCCCGGGTCAGTTCGCCGAGCCGGTGTCGTCGAGCAGCTTCTGGTACCAGTCGCGCAGGCCGTCGCCGCCCTTGCTCTTCCAGTCGGACACGGCCTGCTGCACGTCGCTGATCTTCTTGCGGCCGCGCACGACGTCGTCCTCCAACTGCTCGAAGTTGTCGGCGAGGTTGCTCCAGCGGCTGGGCTCGGTGATGGTCAGCCCGAAGAAGGAGGTCTTCTTGGTGAAGGCGCCCATGCGCTGCTGCCACTCGACGATGCCCCGGGTGACGTCGGGGAAGTCGGGGTACGCCACGTACGGGGCGGGGTTGCCCGTGTAGTCGTAGGCGCCGTTGACCTCGTTGACGCCCTGCTCCGTCTTGGACGGCAGGCCGTTCTTGATGGTGTAGTCGGTGCCCTCGACGCCGTACGCGGTGAGCATGAACTCCTTGGTGCCATACGGCGCGGCACAGTAGTTGCACAGCGCGAGGAAGTCCTTGATCTGCTGCTCGGACGCCGTCTTGGAGACGAAGGTGAAGATGTTGGCCGGCTGGACCGCCCACAGCGTCGGGGCGCCGCCGTCGGGGCCAAAGATGTCGAAGGCCGCCATGTCGAAGTCGGACTTCTGAGTGGCCTGCTCGGAGACCGAACCCCACCAGCCGGAGATGTTCCCGTTGTAGACGAGAACCTGACCGGCCGTGAACCGGTTCCTGGCGTCGCCGCCGGCCTTGCCGGAGACCGCGTCCGGGTGGACCACGTTCGCCGCGTACAGCTTCCGTGTCCACTCCAGGGCTTCGAGGTACTCCTCGGTCTCGATGCGGTTGACCAGCTTGCCGTCCCGCAGGTTCCACCACAGCGCCTTGTCGCTGCCCGGGTAGACGCTGAAGATGTTGAACGCCGTCCACTTCATGTCGTCGCAGGCCCAGACCTTCGACTTGGCGTCGGTGGCCTCCTTGGCCCAGGACAGGAACTCGTCCGGGCTCTTCGGGACGCTGTAGCCCTTCTTCTTGAACAGGTCCCGGCGATACATGGGCGCGATGTCTGTGACGTACGGGGCGGGGAACGGCACCGCGCGGAGCTGGCCGCCGAAGATGCCGCGCTGCCAGGCCTCGGTGGGGACGGCCGCGAGGTTCGGGTAGTCCTTGACCTTGTCACCGGACAGGTAGGGGCCGAGGTCCGCGAACTTGGCGTTGATCGCGCTGGGTATCCTGCCCATCAGGTTCCAGCCCGGCACGACCACGACGTCAGGGATGTTGCTGCCGGCGAGGACCGCACCGAGTTTCTGGTCGTAGGTGACGCCGTCCTGGTTCTGCCAGGTGACCTCGACGCCGATGGCCTCGTTCATCGCCGTGTAGTAGGGGTTGTCGCCCTTCGGCGGGGTGCCCCAGAACGGGGACAGGATCGTGAGCTTGCCGCCGCTGCCCAGCTTCTTCGGCACCGAGGTCTTCAGGTCGGCCGTCGCAATCGCCTTGGTGAAGCCCGCCGACGACCCGTTCTTCGCCGGAATGTCCGGCGCCACCACGCTCGACGCCACGAACGCCGGAAGGATCTTCTGGGCGTCCTTCCCGGAGGTCGTACCGTCCTTCCGGCCTTCCTGCGATCCCCCGCAGGCGGCCAGCAACGGCATACCCCCGCCCACCGCGACGGCGGCGACCGCCGTGGAGGCGAGGAAGCTTCTCCGGCTCGGGGCGGAGGCGGAAGCGGCGTTCGGCGTCATTGCGTCAACCCTTCGTGGCGCACCAGGACACCCGGCGGTGGAGCCGTCGGCTGCGGTGTCTTGAGTGGAACTGGCTGAGCTGAAGCGTTCGTTCGCCCCGCGACCGAGGGGCCTGTGCAGTCGAAGCGCTTCGATGTTGCTGTGAGGTTAAGTGAACACCCAGGGGTGCACAAGGGTCGCTTCCAAGATTCCTCCGGGCTGCGGAGACGACCTTTCCTCGTGCACCACTTGAAGTGACACCGCCCTTCTCTTGACACCCACCGGCCCGTCGAATGAGCATCGAAGCGCTTCGAAAGCGCCTCGCCGCTCCATCGCAAGGGGAACCCCACGTGACCGCAACAACGCCGCCTTTCCGCGATCCGCGTCTGCCGTTCGCGAAGCGCATCGACGACCTGCTGTCGCGGCTCACCCCGGACGAAAAGGTCGCCTTCCTGCACCAGTACGCGCCCGCGGTCGAGCGGCTCGGCGTCCAGGCCTTCCGCACCGGCCAGGAGGCACTGCACGGCGTGGCGTGGATGGGCCCGGCGACTGTGTTCCCGCAGGCGGTCGGGCTCGGCGCGACCTGGAATCCGGATCTCGTACGACGGGTCGGCGAGGCCGTGTCCAAGGAGGTGCGCGCCATGCGCACCCGCGACGACCGGGTCGGCCTCAACGTCTGGGCGCCGACGGTGAACCTGCTGCGCCACCCGCTGTGGGGCCGTAACGAGGAGGGCTACTCCGAGGACCCGAAGCTCACCTCGGCGATCGCCACCGCCTACACCAACGGCCTGC
Source organism: Streptomyces spinoverrucosus (assembly GCF_006539505.1). Taxonomy (GTDB): domain Bacteria; phylum Actinomycetota; class Actinomycetes; order Streptomycetales; family Streptomycetaceae; genus Streptomyces; species Streptomyces spinoverrucosus. The sequence goes on from NZ_BJND01000027.1 coordinate 86,835, forward strand.
GCGGCGACCACCCGACGTACTGGCGCACGGCGCCCGTCCTGAAGCACTGGCTCGCGCACAACAACGAGACGGACCGCTCCACTTCGTCGAGCTCGGTGCGCCCGCGTGTGCTGCACGAGTACGACCTGCGCGCCTTCCGCGAGACCGTCGAGGCGGGCGCGGTGGCCGGGGTGATGCCGGCGTACAACCTGGTCAACGGCCGCCCGAACCACCTCTCGCCGTATCTGCGCGAGCAGTTGCGCACCTGGACCGACGAGGAACTGCTGGTCTGCTCGGACGCGGGCGCCCCCTCCAACCTGGTCGACTCCGAGCACTACTTCGACACGCACGAGGAGGCGACGGCGGCCGCGCTGCTCGCAGGCGTCGACAGCTTCACCGACCACGGCACGGACAGCACAAAGATCGTCGTGCGCGTCCAAGGCGCCCTGGATCAGGGACTGTTGACCGAAGCCGACATCGACACCGCCGTCCGCCGTCAGCTCTCGGTCCGCTTCCGGCTCGGCGAGTTCGACGGATACGACGAAACCGGCGCCTTCGACACCCCGGAGCACCGCGCGCTCGCCCAGGAGGCCGCCGAGCAGGCGATCGTCCTGCTCCAGAACGACAGTCTGCTGCCGCTCGCCCCCGACACCCGCATCGCGGTCGTCGGTCTGCTCGCCGACGAGTGCAAGCTCGACTGGTACAGCGGCACGCTCATGCACCGGTCCACCCCTCTGGAGGGCCTGTACGAGCGGTTCGGCGCCGACCGGGTGGAGTTCGCGGAGGGCGTGGACCGGGTGCTGCTGAGGACGTCCGCCGGTACGTTCCTGCACGTGCCCGCGGCGGACGCCGCCGACGAGGTGCGCGGCGCCGAGGGCGCCCTGGACCCGGCCCTCCTCGCGGGCCGCACGGACCTCCCGCCCCTGACCACCGACGCCACCGGCACCGAACTCGCCCTGATCGACTGGGGCGGGGGCGTCCTGACCCTGCGCGCACCCGACGGCCGCTACCTGTCCGTCGCCGAGGACGGTTACGTACGCGCCTCGGCCGACCAGCCCGGCGGCTGGGTGGTCCAGGAGACATTCCACCTCGAACCCCATGAGAACGGTCACCTCCTTCGGCATCTGGGCACGGGGCACCATGTCTCTGTCGCCGCCGAGGGGGTGAAGGTTGCCGCGGAGAACCCGGAGATCTTCGAGGTCGTCCACGTCGAACGCGGCGAGGACGCGGTGGCGCGGGCCGCGGCCGGGGCGGACGTCGTGGTGGTCGTCGCGGGCAACGACCCGCACATCAACGGCCGCGAGACCGAGGACCGTACGACGCTACGGCTGCCCGAGCACCAGGAACGCCTGCTGCGCGCCGCCCGCGCCGCGAACCCGCGCACGGTGCTGACGTTGGTCTCCGCCTACCCGTACGCGATCGACGCGTCCCCGCTCCCGGCCGTCCTCTGGACGGCACACGGCGGCCAGTCCGCGGGCACCGCCCTGGCCCGCGTCCTGGCGGGCGACGTGTCCCCCGCCGCCCGCCTCCCCCAGACCTGGTACGCCGACGACGCCGACCTGCCCGACCTCCTCGACTACGACGTGATCGGCGGCCGCCAGACCTACCTCTACTTCGAAGGCACACCGCTCTTCCCCTTCGGCCACGGCCTGTCGTACACGTCCTTCTCGTACGCCGACGTCACGACCCGCGTGGCGGGCGAGGCGGTGCGCGTCTCGTTCACGGTCACCAACACCGGAGACATGACGGCCGACGAGGTGGCCCAGGTGTACGGCCACGCCGCCGACGCGTCGATGATCCGCCCACGCCGCGAACTGCTCGGCCACCGGCGGGTGACGCTACGCCCCGGCGCGAGTCAGGAGCTGACCTTCGAACTCCCGCTGAACGCCTTCTCGTTCTGGGACGTGGCCCACGGCAGGTGGCGCCTGTACCCGGGCCCGTACGACGTCCTGATCGGCGCCTCCAGCGAGGACATCCGCCTGCGTACGACCGTGACGCTCGACGGCGAGCCCGCGACGCCGCGTGCCGTCGTCCGACGTGGCCTGGACGCGGCGGACTTCGACGAGCAGAGCGGCACGGAGATCGTCGACCGCACAAAGACCTCGGGCGACGCGGTGACGCCGGTGGGCGGCGGCAGCGGCGAACTCGTCTATCGTGCCTGCGACTTCGGGACCGGCGTCACCGAGGTGACGATGCAGGTGGCGGGCGAGGGACGGGCCGAACTGTCCCTCGACGGGGGCGCGACGCTGGCGACGGTCACGCTGGGTACGCCGACTCCGGGCCCGTACGACTACACGACCGTCTCCGCCGACATCACCGTCACCGGCGTCCACGACGTCCACCTCAGACTGCGCGGCCCTCTGCGGCTGGCGCATGTCGGCTTCTCCGGTTGAGGGTCCGGACCAGGCCGACACAGGGAAGGGGCCCGGCACCGGAAGGCATCGGTGCCGGGCCCCTTCGGGACGGCGAGCTCGCGTCACTGGAGAGATTACCTGAAAATGGTTCCCATTAGCTAGGGGTATCGGTGTTGACCTTCGAGTTGCTTGAAGCTCCATGATGACCGGGTGCCACCTACCGAGCTGATGCCGATCGGGGTCTTCGCCCAACGCAGCGGTCTGACGTCGAGCGCTTGCGTTTCTACGCCGACTCCGGGCTGCTGCGTCCTGCCGAGGTCGACCCGGTCTCGGGCTACCGCTACTACTGCGCCGGCCAAGTGGCGCGGGCAACGGCGCTGCGCCGGCTCCGCGCGATGGGCATGCCGCTCACGGTTGTCGCGGCGGTCCTCGACGCCGGGCCCGCCGAAGCATCCCGGCTGATCGACGAGCACGTCGGCACAGTCCTCGCGGACGCGGTGGCCGCGCAGCGGAGGGCCGCCGTCGTCAAGTCCTCGCTCGCCGACGTGCCCAGCGTGCTGATCGCCGCGGTGAAGGGCCCGGTGCTGGCCGACGCCGTGGAGCAGATCCTGACCGCGACGGCACCACGTGAGCCGGAGATGCCGGTCCTGGGCGGCCTGCGCATGGAGGCGGCCCAGGAAGCGATCACATTGACCGCGACCGACCGATACCGCCTCTCCACCCGAACCCTGGTGCCTGCCGAGCCCCCGACGAAGACGTGGGCCGCCACAGTCGACGGCGACGAGCTGCGGGCCGCGGCCGCCGGGATCCGCCGCAGCGCACTCGTACGCATCGAGGCGACGCCGCACGGCATCCGGCTCCGCATGGCCGATGGTGAGGACCAGTACTGCCGGTCGCTGTCCGAGCCGTTCCCCGACTACCGGCTGATGCTCGCGTCACTGGGCGAGGTCACCACCCGCGTGACGGTCCCGAAGGATCAGCTCCTGCGAGCCCTCGAAGAGCACCCCGGCGAACGGCTCGCGCTCCACGTCACCGACCACGGAGTGCAGGCCGTATCTGCCGACGTCGAACACCCCGGGATGACCCTCCCCGCCATCGCGACGGGCCGGACCGTCCGGGTCTGGTTCGACCTGACCACGCTCTATCCCGCCGTCAGCACCGCCATCGGCCCCGACGTGATGCTCGAAGTGCGCGGACCCGACCAGCCGGTCACGGTCCGCTCCGCCGACCGAGGCGATCTCACCACGCTGGCCATGCCCGTTAACCCCGACGACGGGAAGGAGGCAAACCCCCGATGACCACCACACCCACCACTCTCCCGACCCGACCATGGAAGCCATCGCCCGAGCCGTCACCGAAGGCCGGTCCGGCGCCGTGGCCTCCGCCCGCCGCGCACTCCTGGACCTGTGGTCCATGATCGGCGTCACCGGCGACCCACTGCACCGCTGCACCCTCGCCCACTACATGGCAGACCTCCACGAAGATCCCGCCGAGGCGCTGGCCTGGGACATCCGGACCCGAAGGCCCGTACGGCAACCTCCTTCGTGCCGCCACCGAAGAGGTCGCCGAGGCCATCACGAAGCGGGACACGGCACAGAGGGCCTCCGCACCTGGTGCGCGTGTCTGAGTGGCACGGCCACGCGAACATCAGCTCGGCTGAACAGATCCGTACGACAACGGCCGGAGCCCCCGCACAGTGGGCTCCGGCCGTTGGACTGGGGGAGGTGTCAGAGCGCCAGGCCGGTGAGGACCAGGACGCGCTCGTAGGTGTAGTCGTCCATCGCGAAGCGGACGCCCTCGCGGCCCACGCCCGACTGCTTGGCGCCGCCGTACGGCATCTGGTCCGCGCGGTAGGAGGGGACGTCGCCGATGATCACGCCGCCGACCTCCAGGGCGCGGTGGGCGCGGAAGGCGACCTGGACGTCGTGGGTGAACACGCCCGCCTGGAGGCCGTACTTGGAGTCGTTGACGGCCGCGAAGGCCTCGGACTCGCCGTCCACCTTCTGCACCGTCAGGACGGGGCCGAAGACCTCCTCGCAGGAGATCGTGGCATCGGCCGGTACGTCGGTGAGGACGGTCGGCGCGTACGAGGCGCCGTCGCGCTTGCCGCCGGTGAGGAGCTTGGCGCCCGCCTGGACCGCCTCGTCGACCCAGGACTCGACACGCTGGGCCGCGTCCTCGCTGACCAGCGGGCCGACGTCGGTCTTGGGGTCGGAGGGGTCGCCGGTGACCTGCGCCTCGACGGCGGCGACGATGCGCGGGAGGAGACGGTCGTACAGCGACGCGTCGGCGATCACGCGCTGCACCGAGATGCAGGACTGGCCGCCCTGGTAGTTGGAGAAGGTGGCGATGCGGTTCGCCGCCCAGTCCAGGTCCTCGTCGCTCGCGTAGTCGGCGAGGACGACGGCCGCGCCGTTGCCGCCCAGCTCCAGCGTGCAGTGCTTGCGCGGCACCGAGTCCATGATCGCGTAGCCGACCTTCTCGGAACCGGTGAAGGAGATGACCGGCAGGCGCTCGTCCTGGACGAGGGCGGGCATGGCCTCGTTCGGGACCGGGAGGATGCTCCACGAGCCCGCCGGGAGGTCCGTCTCGGCGAGCAGGTCACCGATGATCAGGCCGGACAGCGGCGTGGCGGGCGCCGGCTTGAGGATGATCGGGGCGCCGGCGGCGATGGCCGGGGCGACCTTGTGGGCGCACAGGTTGAGCGGGAAGTTGAAGGGCGCGATGCCGAGGACGACGCCCTTCGGGAAGCGCCGGGTCAGCGCGAGCCGGCCCTGGCCGCCGGCGTCGGTGTCGAGGCGCTGGGCCTCGCCGCCATTGAAGCGGCGGGCCTCCTCGGCGGCGAACCGGAACACGGACACCGCGCGGCCGACCTCGCCGCGCGCCCACTTGATCGGCTTGCCGTTCTCGGCGGAGATCAGCTGGGCGATCTCCTCGGTGCGCTCGACCAGCCGCCTGCTGACGTGGTCCAGGGCGGCGGCGCGGACATGGGCGGGAGTCGCGGCAAAGGCGTCCCGTACGGCGTACGCGGCGGCCACGGCTTCCTCGACCTGGGCGTCGGTGGGCACGCTGACCTTGCCGACGACGCGGCCGTCCCACGGAGAGGTGACGTCGAAGGTGTCCTGACCGGTGGCCTGACGGCCGGCGAGCCAGAAGGCGTGGGTGGAGGTCATGAGTCCCGGCCCCTTCCGCGTAGAGGTGTGCTTGAAGTTCGGCGTTCCCGGTCCACGGTAGGGGTGCGGGGCGGGTGGTGCGGTTGTCCGATCCGTAGCACTCGCGGGCGGGGGTACGCCGCTTTGGCCTCCTCGCTACGCCAACAAGGGACTGCCTACTCCGCCGACGTCGCCTTCAGCGCCAGCCACAGCTCCATCCGCACGTCCGGATCGTCCAGCGACCGCCCGAGGATCTCCTCCACGCGCCGCATCCGGTAGCGCAGGGTGTGCCGGTGGACGCCGAGGTCGGCGGCGGCCGCGTCCCACTGGCCGTGCCGGGACAGCCAGGCCCGCAGGGAGGCGACCAGGTCCCCCCGGCCAGTGGCGTCGTGCTCGTGCAGCGCGCGCAGCAGGCCGTCCGCGAAGGCGCGGACCGCGTCGTCGGCGAGCAGCGGCAGCACCGACCCCGCCGCCAGCCGCTCGTGCTCGACCAGCACCCGCCCCCGGCGCCGGGCCACCGACAGCGCCTGCTCGGCCTGCTTGTAGGCGGCGGCCGCCGCGATCGGCCCGGCCGGCGCCGACAGGCCGATGACCAGGTCGTCCTCCTCCCCCACCGACGGCTCCTGGCCCCCGGCCCGCGCGGCCTCCCGCGCCGCCGCGTACTCCCCGCACGCCGTGACCACCGCGCCCCCGTCCGCGGCCAACACCACCAGCCGCTCCCCGTCCCCCTCGGGCACGACCAGCACCGACTCCCCCGACCGGGCCGCGGCGGCCTCCACCGCCTCGGCGATGCCCGCGTGTCCCGAGGCGCACTCGGCGAGGACGATCCGGTAGGGCGCGTCGAGGAGGTCGCCGTACAGATCACCGGCGACGGCGCGGGCGTGGTCCGGCTGACCGGCGAGCAGCATCCGCAGCACGGCCGCGCCGATCCGCTGCTCGGCGGCCTGGAGGGAGCGGGAGCGTTCGGTGGTCAGGGTGAGCAGGGCGATGGCCGAGTGCAGGGCGTACCGCTCGGCGGTGCCGAGGGCGGCCGCCGTGCCGACGGCGAGGGCGGCGCGGGGGCGTCGGCCGGTGCCGATGCTGTGCAGTTCGACGCGGTCCTCGTGTTCCGGGCCGCCGACCACCGAGCTGGCCGGCGCCGGCCGGTCCCGCAGCCGCTCCACGTCCGCCGTGAGCCGCGCGGCCCGGCGGCCGGCCCACTCCGGTGCGGCCGCGACGACGGCGCCCGAGGCGTCGTAGAGCGCCGCCCAGCCGTCGACCTGCGCGGCGAGCACGGCGAGCAGCCCCTCGGGGCCCTCGCTCAGCGCCTGCCTGGTCAGCTCCCGCTGCGCCGCGAAGCCCGCCGTCACCGCCCGGTACTGGTCGGCGGCGATGGCGGCCGACACGGCCTTGGTGATGGCGAGGAAGGGGGTGCGGCGGGGGACCTCCAGCAGCGGCAGGCCCTCCTCCTCGGCCGCGTCGACGAGCGCCTTGGGGATCTCGTCGTAGTTCACCCCGACCGCGAAGCCAAGACCGACGACGCCCGCCCCGACCAGCCGCTTCACATAGCGCCGCATGGCCTGCGGATCCTCCGCGTCCAGCTTGAGCGCGGTGATCAGCAGCAGTTCCCCGCCCTCCATGTACGGCACGGGGTCGGCGAGCTCGCTGACGTGGGCCCAGCGCACGGGCACGTCGAGGCGGTCCTCGCCCGCCCGCACGGTGAGTTTGAGCGCGGAGTGGTGGACGAGGGAGGCGAGCGTGGGGGGCATCGGGCCTTCAGGTCTGCGGGGTCGGCTGATCCGGATCTGGGGGTGGGCTGATCGTTGTGATCTTTTGGCCGCCACGTATGAACGACCTGTGTCGATTCTGCCTCACCGTACGGTCCGGGCACCCGCGAAATCCTCAGTCGCGCAGATCCACCAGCAGCGGAGGCGCGTGCTCACCCTTCACGTTCGTCAACGACAGCACGGCATGCCCGGGCGGCACCGCGTGCGCCAGCTCGGACGCGGACCACCGCTCCCGCTCGACCTGCCGCACCGTGACCGCCCGCGCCGTCGGCGCCTTGCCGGTGATCACTCGGCGCAGCATGTGCACGGCCTTGCCCGCCGGGGTCTCGGCGATGATCTGCCGGTCGGTGACGTCCCGGGTCTCGGTCCACTCCGTGCCCCACACCTCGGCGAAGTCCTGCCCGTCCCACGGGGTGAGCCCGGACAGCGCGACCCTGCACCCGGTGGCCCCGAGCAGGGGTCCACGCAGCGGGCGCGGTACGTCGTCCAGGGTGCGCAGCGTCAGCACGGCCCCGGCGTGCGCCGACCGCAGCCGCTGGATCCCCCGGACGGCCTCGGGCGTCACGACGCCGGTCGCGTCGTCCAGGATCAGGCAGGCGAACAGCGAGCGGTCCTCCCGTACCGCCACGCTCGCCGTGAACTGGGCGAGGACAAGCCGGGCCAGCATCCGGGAGGCGTCGGCGTGCCCGCGTTCGGGCAGGTCGATGCGGACCCGCACGGGGTGGTCGAGGGCCTTCAGGGAGAACGGCCGGGACTGTCCGGAGGTGTCGAAGAACCCCGCGAAGGCGGGGCGGTCCAGCAGCGCCACCCGGTCGGCGAGCACACCGCCCACGTCTCCCGGGTGGCCCAGCTGCCGCTCGCGGGCGTCGAGTTCCCGCAGCAGTGAGTCCTGCCCGGCGTCCTGCAACGCCGTCCGCAGCTCACTCATCGGCCCGGGCGCGCCGTCGAGGAGCCCACGCAGTTCCGGTACGGAGGGGAAGCGGCCGTGGACCGCTCGGAACGGGCCGAGGAGCTGGGCCAGCACCGTGGTGGAGCGGCGGCTGTCGCTGCCGGGGTGCGGGTCGGCGAGGTCCCCGACCAGCGCCTCGGCCAGTATGGCGGCGGCCTCGTCGGGGTCGGTGGTGCCGCCGTACAGGTCCAGGTCGTGGACGGACTCCGGGTTGCCGATGCGTACGACGACGTCGTAGGCATCGGCCGGGCCGAGCCCGGCGCCCGCCGCGCCGACCACGACGACGGCGGCGCGTCCGGCGAGCGCGTGCAGGCACAGCGACTCGGCGAGCGGACGGACGACGGTGCCGGTCTTGCCGGAGCCGGCCGGGCCGACGGCCACGAGCGAGGTGCCGAGCAGGTCGGGGCCAAGGGCGAGGCCGGTGCCGCGGTAGGCGTAGGGGTTGCGGGGGTCGTCGGCGGTGGTGCCGAGCCTGACCTGGCCGGTGACCAGGTCGTGGCGGGCGAGCCGGGCGGACAGGTCGCGTTCGCCGGAGGGGTGCAGGCAGGCGGCGGCGCCGTCCTTGAGGACCGCGCCGGTGAAGGTGGCGAGGCTGTGCCGGCCGCTGCGGACGCCCTGCCAGGCGCGGGTGATGCGGGCGTGGTCGACGTCGCGCATCAGCCCGGCGCGGACGTCGGCGGCGAGCCGGTCGGCGGCGTCGGAGGCACCGGCGGCACGGAGTGCGGGCCATTCGGCGGGGTCGGCTTCCGGGGCGGGCGGCCGCTCGTGCCCCGGCGTACGGCGCCAGGCGGGGGGACCGTACCGGCGCCAGATCTCGCTCCACCGCCCGAGGCGCCCGACCCCGACCATGATGATCAGGGCGACGACGACGTAGTAGGCGTAGACGACGACAACGGCGCCGACGCTGTGCGGCTCGGCCCAGGAGTCGGGGATCATCGCGTACAGCGGGAGCAGCCACCAGCCGCCCAGGTAGCCGTTCCACAGCAGCGACCAGATCAGCCAGCCGACCAGGAAGGCGATCAGCGCCCCGGTGAGGAGCTGACGCCCGGGAACGGCCTCCGGCTCCTCCTCCGGCCGCGCCCGGTACCCGAACCGCCACACCCCGGGCGCCGCCTCCGGCCGCGGCGTGCGCAGCCAGGTGAGGAAGGCAGAGCCGTCCGGCCGGGGCGGCACGGAGGGCCTGGGTGGCATCGCAGGGGGTGGCCCCGCCGGACGAGGTACAGGATTCGCATGCGTACCCCGCGCGTCCTGCGTCCCGTCGCTGTCCATCGCGCTTGCCCCCTGAGCAGCCGTTCCGTCCACCATCAGCGAGTCAATCTAATGCCCCCGGAAGGGGAGTTCACGGCTTGCGCCGCCCGGCGCGCGGAGCGGACCGGCACTCTTCTATGTCCAAGACGGACAACCCCACCCCCCTGACAACGCCCACATGGAGCATGCCCACCCTCCTGCCCCGGTCCTAACCTGCGAGAAAAGGAAAGAACGTAAGCGTCCGTAAACCCCCAGGAGCCCCTCATGACCGCAATCCCGCAGGAGCGCCGCGTCGTCACCGCCATCCCCGGCCCGAAGTCGCAGGAACTGCAGGCCCGTCGTACCGCCGCGGTCGCCCAGGGCGTGGGCTCCGTGCTGCCGGTGTTCACCGCGCGCGCGGGCGGCGGGATCATCGAGGACGTCGACGGCAACCGCCTCATCGACTTCGGTTCCGGTATCGCCGTGACGTCCGTCGGCGCGTCCGCCGAGGCCGTCGTACGCCGGGCGAGCGCCCAGCTCGCCGACTTCACGCACACCTGTTTCATGGTCACGCCGTACGAGGGGTACGTCGAGGTCGCCGAGGCGCTCGCCGAGCTGACGCCGGGTGACCACGCCAAGAAGTCCGCGCTGTTCAACTCCGGCGCCGAGGCCGTCGAGAACGCCGTCAAGATCGCCCGTGCGTACACCAAGCGCCAGGCCGTCGTCGTCTTCGACCACGGCTACCACGGCCGTACGAACCTCACCATGGCGCTGACCGCGAAGAACATGCCGTACAAGCACGGCTTCGGCCCGTTCGCTCCCGAGGTCTACCGGGTGCCGGTCGCCTACGGCTACCGCTGGCCGACCGGCCCGGAGAACGCGGGCCCGGAGGCCGCCGCGCAGGCCATCGACCAGATGTCCAAGCAGGTCGGCGCCGACAACATCGCCGCGATCATCATCGAGCCGGTGCTCGGTGAGGGCGGCTTCATCGAGCCGGCCAAGGGCTTCCTCCCCGCCGTCCGGCAGTTCGCCGCCGACAACGGCATCGTCTTCGTCGCCGACGAGATCCAGTCCGGCTTCTGCCGCACCGGCCAGTGGTTCGCCTGCGAGGACGAGGGCATCGTCCCCGACCTGATCACCACCGCCAAGGGCATCGCGGGCGGTCTGCCGCTCGCCGCCGTCACCGGTCGCGCCGAGATCATGGACGCCGCGCACGCCGGTGGCCTGGGCGGCACCTACGGCGGCAACCCGGTGGCCTGCGCCGGTGCGCTCGGCTCCATCGAGACGATGAAGGAACTGGACCTCAACGCCAAGGCGAAGAACATCGAGGCGATCATGAAGGCCCGCCTCACCGCCATGGCAGAGAAGTTCGACATCATCGGCGACGTCCGCGGTCGCGGCGCCATGATCGCCATCGAGCTGGTCAAGGACCGCGCCACCAAGGAGCCCAACCCGGAGGCCACCGGCGCGCTCGCCAAGGCCTGCCACGCCGAGGGCCTGCTGGTCCTGACCTGTGGCACCTACGGCAACGTGCTGCGCTTCCTGCCGCCGCTGGTCATCGGCGAGGACCTGCTGAACGAGGGCCTCGACATCATCGAGCAGGCGTTCGCACGCATCTGAGCGCGAACCTTGGCTCGAACCCGAGCGCGCATCTGAGCACCGGCCCGTTCATCCAGCGCCCCACGTCAGGGCATGTGAAGAACGTGTGGGAGGTGGATGGCGGGTCGGGATTGCGTCTGTCGTAGCCGCGGCGCCTGCCGTAGGTTCTGACGCGATGAGATACACCCCGCCCGCAGGGAACTGTGGGTGACATCAGGCCGGGGCCTCCCCAGCTTCGACCTGGTCGTGCCCTCGCGCACACAACCGGGGCCCTCGGCCCCGGGTCTCCTCACCGATCGGACGGTCGCTCGCCCCAAACCCCCCGGGGCGCGCGACGTTCCGGTCAGGACGGCCGCCTGGGTGCGGTACGCCCCTGAAGGGCCGGCGCACACCCCCCCTTGCGTCGGCCTTTCGGCGTGTTTTGGCGCATTTGGGCGTGTCATTGGTCCAGACCTGTGATGGCGAATACCGCCCACCTGCGAAGCTGTTCCTCGTGTTTCCTCTGCTGCTCGCCCTGCCCGCCGTCCTCTTCGCGCTGATCACCTGGCAGGTCGTCGCCGACGGGCCGCTGGTCCGGCTGGACGAGCGGCTCAGCCATGTGCTCGTCCAGCCGGACCGGTTCTCCGAACTCCTCGCCGACCTCGGCAACGTCCAGGTCGCCGTCCCCGTGCTCGTCCTGGTCGCGGGGTACACCGCGTGGCGGGCCCGGGGCGCGGGGACGCACCGCTGGTGGCTGCCGGGTGCCGCCGCCGTCGTCCTGATGGCCCTGGTCCCGGCCCTCGTCGTCCCACTCAAGGAACTGACCGACCGCCCCGGCACCCCCGTCGAGCCGCCGGCCACCGGCTACTACCCCTCCGGGCACACCGCGACCGCCGCGATCGCCTACGGCTGCGCGACCCTGCTCCTCCTCTCCCGGCTTGCCGGTCCGCTCGTCCGCCGGGTGCTGCTCGCCGTCTGCCTCGCCCTCAATCTCGGCGTCGGCTTCGGGCTGGTCCGGCGTGGCTACCACTGGCCACTGGACGTCGTGGCCAGTTGGTGCCTCTGTACGGTGCTGATCACCGGCTATGTGCTGTACGTCGGCAGCGTCGGACGTGTCGGCCCGGTCAGCCGAAGTAGCCGTCGAACGTCCGCTGGAACTCCCAGTTCGAGTACCGGTCCCAGTTGATCGACCACGTCATCAGTCCGCGCAACCCCGGCCAGACGCCATGCGTGGCGTACGAACCGCAGTTGGTCTTCTTCGTCAGGCAGTCGAGGGTCTTCACGACCTCGGCCGGGGGGACGTGGCCGTTGCCCGCGTGCGTGGACGCCGGCATGCCGATCGCCACCTGCTCCGGGCGCAGCGGCGGGAAGACGTTGTTCTGGTCGCCCGCCACCGGGAAGCCAGTCAGCAGCATGTCGGTCATGGCGATGTGGAAGTCGGCGCCGCCCATGGAGTGGTACTGGTTGTCGAGGCCCATGATCGGGCCCGAGTTGTAGTCCTGGACGTGCAGCAGGGTGAGGTCGTCGCGCATCGCGTGGATCACCGGGAGGTACGCTCCGGCCCTCGGGTCCTGGCCGCCCCACTGGCCGGTGCCGTAGTACTGGTAGCCGAGCTGGACGAAGAACGTCTCCGGCGCCATGGTCAGCACGAAGTCGTCTCCGTATCTGGCCTTCAGGGTCTTCAGCGCCGAGATCAGGTTCACGATCACCGGGGTCTTGGGGTTCTTGAAGTCGGTGTCGTCGGCGTTCAGGGACAGCGAGTGGCCCTCGAAGTCGATGTCCAGGCCGTCCAGGCCGTACTCGTCGATGATCCTCGACACCGATGCCACGAAGGTGTCGCGGGCCGCCGTGGTCGTCAGCTGCACCTGGCCGTTCTGGCCGCCGATCGAGATCAGCACCTTCTTGCCCGCCGCCTGCTTGTCCCGGATCGCCGCCTTGAACTCGGCGTCGCTCTCGACGTTCGGGCACTCGGTCACCGGGCAGCGGTCGAAGCGGATGTCGCCGGAGGTGACCGAGGTCGGTTCGCCGAAGGCCAGGTCGATGACGTCCCAGCTGTCGGGCACGTCGGCGAGGCGGGTGTAGCCGGAGCCGTTGGCGAAGCTGGCGTGCAGATAGCCGACCAGGGCGTGCGGCGGGAGGTCGGGTGAGCTGCCGCCGCCCTGGGTGGTCGTCGCGGTCACGGTTGCCGACCTCGCCGACTCGCCCGCGTCGTTGACGGCGGCGACCTGGAAGGCGTACGCCGTCTGCGGCGACAGTCCGGTCACCGTGGCCGAAGTGCCGCTCACCGTCTGGACCTTCACGCCGTCGCGGTAGACGGCGTAACCGGACGCACCCGTCACCGCGGACCACGACAGGGCGACGCTGGCGGAGGTCACCGTGCCGACCTTCAGCCCTGTCGGCGGTGCGGGCGGCTGTCCGACCTCGCCGCCGGGGCCGATCAGCGTGATGTCGTCGGCGTGGTAGGCCCCGGTGCCGTACCAGCCGTGCGTGTAGATGGTGACCCGCGTGGTGGACGGGCCCGTGCGGAAGGTGGTCGTCAATTGCTGCCAGTCGGGGGCGGACTGGGTCCAGGTGGACACGTCGGTGGTGCCGGTGCCGGAGGCGCCGAGGTAGACGTAGGAGCCGCGGACGTGACCGCTGAGCGTGTAGGAGGAGTCCGGCCGTACGGTCACCGTCTGCGCGCACCGGGCGTTGTCACTGCCCGCCGGGGTCGCCTGCAGCGCGGAACTGCCGCTGCGCACGGGTGAGTTGACCGTCGTACCGGAGGTGCAGGTCCAGCCGTCGAGGCCGGATTCGAAGCCGCCGTTGCGAGCGAGGTCCGCGTCGGCCGCACGGGCGGCCGACGAGAGCGCGGTGACGCCGGGCAGGATCAACGCCGCGGCGGCTAGGAGGGCGAGGGGTCTGAAGCGGTCCACAAGTGCCTCCAGGCATGGGGGAATTGGAGGGTGGAGCGCCCACAACTTGGTCCAGACCAATCTCGCTTGTCAAGGGTTCTCGTCGACTAGCCCTCCTCGGTGTCCCTCGTCGCCAGGCCCGCCGCCGCCTCGTGCATGGCCAGTTCCAGCAGCGTCGGGTCCGTCAGCGTGCCCGAGCCGTCCGGGGGGACCAGCCAGCGCACCTTGCCGGTGCAGCGGCCCGGGTACGGCACGACGATCCAGACGCCGGCTCCGGCGGTGCGGATGCCCGTGCCGACCCAGCGGGACGCCGTGCCCGGCGGTACGAAGAACCCCGTCCGGGCGTCGCCGAAGTCGACGAGCACCGGGCCCGGTCGGTCGAGGATGCGGGTGAGGATGTCGAGCGTGCGATGGCCGAGCGCGCCCGGCAGGATCAGTACGTCCCAGGCCCGGCCGGCGGGCAGCAGCGCGACCCCCAGGGGGTGGCGCTCCCATTCCCACCGGCAGGCCTCGGGGTCCGGTGCGACGGATGCCAGCCACTCGACGGCCGTCTTCGCCCCTGTCATGAGGAAACCTCCCTCTCTGTTCGTGGACGCTGGTCGCGTCACGAGGGAGAGGGAGGTCTCCTGCCGGGCATTACGCGGCTTTCCGCACCCAATACGGGTGAACTGGGTCACCCTCAGCTGTCGAAGCCGAGCCCCAGTCTGTCCAGCGCCCTCAGCCACAGGTTCCGCCGCCCGTCGTGGGCGTCCGCCCTGGCCAGCGACCACTTGGTGAGGGCGATACCGGTCCAGGCGAACGGCTCCGGCGGGAACGGCAGCGGCTTCTTGCGGACCATGTCGAGCGAGGTGCGCTCGGTGTGCTCTCCGGCCAGCAGGTCGAGCATGACGTCGGCGCCGAATCTCGTCGCCCCCACGCCGAGCCCCGTGTAGCCCGCCGCGTACGCGACCCTGCCGCCGTGTGCCGTGCCGAAGAACGCCGAGAAGCGCGAGCAGGTGTCGATCGCGCCGCCCCAGGCGTGGGTGAAGCGGACGCCCTCCAATTGCGGGAAGCAGGTGAAGAAGTGCCCGGCGAGCTTGGCGTACGTCTGAGGGCGGTCGTCGTACTCGGCGCGCACCCGGCCGCCGTACGGGTAGATGGCGTCGTAGCCGCCCCACAGGATGCGGTTGTCGGCGGACAGCCGGAAGTAGTGGAACTGGTTGGCGCTGTCGCCGAGGCCCTGCCGGTTCTTCCAGCCGATCGCGCCGAGCTGCTCGGCGGTGAGCGGTTCGGTCATCAGGGCGTAGTCGTAGACCGGGACGGTGTACGCGCGGACGCGTCTGACGAGGCTCGGGAAGATGTTCGTGCCGAGCGCGACCTTGCGGGCGCGGACCTGGCCGTAGGGGGTGCGTACGGCCATTCCGGCGCCGTACGGCTTCAGGGTGAGGGCGGGGGTGTGCTCGTGGATACGCACGCCGAGGTCGAGGCAGGCCCGCTTCAGCCCCCAGGCGAGCCTGGCGGGGTTGAGCATGGCGACGCCGCGGCGGTCCCAAAGACCCGCCTGGAATGTCGGTGAGTCGACCTGTGCCCGCACCGCTTCGGCGTCCAGGAACTCCACGCCGTCGGCGAGGCCCTCGCGCTCCGTCTTCTCGTACCAGTCGCGCAGTTCCCACGCCTGATAGGTCTCGGTGGCGACGTCGATCTCGCCGGTGCGCTCGAAGTCGCAGTCGATGGAGTAGCGGGCGACCGCCGCCTCGATGCCGTCGAGGTTGCGGGCGCCCAGCTCCTGGAGCTTGTGGATCTCGTCGGGCCAGCGGGTCAGGCCGTTGGGCAGGCCGTGGGTGAGGGAGGCGGCGCAGAAGCCGCCGTTGCGGCCGGAGGCGGCCCAGCCCACCTCGCGGCCCTCCAGCAGGACGACATCCCGCCCGGGGTCGCGCTCCTTGGCGTTGAGCGCGGTCCACAGTCCGCTGTAGCCGCCGCCGACGACCAGCAGGTCGCAGGTCTCGGCGCCGGTCAGCGCGGGCTCGGGGTGGGGCCTGCCGGGGTCGTCCAGCCAGTACGCGACCGGCTGGGCGTCGGAAAGGGACTTCATCCAGTTGTCGTTACCACGGCTCATGGCGCTTGGGGCCATGATTTCAACTCCCTACGGGTGCGTTACGCCTTCTGGCGCTTTCGGCGGCTGCCGATGGCCATGGAAGCCAGGACGAGCAGTACGGCGACGACGAACATGGCCGTACCGATGACATTGATCTGAACGGGCGTGCCGCGCTGTGCCGAGCCCCAGACGAACATGGGGAAGGTGACGGTCGAACCCGCGTTGAAATTGGTGATGATGAAATCGTCGAAGGAGAGCGCGAAGGCGAGCAGCGCGCCCGCCGCGATTCCGGGGGCGGCGATCGGCAGGGTGACCCGGACGAAGGTCTGGAACGGGCCGGCGTACAGATCGCGCGCGGCCTCCTCCAGCCTCGGGTCCATCGACATCACACGCGCCTTGACGGCGGTCACGACGAAGCTGAGGCAGAACATGATGTGCGCGATCAGGATCGTCCAGAATCCCAACTGCACACCCATGTTGAGGAAGAGCGTCAGCAGCGAGGCCGCCATGACGACCTCGGGCATCGCCATGGGCAGGAAGATCAGCGAGTTGACGGCTCCCCGCGCGCGGAAGCGGTACCGCACGAGCGCGAAGGCGATCATCGCGCCCAGGACCGTGGCACCCAGCGTCGCCCAGAGGGCGATCTGGAGGCTGAGGGAGAGCGATCCGCACAGGTCGGCGACACCGCACGGATCGGTCCAGGCGGCCGTGGAGAATTCCTGCCACTCGTAGTTGAAACGGCCCTTCGGATTGTTGAAGGAGAAGACCGTTACGACGACGTTCGGCAGCAGCAGGAATCCGAGCGTGAACAGCCCCGCGATGACGACGAGATGGCGCTTGAGCCAGTTGACGCTCGTGCCCAATTTGCGACTCCGTCGCGTGTCCATTTAAACCAGATCCTCCGTGCCGGACTTGCGGATGTAGAGCGTCACCATGATGAGGATCGCGAACATCAGGATGAAGGAGAGCGCCGCGGCCGTCGGATAGTCCAGAATCCGCAGGAACTGCGACTGGATGACGTTTCCGATCATGCGGGTATCGGTGGAGCCGAGCAGATCGGCGTTCACGTAGTCACCGGCGGCCGGGATGAAGGTCAGCAGCGTGCCGGAGACGACACCGGGCATCGACAGCGGGAAGGTGACCTTCCGGAAGGTCGTCCAGGGCTTGGCGTACAGGTCGCCCGCCGCCTCGTGCAACCTGCCGTCGATGCGCTCCAGCGAGGTGTAGAGCGGCAGGATCATGAACGGCAGGAAGTTGTACGTCAGACCGCACACGACCGCCAGCGGGGTGGCCAGCACCCGGTCCCCGGCGGTGATGCCGAGCCAGCTGGTGACGTCCAGAATGTGCAGCGTGTTGAGGGCGCCGACGACCGGGCTGCCGTCCGCGAGGATCGTCTTCCAGGCGAGGGTGCGGATCAGGAAGCTGGTGAAGAACGGCGCGATCACAAGGATCATGATCAGGTTCCGCCAGCGACCCGCGCGGAAGGCGATCAGATACGCCAGCGGATAGCCCAGCAGCAGACACAGGACCGTAGCGGAACCGGCGTACAGCACCGAGCGCAGGAATTGCGGCCAGTACTCGGACAGCGCGTTCCAGTAGGTGGCGAAGTGCCAGGTGACCTCGTAGCCCTCCTCCAGGGAGCCCGTCTGCACGGACGTGGAGGCCTGGTAGATCATCGGCAGCGCGAAGAAGATCAGCAGCCAGAGGATGCCGGGCAGCAGCAGCCAGTACGGTGTCAGGCGGCCGCGCCTGCGCGGCGGTTTCTTCTCCGGTGCGGGCGCCAGCGGCGGTGGCGCCTCGGTGAGCGTCGACATCAGGCGGCCTCTTCCTCGGTGCCCGCGTCGATGTCCTGCGCGGCGTCCAGGCCGAAGGTGTGCGCGGGGCTCCAGTGCAGGACGACGTCGGCGCCGGGCGTGAGGCGGCCGTCACGCTCGACGTTCTGCACGTAGACGGCGAGTTCGGGACAGATGGGGCTGTCGATGACGTACTGCGTGGAGACGCCGATGAAACTGGCGTCCGCGATGGTGCCGGTGATGCGGTTGCGGCCGTCCGGGATCTCCCCGGCGTCGTCCGCGTGGACGAGGGAGATCTTCTCCGGGCGCACGCCGACCAGCACCTTGCCGCCGGTCGCGGTGGACGCGGAGCAGCGCTCCGAGGGGAGCGTGAGCTTGCCGCCGCCCGCCTTGAGGACGATGTCGTCGCCCGCCTTGGTGTCGACCTCGGCCTCGATCAGGTTGGAGGTGCCGAGGAAGTTGGCGACGAAGGTGGTGCGCGGGTTCTCGTACAGCTCGTCGGGGGCGCCGAGTTGCTCGACCCTGCCCGCGTTCATCACGGCGACCGTGTCGGCCATCGTCATGGCCTCCTCCTGGTCGTGCGTGACGTGGACGAAGGTGATGCCGACCTCGGTCTGGATGCGCTTGAGCTCCAGCTGCATCTGCCGGCGCAGCTTCAGGTCGAGGGCGCCGAGCGGCTCGTCGAGGAGCAGCACCTTGGGGTGGTTGATCAGCGCGCGGGCGACGGCGACGCGCTGCTGCTGGCCGCCGGAGAGCTGGTGCGGCTTCTTGCGGGCCTGCTCACCGAGCTGGACCAGGTCGAGCATCTCCTCGACCTGCTTCTTCACGCTCTTGACGCCGCGCCGGCGCAGGCCGAAGGCGACGTTCTCGAAGATGTCGAGGTGCGGGAAGAGGGCGTACGACTGGAAGACCGTGTTCACCGGCCGCTTGTACGGCGGCAGCGCGGTCACGTCCTGGTCGCCGAGGAAGACGGTGCCGCTCGTCGGCTCCTCGAGTCCCGCGATCATCCGCAGGGTGGTGGTCTTGCCGCAGCCCGAGGCGCCGAGCAGGGCGAAGAAGGAGCCCTGCGGGACGGTCAGGTCCAGCGGATGTACGGCGGTGAAGGAGCCGTAGGTCTTGCTGATTCCGGAGAGGCGGACGTCGCCGCTGCTGTCCTTCGTCGTCATCGTCGTCGTCACGCCCCTGTGAGCTTCGCGAACTTCTCTTCGTACGCCGTCTCTTCCTTCGAGCTCAGCGAGCGGAAGGCGTGAGACTTGGCGGCCATTTCCTGGTCGGGAATGATCAGCGGGTTGTTCGCCGCGTCCTCGTCGATCTTGGCGAGCTCCGCCTTCACCCCGTCGACCGGGCACACATAGTTGATGTACGCGGCGAGCTGCGCGGCCGGCCCCGGCTCGTAGTAGAAGTCGATGAGCCGTTCGGCGTTGGTCTTGTGGCGGGCCTTGTTGGGCACCAGGAGGTTGTCCGTCGAGGTCATGTAGCCGCTGTCGGGGATGACGAAGTCGACGTCCGGGCTGTCCGCCTTGAGCTGGACTACGTCACCGGCCCAGGCGAGGCATGCCGCGAAGTCGCCCTTGCTGAGGTCCGACGTGTAGTCGTTGCCGGTGAAGCGGCGGATCTGGCCCTTGTCGACGGCCTTCTGCAGACGGGCGATCGCCGCGTCGAAGTCGTCGTCGGTGAACTTGCCCGGGTCCTTGCCCATGTCCAGCAGGGTCATGCCGACGCTGTCGCGCATCTCGGTGAGGAAGCCGACGCGGCCCTTGAGCTTGGGGTTGTCGAGCAGATCGGAGACGGACTTCACCTCGACGCCGTCCAGCGCCTTCTTGTTGTAGGCGATGACCGTGGAGATGCCGGTCCAGGGGTAGGAGTACGCCCGTCCCGGGTCCCAGTCGGGGCTGCGGAACTGCTGGGACAGGTTGGCGTACGCGGTGGGCAGGTTGGACGCGTCCAGTTTCTGGACCCAGCCGAAGCGGATGAGGCGCGCGGCGAGCCAGTCGGTCACACAGATCAGGTCGCGGCCGGTGTCCTGGCCGGCCGCGAGCTGCGGCTTGATCTTGCCGAAGAACTCGACGTTGTCGTTGATGTCCTCGGTGTACTTGACGGTGATGCCGGTGCGCTTCTTGAACTCGTCGAGCGTCGGGTGGCGCTTGCCGCTCTCGTCGACGTCCATGTACTCGGTCCAGTTGGAGAAGTTGACCGTCTTCTCCTTGGCCGAGTGGTCCTCGGACGACACTCCGGCCGTCTGCGCCGCCGGCGGAATGCCGCAGGCGCTCAGCGCCCCCAGGCCGCCCACCGCGAGCGCGCCGCCTGCGGAGGCGCGCAGCAGCGAACGGCGGGTGAGGGCGGCCCTGCCGCTGCGCAGGCTGCGCCGCATGGCGGCCACCTGGGCCGCGGACGGGCGGTCGGGCTCGTACTGCTCCATGCGCGTGGTGCCCTTTCGGGATGGGCGGCCGCGGTTCGGGCGGCCTGAAGTGGTCATCGGTCCCCGAAGATCGTGCGGTGCCAGTCCTTCCGAGCGACCGCCGTATTGTCGAACATAACGTGCTTGAGCTGCGTGTACTCGTCGAACGAGTACACGGACATGTCCTTGCCGAAGCCGGACTGTTTGTATCCGCCGTGCGGCATCTCGCTGATGATCGGGATGTGATCGTTCACCCACACGCAGCCCGCCTTGATCTCGCGGGTGGCGCGGTTCGCACGGTAGACGTCACGGCTCCAGGCGGAGGCCGCGAGACCGTACGGGGTGTCGTTGGCGAGCCGGATCCCTTCGTCGTCGCTGTCGAAGGGCAGGACCACGAGGACCGGTCCGAAGATCTCGGACTGGACGATCTCGCTGTCCTGGGGCGCGTCCGCGACGAGCGTGGGCCGGTAGTACGCGCCGTTCTTGAGGTCGCCCTGGGGAGCTTCCCCACCGGTGACCACGCGCGCGTAGGCACGTGCCCGGTCGACGAAACCGGCGACGCGGTCCCGCTGGACGTGCGAGATCAGCGGTCCGAGGTCGGTGCCCGCCGCGAAGGGGTCGCCGAGGCGGACGGTTTCCATGAGGGCGGCGGTCTTGTCGACGAACGCCTCGTAGAGGGGGCGCTGTACGTACGCGCGCGTGGCGGCGGTGCAGTCCTGGCCGGTGTTGATCAGCGCGCCCGCGACCGCGCCGTGGACGGCGGCCTCCAGGTCGGCGTCGTCGAACACCACGAAGGGCGCCTTGCCGCCCAGTTCAAGGTGGAGCCGCTTGACGGTGGCGGTGGCGATCTCGGCGACGCGCTTGCCGACGGCGGTGGAGCCGGTGAACGACGTCATGGCCACGTCCGGGTGGCCCACGAGGTGCTCACCGGCCTCCTGGCCGGTGCCGGTCACGATGTTGATCACGCCGTCCGGGATCCCGGCGTCGGTGGCGGCCTGCGCGAAGAGCAGGGAGGTCAGCGGGGTCAGCTCGGCGGGCTTCAGGACGATCGTGTTGCCCGCGGCGATCGCCGGGAGGATCTTCCACGCGGCCATCTGGAGGGGGTAGTTCCAGGGCGCGATGGAGCCGACGACGCCGATGGGCTCGCGGCGGACGTACGAGGTGTGGTCGCCGGAGTACTCACCGGCGGACTGCCCTTGG
Organism: Streptomyces spinoverrucosus; assembly: GCF_006539505.1. Lineage (GTDB taxonomy): Bacteria > Actinomycetota > Actinomycetes > Streptomycetales > Streptomycetaceae > Streptomyces > Streptomyces spinoverrucosus. The sequence continues at coordinate 108,199 of NZ_BJND01000027.1, forward strand.
AGGTGCCGTGCGGCCCCCGCGAAGAAGGACGTGTTGTCGATCGTGCCCGGCACGTCGAACTCGCGGGTCAGCTTCAGCGGCTTGCCGCACTGCAGGGACTCGGCGCGGGCGAAATCCTCCGCGCGCTCGGCGAGCACGGCGGCGAAACGGTGCAGCGCGTCGGAACGCTCACCGGGGGTGGCGCCGGCCCACGCCGGGAACGCCTCGCGGGCGGCGGCGACGGCCGCGTCCACGTCGTCCGTGCCCGCCAGGTCGTAGGTGAGGACCTCCTCGCCGGTGGCCGGGTCGACGACCGCGTGGGTCCGGCCCGAGGTGCCCTTCATGAGGCGGCCCGCGATGTACTGCGCGCCGTCCGCGAAACGGTCCTGGGCGGGGAATCGTTCCGGGGTGCTCCTGCCCGGCTTGTGCATGTCGCTCTCCTCCGCCGTCGCCCCGCTGTCCCTGGGGGCGGGTGGCGTAGCTCCAGCTCGATTTGAGTGCCGATCCTGACAGAGGGGCGGGCGTCCAACAAGTGATTCCGTTGTTGCCTTTTGGTTAAGCGACGGAATCTGTCGACCAGGTGTCGAGTCGGCGTTCAAAAGGGAGGACGGAGTGTCAGTGGTGCCTGCCAGACTCGCATGCGTGGAGAGGATGGAGGGGGTCAGCGGAGTGATCGATTCCCGGGATGCGCTGGTCAGGGAGGTCCGCGCGGGCGCTCGGATCAAGTATCTGCACTTCTGGGGGCACCGGCCGCGACCGGACGGGCGGATCGGCCCGAGCTGTCTGAGTCAGTGGTGGCCGTCGCCGTTCACCGTGGACGGGGTGGAGTACGCGACGGCGGAGCACTGGATGATGGCGGGCAAGGCCCGGCTCTTCGACGACGCGGAGGCGGAGCGGCGCGTGCTGGCGGCCGGGCATCCCGCCGAGGCGAAGAAGGCGGGGCGGCTGGTGCGGGGCTTCGACGAGGCCGTGTGGGAGCGCGAGCGGTTCCGGATCGTGGCCGAGGGCAGCGTCCACAAGTTCGCCGCGCATGCCGATCTGCGTGAGTTTCTGCTGGGCACCGGGGAGCGGGTGCTGGTCGAGGCGAGCCCCGTGGACCGGGTGTGGGGCATCGGGCTGGCCGCGGACGACGAGGCGGCGTCGGATCCGGAGCGGTGGCGGGGGCCGAATCTGCTCGGGTTCGCGCTGATGGAGGCGCGGGAGCGGCTGCGCGCGGCATGAGTGAGGGGCCGGTCCGGGGGCCGGCCCCTCGGCGCGTCGACGCGGCGTTCAGGAAGCCGCGCCGACCCCGCCCATGATGCTGGCGAAGGCCAGGAAGCCCAGCAGCGGAAGGATCACGGTGGCGATGATGCCGCAGACGAGGCCGGCGGTCGCCGCGCCCTTGTTGGTGGCCTCACCGCGAGTGGCCTTGCCCCGGCCGATGGCGCCGAAGATGATCCCGAGGATGCCGAGGATCACGCCGAAGAACCACAGGAAGAAGGTCATGCTGCACACCACGCCGATGATGCCCAGCACCAGCCCTGTGGTCCCCATGCCGTTGCTCGGCTGCACGGGCATCGCATAGCCGGGGGCCTGCGGGTAGCCCGCGGGCGGCGCGGCCGGGTAGCCGGGGCTTCCCTGGGGGTAGCCGTAGCCCGGTCCGGACTGCTGCGGATAGCCGTAGCCGGGGGCCGGCTGCTGCGGGGGCTGGGACGGCGGTCCGAACCCACCAGGGGTGGGGTTGGTGTTGGACATGGACGATCTCCCCTCCGTTGTCAGACCAGGGCATCGTAGTGGCGCTGATCGTCGCGGCGGGTGGCTGTTTCAGTAGTGGGCCGGGGCGGTGGCCACGGGGGCCGGGGCGCCGTAGTACGGGTCGTCCTCGTACGGCTCGTCGCTGTTGATGGCTGCCGTGATCCCGACGGCGATCAGGATGATCACCGCGAGGCCGAGGACGATCCCGATGATGCCCATGATCAGGCCTGCCTGGGCCTGACCGTGGTTGTCGGCCAGTCCGGCCTCGGCCCGCTTGCGTCCCTTGAGCCCGAAGACGACGGCGAGGATGCCGGTCACGAGCGAGACCACGCCGTACAGGCAGAACAGGGTGCACGAGACGATGCCCAGCACCATCGCCGCGATGCCCATGCCGTTCTGAGGGGCCATGGGCATACCGGGCCAGCCGTAGCCGCCCTGGGGATAGCCGTGGTAGCCGTAGCCGCCGGGTGCTCCCGGGCCGGTGGGGGCGACGGGCGGGGGTGGGACGGCGGGGCCGGGGCCGGGGCCGGGGTGGTCGAACGGTGTCGGCCCGGCGGGCGGGATGAAGCCCGGGCTCGGCATCGAGGTGACCGTGGCATGGTCGTGCACGGAGGGCGGCTGCGGTGTGGACGGTGCGGCGTCGGGCGCCTGGTTCTTGTCGAGCGAGGTCTTGTTCTCGGGAGGCGCCCACGGGTCGTGGCCGCCTCCGCCAGGCTGCGTCGCGTCCGTCATGTCGCATCCCCCCTGGGTCGATCGTGCCGCCATGCTACGGGGCCGTCCACCGCCTGCCACATGCGGGTGCGTGGGGGCCGGTCGCGCCCACGCGGCGGCGCCGGGCATCGATACCGCCCCACACCCTGAAGGCGACGCTGCCCCACCGCCTACGATGAACCCGAGTCACCGATCAGCCGATCACCGCGCCCCGCCCGCCACGCGCCGGCCGGGGCGCCGTTCCGGGGAGGAACCCTTGACCGAGCATCTCGTCGACCCCCGTGCCCCACGGGACCTGAAGGCCTTCATCGCCGGACTGCCCAAGGCCGAACTGCATGTGCACCACGTCGGCTCCGCCTCCCCCCGGATCGTCGCCGAACTCGCCGCCCGCCACCCCGACTCCAAGGTCCCCACGGACCCCGAGGCCCTGGTCGACTACTTCACGTTCACGGACTTCGCCCACTTCATCGAGGTGTACCTGTCCGTCGTCGACCTGATCCGCACCCCCGATGACGTCCGGCTGCTGACGTACGAGGTGGCCCGCGACATGGCCCGCCAGCAGGTGCGATACGCCGAGCTGACCATCACCCCGTTCTCCTCGACCCGGCGCGGCATCGAGGAGCAGGCGTTCATGGACGCGATCGAGGACGCCCGCAAGGCGGCCGAGGCCGACTTCGGGACCGTACTGCGCTGGTGCTTCGACATTCCCGGCGAGGCGGGCCTGGAGGCGGCCGAGGAGACGACCCGGCTCGCCACGGACGACAAACTGCGCCCCGAGGGACTGGTCTCCTTCGGGCTCGGCGGGCCCGAGATCGGCGTGCCGCGGCCGCAGTTCAAGCCGTACTTCGACCGCGCCATAGCCGCCGGGCTGCGCTCCGTGCCGCACGCCGGTGAGACGACGGGCCCGGAGACGGTGTGGGACGCGCTGACCCACCTGCGCGCCGAGCGCATCGGCCACGGCACCAGCTCGGCCCAGGACCCGAAGCTGCTGGCGCACCTCGCCGAGCACCGGATCCCGCTGGAGGTGTGCCCCACCTCCAACATCGCCACCCGCGCGGTCCGCACGCTCGACGAACACCCCATCAAGGAGTTCACCCGGGCCGGCGTCCTCGTCACCATCAACTCCGACGACCCGCCGATGTTCGGCACCGACCTCAACAGCGAGTACGCCGTCGCCGCCCGGCTGCTCGACCTCGACGAGCGGGGCCTCGCCGACCTCGCGAAGAACGCGGTCGAGGCCTCCTTCCACGACGAGGCCGGCAAGGGCCGCATCAAGGCCGAGATCGACACCTACACCTCGGCGTGGCTCGCGCGCTGACCCACCACAATGGCCCCATGCCGAACGTGACCGCCGTGGCCCACCGCGGTGCCCCCTACCACTTCCGCGAGAACACGATCGACTCGCTGCGTTCCGCGCTCCGACTGGGCGCGGACGCGGTCGAGGTCGACGTACGGCTGACCCGGGACGGTGTGCCCGTGCTGCTGCACGACGAGACGCTGAAGCGGTTGTGGGATCACGACCGGCCGCTGCTGTCGCTGTCGGCGGACGAGGTGCGCGGGCTGACGGCGGGCCGGGTGCCGACGCTCGCGGAGGCGCTCACGGCGACCGACGGGCACCGGGTGATGCTCGATCTGCCGGGCACGCCCGAGGTCCGGGCGGCACGCCGGGTCGTGGACGTCGTACGGGAGTGCGGGGCGGCGGACCGCGTGTACTACTGCGCGGGCGCCACCGCGATGCTCGCGGTACGGGCCGCCGACCCGGCCGCCGAGATCGCCCTCACCTGGACGACCCTGGCCCCGCCGCGCCCGGCCCTGCTGGACGCGGTGCGCCCGCGCTGGCTCAACTACCGCTTCGGCCTGATGAGCCGCGACCTCGCCGCCCGCGTCCACAAGGACGGCTACCTGCTGTCGGTGTGGACCCCCGACACCCGCCGCACCATGCGCCGCCTGCTCGCCCTCGGCGTCGACTCGATCACCACCAACCGCGTCGACGCCCTGTGCGCCCTGCGCACCGATGAGGTGATGGCCGCGCAGGAGCGTTAAACGCGGGAGCGCTGAGGGACGGTCGCCGGGTCGGTCGGGCGGGCGCGGGTGACGTACTGCGGCACGGGGGTGTCGTCCCTGCCGGTGTCGCGGACGAGGCCGTAGCGGGTCGCGCCGTCGGGAGGCCCGTGGTTGATGTCCTCGGTCACGTCGTCCCAGGTCGAGGGGAAGACGCTGAGGCCGTAGTCGGCGCCGCGTTCGTTGACGGTGAGGGTGACGGTGCCGTCGACGTAGAAGTACTCGTTCTGCCACATCTGCTGGGTGCCGGGCGGCAGTTGGGCGTATCCGGTGGCCGTGCTGCCCATGCCGGTGGCGGAGCTGTCGGTGCTGCTGACGCGGTCGTCCATACGGCGCCCGCCGCCCGAGGCGACATGGAAGAGCTTGCCCTTCAGGCCGGTCCAGGCGGGCATGACGAGGGCGCCGGGGCGGTACTGCGGGGAGATCTGCCAGCGGACGAGGACATAGCCCCGGCCGGTGAGGGTGACGCTGTCGCCGCGGTGGTTCATCACGGCGTGCGGGCCGCCGGTGCTGGTGAGCCCCGTCTCGGGGCGGCGCGGCAGGGCGGCGGGGCGCGCGTTCGGGTCGGGCGCCCGGTCGACGGCGTCGACGACCGTGCCGTACAGGTCGGTCTTCTGCTGCGTCACCGAGGGCGACGGCGTGGGCGACGGGGCCGGTGGGGTGGGCGTGCTCGTCGCGGTGGGGACGGCGGGGGCCGCGGCCCGTGGGGGGCGCGGAGTGTCCTGCGGGGTCTGCGTGACGACGTACGCGCCGCCCGCGGCGATCGTCGCTCCGGCCGTCACCGCCACGGCCGGTTTGGTGAGCGCGGTCATGACCTTGGCGGACCAGCCGACGGAGGTGGCGGCCACGGCGGTCTTGCCGCCGAACGCCAGCGACAGCGTGAAACCGACCGGGACCGGGACGAGCGCGATGCCGACGAGCAGCCGCTCCGCCGGTACGACGGACTCGCGGGTGTCCGAGCAGTAGCCGCAGCCCCGGATGTGCCGGGCCAGCCGCTTGCGCCACACGGAGTCGGGCCGCCCGGGCCAGCGTGCGGTCAGCTCACGCAGGTCGGGGCAGGCGCCGTCGAGGGCGCGGACGATGCCTCGGGCGGTCTCCAGCCGCTCCTTCATCCGCTGGACGCGGACGGCGGCGTGCTGGCGGGTGATGCCGACGGCGGCGGCCAGTTCACGCCGGGTGAGTTCACCGGCGACCTCCAGCCACCACAGCGACAGCAGCTGCCGGTCCTCGTCGTCGAGCCACCGCACGGCTTCGGCGACCTCGCGCCGCTGGCCCTCCAACTGGAGCCGCAGCACAGTGAGTTCGGCGAAGTCGGCGGCGTCGGAGGGCACCTCGTCGGCGGGCGCGGTGGGGCGGCTGCGGCGGGCCCGGTCCCGTATCTGCCGCATGGCGATCGCCACCAGCCAGGACCGGAAGCTGTCCGGGTCGCGCAGCGAGCCCAGGTTGCCGACGGCACGCAGCATCGTCTCCTGGACGACGTCGTCGACGTCGGCGTGGCCGTTCAGGGCGCGGCCGACGATGTTGTAGACCAGCGGCAGCCAGCCCTCGACCAGGTCGTCCAGCGCCCGCCGGTCCCCTGCCTGCGCCGCCGCGATGGTCGACCGCCACTGCCGCCCGTCCACCTCAGTCCTCTCCACCCTCATCCGACGTCCGCACGCACCTTCTCAGTCCGACCCGCACTTCTGGCTATGCCGGGGGTCACACCCCCTGTCGGGGACGTGGCGGGAGACGGGCGGATAACACTTTTCGGCGCACCTTTTCGGCGGCGGTGCCCTTAGGAGTTTCCTAACGCTGCGGGCCTCACCGGCCCTTGTAGAAACCTACGAAGAGCCATCCCCGGCCTGCGGAGTCTTTCATGCCTTCCACTCCTAGCTGACTCCACTCGGCTGCCTGTGTACTCCTCAACAAGTTGCAACGGAGCCAGGGAACTTGCTGCCTGGGCGGCTGGAACCCACCTGATCAATACCTGCTTCATCGGAACGGAGATCGACTACCTCATGCTCGGCAACCGTCTCGTCTCAAAGGTGGAGGCTTCCTGATGGCCGACCAGACTTCTCCCGCCCGCACCCCACAGGAACTCAATGAGGCCATCACCGGCGGAATCGGCGACAGCCCACTGCGGCCGGACGGAACGCTCAAAGTACGCGGGGAGTACGCCTATTCCTCGGATCTGTGGGCGGAGGACATGCTCTGGGGCGCGACCCTGCGCAGCCCGCACCCCTATGCGCGGATCACCTCGATCGACATCTCTCCCGCGCTCAAGCACCCCGGCGTGTACGCGGTGTTGACCCACCAGGACATCCCCGGCGAGAACATCTACGGCCTGAAGGTCTCCGACACGCCGGTGCTTGCCGAAGACGTGGTGCGGTACCAGGGCGAGCCGGTTGCCCTGGTGGCGGCCGATCACCCGGAGACGGCCCGGCGCGCGCTGGCGAAGATCGTCGTCGACTACGAGGTGCTGGAGCCGATCACGGACCCGGAGCGGGCCGCGCACGACGACACGCTGCCCAAGCTGCACCCCGGCGGCAACGTGGTGCGCTATCAGCCGATCATCAAGGGCGATCCGGAAGCCGGGGCCGATGTCGTGGTGTCCGATGTGTACACCCTGGGCATGCAGGACCAGGCGTTCCTCGGGCCGGAATCCGGGCTGGCCGTCCCGGCCGAGGACGGCGGGGTCGACCTGTTCATCGCCACCCAGTGGCTGCACGTGGACCAGAAGCAGACGGCGCGGGCCCTCGGTCTCCCGGTCGAGAAAGTGCGCTTCACCATGTCCGGTGTCGGGGGCGCCTTCGGTGGCCGTGAGGATCTGTCCATGCAGATCCACGCCTGCCTGCTGGCGCTGCACACCGGCAAGCCGGTGAAGATGGTCTACAACCGGTTCGAGTCGTTCTTCGGCCATGTGCACCGGCACCCGGCGAAGATGTACTACGAGCACGGGGCGACCAAGGACGGCAAGCTCGTCTACGTCAAGGCGAAGATGTACTTCGACGGCGGCGCATACGCCTCCAAGACCCCGGTCGTCGTCAGCAACGCCACCTCGCTGGGCGTCGGGCCGTACGAGGTGCCCAACGTGCAGATCGAGGGTTGGGGCCTCTACACGAACAATCCGCCGTGCGGCGCGATGCGTGGTCTCGGGGCCGTGCAGCCGGCGTTCGCCTACGAGCTGCAAATGGACAAGCTCGCCAAGGCGTTGGGCATGGACCCGGTGCGGCTGCGGCAGCTCAACGCCGTCGAGGAGGGCTCGACCATGCACACCGGGCAGGTGCTGGACTACCCGGCGCCGGTCGCGGAGCTGCTGGCACGTCTGAAGAAGCTCCCGATGCCGCCGGAGAACCGGACCGTACCGGTGGACGTCCGGGACCTGCCGGGCGGCGTATCCAACATCACGCACGGCGAAGGCATCGTGCGGGGCGTCGGATACAGCGTGATCATCAAGAACGTTTCCTACGCGGAAGGCGTCGACGACTACTCCACCGCGCGGGTACGACTTGAGGTCATCGGCGGCGAACCGGTCGCGATGGTGCACACCGCCGCGGCCGAGGTCGGGCAGGGCCTGATCACCGTGCAGCAGCAGATCGCCCGCACCGAACTGGGCGTGGAGCGGGTGAACATCCACCCGGCCGACACCAACGTCGGCGACGCGGGGTCGAGTTCGGCCTCCCGGCAGACCTACATCACCGGAGGTGCCGTCAGGAACGCGTGTGACGCCGTCCGCGAGGTGATCTTCGACCTGGTCGCCCGGCGTTTCGGTGAGAACCCGGCGGACCTGTCGCTCACCGGCGGCAAGGTCGTCTCCGGGACCACCGGTTTCATCGCCGATCTTGTCGACGTACTCGGCGATGACGTGATCGAGGAAACCAGGGAGTACCACCACCTCCAGACCTACGCGATGGACCCGGTGACCGGGCAGAGCCCGCGGGTGCACGTCCAGCACGCCTTCTCCGCGCACCGGGCGGTGGTGGACGTGGACACCGAGCTGGGCCTGGTGAAGGTCGTGCAGTTGGACTGTGCGCAGGACGTCGGCAAGGCGATCAACCCGGACGCCGTCGTCGGGCAGATCCAGGGCGGTTCCACACAGGGGCTCGGCCTTGCCGTGATGGAGGAGATCCAGGTCAAGGACGGCAAGATCCGCAACCCGTCGTTCACCGACTATCTGATCCCGACCATTCTGGACACGCCGCCGATGACGGTGGATGTGATCGAGAAGGCGGACCCGAACGCGCCGTACGGGGTGCGCGGTGTCGGCGAACCGCCCACCATCTCCGCCACCCCGGCGATCGTGAACGCCATCCGCAACGCGACGGGGCTGAACCTGACCCACACCCCGGTCAAGCCGGAGCACATCTGCGGAGTCCAGCCGTGATCTCCCACCCCACCGTCTCCGGAAAAGGAGTGACCATGACCACGCACACCCAGGAAACGAACGTCCAGGAGTTCGAGCGCGTCTGGATGGAGAAGGCGATCACGCTGGCCACCACCAGCGTGACGAACGGCGGCGGCCCGTTCGGCGCACTCGTCGCCAAGGACGGCGAGGTCGTCGCCATCGGGAACAACCAGGTCACCGCGACCCTGGACCCGGTGGCGCACGCCGAGGTGAGCGCGATGCGTGCCGCCTGCAAGAAGCTGGACACCTTCTCGCTCGAAGGCTGCGTCCTGGTCACGTCGTGCGAGCCGTGTCCGATGTGCCTCTCCGCCGCACTGTGGGCGCGGGTCGACCGGGTCGTCTACTCCGCTGACCGGCACGATGCCGCGGTGGCCGGTTTCGACGACCGCAAGTTCTACGACCTGTTCGAGAAGAAGCCCGAGTCGATGTGGCCGATGTCGGTCGCGCACCTGGACCTGCCGAACCGTACGGCGCCGTTCGAGGCATGGCTGGCCAAGCCCGACCGCATCGATTACTGACGAGGAGTCCTCAATGACACGGGGCACCTTCGGTAGAAGTGCCTTTCGCCCCCCTCGGTTCACAATCCCACAATCCCATTCCACCGCCGAGCGAACTCCACCCGCTCCTCCGCCGCGATGTCCCGTGCGATCGCGAGCCGTCGCCGCATCGCGGTGTCGGGGAAGATCAGCGGGTCCTCGGCCAGGGCGGCGGTCTCCTCGTCCTTGGCGGAGGCGAGGACGTCCTGGGCGGCCGGGACGGGGCAGACGTAGTTGACCCAGGCGGCCAGCTCCGCGGCGACGTCGGGGTCGTAGTAGTGGTCGACGAGACGCTCGGCGTTGGTCTTGTGGGCGGCGAGGTTGGGGATCATGAGGGACTCGGACCACAGCTCGGCGCCCTCCTCGGGGACGACGAACTCGATGTCCGGATCGTCCGCCTGGAGCTGGATCACATCGCCGGAGTAGGCCTGGCAGGCCAGCACGTCGCGGCTGAACAGGTCCTTGATGTAGTCGTTGCCGGTGAAGCGGCGGATGTGACCGCCCTTCACCCGCTTCTCGACCTGGTCGCACATCCGGTGGAAGTCGTCCGCCGTCCACCGCGTGATGTCGACGCCGTCGCCCTGCATCAGCAGCGCGAACGCCTCGTCCAGCCCGGACAGCAGCGTGACCCGGCCCTTGAGGTCGCTCGCCCACAGGTCGGAGACATGGCGGATCTCCCGGCCCAGCTCCCGCCGGTTGTACGCGATGCCGGTGATGCCGGACTGCCACGGCACGGTGAACCTGCGGCCGGGGTCGAAGGCCGGTGAGCGCAGCAGTGGGTCGAGGTACCGCGTGACGTTCGGCTGGCGGGCGCGGTCCATCTCCTGCACCCAGCCCAGCCGTACGAACCGCGCGCACATCCAGTCGCTGATGACGATCAGATCGCGGTCGGTGGGCTGGTGGTTCATCAGGGCGGGGCTGATCTTGCCGAAGAACTCGTCGTTGTCGTTGATCTCCTCGACATAGTCCACGGCGATGCCGGTGCGCCGCTCGAAGGCCTCCAGCGTGGGCCGCTTCCGTCCGGAGTCGTCGGTGTCGATGTACAGCGGCCAGTTGGCCCACGTCAGCCGCCGGTCGCGGGCCGAGCGGTCGGCGGCGGCCCGGTCGCCGGGCGCCACGTACGCCGCGGGCACGCCGCAGCCCGCCAGCGCGCCGAGCGCGGCACCGCCGCCGAGCGCGCGCAGTACGGAACGGCGGGACAGCATGGGTGTCTTCGGTGGTGGGAGGGCCATTGCCGCAGCATGCCGCCGGTGCCGGGGCACGGACAATGGACGCTGCGTCGAGCCCGCCCGCACAGCGCGGACACCTTGTCGATCACCGCAGGACACCGCCCGGACAGACCACGGCCCCGGACGGTCCGTCCTCCGTCCGGGGCCGCGAGCCATGGGAACCTCACGCCTCCAGCGAGGTCATGACGTGCTTGATCCGCGTGTAGTCGTCGAAGCCGTACGCCGACAGGTCCTTGCCGTAGCCGGACTTCTTGAAGCCGCCGTGCGGCATCTCGGCGACCAGCGGGATGTGGGTGTTGATCCACACGCAGCCGAAGTCGAGCTTCTTGGACATCCGCATCGCGCGGCCGTGGTCCTTGGTCCAGACGGAGGACGCGAGGGCGTACTCGACGCCGTTGGCGTACGCGACCGCCTGGTCCTCGTCGCGGAAGGACTGGACGGTGATGACCGGCCCGAAGACCTCCTTCTGGATGATCTCGTCGTCCTGCGTGACGCCCGAGACGACGGTCGGCGCGAAGAAGTAGCCCTTGTCGCCGACGCGCTTGCCGCCGGCCTCCACGCGCGCGTGCGCGGGCAGCCGCTCGATGAAGCCCTCGACCTGCTTGAGCTGGTTGGGGTTGTTCAGCGGCCCGTACAGCACGTCCTCGTCGTCCGGCCGGCCGGTCTTCGTGTCGGCCGCGGCCTTGGCGAGGGCGGCGACGAACTCGTCGTGGATCGCCTCGTGGACCAGGACGCGGCAGGCCGCCGTACAGTCCTGCCCGGCGTTGAAGAAGCCCGCCACGGAGATGTCCTCGACGGCCTTGGCGATGTCGGTGTCCTCGAAGACGACGACCGGCGCCTTGCCGCCCAGCTCCAGGTGGACCCGCTTGACGTCCTTGGCGGCGGACTCGGCGACCGACATGCCGGCGCGCACCGAGCCGGTGATGGAGGCCATCGCCGGGGTCGGGTGCTCGACCATCATGCGGCCGGTCTCGCGGTCACCGCAGATGACGTTGAAGACGCCCTTGGGCAGGATCTCCCCGAGGATCTCCGCGATGAGCACGGTGGACGCCGGGGTGGTGTCCGACGGCTTCAGTACGACCGTGTTGCCCGCCGCGATCGCCGGGGCGAACTTCCACACGGCCATCATCATCGGGTAGTTCCACGGCGCGACCTGCGCGCAGACGCCGACCGGCTCACGGCGGATGATCGAGGTCATCCCGTCCATGTACTCACCGGCCGAGCGGCCCTCCAGCATCCGGGCCGCGCCCGCGAAGAAGCGGATCTGGTCGACCATCGGCGGGATCTCCTCGGAGCGGGTCAGCCCCACCGGCTTGCCCGTGTTCTCCACCTCGGCCGCGATCAGGTCCTCGGCACGCTCCTCGAACGCGTCGGCGATCTTCAGGAGGGCCTTCTGCCGCTCGGCCGGGGTCGTGTCCCGCCACCCCGGGAACGCGGCCTCGGCGGCCGCCATCGCGGCGTCGACGTCGGCCTGCCCGGACAGCGGGGCGGTGGCGTACGCCTCGCCGGTGGCCGGGTTCACCACCTCGGTGGTCCGTCCGTCGGCGGCGTCCCGGAACTCTCCGTCGATGTAGTTGCGCAGACGACGCAGCTCGGTGCTCACTGCCGGCCCTCCAAAGTCGGGTGTCCAATCACTGAGACACCCACCCTAATCGGTAGTCCCACGGTTTCAACACCCCCCGACGCGCCATATCTGCGAAATCCGCAAGCTTCGAGCCCATGAACAACGAATTTCATCGATCAAGGCTTGCAAAACTGTCGAGACGTCGTGCACAGTGACGTCGTGGCCAGTCGAAGCGCAGACCCGAGAAACGGCAGTCCCCAGCTGGATGCCGTCTCCCTCGCCATCATCGAGCAGCTCCAGGAGGACGGCCGCCGGCCGTACGCCGCCATCGGCAAGGCCGTCGGCCTGTCCGAGGCGGCCGTGCGCCAGCGCGTGCAGAAGCTGCTCGACCAGGGCGTGATGCAGATCGTCGCCGTCACGGACCCGCTCACCGTGGGCTTCCGCCGACAGGCGATGGTCGGGATCAACGTCGAGGGCGACACGGAGTCCGTGGCCGACGCGCTGACCGGCATGTCGGAAGTCGAGTACGTGGTGATGACCGCGGGCTCGTTCGACATCCTCGCCGAGATCGTCTGCGAGGACGACGACCACCTGCTGGACGTCATCAACAAACGCATCCGGGCCCTGCCCGGCGTGCGCTCCACCGAGAGCTTCGTCTATCTGAAGCTCAAGAAGCAGACCTACATGTGGGGAACCCGATAACCGTGAGTACCAAGGACCTCAGCAAATCCGCGTACGACCACCTGTGGATGCACTTCACCCGCATGTCCTCGTACGAGAACTCCCCCGTACCGACGATCGTGCGCGGTGAGGGCACCTACATCTACGACGACAAGGGCAAGCGCTACCTCGACGGTCTGGCGGGTCTGTTCGTGGTCCAGGCCGGACACGGCCGCGTCGAGCTCGCCGAGACCGCGTCCAAGCAGGCCCAGGAGCTGGCGTTCTTCCCGGTGTGGTCCTACGCCCACCCCAAGGCCGTCGAGTTGGCCGAGCGCCTCGCCGACTACGCGCCGGGCGATCTGAACAAGGTCTTCTTCACCACCGGCGGCGGCGAGGCGGTCGAGACCGCCTGGAAGCTCGCCAAGCAGTACTTCAAGCTCAAGGGCCAGCCGACCAAGTACAAGGTCATCTCCCGCGCGGTCGCCTACCACGGCACCCCGCAGGGCGCCCTGTCCATCACCGGCCTGCCCGCTCTGAAGGCCCCCTTCGAGCCGCTGGTCCCGGGCGCGCACAAGGTCCCGAACACCAACATCTACCGCGCGCCGATCCACGGCGACGACCCCGAGGCCTTCGGCCGCTGGGCCGCCGACCAGATCGAGCAGCAGATCCTCTTCGAGGGCCCGGAGACGGTCGCCGCCGTCTTCCTGGAGCCGGTGCAGAACGCCGGTGGCTGCTTCCCGCCGCCGCCCGGCTACTTCCAGCGGGTGCGCGAGATCTGCGACCAGTACGACGTCCTGCTCGTGTCGGACGAGGTCATCTGCGCCTTCGGCCGCCTCGGAACGATCTTCGCCTGCGACAAGTTCGGCTACGTCCCGGACATGATCACCTGCGCCAAGGGCATGACCTCGGGCTACTCCCCGATCGGCGCGTGCATCGTCTCCGACCGCATCGCCGAGCCGTTCTACAAGGGCGACAACACCTTCCTGCACGGCTACACCTTCGGCGGCCACCCGGTGTCGGCCGCGGTGGGCCTGGCCAACCTCGACCTGTTCGAGCGCGAGAACCTCCCCCAGCACGTGCTCGACAACGAGGGCGCCTTCCTCGCCACCCTGCAGAAGCTGCACGACCTGCCGATCGTCGGCGACGTCCGCGGCAACGGCTTCTTCTACGGCATCGAGCTGGTCAAGGACAAGGCCACGAAGGAGACGTTCAACGACGAGGAGACCGAGCGCGTCCTGTACGGCTTCCTGTCCAAGGCCCTGTTCGACAACGGCCTGTACTGCCGTGCCGACGACCGCGGCGACCCGGTCGTCCAGCTCGCGCCGCCGCTGATCTCCAACCAGGAGACCTTCGACGAGATCGAGCAGATCCTGCGCGCCACCCTGACGGAGGCGTGGACGAAGCTGTGATCAGCTGACGCGGTGATCTTCCTTCGGGATGATCAACCACGGCCCCGGTGCCGTCCGTTCGAGTGAGAAACGGCGGCCCGGGGCCGTGTGCTGTCCGGGAGCCCGGTGGCCGCTGCCTAGCGTGCCCAGTGACCGATCGGCCCAGCCTTCGTTCCCCCGCACGAGGGACCTGGCACGGCACATACGGATCCGAACTGAGGTGTACGCCCATGGTGGCTCCGCCGGACAACGACGTCCTCTGGGCACGCGCCCTGCACTTCCAGCACCCCGACGGCTCCCCCGGGCTGAGCGGTGTCTCGCTGGGCGTCCAGGTGGCCGAGATCCTCGCCGTCACCGGCCCGCGCGGCAGCGGCAAGAGCACGCTGCTGGCCTGTCTGTCCGGCCTGCTGCGGCCCCGCGACGGCGAGGTCTGGTTCAACAGCGTCCCCGTGCACACCATGGGCCCCGTCACCCGCGAACGGCTGCGCCGCGACCGGTTCGGCTGGATCGACCCCGCCCCCGTCCTCGTACCGGAGCTGAACGTCTGGGAGAACGCCGCGCTCCCGCTGATGCTGCGCGGCACCAGTCGGCGGCGGGCCAAGACGGTCGCCCTGGAGTGGCTGGACCGCCTCGACGTCGGCAACTGCGCCCGCCGGCGCCCGCACGAACTGCGTCAGGCCGAGCGGCAGCGGGTGTGTATCGCCCGTGCGCTGGCCCCCGCGCCGACGGTCCTGTTCGCCGACGAGCCCACCGCCCCGCTGCACCACGCCGACCGGGGGCACGTGCTGCGCACGCTCACCACGGCGGCCCGCTCGCACGGCATCACGGTGGTCCTTGCCACCCACGACCCGCAGACCGCGGCCCAGGCCGATCGCACCGTCTCCCTCCTGGACGGTCGGTGCGTCACCACCGTGCACCTGCCGCCGGTCCCCGAGTCGGAAGGCCGGGCCGCGTGCTCGCTCTCCGTCTGACCCGCAGTGCCCACCCGGCCGTCCAGCTGCGCCGCCTGCTCGTCGCGGCGGCGTCGGCCGGAACGGGCCTTTTGCTGCTGTGCACCCTCGGCTACGCGCTCAGCCACCCGGACGATCCCCCCGCCGCCCTGCTCCGCCTCGGCTGGTGCACGGTCCCGCTGGCCGCCACGGTCCACTTCGCCGTCGCCGTCGCCCGCACGGACCCCGGCACCCGTCCCCGCCCCGGCCTGTCGGCGATCGGCCTGGGCCCGGCCCGCCTGATGGCCGTCTCGGCCACGACGACAGCTCTGTCCACGGCCCTGGGCTCGATGCTGGCCCTCCTCGTCTTCCTCCACCTGCGCGGCGACATCACCGGCATGCCCTTCGACGGAGCGGCGGCCCAGTTCCTGGCGGCGGGCCGGCCCCTCCCGGTTCCGGGGACCCTGACCCTGCTGTCCCTGGTCCCAGCAGCCGCGTCCCTGTCGGTGGCCCTGGTCCTGCGCCCGCGCGAGCCGAGCCCGGCACCGACCCGGGGCCCGCTCAGGGGGTTCGGCCGCTTCGGGGCGTACGGGAGCGGGGCGATGCGGGAGACGTTCGGGGCGTACGGGCGTTTCGGCGCGCATCTGAGGCGGGGGCCGCGCGACGACGAGCGGCAACCACCCGCGGCCGCCGCCGAGCAGGAACCCGTCGGCCCCGCCGCGGGCGCACCGTCACCGTCCGCCCCCGAAACCTCGGCCAAGCACCCCAACCCCACCGCCACCCTCCCCTGGAGCATCGCCACCCTCGCCGCCGGTCTCGCCGTGGAGGCCTACGCCGGAAACACCACCGCCACCACCGACATGCCCGGCGGCCTCACCAGCGGCCCCGTGGGCGTCCTCCTCGGCTGGCTGCTCACCGCGATCGCCCTCGCCGTCGCCGGCCCCGGCATCACGTACGTATGCGGCCGCCTCCTCCAGACCCTCCGCCCCGGCGCCCTGCGCCTCCTGGCCGGCCGTGTCCTGATGGAGGAGGCGTCACGCATCGGCCGCCCCCTCGGCATCGTCTGCGCGGTCGCGTCCGCCGCCTACGCCATGGCCGCCCTGCAGAAGCCCGACGGCCCCACCTTCGGCCCCCTCACCACCCTCGGCGCACTCCTCGTAGGGGGCTGCACCCTGGCCACCCTGCTCACCACAGCCGTGGAGGCCAAGCACGCCCGCGCCGACACCACCGCGGCCCTGGTCCGTCTCGGCGCCCCCACGGCCATGCTGCGCGCCGCCGCCACGGTGCGGGCCGCCGCCCTGGTCGCGGTGTTCGCCCCGCTGACCCTCGTCGTCGCCGCGCTCGCCGCACAGCCGCTGACCCGCTGAGACGCCCGCTGAAAACTCGTACAAAAAAAGTCCACGCCCGGCGATGAGTTCCGCACCACCCCCGGGTCTACCCCACCGAACGGCACAACACCGATGGGAGAGACCGCAGATGTACCAGCAGATGATCTTCGTGAACCTGCCCGTGAACGACCTCGACGCCTCGAAGAAGTTCTTCACCGAGCTCGGCTACTCGATCAACCAGCAGTTCAGCGACGAGAACGCGTCGTCGGTCGTGATCAGCGACACCATCGTCGTGATGCTGCTCACCAAGCCGTTCTACGCGACCTTCACGCAGAAGGAGATCGTGGACGCCACGAAGACCAGCGAGGTGCTGCTGTGCCTGAGCGCGGAGAGCCGCGAGAAGGTCGACGAGCTGGTAGAGAAGGCGGTCGCCGCCGGCGGTACCGCGTCGGACAAGGTGCAGGACCAGGGCTTCATGTACGGCCGGTCCTTCGACGACCTGGACGGCCACACCTGGGAGGTCGTGTGGATGGACCCGGGGGCCATCGAGGGCTGAGCGAGGCGCGCGCCTAGCATGGGCGGGTGCACGCCACGCCACCCGCCCACGCCACCCACACCGCCTCCCACGACCGCGAGATCGAGTCGCTCGCCGAGTTCGACGAGGTCGTCGCCACCCACGGCACGCTCGTCCGATTCCGCGTCCAAGCCGTCGATCTGACGGCCCGTACGGACGCGCTGCTCGCCGTCGACGTCACCGGCGCCGTCTTCCTCGGCTGCCCCATGACGGACGCCGCGGCCACCCGGGTCGCCGCCGCGGGCGCCCTGGTTTTCCCGCCCATACCGGACCTGCCCTTCGATCCGTACCGCGGCTTCGTCTACACCCCCGACGAGCTGTTCGACGGCCTGGAGAAGGGGTACGAGGGCACGCCGGACGCCTTGTCCTACGCCTGGTTCCAGCAGACCAAGGCCGACGGCGACGTCTTCGCGTCGATGCTGCGCGCCGTGCACGACGACGCCATCTCCGACGCGCTGGACGAACTCCTCGTCGGCGCACGGGTCGTGGGTGTCATGGGCGGGCACGCGATGGCGCGCGGCACGGAGGCGTACGCCGGTGCCGCGCGCCTCGGTCGTGAGCTGGCGCGCGCCGGGTTCACCGTCGCGACCGGCGGAGGCCCCGGCGCGATGGAGGCGGCGAACCTCGGCGCGTACGCGGCTCCGCACGCCGACGACATGCTCGACCAGGCGCTCCAACTCCTGGCTACGACCCCGATGTTCGTACCGTCGATCACCGACTGGGCCCGCACCGCCTTCGAGGTGCGCGAACGCTGGCCGGACGGCGGGCCCTCGGTCGGCATCCCGACCTGGTTCTACGGCCACGAACCGCCGAACGCCTTCGCCGCGCACATCGCCAAGTACTTCGCCAACGCCACCCGCGAGGACGGCCTGCTGGCCCGCTGCACCGCCGGTGTGGTGTTCCTGCCGGGCGCCGCCGGCACCGTACAGGAGATCTTCGACAACGCGACCCCGAACTACTACGAGTCGCGCGGCGAACCCACCCCCATGGTCCTGGTGAACCGGGAGCACTGGACCGACCGGCTCCCGACCTGGCCGCTGCTCCAGTCCCTCGCCCGGGAGCGGTCGATGGAGGCGCGTATCGCGCTGGTCGACGGGATCGAGGAGGCTCCGGACGCGTTGAAACGTCTTGGCGGTTAATAAGCGAGCAAAGCCAACGGACAGAGCGCGCCCACGGATTGACACTGCTTATGGAGCGCTTATAAACCTGAGCCTCCTGGGGAAGAAGGGGCCCCGGCGGTCGCTGGTGCCTCATCTGCCCCTCAACCCCCCGCAATTCGCGCATCCATGAAGGACAAACGTGTCCATAACTCGCCGTACCGCACGTCGTTCCGTGCGCATTCTCGGTGTCACCGCCGCCTCCGCCGCGCTCGCGCTCGGCGCCGCGGGCAACGCGCTCGCCTGCAACATCGGTGATTTCTCGGCCGAAGCCAAGTGCGACGGCACAAAGGGCGTCATCACCGTCACGGACGTGGATCCCGCCGGTGTCCCGGCGACCGTCACCGTGTACCTGCAGAACAACAACGCCGACGAGCGCAGGGTCGGCGAGCAGGAGGTCAAGGGCTCCCGCGAGGGCACCACGATCACCTTCACCGAGGACTGGCAGCCGAACGCGACGTACCGCATCCACGTCAAGGCCGCGCGCTACGTGGACGAGGACATGCCGAACCTGGTCACCCCGGCCACGGCCTGCACAACCAAGGACACCCCGACGCCGACCCCGTCGGAGACGACGCCGGAGCCGTCGGCCACCCCCTCGACCCCGGCCGAGTCCGCTACGCCGACCCCGTCGACCCCGTCGACCCCCTCGGCCTCCGAGGACGGCAGCACCCCGCCCGCAGCCGCCGCGAGCAACGCCCCGTCGCCCGCGGCCGGTGACTCCAACCTCGCCGAGACCGGCGCCGACTCCAACACCGGCCTGATCGCCGGTATTGCCGCGGCCCTGGTTGTCGTGGGTGGCGGCGCGGTGTTCTTCGGCATGCGCCGCCGTGGGGCGAACAGCGACCGCTGACCCCTCGCGCACGGTGTGAGCAACAGTGGCCCGCCCCCTCGCCTCGTGTGAGGGGACGGGCCATCGGCCGTACGGCGGCCCTCAGCCGAACGTCGCCCGCTCCAGCCAGAACTCCAGCAACTCCCGCTCGCCCAGCACCTCCACCTCCGCACTGTCCAGCGGCAGCCGCCGGTAGAACGCCAGCAGCACCGAGGTGAGCGGTCCGCGCAGCGCCACCGTCGCCTTCTCGTGGCCGCGCCGCCAGACGACCCCGTCCTCGGTGAGCTCGACGATCCACTCGGCGTCCAGCTCGGGCCCGGTGTCCGTGGCGTGCAAATGGATGCTTTTCCCCGGCCCGCGCAGCTCACGCGCCGCGTCGTGCGGCATGGTCCGCTGCACGAACTCCACGATCTCCAGCCACTCGTCGATCGCATCGGCGGCCACATCGGGAGCCACCTCGTACGGCAACCCGGCGGCCAGCGTGGCGTCGGCACGGTGGACGGTGATCTCGTGGGTCATCCGCCGCGCCCAGAACCCGGCGTCGGGCACCCCCGCCCACCCCCACACCTTGGCATGCGGCCCCGCCTCCCGCAGCGTGCCCACGACCCTCTCCCCGGCCTCACCCAGCCAGGCGTCCAGCGCGGCTGCGTCCCCCCGCACCGCGGGCCCGTCGGCCCCCGGCACCCGCTCCTCCGGGATCTCCACCTCGGACCGGGTGCGCACGAGCAGCTCCACCCACATCAGGGCCTGGCCCATATGCCGCACGAGCTGTTCCAGGGACCAGTCGGGGCAGGTCGGCACGGTGGCCGAAAGATCGGCCCCGGAGGTCACGACAGACCTCAGCAGACCCACCTGATGGGCGATTTCGTCGCAGTAACGGTCATGTGCGAGTCGCGTCATGCCCGCACTCTACGAGCGCCCGGATCAGCCGAGCACGACGATTTCCGCCGCGTCGAACTCGACGCCCACCGTCTCCCCCACCTCCGGCGCCTCGCGCAACGCACATGCCGCCTCCAACCGGGGCGCGCCGTCGACGGGTTGCAGATGTACGGCGACATGGGTGCCCTTGAACGTCCGCGCGGCCACCGTGCACCGCAGCCCGGCGTCCGCGGCCACGAGGCGCACACCGGCGGGCCGTACGAGCACCGTCCCCGGCCCTTGCGCCGCGCCCTCCGGCACCGGCAGCTTTCCCCAAGCCGTGTCCGCGATCTGCCCGCTCACGGTCGCGTCGACCACGTTGTCGAAGCCGAGGAAGCGTGCCACGAACTCGTCCGCGGGCCGCTGCCACACCTGAAGCGGCGTACCGGACTGCGCGATCCGCCCGTCGCGCATCACCACGACCCGGTCGGCCAGCGCGAAGGCCTCCCCCTGGTCGTGCGTCACCGCGAGCACGGTCGTCCCCAACCGGCCGAACAGCTCCCGCAGTTCCACCACCAGCCGCTCCCGCAGCGACCGGTCCAGCTGGCCGAGCGGCTCGTCCAGCATCAGCAGTCTCGGCCGCGGCGCCAGCGCCCGGGCCAGGGCCACCCGCTGCTGCTCACCGCCGGACAGCGCGGCGACCGCCCGGCGCGCGGCACCGGGCAGCCCGACCAGGTCCAGCAACTCCCGGACCCGGGACTCCTGTTCGCCGCGGGACGCCCCGTGCATGCGCAGCCCGAACGCCACATTGCCGCCGACATCCCGCTGCGGGAACAGCTGATGGTCCTGGAACATCAACCCGACCCCCCGCTGATGCGCGGGCACCCCGGCCTGGTCCCGCCCGTCGAGCAACACCCGCCCGGAATCCAGCGGTTGCAGCCCGGCCACCACCCGCAACAACGTCGACTTGCCGCTGCCGCTGGGCCCGAGCACGCACACCACCTCGTGCTCGGCGACGGACAGATCCACCCCGTCCAGCACGGCCCGCCCACCGAACCGTACGGTCGCCTTCTCCAGGCCGAGCAGCATCAGAACTCCCCCGTCCGGTCGGTCCGCAGCCGCTCCAGCACCAGCAGCGCCACCGCGCACACCACCATCAGAATCGTCGAAAGGGCCATCGCCTGCCCGTAGTTGAGATCACCGGGCCGCCCCAGCAGCCGCGCCACGGCGACCGGCAACGTTGGATTGTCCGGCCGCGCGATGAACACGGTCGCCCCGAACTCCCCCAGCGACACCGCGAACGCGAACCCGGCCGCGACCAGCAACGCCCGCCGCACCATCGGCAGATCCACCTCACGCCACGCCCGCCACGGCGACGCCCCGAGCACGGCCGCCGCCTCACGCAGCCGTACGTCCACAGCCCGCAGCACCGGCAGCATGGTGCGTACGACGAACGGCACCCCGACCAGCGCCTGCGCCAGCGGCACCAGAATCCACGAGGCGCGCAGATCCAGCGGCGGCTCGTCGAGCGCGATCAGGAACCCGAACCCGACCGTCACCGCGGACACGCCCAGCGGCAGCATCAGCAGCGCATCGAACCCGCGCACGAACCGCCCCGCGTCCCGCCGGGTCAGCGCCACGGCGGCGAGCCCGCCGACCAGCACGGCGATCGCGGTGGCGACGACGGCGTACGACAGCGAATTGCCGATCGCGTCGATCGGCGGGACGAGGAAAGTGCCGCCGTCGTCGCTGGTCAGCGCCCGGTAGTAGGCGAAGCCGGGCGCGTCCAGGGAGCGTTGCACCAGCACGGCCAGCGGCAGCAGAAGCAGTACGGCGACGGTGACCAGGACACCGGCCAGCAGCGCCCGCTGCCCGGCCCCGCGCGGCCGGCGCGCGGTCACGGACGCGTCCACCAGCCGCAGGGCGGTCTCCCGCCGCCGTACGGTCCAGGCGTGCACGGCGAGCACCGCGCCCACCGCCATGAACTGGACCATTGTCAGCACGGCGGCGGTGGTGAGGTCGAAGACCTCCGTCGTCTGCCGGTAGATCTCCACTTCGAGGGTGGAGAAGGTGGGCCCGCCGAGGATCTGCACCACACCGAAGGAGGTGAAGGTGAACAGGAAGACCATCAGCGCGGCAGCGGCGACGGCGGGCGCGAGGGCGGGCAGGGTGACGGTCCGCCAGGCGGTGAGGCGCGAGGCGCCCAGCATCCGCGCGGCCTCCTCCTGCCGTGGGTCGAGCTGCGCCCAGAGTCCGCCGACCGTCCGTACGACGACCGCGTAGTTGAAGAAGACATGCGCGAACAGGATCGCCCACACGGTGGTGTCCAGCCGTACGCCCCACAGCTCGTCCAGCAGCCCACCGCGCCCGACCAGCGCCAGGAACGCCGTACCGACCACGACCGTCGGCAGCACGAACGGCACGGTCACGACCGCCCGCAGCACCTGCTTGCCGGGGAAGTCGAACCGGGCGAACACATACGCGCCGGGCAGCGCGATCAGCAGCGTCAGCGCGGTGGAGGCGAGGGCCTGCCAGGTGGTGAACCACAACACGTGCCGGATGTCGGACTGGGTCAGTACGTCGACAAGTCGCCCGAACTGCCAGGTCCCGTCGGCCTTCAGCCCACGGCCGACGATCGCGGCGACGGGGTAGGCGAAGAAGATGGCGAAGAACGCGACGGGCAGGGCGAGAAGCCCGAGCCGCGCCGCGCCACCCCGCTTGAAGCGCCTCCTGGCGGCTACTTCAGTACGAGAGACGTCCACGACTTGACCCACTCGTCACGGTTTTCGGCGATCTTCGCCGGGTCCATGGTCTCGGGATCCTCGGCCTGCGGGCCGTACTTCACGAACTCCTCGGGCACCTGGGCGCCCTCCCGCACCGGGTAGACAAACATGTTCAGCGGCATGTCGTCCTGGAACTGCTTGCTGAGCAGGAAGTCGAGCAACGCCTTGCCCCCCTCGGGGTTCTGCGCGTTGCTCAGCAGCCCGGCGTACTCCACCTGCCGGAAGCAGGTGCCGGTGGCCACGCCGGTCGGGGCCGTCTTCGGCTTCGGGTCGGCGAAGACGACCTCGGCGGGCGGCGAGGAGGCGTACGACACGACCAGCGGCCGGTCGCCGCCCGCCTTCTTGCCGCTCGCGGAACCGGAGAACTCCTCGTTGTACGCCTGCTCCCAGCCGTCGACGACCTTCACGCCGTTGGCCTTCAGCTTCTTCCAGTAGCCCTCCCAGCCGTCGTCGCCGTACTTGGCGGCGGTGCCGAGCAGGAAGCCGAGGCCGGGTGAGGAGGTCGAGGCGTTCTCGGTGACGAGGAGGTTCTTGTACTCGGGCTTGACCAGGTCGTCGAGGGTCTTCGGCGGGTCCAGCTCGCGCTCGCTGAAGTAGGCCTTGTCGTAGTTGACGCAGATGTCGCCGGTGTCGACGGGCGTGACCCGGTGCTGGTCCTGGTCGACCCGGTACTCCGGCTTGACCTGGTCGGCGCCCTTCGCCTCGTACGACTGGAAGAGGTCGTTGTCGAGCGCGCGGGACAGCAGGGTGTTGTCGACGCCGAAGAGTACGTCGCCCTGCGGGTTGTCCTTGGTCAGGATGGCCTTGTTGACGGCCTGGCCGGCGTCGCCGTCCTTGAGGACCTTGACCTGGTAGCCGGACTGCTTCTCGAAGTCGGCGATCACGCTCTTGGACACGACCCATGAGTCGTGGCTGACGAGGGTGACCGTCTTGGAGTCCCCGGAACCCCCGCTGCCGGACTCGCCGGACCCGCACGCGGACAGCGTGAACAGGCCCAGCCCGACGGCGACGGCTGTGAACTTCTTGGTGTTGCTCACTGATGTCCTCCTGGCTGACCAGGAAGAGACGCGGCCCTGCCCGGGACCTCAAACGGGTTCCCGGGCAGGGCGCAACAGCTTGAGTGACGACCGATCTCCCTACCCAGAATGACCTGGGCGAGGTTCAGAGGGTCTGCGGCCCACCAAGATATGGCTGCCGCACTCTCAGCGCTGTGGCGCTCCCCTGCCGGAATATGCAGATGAATATGAAGATGTGTACGGCGTCAGACTACCGCTCGGTGGCCGCGAGCTGACCACACGCCCCGTCGATCTCCTGACCACGGGTGTCCCGGATCGTCACCGGTACACCATGCGCGGCGATGGCCTCGACGAACGCCTTCTCGTCCTCGGGCCGGGACGCGGTCCACTTGGACCCGGGCGTCGGGTTGAGCGGGATGAGATTGACGTGCACGGGCCTGCCCTTGAGCAGCCGGCCGAGCCGGTCACCGCGCCAGGCCTGGTCGTTGATGTCCCGGATCAGCGCGTACTCGATGGACAGCCGACGCCCGGACTTGGCGGCGTACTCGAACCCCGAGTCGAGCACCTCGCGCACCTTCCACCGGGTGTTGACGGGAACGAGGGTGTCGCGCAGCTCGTCGTCGGGGGCGTGCAGCGAGATGGCCAGGCGGCACTTGAAGCCCTCGTCGGAGAACCGGTGGATCGCCGGGACGAGCCCGACGGTCGACACGGTGATGCCGCGCTGCGAGAGCCCGAGCCCGTCCGGCTCGGGGTCGGTGAGGGCGCGGATGGCGCCGACGACGCGCTTGTAGTTGGCGAGGGGCTCGCCCATGCCCATGAAGACGATGTTGGACAGCCGCGCGGGCCCGCCGGGCACCTCGCCGTCGCGCAGCGCCCGCATGCCGTCGACGATCTGGTGCACGATCTCGGCGGTGGACAGATTCCGGTCGAGCCCGGCCTGCCCGGTGGCACAGAAGGGGCAGTTCATACCGCACCCGGCCTGCGAGCTGATGCACATGGTCACCCGGTCCGGGTACCGCATCAGCACCGACTCGACGAGCGTCCCGTCGAACAGCCGCCACAGCGTCTTGCGAGTGGTGCCCTGGTCCGTCGACAGATGCCGCACGACGGTCATCAGCTCCGGAAGCAACGCCTCCCGCAGCTTCCCCCGCGACGCGGCGGGGATGTCGGTCCACTGCTCGGGATCGTGCGCGTACCGCGCGAAGTAGTGCTGCGAGAGCTGCTTGGCACGAAACGGCTTCTCACCGATCTCGGCAACAGCGTCCTTGCGCTCGGCAGGCGTGAGATCGGCAAGATGCCGCGGCGGCTTCTTGGCTCCGCGCGGGGCGACGAATGTGAGTTCTCCGGGCTTAGGCATGGCTCAACCAGTGTCGCAGATCGATTGCGCGGCCAGTGCCGCCGCGAAGTCGGCCGGCAGCTCAGAAGAGCCCGGCGACCAACGTGACAACCCACGCGCCGTAATTCTTCAGCCGGTGGGAGAAGCGGCAGTACAGCCTCGGCCTTCGCCGCCCACCCTGGTCGATCAGCGTGTCACACCACCGGCACGGCAGATCGCCGTGATATCTCCCGTCGTCCCCCAGACGCGCGCCCCATGGGCGGACCCTACAGGCCCACCCATGGGGCGGTCACCCAACGATCAGCCAGAGCCCACGAACAGCACCAGCAACAACCACACCACCGGCGCCGTAGGCAGCAACGAGTCCAGGCGGTCCATGATGCCGCCATGACCCGGCAGCAGCGTGCCCATGTCCTTGATGCCCAGGTCGCGTTTGATCATCGACTCGCCGAGGTCGCCCAGCGTCGCGCTCGCGGCGACCGCGAGGCCCAGGAGCAGGCCCTGCCACCACGTGCCGTCGTCGATCAGGAACTCCATGCACAGCGCACCCGCGGCCATGGCGAAGCTGACCGCGCCGACCAGGCCCTCACGGGTCTTGCCGGGACTGATGCGCGGGGCGAGCTTGTGCCGCCCGAAGCGCCAGCCGACGGCGTAGGCGCCGGTGTCGCTGACCACGGTGAGCAGCAGGAACATGAACACCCGCTGCGGCCCGTCCTCCGCGGTCAGCATCATCGCGACGAACGTCGCCAGGAACGGCACGTAGAAGGCCGCGAAAACCCCGGCCGTGACGTCCTTGAGATAGCCCTCCGGCGGTTCCGTCATCCGCCAGACCAGCACCGCCAGCGCGGTGAGCGCCATCGCCATCCACGCACCCTCGGCGCCCCGCACATACCCGGCGACGACCATCGCCGCACCGCCGACCGCGAGCGGAACCAGCGGCGCGTGAATGCCCTTGCGCTCGTCCAGCCGCTTGGTCAGCTCCCACAGGCCCACCACGACGGCCACCGCCACGACCCCGACGAACACCGCCTTGACGATGAACAGGGACGCGATGATCACCGCACCGAGCCCGACCCCGACCCCTATCGCCGCACCCAGGTCACGGCCCGCACTCTTCTTCTGCGGTGCGGGCGCCGGCTGAGGGGCGTCGTGCATGGGCTCCGGATTCTGCGGCACCGTGCCGTAGGGCGGCGCCGACGGGCTCTCGTCGCGGAACAAGGGGCCGCTCAGCCGAGCGGCCCCCCGGTCGTCATCCTGGCTTCCGCCATGAGCGGATACGTCGGGCACGATGGGCATGGGGCGAGTCTGCTGCGCGTCAAGCGCATCGTACGTGGGACCCGCCGGGGCGGCCCCCTGGACAGGCCCTCGGTCGGACGGCCCCCAGTACCCGGCGTGGGGCGGCGCCCCCCAGGGAGAGTCGTTCATCAGACCTCGAGCAGCTCGGCTTCCTTGTGCTTGAGCAGCTCGTCCACCTGGGCGACGTACTTCGCCGTGGTGTCGTCGAGCTCCTTCTCCGCACGACGGCCCTCGTCCTCACCGACCTCGCCGTCCTTGATCAGCTTGTCGATGGCGTCCTTGGCCTTGCGGCGGACGGAGCGGATGGACACCTTGGCGTCCTCGCCCTTGCCCTTGGCGACCTTGATGTACTCGCGCCGGCGCTCCTCGGTCAGCTCGGGGAACACCACCCGGATGATGTTGCCGTCGTTGCTCGGGTTGACGCCCAGGTCGGAGTCGCGGATCGCCTGCTCGATATTGCGCAGCGCGCTCTTGTCGAACGGGGTGACGACCGCCATCCGCGGCTCCGGCACGGAGAACGAAGCCAGCTGGTTGATCGGCGTCGGCGCGCCGTAGTAGTCGGCCACGATCTTGTTGAACATCGCCGGGTGCGCACGGCCGGTGCGGATCGCGGCGAAGTCCTCCTTGGCGACCACGACGGCCTTCTCCATCTTCTCCTCGGCCTCGAGGAGGGTCTCTTCGATCACCACTTGCTCCTGCGTGTCTTGAGTAGGCCCGGCTGCGGTTCCTTTGCGGCGGCGGCCGGCTGCGTCGCGTCTTCTTCCTGCACGGTTCCCGACCGGCAGACCATTGTCCATCCCCCGGCCAGGGTCCGTCCCGTCCGTCCCCCGTACAGGTGGCGTCCGGCGGACGGCATGGCTGAAACCGGGTCAGCCCCGGCTGCCCTGCTCACCCACCAGCGTGCCGATCTTCTCACCCTTGACGGCGCGGGCGATATTGCCCTCCTTCAGCAGTTCGAAGACCACGATCGGCAGCTTGTTGTCGCGGCACAGCGTGATGGCGGTGGCGTCGGCGACCTTCAGGTCGCGGGTGATGACCTCGCCGTAGCCGAGCGAGTCGAACTTGACCGCGTCCGGGTTGGTCTTCGGGTCGGAGTCGTAGACCCCGTCCACCCCGTTCTTGCCCATCAGCAGAGCCTCGGCGTCGATCTCCAGGGCGCGCTGGGCGGCGGTGGTGTCGGTGGAGAAGTACGGCATGCCCATACCGGCGCCGAAGATGACCACGCGGCCCTTCTCCAGGTGCCGTACGGCGCGCAGCGGGATGTACGGCTCGGCGACCTGCCCCATGGTGATGGCGGTCTGCACCCGGCACTGGATGCCCTCCTTCTCCAGGAAGTCCTGGAGGGCGAGGCAGTTCATCACGGTGCCGAGCATGCCCATGTAGTCGGAGCGGGCGCGGTCCATGCCGCGCACCTGCAGTTCGGCGCCGCGGAAGAAGTTGCCGCCGCCGATGACGACCGCGATCTGCGCGCCGTCGCGTACGACGGCCGCGATCTCATGGGCGATCTTGTGCACCACGTCGGGGTCCACGCCCAGGCCCCCGCCGCCGGAGAAGGCCTCTCCGGACAGCTTCAGCAGAAACCGGCCGCGTACTTTGCCGTCGTCGCTCTTCTGGGCCTTGGTGGTCATGGGGTTCTCGCCTCTTTTACGGGTTGCACATACGAGGAAGGCCATTGCCGGTGGTGGGTTTCTGATCCCCTACGCGGCAATGGCCTCCTCGTCAGATCTGCTGTCGTCCGTCACGCGCGCGTGCGCGCCGGCCCACGTGAGCGACGCGGACGACTGCGGTCGACCCTAGCGGCATTCCGCCCCGGGCCGTGCGTCGATCGCGGTACGGACTCAGATGCCGACCTTGATGCGCGCGAAGCGCTTCAGGGTGACACCGGCCTCGTCCAGGATCTTCTGGACGGACTTCTTGTTGTCGAGGGCGTACGGCTGGCCGAGCAGTGTGGCGTCCTTGAAGAAGCCGTTCAGACGCCCCTCGACGATCTTGGCGATCGCGGCCTCGGGCTTGCCCTCGGCGCGGGTGGTCTCCTCGGCGATCCGGCGCTCGGTCTCCACGACCTCGGCCGGGACGTCCTCCTTGGAGAGGTACTTCGGCGCGAAGGCGGCGATGTGCTGCGCGACGCCCTTGGCGACCTCGGCGTTCGGCTTGTCGAACTCGACGAGGACACCGATCTGCGGCGGCAGGTCGGGCATCGTGCGGTGCATGTAGGCGAGCACGAAGCCGTCGGCGAACTGCGCGAAGCGGTCCAGGACGATCTTCTCGCCGAGGTTGGCGTTGGCCTCGTCCACGAACGCCTGAACGGTCTTGCCGGCCTCGATCTCGGAGGCGAGCAGGGCCTCGAGGTCCGCCGGGGAGGTCTTGGCCACGTGCTCGGCGATCGCCTTGGCGACGGCCTGGAACTTCTCGCCCTTGGCGACGAAGTCCGTCTCGCACTTCAGCTCGACCAGGACGCCGGAGGAGTTGTCGTCGGCGATGATGGAGACCACGGCGCCGTTCTCGGCGGAGCGGCCCTCACGCTTGGCGACGCCCTTCTGACCCTTGATGCGCAGCGCCTCGACGGCCTTGTCGACGTTGCCCTCGGCCTCGTCCAGCGCCTTCTTGCAGTCCATCATGCCGGCGCCGGTGAGCTCGCGGAGCTTCTTGACGTCGGCGGCGGTGTAGTTCGCCATGAGTCTGTGAATCTTTCTCGAAGTCTGGAAGATCGAAGATCTACGGGGTACGCGCCCCCCATGTAGCCGGGGGGCGCTGTCCTTCCGCTGACCTACGGGTGAACGGCGGGAGCGGAATTCACCGCGCCGGAGGCGCTATTGGCTCAGTACCGCCCCGCCGTACGTCCCGACGGAGGTCAGGCCTGCTCGCCCTCGGCAGCCGGAGCCTCAGCGGCCGGAGCCTCGGCGGCCGGAGCCTCAGCGGCGGGCGCCTCGGCGGCGGCCGGGGCCTCCTCGGCCTTCTTCTCACCCTCGAGCAGGTCGCGCTCCCACTCGGCGAGCGGCTCGCCCTCGGCCTTCTCGCCCTTGCCCTCACCGGCACCACCGGAGCGGGCGATCAGGCCCTCGGCGACGGCGTCGGCGATCACGCGGGTGAGCAGGGTGACGGAGCGGATCGCGTCGTCGTTGCCCGGGATCTTGTAGTCGACCTCGTCCGGGTCACAGTTGGTGTCGAGGATGGCGACGACCGGGATGTTCAGCTTCCGGGCCTCACCGACAGCAATGTGCTCCTTCTTGGTGTCCACGATCCAGACGGCGCTGGGCACCTTCTGCATCTCGCGGATACCGCCGAGGGTCTTCTCCAGCTTGGCCTTCTCGCGCGAGAGCACGAGAAGCTCCTTCTTGGTCAGACCGGAGGACGCGACGTCCTCGAAGTCGATCTGCTCAAGCTCCTTCAGGCGCTGCAGACGCTTGTAGACGGTCGAGAAGTTGGTGAGCATGCCGCCCAGCCAGCGCTGGTTGACGTAGGGCATGCCGACGCGGGTGGCCTGCTCGGCGATGGCCTCCTGCGCCTGCTTCTTGGTGCCGACGAACATGACCGTGCCGCCGTGGGCGACGGTCTCCTTGACGAACTCGTAGGCGCGGTCGATGTACGACAGCGACTGGAGCAGGTCGATGATGTAGATGCCGTTGCGCTCGGTGAAGATGAAGCGCTTCATCTTCGGGTTCCAGCGACGGGTCTGGTGACCGAAGTGGACGCCGCTTTCCAGCAGCTCCCGCATCGTGACGACGGCCATGGCCGTATCTCCTTGAATGTTCTCGGTTGTGCCGCGGATGCCGGATGGCTCCCGCGCCTGACGCCCACGTGCGCCGTGCCACGAAGGACCGAGGGGCGCTGATACGAACCGTTTCCGGTGGCCGTATCGGGGCGTGCGAAGTCGACCCGGTGACCCGGATCGCCATCAGAAGTGTACGGGACCGTCGACCCGCCGGGTGACGCCGCTGTCCACAACCCGGCGGTACTCCACAGGCTTGGGCGGCGATCGCGGCTGATACGGCACGGTTCGGTCCATGCGAGCGAAGCGATGCGCACGAGCGACGTGGGCGCTACTGCTGGTGGTGGCGCCGGTGGTCCTGACCCCTACGGCCCTGGCGGCCGACCCGCCGACGCCTGCCCCGACGAGGCCGGACGCCCCGGTACCGGCGATCGGCCGCACCTGGCCCGTGGGCTTTCGCCCGCCGGTCCTCCGCGGCTGGGAACCCCCGGCGACGCGCTACGGCCGTGGCCACCGAGGCGTGGACCTTGCGGCCCCACCCGGCACACCAGTACGAGCCATCGCCCCCGGCCGCGTCTCGTACGCGGGGCGGGTGGCCGGGAAGGGTGTGGTGTCGGTGGAGCTGAGCGGCACGGGTACGCCGCCTCTCCGAACCACGTACGAGCCGGTGAGGGCGTCGGTGAGGAAAGGCGACGAGGTGGCGGCGGGTGATGTGGTCGGCACGGTGGAGCCAAGGGGTTCCCACTGCACGACGACATGCGTCCACTGGGGCCTACGCAGAGGGGACACGTACCTGGACCCGCTGTCCGCACTCCCCCCGTGGCTCCTACGCCGGGGACCGTCCCGCCTGTTGCCGGTACTGGGGGTGCCGCTGCCGCCGTAGCGGGGATGCGCGCCGCCGGGGCCGTCAGGCCGAGAGTCCGGCGGGCATGCGCGCCGCGAGCCGTCAGTCCGTCAGTCCGTCAGTCCGTCAGTCCGTCAGTCCGTCAGTCCGCGGGCAATCGTGCCGCCTGGGGCGGCACGGGTGGGCGCGGGCGGCACCCCGTCGCGCCGGGCTGCGCACCCCACCGGCGCTCAGCCCCAGCCAACGCTCAGCCGCGAACGCCGCTCACCACCAGCCAACCTTCAGCCGCGCACACCCCGCAGTACCATCCCCACCGCAGCCTCAGCCACCACCGACGGCTCCTCCACCCCCAGCTCGATCCGCCGCACAGCCGAGTCCACCACTCCCTGCACCAGCATCGCCGCCAGCCGGGGCTCCGCGTGCCCCAGTTCCCGCAGCGCCTCCACGATCATCGCCACGAGCCCCCCATGCGCCGCCCGGATCTTCTCCCGGGCCCCGGCGTCCAGCTCGCTCGCGGAGATCGCCACGACAGCCCGATGCCGCTGGTCCCCCACCAGCGCGAGCTGCGCGCGCACATACGCCTCGACCTTGGCCTCGGCACCGTCCATCGCGGCCATCGCCGCCTCGACCTCCGCCGCCCAGACCGGGAAGTCGACCTCGCACAGCTCCTCGACCACGGCGGCCCGGGAGCGGAAGTACTCGTACACGGACGACCGCGCAAGCCCCGTCCGCTCGGCGAGGGCCGGGAAGGTCAGCGCCTCCGTCCCGCCCTCGGACAGCAGGGAACGAGCCGCGTCCAGCAGGGCGGCTCGCTGCATCGACCGGTGCTCGGCCACGGAGGCCGCTCGAATCCTAGGCACGCCGACCACTTTACGGACGCACCACCCCCGGCGGGAGTGCAGCACACCACCCCGCCGGTGTTCGGCCAGGTCAACGGCCGAAGCCGGCCAGTTTCGCGCGCAACTGAAGCACGGACTTGGTGTGGATCTGACTCACCCGGCTCTCGGTCACCCCCAGCACATTGCCGATCTCGGCGAGCGTGAGCCCCTCGTAGTAGTACAGCGTGACCACGGTCTTCTCCCGCTCGGGCAGCGTGTTGATCGCCCGCGCCAGGAACCGCCGCAGCTCCCGGTCCTCGGCCACCTCCACCGGATTGTCGGCGGCGGTGTCCTCCAGCGTGTCCATGACGCTCAGCCCGTCGCCGCCGTCGCCCCCGACGTGCAGCAGCTCCTCCAGCGCCACCACGTTCGCCAGCGACAACTGGCTGAAAACAGCGTGCAGCTCATCCACCGGGATGCCCAGCTCGGCGGCCACCTCCCCTTCGCTCGGCGTCCGCCGCAGCCGCGCCTCCAGCGTCGCGTACGCCCGCTCCACGTTCCGCGCCTTCTGCCGCACCGACCGCGGAATCCAGTCCAGCGCCCGCAGCTCGTCGATCATCGCGCCCCGGATCCGCGTGATCGCGTACGTCTCGAACTTGATCTCCCGGTCGATGTCGAACTTCTCGATCGCGTCGATCAGCCCGAACACCCCGGACGACACGAAGTCCGCCTGCTCGACATTGGGTGGCAGCCCCACGCTCACCCGCCCGGCCACGTATTTCACCAGCGGCGAGTAGTGCAGAATCAGCTGCTCCCGCAGCCGCTCGTCCCCCGTCTCCTTGTACGACCGCCAGAGCTCGTCGAGCGTCGAGGGAGCGGGCGGCCGATCGCTGCCACCGTCGCGGGCGGCTGGGGGGATCGCCGCCCGGTCGGACCCGGAGGTGTGCTGGGGCATTCGTCGCCTTGTGCCGTTCTGCCGTGAAGGGTGGTACTGGGTGAGCTGTCGCTCTGGTGTCGAGTTGCCGGACTGTGTCGGAATCCTCGTGAGCGTAGCGTGACTGAAGAGTCGCGGTGTGCGAAGGACGAGGCGGGCACCGTGCGCAGAAACGTTCCACGGAGCGCTCCGCCGGGTCATGACGGTCGCTCTCCGTGACCGCCATGGCCCGCCAACTGCCGGATTTCCCAAGGGCATCGGGATTCCCCCGGACGGCCGAACACGCTCGGTCAACATCCGTCCCGCCCGCCGCGAAGGGCGATCATCGCCTGGCGTGTCAACTTCCAGCCGTCGCCGTGTCGTTCGACGTAACCAAGTGCCCTGAGTTCGTACAGCCTCGCGATCGCGTCGTCCTCCGTCGTCGGCGCGCCCCGCGCGATCTCCCCGGCGGTGGCCGTCCCGCGCCCGGGCAGCGCGGCCAGGACGTGCCGGATGCCGGGAGCCAGCAGGTCGCGCGGCAGTACCGGACCGCGCCGGACGGGGGCCAGCTCCCCCATGTCACCGATCAGCTCGACGACCTCGGCCGCGTCGGTGACCAGCGTCGCCTCCCCGCGCAGCAGCTCGTGTACCCCGGCCGACTGCGCGCTGGTGGCCGGACCGGGCACACCCATGGTGTGCCGCCCCAGCCGCTGTGCCGCCCGCGCGGTGACGAGCGAGCCGCTGCGGTGGGCGGCCTCGACGACCACGGTCCCCCTGGTCAGCGCCGCGATCACGCGGTTGCGCACGATGAACCGGCTCGGCGTCGGATGATCCCCCGGCGGCAGCTCGCCCACCACCAGCCCCTGATCGGCGATTCTGCCGATCAGCTGGGCGTGCCCGCGTGGATAGGGCCGGTCCACGCCACAGGCCAGTACGGCGACGGTGGCTCCGCCGGCGCCGAGGGCGCCCCGGTGGGCGGCGCCGTCGACGCCGTAGGCGCCCCCGGAGACGACCACCCAGCCGCGCTCGGCGAGGCCGCAGGCGAGGGTGACGGCCATATGGGCGCCGTACTCCGTGCAGGCCCGCGCCCCCACGACGGCGACGGACCGCAGCGCCCACATCCGCAGGCTGGCCCGCCCCCGCACCCAGAGCCCCAGCGGCCGACCGTCCCCCAGATCATCGAGCTGTCCCGGCCACTCCGTCTCCCCCGGGCACACGAACCGCACCCCGACCGCCCGAGCCATCTCAAGGTCCCGCTCCGGCTCGGCCCATCGAGCCCGCGCCAGCAGCCCTGCCCACCGCTTGTCACTCACCCCCGCCAAGGGCACCCCACCGCCCCGCAACTGCCGCACCACCTCACCAACCCCCAACTCCCGCACCCACCGCCCGGCGACCTCATCACCGGGTTCGAGCACCCGCGTGAGAAAGATCCGACCAAGCAGCTCGTCGTCCGGATCGTCACCGCCGGTCACGTCAGGGCCCCGATGGCCATCGGCACACCGCGTGGAACGCCGGTGCGCAGTTGCAGCGCCAGGGCCACGTCCGTCGCGTCGGGCCGGTCGTGCCCCACGAGGTCCGCCACGGTCCAGGCGACCCGCAGGACCCGGTCGAGACCGCGAGCCGTGAGCACCCCGCGCTCCAGGTTCCGCTCCGCCTCGTCCATCGCGCCGATCGCGGCGTACCAGCGGCTGCGCAGCTCCCGGCCGGGCACCTCGCTGTTCGTCCGCCATGGAGTGCCCGCGAGGCGGGCGGCCGCCCGTTCCCGGGCTGCGCGGACGCGTTCCGCGACGGCCGCGGTGGGCTCGCCGCGCGCGCCGCGGTCGGTGAGCTCGGCCCGCGTGACGCGGTCCACCTCGACGCGGAGGTCGACCCGGTCCAGCAGCGGTCCCGACAGCCGGGCCTGGTAGCGGCGGATCGCCGAGGGTGGGCACTCGCACAGGTCGTCCCGCTGGGAGAAGCGCCCGCACGGGCAGGGGTTGGCGGCGAGCACCATCAGGAACTTCGCCGGGAACCGCACCACGCCGGCACTGCGGGCAATCACGACATGCCCCGCCTCCAGGGGCTGCCGCAGGGCGTCGAGGGCCTGGCTGTTGAACTCCGGCGTCTCGTCGAGGAACAGCACCCCTCGGTGCGAGAGCGACACCGCGCCGGGCCGGGCGATGCCGGCGCCGCCGCCGACGAGCGCCTGCATGGTGGCCGAGTGGTGCGGGGCGCAGTACGGGGCGATGTCGATCAGCGGCTTGCCGGGCGGCAGCAGCCCGGCCACCGAGTGCACCGCCGTGACCTCCAGGGACTCCTCGCGGGTGAGCCGGGGCAGAATCCCCGGCAGCCGCTCCGCGAGCATCGTCTTACCGGCGCCGGGCGGACCCTCCAGGAACAGGTGATGTCCGCCGGCCGCGGCGACCTCCACCGCCGTACGCGCCGAGATCTGGCCCACGACGTCGGCCAGGTCGTGCCCGTGGTCGTGCTGGGCGGCGCCGACGCTGTGCATGCCCGTGGCCGAGCCGGTGCCAGGGACGCGCAGCCCGGCGAGCAAGGGATCGGGGCGGCCGTGTGTATCCGGTTCCTCCTCCGGCACGGGCTCGTCCGCGAGGACCGCGATCAGCTGGCGCAGACTGCGGACGCCCAGCACGGACACCCCCGGGACGAGCGACGCCTCGGCGGCCGCGCACTCGGGTACGACCACCTGCTCATAGCCCGCGTTCGCCGCCGCCAGCACCGCCGGCAGGATGCCGCGCACCGGCCGCACCCGTCCGTCCAGGCCGAGCTCTCCGATCATCACGATGTCGGCGAGCACCCGTGGGTCGATCCGCTCACTGGCCCCCAGCACCGCGCAGGCGACGGCCAGGTCGAACCCACTGCCGGCCTTCGGTACGGACGCCGGGCTGAGTCCGACCGTGAGCTTCTTCTGCGGCCATTCGGCGCCCGAATTCACCACGGCCGCCCGCACCCGGTCCCGACTCTCGGTCAGGCTCTTGTCCGGCAGCCCCACCAGCGTGAACGCGGCGACGCCCGGTTCGAGGTCGGCCTGGACCTCCACCACCACGCCCTCGACCCCGACGAGGGCGACGGAGCACGTACGTGCGAAGCCCATCTCAGGCCACCCCCCGCGCGTGCTCGACCACGGGCGCGCCGCGGTCGGGCAGGACGACGCCGATCAGGTCGATGCGGACGCCTCCCGGTGGTGCCCCTCCGTGGGCGTGGATCCAGCGTTCGGCGAGGCCGCGCAGCCGCTGGGCCTTCTCCTGTTGCACCGCCGCCATCGGATGCTGGAACCGGCCGGCCCTGCGTGTCTTCACCTCGCAGACGACCAGGGCATCCCCGTCCCGCGCCACGATGTCGATCTCACCGGTCCTGCCACAGCGCCAGTTGCGCTCCAGGACCGTCATACCGGCGGCCACCAGCCGTCGGGCGGCCAGTTCCTCGCCGTACCTGCCGAGTGCGTCTCGTGCGTTCATGTCGGCACCTCCTTGGGCGCCAACGGTCACGCATCCGCCACCAAGAAGTGGATCTTGGTGTGTTACTCAGCGGTTGTGGACAACTTCGTCACCCACACGAGCGACAAAGGCCGAGCCAGCTGCGGCTCATCACCCACTGGGCAGTTCGAGATCGCTCTTGTTCAGCTCCTCGATGTTCACGTCCTTGAACGTGAGGACACGCACCTGCTTCACGAACCGAGCCGGCCGGTACATGTCCCACACCCAGGCGTCCGCCATGGACACCTCGAAGAACACCTCTCCCTGGACCGAGTGCACCTGCATCTCGTAGTCGTTGGTCAGGTAGAAGCGCCGCTCGGTCTCGATCACGTATTTGAACAGACCGACGACATCGCGGTACTCCCGGTAGAGCTTGAGCTCCATCTCGGTCTCGTACTTTTCGAGGTCCTCGGCGCTCATGGCATGTTCCCCTTCAGCCGTGCGATCCCACCATTGTGCGCCAGTCCCGTGAGCCCCTAGACGATTTCCGTGTCAAGGATCTCGGGCCTGGCAGGGGGACCTTCGTCGAGCAGCCTGCGCAGCAGCTCGGCGAGTCTGGTCGGATACACCGTCTCATGAGCCCGGGTCAGTTCCTCACAAGTCCACCACCGGGCTCCCACGACGCTGCGTCGCTCCAGCTCGGTGAGGGCGGCGGCCTGCGTCGCCGTCTGGGTGGTGCGGGCCAGGTAGTACCACTCGTCCTGGTCCCAGCGGCGCCCGGCGAACGGGAAGGAGCACATCCGCCGCCACAGCACCGGACCGAGCTGGACCTCTGTGATTCCCGTCTCCTCCGCGAGTTCCCGCAGCGCGGCCTCCTCACGGGTCTCCTCGCCCTCCAGTCCGCCGCCCGGCGTGAACCACCAGTCGTCCGCCGGATCGTCCGGCTCGTGGCCGTGCAGCAGCAGGATCCGGTCTTCCGGGTCGAGCAGCACGACCCGCGCCACCTTGCGCGCACGGCCGCCGTCGAGCTCGTACCCCTCCGTGGCCTCAGCGGGCACGGGCGGGCTCCGTCCTCGCCCGCGATCCCTGACGCTTCGCGATCGGCCCGTACGCGGCACCAGCGAGCACCAGCACGGCGCCTACGACGATCAGGGCGCCGATCGTCCGCAGCGGCCCCGGCGCGGACAGGCTGCCGAGGGCCTCGAAGCCCGTGGGGCGTGCCAGCATGCCGTTCATGGGCCAGACCACGGCGTCCACCCGGGCGGAGACGTCGTCGCGGGCCACGGTGCCGCTCGCGGCGTCCGTGAGGTGGGCGGTGGAGTCGAGGGAGCCGTGCCGCTCGTCGCCGAGCAGGAACAGCCGGCCCTCGGGCACGGTCACGCCGAAGTTGATGTCCGAGGCCCGCTGACCCTTGGACAGATACGGTTCGTCGATCTCCTTGCCGTTGACGGTGAGCTTGCCGTCCTGGCAGCAGGCGACCTTGTCACCGCCGACGGCCACTACCCGCTTGATCAGCGGCGCGTCGCCCCAGGCCGCATCCTTGAACACGACGACGTCACCGCGGCGCACCTCGGCGCCGTCGACACGCTGGGCCAGCACCCGGTCGCCCGCGTCGATGGTCGGCGTCATGGAGCCGGTGGGCACGGTGTACGGCAGATAGATCACCGCTGCCCAGCCGAAGCCGCCGAGGAACAGCACGAGGCCCAGCGCGACCGCCAGCCCGGACAACCGCTGTCCGATCCGGCCGCCCGCCGGGCCCTTGCTCGTCCCACCGCTGTGCGGGGCCGTACGTGTCGCGCTCTCGCCACCCATGGATCCGCACCCTACCCGGCGGTACCAGGCCCGGTCAGCCCTCCATCCCGCCTCGCGCGCACAGCTCCACGATGACTTCACGCGGGCCAGAGGCCCCACCGACGCCCAGGCCGCCGACCGGCCCGCGACGGCGAGAACACCCGACCGCCGGTTCGGCGACGCGGATCAGACCTCCAGCCGCCGACCAACACGCCGATCAGCCGTCGGCCGCCGACCGGACCACGACACGAAGCAGACCTCCGCCGCCGGACCGCGACGCGAATCAGACCTCCGGTCGCCGACCACCACGCCGGTCAACCGTCGGCCGCCGCCCAGCCCGCTCCGCAGCTCAGCTCAGGCCCCCGGCCGCCACACCGCGAGCGACCGGTCACTCCCCCGGCCGCCGACGGCGCCACAGTGCCACCGGTACAACCCCCGCCAGCGCCAGTGCGTTCGGCGCGTTGGTCAGGGCCGCTGTCGTGGCCGACTGGTCGTTCAGGCCGGGCTGGTCGAAGGTGTCCGGTACCGGGAGGGTGCCCCAGCGGTTGATCGGCCAGGCCTTCACGATGGCGCGTCCGACGACCTTGTCGACCGGGACCATGCCCTTGTTGGCGTCGCCCTGGTTGTAGCGGGAGTCCCGGGAGTTCTGCCGGTGGTCGCCCATGACCCAGATGAAGCCCTCGGGGACCTTCACCTTGAACTGGCCGCCCTGGTCGTCCTGGCTGCACGGCGTGTTGCCGGGGTAGACGTACGGCTCGTTCAGCGCCTTGCCGTTGACCTTCAGCGGGCCGGTGCCGTTGCACTCGACGGTGTCGCCGCCGACGCCGATGACACGCTTGATGAGGTCCTTCTCCTCGGCGGACGGCATCAGGCCGATCCAGCTCAGGAACGTCTGCAGGGCGTTCGGATCCGGCGTCGGCTCACCCGCCAGCCAGTTGTCGGGGTCGTGGAAGACGACGACCTCGCCGCGCTCGGGCTCCGAGCCGAACCAGGGGGTGAGCTTGTCGACGAGTACGCGGTCGCCCTCCTGCAGGGTGTTCTGCATCGAGTCGGAGGGGATCGAGAACGCCTGCACCAGGAACGTCTTGATCAGCAGCGCCAGCACCAGCGCGATACCGATCAGGATCGGCAGCTCCTTCCAGAAGGAGCGCTGCTTCTTCGGCTGCTTGGGGGCAGGGCCCGACGGCCCCTGATCCCCGGTCTGGCTCTGCTCGTCCGTCACCGTGCCGTCCTCGGCCGCCTGGCCTTCATTCCCGGAGCTTACGGCGCTGTCCGTGGCCCGGGGGGCCGCTTCCACGGGGCGTCCGCGGTGCTCCTCGCCGTCGTGTCCGGACCGTGCGCCAACCGCCACATCCCCCACGCCAACTCCTTACTCCGTGCCACCGCCTGCCCCACATACGACGCAGGCCCACCACTCCCATAACGAGCGGGAGTTCCGCAGGGCTCGGGAGCTGGATCGTTCCGTTCGAATCGTCGGTGGCAACCCTATGCGACGGCTGGGGGGCCGCGGTCGACCCGCCCGCCGAGTCGGACACGGAAGCGTAGGTTTTCGGTTCGTTCAGCGTGGTCCAGTGGGCCAGCGGCCAGGCGATCACGACGGCCCGGCCGACCACCTCGTCCACGGAGACGGTGCCGCCGTAGTCGGTGTCCTGGTGGGAGCGGGAGTCCGCGGAGTTGGACCGGTGGTCGCCCATCACCCACAGCCGGCCCTGCGGCACGGTGATGTCGAACGGGGTGGCGGACGGCTCGTCGCCCGGGTTCAGATAGTCCTCGTTCAGCGGAACGCCGTTGACCGTGACCCGCCCCTGCGTGTCACAGCACTGCACCCGGTCACCGCCGACGCCGACGACCCGTTTGATGAGGTCCTTCTCGTTCTCGGACGGCAGCAGGCCGATGAAGGTGAGCCCCTCCTTGACCTGCTTGACGACGACGGGGTCCTCCTTCTGCGGCGTGGGCTGCTCGTCCTGGAGCCAGCCGCCGGGGTCCTTGAAGACCACGACGTCGCCGCGCTCGGGCTTGGAGCCGAACCACGGCGTGAGCTTGTCGACCAGGACCCGGTCGCCGATCTGGATCGTCTGCTCCATGGAGCCCGAGGGAATCACGAACGCCTGGACCAGGAACGTCTTCAGGACCAGCGCTATCAGCACGGCCACACCGACCAGGAGCGGTATCTCCTTTATGGCCGACCGGCGTCGGCGCCGTTTGACCTTCCGCTGCAGCTTGCGCCGCTCCGCGCGCGTACGGCCGCCCCCGGCCGGGGCGGCGGCACGCCGGGTGCCGGTGGGCAGCAGGTTCTCGGCGGCACTGACGGGCGTACCGCGCGGTTTGCCGCGGTTACCCATGCGTACCCTCCGGCGCGGGCACGCGCGCGTAGGCGCCGGTTCGGTCCAGGTGGGTGGCGTGGCCGAGGGGCCAGACGATCCAGTCGGCCCGGCCGATCACATCGCCGACGGGGATCATGCCGCCGCCGGGTGAGCCGAGGCGGTCGCGGGAGTCGCTGGAGGCGCTGCGGTGGTCGCCGAGGACGAACAGGGTGCCGTCGGGCACGACGACGTCGAAGGGCACCGTGGACGCGCTGTCGCCGGGGTACAGGAACGTCGACTCGTCGACGGACCGGCCGTTCACCTGGAGCCTCCCCTCCTTGTCGCAGCAGACCACGTGATCTCCACCCACACCCACAACACGTTTGACGTAGTCGGCGTCCCCGAAGTTTCCGGCGCCGTCGAACACGACCACGTCGCCGCGGCGCGGCTGAGCATCGAAACGGTACGCCAACTTATTTACGAGAACGCGGTCGCCGATCCTCAATCCCTGCTCCATCGAGCCACTGGGGATCTGGAACGGCTGCATCACGAACGTGTTGAGCAGCAGCGCGAACACCAGGCAGACCAGCAGAGTCAGGGTGATCCGTCCGCCCGGCACCCACCCGGCGACCCGCGCCACCAACGCGAAGCGCGACCGGCCCTCCGGTCCCTCTGTGTCCGAGATCTCCTCGGCATCGGAAGGGCGGGAGGAGCGGTCGCGCTCCGTCGGCTGTGCTTCGGTGTCCATCGGAGCCAGATGCTATCCGGCCCCGCTGTGAACCCCGGGAGGCGCTCAGCTCTCGCGCTTCTCCTTGATCTTCGCGGCCTTGCCGCGCAGGTCGCGCAGGTAGTACAGCTTGGCGCGGCGGACGTCACCCTTGGTGACGAGCTCGATCTTCTCCACGATCGGGGTGTGCACCGGGAAGGTGCGCTCGACGCCGACGGAGAAGGAGACCTTGCGGACCGTGAAGGTCTCGCGCACGCCGGAACCCTGGCGACGAATCACCACGCCCTTGAACTGCTGCACACGGGAGCGGTTGCCCTCGATGACGCGGACGTGGACGTTCACGGTGTCACCCGGGCGGAACGCCGGGACGTCGCTGCGCAGCGACGCGGAGTCGACGGAGTCGAGCAGGTGCGACATTTCGTCTGCTTTCTTCGCTGATGCCACAGGTCATCAACGGAAACTAGGTTTCTGGTACGAGAGTCGTGCGGGTCGAAAGCGGGCGTCGTGTCCCCCTGTGGCAGGGGCGCACGCCGGACGGGCGCACAACAGCGGTCTATTCTTCCACGCCCTCGGTCCTGCGCCAAAATCGGCCGTACGGCTCCCCTGCGGGGTCCGGTTCCCAGCCCAGGATGGAGAGCATCTCGCGGTCCTTCTTGTCGAAGGCCTTGGGATCGCACCGCTCGATCAGGTCCGGCCGGTGGGCCGTCGTACGCCGCAGCGCCTCGTCGCGCCGCCAGCGGGCGATCTTCCCGTGATGCCCGCTGAGCAGCACGTCCGGGATCCCGCGGCCCCGCCACTCGGGCGGCTTTGTGTAGACGGGCCCCTCCAGGAGGTTGGCCATGGCTCCGGGCGCGAAGGAGTCGTCCCGGTGCGACTCGGCGTTCCCGAGGACGCCGGGCAGCAGCCGCGCCACGGCCTCCGTGATGACCAGTACGGCCGCCTCCCCGCCGGCGAGGACGTAGTCGCCGATGGACACCTCGTACACCGGCATCCGGGTGGCGTACTCGTCGATGACCCGCCGGTCGATGCCCTCGTAGCGGGCCGGGGTGAAGATCAGCCACGGGCGCTCGGAGAGCTCCACGGCGAGTTCCTGGGTGAAGGGGCGGCCGCTGGGCGTGGGGACGATCAGGGCCGGACCGTGGGCGCCCGCCTCGTAGCCGTCGGCGAGAACGGAGTCGAGGGCGTCGCCCCAGGGCTCGGTCTTCATGACCATGCCGGGGCCGCCGCCGTACGGCGTGTCGTCGACCGTGTGGTGGCGGTCGTACGTCCAGGTGCGCAGATCATGCACGTGCACCATCAGCTGTCCACGCGCGCGTGCCTTGCCCACCAGCGAGACGTTCAGCGGGTCGAGGTACTCGGGGAAGATCGTGACGACGTCGAGCCGCATCAGGACTCATCCCTGGACGAGGCGATGTCCGCGCGGTCGTCGATCAGCCCGGGCGGCGGGTCGATGACGGCCCGCTGCTCCTCCAGGTCGATCTCGGTGACGATCTCCTCCACGAACGGGATCATGACCTCGCTGCCGTCGGCGCGCTCGACGATGAACAGGTCCTGCGAGGGCAGGTGCGAGATCTCGGTGATCCGGCCGACGGCCACCCCGTCCTTGGTGACGACGTCGAGGTCGATCAGCTGGTGGTCGTAGTACTCGTCCTCGCCCTCGGGCAGCTCGTCCGGGTCGATCTCGGCGATCAGGAGGGTGTTGCGCAGGGCCTCTGCGCCGTTGCGGTCGCTCACGCCCTCGAAGCGCAGCAGCAGACGGCCGCTGTGCACCCGGCCGGTCTCGATCGTCAGCGGGCCGACCGAGGCCGGGTCGGTGGCCAGGACGGCGCCGGGCGCGAGCCTGAGCTCGGGCTCGTCGGTACGTACCTCCACGGTGACCTCGCCCTTGATGCCGTGGGCACGGCCGATCCGTGCGACTACCAGCTGC
Organism: Streptomyces spinoverrucosus; assembly: GCF_006539505.1. Classification (GTDB taxonomy): domain Bacteria; phylum Actinomycetota; class Actinomycetes; order Streptomycetales; family Streptomycetaceae; genus Streptomyces; species Streptomyces spinoverrucosus. The sequence goes on from NZ_BJND01000027.1 coordinate 151,002, forward strand.
ACTGTGCTTGCTCTCCTGTCATACGACTGGCCGTGCGGACGGCCATACGACGACGGGCCGGGGACGGCCCTGTGGCCCTCCCCGGCCCGAGCCGGTTGCGATAAGCGTCAGCGGACTTGGTCCACGTCGACGAGGTCGACACGGACTCCCCGGCCGCCGATGGCGCCCACGACGGTGCGCAGAGCGCGTGCGGTGCGGCCGTTGCGGCCGATCACCTTGCCGAGGTCGTCGGGGTGGACCCGGACCTCCAGCACACGTCCACGGCGCAGGTTGCGCGAGGCGACCTGCACATCGTCAGGGTTGTCGACGATGCCCTTCACGAGGTGCTCGAGAGCCTCCTCGAGCATGCTCAGGCCTCGGCCGACTCGGACTCGGCAGCAGCCTCGTCCTTCTTCTCCGCCTTCTTCTTCTGGGTGATCGCCTCACCCTTGCCCTCTTCGTCGCCACCGAGGGCCTCGAACGTCGGGCGGGCCTTCTTCGGCTCGGCGGTCAGCAGCGGCGCCGGGGCGGGCTCGCCCTTGAACTTCTGCCAGTCGCCGGTCTTCTTGAGGATGGCGAGCACGGGCTCGGTCGGCTGGGCGCCGACACCGAGCCAGTACGCCACACGCTCGGCGTCGACCTCGATCACCGACGGGTGGTACGTCGGGTGGTACTTGCCGATCTCCTCGATCGCACGGCCGTCACGGCGGGTGCGGGAGTCGGCGACGACGATGCGGTAGTGAGGCGAACGGATCTTGCCCAGACGCTTCAGCTTGATCTTGACTGCCACGGGAGTGGGTTCTCCTGGATTTGACGTGGTTGGGCACGGCGAGATGGCCGCGTGGGGTTGCGGTACCCGAGTGCCCGATGGACGCGTCAGCCGGAGGAGAGAGGGGTCCTGTGCGGCTGTCGAGTACAGCTAGCCATTCTGCCACACCCCGCGGACCGCTTCAGACCGAGGGTGCGCCGAGGCACGCCGGAGCGACACCCGGCGTCCCCGCGACCGACGCCGGGTGCGCGGCCGGCGGCGCTACGGGTGCCGCACGGCTGCCACGAGCAGCCGTGCGCTCACCTCGCGCCCGCGCCCACCACCTCGGGGATCCGGAACGGCTTGCCGCAGCCGCCGCAGACGATCGGGGCCTGGGCGAGGACGGACGGGACGACCCGCACATTGCGGCCGCAGTCGCACACCGCCTTGACCCGGACGCCGCCGCCGGAGGAGCCGTGGCGGGCGGCCGGGCCGCGGAAGGCACGGCCGGTGTCGGCGGTGGTGGCGGCGGTGTGGGCCTTCAGGGCGCGCTGGAGGCGCTCGATCGTCGGGCGGTAACGCCGCTTGGCCTCGGGGTTGAGCGTGACCAGCGAGAAGCCGCTGCTGGGGTGCGGCTCCTCGGGGTGGTCCAGGCCCAGCTCCTCGGCGATCGCGAGGAATCTGCGGTTGTGGTACCGGCCGGCGCGGGAGGTGTCGCGGATTCCGCGCGCGGCGGCGATGCCGTGGACTGCCTCATGAAGCAGCCGTTCGAAGGAGAGTTCGTGTCCGCAGGCGGACGACGACTCCCCGATCAGGGACTCGGGCGCGGCAAGGTCCGGCAGCTCGGGGTGGTACCGCTGAATGTCGGCCCACGCCTGTGCCAGCTCTGCGGCGAGAACAGGTGGTGTCGTGCTCACGTAATGACAACGAGCCTGAGTCCCGCCGTGTTCCTATTCCGGGGCATCCCAAATAATTTGCACGTACCCGTCAGTTGCCGCTGATGCGTCCTGACGAGGGCGGGTGCGCTGATCTGCGGAGAAGCCGCACAGCTCATACCAAGGTGGTGCGTAGCCTGACGTACGACCCGGCGCGTAGAGCGTGTCCGCACGCCGGGGCGTGGGGGTCCGCGGGTGCGCAAGAGCTGTTTCGGCCACCTCGCGCCCGCGTTTCGCACGCGTGCGGTACGACCGTGACCATACCTGGTCCGCGCCCTGGGCCCGTCACCGCCCCGCCCCCGTGACCCACGGTCATCACCTACGGCATGAACACGCCACTCAACGTCCCCTCGGACGGAGGAATTCCGTCGCAAAGAGGGACACCAGCGTTGCCGGAATGTGAATTCTCGCCACTCACGGGGACACCCCACAAGCGGGCCGCCGCGACCCCTGGACGGCGCCGCGGGCTCGGAGTTACCTGGCATACGGGGGGAGGGTGGACGTACGCGACGGGGGCGACGAAAACCGGTACAGCGGCAACTCTCTGCGGATTGGGGCGCTTTCGATGACACCTACGCTCGTGCGGCAGCACCAGCCTCACGCGGGACCCGCACCCCGTGTGGACCTGCGTGCACGCGCGCGTGACTGGTCGGAGATCCAGGAGCGGATGCTCGTACCGCTCTACGAGGCCGTCTACGAGCGACTGGACGTGGGACCCGGCACCCGGCTGCTGGGCCTGGGCTGCGGTTCCGGACTCGCCCTGCTGATGGCGGCCGCCCGGGGCGCCGCCGTCACCGGTGTCGAGTCCGCCTCCCCCGAGAGACTGGCCCTCGCGCGCGAGCGCCTGCTGCCGGAGACACGCGAACGCCTGCTGACGGAGACAACGGAGGCGACGCAGGCACAGGGCACGCGCGCGCGTACGGGCGCCCGGCTGGTCGAGGGCTCCCCGGAGGACGCTGTCCCCGAGGCGGCCGCCGACGTGCAGGCAGCGGCGTACACCCTCGTCACCGCCTTCGAGCCCATCGGGTGTCTCGCGGGTGACGCGGAGGGCCTCGGTGGGCTGCTCGCCGCGGCGACACCGCTCGCCGAGCGGGACGCGCCGGTGGTGCTGGCCGGCTGGGGGCCGCCGGAACGGTGCGCCACGTCGTCGGTGCTGCGGGTGGCCACCAAGCTGGCCGATCCACTGCGCGGCGGCGGCAGTTGGCGCCCGGCGCTCCGCGACGACCTGGAGGAGGTCGCCCAGCGGGCCGGGCTCAGGCCGGACGGTTCGGGCCGGGTCGCCTGCGCGTTCGGGTACGCCGACGTGGACAGCGCGGTGCGCGGGCTGCTGTCGACCGGGCTGTTCGACGCGGCGATCACGGCGACCGACCAGGAGCAGGTGGACAAGGAGCTGACCGAGGCGCTGCATCCGCACCGGCGGCCCGACGGCACGGTGTGGATGCCGAACGTGTTCCGCTATCTGATCGCCCGGACTCCCCAGAGGTGACGCCGTAGGGAAAGCGGAGGGTGCGTGAGGCGCCCCGAGCAGTGGCCTTCCGGCCAAGGGCCGCCCTACCCCTCCGCATCCACCTTGGCCAGCCGCGTGATCCCCGCGATCCGGTACGCGTCCGCCTCCTCCAGCGTCTCCCGCTCCAGCAGCGCCTCGGCCAGCGCGTCCAGTTGACCGCGGTGGTCGCGCAGCTTGCGACAGGCCTCCTCGTAGCACTCGTCGACGATCCGCCGCATCTCGCCGTCGATCACGTCCAGCGTCTGCGGCGCCGCCGCCAGCCCGTACGCCTGCTGCGCGTCGTTGGGCAGCGCCGACAACCGGCCCACCTGCCGGCTCATGCCCCAGCGGGCGACCATCCCGCGCACGATCTTGGTGACCTGCTCCAGATCGTTCTCCGAGCCGGTCGTGATGACGCCGTAGACGACGTGTTCCGCTGCCATCCCGCCCAGCGCGCCGATGATCCGGCCGCGCAGGTACTCCTCGGTGTACGCGTACTTGTCCGATTCCGGCGTCGACAGCGTCACCCCCAGCGCCCTCCCGCGCGGCACGATGGTGATCTTGCGGACGGGGTCGGCGCCCGGCTGCAGCATGCCCAGCAGGGCGTGTCCGCTCTCGTGGTAGGCGGTGCGCCGGCGTTCCTCCTCGGGCATCACCAGCGCACGTTCGGCACCCAGTTGGACCTTCTCCAGCGCCTCCGACAGGTCGGACTGCGTCACCGTCTGCTGCCCCCGCTTGACGGCGAGCAGGGCGGCCTCGTTGGCGAGGTTGGCCAGCTCGGCGCCGGTCATCCCCGGGGTCGTACGGGCGACCTGGGCGAGGTCGACGTCCGGGCCGAGCGGGATCTCCCGGGTGTGGATCCTCAGGATCGCTTCGCGGCCACCCCGGTCCGGCGGCGCGACGTTGACGACCCGGTCGAACCGGCCGGGCCGGGTCAGGGCCGGGTCCAGGACGTCCGCGCGGTTGGTCGCGGCGATCACGATCACGCCCTCCGAGCCCGAGAAGCCGTCCATTTCGGTCAGGATCTGGTTCAGGGTCTGCTCGCGCTCGTCGTGCCCGCCCACGGCGGCGCCGCCGCCACGCGCCCGGCCGATGGTGTCGATCTCGTCGATGAAGATGATCGACGGGGCCACCTTCCGCGCCTCCGCGAACAGTTCCCGCACACGGGACGCGCCCACACCGACGATCATCTCGATGAACTCCGACGCGGACGCCGAGAAGAACGGCACCCCCGCCTCCCCCGCCACCGCCCGCGCGAGCAGTGTCTTGCCGGTGCCGGGCGGGCCGGCGAGCAGCACACCGCGCGGCATCTTGGCGCCCATCCGCCGATAGGCGTCGGGGTTCTTCAGGAAGTCGACGACGTCGTTGAGCTCGCCCTCCACCTCGTCGATGCCCGCCACGTCCGCGAACGTCGTCCGCTTCTCCCCCGGCTCCAGCTCGACCGGCCTGGGTGGCGGCTTGCGCCCGAACATGCCGCCCGCCCCGCCCAGCCCCGCCCTCATCCGCCGTGCGATGAAGACCCACAGCACGACGAGCAGCAGCAGCGGCGCCAGCGAGATCAGCAGGTTGGTCAGAAAGCCGCGCTGCTGGACGACCGGCTCCGCGGTGACCGTGACGTTGTGCCTGGTCAGTTCCTCCCAGAGCTGGTCGTCCGCGAAGGCCGGCCGCTGCGTCTTGAACCGGGTGTAGGTGCCCTCGCCCTCGGGGTTGTCCTGGGCCTTCTTCAGCTGGCCCTGGATCGCGTCACCCTTGGCGTAGATCTTGCTGACGTTGCCGTCGTCGACCTGCCTGCTGAACGCCGTGTACGAGATGGTCGGCTCTTCCTCGTCGAGGAACGACAGCACGACGTTGGCGATCAGGAACACGACCAGCGCGGTGACGACGAGGCTCCACCAGCCGCCGCGCATCCGCCGCCCGCCGGGCGCGGACTTCGGCGGCTCCTCCGGGGCGCCCTCGGTGCGCCAGGGCTGGTCCGGCGACTTGCGTGGCGGCGCGGGGTTGGTCATATCGGGACGTTACGCCACA
>NZ_BJND01000028.1 GCF_006539505.1 Streptomyces spinoverrucosus
GGTGCCTCGGCGTCCGTCCGCAACGTGTGGACCGGCACCAACGCCGGCTCCCACGCCACGAGTTACTCCACCACCGTCCCGGCGAACGACGCCGTCCTGCTCACCGTCTCCGGCACCGAGGCGTCCGGGTCGACCTACGAGGACACCACCACGGCCACCACACCCACGTTCAGTGCCGTAACGACCGGCGCGGCGGGCACCAAGCTGGTGGACATCACCTACGCCAACGGCGGCAGCACGGCCCGTAAGGCGACCATCAAGGTCAACGGCCAGTACAGCTACGTCGTCGCCTTCCCGCCGACCGGCTCGGCCACGACCTATCGCACGGTGTCCGTTCTGGCGCACCTGGCCAAGGGCACCAACACCGTGCGCTTCGCGACGGTCTCCGGCAGCACCGCGCCCGACATCGACGCGATCCGTGTCCAGGGCATCCCCGGCACCAACGGCGTGGCCCTCGTCGGCGCCGCCTCGAACCGCTGCGCCGGCCTGGAGAAGAACACCATCACCAACGCCTCTCAGGCCATCCTGTGGGACTGCTTCGGCGGGCGGAACGAGACCTTCACGCAGACCTCACGGGGCGAGCTCGTCGTCTACGGCAACAAGTGCCTGGACGCCGACAACAACGGCACCAGCAACGGCACCAAGGTCATCATCTGGGACTGCAACGGCGGCACCAACCAGAAGTGGACCGCCAACTCCAACGGCACCCTCACCAACAACCTCTCCGGCCTCTGCCTGGACGCCTCCGAAGCGGCGACCGCCAACGGCACCAAGCTGATCCTGTGGACCTGCAACGGCCAGACGAACCAGCAGTGGACCCTCAACTGACCTCACCTGTGCTGCCACACCGCCCGTCGCCGACCCGGCCGTCGAACCGGCCCCGGCGACGGGCGGTGTCGCCTGCCGGGCAGCTGCTCCGCAGGAAATCAGTGGGCGGACAGACCGGGCCAGACGGCCGAGGCGTAGTCGCGGTCGGGGTCGGGTAGGCCGATTGGGCGGATCGGGCGGACGGGAACGGTGCGGGTACGGCACTCCGACACGGCCGTCCACGGGGCGGGGTGGCCCTAGGGGGTGGTGAGGGCGAAGACGCCGTCGGCGTAGACCTCGATGTGTTCGCCGATGGTGAGGATGCGCAGGGTCGCCGCGGTTCGGTGAGGACCGCCTCGCCCAACCCGTCCCCGTCCGGGCCGGTGACCCACAGGTTCCTGCCGTCGCAGCCGACGAGCAGGGCCGGGCGGTCGCCGTCGGGGGTGTCGGTGCGCAGGGTGGTCTCGACGCGGCCGGTGAGGGTGAGGTCGCCGACCGCGTGCAGGGCGGGCTGTTCCCTCTGGACGTCGTCGCCGCGATCACGCGTCCGACGCTGTTCAGCGAGGTGGAGCGCGGCCATCCTGCCAACGGTGGAGAAGGTGCCGGGACGGCGGTCTTCTCGTGACGCGCGCCCGTTTCGGCGGCTGAGGTCGCAATGAGAGAAACCTGTCAACGAGCCCAGGATATTTCCCGTATATGGGGTGCCCGCCATCCAATTGGGACAGGTCCGAAGGCCCGCGCGTTGAGCTGTCAACGATATTGCTGATAGCTCTCTCATCCAGCGCGCGCGTGTTCTGGACGCCGCCGCCCGCAGAGTCGGCGCACCGTCCCCCACCCTTGTCTTCAGGGAGTGTTCGTGAGCAAAGAGAGAACAAGTCGGGCTCGTAACCGACGGACTTGGCGGGGCATAGCCGGCGTGGCCGCCGGTGTGGTCCTCGTCGGGGGCGGATTCGTGGCGGCCAACGCCGCGACGACCACGGGCGCCGCGAAGAAGGCCGGTGTCCACTACCCGGTCGACAAGAAGGCCAACGGCGTCGCGGCCGTGGTCAGCGCCGCCAACGCGTTCCTGAACACGCTGGACTCCGACCAGCAGGCGGCGACGGTCCTGGACTACTCCCAGGCGAACGCGACCGCGTGGTCGAACCTGCCGTGCGGGTCGTCCTGCCGGGTCGGCATCCAGACGGGCTCGCTGAGCGACGAGCAGCTGGCCGCCCTGAAGAACGTGCTGAAGGTGGCCCTGGGGACCGGCGAGGGCACCGGCTACGAGCACGTCCTTGAGACCCTCCTGGCCGACGACCAGCTGGCCTCGGCGGAGGGCTCGGGCTCCGGGCCCGCCGCGCCGTCGGGCAGCGCGTCGAGCGACGCCTCGGCCTCGGCCGACCCCTCGGCCGACCCCTCGGCCTCCGCCTCGGCGGACCCGAGCGCCACGGCCAGCGGCGCCCCGACGGGCGCCCCGCCGTCCGGCGGCACCGGCGGCGGCGCAGGCGGCGGGTACGGCAGCGACATCTACCTCATGGCCTTCCTGGGCACCCCGTCGGTCGACGGCACCTGGCAGCTGCAGTTCGGCGGCCACCACCTCGCCGTGAACATCACCTACAAGAACGGCAAGGTGGCCGGCGCCAGCCCGTACTTCACCGGCGTCGAGCCCACCAGCTGGACCGCGGACGACGGCACCACGTACGAGCCGATGGCGAAGTTCCGCAACGGCATGCTCGCCCTGACCGGCAGCCTGAGCACGGAGCAGCTGGCCAAGGCCAAGCTGTCCGAGTCCTTCAACGACGTGCTGCTCGGCCCGGGCGAGGACGGCCAGTTCCCGGAGACCAAGGAGGGCATCAAGGCCAGCGAGCTGTCGCCCAAGCAGCAGAAGCTGGTCCTGGAGGCGATCCACCCCTGGGTCGCGGGCGTGGACGACGCCACCGCGAAGAAGCTCATGAAGACGTACGCGCGTGAGCTGAACGAGACCTACATCGGCTACTCCGGCGGCACGGGCTTGGACACCCAGGGAGACTACGTCCGCATCGACGGCCCCAGCGTGTGGATCGAGTTCGTCTGCCAGAACGGCTTCGTCTACCAGGACAAGGTCCACTACCACACCGTGTACCGGGACCACACCCGCGACTACGGCAGCGGGTTCTCCTTCTCATGACCGGACCGCGAGACTGGCTGATCGCAGCGCTGACACGCCTGGTGGCCGGGATCGCGATCGTGGTACCGGCGGCGCTCCTCCTCGGGGCGTCGCCGGCCGCCGCGCATCCGATGCCGCACTCGGTGGTGGAACTCGACGTGTACCAGGCGTCGGTGAGCGCACGGCTGGAACTGCCGGCCGACGACTTCTCCCGGGCCAGCGGGATCGATCTGAGCGACACCACCCGGGCCACGCTGTCCGCGAAGGCCGAGGCCATCCGGACCTACCTCGGCAAGCACATCCACCCGACCAGTACCGGGGGCAAGGCCTGGCAGGTCAGCATCGGCGAGCTGAGCCTCAGCAGCACCGAGCAGACCTCCACCGGCCCCTACCGCGAGCTGGTCGCCGAGGCCGTCCTCACCCCGCCGGCCGGCACCGACGTACGACGCTTCACCTTCGACTACGACGTCATCGTCCACCAGGTCATCACGCACACCGCTCTGGTGACGGTCCGTCAGGACTGGGCCGCCGGACAGATCGAGGACGAGGGCACCACCCAGGTCGGCACCATCCGGGTCGACACCCGGACCATGACGGTCCCGGCTCTGAAGGTGGACCTCGGCGAGGGCAGCACCTGGCGCGGGTTCCTCGCCATGCTGAAGCTGGGCGGCGACCACATCCTCACCGGCACCGACCACCTGCTCTTCCTGCTGATCCTGCTCCTGCCCGCGCCACTCGCGGCCACCGGACGGCGCTGGGACGGCCTGGTCGGCGCCCGGTCCGCGCTTCTTCGGATCGGCCGCATCACGCTCGCCTTCACCGCCGGGCACTCCGTCGCGCTGGCCGTCACCGCGCTCGGCCGCCTGGACATCCCCGACTGGCCGGTCGAGGCGTTCATCGCCGCCAGCATCCTCGTCGGCGCGATCCACGCGATCCGCCCCCTCTTCCCGGGCAAGGAGGCGCTCGTGGCCGGGGTCTTCGGGCTCGGCCACGGCATGGCGTTCTCCTTCGTCCTGGCGGAGATGCACCTGTCCACCGGGCAGCTCGTGACCAGCCTCCTCGGCTTCAACCTCGGCATCGAACTGGTCCAGCTCCTGCTGGTCTGCCTGGCCCTGCCCTCACTGCTGGTGCTGGCGCGCCTGCGCGTCCAGCCCACGCTACGACTGGCCGGCGCCCTGCTCACCGCCACGGCGGCCGTCGGCTGGCTGGCCGACCGCCTCGGCCTGCCCAACCCCGTCGCCCGGGCGGCCGACAGCGCCGGATCCCACACCACTGCGATGCTGGCCGGCCTCACGGTGACCGCACTCGCCGCCACCGCCTGGACCCTGGCCACCCGTCGGCACGCACGGCCCGGACCGGCCGAGCCCCCTGCGGCGACATGTCCCGAGTGTGAAGGGCGACACACGGCGACGACGTGTGACCCGTACGATCGGAACCAGTCGACGGACACCGCCAACTCAGCGGCGACATAGAGCGGTTGAGAGCCGCAAGCGGTGATCACGGGGTGGCGCCAGAGACCGGAGGGAGTCATTCGGAGCAGCGAGACGGCCCTATGACAGATTGGGCTCGTCGACGCCTCGGGCTGTTCAGGCGCGACGCGAGCCGGGCTCCTGGTGATCGCGGCCGACACCGAGCGGCCCTGGCCGAGGACATCTGCGAGCACGTCCCCGTCGTGGCCGTCACTGCTACGACGGCGTCACCCTGACGGCCTGCAGAATGACCCGCTGTCGGGGGCTATTGCCACGCCCCATCGGAACGAGCTCAGAATGTGCGGCATTTCCACGTCAGGACATCGCTTCTGACACCCGTCAGACCGATACGCTCCCCGTCGAGCACCAGTCCCTCAGGTCTTCGCCGCACCCGGCGGGCCGGTCCAGGACGGAGCGCAGTCCGCCCCCAGGACCTGACCACAGAAGCTCATCGCCTCCTGGCCCATGCGACCGCGACCGCGGCGGTGGCCTCCATCGAACCGACCACCCAGACCACATGACGCCTTCTAGGGCACAGGGGACAGATCGAGTCGTACGGGCTCGCGGTCACAGTGCAGAGTGCCGTCGACGACCCGTGCGGCGGCGACCTGGAGCGAGGAGCGGCGGGTGGCGTAGGTGTCCTCCTCGGCGGCGGCGCCGACGCGGCCGGGGTGGGTGAAGTAGAAGACATAGGCAGTCTCCTCCTGAACGACCACGTCGGCGTGGAGGCCGATGGTCTGGTCGTCGGGGCGGCTGCCAGGCCGGTCCAAAATCAGGCCCTGGTGTTTCCAGGTGGTGAGGTCGTCCGAGCGCAGCACGCCCTGGCCGCGCCATTCGTCGACGAGCATCCAGTAGTGGCCGCCGAGTTCGAAGACGTTGGGCCCTTCGTGCGGGCGATGGCCGATCACGAGGCCGGTGGGCCGCCACTGGTACAGGTCGGGGCTGTCGGCGGCGTAGGTGAGCGAGCCGCGGCGGCCGTCCTTGAACCACATGCGCCAGCCGCCGCCCGGCAGCGGGAACACACAGGCGTCGATGACCCCGTCGGAGCCGAGGTCCAGGGCGCCGTGATGCGTCCAGTCCAGCAGGTCGGGGCTGGTGTAGTGGCGGATCCGGGCGTCGCCGTTCCAGTCGTCGCGTATGCCGCGGATGTAGCTGACGTACATGTGGTAGACCCCGTCGTGCCAGATGATCTCCGGCGCCCAGAAGGTGTTGCGGCCCCACTCGGTCTCCAGGCCGGCGAGGGTGCCCCGGTAGGTCCAGGTGAGGCCGCCGTCCGCGGATGCGGCCACGCCCAGGTCGGTGCCGTACACCCAGGAGACGCCTGGGCCGGGGGCGGTGGTGCGGCGGTTGGTGTAGACGAGCCACCATTCGCCGGCCTGACGGTTGAAGACGGCGACCGGGTCGGCGGCTCCGTCGTAGATCGGGTCACGGAAGAGCGGGGCAGGGGCCACGCGGTTCACGGAGGTCTCCCTTGTCGTGGTGCTGAGAGGCGAGGCGCGAACTGTCCTCAGCCACCCGTCGACTCCCGGATCACCAGCGAGAAGTCGCCGATGAAGTCCTGCTGCCGGGTCGGGGGCTCGGTCTGTTCGATGCGTTGGAGCAGGAGGTCGACCGCGCGCTCGGCCATCCCGTCGTGGTCGGGGTCGATCGTGGAGAGCGAGGGGATGAAGTACTCGCTCTCCGTGACGTTGTCGAAGCCGATCACCTTGACCTGATCGGGCGCCCGTATCCCGGCGTCGGCCAGTCCTCGCAGCACGCCCATGGCCAGGGAGTCGGTCACGCAGAACACGCCGTCGAAGTCGAGGCCGCCCTCCGCCATCTCCCGGGCGCGCCCGGCGCCTTCGCGCATGCCGAGCCTGTCCACCTGCTGGATCAGGGCGGGGTCCGTCGACAGGCCCGCCTCCGCGAGAGCCTGCCGGTAGCCGGTGAGGCGGAGGCTGGAGGTGTCGACCTCCTCCACCGCCCCGCACAGGAACGCGATACGCCGGCAGCCCCGCTCGATCAGGTGGCGGGTGGCCGCACGCGAGGCTTCGAGGTTGGGCATGGCGACGTGGTCGACCGGCGCGCCGAAGATCCGGTCGCCGAGGATGACGACCGGGTGGTCCACCCGAAGCCGTTCGGCATCGGCCTGTCGCATGCCCGCGGCGGTCAGGATGAGTCCGTCGTAGAGGCGGTTGCGCGACAGGGACAGGGCGTCCAGTTCGTTGTCCCGGGAGGCGGTCTGCTCGATGCTCACGCGCAGGCCCCGCCGCTCGGCGGCGGCGATGATGGCGGCGGCCAGCCGGCTGTAGTAGGGGCTGTTCACCTCGGGGACGGCGAGGCCGATGGTTCCGGTGCTGCCCTTGGCCAGATTGCGGGCGGCGACGTTGACCCGGTAGTCGAGCCGGGCCATGGCCTCGAGGACCTTCGCACGCGTCGAGCCGCGCACGTTCGGGTGATCGTTGATGACGTTCGAGACGGTCATCGGTGAGACCCCGGCCGCCTTCGCCACATCCTTGATCGTTACCACGCTCGCCCCTGGTCTGCGGTCTCGGCACCCTCCCGCATGGTATGCCGCGCGTCCGTGCGCAGAACGGTGAAGGAGTGCGGCGGGACAGCACAGACGGGCCCGGTGATCCGGTCGTGCACGGGCGCGGCCGGGGCCGGGCCGAAGCGGCTGCCGGCGTCCGGAGGAACGGTGAGGGTGGTGCGCGCGCAGCCGGTGTCCCCGGCCATGTCGGGCGGCCGCAGGCGGACCGTGACAGGTTCGGGTGTGGTGTTGACGATCTTGATGATCACCTCGTGGGTGGCGCTGTCGCGGACGGCCGAGACGGCGAAGACCTCCGGGTCCGGCCGGACGTCCTCGACGTCGTGGAGCAGCTCGCCGTCGCGGAAGCAGCGCACGCGCGGGCCGTCCACCTCCACCCGCAGGTCGTACCAACGGCCGCTCTCCACACCGTCGAGAACGCGCTCGCCGAGGTCGTCCGCCACGCCGTCGTCCACCCGCTGGAGCCAGGTCGCCCGGTTGTCCCAGCCGCCGAGCCGCCACTGGTACCGGCGCTCGGACGTCGTCCCGGTGAAGCACAGGACGAACCCCTCGGCGCCGTCCGTCTTCCTCGCCCGCACCGAGAAGGCGTACGACGTTCCGCGCACCGCGTCCGTGAGCAGCGGGCCGGTACCCGATCCGGCCACGGTTTCGCCGTTCAGCTGCCAAGTACCGTCCTGCGTGTCCCAGTTACGGAAGTCGGGGGCCGGTGCGAGACCTTCGCCGAGGAGGCCGCAGAGGACGTCGGTGAACTCGGCGCGCGTGTCGGAACCGGTACCGATGCGGATGTCGTGCCGGTTGCTCACCTGGACGGCCGGTGCCTGGGGCGCTCCGGTGACCGTGACGGGCAGCGCGGTGTCGCCCGAGTTAAGCGAATGCATCTGCTGGACGTGGTAGTTGAGTGTGGTCCAGACGTGCGTGTTGTCGAAGTAGATCAGGTCGGGCAGCCACTGGGTGTGGTCGCGTTTGGCGAGGAGCGGGGCGTAGGAGGCCATCCGGACGACATCGCCGTTGCGTTCCATGGCGATCATGTAGAGGGCCTCGGCGAGCGCGCCGCGGCCGTCGTTGCCCCAGCTGCCGTACTCGCCGATGTACAGGTGCGAGCCCTCACGGTCCATGGAGTCGAAGCGGCGGCTGTTCTCCAGGAACCAGCGCGGCGATTTGTAGGAGTGCTCGTCGACGACGGGTACGCCCCGTTCGCGGGCGAACGCCCAGCCCTTCTCCCAGTCCTCCCCGAAGGTGGCCGGGCCGAGGGTGCCGATGACCGTGATCTCGGGGTGGTGCTCGCGCAGGGCGTCGTGGATGCGGGAGAAGCGGTCGCGGAAGGTGTCGGTGATGGTGTCCTCGTTGCCGACGCCGAGGTATTCGAGGCCGAACGGTTCGGGGTGTCCGGCGGCGGCGCGCAGGGCGCCCCAGGGCGAGTCTGCGGGGCCGTTGGCCCACTCCACCAGGGCCAGTACCTCGGCGACGTAGGCGTCCATCTCCTCGTCGGGGATGCCGGCCTGTCCGGTCACGTCGCTGTTCTGGCAGCAGACCGCGGCCGGGACGACGGGCACCGGTTTGGCGCCGATGTCCTCGCAGAACTGGAAGTACTCGTAGTAGCCGAGGCCCATCGACTGGTGGTAGTGCCAGATGTTGAACTGCTGCCTGCGCTCATGGAGCGGGCCGATGGTCTCGGACCAGCGGTACAAGTTGGCGAGGCCCTGCCCGTGGGCGAGGCAACCGCCGGGAAAGCGCAGGAACTTCGGCTTCAGGTCGGCGATGGCCTGCGCCAGGTCGGCGCGCAGGCCGCCCGGGCGGCCCTTGAAGGTGGCCTGCGGGAAGAGCGAGACCAGGTCCAGGTGGACGGTGCCGGGGCCGGTCGCCGTGAGGGTGAAACGGGCGTCCGGGTCGGTGACTTCCGAGGTGATGACCGCCGTGTGGCGCCTCCAGGAGCCGTTCAGCGGGCCCAACTCCGCCTGCCCGTGGACATGTTCGCCGTCCCGTCTCTCGATCCGTGCGACCAGCCGGTCGGCGGTGCCCCCGGCCAGGCGGGCGAAGACGCTCACGTCGTACGTCTCGCCCGCCCGGACCGGGATGCCGTCGAACCCCTCGTTGCGCAGCCCCGCACCGGCGGTGGTGGTGCTGGTCAGCACCGCGTAGTGCGGGTTGGCCGGGTGCAGCGGGTCATCGGTGGAGACCGTGACCGATCCGGTGGCGCCGTCCCGCTCCAGCAGCTCCCAGGCGGTGAGGGAGTGCCATTCGGGACGGTCGGCCGGGCTGTACTCGAAGGACCGGTTCTGCACCAGCTCGGCGTACAACCCGCCGTCGGCCCCGTAGTTGAGGTCCTCGAAGAACGCGCCGAACAAATCGGGTGAGATGGCTGTGCCCGGGGCGCGGGTGTCCACCTCGACGACCGTCTCGACAGGGGGGTTGGCGTCGGGCACGGAGATACTCCTGCGTGGGTGTGGCGTTGCGTGAACGGTGTGACGGGGTGGCCCCGCGGGGAGCGCGGGGCCGCCCGGGACTACTTGGCGTACATCAGCTGGCCGAAGCCGAGCTGGTCGTAGCCGCCGCTGGTGGAGCCGTAGTCGCCGCCTCCTCCCTCGATGCCGACGAGGTCGCTGGACATGGCCGCGATGTACTTGTCGTCCAGGCGCTTGATCCGGTTGTAGTGGTAGTGGAGCATCGCCCACACCGGGCGGATGCCTCCGCGGCCGGCCGCGGAGATGGCGGTCTGCTCGTTGTAGGCGCAGTTGGTGCCGCTGCCCCAGCTGTAGGTGGTGTAGGGCACGTCCAGGCCGAGGTTGTACTTGGCGACGTACTGGGCGGCCTTGAAGAACCTGTTGTTGTCGTAGCCGTAGAGGTCGACGCCCTGGTTGTAGGCCATCTCGCAGATCGCGCCCATCTGGCCCATCCCCATGAGTGTGTGGCCCTGGTCGCGGCCGGACTCCTGCCACTGGCCGAGCGCGTAGCCGTCGTCGTCCGTGTAGAGGTACGGGACCGCGTGGGCGAGGGAGCCGTTGCCCGCGCCGCTCTGGAAGTAGGTGACGGCCTCGTCGAACTTCCCGCCGTCCTCGCAGAGGATGGCTATGGCCAGGATCGACGCGATGTTGCACAGATCCCAGTTGGCCCAGTAGTGGGTGATGCAGGTGAAGTTGTGGTCTCTGAGGAAGCCGTGGTTGATCGGGTAGAACACGTCCAGCATCATCTGCTGGAAGGCTTCGAGGTCGAAGGCGCTGTAGTCGCGCAGCAGTTCCCCGACGTTGGCGAACTGCCAGCCGTAGATGCCGGCGGCCAGGATCGCGTCGGTGCTGCCCGTGATCGTGGTCAGGGTGCTCGACCAGGCGTTGCAGATGGCGGCGGCGCAGTCGGCGTGGGCCGTGTCGCCGCTGATCAGCCAGCGCAGGGTGTTCTGGTAGGCGGCGGCGATGTCGTTGTAGAGGATCGCGTAGTTCTGGTAGCTCCCGCCGCGGTAGACGGTCTCCTGGGGGTTGGCCTTCCAGGTGGAGGCCGAGTGGGCGTTGGCGGTGAGCCGCTGCCAGCCCGAGTACCACGGCTCGATGCGCGAGGCCACCCTGACCTTGGCGCGGTTGATGTCACCGGGGTGGTGTATCCCGCCGGGGTGGTTCCAGACGGTCGGCGCGGCGGCAAGGGCCAGGTTGCGGACACCGTGCCGCTTGCCGGCGGCGTCGGCGGACGGTAGGGAGGCGGCGCCGAGCGCGCCGGCGAGCCCGAGTCCGCCGGCGGCGCGCAGGATGCCTCGCCGGCTCAGGAGCTCGGTGTGGAGGCGTTGGGGTGTGCCTTGGTCGAGTGGGGGGAGATGGTTGCGGCTCATGGGGTGTGCGACTCCGATCGAACGGGACCCCGACCGGCTCTGGTCGGGGATGGTGCCGACTTGGTCGAACCGCGTGGTGTCGAGGCTCGGGAGGCGTGTGAACAGAGCACAGGACCCACGTGGGAGGGGCGTTGTCCGAAGCCGGGGAGGTCTCCCGCGGCGTGGAGGGTCGGACAACGCCCTCTTCAGGAGCGGCGTATGCGGTGAAGGCGGTCCCAGTGCGCTTCAGCCGTGCGGCCGAGGCCCTGTCGCCGAGGCGGACGCCCGGGCGGCAGGGCGCGGTCGGACCTATGACGCGGCTGCCGCCTGGGCCTCGGCGGTGGTGAGGAACTTGAGGTCGATCACGTGCTCGTTGGCGTGCCACTGCACCATGTCGGTGGTCTTGTACCAGCGCGGCTTGCGCATCGAGTCGGCGATGACCAGGCCGTCGACCACCAGGTTCTCGAAGGTGACGTTCTTGATGGCGTGGTCGGCGTCGTAGCCGAGGAAGAGCGACGGGTTGGCGTGGGTGCCCGTGTAGGTGAGGTTCTTGATGTAGACGTCCTCGATGCCGCGGCCGACCGAGGTGTTGTACGTCGTGTTGTACATGACCCGGAAGTTGAGGAGCTGGCCCCAGCGGAAGTCCTCGACCCGTACGTCCTCGATGCGGACGTTCTTGATCAGGTTGGAGTCGCCGGCGTTGAGGGCGATGCAGCCCTGGTAGTTCATCTGGGGCTCGCGGTGGTCGAGGATGTCGACGTTCTTGATGACGAGGTTCTCGATCATCTCCGGGGCGTCACTGTTGCCGTGCGTGCCGATGTTGATCGGGTGGGCGACGTCCGCCCACAGGGTGGCGTTCTTGATGGTGACGTCGCGGGTGTCGCCGTACAGCTCGCCGCGGTGGGCATAGATGGAGTGGCTGTCGTCGGAGCTGCGTACGAAGCAGCTGTCGTAGGTGATGTTCTTGGAGCAGTAGAGGGGGAGGCCGTCGCCCCACTGTCCCCACGTGAACACGCGTACCTTCTTGACCACGCCGCCGTCGGCCTCCCAGCAGCCCAGGCCGTTGCCGAGCAGGATGACGTCCTCGACGCGGATGTTCTTGCTGTGGTCGAGCTGGACGCCGCCGACGGTACCTCGCGGCCGCAGCACGCCGTGGCCTCGCAGACGTGCCTTCTCGGCGTCCTTGAAGCTGATCTGCCCGGTGACGACGGCGCCGCCCGCCAGGTAGACGGTCTTGCCACTGGGGACGTAGAGGATGTCGCCGGAGAGCGAGTGCAGGCCGGGACCGAAGTAGATGACGTCCGGGTCGTCGGCCGAAGGCGGGTTCGGGTCGATGTGGTTGGTGATGACGTGCAGGCAGTCGAAGATCTCGTCGTTGATCTGGACGACGACGTCCTTCGGCTCATCGAGGGTGAACCGCAGGGTGTCGCCGAGGAGTTCGGACGTGATGCCGTACGAGTCCGGACGCACGCGGGCCTTGGTGGTGCCACCCTTGAGGTACGTCACCTCGATCTCCACGGACCCCCGGAAGTCGAAGTACACCATCGAGGAGCCCCACACCTTGCCGGAGCCGGTGGTGGCGTTGATCTCCTTGACGCCGTGGTCGTAGCAGGCGAGGGTCTGCCACTCGCCGTCGGGGGCGGTACGCACCCGCACCTTGAAGCTCGCCCGGGTGGCCACGCCGGACGGTATCGGGTAGGTGACCAGCTTCGGCGCGGCGTTGTCGCCCTCCGCCGTGTCGTCGGCGTGGGCCGTCGTGGCGGTCAGGGAGGACAGGCCGGCGGCGAGGGCGGCGGCTCCCGCGGCCTGGAGGGTTCTGCGGCGGGTCAGGTCCGTGCTCATGTGCGGCTCCTTGTCAGGGTGAAGTGCGCTTGGGAACGGGGCTCTTGAGGCCGGGGCCGACGGCCGGCGGCGGTGTGCGGCCGGCCCGGCCCCACGCGGGACACAGCGCTGGGCAGGTCAGCCGAGCGGCGCCCGGACGGTGACGAACGAGTGGGGCGGCAATGTCAGGGCGAGCCCCTGCTCGGTCGTCTTGAGGTCGTCGAAGGGGTGTGGGCTGACCGCCTCCGGTGTGCCGGGGGTGTTGTGGTCCTGGAGGCGGCCGGCCGTCAGGATGCGGGCGGTCGGCTCGCCCATGGTGCGGCCGCGCAGGTCGAGGGTCAGCTCGACGGGCTCCTCGGCGTCGAGGTTGGACAGTGAGATCAGCACCGCCCCATCCTTGACGCTGGCCGAGGCGGACAGGGTCTCCAGCTCCGTGTCCCCGACCGTGCGTCGGATGCCGTCTCCGCTGAGGTGGACGGTGAGCGAGGTGGCGTTCTGGTGGCCCTTGTTCATCTCGAAGACGTGGTAGGTCGGGGTCAGCACGAGTGAGTCGCCGTCCGTGAGGAGCATCGCCTGCAGGACGTTGACGGTCTGGGCGATGTTGGCCATGTACAGGCGGGCCGCGTGCTTGTGGAAGATGTCGAAGTGTGTGCTCGCCACGAGCGCGTCGCGCAGGCTGTTCTGCTGGAACAGGAAGCCGGGGTTGGTGCCCGGCTCCACGTCCCACCAGGTGCCCCACTCGTCCAGGACCAGGCCGACCGTGCGGCCGGGGTCGTAGACGTCCATGACCGTGGAGTGGCCGGTGAGGATCCGGTCGGTCCTGCGGGCGGCGACCATCGTGCGGTAGTAGTCGTCGGTGTCGAAGACGGTGGCGCTGCCCTTCGCCTCCCAGGGGCCGGCCAGCGTGTAGTAGTGCACGGACAGGCCCTGGAAGTAGTTCTTGGGAGTGGCCTCGCAGCCGAAGCAGCTGATCTGCTGCATCAGCGTCTCGGTCCACTTGTAGTCGTCGTTGGAGGCGCCCGAGGCGATGCGGTAGAGCTTGTTGTCGCCGTGGTCGCGGCAGTACGTGGCGTACTGCCGGGCCAGGTCGGCGGAGTACTCGGCGCGCATATTGCCGCCGCAGCCCCAGGTCTCGTTGCCGATGCCCCAGAACTTCACCCGCCACGGCTCGTCGCGGCCGTTGGCCCGGCGCAGCCTGGCCATGGGGCTGTCGCCGTCGCGGGTGAGGTACTCGACCCACTCGCTCATCTCCTGAACGGTGCCGGAGCCGACGTTGCCGCTGATGTAGGGCTCGGCGCCGAGCAGTTCGCACAGGGCCATGAACTCGTGGGTGCCGAAGTGGTTGTTCTCCTCGACGTCGCCCCAGTGGGTGTTGACCATCCGGGGGCGCTGGCCGCGGGGCCCGATGCCGTCCTTCCAGTGGTACTCGTCGGCGAAACAGCCGCCCGGCCAGCGCAGGTTGGGAATGTTCAGGGCCCGCAGCGCCTGGACGACGTCGAGCCGGATGCCTCCTTCGTTGGGTATCGGCGAGTCCTCCCCCACCCAGAAACCGCCGTAGATGCAGCGGCCGAGGTGTTCGGCGAAGTGGCCGTAGAGATGTCGGCTGATCGTCGGGCCCTCGATGTCGAGGTTGATCACCGCGGTGGCATTGGGCACGGACGTACTCCTGCTGGATGGGGTGGGACGCGAGGGGGCGTGGTGGTGCGGGGCGCGAGCAGAGGTGGTGCGGCATCACCGACCGGTGGCGGTCTCGTTCAAGGCGTGACGAACGCTTAACAACCGGTTTCTTGTAGCGCTACAAAAAGCTGCCATCGCGCTGCTGCAAGAGTCAAGAGGGTTGCATCAAGCCTTCTTCTGTCACGGGCCTCCGCGCGGTTGGACCCGCTGAATACGGGGACGCTCCAGCCTCTTGACACTGCCCGGAAGCCCGTCCTACGTTCGCCGAAGCCTTCTGCAACCGGTTTCTACACGTGGGCGTTTCGGGGCGTGACGCCGCACGGCCGAAGTACCGGACCCTCAACGCTCGGCACCCCCAGTGCGGGCGGTGTCGCCGACTCCGTGCCCGAAGGCCGTCCACCACGGCCGGGCGCACACCGGGCTTCCTTCTCCTCCCGCCCGCTGCGCCTTCCTGCGCGGAAGCGCCCGTCTCCTGCGCATCCCAGCATGCCCACCGCACGAAAGGCTTCACAGTCATGCCCGTTGCACCCAGAGGCTCCCTCGACCGGCGCCGTTTCCTGGCCGCCTCCGCCGGCGCCGCCCTCACCGCTGCCGCCCTGCCCGGCTGCGCCTCCTCCGTCGACTCCGGGAGCGGCGCCAAGGGCGCCAAGGAGACGCTCACGATCATGGACGTCGCCTGGGAGAAGAAGGACCAGCAGAAGGTCGAGCAGGAGCTCGGCATGAACCTCGACATCGTCACGTACGACATCACCAAGCTCAACGCCATGCTGGCCGGCAACAACCCGCCGGATGTGGTCCGCGGCATCGGCGCGACGGACGTGCCCTACTTCGCCGCGCGCGATCTGATGACCGACCTGGACTCGTACTTCGCCAAGAGCGACGTGCTCAAGCCCTCCGACCTCGCCCCGGCCAACGACGTGTGGCGCTACGACAGCGAGACCAAGAAGCAGGGCACCGGTCCCCGCTACGGCATGGCCAAGGACTACTCACAGGACTGCATGTTCTGGTACCGCACCGACCTGTTCGAGGCGGCCGAGCTGGAACTCCCCAGCGACACCGAACCGCTGTCCTGCGACGAGTGGCTGGACCTCGGCAAGCGGCTGGTCAAGCGCAGGCTCGGCAAGGTGAAGGTGTACGGCCTGAGCGCCGGGACCCTGGGCGGCCCCCTCACCACGTTCATGTGGATGACCGCGTCGGCCGGCGGGAGCCTGTTCGCCGATGACCTGGCCACGGTGGACTTCTCCTCGCCCGAGGCGCTCAAGGCGCTGCAGTGGTACCTGGACTACGCGAAGGCCGACATCGGCCCGAGCGTCGTCAACCCCAACCCGGACGGCTGGGACTGGCCCACCTACCAGGCCAACCGGATGGCGATGGCCACCGACGGCTACTGGTTCGGCGGGACGATCGGCGGCGACGCCAAGATCGCCGAGGTCTCGCGGTTCGCCCCCGCGCCCCAGCTCGGCAGCCACCGCGTCAGCCCTGCTTCAGCGGCACCGGCTACTGGATCCCCAAGAAGGCCAAGAACAAGGACGCCGCCTGGAAGTACTTCGAGTACTACTTCGCCGGCAAGCTCGCCCAGGACCGCGCGACCACCGGCTGGGGCATCCCCTCCCTGAACTCCCTCGTCTCGAAGATGCCGCGGGACACCGCGTTCCACAAGCAGTCCTACGACGTCCAGCAGCGGGAGCTGCCCTACTTCTCGGTGCTGCCCGTCAGCCCGTACGCGCAGGTGGACGCCCTGAACGTGGTGCTCACCAAGGTGCTGCCGAACGCGGTCAAGTCCGGTACGGCGGCCGGGAAGGTCGCCGACACGCTCAACTCCCAGATCAACGACCAGCTCAAGCGGGGCGAGGAGCTGGTGGGGTGAGTACCGATCAGCTCGCCGGGCCGGACGCGCGTTCGCCGATGCGGGCGGCCATCGCCCGGCCCGGCTCGCCGCGGACGCGCCGTCCCCGCTCCCTGCGTGCCCGCCGGACCGGGGCGTTCTATGTGTTCGCCGGCCCCTGGCTGCTGGGCTTCCTGGCCATGACGGTCTTCCCCCTGGGCTACGCGCTGTGGCTGAGCTTCACCAACTCCGACGGCCTGTCCCCCAACGCCCGCTACGTGGGGCTGGCCAACTACCGTGAGGTCTTCACCGACCCGGACACCCTGGCGTCGCTGGGCCGCACCGGCCTGTTCACCGCGATCACGGTGCCGCTGACGATCGCCGCGGGACTCCTCCTCGCGGTGCTGCTGAACCAGCCGATCCGCGCCCGGGGCGTGTTCCGCACGCTGGTCTATCTGCCCGCCGTGGTGCCGCCGGTCGGTTCCGCCCTCGTCTTCAAGCTGATCTTCGACCGTGACTCGGGTTCCGCCAACGGCCTGCTGGACATCTTCGGCGTGAACGGGCTCTCCTGGCTGGCGGATCCCTACGCCCGCTATGTACTGATCTCGCTGACCGTATGGGCCTGCGGAAACGTCATGATCATCTCGTTGGCGGGGCTGCAGGACATCCCCGCGGAACTGCTCGACGCGGCGCGGGTGGACGGGGCGAGCTGGTGGCAGTCCTTCACCCGGATCATCCTCCCCCTCCTCTCCCCCGTGCTGTTCTTCCAGCTGGTCACCCAGATCATCGCCACGCTGCAGAGCTTCCTGCCACTCCTCATCTCGATCGACCCCACACCCAAGGGCGTGGGGGCCGTCCCCGAGAGCAACCAACTGATCATGATCGACGTCTTCACGCAGTACTTCTCCAACGGCCGTTACGGCTACGCCTCCGCCATGCTCTGGGTGCTCTTCGCGTTCGTCATGGCCGTCACCTTCCTCGTCTTCAAGCTGAGCCGGGGAGTGGTCTTCTACGCAGTGGATCCCGAGCAGACACAGACCAAGCCCCGGACGATCGGAGACAACTGATGGTCCTGGCCCGACGCAAAGTCGTCTACATGCTCCTGGTCGCGATCCTGGTGCTCATGCTCAGCCCCTTCGGCTGGCTCCTGATCAGCGCGTTCAAGGACCCCTCCGAACTGCGCGCGGTGCCCATCCACTGGTGGCCGCACCAACCGACCCTGGAGAACTTCCGCCTGGCCCTGACCCTTTTCGACTTCTTCGGCTACGCCCGCAACTCGCTGACGATCGCCGGCATCTACTCGGTGCTGATCACCCTGGCCTCGGCCTGGGCCGGCTACGGCTTCGCCCGGCTGACCGGACCCGGCAAACGGATCATCTTCGGGCTCATGCTGTCCACGATGATGACGCCGCAGGTCATCACCCTCATCCCGACCTACCTGCTGTTCTCCAAGGCCGGCCTGCTCAACACCTATGTGCCGTGGGTGCTGTGGGGGCTGGCCGGCGCACCGTATCTGATCTTCCTCTTCCGGCAGTTCTTCTCCAACATGCCCAGGGAACTGGAGGAGGCGGCGATCATCGACGGCTGCGGGCAGATCCGCATCTTCTGGCGGATCTTCCTCCCGCAGTCCTGGCCCGTCATCGCCACCAGCCTGGTCCTCTCCTTCAGCTGGAGCTGGGGCGACTACATCTCCCCCGCCCTGCTGCTGGACGACGACCACACCACGCTCGCGGTGAAGATGGCCACCGGCTACGTCACCGAGCAGGGAACCGGTCTCTACACCGTCGTCGGAGCGGGCGCCATCCTGTACATCCTGCCCTCGCTGATCCTGTTCCTGATCCTGCAGCGCGGCTTCGTCACGAGCACCGCCACGTCCGGAATCAAGTGACGAGCCCAGCTCCTCGACAAGGGCACCCCTCCATCCAGCAGTTCTGTCCTCCTCGCTGCCGCCACTGTCCTGGAACGTCATCCGACTGTGACCGTCGACCACCGCCGCCATCCGGATCTGAGAAGGAATCCCCAGAGCCATGACCGTCTTCACCGCACAGGGCGGCGTCCTCGAACGACGCACCCCGCACGAGGTCCTCCTCATCGAGCCCTGGGGGCCGCACTCGGTACGGGTCCGCGCCCGCCCCGGTCACGCCCCTGACGACACACTCCCCGGTGCCCTCGACATCCCGGCCACAGGCCCTGCCCCCACCGTGACCGCGCACGCGGACGGCAGCGCCCGCATCGTCAACGGCCGCCTCACCGTGGAGGCCGACAAGGACGGCTCGCTGCGCTTCCTGCACACCGAAACAGGCCGCGAACTCCTCTCCGACAAGCGCCCCTACACGGCGTGCCCGCGGGCGCGCTCCTACGCGCCGCTCGCCGACGGCGCCTACCGCACCGAGCAGCGCTTCGAGGCGTACGACGGCGAGCGGATCCACGGCCTGGGCCAGCACCTGCACGGCTACCTCGACCAGAAGGGCCTGGTGATCGATCTGGTCCAGGGCAACACGGTGGTCGCCATCCCGTTCCTGCACTCCTCCCGCGGCTACGGCCTGCTCTGGAACAACCCCGCGATGGGCAGGGTCGAGCTGGGCAGGGACGCCACCCGCTGGGTCGCCGACTCGGCCCACCAGATCGACTACTGGATCACCGCGGGCGACACCCCCGCCCAGATCATGGAGGCGTACGCCGAGGCAACCGGGCACCCGCCGCTGCTGCCCGAATGGGCGGCCGGTTTCTGGCAGTCCAAGCTGCGCTACCGCACGCAGGACGAACTCCTGGCCGTCGCCCGGGAGTACAAGGAACGTGGACTGCCGCTGTCGGTGATGGTCTGCGACTTCTTCCACTGGACCCACATGGGCGACTGGGACTTCGATCCCACCGACTGGCCCGACCCGGACGCCATGATCAAGGAACTGGAGTCTCTCGGCGTCAGGTTGGCGGTGTCCGTCTGGCCCACCGTGGATCCCGGCAGCCGCAACCACGACACGCTGCACGACGCCGGACTCCTCGTCGGAGACAACCACGGCGGCCTGCTGACCTTCCCCTGGCCCGCCCGCGGCCACGGCACGGATTACCAGCCGATGACCTACGTCGACGCCACCCGTCCGGCCGCCCGCCGCCACCTCTGGCAACAGCTGAGCGAGCACTATCACTCGCTCGGTGTCTCCGCCTTCTGGCTCGACGCCTGCGAGCCGGACATGCCTCCCGAACTGGCCGCCCGCGCCGCCTACTCAGTGGGTCCCGGTGTCCAGGTCGGCAACCTCTACGGGCAGTTGGTCGCCCGCGCCGTCGCCGAAGGCCTGAACGAGGCCGGCGACGAGCGCCCGCTCAGCCTCGTCCGCTCAGCCTGGGCCGGCAGCCAGCGCTACGGCGCCGCCCTGTGGTCCGGTGACATCATGCCCACCTTCGAGTCGCTGGCCCAGCAGATCCGGGCCGGGCTGAACGTCGCGATGAGCGGCATCCCGTGGTGGAACACCGACATCGGCGGCTTCCTCGGCGGCGACCCCACCGACCCGGCGTACCAGGAGCTGCTGGTCCGGTGGTTCCAGTACGGCACCTTCAGCCCCCTCATGCGGCTGCACGGCGACCGTGCGCCCAACCACCCCACCTTCTCCGCGGACATGACCGGTGGACCGAACGAGGTCTGGGCATACGGAGACCAGGCGTACCCGATCCTGACCGCACACCTGCGGCTGCGCGAGCGGCTGCGCCCCTATCTGCTGGAGCTGTCCGAACAGGCGCACCACACCGGGGCGCCGGTGATGCGCCCCCTGTTCTTCGGCTTCCCCGAGGACGCGCACGCCTGGACCGTCGACGACCAGTTCCTCCTCGGACCCGACATCCTCGTCGCGCCGGTCGCCGAGGCCGGAGCCCGCTGCCGCACCGTGTACCTCCCGGAGGGCGCCCGCTGGACCGACACCGCCACCGGCGAGCTCCACGGGGGCGGCACCACGCTCGACGTTCCCGCGCCGCTGGAACGTATCCCGGTCTTCGTCCGCGAAGGCGCCGCCGTCGCGGACGCGTTCACGGAGATCACCGCCTGATGACCTGTGCGCCTGCCTTCGCAGCAGGGTGAACCGCTCTTCCGTCGGCAGAGGTTTCGCTCCGACGCCTCGCCGACTTGTTGAGCGGCGCTCTGGTGTGGACCCGCCCGGTGAGGAAGCGGGAGTCGGCGGCGCCCTCGCTCATCACCTGCTGGACATCCTGGAATCCGTTCTCACCTCCTCCGTCGACGATCGAAGAGGCGCGTGACGAGCACGGCGGAGCGACTCGCCCCCGTTCACCTCCCGTCACTCGATCATGAACCGCCTCCATGCGGTGGGCCGCCCCGCGGCACGATTCGGGGACGTCCCATCGCGCGATGCGAGGGGCGTCCGACAGCATGGCCCGAGAGAGAGTCGTCACATCCGGGCGAGCGGCGGGCCTGGGGGATTGCGGGAGAACGGCCGGAAACATAGCTTGACCCGGCGAAAAGAAAGCCCTTGCCCTTCGCAAGGCATCGCAGCGGGACGCCGCAGCGCAGCAACAGCCCAGCGCGCCCGCACGCCCCGTACTCACGCCCCGGCACCTCACGGACCCAGGTTCACGCATGCCTCGACGCGCTCTCGCCCCCGTGCTCCTCCTGCTCGGCTCGCTCGCCCTGACGGCCGCCTGCTCCACCGGCTCGTCCCCGGCGGACTCGGCGCCCTCCCCGGACGGACGATCCGGGACCGGCGGGAACGACACCGGCACCCAGGTCGACCTGACCAGGCTCAAGGGCGTCAGCATCGTCAGCGACAGCAGCACCGACCGCTCCTGCCCCTGGGCCACGAGCTACCCGGACGTCCCCGGCGCCGACAAGGTGACCGCCGCGATGAAGAAGGACGTGGAGGGACGCCTCGCGGTCTTCCTCGGCACGGACATCGGCGGCCCACCGAGCTGTGGTGGCTCGCCCGGCGCGGACGGCTCGGAGGGCCCCGAGCTGAACGTCAGCTTCTCGTTCCTCGTGGCCTCCGGCGACGTCCTGGGCGTGCGTCTGGCGACGGTCGACCGTACGTCGAACGCGGACGGCGTGGACACCAGGGCGTACTGGTACGACGGTGCGGCCAAGAAGTACCGGCCGTCCTCCGGCCTCATCGCGGACGACTCCCGGGACGCCTTCGTCTCGGCCCTGAAGAAGCGCCTGTTGAAGCGGGAGGGCGTTACTTCCGACACGGTCGAGGCGTCGCTCGGCGACCGGGAGAACCGCGACGCCTACCTGGACGACATGGCCTTCACCGCCGACGGCGATCTGAAGGTGGACTTCGACCGGGGCACGGTCGGCGTTCCCCCCGCCGGCCGCATCTCCGTCACTCTCCCCAAGTCGACCGTCACCCCCTGGCTGTCCGACTTCGGCAGCCGCGCCCAGCAGCAGACCACCGACCCGGACGACAAGCTCGACCTCGGTGCCGCCCACACCCCCGCCCCGACCGTCGCCGCGCAGCCGGACCCGGGTGAGGACACCACGGACTGCTCCCAGGCCAAGTGCATCGCCCTGACCTTCGACGACGGCCCCGCCGCCCCCGAGACGGGAACGCTGCTCAAGTACCTCGCCCAGTACAAGGCGCGGGCCACCTTCTTCGTCGTCGGCCAGAACGTCGCCACCCACCCCGACATCGTGCGCGCCGAGATGAAGTCCGGCCACGAGATCGCCAACCACTCCTGGAACCACCCGGTCCTCACCAACCTCACCCCCGCCCAGATCCGCTCCCAGCTGGAACGCACCACCGCCGCGATCAAGGACGCCACGGGCCAGGAACCGACGCTCTTCCGCCCGCCGTACGGCGCGATCGACGACAGGGTCAAGGCGGCCACCAGCCTGTCCCCCGTCCTGTGGGACGTGGACACCCTGGACTGGAAGTCCCACGACCCGGCCAAGGTCGCCCAGACCGTCATCTCCCAGGCCGAGCCCAACGACGTCGTCCTGGTCCACGACATCCACCCCACCTCGGTCGCCGCGGTACCCGAGATCCTGCGCACCCTCACCGCCCGCGGCTACCACTTCGTCACCGTCAGCCACCTGCGCGCCACCCTCTGAGCGAGCTGTGAGACAGCCTGACGTTTCCGGCCGACATGCCCCGTGGGCGGCCTCACGGGGCGGGCTCTTTTCAGCGAGATGGGGTGACGACGCAGCTTGAACGCGTGTCGTACGGGATGAAGCGGTTGAAAGAAGCTCTCAGTGGGACGCCGCGAGAAACCGGTCGAACCAGGCGGGCCAGGCGATGCCTCAACCACCGAGCGACCAGAGTCCGGCGAGCGCACCACGCCCACCAGCATCCGAGACCTGGCCGTCCCACGCGTCGCGTGCGCAGTGTCCGCGGAAATCGACCGCTGATACGTCTCCCAGTGCCACGCGTCTTCCAAACCGGGCACGCTCCAGAGCCGCGAGTCACGGGACCAGGGATGGGCTGGCGCCAGCGGACGCCGCAGGGTGGTCGCGCAGCAGAACACACAAAGCGGAGGACACCAATACGGCACTGAGGCCGCGGCCTTCATCGTTATCGCCTTCCCGAATACTCCCCGGCATCCGCGGCGCATTTCGCTGTCGTCTCGGAGCACTGCTGCAGGGGCTCTGCCTGGCTGTGCGACCAGGCCTGGCCCCGGCTGTCGGAGGCGGCAACAGGCGGGTCAATCGCCTGGTTGCGCAGACATCGGTGGTGAGACCCGGTAACCCTGAGCGGTCGGAGCTCTCGAATCCTGGATATTCAGTTCGATCTCGAAAAGCGAATTCCCAGCAACCGCGCTGTGCCACCGCTTCGGGGGTCGCGGTAAAGAGGCTCCACCTTGAGGTCCGAGTGCAAGTGATTACGCGCTGGTACGTTGCGCCAGACCTGACTCGACTCGCTCCCACGCCGCGAAGAACCCCCTACCCCTACGCACAGGCAACCGCCTGTCATGCCGGGCGCCGGGAGACGACACCAAGTAGCCCCCACAAGCTGACGCAGGGAACAGAACGGTCCAACCACCCTCGGCCTTCACCCCTTGAACGTCCACCAGGCGGTCATCGAAAACCGGTGAAACAGCAGGTCAGGGGATCGCTCGCTCGCCACCCCGCTCGCCTGCCCCCATACAGAGGACCCCCGCTTGCGCACATCCGCTACGCTGTCCTTGGTCGCGCGTTGGTACGTCCTGTTGTCCGCTCA
The DNA here is from genome assembly GCF_006539505.1 of Streptomyces spinoverrucosus. GTDB lineage: Bacteria > Actinomycetota > Actinomycetes > Streptomycetales > Streptomycetaceae > Streptomyces > Streptomyces spinoverrucosus. Next base: position 23,199 of record NZ_BJND01000028.1, read on the forward strand.
GGCATCCCTGGCGGAGAGCATCGCATCACGTCCGACCAGCGGGCTTGTGCTCCTCGTCGAAGATCCGCCGCCTGGATTTTCAGCAAGGTTTTCCACAAGCCCCTGCCTTCGTAGCTCAGGGGATAGAGCACCGCTCTCCTAAAGCGGGTGTCGCAGGTTCGAATCCTGCCGGGGGCACTGCATTTTCGCAGGTCAGGTCGCGTTTAGCCCTCTCGGGAGTTCTTCCGGGAGGGCGTTTTGCGTTACCCGGGGGACAGGCGGGGGACAAAACGCGCGCTTCTGATGGTGCCGAAATGGACAGCGGTAGTCACCGCTTTGATCACGACAGGGAAAAATCCGGGAAGGTCAAGACAGATCACCGCAGACGACGGAGATCGAGGCCTGCAGGCGAGTGGCACGCAGACGCTGCGACGCGATCATAAGGTTGCCGAGCACCCGCCGAGCCGAGCTGCAATCTGCATGCAGCGGCGCTAGAATGCATGCATGACCGTTCTGACAATCCGGGACATGCCCGATGACCAGATGCAGACCCTCAAGGTTCGAGCAGCCCAGGCCGGACAGAGTCTGCAGGCGTACGTGAAGGACGTCCTGGCCCGTGAGACGGCTAAACCGACTCTGGCCGAGATGATGCAGCGCCTGGACCGCGAAGCCTCCGCGGACGTCAGCACCCGCGATGTGCTCGAGGCCATCGACGAGATGAGGGCCGGGCGTTGATCGTCCTCGACTGCTCGGCTCTCGTACCCGCCCTGACCTCCCGGACCGCCGGGGCTCGTCTCCTGCGTGGACGTATCTCCCAGGCAAGCACCGTCTTCAGCCCCACTCTGCTGGACTACGAGATCCAGTCCGCGCTGCTGGGCATGGAGCGCGGCGGCAAGCTGACTGAGAACCAGGTCGCCAAGGCCATCGACGACTACCGGCAGTTGCCCTTGACCCGGCACGAGACCCTACCGTTCTTCGACCGGATCCGCGCCCTGCGCCAGAACCTGTCCGTATACGACGCCCAGTACGTCGCCCTCGCCGAAGTCCTCGCCGTACCGCTGGTCACCTGCGACGCACGGATCGACCGCAGCGGCACGGCCAAGTGCCCGATCGAAGTCTTCGACGCCTGACTCCGCACCCGTCCGCGCCGACAGCACTACTCGTCACCGTGCGTGATGCTTTGGTGGCGGTTGTCGGCGCAGGGGGGTGCCGTCGGTGACAATGTGGAGGCGATGACGTCCACGCCGTCCGCCCCGGAACGGGCACCGCACGCGCCGTTCGCGCACCTCACGGCGCCCAATGCCGCCCTCTACAGCCAGGTGATGCGGACGTTCCTGTCCGCCGAGGAGCGATTCGCCGTGCACCTGCGGCCCGAGGACGTGCAGGCCGCGCTCCCTGCGGAGCACCGGCCCGCTGACCTGGACACCGTGGTCAAGGCGCTGGACAGTCTCGTCGGCTGGGGGAATCTCCGGTCCGACCCGGACACCGCCCGCGTCACCGCGGTCGAGGACTTCTACCGTAAGCGGTTCATCTATCAGCTCACCCAGGCCGGTGAGGCCGCCGAGCAGGCTCTCTCCGTCTACGACGAGGCCCTGGGCCGGCGCGGCGCGCTGCAAGCGGTCGCGCTGCACGACATCGTCACACAGCTGCGGGCCCTGCTGGTGATCGCCTCCGATGACGAGCCGGACGCGGCCAAAGCCCATCTCGCGTTGTCCGCGCTGGCCGGCCGGTTCGAGGCTCTGGCGGAGAACGCGCGGGCATTCATGGGCTCCCTGCAGCGCACCATCGACCTGCACGGCGTCGAGATCGAGGTGTTCCTCGCCTACAAGGACCGTCTCATCCAGTACCTGGAGCGGTTCATCCAGGACCTGATCACGCTGGGCGGCCGGATTGCCCTGCTCATCGGTGAGCTGGAGGACCAGGACCGGGTGCGGGTGTTGCTGTGCCTCGCGGCGGCCCGAGGCGAGCGATGCGGCCCCGGAGGAGGCAGAGAGCGCCGCCTGTCGTTTGGATCATGCCGGCGTCGCGGGCCCTGGCACGCGCATCTGCCGCGTTGTCGTCACTCTGCCCCACGCTCGAATCGAGTTCGCGCGGGGGCACCCCCATCGCTCCGCGTCGACTCCCTCCTCCGCCTTGCAGCTGCACGCACCAGACCCCGCTCGGGTCCGCCGAAAGGCGCAGTCTCTCTCAGCCGACCTGATCCAAACGACAGGCCCTAGTCGGGCTCGTCCTCCTGGCACTCTTCATCGTCGGACTGGTCTGGCTGATCCGCTCTCTGACCCGGGATGCGGCGAGCAAGCCCGCCAACGTCGAGACACCGCAGGACATCCTGCGACGTCGCTACGCCGCTGGCGAGATCGACGAGGAGGAGTACCTGCGCCGACTCTCCGGGGTCGGCCAGAGATGATCACCATCCCCACCCCGGAGTACGGCAGCGTCCCGTGAGGTGTCCCGCCGGGCTGACCGCCGGCCGGGGAAGCGCATCCAGCGAGTGACGTTCGGATTCTGCGCCTGGGCGCGCCTACGGACACCGGCACCAGTCAGCCCCGAGATCACGGCTGCAAGAGCGCGCAGTGAAGGCCGCCGGACCGGCGGTCGCGTTCCTGATGAGTCTTGACGGCGGTGGCTTAAGGCCGGCGTCCCGACCACGCTGGTGCTGCACGGCAAGGATTCCGGCGGCTGCGCCCGCGCCTTCACCGTCCCCGAACTCGGGGTCCAGGAGATCGTCAAGCGCAACGGCGAGACCAAGGTCGACCTGGGTACCCGCAAGCCCGGCAACCTCCGCTTCTCCTGCGCCATGGGGATGCAGACCGGCGCCATCACCTTCAGGGAGACACCAAGTGAGGCTCTTCAACCGCAAGAAGGACACCGACGTCGGTGAGCAGGTGGTGCTGATCGTCGAGGGCATGCACTGCTCAAGCTGCGGTCAGCTCATCGACGACGAGCTGGAAGACATCCCCGGCGTCCGATTCGCTGCCACCGACGTGAAGACCGGACGTACCACGGTCCGCCTGGAGGAAGGCGCTCACGTGGACACGGCCGCACTCGTCGCGGCGGTGCAGCAGGCGGGCGACTACACGGCCCGGCCCGCGCCTCGGGGGCCGACCGTGACGTGCGGGGGAAGCCGGCAGCGGAGAGGATGACACCGTGTCCGAGCCGAAAAACAACGAGCGGCTGCGCCGATACTGGGACAAGCACGCCCGCTCCTACGACCGGCAGATGCGGTTCCTCGACCGCCGCCGCCTGTTCGGCGAGAGCCGTAGCCGGGTCTGCTCGCAGACCACTGGCGACGTCCTGGAGGTCGCCATCGGCACTGAACTGAACCTTCCCTTCCACCCTCCGGGCGTCCGGCTGACCGGTATCGAGTGGAGCCCGCAGATGCTGGCCATCGCCCGACGCCGCGCCGAGGAACTCGGCCGTACCGCAGGCCTGCGCGAGGCCGACGCCCAGGCCCTGCCGTTCCCCGACGCCGCCTTCGACACCGTGGTGTGCACCCTGTCCCTGTACGCGATCCCCGACGACCAGCGCGCCGTCGCCGAGATGAGCCCCGTGCTCAAGCCCGGCGGCCGGCTCCTGCTGCTGGACCACATCGCGAGCTCCGCCTGGCCCGTCCGCGCGATCCAGCGATCTTCGAAGTCGTCACCGTCCCGCTCGGCGGGGAGCACTTCATGCGCCGACCGCTGCGGTGCGTCCGGGCGGAAGGACTGGAGATCGAGCGGGCGCGGGGCCGCTCTCCTCGCAGGAGCTTCCGCTTCCGCATCGGCGAGGCGCATGCTGGAGGTGAGACCGCACCGCCACCGGGACCGCGGGCTCGGCGCGGGAGCCTCGCAACGCTCTTACGTAGGTGGGGGATGAGGAGGCTCGCGAAATGACGGAGCAGATCACCAGTCCGACTTGGCATGTGGCCGGCGACTGGTTCGATACCTGCAAGTGCGCCATACCGTGCCCCTGCACGTTTGCCCAGCCCCCGACCGAGGGCGATTGCGAGGGTGTGCTCGCCTGGCACATACGCGAGGGACGGTATGGGGATGTCCGGCTCGACGGTCTGAATGTCCTGATGCTCGGGTCCTTCACCGGCAACGTCTGGGAGGGTACCCACACGGACGCGTACGCCGCCGTCTTCGTCGACGAGCGTGCCGACGATCAGCAGCGCGCCGCGCTCGGCGCGATCTTCGGCGGGGAGGCGGGCGGCTGGCCACAGCAGTTCAGCGAGATCTTCAACGCGGAGATGCGTGGGATGGACGTCGCGCCCATCACCGTCGAGATCGACGACGGCCTAGGGGCATGGAGCGCCGAGATCCCCGGCCGGGTCACCGCACGCGCCGAGGCCCTCGCCGGTCCCACCACTCCGGAGGGCGCGCGGGTGCAGGTCCACAACGCCCCCGGTGCCGAGGTCGGCCCGGGCCAGATCGCCACCTGGGGTCGCGCCACCACCGATCAAGCCGACGCCTTCGGCTTCAGCTGGAACCGCAGCGGCAAGTCCAGCAAGCACTTCCCCTTCGACTGGAGCGGTCCCGACTGACAGCAGGCGCTCAGTGCGTTCAGTGCATCATGGGGTTCGCCGGCGGCTCGGACATCTGGAGGCCGGGCAGCAACCAGTCCTGGAACGGCGCCAGAACGCCCAGGACCAGGAAGGTCACGCCAACCGCCCAGGTGAACAACGGGCCGTGTCGCCACAGTTTCTCCAGGAAGATGACTGCCGCCAGACCGGCCATGGCTGCCACATTCATCACGCCGAGCGGTACGAGTACGATCATCAGGCCCCAGCAGCAGCCCACACAGTAGAGCCCGTGGTGGGCGCCCACGCGCAGGTCACGGGCCCACGGCCGGAAGTGCGCGTACCGCATCAGGTGCGAGAGCGGGTTGCGGCAGTGCAGCAGACAGACGCGCTTCAGCGGCCCGAACTGGTACAGCCCCGCGAGCAGGAACGCGGCCGCGCCCAGCCAACGACCTGCCTCGGGGTTGCGGTCCACCAGCCACCCGGTCGCTGCCAGTACTCCGTAGGCGAAGAGACCGAACACCGTCCAGGCGAGTAGGTAGCCCCCGGCGAACTGGGCGATCCGGGCGGCGCGGGCCGTACCGGCCGACTGCCGGCCGATCGCCCGTGCCCAGGTGATGGCCACTGGTGCCACCGACGGGAACATCATCGCCACCATCATGGTCACCCACAGCAGCAGGAAGAGTGGCAGTGCCAGACCCATCGTTCCCGGCTCCATGCTCGTGTCGCGGGCCTGGGCAACGGTGAGAACCCATGCCGGCGCCGCGAGCAGGGCCATCAGGATCCATGCAATGGCCAGGTCACGCCGCAGCAGGAGGACTCCGGGCTGTGTCGGCGTCGGGACGACGATACGGACGTGCAGCATGGCGCTCCTCCCGGGGCCCGGTCTGCCGTGGTCATCGGGCGCTGCACCACCAGGGCCCGGTGGCATCGACGGTGGCTGGCCATGGGGAGTGACAAATCGGACCCGACTCCTCCAGCAGATCACATACGTGCTGGAGGAGTCGGGTCCGGGATTGTGTCGATATCAGCGGTTCAGGGTCTGGAAGCGTCGCAGCCGCAGGCTGTTGGAGACGACGAACACCGAGGAGAACGCCATCGCCCCGCCCGCGATCATCGGGTTGAGCAGGCCGAGCGCGGCGAGCGGCAGCGCGGCGACGTTGTAGGCGAAGGCCCAGAACAGGTTCGCCTTTATCGTGCGAAGGGTACGGCGGGCCAGCCGGATCGCGTCCGCCGCCGCCCGCAGGTCACCCCGTACCAGGGTCAGATCCGACGCCGCGATGGCCGCATCCGTGCCGGTCCCCATGGCCAGGCCGAGGTCGGCCTGGGCGAGGGCGGCAGCGTCGTTGACGCCGTCGCCGACCATCGCCACCACCTGGCCTGCCTGCTGGAGGCGCTGGACCTCGGCGACCTTGTCCTCGGGGTGGACCTCGGCGATGACCCTCTTGATGCCGACCTCGGCCGCGACCGCCCGGGCAGCCGCCGCGTTGTCGCCGGTCAGCAGGACCGGGGTGAGCCCGAGCCGCTTGAGGTCGGCGACCGCCTCGGCGCTCGTCGGCTTGACGGTGTCGGCGACCACCAGCGCGCCGCGCACCCGCTCGTCCCAGGCGGCGAAGACGACCGTACGCCCCTCGGCCTCGGCCTCCTTCCGTGCGCGGCCGAGTTCCTCGGGCAGCACCAGGCCGTGTTCCTCCAGCCACGCGACCCGCCCCGCACGGACCGTACGGCCCTCGACCTGCCCGGTCACGCCCCGACCCTGGGTGTTGGCGAAAGCGGTCACCGCGGGCAGTGCGCTCAGTTGACCTCGTGCGGCGTCCGCGATGGCGGTGGCGATGGGGTGCTCGCTGGCGTCCTCCAGACCGCCGGCCAAGCGCAGGACCTCGGCCGCGTCCTCCCCGTCGGCCGGTATGAGGTCGACCAGGCGCATCTTGCCCTCGGTGACCGTGCCGGTCTTGTCGAGTACGACGGTGTCGATCCGCCGGGTCGACTCCAGGACCTCCGGGCCGCGGATCAGGAGCCCGAGCTGGGCCCCGCGTCCGGTGCCGACCATGAGCGCGGTCGGTGTGGCCAGGCCGAGCGCGCATGGGCAGGCGATGATCACCACGGCGATGGCCGCTGTGAGCGCGGTCGCCGCGGCGGCTCCGGTCAGCATCCACACGCCGAACGTGCCTACGGCCAGGGCGATGACGACCGGGACGAAGACCGCCGAGATACGGTCCGCCAACCGCTGTACCTCGGCCTTGCCGATCTGCGCCCGCTCCACCAGTGCGGCGATCTGGGCCAGCTTGGTGTCGGCGCCGACGCGGGTCGCGCGGACGACGAGCCGGCCGTGGCTGTTGAGGGTGGCGCCGGTGACCGGCGAGCCGGGCTCGACCTCGACCGGCACGCTCTCCCCGGTCAGCAGCGACTCGTCCACCGCCGAGGCGCCCTCGACGACCTCCCCGTCCGTGGCGATCTTCTCCCCGGGCCGCACCACGAACAGGTCCCCGACCACCAACTCCTCAACGGGGATCCGCGCTTCGGCCCCGTCGCGCAGTACGGCGACGTCCTTGGCGCCCAGGTCCATCAGCGCCCGGATCGCGTCCCCGGCCCGCCGCTTGGCCCGGGCCTCGAAGAACCGGCCGGCCAGCAGGAACGCCGTCAGCACGACGGCGACCTCCAGGTACAGGTGCCTCCCGCCGACGGCCAGGGTGCCCGCGCTCCACAGGTAGGCGGCCAGAACGCCCAGAGAGACCAGAGTGTCCATGGTCGCCGAGCCGTGCCGCAGATTCACTGCCGCCGCTCGGTGGAACGGCCACGCGCCCCACGCCACCACCGGCGTGGCCAGGGCCAGTGCGGCCCACTCCCACCCGGCGAAGTGCAGCGCGGAGATCATCGACATGACCACCACCGGCAGCCCGAGCAGCGCCGAGACGATCAGGCGGTGCCGCAGCCCGGCGACATGTACCTGCTCGGCATCGACGGTCTCGGCCTCCTCGGCCTCCGGCACGCGAATCCCGGACACCTCGGCGCCGTAGCCGATGGCCTCGACGGCGGCGATCAGCTCCGCCACCTCGACCGCCGGGTCCTCGCGGGTGACATGCGCGGTCGCGGTCGCCAGGTTCACCGTGGCGCTCACTCCCGGCAGCTTGCCAAGCTTCCGCTCGACCCGCGCCACGCATGAGGCGCAGGTCATCCCGGTGATCATCAGCTCTATGGGGCGGCCGGTGCCGGTGTCGGTCGTGGTGGTCATCGTGGAGATCCCTTTCCCCCTCATCCTCGGCCCGCCGGTGTGACCACGGCGAAGCCCTGCCCGGCGGCCGACCGGTAGCTGTTGAACGGGCTGATCCCGAAGCAGGCATGCTCGCCCTGCTCCACCACGGCCGCGCACACGTCGCTCAACGGCTCCACCGCCATCGGCGGACAGTCGTCCCCTTGATCCGTCGTCATGCCCGCACCGTAGAACCTTGCCCTTAGGGCAAGGTCAAGGCGACACTGGAGACACGTCCCACGAACGGAGACCCGGCATGCTCACCGTCGGTCGCATCGCCGCCCAGAGCGGACTCAGCCCCAAAGCCGTCCGCCTCTACGAGGCCAACGGCCTCATCGACCCGCCCGAACGCACGGCCGCCGGGTACCGGACCTACACCGCCACCGCGTTGCCCGCGTTGCGCTTCATCCGCCAGGCCCAGGCCCTCGGCCTGAGCCTGAAAGAGATCAAGCGCATCCTCGACCTCCAGCGCCACGGCCAGCAGCCCTGCGGCCTCGTCATCAACCTCCTCGACGAACACCTCGCCCAGGTCGACCAGCGCATCGCCGACCTCCAGGCCTTGAAGAAGACCCTCCAGGAAGCCCGTCACGTCGCGGACCAGGCCGCCGGGCGCGGCGAGCCCGGCGTGATCTGCCCGATCATCGAATCCACCGCCATCGCAGCCGAAGACACATGACCCCGCTCTGCGCGCCGCGCCTCTGATCGACACGTGAATTCAGGATGCCCTGTGCGTTGGTGGTGTGCCGTTGCCTGGGTCGAAGCGCTCGCGCGCTTCGGCCGCCAAGGGAGCGCCTCGGCTGGGAACCTGATGGGACAGCAAGACAAAGAAGGCGGCGAAGGATCGTGAAGGATCACTCCCCGCCTTCCCCCATTAGCCCGTTGACCTGTGGTGGCCGCTGCCATGCCGGTCAGGTTCTGCGGTACGACGTTGACGGCGGCGGCGGTGATCGCGGCGGCGACCAGGCCGAAACCGACGCCGTTCAGGATCAGCGGGCCCAGCATGGGCAGCAGAGCGGTCTCGTGGATCGGCAGCGCCCGCAGCCACAGTTGGCCCGCGGCCATCGCCAGGAAGCCGGTGACGAGCATCGGGCCGGGTCCGATGCGGTGCAGCAGACGGACCAGCAGGGGCCAGATGAACGGCGTGCACGACTGGATGATCACGACGGACCCGTCCCTGGAAATCGAACTCGCCAGGATCGTCGAGCAAGGGCGACAACGCGGGGAGATCAGGGCGGGCGTCGACCGAGACCAGGCGGGCCAACTGCTGGCCGCCTGCTATTTCTCGACGATCCTGCGCTGGATACGCGAGGAACCGGCCCCCTTCGACCTGCACGAGCGCCTCGCCGGGGCGCTCGACATCATCCTGCTGGGCCTTCTTGCCGACGAGGCACACACCGGGGAACCCTGACGGTCCCCTCACCGCTGACTTTGAGGCAAGAGGCCGGTGCCCCATACCAGCGGTTGACCAACAGCCGGTGCCCCGTCACGGTAGCGGGCAGAACGGATTCAGCACACATGAGGCTGGGAAATCCCGTGAACCCGTGAGAACTACGGAGGGGTGTTCTCCCAGGCCAGACGCTCTGCAGTCGATGTTTCCGCGTGTAGGGGGCGCAGACGCCACGCCCGGCTTCGGCAGTTCGCCTCTACCACGGCGACTGACCGGTCCCAGTCATCGCCCCCGTACGGGGAGCGTGGCCTCCACCCGTTACGCACGTCCCAGAGAGCCGCAACTCACGCCCTTCCAGGTCTCGAGGACTTCCTCGGCGGCCGTTCCGTCGTCTTCTCCACCGAGGCCCTGCACGGCTGTCTCAGTCCCGCGCCGCCCCGGCCCGGGACAGGTCCCAGTACGCGGCGTAGCGGCCGGCGCGCCGCAGCAACTCCTCGTGGCTGCCCTGCTCGACCACCCGCCCGGCGTCCAGGAAGGCGACGCGGTCGGCCCGGCGCACGGTCCCCATGCGGTGCGCCACCAGCACCACGGTCCGGCCCGCCATCAGCTCCTCGATGCCGGCGTGCACGGCCGCCTCGTTCACCGGGTCAAGGGCCGAAGTGACCTCGTCGAGCAGCACGATCGGCGCGTCCTTCAGCAGCGCGCGGGCGATGGAGACGCGCTGCCGCTCGCCGCCCGACAGCAGCGCCCCGCCCTCGCCCACGTCCGCCGACCAGCCGCCGGGCAGCCGCTCGATCACCTCGTCGAGACGGGCCGCGGCGGCCGCGGCCCGTACCTCGGCGTCGGTGGCGTCCGGGCGGCCGAGGCGCACGTTCTCCTCGATCGTGCCGTCGAAGAGGTAGACGTTCTGGAAGACGATGGCGATCCGCGCCATCAGCGCCGCGGTGTCCATCTCCCGTACGTCCACGCCGCCGATCCGCACCGCGCCCGCGTCGACGTCGTAGAAGCGGGCGAGCAGTTGCAGCAGCGTCGTCTTGCCCGCGCCCGACGGGCCGACGACGGCCAGCCGCTGACCCTCGGGTACGGAGAGCGTCACCCCGTCGGCGACCGTGCGGTCGCCGTGCCGGAAGGTGACCGCGTCGAACTCGACGTCGTGGCAGGACGGTTCGCGCGGCGCGCGGGGCTCCGGCAGCGGCTTGGTGTTGAGGACGTCGTCGAGGCGGGTGAGTTCGGCGCGGGCCGCGCGGATGCCACCACTCATCTCGGCGAGGGACAGCAGCGGGTCGGCGCAGCGGGCGGCGAGCACCAGGACCGCGAGCACCTCGGCCGCGCCGATGTCCCCGCCGAGGGCGAGGTACGCACCGAGTGCGAGCAGCGCGGTGAACACCGCCTGCACGGTGACCGCAAGACCCAGCACACCCGGCAGCGCCGAAAGGGTGGAGCGACGCGAGGCGCGGCGCAGTTCCTTCAGGGAGTCGTCCAGCAAACCGAATCGCTCGCCGGTGCGGCCGCCGGCGCGCAGCACCGGCTGGGCCTGGAGGTACTCGATGACGCGACCGGTGGCCGCGCGCTCGCGTTCCACGCGCTCCGTGTCGGCCGCCGTCGTCGCGCGGGCCGTCCGCAGCTGGACCGCAGCCACCAACGGCACAGCGGCCAGGCCGGCCAGGCCCAGCTGCCAGTTGAAGGCGAGCATCACGGCGACGATCGTCAGCGGCGTCACACAGGCGGAGATGAACGGCGCCAACAGGTGCGCGATCACGCCCATCGCCTGCAACACGCCCTGGCCGGCGAGGACGGACACCTCGCCGGTACGGCCGGGTTGATACCAGCCGATGGGCAACCGGGCGAGGTGTTCGCCGAGGCGCTCGTACATGCCGTGCAGCATCGTCGTACCCACGCGGAAACCGGAGCGGTCGCTGACGTACCGCAGCACCGCGTAGACCGCGACCGCCGCGCCGAAGGCGGCCAGCCAGGGCCGGGCGTCCTCGGGTGTGCTGCCGAAGAGCGCGCGCAGCACGGGCACCAGCAGGGCGTACGACAGTCCCTCGACGAGGGCGGTCGCCGTCATCAGGGCAACGGTGCGGCGCACCGGCCCGGCGTACTCGTGGCCGAGCACACGCAGCAGTGTGCTGATCATCGGGCCTCTCCCCCTTCCATGGCGCCGGCTTCCACGGCACCGGCGTGGATCTTCCAGAATTCGGCGAATGCGCCGTTCCGCGCGAGGAGTTCCGCGGTCGTGCCCCGCTCCACGATCTCCCCGTCGCGCAGCATCACGACGGTGTCGGCGTCGGCGATCGTCTCCAGGCGGTGGGCGATGACCAGCGTCGTCCGCTTCTCCCGGGTCTGCGCCAGCGCCTCACGCACCGCCTGCTCGGTCTGCGGGTCGGCGAAGGCGGTGGCCTCGTCGAGGACCAGGACGGGGGCGTCTGCGAGCAGGGCGCGGGCGATCGAGACGCGCTGCGCCTCGCCGCCGGAGAGGCGGGCGTCCTCCCCGATCACCGAGTCGTAGCCGCGGGGCAGTTCGAGAACGCGGTCGTGGATGCTCGCCCGGCGGGCGGCGCGGACAACGGCGTCGCGGTCGGCGTGCGGGACGGCGAGGGCGATGTTGTCCGCGACCGAGGCGCGCAGCAGCCGGACGTCCTGGAAGACGAAGGACACCCGCCGGTACAGCTCCTGACTGCCCACCTCACGCAGGTCGACGCCGCCGAGGAGCACGGAGCCGTGCGTCGGGTCGTAGAACCGCGTCAGCAGCTGCACCAGCGTGGACTTGCCACTGCCGGACGGCCCGACCACGGCCGTGATCGTCCCCGGCTCCAGCACCAGGTCGATACCGCGCAGCACCTCGCGCCCCGCGGCGCCCTCGTACCCGAAGCGGACGTCCCGCAGCTCCACCCGGTGTCCCTCGGGCGCCACCGGCCGTACGGGCTCGGGCAGCGACGACTCGGCGAGTACGTCCCGGATGCGGCCTACGGCGCGCCGCGCGGCCTGCAGGTCGTCGAAGCCGTGCCCGAGCGCGGCCACGGGCGCGGTCAGCCCGAGGCCGAGAAGCAGGAAAGGCAGCAGGTCCGCCGGGGCGAGCCCGCCCCCGGTGATCCGGTACGCGCCGCCGACCAGCACCGCCAGCAGCACGAACGGCGGCGACAGCGCCACCTGCATCCCGGCGGCGACCCCGGAGAGACCGCGCACCATCCGGTAGAAGCTCCGGGTGAAGTCGCCCACGGCGGTACGGAACTTGCCATGTGCCCGCTCCGATCCGCCGAACGCCTTCACCACCGCGATGCCCTGCACGAACTCGACCACCGACGCCGAGATCCGCCCCATCGCGGCGTCGAACTCCTTCTGCTCGCGCAGCCGCGCGGGGGTCATCATCAGCGGCACCAGCGCGACCGCCAGCAGCACGGGGATCAGTGTGATCAGTGTCAGCCGCCAGTCCACGGTGAGGAGGTAGCCGAGCGAGACCAGCGGCACCACGAAGGCGGAGACCAGCTCGCCCGGCGTGTGGGCGATGAACGGGTGCACGGCGCTGACGTCCTCACCCACCAGCTTCGCCAGCTCCCCGTTGCGCCGCCGCGCCAGCCAGCCGATCGGCACCCGCCCGAGCCGCGCGGCGAGTTGCCGGCGCAGCGACAGCTGCACCCGGGTGTCGAGGAGGTGTCCGACGCCGGACGAGGCGGCCGTGAACAGCAGCCGTACGAGCAGCCCTGCCGCGCCCGCGATCACGACGCCCCGCACGTGCCCGTCGTCGGCCTGCCCTGGCGCCAGCAGCGTACGGCCGAGCTCGACGACCGCGAGCAGCGGCGCCAGGCCGGCGACAGCGCCGATGACCTGCAGGACGACGACAATGGCGAAGCCGCCCGCGTACGGGCGCAACAGACGGGCCACGCCCGGTGGTGGCGGCGCGGTGGTTCCGGTGGAAGTCATGCGCTCACCTTCGCCGCGGCTGCGGCCCGCTGGATTGAAGAAATGTTCCGTCCGGATGTTCCGTCCGGGCGGGCCCGTAGCATGGACGCATGCCAACTGCCGTGCGCCAGCGCGTCGCTGGCCCCGTGTGGCAGGTCACGCGCCCGGCCCGGCCCGGCCGCGTACCCGGCGTCGTCCTGGCGGGGCTGCGCGACCGCGGCCCGGCTCCGGTCGACCACCGGCTCGACCCGCACCCCGTGCTGACGCTGGCGCTGGCCTGCGGCGAGGCGGCGCTCGGCATCGACGAGTCGACGGGGCGGCGGCAGCACCGCGGCAGCCTTGTCACCGGGCTCGGATTCGGCGTCGGCGGTGCGGCGCGGGTGCGGGCCGCGAACGTCGAGTGGATACAGGTGCGCCTGTCCCCCGCCATCGCGCGCGCCGTGCTGGGCGTGGGCCCTGCTGAGCTGGAGAGCTCCGTGGTGGCCCTGGACGACCTGTGGGGAGAGCGGCGGGCAGCCCGGCTGCGCGAGCAGCTGGCCGAGGCCGCCTCGTGGGAGGAACGCTTCGCGCTCGTCGAAGCGCTCCTCGCCCGGCTGTCCGCCACGGGGCCCGCCATCGAGCCGGAGCTGGCCTGGGCCTGGGACCGTATCGTCGCCGGGCACGGCCAGGTGCGGGTCGAGGGGCTGGCCGACGAGCTGGGCTGGAGCCGCAAGCGCCTGTGGTCCCGCTTCCACGCGCAGCTCGGCCTGCCGCCCAAGCGCGCCGTGAAGCTCGTCCGCTTCGACTGGGCCGCCACCCGCCTGGCCGGGGGTCAGGCGGCGGCCGGGGTCGCGGCCGACTGCGGCTACGCCGACCAGTCGCATCTGCACCGGGACGTCGTGGCGTTCACCGGTGTGACCCCCGGGGCCGTGGCCGGCCAGTCGCTCGTCGCGACGGCCGACCTGGCGTGGGTGGACCACGTGCCGCGTCTCTCGGCACGATGGGGCAATGCCCCAGCCTCCCGTTTCGACGGGCCGCACCGGCCACCGCCGCCAACCGGCGGAGATGGCCGAGGTGGACGGGTTCCCGGGCGGAGTACGGATGTACGGTCCCGTCACCGGCGCCGACACCCCGCTCGCGCCGCCGATGCGGGTGACTCCGGCTGACGGCGGCTTCGTGGGACGGTGCGATCCGGGCATCGCGCACGAAGGACCACCCGGCTACGGCTACTGGTGCGAGTGCTGGACCGAAAACCTCACCGCTGAGGCAGCCCACCCCCCACCACGCTGCACGCAACGTTCGACGCGTACTCCGCTCCACAGGCCGACCGATGGTGAGCAGTCGCTCTCAGGACCTTCACGCCAGCCCTGGACCCCAAGCCTGCGACGAGGCATGGACCTGGCTAAATGAGACGACGTCCAAGTGCGCGGAGCGCACGGCCATGTGTCGGAAGGCGTGGGAGGAGGCCAGACGGTCATCTGGTTGGTCCGTCGGACCGCAGGCCCCTCTCCCCGCCTCCCCCGCCTCCGCATGTCAGGTCGTGCTGCTCCGGTTCACGTCACCGCGGTCGCCGTACGCCGGAGGATCACCGCAGGCGCCGTACATCGATGGACCAGATCCCGCGTCCGTGCGTGGCCGCGTACAGGCGCCCGTCCGGACCGGTCTTGAGCTGGAGCACGGCGGTGGTCGGCAGGTTGGTGCCGGCCACCTTCCAGCCGGACGACTTCGGTGTGCGGACCAGGACGCCGAGGTCCGTGCCCAGGGCGATCGTGCCGTTCTTCAGCAGGACCACCGAGTTGGCGGGCACGTCCGGCAGGTTGCCGGAGACGTCCGTCCAGGTCGCGCCGCCGTCCTTGGTCTCGAAGAGGTGACCGACGCCCGCGCCGGGGCCCTCCGTCCACTTCCGGGAGAAGCCGTTGACGGCGAGCAGGACGTGGTCGGAGTTCGCCGGGTCGACGGCGAGACCGGACAGGTAGCGGTTGGGGACCGTGCTCTCGGCGGGCAGGTTCAGCTCGTGCCAGCCGGTGCCGTCGGCGTTGCCGACCGCGATGCCCCGGGCGAAGCCCTGGTTGTTGCAGGGGCCGCACCAGGCCGCGTACACCTTGCCGCCGGAGGAGGCGACCGCCGTAGCCGTGCGGCCCTCGCCCAGGTCGAAGGCCTTGAACCACTCGCTGCCGCTGCGGATCCCGTAGCCCTTGGTGTTGATCCAGATGTGGCGGCCGCCGGCGACCCAGGTGTTCTTGTCCTTGATGTCGGCGCTCAACGGCGCGATGAAGCGCGCCTCGGCCGTCTCGTTGTCGGGCGGCGCGACCGAGTACGACGTGGCCTTCGACTGGTCGTCGATCCAGCTGCCGTCGTTCACCGCGCAGTTCTGCGTGACGGACACCGAGAGGTAGACGTACTCCTCGGCGATGTTGCACCCGTTGTCCGGGTCGGTGAGGGTGTCGCCGCCGTCGCCGCCGAAGTTGGAGCCCATCACCCGGTCGCCGGGCCGCAGCATGGACTGGCCGTTGTCCTGCAGACCGCCGGTGATGGCGATGCCGCGCTTGGCCGGGTCGGTGCCGACGCCCACCGAGTAGTACTGCAGGGCGTCCATCGAGCCGTCGTTCAGGGACGTCCAGTCGGTGGCGTGACCGTCGGCGTTCGCGTTGCCGTCGACCGGGCGCCGGTAGACGCCGCCGTCGTTGCCGACGAGGACGTACGGCTTGCCGTAGTAGCTGCCGATCGCCACCGCGTGCTGGTCGGGGTGCGTGGTCTGCGGGCAGTCGCCGGACTGCTTGGCCGGGTCGATGGACCAGCAGTCGAAGCCGAAGTTCCAGTACGGGCCCGGGACGGTCCAGGTCTTTCCGCCGTCCTTGGTCTCGAAGACCTCCTCCAGACCGGCGTACACATGGTCGGGGTTCTTCGGGTCGACGGTGAGGAACTGGTTGTACCAGGCCTGGATGCCGGGCTGGTAGCCGTCGCCGGTGAGCGCCGAGCCGGAGTCGCGGAGCTGCTTGTAGTCGGCGATCCTCGTCCACTTGCCGGTCGGTGAGCCGGACTTGGAGACGTAGATGCCCGCGAGGCCGCTGTCCGGGTTGGTGGCCATCTGCTGCGGCGACTGGTCGATGGCGTAGTACCGCGACCCGTCCGCGCTGCGCGCGAAGCTGACGTTGCCGACGTCCTCCGCGTTGGTCGGCAGCTCACCGAGGTCGGTCAGCCGCTCCCAGCCGTTACGGCCCTTGGTGTAGAAGCCGTTGTAGGTGTCGCCGCTGCGCCAGCCGATCGCGAGGACGACCTTGCTCGGGTCTTTGGGGTCGATGGCGATGTCGTTCGCGATGTTCTTGTACGCGGCGTCCTCGTCGTCGTCCTTCGGGCCGCCCGGCAGATAGTCCGGGTTGGGCGCGAACTCCAGCTTCCAGGCGCCCTTGAACGTCTTGGTGCTGTGGCTCCACACGCCCCGCGTGGTCGCCGCCCACACCTTGTCGCCGGCGAAGCGCAGCGCGTTGATGGACGTCGACTCCAGCTCGTCGCCGCCGACCCGGTCGCGCCGGCTGAACTTGCCGTGGCGCGGGTCCTTCAGGACGTAGACGCCGGTGCCGAGGAAGGCGGTCGCGCTGGTGTTGGCCTCTCCGGTGGCGTACCAGAGGCGGCCGCGCGGGTCGAGTTGCAGGTCGCCGGTGGACAGGGCGGGCAGCTCGTCGGAGATGTTCGTCCAGTGGCCGCCGCCGGTGCGCGACCGGAAGACGCCGCCGTTGGCCGAGCCCGCGTATACGTACCCGCGGTTGTCGGCCGCCATGCCGGTCACCCGGCCGGTCACCTGGCCCGCGCCGCCGCTGGAGTTGGAGTTGATGTCCCGGTAGCGGGGGTCGTCGGCGTCGTACGGCAGCCGGGTGTCGTTACGCCAACCTCCCTTGGTGCTGGGCAGATTCAGCATCTCCCCGTACGCCGCCCCGAACGCGCCCGGCGCCACGATGCCGCCCGGCGCGGTGCGGGCCTGGGCGTACTCCTCGGCCCGCGCGGCGATGTGCTCGTTCTCCTCGCCGCCGTCTCCGGGTTCCTCTTCCCCTGGTTCGTCTTCCGCCGAAAACGAAAGGCCCCCCTGCTGTTCATGCAGGTGGGCCCGTTCGTCCAGGACGCGGACGCCGAA
This sequence comes from Streptomyces spinoverrucosus, assembly GCF_006539505.1. Taxonomy (GTDB): domain Bacteria; phylum Actinomycetota; class Actinomycetes; order Streptomycetales; family Streptomycetaceae; genus Streptomyces; species Streptomyces spinoverrucosus. Next base: position 40,321 of record NZ_BJND01000028.1, read on the forward strand.
CGGATCGTCGCCGCCGGGTGCCGCCTGGGCCTGAGTGATCGTCAGGCCCAGTGCGGCGGAGGTGGCGAGTACCGCCCATATGCGTCTCGCTCGCCGACCGCTGACTGCCATGAAGTGCCTCCCCTAAGAAGCGCGTGATGCACATGACACTTGCTGTGAAACAGCTTTGATGAAAGGGGAGTTGTGGGGGATCTGAAAATGGCAATCAGTATGTAAAAGAATCTTCAGCGACGCAGCGCCGGAGTTGGCCGAGTACGGCCGGGTCGCCTGCTGAGCAACAAGGCGCCCGTGGCCGAGGGCGACCTGTCTGGCCAGGCGGCCATGCACACCAGCCTCGGAGTGATCCGGTGGTAGTCACGCGGTCCCGCAGCGTCTGCGGAGAACCTCAACGCCGTCGCCTTCGAGGTCTTCGCAGTACGTCGAGCGCCCGGTCATCGCCATCACCAGAGCCAAGGTGGCACCGGAGACGAGCTGCCCGGAACCGGCGGTGAAGGGGCCGTCGTTCGCGACGAGTCTCAGGCCGCCGATACGTCCCTTGGCGACGACCACGAGGTCCGTTCCCTGGTAGTACTCGGCCACCCGTGTGACCACCTCGATCGGGTACTCGTGGCGGATGCCCAGCGGGCGCCGGATGTCTTCTCCGTGCACGATCGTCTCGCCCAGCATGGCCATGGCAGGGAGGGGAGGCTTGGTCGTGCTCGGGACCGCGCGCCGGAATCTCTCCAGCGTTTCGGCCGGGGTTGCGCCCAGCTGCTCGGCCAGTCGCATGGCCACCTGCTTGTCGAAGTCGAACCGACAGCGGATCACGCCCGCCAGCCAGCGCATGGAGTTGAGGCTGGCGGCCGCGGTGAGATGCGCCAGCACCTCGCGCACGGTCAATTCGGTGCAAAGCGAGGGTGTTGCCCACTGCTCGTCAGTCACGTCTGCAAGATCAGCCGCCAGCGCCGCTCGCTCAGCGTGGATCAGGGGCCAGACCCCAGCCCTCCGGCTGCGGTCTGCTGTCAGTTTCGGATCAGTCATGCGGCAGCGTCTCCTGTCACGGGTCGTGCTCTGCGTTGCACCTGGGCCGGAACAGGTGGCGTCCGGCAGGGGCGTTCAAGGAGAAGACCCTTGCCCCGAAGCAAAGTCATCGCGGTGGAACATGTAGGCGTGGAAGTCCATCGCCAACACGGCGTTCCCCGTCCAGCCTTTGGCGCGCGCCCACATCGCGCGCCCCTTCTCCGTGCTGTCGGTGCCCCGGTGCCCTCGCCCGAGACATAGGCGAACGTCGGACCAGGGTTGTCGGCGCGCACCGCTCGGGGGGCTCGCCCCGTATCGCGGAGAAGTCGGTGAAGTCGTCGTGCAGGGAAGGGGCGAAGTCCCTCCGGTGCACGGCCAGGGAGGGATCGTCCTCGTAGGCGGCGAGCATGGCGGTGACGGGCGGGCGTGTGTCCAAACGTCCGGTACGGGAGGGGTCCCGTGCGTCGAAGCTACTCTGCGGCCGTGACTGTCGATGATCCGTACAGCCGTAAGTACCGTTACTCAGAGGATGGTTGGCTGTGGGCCGGCCTGGCCGCACCCCTGGCCGGAGGCACCTTGCTGGTCGTACGGCTGGCCCTGGACGACGAGGTGCCGACCACCGTCCCCGTCGCAGTCGGCGCGGCGCTCGCCGCCCTGATCCTGCTCCTGGTGCGCTGGTTCAACGCGACCGCGACGATCAGCGACGGGAACCATCTGACGGTCCAGGGAGCGTTCCGCAGCCACGCCACGGCCTGGGCGGACGTACAGGGCATCGAGATCGAGGTGAACCCGGGGGCCGGGGCGCAGGGGGCGCCGATCCGAATCGTCGTGCTCTACGACGCATCAGGCCGGCGGCGCGTCCTGCCGCATCTCAACGACCGCAACACCCCCGATCTGGAGGGCGAGGTGGCGGCCCTGCGTGAGGTGTGGATGCTGCGCAGGGGTGATGGCTGGGCGCCCATTCCGAAGGCGGCGGACAAGATCGCACGCATGCGCAGGCACCCGACACCACTGGTGCACATCGCGGTCAAGGCAATGCTGTGCGCTTTCCTGCTCGCGATCGTGGTCTTCCTCATCGCGCTGGCCTCGGGCACGTACGACGGCTCCGACGACGTTACCGACACTGTGTTCCACCCCTTGGCGCTGTTCATGGTCCTGCCCCTCGGGGTGTACATCGGCACCTTCGTGGTCGGGGCGATCCTCCGCCGTCGCTGAGGCTCAGGCAGGGCTGTGCATCCTGGTCACCATGACGAACCCCGAGGGCCCATACGTGAAGGTGCACTTTCGGCTTCCGTGACGGCGGCTCGGAAGCTGCACGGCAGAGCGCGATCAACGCGTTTCACGAACTGGGAGTCGACGGCGAGGGCATAGAACGTTCGGCATGGTCGTCCTGGACGTCCCGCCCACCGCCGGTCTCGGCAAGCGCAATGGCTGGCCGCTTGCGCCGGCTGACGCCGTTCAAGCTGTGTCACCTGGTCAGTGAATGGCTACGGCTCTCTCTGCCGCCCGACCGCCATTCCCTTGCTGAAGCTGCGCGCTGCCAGCCCGAAGAGCAAGCCGCCGAGAATGAACCACGGGTTCCACAAGGCGAGCGTCCAGAACTTCTGCGCGGCGCTGATCCCGTCGACGGTGGACACTCCGGCGATGAGCAGCACTTCGACAAAAAGCCCCCGGGCCAGCAGCAGTACGCAGATCGCAACGCCGAGCCACCGGAGCGCACGCCACCGGCGTCCATGCACACCGCGCCGCTGCAGCCCGAGCGCCACCGCGGCGCCGACCAGGCACAGGAGCCCCACTCCCCAGAGGCCTCCGGCTACGAACCAGGCCGGTCGTTCGGACGCGAGACGCTCGCCGGACGAGACATCCAGCCCCACGTCCCCGCCGAGGGCCCAGAAGAAATGCAAACCAGCGAAAGCTACCGCCCAACCGGCAGCAAGGCACCCAAAGCAGCGCGACGAACTGAACCGCAACTCGCAACCCCCGTTGTGCAACCCCATCGCAGCACCCTACGACGCTGCTGATTCAAACCAGGTGCGAAGTCCGAGTCGTTGGGATGGGTGCGCCTCGCCGTGAAGAACAGCGAGCCGGTGTCGACCGCACGGCCGAACGGCTCTCTCGGCATCACGGTCTGCCGGCCGAGGATCTCCGACAGTACGGCCGGCTGCGCTCGCCACATGCGGCAGCTCCAAGCCGTCGTAGCGCAGGGCCTGGAACAGCACGTTGGTGTCCGGATCCGGCGTAGTCGGCCTGGCGTCCGACCGCGCAGCCGGCTCGGACAGCTTCCGGTACGGCTCCGCACTTACGTGGAACAAGACGTTGTCGCCCTGGTCGCCGGGCGTGGTCGGGCGCTGCCGGTCCGCCGGCAGCCGTAGCTCGTCCGGCAGCCCGGCCAGCGCCTTGCGCCAGTACTCGATCTGCTCGCTGATCAGGGACTCCGGGTCGTCCTCGCCACACCTCCGACACCGACGGCATGAATCAACTCCTCGCAGGACACCCCGTGCGAGTCGAGAAGGTCTGACGAGACGCCGCCCACACCTCGGCACGGGTTCCTGGCGGGTGTTTCTCCTCGCCGTCGGGCTCCGGCCGCCTACAAGGTCTCCCAGGTGCTGTGACGGAACGTCATGCCCGGATATGAGGATCTCGTTGACCTCAAGTCCGGTTGAGGACCTAGCGTCCCGTCACGTTGATCATCAACTGGCGGCAGGGAGAAGAACTCGTGATCCTCGTGACCGGCGCGACCGGAAACATAGGAAGCGCCCTGGTGAAGGAGCTTCGGGCGTTCGGTGTCGGGCCGGTCAGGGGGCTTACCCGTGACATCGCCCGGGCCGTGTTTCCCGCGGCTGTCGAAGCCGTTGAGGGCGACATGGCGCGACCCGCCTCGCTCAAGGCCGCGCTTGAAGGGGTGCGTTCGCTCTTCCTGGTGTCGCGTCTGGGGCCGGATGCCGAGATCCTTGAGGCCGCTCGGCGGGCTGGTGTCGAGCATGTGGTGCTGGTGTCGTCCATCACTGTCCAGAGCCACCCGCACTTGGGTCCCGCCAAGGAGAACCTGGCCGTCGAGCGTCTGCTCAAGGGCAGCGGCATGACGTGGACGATTCTGCGGCCGACGCAGTTCGCCTCGAACGCCCTGTGGTGGGCGGAGGCAATACGCGAGCGTCAGTCGGTCCGCGTGCCTTATGCAGACATCGGTCTGCCCACCATCCATCCCGCGGACATCGCATCGGTGGCTCGCGCCGCGCTCACCGAGCCCGGCCACGGGGGCCTGACGTACGCGATGACCGGCCCGGAGCAGATCACTCCCCGTCAGCAGCTCGCTGCCATTGCGCAGGCGGTGGGACGTGAAGTGCCGTTCGTCGAGATCAGCCGAGCGGAAGCCCACCGTGACATGGCCGCCTTCTTGGGCGATGAAGCCGCAGCGGCGGTCCTCGACATCACCGGCGGAGACGTCAACGAGGAACTGCTCAGCGTGCGCAACACCGTCACTCAGGTCACCCGCGCCCCGGCCAGGACGTTCGCGCAATGGGCTGGGGAGAACGCCGATTCCTTCCGCTGAGCTCTGGCTAGTCGTCCTTCCGCGGGCTGAACTTCAGGATGACCCTCTCGTCGTCCGGGCGGTCGAAGTCGACATGGATGTCGCCGGTTTCGACCGTGCCGGTGCCGCCCACCCAGCCCCTCAGCGGTGACGGCTGATCGTCGGTCGCCGAGAACTCGACTCGGTCGTCTGTGATGCGGTCCACCGTGAAGGTTTCGCTGATGAACTTGGGGGCGAAACGGATCGTGTCTCCGTCCCTGACTTCCACCTCACAGCTGCGGTCCAGGCACGCGTCCAAGTTCCGCCCGTCCCGGGCCTCCTTGCGTGTCGGAGACGGCGTGGGGGTCGGAGACGGAGTGGCCGGTGCGGAGTGCGACGCCGAGCGCTGTCCCTTGCCCGTCGTCGGCGTCGCGGCACTTCCCGCTTCGTCGCTGTCACCGCCCCCGCAGGCCGTGACCATGAGCGCGAGGACCGGCCCGAGCGCCCAGAGCGCCCGGGACCTCGCGAGAGCCGTCCGACGTCCAGCGGCCTGCGCTGTGTCCATGCGTGTCTTCCTTCTCGGTAGCGATTCAACCGATTCCGGCAGTGATTCAGCCGACGGTTCGCTGACGAGGGGAATCCTGGCGCAGGGCACCCGGGACCGGTCCCGGACAAACCGCCGGGTGCTGCCATCCCTCCCTGCTGTTCATACTGATGAATGATTATCAAGTGCATGTCTATTGACGCGTTCTTCGTCACCACCTAACGTCACGTCACAGAAAGCGCTTCCCATAGCGCCGCCCGGGCCGAATGCGGCGGCCTCGCACCACCCAGCTCATTCACGTTCATGAACCAGCCCCTGGTCGGTCAACCAACCAACCTGGAGACAACGATGCGACTGAGAGCCGCCATCACCTGCGTCACCCTGCTCACCGGCACGCTCGTAACGCTGTCCGGCGCCACGGCACAAGCCGCCGGCGCGCGGTACGAGGCCGAGACCTCCCCGACGATCTGCACCGGCACCATCGACTCCGACTGGTCCGGCTACTCCGGCAGCGGATTCTGCAACGGCAACAACGCCTCCGGCGCCTACGCCGAGTTCATGGTGAACGCCCCCGCCGCGGCCACGGCGACCCTCCGGGTCCGCTTCGCCAACGGGAGCGGCACCGCCCGGCCGGCGAACGTCATGGTCAACGGCTCGACCGCCACGTCGGCGTCGTTCGAGAGCACCGGCGCCTGGAGCACCTGGGCGACCAAGACCCTCACAGTGCCGCTGAGGTCGGGCAGCAACACCATCCGGCTCGACCCGACCGCTTCCGCCGGTCTGCCCAACATCGACCACATCGAGGTCGAGACGGGCGACACCACCACCCCGCCGCCCACCAGTGGCGCCCTGTACGTGTCCCCGAACGGCACCGACAGCGCGGCCGGAACGGAGTCCAACCCCACCACGCTCACCTCGGCGCTCAGCCGCGTCGCCCCCGGCGGCACGATCTACATGCGCGGCGGGACGTACCGCTACTCCCAGACGGTCACCATCGCCCCGGGCAACGACGGCACGTCCAGTGCCCGCAAGACGCTGGCCGCCTACCCGGGCGAGGCTCCGGTCCTGAACTTCTCGGCGCAGAGCGAGGCCTCGTCGAACCGCGGGCTCGCCGTGAACGCGTCGTACTGGCACGTCAAGGGCATCGTCGTCGAACGCGCCGGGGACAACGGCATCTTCGTCGGCGGCAGCAACAACATCTTCGAGCGGACGGTGACGCGCTTCAACCGGGACACCGGACTGCAGCTCTCGCGGATGCTCTCCAGCACCCCCAAGGACCAGTGGCCGTCGAACAACCTCATCCTGAGCGCGGAGTCGCACGACAACGCCGACTCCGACGGCGAGGACGCCGACGGCTTCGCCGCGAAGCTCACCTCCGGCCCCGGGAACGTCTTCCGCTACGCCGTCGCCCACAACAACATCGACGACGGCTGGGACCTCTACACCAAGTCCGACACGGGCGCCATCGGCCCGGTCACCGTCGAGGACTCCCTCGCCTACGACAACGGCACCCTCTCCGACGGCTCCCAGGCCGGAAACGGTGACCGCAACGGCTACAAGCTCGGCGGCGAGGACATCGCGGTCAACCACGTCATCCGGCGCAACATCGCCTACAACAACGGCAAGCACGGGTTCACCTACAACCGCAACCCCGGCACCATGACCGTGTCGGACAACATCAGCATCGACAACGAACAGCGCAACTTCTCCTTCGACGCCGGTAGTTCGGTGTTCCGGAACAACACGTCGTGCCGCAGCGGCAGCGGCACGAACGACCGGATCGTCGGCAACAACGACAGCTCGAACCAGTTCTGGATGGGCTCGAACGGCTCCCGGTGCTCCTCCTACTCCGGCGCCCTGCGGTGGTCCTACGCCGCTGACGGCCGCCTCGTCGTGACCTTCGGCGGCAATGCGGTGACGCCGTAAGCGACGAAACCGTTCCTGCACACCGGCGGGGGCAAGTGGCTTCGCCCACCCCGCCCCCGCCGGTGTCAGGAAGACCGAGTCAGCCCGCCGCACAGTTCCCGCCGTTGAGCGTGAACGCCGTCGGAGCCGTGTTCGTCGCCCCGCTCGCCCCCACGAACCCCACCATCACCGACCCGCCGGCCGGAATCGTGGACGTGTAGGAGGCCGGGGTCACCGTCACCGCCCCACCCGTCTGACTGGCCGTCCCGCCCCACATGTTCGTGATGGTCTGGCCGTCGGTGAAGGTGAAGGCCAGGGTCCAGCCGTTCAGCGGTGTCGTGCCGGTGTTGCGGATCACGACCTCGCCCTGGAAGCCGCCGGGCCACTCGTTCACCACGCGGTAGCCGACCGAGCAGGCCACGGCCGGGGCGTCGGCGGTGGTGACGGTGACCGTCGCCGAGCGAGGTGAGCGGTTGCCGGTGGCGTCGCGGGCGTAGACGGCGAAGGTGTACGTCGTGCCGGCCGTCAGGCCGCTCACCGTGGCCGTGTCGGTGGCGGAGGAGGCGGCCGTCGGCTCGGACGCGCCGGCGACGCGGACCACGTCATAGGCGGTGACGCGTACGTTGTCCGTGGCCGCCGGCCAGGTGAGGGTGACCGACGTGGAGGTCACCGCCGAGGCGGAGGGGGTGCCGGGGGCGGTCGGGGGCTGGGTGTCGGTCGGCGTGCCGCCGCCGAAGATCGTGGCCTCCTTCGACGTCTGGGCTATGCCGTTCGCACCGTGGAAGATGCGCTGGCCCCATGAGCTGAGCCGGCTCGGGTCGAAGTCGATCGCCAGGTCGAGGATCGGGTCGGTGTTGCCGCTCCAGGACCAGGCCAGGTAACCGAGGTCGAGCTGTTCGGCCGCGGCCATCATCGTGTCCTCGTCCGGGTCGCCCCACTGGTCGGGCGGTCCACCGAACTCGCCGATGAGGATGGGGAGATCGGCGGCCACGAAGGCGTTCAAGTAGTCCGTGATCTCCTGCGCCGTGTCGTAGACGCTGTACATTTGACATCCTCCCCCTCTTAAAAGAGGGGGATTCCAATCCATGCGGGTTGAGGTTCACGGGCGCTCGAACAGCTGGCGGCCGCTGTCACCCCTCCGGCACCGGCTGTTTGCCGGGGGCGGGGGATCCCGCCCTGTCCTGCCGCGACGTTGATGCTTGCGTTCTCATCGGCGTTGCAGGTGAAGCCACAGGACACGCAGACGAAGTCGGCTTGGCTCTTGCGCGACTTCTTCTCGATCCATCCGCAGGCACTGCAACGCAGCGAGGTAAAGGGTGCGGCCACATCCTCGACCCGGCCCGGAGCCTTCTGTTCAGTGCGCTGCCTCAGCAGGCCCCAGCCCTGAGCGAGGATGCCCCGGTTCAGCCCGGCCTTCTGTCGGACGTTCGTGCCAGGTTGCTCGACCGTTCCCTTCGCCGAGCGAGTCATGTTCTTGATGTTCAGCTTCTCGAACCGCACCAGCCCGTACGACCTGGCGAGCATCGTGCTTGTCTGCTCGCACCAGTCCTTGCGCCGATTCGCCTCGCGCGCCTTCAACCGGGCGACCTTCGCGTGCTCGGCAACCTTGGCCTCACTGCCCCTCGGGGCGCGGGCGGCACGCCGCTCGTGCTTCCGGATCCGTGCGCGCTCCTTGACCGTAAGCTGCGGGCAGTTCAGCTTCCGGCCGTCGGACAGAGCGGCCGTGATGGTCACACCCCGGTCGATGCCGATGACCTCGCCCGTTGCCGGCGCGTCGATCGGCTCGGGAACGACGGCGAACGCAATATGCCACTGTCCGTTACGGAAGGTGACCCGGAACGTCTTCGCAGCGGGCAGTTCGGCACGGGAGAGGCGGAAACGCACCCAGCCACAGCCGGGCACCTTCACCTGCGCCCACCGCCGGTTCAGCCTCTGCACCACAACCGAGCGGCCCATGACCTGCTTACCCTTGGCGTTCAGCTTCGGGCTGCCGTCCGGCTCGAACTCCGGAACACGATCGCTACCGATGACCCGGAAGCCCTCGTGCACGTGCTTCCTGCGCCAGGTCGGCTCGCCGAACCCCGAGGTGAAGCGGGCGTTCCTGGCTGCGGCGAAGTCCTTCAGAGCCTGCTGCTGCACGTCCGCATTCCCGGCCCCGAGCCACTCGTTCTCACGCCGGGCCTCGGTCAGCTGGCGGCACTGCTCCGCAAAGCCGGGCGCGGACCTGCGGCCGGGCCGCCAGTGCGTGTGCTGCTCCACCGCCAGGTTCCACACGTACCGGGCGTGCGCGCAGTGCAGCAGCATCTGCTGCGCCTGCACGGGCGTCGGGTACAGCCGGAAACGTGACATGCCACGAACCTAGCCACCCCGTTCCCCTCCCGCGCACGCCTTCGATCGACATCACCCGTGAGAGTGACCGAAACGTCCTGCCTTCCACGGCAACCCCCAGCCACAGGTCCTCAACCCGCCGTCACCACCCACTGCTTGAGGTCGCCCTCAGGTTCACGGGTGGAGACGACGAATCGCCCTGGCAGCGACTCGTCTATCCCTGCCCTGCGCTGCGGGAGCACGCATTCACCCCGGCCCTGAAGGACCGGGCACCTTGCGTGAAAGACAGGGTGGACGGTGAGGTCGCCGCCGAGGGTGAAGGTGGCGAGCTGCTTGGTCATGCTGGGTCTCCGATCGTGGTGCTTGGGGTCAGCAGAGGATTTCCGGTCGAGGCACGGGCTCTGCCTCTCCAGAACTCGGTGAGCATGCCCTGCCCCTCCGGGGGAAAGCTGGCGGCTGCTGGGTGGGACGGGGTGGGGAGGGTCGTTCGGAAGCCTATGTGGACGTCGAGCCGGCCGTCCGCCGCAGAGCCGTACCAGCTGGGTGAGCAGCAAGCCACGGTCTCCGGCACCTCTGTCAGGATCACTCCGGTTCCCGGGCGGTGCGCTCCTCGTCCGGGGCGCTCAACCCGCAACAACCGCGCCCCGCTCGGTCCTCCCCCGGTCCCTGCGCATGCCCCACCCCAGACACCCCGTCACCGCCACCGACAGCCCCGCCATCGCCGTCATCGCCACCGCCGGGGAGGCGATCTGGGCCACCGCCCCCGCGAGCGCCGCACTCACGCCCTGCATCGTGAGCATGCCCGCCGAGTGCAACCCCAGGGCGTGGCCGCTGAGTTGCTCCGGGACCAGGGTCATCAGGTGCTCCTGCTGGACCAGGCTCGCTCCGAAGCCGACGGAGGCCACGGCGACGGTGACGGCGGCGAGCGGGAGTGCCGGGCGTGTGAAGAAGAGCAGATACGGCGCGGCCAGCAGCAACAGCAGCGGTACGCCGAGGCGGGCGCGTACCGCGCGCGGCACCAGGCGGCCGATCGTCACGTCTCCGACGAACATCCCCAGCGCCGCACAGGCGAACAGCAGCCCCGCATCCCCGGGGGCATACGACACGAACAGCGACTCGCAGCCGACGATCAGGCCGTTGGGGACCCACAGGGCGAGGTAGAGGCGCCGACGAGGGGCGGAGGACCACAGGAGGGCGTTGGTGCGCCATGTCGCCGCCACGGACGGGCGGAACCCGGATGCGCGCGGTGGGCGTGGACCCAGGCCCAGCCGGGCCAGGACCGCCGCCGCCAGGAACAGCAGCGCCGACAGCAGCAACGTCACGCGCGCCGACCCGATCGCCACCAGAAGGGCGCCGCCGGTGGCGTATCCGGAGATCTGCATGACGCCGCTCATCATGTTGAACACCGAACGGCCCAGCAGATAGCCGTCCTTGGAGAGGATTTCCGTCAGCAGTCCCCACCGCACTCCCCCGCCCAGCGACGCGATCAGCCCCTGCGCCAGTACGACGACCAGGACCGACCAGATCGGCAGACCGGGCAGCGCCAGGAGCGCCGTACCCACCGCGAAGCCCGCCGAGACGGCCGTCAGCGCCTTCCTGGGCGGCAGGCCGTCCGCCCACGACAGGAACAGCGTCGCGCCCAGCACCTGCGCCAGCGACGGCCCGAACATGCTCACCGCCGACAGCAGCGGCGAGCGGGTCGCCTCGTACACCAGCGTGCCCAGAGCCAGGCCGCCGATCGTCTGGCCCACGATGTGGGCCGAGGAGGAGAGGAAGAGCGGGGTGAACTCCGGCGTGCGGAACAGGTGTCGGTAACGGTGACTGCGCATGCGCGGAGTCTCCGGCGCCCCGCACCGGCGCGTTATTGTTTCGCGCACACGCGAAAGGACCCGGGGGGCGGGAAGACCATGGGGTGGTGGCAGGTCGATGCCGACACCCTCGCCCGCAGCCGCTTCCTCCTCTCCCCCTACGCCGAGACCTTCGCCAGCCTCAAGCTCCTGCACGCCGGTGCCGGTGCGCATCCCGGCGAGCAGGCCTGGCTGCGCGCCCATCTGCCGGCGTACCGGGCCCGACTCGCGGCCGATCCCGTCACCGCGGCGCTCGTCCGCGCCGGGCTGGGCCGGGACTGGATCGCCGACTTCCTGACACCGACCCCGTGGGACGGGGAGAGCTTCGCGGACGCGCTCGCGCGGGTGCGTGCGGCACGGCCAGAGGCCGTCCGCGCGCATCTGCGGATGTCCCTCGGCGGTCCGCTGCCCGCCGCGCTGGAACGGGACGACCTCGCCGACCGGGCCGCGCGGCTGGTCGAGTACGTCTGGGAGGAGGGCGTACGACCGTACTGGGCCCGTCGGCGGCGGGTGCTGGAGGCCGATGTGGTCGCGCGGACCGCGCGGGCGGGGCAAGGTGGCTGGGCGGCCGTACTGGACGCCTTGCGGCCGGGGCGGACGCGGTGGCTCGGGGAGAGCCGGTTGCAGGTCAATCTGCATGAGTATCCGCCGCGGGAGGTCTCGGGTGCGGAGCTGCTCTTCGTGCCGGTCACCCCGCAGACCGGGTGGGTGTCGTGGGAGGAGCCGCGGCGGGAGCGGTACGCCGTCGTCTACCCGTGCGATGGCGTCCTCGCCGACGAAAGCGCCCGGCCACCCGTGCCCGCCGCCCTCGGCGCGCTGCTCGGGCGGGCGCGGGCCGAGGTGCTCGTGCTGCTGGAGTCGCCGCTGAGTACGACCCAGGTCGTCGCCGTGACCGGGCAGGGGCTCGGGTCGGTCGGGCGGCATCTGCGGGTGCTGCTGGACGCGGGGCTGGTGCAGCGGCGACGGGCCGGGCGCTCGGTGCTGTACTCACGGACGGCGGCGGGGGAGGTCCTCCTGAGGTCGGCTGAGGCGGCCTGAACGCCCTCCCGACACCCCCCGGCGTTAGCATCCGCCCATGACGACCAATGACGCACACGCATCCGTCCTCGACACCGACATCGACGCGCTCCAGGGCGGCTCCGCCGACCTCAAGCAGTACGCCGGGCAGGCCGTGCTCATCGTGAATGTGGCCTCCAAGTGCGGGCTGACCCCGCAGTACGCCGGGCTTGAGCGGCTGCACGAGCGGTACGCGGACCGCGGGTTCACCGTGCTCGGCGTGCCCTGCAACCAGTTCCTCGGGCAGGAGCCCGGCAGCGCCGAGGAGATCGCCGAGTTCTGCTCGGCGACGTACGGCGTGACCTTCCCGATGACCGAGAAGGTCGAGGTGAACGGGGAGGGCAGGCACCCGCTGTACGAGCGGCTGGTCGGCTTCGCCGACGGCGAGGGGCACAGCGGGGACATCCGCTGGAACTTCGAGAAGTTCCTGATCGGGCGGGACGGCACGGTCGTCGCCCGGTTCTCGCCGCAGACCGAGCCGGAGGCGGCGGAGGTCGTGGCGGCGGTGGAGCGGCAGCTCGCCGCTTGACCTTTCCCCTGGGGCAGACCCGACCTTCCTGTCACCGGGCCAACGGCGCCCGGTGACGGAGGATGACGTGGTGAACGTAGGAGAGGAACTGCTCACCATCGGGACGTTCGCCGCCCGGGCACGCCTGTCGGCCAAGGCCCTGCGGCTGTACGACCGGCTGGGACTGTTGGCCCCGGCGCACGTCGACGAGGCCAGCGGCTACCGCTACTACCGCGCGGGACAGGTCGAACGCGCCCGGCTCGTGGCGCTCCTGCGCCAGCTCGACATGCCGCTCGCGCGGATCGCCGAGGTCGTCGAGGCGCCGGACGGGGCCGCTGCCGCCGACCGGCTCGACGTGTACTGGGCGGACGTCGAGGAGCGGTTGGCCGGGCAGCGGACGCTCGCCGAGTACCTCCGTGGACGACTGTCGGGGAGGAGCTCCGAGATGTACGGGAAGTTCGTGGTCGAGACGGTGGACGTGCCCGAGCAGGTGCTGATCAGCGAGACGCGGCATGTGCTGGCGGGTGAGCTGCCGGCGTGGATCGGGGCGTCGCTGGGCCGACTGGAGGAGGCGGCGAAGGAGTGCGGCGGCATCACGGCGGCGCCGTTCGTCGTGTACCACTCCGAGGTGTCGATGGAGAGCGACGGACCGGTGGAGGCGTGCGTGCCGGTTGCCGACGAGGCGGCGGCGCGGGCGTGGGCCGAGGCGGCCGGGCGGGCGCACCAGGCGCGGGTGCGGGTCGAGCCCGCGCGGCGGCTGGCGTACACCCGGATCACCAAGGCGCAGGTGGCGCATCCGCAGATCCTCGCCGCGTTCGAGGCGGTGGAGCAGTGGGTCGGGGGGCAGGGGCTGACGTTCGACGGGCCCAGCCGGGAGGTCTACTTCGCGGACTGGGACGCTGCCGGGCCCGAGGACCCGGTGTGCGACGTGGCGTTCCCCGTGCGGTGACCTGACGGTCCAAGGACAGGCCCGAGCCCTCTCGGCTAGGACGGCGAACTGGTCGAGAGGGCTCTTGGGGTACTGCTGTGCAGTTGTCGGGCGGCGTCAGGGAGGTTCCTCCTCCCCTTACGCCTTGACCGAGGCCACGAAGACGCTCCACGCGGTCGCGGGGAACGCCAGGACGGGGCCCTCGGTCACCTTGGAGTCCCGGACGGAGATTGCGGACAGGACAGGGGACTTGATCTCGACGCACGCGCCGTTGCCCTGGGAGTACGAGGACTTGACCCACGTGTCCGTCGCGCCCTGCTTGATTGCCATTTTCGCTCCGGTAAGCAGTTGCTGAGTTGCTGTGATCGCGCCAACGTTCTTGCTCGATGGCGTGATCGACGCTACTCGCCAACATCGCCGCACGGAGCGGCCATTCACTCGACCGGCTGGCATATACCAGCAAGGACTTCCCAACGAGGCGGGCGACGGTGTATCTTTCCGCCCCGCGCATCCCGCAGGGCTCAGCGAGCGTAACTCTTCGCCACATCCGAGAGGAATTCCCGGGTTTGGTCGACATTCAGCGCCTGCGCCCGCAAATGCTCGTACATCACGCTGTACTTCTGGACGTCCTGCGGCTTCTCCAGGTAGAGGTCGCTGGTGACACCCTCGATGTAGACCACGCTGGAATCCGCGGCGTCCGGGAACTCCAGGATCGCGTACTGCCCGCTCACACCGGGGTGCGCGCCCATCTGGAACGGGATCAACTGCACGGTGACATGCGGCAGCTGGGACATCTCCAGCAGGTGCTCCAGCTGGTCGATCATCACCTGTTTGTTGCCGACCTCGCGGCGTACGGCGGCCTCGTCGAGCACCGCCCACAGGCGCAGCGGGTTCTCCTCGGCGGCAATACGTTCCTGCCGACGCAGCCGCACCTGAACGCGTCTGTCGATGTCGGTGGGCGTCGCCTCCGGCAGCGCGCCGCGGATCAGCGACTCGGCGTACTGGCGCGTCTGCAACAGGCCGGGGACCACCTGCGGGTCGTACACCCGGAGGCTCGCCGCGTCCGTCTCCAGACCGATGTAGACGCTGTACGGGATATCGCCGAAGGAGTGCCACCAGCCCTGCTGGCGCGAGTCCTTGGCCATCTGCATCAGCGAGTCGACGATCCGGTGATCCTCCACCTCGTAGACACCGCACAGGTCACGGACGTCGCGCTGGCTGATGCTGCGTCGGCCGTTCTCCAGACGGCTGATCTTCGACTGGGACACCAGCAGCCGCTCCGCCACCTCCTCGGCCGTCATGCCCTTGAGCTCGCGGAGCCTGCGCAGCTCCTGGCCCAGCCGGCGCCGCCTGACGGTGGGATTGACATTGGACGCCACGGGACGTGCACCTCCGGCTGCGTGCCTCGAACTTGCAACTATGCGTATCTGCTGCTGAGCAGACTGCCACCAAGGGGCTACTTACCGCTGGGAAACAGCGGATATGCAGCGGATATGCGGTGGATATGCGGTGGGTACGCGACAGGACGCAAGTTCGTACCACTTCGTGCGAGGTGTTCGCGAGGGTACGCGAGGTACGCGAAGCGGCGCGGGACATGCGACCGCGCGGGGTGGTGGGGCCGTCCGTCGTCCGAACGACGGCTCCCGCCACCCCGCGCGGACCGCTGCGGCTCCCGAACCGGGTCTTGGGGACTCAGGTGCGGCGCTGACGGTGCGTGGTGCGGCCCGGTGCCCTGTGGGCCGTACCGGTGGTGCTGGGTGGTGCCGTTGGGTGATGGTGCGCTGCCGTGGGACTGCGGCTCAGTGGGCCACGGCGCGTGCCATCGTGCCGCGGTGCGGCTGCACCGGGACACTCCGGGCCGGCTCCGCCGACCTGGCTCCGGCGGCGGCCTGGCGGCCGGCCGGGGCAGGGCTGCGGCGCGGCTGGGCCGCGACGCCGTTCTGAACGTCCATCACGGCGTGCGCCACGAGGCCGCCCATCGGGTCGTGCCTGATCAGGTCCCGCAGCCGGGAACGGGACGAGCGGCCCTCGTTGCCCGGATACAGGTGCTTGCCGAGGCCGACCGCGTGGGCCAGTGCGGCGAGCGCCGCGGTCCGCGGGTCCGGCGGAACGCCGGTGCGGATCGCGGAATCCAGCCGGGCCCTGATCTCCCGGCTGATGGCGTTGTCCGTCGCCTGGTAGCGAGTTGTCGGCAACACCCCGCACATCTGACCGGCCACGGCATGCACCATGCCGCACCGCTCCAGATGCGAGAGGTAGGTCTGGCGGAGCCCCAGTCGTGGCCCGCCGATCCAGTGGACCGCCCGTACCGGGGCGCCGCGCCTGCGCAGCAACTCCAACGCGCAATCCAGTGTCGGATCTCCTGTCGGCCGTGGTACCACCACGGCGATACGATCCCCGTCTGGGGCTATCCGTCCGGCCAGCGCCAGCTCCACTAGCTGTGCTCCGGCCAGACCGAGGTCGAGCGACTGCGGCTGTGCCGTGGTACCCGTTGCCGGGTCCAGTGCCAGCAGCAGAAGCTCCTCCGGAAGTGTTCTGCGGCTCCTGCCCATCCATGCCTCCCCGCGTGGATGAATGACAGGGTGACCCCTCTCACATTGGTCTGTCGAGGGTGCGTGACCTGTTTGTGAGGGAACCAGTAGGTATGTCGTTCTCGTCTTCGGCGTGGGTCGGGTCCGCACACAGGACACTGGTACATGGTTCGGACAGCGCTTCGGACAGTCCTGGTGGGGGCGGTGGTCCGGGCAACGGTTCACGGTTGGGTACGCGCACGGAGGCGTGCGGCGCATGGAGGAGGCATCGGTGGCGGGCGAGTCCCCCGACAGGTCGAAGCAGCGCGAGTCGTCGGCAGAACCGACGTCGGGGAGCGCGAGTCCGGTTCCCGAGGCCAGGAACGGCGCCACCACCCCTGACCCACGGCTCGCCGTGGCACGGGAGTCCGGGGGCGGGCGTGAGGCGGACACGGCGACGCGGGTGCTCTCGGTGAAGGAACTCTCCGAGGAGACGGAGGGGGCTGCTGGTGAGGCGGCTTCCGAGCAACCTGCGGGCCGTGAGGAGCCCGAAGCGCCCGAGGACGGTGCCGAGTCCGACACGACGGGCGACGACCGGCTGCGGGCGGCTGTGGCGGCTTGGGTGACGTCTGCGGACGGGAAGGCCGAGGAGGGCGACGCGGACGCCGATGAGCCCGGCGACGGGGCTGGGGCAGCAGATGAGGCCGAGGGTGAGCGCGAGGGCGACACCGACGCCGACGAGCCCGGCGACAGGGCTGAGGTTGCCAACGAGGCCGAGGACGTGACGGCCGCCGGTGCCGGGGACTCTGGCGGGGAGGACGGCGCCGCCGAGGACAAGTCGGCCGCCGGTCAGGAGAACTCCGCCGAGGCCGAGACGCCCGCCGTGGAGGAGGCTCCCGCCCAGGACGAGACGCCCGCCGTGGAGGGGGCTCTCGCCCAGCGGAGCGAGCCCACCGAGGAGCTGGATGCTCACGGCGAGGAGACCGCGAACACCGGCGCCGCAGCCGGGGAACCTGGGGACACTCGGGCCGCAGCCGGCGAGGCCAACGGCAAGGCCGGTGCCACGGCCGAGACGGCCGACAGCGACACCAGCGCCGTAGCCAACACGGCCAACGGCAAGGCCGGTGCCGCGACGGAGACAGCCGACAGCGACACCGGCGCCGCGACCGAGACAGCCGACAGCGACACCAGCGCCGTGACCGAGACGGCCAAGGGCGACACCGGCGCCGCAGCCGAGAACACCAAGGGCGACACCGACGCCGCACCCGAGGACGCCAAGGACGCTCCCAAGGACGGCTCCCCGGACGCCGCCCCGGACCGCACCAAGGCCGACTCCCAGCACGCCGCCACGAGCGGCCGCACCCCGCAATCCAGCGCCGACGACGCCACCAAGGCCGACGCACCCCCCGTAGACCAGCCCACGGCCGTCTTCCGGGCCGTGAAGCCGTCGGAACCGGCTGTCGACCAGCCGACCACCATGCTGAAGCTGGGGGACGTCAAGAAGCCCGCTCCGGCGCCGGAGTCGGATGCCGAGCGCACCAGCAAGTTCGTTGCGCTGAAGCCGTTGGACGACCCGTCGACGCGCAAGCCCCCGCGGCCCGCCGAGGCGACGACCGCGCTGCCGAAGGTCGCGGCGGAGAAGTCCAAGGCGCCCGCCGAGGCCACCACCGCGCTGCCGAGGGTCCCCGCCGACCAGACCGCCTCCGTGCCGCAGGTCGGCCCGGAGCGGACGACGCAGCAGCCGCTGCCGCCGAAGCCGCCGCTGGATCTGCTGGCCGAGCTGACCAACACCCCGCCGCCCCCGGAGACCCCGCTGCGGACGGCGGTGCGGCGGGTCAAGATCTGGACGCCGCTGGTACTGCTGCTGGCGATCGTGTTTGCGATCGTGCAGGCCGTACGGCCGCTGCCGACGCCCGCCCTAGAACTCACCGCCGAGGCGTCGTACACCTTCGACGGCGACCAGGTCACCCTCCCGTGGCCGAACGAGGGTCAGGGCGCGATGGACGTCACCGGCATCGGCACGATGGGCGGCTTCGGCGAGCAGAAGCCGGTCGCCATCGGCTCGGTCGCCAAGGCCATGACGGCGTACGTCGTCCTGCAGAAGCACCCGTTGAAGCCCGGCGAGGAGGGCCCGAAGATCACGGTCGACGCGCTCGCCGAGAAGGAGGGCGGCTACGACCAGGCCGGCGAGTCCACGCTCAACACCGTCAAGGAGGGCGACCAGCTCACCTTGCGCCAGGCACTGTCCGCCATCATGATCCCCTCCGCCAACAACATCGCGCGCCTGCTGGCCCGTTGGGACTCCGGCACCGAGGCCGCGTTCATCAAGAAGATGAACGACACCGCCAAGGAGCTGGGCATGAAGAACACCACGTACACCGACGCCTCCGGGCTGAAGGAGACCACCGTCTCCACCGCCGAGGACCAGGTGAAGCTGGGCAACGAGCTGGTGCAGATCCCGGCCCTGGTGGAGATCACCAAGCTGCCCTCGTGGTTCGACCCGTCCGGCCAGAAGTGGCGCAACTGGAACACCCTCGTGCCCTACAACGGCGCCATCGGCATCAAGACCGGCACCACCACCGCGGCCGGCGGCAACCTGCTGTTCGCCGCCACCAAGGAGGTCGGCGGCGAGACGGTCACCGTGGTCGGCGCGATCCTCGGCCAGCACAAGGCGCCGATCATCGACACGGTGAACGCCGTCAGCAAGACCGCGATGCTCGGCGCCCAGGACGCGCTGGCCTCGGCGAAGATCCTGAAGAAGGGCGATGTCGTCGGGTACGTCGACGATCAGCTCGGCGGCCGGACGCCGGTCGTCGTCACGCAGGACGTCACCGCGGTCGGCTGGGCGGGCCTGAAGGTGAAGCTGTCCTTCGCCCCCGACGCCGTACCGCACACCGCGAAGGCCGGCACCAAGGTCGGCACGCTCACCGTGGGCGATGGCAGCGGCGGCGCGGTCGAGGTGCCGGTGGCCCTGCAGTCGGACCTCACCGAACCGGGCTTCACGGACAAGCTGACCCGCGTCGCCTGACCCGGCCCACGCGTGACCACCCCACCGCACCCCGTCGACGGAGCCCTCCCCGGGCGCCCGTCGGCGGGGTGCGTGCTAGCGTCACGAAACGGGACAGGACGCCCGCGCACGGGACGGGCGCGGGAACGCCTCGTCACATGGCCGAAAACAGCCGGGAAACGGGGCGTGCGGCCGAGAGCGGAAGACGGGACACGGGGAGTGCCAACAGGTGGCCACTGCGGAGCCGACACGCGCCGACGACACCGGTCCGGGCCCGGGATCCGGCCCGCGAATACGCGTGCCGGCGAGACCTTCCGAGGGATCGCCCGACGCATCGCCCGGGCCGCCCGGGGTGACCGTCCGTGACCGGCTGAAGCGGCTCGCCCAGCATCCCGTCCTTCTCACCACCGCCCTCTCGGGCGTGCTCCACGTCACCTGGTTCTTCACGTTCGCGAACAGCGGTGGGGACCTCGCGGCGCAGGACGCCTGGGCCGAGTTCGTCGGCCGCCACCCCGACTCGGCGTACAACCTCGCCTGGTACGGCGGCATGCACCCGGTGTCGTACAGCGTGGTGTCGCCGTATCTGATGTCGCTGCTCGGTGTGCGGACCACGATGATGATCGCGGGGACGCTCTCCGCGGGGCTGCTGACGCTGATCCTGGTGCGCAGCCGGGCGGTGCGGCAGCCGCTGTGGGCCGGGCTCGCAGGGGTGTTCGGGCTGCTGTGCAACGCGGTGTCGGGGCGGGTGACGTTCGGACTCGGCACGCTGTTCGCGCTGGCCGCGGTCGCGGTGGTGTTCTGCTGGCCGTACCGCTGGCGTTACAAACGCTGGGCGAAGGCCCTGTGCGCCGCTCCTCTCGCCGCGCTCGCCACCATGTCCTCGCCCGTCGCCGGGCTGTTTGTCGGTCTCGTCGCGGTTGCGCTGTTCCTGCAGAAGCGGCGCCCGGGCGCATGGGCGCTGGGGCTCGCGCCGTCCGCCGTGGTGGCGGTGTCGGCGTGGGCGTTCCCGTTCTCCGGCACCCAGCCGATGTCCTTCGGGTCGGCCGCGCTGCCCCTGCTCTACTCGGCCTTCGTCTTCCTCCTCGTCCCGCGCGACTGGAAGACCGTGCGCATCACCTCCGCCGTGTACGGCCTGGCCGTGCTGCTGGTGTGGCTGATCAGCTCGCAGATCGGGTCGAACATCACGCGACTGTCGATGCTGTTCGCGGGCGTCGCGCTGCTGGCCGCGCTGCCGTTCGCGGTGCCGCACTCGCGCAAGTGGTACGCCATCGTGGTGGCCTTCATCGGGTTCGTCACCTGGATCGGCTACAAGTCGGTCGACGACGTGGTCCATACGACGCCGAGGGCGTCCTGGGCGCGTGAGCTGGCCCCGCTGGTCAACGAACTGCAGCAGGTCGGCGCCGAGAAGGGCCGCGTCGAGGTGGTCCCGGCCCGCTCCCACCGCGAGGCCTCCGCACTCGCCCCGTACGTCAACCTCGCCCGCGGCTGGAACCGCCAGGCCGACATGGAGCGCAACCCGCTCTTCTACGACGACACCCTCAACTCGGCCAACTACCACGAGTGGCTCAAGCGCTGGGCGGTGCACTACGTCGTGCTGCCCAAGGACGAGCCGGACGGGGACGGCGGTGAGCGGGAGCGGCAGCTGGTGCAGCGCGGGCTGCCGTATCTGACGCAGATCTGGGGGGACGCGAACTGGCAGCTGTTCCGGGTGACCGACCCGACCCCGCTCGCCGATCCACCGGCCACCGTCGACCGGGCCGAGCAGGGTGAGATGACCCTCCGGGTGAAGCAGCCGGGCCGGGTGCTGATCCGCGTGCCGTACTCGCCGTGGCTGAAACTGGTCGACGCCAAGGGCGAGGGCGTCGAGGCGCCGCAGGAGACGGAGGCCTCCAAGGACCGTCCCGAGGGCGCGCCGAAGACGTACCTCAACCTCAACGGCTGCCTGATGGAGACCGAGGAGGACGCGCAGGGCGACAAGTGGACGGTCCTGCTGGCCCCCCGGGCGGGGACGTACCGGCTGGCGTCTCCCTACGACCTGCCTCGGGGGACGCCGTGCCCGGAGGAGCTCCGGTGATCAGCGGAGCTGGTCGACGTACCGGTCCGTGCCCGGCACGGTGGGGATGAAGGGCGCGACCAGCTCCGTCCGCCCCAGTTCCTCCATCTCACCCAGCCCGGCGAAGTGCTGCTCCCAGCACTCCCTGGGGTCCGTCTCCAGGAACCACAGCAGGGTCAGCCGGGTGTCGACGCCCTCGACCTGCTTGACGTACGTCATGCGGTCGCCCGGCAGCGGGACCGGGCGGAAGACGGTGACCAGGGCGGCCGGGGAGCCCTTGAGCCGCCTGGGCAGGTGGCGGGTGCGCAGCCACTGGAGCAGTTCCGCGCGCTGCTGCGGCGAGTCGGCGTCGACGACCTGGAGGACCAGTCCGGCGTAGGGGTGGTCGAGGGCGTGGAAGTCCCGGGGCCCGGCGGCGCCGTCGCGGTAGACGGTCGTCTCGTGGTCCTGGAACGCGGTGAAGACGTGGGTGCGGGCGTGGTGGACGCGGGCGTCGTGGTTGAGGCGCTTGTTGATCGCGACGGTCCACTTCATGTGGTCGGCGTGGCGGCCCGCGGTGATCCAGTACGTCGAAAGGTAGCAGCCCGCAGTGACGGGCTGGGCGATCGCCGACTTCTCCGGGTAGCGCAGGAGTTGCAGCTCGCGGGTGGCGACCCAGCGGCGGCCGGCGTACATCCAGGGCATGGCCATCGCGCCGGAGTAGTAGTGGTCGTCCTCGTACCAGCGGTTGTAGGCGTACTCGTGGCCCGGGTGCGGTTCGACCATGGTGATCAGGGCGTGGCCGGGGCGGACGCCGTAGGGGCCGACGGCGGCCAGTTCGGCGTAGAGCTCGCTGCGGGTGTCCATGGCGTTCCCCTTTCCTCGCGTCGCCCATACTCTGACGCTCCGTCAGATAAATCGCCAGAGGCGGGAGGCCCTGATGTCGCTGCTCCACGGCAAGACAGTGGTCGTCTCCGGGGTGGGCGCCGGACTGGGTCACCAGGTGGCCGCGGCGGTCGTACGGGACGGCGGGAACGCGGTGCTCGGCGCGCGCACGGAGGCGAACCTCGCCAAGAGCGCGGCCGCGATCGACCCGGACGGGGCGCACACGGCGTACCGGGCGACGGACATCACCGACGAGGGGCAGTGCGCGGCGCTGGCCGGGCTGGCGCGGGAGCGGTTCGGGGGGATCGACGCGGTGGTCCATGTCGCCGCCTGGGACAGCTACTTCGGTGGGCTTCAGGACGCCGACTTCGACACCTGGCTTTCGGTGATCGACGTGAACCTGCTGGGGTCGCTGCGGATGACGCGGGCATGTCTGCCGGGGCTGAAGGAGGGCGGCGGCGGGTCGGTCGTGTTCATCGGGACGCAGTCGGCGGTGGCGGCTCCGTCGCAGGTGCGGCAGGCGGCGTACGCGGCGTCGAAGGGCGCGCTGACCAGCGCGATGTACTCGCTGGCACGGGAGCTGGGGCCGTACCGGATCCGGGTGAACACCGTGCTGCCGGGGTGGATGTGGGGGCCGCCGGTGCAGGCGTACGTGCGGTTCACCGCGCACACCGAGGAGGTGCCGGTGGAAGAGGTGCTGGGGCGGCTGACCGGGCGGATGGCGTTGCCGGAGCTGGCCACGGACGGGGACGTGGCGGACGCGGCGGTGTTCCTGGCGTCGGACCGGGCGCGGGCCATCACGGGGCAGTCGCTGCTGGTCAACGCGGGGGAGTTGATGCGCTGAGGCCACCCGCAGCAGTTCATGTGTGTGAACACAGGTCATCGTACCGAACTTTTTTGCCTGCTCTTGACCTTCCACTTTCTTGTCGTGCTCGCGTCGCCGCACTCACGATGAGCGGGCCGTTCACAAGGCGGACCCCGGAAGGTTGGCACATGAACAGTCTCGACTGGGCCGTGCTCATCGGCTACTTCGGCGTGATGGTCGCGATCGGCGTCTGGTCGCACAAGCGCGTCGACAACGTCAGCGACTTCTTCACCGCCGGCGGGAAGATGCCGTGGTGGCTGTCCGGCATCTCGCACCACATGTCGGGATACAGCGCGGTGATGTTCACCGGGTACGCCGGGATCGCCTACACCTACGGTGTCACCTCCTTCGTGACCTGGTCCTTCCCCATCGCGCTGGGCATCGCCATCGGGTCGAAGCTGTTCGCCCCGCGGATCAACCGGCTGCGTTCCCGGCTCCATGTGGCATCCCCGCTGGAATACCTGAAAAACCGTTACGACCTGAAGACCCAGCAGGCGCTGGCCTGGTCCGGCATGCTGCTGAAGATCGTGGACGTGGGCGCCAAGTGGGCCGCGATCGCGACCCTGTTGTCCGTGTTCACCGGGGTCTCCCTCAACCAGGGCATCCTCATCACCGGCACCATCACCGCCGTCTACTGCACGATCGGCGGCCTGTGGGCGGACGCGCTGACCGAGCTGGGGCAGTTCGTGATCCAACTCCTGGCTGGTATCGCGATGTTCGTCGCAGTGGTGGCGAAACTCGGCGACTACGGCGGCTTCTTCGGCGTCTGGGACCGGCCGGAGCTGGACGGCCACGAGCAACCGCTGGTGGGCCCGTACGGGACGGTGTTCCTGCTCGCCTTCCTCTTCATCAAGCTCTTCGAATACAACGGCGGCATGCTCAACCAGGCCCAGCGGTACATGGCGACGCCGACCGCGAAGGAGGCCGAGCGGTCGGCACGGCTGTCGGCGATCCTTTGGCTGGTCTGGCCGCTGGTGCTGTTCTTCCCGATGTGGATGTCGCCGCTGCTGGTGGAGTCGCAGAAGCCGGACGGCTCCGACTCCTACGCCCTGATGACCGAACAGCTCCTGCCGCACGGCCTGCTGGGCCTGGTCATCGTCGGCTTCTTCTCGCACACGATGGCCATGTGCTCCTCCGACGCCAACGCCATCGCCGCCGTCTTCACCCGGGACTGCGCGCCGGTGATCTGGGCCCGGGCGCGGACGTGGACCGAGCGCAGGGGGCTGGTCGTGGCGCGGGTCGCGACAGTCGTCTTCCTCGGGTTGTCCATGGCGGCGGCTACGCAGGTCAACTCCCCCACGTTCAAGGACATCATCACCGTCGTGATCAAGTGGGTGGCCGGGCTGATGGGCCCGATGGCCATCCCGATGATGCTGGGCCTGCTGCGGCCGTTCCGCCGCTCCGGGCCGACGGCGGCGCTCACCAGCTGGGCGGCGGGGCTGTTCGCCTTCTGGCTGGTCAACTACCCGATCAACTGGAACGTCGAGGGCGGCGTGCCGCTCCAGTACCAGGTGTCGATCCCGCTGGCGGTGTCACTGATCCTGTACATCCTGATCGGCTACCTGAAGCCGGAGGACACCCCGGACCGGCTGGCGATCATCGAGAAGATCAACACGGACGACGACGGGGCAGCGGCAGCCGTACCGGCACCGGCCGGGCCGGCGGACGGCGTGGTGGGGGCTGCGCCGAGCAAGGAGTAGCTCCGGAGCGGATGGGCGGCCGTACCCGTTGGGGGCGGCCGCCCATCGTGCTTGTCCGGCGTCAGTTTCCGGGTGACTGACCGACCTTGTCGACGATCCCGACCTCCAGCAGGGCCGTCTCGTCCGTGCCGAGGTAGTCCAGGGTGGTCCTGTCGAAGACCCAGGTGTCACGGTCGTCGCCGTCCTGGAAGGTGAGCCCGATGCCGTGCCGTCCGGCGGCGTCGGTCGCGTCCGGGACCACCGTGACGCCGGGGATCTTCGCCGCCGCGCGGTAGAGGGCCGCGCTGACGTCGGGGATGAGGACTGCCCGGTCCAGCAGGGTGTCGATCGTCTCCATCGCCGCCCACTCGTGGGTGGGGCCCTGGCCCTCGGTGTCGGCCCAGATCTTCTCGTACAGCTTCTGCGGGTCGGTGGGCAGGGCTTCGAGCCTCCGGTAGTCGGAGGGACCGGGGCCCGGGTACATCGTCATGTCCTGCGTGGACTTGCCGTCGCGGAACGGCCCGCCGCCGGGCGGCGGGTCGAGGACCACGGTTCTGGCCAGGCCAGTGCGCCCGCCCTTGATCGCCTGCCAGTCCGTGCGCTCGTACTCCCACTCCTTGCCGGCCTCCGACAAATCGGTGCCCTGGACGCGGGTGTAGACGAACTGGTCGTCGCGGACGGGCACGGTCTCCTTGGCGTCGGCGGCCGTGGCGATGCGGTTGAGCAGGGCGACGGCCTCCTGGTCGGTGACCGGCTTGTCGGGTGCGCCGGGTCCTGCGGTGCCGAGGGCTACGGCGACGACGGCGGCCGCGGCGGCGAGGGGGACGGCGATCATCGTCAGGCGGCGGAGGGGGCGTGGGCGGGGCGGGGGGATGGGCCGGGGGGAGGTTTCCCGGGCGTCCTGGGCTACTTGGGCTCCCTGGGCCTCTGCTTCCTGGGCTTTCGCTTCCTGGGTGAACTCGCGCATCAGATGGTCCTTCAGCAGGCTCTGACGGTCGCTGGGCAGGACCGGTTCACCCGGGCTCGGCAGCAGCCGAGCCAGTTCTTCACGCTCTGCGGGGTTCATCGGCACTTCTCCTGGTTCGACCGGGCCGCTCGGTGCGGCCATCCGGTTCCTGTCCGGCGGCGGGAGCGCGTCTCGCGGTGTGTTCCGGTGTCTTCCTCAACTCCGCCTCGGCCAGCCGCCGCAGCCGCTGCCGGGCGCGGGCGAGGCGGGACCGTACGGTGCTGGCGGGGACGCCGAGGGCGTCGGCGGCGGCCGCGTAGCTCAGCCCCGACCAGACGCACAGCGCGAACACCTCGCGCTCGGCGCGGCGCAGTTGGCGCAGGGCGGTACGGGCGGCCGCGAGCCGTTCGGCGTCCTCCATACGGCCGACCAGTTCGTCGGCGAAGTCCGGCACCGTCTCGCGGTCCGCGCGGCGGTCCGGGATGCGGGCGAGGGCGGCGCTGTGGCGGCGGGCGGCGCGGCGGGTGTTGCGCAGGACGTTGGTGGCGATGCCGTACAGCCAGGGCCGCAGTCCGTCGCCGTCCGCCGTGGGGTCGGGGGGCTCGGGTCTGAGTCGTTCCCGCAGCCGCCAGGCCTCCAGGAAGGTCAGCGAGACGACGTCCTCCGCGACGCCACGGTCACCGGTCAGCCGGGCGGCGTGACCGTAGAGGGCCTGTGCGTGCGCGGTGAACAGCGCGCCGAAGGCCTCCGGGTCACCGGCCCGTATCCGGGCGCGTAGGGAAAGGTCCACAGTCCGGCCTGTCCGTTCGCCGGGCGGGGTCCCTGTGAGGTCGGTCACACCCGGGGGTAGCGGGCCAGCCAGGCCGGGGACGCGCCGGCCGGGCCGTGCAGGGCCGGGCCCTGGGTCATCTCCATGGCGAAGTCGTCGGCCAGTTCGAGGATCGTGGGGCGGCCCTCCAGCTCGGCCAGCCAGGCCGGCGGCAGGGCGGTCTCGCCGTGCAGGGCGCCGAGGAGGCCACCGGTGAGGGCGGCGGTGGCGGCGGAGGGTCCGTCGTGGTTGACGGCGAGGCGCAGGCCGTGGCGTACGTCCTCGCCGACCAGGGCGCAGTAGACGGCGGCGGAGACGACCCGGTCGGCGGTGCCGTCGCCGGCCAGGTCGGCGACCCGGTCCGGCGTCGGGATGCCCTGCCGTACCGCACCCAGCGCATGCTGCAACGAGTCGGACACCGGCTGGTGCCCGGGCCGGGCGGCGAGCAGCGCGAGCGCACGCTGCACGGCCCCGTCAAGGCTCTCGCCGCGCGCCAGCGTGTGCACGATCACGGCGTACGCGCCCGCCGCGAGGTAGGCGGTGGGGTGGCCGTGGGTCTGGGCGGCGCACTCCACGGAGAGCTGGGCGACGAGTTGCGGCTCCCAGCCGACGAGCAGCCCGAAGGGCGCGGAACGGGCGGCGGCCTCGGGCCCCGCCTCCCCCGGATTCTTCGGCATCTCCGGCGTGCCCATGGTCTCGTCGCCGAGCCCGATCAGCAGGGCGCGGGCCGGGTCGCGCCGGGCGTACAGCCACTCCTCCCGGGCCAGCCACCCGTCGTCCTTGCGCCGCTCGTCGGGCCCCCAGTCGCGCTGGGTGGCGGCCCAGCGCAGATACGCCCGATGCAGATCGGTCGGCGGATGCCAGGCGCCGGTGTCACGGCGGACCTGGGCGCGGATCAGCCCGTCGACGGAGAAGAGGGTGAGCTGAGTGAGGTGCGTGACGGCACCGCGCCTGCCATAGGCCGGGCCGAGATCGACGACACCCTCAGCCCCGTACGCGGCCCGAATCCCCTCCATGTCCAACCCGTCCACGGGCGCGCCCAGCGCGTCCCCGACGGCGGCACCGAGCAACGTCCCACGCACCCGGCTACGGAAGTCCTGCTGCTCGACACGCCCCCAGACGGCGCCCGCTGTCGCATCCACCAGACCTCCCCAGGGCACCGTCCGTACGTACGACAGCTCAGCACTGTATTCGACGGCGAACGGTTGGATCAGGGGGCGTGGGCACTGTCCGACGCTGGTAGAGAAGAGGCATGTCCACAACCACCTCAGGCACCACCAGACGCACACTCCCCCTCGCCGCCACCGCGCTCACCGGCACCGTGGCCCTCTACATCGCCCTCGTCGCCTTCGGGAACATCACGGACTTCGGGACGAACCAGGACTTCGTCCGGCATGTCCTGGCCATGGACACCACGTTCAAGGACGAGGACATGATGTGGCGAGCCATCACGGACACCGCGCTGCAGGACGCGGCGTATGTCGCGATCATCGCGTGGGAGACGGTCGCCGCGCTCCTGCTCATCGCCGGTACGTGGTTCTGGGCGCGCGGCCCCCACACGTTGGCGCGGCAGATATCGACGTACGGACTGCTGATGGTGATGCTGCTGTTCGGCGCCGGGTTCCTCGCGATCGGGGGTGAGTGGTTCGCGATGTGGCAGTCGGAGGACTGGAACGGGCTGGACGCGGCGACCCGGGTGTTCCTGGTGAGCGGGGTCGTGCTGCTGGTGAACCATCTGCCCAACGGGCAGGCTGACACCACTACTTGACGACCGTCACCGTCGTCCCCGCCGTGCCGAAGGCCCACAGCGCCGAACTGTCGGCCGTCTTCATACGGATGCCGCCGGTGCGCGTACCGGACGCGGCCGGCGGGGGCGAGGAGCCGTCCACCGCGGCGGAGAAGGCGATGTTGACGCCGGACTTGGCGGCGAAGTAGACGACGTGCTCGATCTGCACGCCGTCGGAGCCGGTGGTGGCCTCGGTGCGGGTGCCGACCGTGTACCTGCCGGGGTCGGGGTCGACCGTGCCGGGCCACACCGTGAACGTACGGCGGGAGCTGTCGCTGGCGTCGACCAGCCACACCCGCCGCTCCCCCAGCGAGTAGACGATCCGCCGCCCGGTCCCCGAGCCGTCGGGTACGGCCGCCGGGGCCGGCGTGCTCGGCGTGGGCTCGGCGCTCGCGGACGCCGAGGGGCTGGGCCGGGTCGCCGTGGCCGTGGGGCGCGGCCCCCGCTCGGCCTGCACGGCCAGCACGACGACCGCCGTGATCGCCCCCACGGTCAGGCCGGACACCCAGGCCCACGAGGGAAGCCGTCGGGCAGGCACGGGCACGCATCTCCTCAGTCTCCGACCCCCGACATCGGGGGTCGGATCATCGTACTGTGCGTGCCTGAACGCCCCTCCGTCAGTCCAGCACCGGCAACAACTCCGGCAGATGCCCGTCCGAGGCCGCCGCCGCCTTCTGCCGTTCCTCCGGGACCTCCCCGTACAGCGTCGTGCGGGGGCGGGACGGGCGGCCCGCCGCCTCCGCCACCGCCACCAGGTCGCGGACCGACTTGTACGAGCCGTACGACGAGCCCGCCATGCGGGAGATCGTCTCCTCCATCAGCGTGCCGCCCAGGTCGTTCGCGCCGGAGCGGAGCATTTCCGCCGCACCTTCCGTGCCCAGTTTCACCCAGCTTGTCTGGATGTTGGGGATCCAGGGGTGCAGGAGCAGGCGGGCCATGGCCGTGACCGCCCTGTTGTCCCTCGTCGACGGGCCCGGGCGGGCGATGCCCGCCAAGTACACCGGTGCGTTCGTGTGGATGAACGGGAGCGTCACGAACTCCGTGAAGCCGCCCGTGCGCTGCTGGATGCCGGCCAGCGTGCGCAGGTGGCCCAGCCAGTGGCGGGGCTGGTCCACGTGGCCGTACATCATCGTGGAGGAGGAACGGATGCCCAGTTCGTGGGCCGTCGTGATGACCTCGATCCACGTGGCCGTGGGGAGCTTGCCCTTCGTCAGCACCCAGCGGACCTCGTCGTCCAGGATCTCCGCCGCCGTACCCGGGATGGAGTCCAGGCCCGCCTCCTTCGCCGCCGTCAGCCACTCCCGGATCGACATGCCCGTGCGGGTCGCGCCGTTCACCACCTCCATCGGGGAGAAGGCGTGCACATGCATGCCCGGGACCCGGTCCTTCACCGCCTTCGCGATGTCGAAGTACGCCGTCCCGGGCAGGTCCGGGTGGATGCCGCCCTGCATGCAGACCTCCACCGCGCCCACGTCCCATGCCTGTTGGGCGCGGTCCGCCACCTGGTCCAGCGACAGCGTGTACGCGTCGGCGTCCGTGCGGCGCTGCGCGAAGGCGCAGAAGCGGCAGCCGGTGTAGCAGACGTTGGTGAAGTTGATGTTGCGGGTGACGATGTACGTCACGTCGTCGCCGACCGCCGACTTGCGCACGTCGTCGGCCACCGAGCACAGCGCGTCCAGCGCCGGGCCGTCGGCATGGAGGAGCGCCAGCGCTTCTTCGTCCGTCAGGCGCGTCGGGTCGTTCGCCGCCGTCGCCAGCGCCGCCCGTACGTCCGTGTCGATGCGTTCCGGGACCATCCCGGGGGCGGCCGCCTCGCGCAGGGCGCCCCAGTCGCCGTACACCTCGTCGAAGTCGTCGCGGCGGTCGGACGTACGGCCCTCGGTGTCGATCGTGGCGTGCAGGTCCGTACGGCCGGACGACACGAACGCCTCGTCCGGCTCCTGCCACGGGTGGCCCTCGACGACCGCGTCCGCGCGGGCCAGGCCCGTCTCCGGGTCGGCCAGGGCCGCCACGTGCGGGCGCAGCCTCGGGTCCAGCCAGGGCTCGCCGCGGCGGACGAACTCCGGGTACACGCAGAGACGTTCCCGCAGTTCGAAACCGGCTGCCGCGGACTTCGCCGCCAGCTCGTCGATCTGCGGCCAGGGGCGCTCGGGGTTGACATGGTCGATGGTCAGCGGGGAGACGCCGCCCCAGTCGTCGATCCCGGCGCCGATCAGCCGCTCGTACTCCGCGTCGACCAGGTTCGGCGGGGCCTGGAGGCAGGCCGCAGGGCCCATGATGTGCCGGGCCACCGCCACCGTCGCGACCAGTTCGTCCAGCTCCGCGTCCGGCATGCCGCGCATCGCGGTGTCCGGCTTGGCGCGGAAGTTCTGGATGATCAGCTCCTGAATGCCGTGGTACGCCCGGGAGACGCGGCGCAGCGCGAACAGGGACTCGGCGCGCTCCTCGTACGTCTCGCCGATGCCGATCAGGATCCCGGACGTGAAGGGGACGGAGGAGCGTCCCGCGTCCTCCAACACCCGCAGGCGTATGGCGGGTTCCTTGTCCGGGGAGCCGTAGTGCGGGCCGCCGGGCTCGGACCACAGGCGGGTCGCCGTCGTCTCCAGCATCATGCCCATCGACGGGGCCACGGGCTTAAGGCGCTGGAAGTCGGTCCACGTCATCACGCCCGGGTTGAGGTGAGGGAGCAGGCCCGTCTCCTCCAGGATGCGGATGGAGATGGCGCGGACGTAGGCGATGGTGTCGTCGTAGCCGTGCGCGTCGAGCCACTCGCGCGCCTCCGGCCAGCGGTCCTCGGGCTTGTCGCCGAGGGTGATGAGGGCTTCCTTGCAGCCGAGCGCGGCACCGCGCCGGGCGATGTCGAGCACCTCGTCCGGGGACATGAACATTCCATGTCCCGTCCGGCGCAGCTTGCCGGGCACGGTGACGAACGTGCAGTAGTGGCACTTGTCCCGGCACAGCCGGGTCAGGGGGATGAAGACGCTCTTCGAGTACGTGATGACGCCGGGGCGGCCGGCCGCTTCAAGTCCCGCGTCCCGCACCCGGGCAGCGGACGCGGCGAGGTCGTCGAGGGCCTCGCCGCGGGCCTGGAGCAGTACGGCCGCCTCGGTGACGTCGAGGGCGACGCCGTCACGGGCGCGTTTGAGGGCGCGACGCAGGGAGTTCTCGGTGGGGCCGGTTCCGGAGGTCGCGGAAGTCGTCATCCTTCGAGGATACGGTTGGGCTGATCAGCGCCGGGAAGTCAGCCCAGGAAGGCGCCGTACCCGTCCAACGCCCGCAGCACCTCCGCCTCCCCGGCCGGCGGCAACTGCACGACGACCTCCTCGATGCCCAGCTCCGCGTAGTGCGCGAGCTTGCCCGGGGTGGGGTGGACGGCGTACGGGACGACCTGGAGCGCGGACGGGTCGCGGCCGGCGTCGGACCAGGCGGCGCGGAGCACCGGCAGTGACTCGGACAGGCCGCGCCCGCCGATCGGCAGCCAGCCGTCGGCGTACTCGCAGATGTGCGCGATCAGCTTCGGGCCCGCGGCGCCGCCGACGAGCGTGCGGGGACCCACGACCGGCCCGCGCGGCTTCTGCACGGGCTTGGGGTGGGCGTAGCTCGCGCGCACACTTCCGAACTCGCCCTCGTACGCGGAGGGTTCCTCCGACCACAGCGCGCGCATCAACGCCATCCGGTCCCGGACCAGCTCCCGCCGCGTCCGCCACTCCACGCCGTGGTCGGCGGCCTCCTCGACGTTCCAGCCGAAGCCGAGGCCGAGGGTGAAGCGGCCGCCGGAGAGGTGGTCGACGGTCGCGATCTGCTTGGCCAGGTCGATCGGATCGTGCTGGGCGACCAGCGTGATGCCGGTGCCGAGACCGAGGCGCTCGGTGACGGCGGCGGCCTGGCCGAGGGCGACGAAGGGGTCGAGGGTGCGGCCGTACTCGGGCGGCAGGTCGCCGCCCGCCGGGTACGGCGTCGTCCGCTCGACCGGGATATGGGTGTGCTCGGGCAGATACAGCCCGGCGAAGCCCCGCTGCTCCAGCTCACGGGCGAGCCGGGTCGGGGTGATGGTCTCGTCCGTGAGGAAGATGGTGACGGCGATGCGCATGTCCCATCTCTACCCGGGGATGCGCCAACTGTCCATACCGACCGGTCGGCATCAGCCCGGAAGCCTGGGCACGTAAGGGCACGATCCCCTTGCGGTGTTCCGGAGTTCACGCCTTGCGCCCATCCTGGTCGGCATGTGTGACGACGAGGCAGGGATCGGAAGACGCACGCTGTTCGTGACGGGTGCCGCCGCCGCGCTTACGCTCTCGGGTGTGAGCTTCGCGTCGGCCGCGGGCCAGCAGCAGACGAAGACCGTACGGGGCACACTCCCGCCCGGTTCGCCCGACTTCGTGTACGTACCGGTGGACATCCCCTCGGGCGTACGGGAGCTCAAGGTCGCCTACACCTACGACCGCCCGTCCGTCCCCTCCGGCACCGCGGGCAACGCCCTCGACATCGGCATCTTCGACGAACGCGGCACCGAGCTGGGCGGCCGGGGCTTTCGGGGCTGGTCGGGCGGGGCGCGCACGGAGTTCTTCATCCGCGCGGACGACGCGACCCCCGGCTACCTCCCCGGTCCGGTGCGGCGCGGCACCTGGCACATCGCGCTGGGCCCGTACACGGTGGCGCCGCAGGGACTGACCTACGAGATCACGATCACGCTGACGTACGGCGAACCCGGTGCCGCCGTCGAGCCGACGTACCCGCCGGACCGGGCGAAGGGACGGGGGCGGGACTGGTACCGGGGCGACTGCCATCTGCATTCCTGGTACTCCGACGGGCGCCGCACCCCCGCCGAGATCGGGGCGCTGGCGCGGGCGGCGGGCCTGGACTTCATCAACAGCTCGGAGCACAACACCCATTCCGCGCACGCCCATTGGGCGGACGTCGCGGGCGACGACCTGCTGGTGATGCTGGGCGAGGAGGTCACGACGCGCAACGGTCACGTGGTCGCGCTCGGCACCGACCCCGGCACCTTCGTCGACTGGCGCTACCGGGCCCGCGACAACCGCTACGGCCGGTTCGCCCGCCAGATCCGCAAGGCGGGCGGCCTGGTCGTACCGGCCCACCCGCACGCCACCTGCATCGGCTGCAACTGGAAGTTCGGCTTCGGCGAGGCGGACGCCATCGAGGTGTGGAACGGCCCCTGGACGCCCGACGACGAGATGGCGCTGGCCGACTGGGACAGCATGCTGGTCGCGTCCGTGCGGGACGAAGGGCGGGAGGAGCGCCGGGACTGGATCCCGGCGATGGGCAGCAGCGACGCCCACCGGGACCCGGACGTCGTCGGCCGCCCGCAGACGGTCGTCCTCGCCGACGATCTGACCCGGGAGGCGATCCAGGAGGGCATCCGCGCGGGGCGTTCGTACATCGCCGAGTCGGCAAACGTGTCGCTGTCCTTCACGGCGTCCGGCGGACGGGGCGAACACGCGGGTATCGGCGAGCGGTTGAGGGCCGACCGGGACACTCCGGTGACCGTGCGACTGGAGGCGAGCGGGGCCCCGCGCTGCGTCGTCCGGTTCGTCACCGACCAGGGCGTGCTGCACACGAGCGCGCCGTTGCCGGTGGCGGGTTCGGGGGTCGTGGAGTGGCGTACGACGCCGTCGTACGCGGCGTACGTACGGGCCGAGTTGAGACACGAGGCGGCGGTGGGGCCGCTGCCGGGGGCGTTGGCTGCGTTCACGAACCCGATCTTCCTGGGCGGCACGTGAGCCAGGCCGGGACCCCGGGCGACGTACTCGTCGTCACCCTGGCCTTCGCGCCGCTCAGTCCACCACCTGTGGGTCACGGAAGTAGTAGACGACTGTCACTCCCATGCCTGGCGTGTGCGTGTACACGACCGTGATCGCCTCGGCGGAGTCACGGGCCAGGGGTGTCGTGTACGTGTATTCCACGGAGGGGGGCCGCCAGCCGGGGATCTCACGACCCACCGCCGGGTCGCGGCGGATGGCCACGAGCGCTTCCCGGACGACTTCCCGCTCCCCCTCCGCCAGGTCGCCGAACGCCTTCCGAGCGGGCTCGGCCTCCTCCAACGGGACCTCGTTCACCCGCCGCTGCCTCCGGCTCGTGCGTCTTCCAGGGCCGTCATGATCTCGGGCGAGTTCCTGATCAGGACCCGGTGCCGGTAGGCCCGGACCACGGCCGCGGCGCCGGCGAAGTCGTTGGTCGGTGAGGCTCCTATGGCGGCCGCCAGCTCCTCCTCGAACCGCTCCCGGTCGCCCGGGAAGCCGTAGCGGCTGAGCGCGCTGCGCAGGTCGTCCACGGTCCGGATCTCCGGGAGGGGCATGGCACCCCAGCCGCCGTGTTCAGGCTGTGCGCTCATGGTCTGCTCCTGGTGTACGGGCGTGGCTCCGCCTCCCAGTATGGCGCCGCCCGCCCAGGACAGACAGCGCGCGCCCCCGCTCACCACGTCCTCGCCCCGCCTCCGCACTCGGCCCACAGCAGCTTGCCGCCCTTCGACGCGCCCAGCTCACGGAGGACCGACGCGCCCCACGCGTCCGCGCAGGCCCGGACCAGGGGCAGTCCGCGGCCGTGCTCGGCGTCCGGCGAAATCGCAGAGGCATCCGCGTTCGAGAAGCCGGGCGGGACTCGGGGGTCGGTGTCCCACACGGCCACGCGGAGCCGGCCGGGCTCGGCGGAGCGAAGGCGCAGGGCGTACGGCCCCTGGGTGTGGCAGTGGGAGTTCGCCAACAGCTCGGCCGCGAGCAGCTCCGCTGTCGGGACGAGGTCGGGCATCTCATGAGCGGCGAGAATCAGTCTGAGGGTGCCCCGCGCGATACCGGGGGCGCGTGGATCGTGCGGAAGGTGCAGGGTGTAGTTCCAAGGCGGGGATACGGTGGCCATCGGAAATCTCCGATCGTTGAAGGGTGTTGGGGTTGTCTGCGATGCCCGGTGTCTCTGCCATGGCGTCCCACGGTGCGCTTCCGGGGCCGGGGGCCCGGTAACGAAGATAGGGGCTCGGCAAATGGCATTTGCAGCCCTCGGAGATACTTCGGTCGATTTCCCCCGTGTGAGTGACCTACCGACGGAACACACGTGCAGGAGGAGTTCACATGCCCGCAAGACCGCCCCTGACGGCCCGCCGCCTCCGGCTCGCCGTGGAGCTGCGCAAGATGCGTGAGCGCGCGGGCATGACGGCGACCGAGGCCGCGCGTGCGCTCGGTACGAGCCAAGGGCAGCTCAGCAACGTGGAGTCGGGCCGGTTCGGCGTGAGCCCGGAACGCATCCGGGCTCTGGCCCGCATCTACTCCTGCCCGGACCAGGGGTTCATCGAGGCCCTGGTCGACATGGCGACCGACAGGACGTTCGGCTGGTGGGAGTCGTATCGGGAGGTGCTGCCGTCAGGGCTCCTCGACGTGGCCGAGCTGGAGCACCACGCCATCGCCGTACGCACCGCGTACACCTCGCACATGCCGGGATTGCTCCAGACCGCCGACCACGCGCGTGAGATCTTCCGCCACGTCATTCCCCCGCCCACTCCACCCGAGGTCGAGCATCGGGTTTCGCACCGGATCAAACGGCAGGGCGTGCTGTACGGGCCCGACCCGACTCCGTACCGCACCACCGTGCACGAGGCTGCCCTGCACATGCGCGTCGGCGGCCGGAACGTGGCACGTGCCCAGTTGCAGCATCTGCTCGACATGAGCGAACGCGAGCACATCACGATCCGGGTACTCCCGTACGACGTCGGCGCGTTTCCCGGCTCGGGACAGTCGATCAACTACCTGTACGGCCGTGTACCGCAGCTCGACACCGCGCAGCTCGATCAGTTCCACGGCCCGGTGCTGCTCGACGCCGAGGCGCTCCTGGGGAAGTACCGGAATCTGCTCGACATCGTGGAAGCCACCGCCCTCGGACCCGATAAGTCCCGGGATCTCATCCATGCCATTGCCCACAACCTGTAACGGAGGCCGAGATGTCCGCGCACCGCTGGAAGAAGTCGTCCTACTGCCAGGAAGGCGACGCCTGCGTCCACATATCCGTCACCCCACAGTCCATCCACCTCACCGACCGCCCCACCTCACCCCAGACCGTCCTCACCGTCAGCCGCGCCGCCTTCGCCTCCCTGCTCGGCGCGCTGAAGGACCGCGCCCCGCTGACCCCAGTCACCGGCCGCTGATCTCACGCCGCGGGCGGCCCGGCCAGGTCCGCGACCACCGCCGCGTGGTCCGAGGGCCAGACGCCGTCCACCGGGCCGTCGCCCGCTCGGCGGACCGAGCGGACGTGGCCGAGGGCGTTCGGGCCGGGTGGGCCGACGTGGATGTAGTCGACGCGGGCGCCGGGGTACCGGCCGGGGGCGACGTACGGGTTCGCCGGGTCCCACGTGTGGGACGGGGCGGCCGGGTCGGCGTACTCCCAGGCGTCGAGGAGGACCTGGCGGGGGACGGCCGGGGCCGTGCGGTAGCCGCCGAAGAGGCGGATCTCGTCGGAGTCGGGCCAGGCGTTGAAGTCGCCGGTGACGACCGGAGGGAACGGGGTGTCGCCGCGGTGTTCGGCGACGAACTCGGCGAGCGCGGTGACCTGACGGCAGCGGGTCGCCGAGGCGTGCAGGGCGGAGGTGAGGTGGGTGGTGAAGAAGGGCACCGGGTAGGAGGGGGTGGCCAGGCGGGTGTAGAGGGCGAGGCGGCCGTCGTTGACGTCCGTGGGCGCCGGGAGCGGGAGGACGGCCTGTTCGGTGATGGGCCAGCGGCTGAGGACGGCGTTGCCGATACCGACGGCGGGGTCGCCGATGCGGTGCTGCCAGCGCTCGGGGGCGTGCGAGGGGGCCCACGTCCAGTGCAGGCCGAGTTCGCCGGCCAGCCACTCGGCGAGGTTCTCACCGCCCGCGTCCCACACCTCCTGCAGGCCCACGACATCGGGACGCAGCTCGCGCAGCGCGCCGAGGATCGCCTTCTGCCGTTCCGCCCAGGGCCCGAACCGCCACCACAGGTTCCAGGTCACGACCCGCATGCCCACCGCCCTCGTCGCACCGCGTCCGAGGACCATTGAATCAACAGCCACCCCTGATACGACACAGGAGATCTCACGCCGATGAGCCGGATCGACGACCTCAGATTCCGCACCACCACGACCATTCAGCGCCGCCTCGTCAACCCGGTCCTGCGCCGGGTTCCTTTCCAGACCCTCCTGGAGACCACGGGCCGCGTCTCCGGCCTGCCCCGCCGCACCCCGGTCGGCGGCCGCCGCGTCGGCGACGCCTTCTGGCTGGTCTCGGAATTCGGCGACCGCTCCCAGTACGTCCGCAACATCCGCGCCAACCCGAGGGTGCGGGTGCGGCTCGGCGGGCGGTGGTACGAGGGGACGGCTCATCTCCTGCCGGACGACGACCCGGTCGCCCGGCTGCGCGGCCTGCCCCGCATGAACAGCGCGGCGGTACGGGCGATCGGCACGAAACTGCTGACGGTGCGGGTGGATCTGGCCGACGGTGACGCCCGCGCCTGACGGCCGTTCGGGGGAGGCCGGTGCGTGGCGTATCGGGGCCCGGACACCGGGGTCGTACTTTCACTTCGTATGAAGGATGTCTCCGGAGACGGTGCGCCCACGCCCACCCGCCGCACCGCACTCGCCGGGCTCGCCGGCGCCGCCGGGGCCGCACTGGCCGCCGGGTGCACCGCGTCGAGCGCGAGCGCGCCCACGCCCAGCCCCACGGGCACCACCCCGGCAGGCGGCCCCACGCCCGGGGTGATGACGCTGTTCGAGAACCCGGGGTTCAACTTCAACGGGCTGTGGACACTCGGTGGCTCCGGTGCCGGCGCCGGTGAGGTGGGCGAGGTGCTCACCGCCGTCAACGCGATCAACAAGGCCGGCCTGTCCGCGCAGTCGTACGTCGAGACCTTCAGGAAGCTCGGCGACCAGCTCATGGCAGCACCTCAGGGCAGCAAGCCCGACGATCAGACGACGCGGTGGCGTGCGCTGCGAGCGGCGCAGTACTACGGCCAGGCCCTGTTCTACGTCCTCGGCTCCGACGACCCGGGCCGCGAGGAGCAGCTGTACCGGGCCGGACGCGGCGCCTGGGACAAGTTCTGCGAGCTGTGCGACCCGGCGCCGGTGCGGACGAGCGTGCCGTACGGGAAGACGCCGCTGCCCGTGTGGTTCTTCCGGCCGGACGAGTCCGAGCGGCGCCGCCCCACCGTGATCCTCACCAACGGCAGCGACGGACAGAACGTCGACATGTGGACCTACGGCGTCCCGGCCGCCCTGGACCGCGGCTGGAACGCCCTCGTGTACGACGGACCGGGCCAGGGGCAGTTGCTCTTCGTGAACCGGGTGGTCTTCACGCCGACCTGGGAGAAGGTCGTCGGCCCGCTCGTCTACTGGCTGGTCGCCCGTGCGGACGTGGACCCCGACCGGATCGCCCTGACCGGGCTGAGCATGGCGGGCGACCTGGCGCCCCGTGCGGCGGCCTTCGAGGACCGGCTCGCGGCCGTGGTGGCGATGCCCGGCTGTCTGACGCCCTGGCTGGGCTTCCCTCCGGAGATCCGGGAGATCCTCACCCCGAACAAGCAGGAGACCAACGACATCTGGAACAAGGAGGTCGTTCCCGAGCTGCCCGCCGCCGATGCCGCGACGATGAAGAAGCGCTTCGAGCCCTTCTCCGTACCGGCCATGCTCGACGCCCGCGAGGGCAGGATGTTCACCGACTTCTACACGCCCGCGAAGCGCATCCAAGCACTGGACATCACGAACGTGGTGGGCCGCATCAAGATGCCCGCGCTGGTCCTGGACTACGAGGGCGAACAGTTCTACCCCGGCCAGGCACGCCAGATGTTCGAGAGGCTGACCTCGCCCAAGGACTACGTGAAACTCACCGCGGCCACCGGCGCGCAGCTGCACTGCTCCCCGATGGCCCCGCAGCAGCACAGCGAGGTCGTCTTCGACTGGCTGAACGAGACACTGGCCAACCGTTAGAAGCAGGGGGTCTAGAAGCAGGGGGTCCTCATCCCGGCCACACGATCGCCTGCACCTCGCTGTACGCGTGCAGGGCGTAGGAGCCGACGTCCCGACCCACGCCGCTCTTCTTGAAGCCGCCGAAGGGCGCCTCCATGTTGCGGCCGACGGTGTTGATGCCGACGCCGCCCGCCCGCAGGCGGCGGGCGACGCGGAAGGCGCGGGCCACGTCGGCGGACCACACGTAGTCGATGAGGCCGTAGTCGCTGTCGTTGGCCAGGGCCACGCCCCCCTCCTCGTCGTCGAAGGGGATGACGACGACCACCGGGCCGAAGATCTCCTCCCGGGCCACACGCATGTCGTTCGTGCAGTCGGCCAGGAGGGTCGGGGACACGTAGAAGCCGCGGTCCAGGGGCGGTCGTTCGCCGCCGGTCACGACCACCGCGCCTTCCTTGCGCCCGAGTTCGACGTACGACTCCACGCGCTCCCGGTGCGCGGCGGAGATCAGCGGGCCGACGACCGTGTCCCGCTCACGCGGATCGCCGACCTTCAACCGGCCCGCATAGGCGGCGAGTTGCTCCACCAGCCGGTCGTACACCCCCCGCTGCGCCAGCACCCGCGTCGGTGCCGTGCAGATCTGGCCGCTGTAGAAGGCGAACGTCGTGCCGATGCCCGCGACCGCCGAGCCGAGGTCGGCGTCGTCGAAGACGAGCGCCGCGCCCTTGCCGCCCAGCTCCATCAACTGGCGTTTCATGGACCGTCCGCACACCTCGGCGATGCGCTGACCGACGGCCGTGGAGCCGGTGAAGCTGACCATGTCGACCTCGGGCGAGGCGACGGCGGCCTCCCCGACCTCCACCGCTCGCCCCGAGACCACGTTCACCACGCCCGGCGGAGCCCCCGCCTCCGCCAGCGCCTCCGCCAAACGGTACACCGACAGCGGGTCCTGCGGGGCCGGTTTCACCACCACCGTGTTGCCCATCGCCAGAGCCGGGGCGACCTTTCCGGCCGTGTTCGCCCAGGGGTTGTTGTACGAGGTGATACAGGTGACGACCCCGACCGGCTGCCGCACGGCCAGTGCCCCCATCACACCCGCCTTACCCATCGGACCGGCCTCGTTGATCTGCGGCGCGATCGGCCACTCGGCGGGCTCGACGCGGGCGTACCGGCGAAAGCGCGCCGCCGCGACGCCCACCTGCATCCCGCGTGCCGTGCCGGTCGTCGCGCCCGTCTCCGCCTGGGCCAGTTCGGCGTACGGCACGAGGCGGGCCCGGATGATCTCCGCGGCCCGCCCCAGCACCGCCGCCCGCTCCTCCGCGGGCGTCGCCGACCACGCCCCGAAGGCCGCGCGCGCCGCCTCGCACGCCGCGTGCACCTGATCCCGCGAGGCCTCCGGCGCCCACCCGACGGTCTGCTCGGTCGCCGGGTCGGTCACCTCGTAGTGGCCGCCGTCCGGCTCGACCCACGCCCCGCCGATGAACAGCCGCCGGTTCACCGGGTGCTCACCGTCCGGGTGTCCCGCCCCGACCGCAGCACCCGCCCCGGCACCGCGCCCGTCACCACGTCGTCCCGGATCGCCTCGACGCCGTTGACCCAGACCGCCCGTACGCCAAGGGCCTTGGAGTCCAGCCGCGGGCTGTCCCCGGGCAGGTCGTGCACCAGGGTGGCCGTACCGGCGTCGATGCGTTCCGGGTCGAGGAGGACCAGGTCCGCGTGGTACCCCTCCCGGATCCGACCCCGGTCCCGGAGCCCGAAGAGCCTGGCCGGATCGTCGGTCAGCATCTTCACCGCCTGCTCCAGCCCCACCAGTTTCCGGCCGCGCAGACAGTCCCCGAGGAAGCGCGTGGTGTACGGCGCCCCGCACATGCGGTCCAGATGCGCGCCCGCGTCCGAGCCGCCCAGCAGGACGTCCTCGTGCTGCCAGGTCTCGGCGCGCAGCGCCCAGGACGCGGGGTCGTTGTCGGTGGGCATGGGCCACAGGACGGTGCGCAGATCGTCGTTCGCGCAGATCTCGACCAGGCAGGCGAAGGGATCCTGCCCGCGCTCCGCCGCGATCTCCCGTACGACCCTCCCCCTCACGCCCGCGTTCTCCGCGCTGTACGTGTCGCCGATGACGTACCGCCCGAAGTCCGTCAGCCGCCGGAAGACGCCCGCCTCCTTGGACGCCGCCCGCTGGAGCATCCCGGCGCGTACGTCCGCGTCGCGAAGCTTCCGGATCCGCTCGGGCACGGGCAGGCCCAGGATCTCGCCCCACCCCGGGATGAGGTTGAGCGCGCAGAACGTGCCCAGCGACATGTTCATCGGCGTGAGGATCGGCATGGTCAGCGCCACGACCCGGCCGCCCGCCTTCCGGGCCCGCTCACTGGCCAGCAGCTGCCTCGGCACCCGCTGCGGGACCGCCGCGTCGATCGTCAGGACGTTCCAGTTCAGCGGGCGCCCGGCCGCCGCGCTCATCTCCACCAGCAGCTCGATCTCGGCGTCGCTGAACTGATCCAGGCACCCCGCGACGATTGCCTCGATCTGCGTCCCCTCGTGCTCCCCGACCGCCCGCGAGAGCGCCAGCAGTTCGGCGGGCCCGGCGTGCCGCGAGGCGACCGGCTGCCCGTCGCCGTCGGAGTGGGTCGACGACTGGGTGGTGGACAGCCCCCACGCCCCCGCGTCCATGGCGTCGTGCAGCAGCCGCACCATGGCGGCGAGCTGATCGCCGGTGGGCTGTCCGCCCACGGCGTCCGCCCCCATGACGTACCGCCGCAGCGCACAATGCCCCACCATGAACCCGGCGTTGACCGCGATCCGCCCCTCCAGGGCATCCAGATACTCCCCGAAGCCGTGCCAACTCCAGGGCGCCCCCTCCTCCAACGCCACCAGCGACATGCCCTCGACCTTGGACATCATGCGACGGGTGTAGTCGGCGTCCTCGGGGCGGGCGGGGTTGAGAGGCGCCAGTGTGAACCCACAGTTCCCGGCGGCGACCGTGGTGACGCCGTGATTGAGGGAGGGGGTGGCGTACGGGTCCCAAAAGAGCTGGGCGTCGTAGTGGGTGTGGGGGTCGACGAAGCCGGGGGCGAGGACGAGCCCGGAGGCGTCCTCGGCCGTACGGGCGGCTTCGCCGATCTTCCCGATGCCGACGATCCGCCCGTCCTGTATCCCGACGTCGGCGGTGTAAGCAGCCGCACCGGTCCCATCGACAACGGCGGCACCTTTGATGACGTGATCGAGCATGGGGGTTCACCTCCTGGAGTCGCGGTGATCGGTCCTACCTAGGGGCGCGGGGCTGTATCGATTTGCGGCTCCGCCGCGTGGGCGCGACCAGCCACACTCAGCCCGCAGCCGCCACCAGAGATCAAGCCCCCTGCCGGAACCGCGAAGTCCGATGCACAGGATCCGTATCGATCTTCGGAATCACGTGCTCCCCAATCAACCGAATCGTCTGCAACGTCTCCTCCTTCGGCACCCCCACAGGCAACCCGAAGCTCAACTGATCCGCCCCCGCCTGCTCCCACCGCTTGCACTGCCGCAGCACCTCATCCGGATCGCCACAAATCAGCAGCTCCTCCTCGATGAGCACCTCGACGAACTCCGCCGTGTACTCCGGCAACGTCTCCGGCCACACCGGAAACCCCTCGGGCCGCGGAAACGTGTCGTGGTACCGGAACACCAGCGACGGCAGGTAATGCAGCCCACCCCCCACAGCGATCCGTATCGCCTCCTCATGCGTCGGCGCACAGATCGCGGTCGTCGTCAC
This sequence comes from Streptomyces spinoverrucosus, assembly GCF_006539505.1. Lineage (GTDB taxonomy): Bacteria > Actinomycetota > Actinomycetes > Streptomycetales > Streptomycetaceae > Streptomyces > Streptomyces spinoverrucosus. The sequence goes on from NZ_BJND01000028.1 coordinate 83,124, forward strand.
CATCACGTTGTCGTTGACGAAGTCCCCCACCGGCTCCGCGTCCACGACCGCCGTCTTGTACTGCTCCAGCACCCACTCCATGTCGGACACCTTCTGCACGCTGAAGCCCAGCACCCCGAGCCCCTTCTTCGCCGCCATGGCGTACGACGACGGCGACCCGGCGGCGTACCACATCGCGGGGTGCGACTTCCCGTACGGCTTCGGCAGCACCTTCCTCGGCGGCAACGACCAGTGCTTGCCCTGGAAGCCGGCGTACTCGTCCTGGAGCCACATCTTCGGGAACTCGGCGATGGTCTCTTCCCAGATCTCCTTGGTGTAGTTCATATCGGTGACACCCGGTATGAACCCGAGGATCTCGTGCGACCCGGCACCCCGCCCGCTGCCGAACTCGAAGCGGCCCTCGGAGAGGTGGTCGAGCATGGCGACCTTCTCGGCGACCTTCACCGGGTGGTTGACCTGGGCGAGCGGGTTGAAGATGCCGGAGCCAAGGTGGATGCGCTCGGTGGCGTGCGCGAGGTAGCCGAGGAACACGTCGTTGGCGGAGAGGTGCGAGTACTCCTCCAGGAAGTGGTGCTCGGACGCCCAGGCGTACTTGAAGCCGGACCGGTCCGCCTCGATGACGTACTCGGTCTCCTCCATCAGCGCCTTGTGCTCGGCGAGCGGGTCGGTCTCGGCACGCTTGCCCACGTATCCCTGTACAAAGAGCCCGAATTCCACGGAGGTTCACCGTCCCTCTGTCTCATGACGGGGCTTTCTGACGAACCGTCAGATCACCTGTTCGCCGACTGTCGCACCACCCGCCCGCACCGTCAATAGCTGACAGTCAGTCAGATGACCGAGACCCCGGCCAGCCACCCACCGTCGATCACGAACGGCTGCCCGGTGATGTAGGAGGAGTCCTCGCAGCTCAGGAAGAGCGCGAGCCGGGCCACCTCCTCCGGCCGCCCGACCCTGCCCAGCGGCACCAGCCTGCGGTACAGCCCGTCGAGGGCCTGGCGCGTCTCCTCGGGGTCCGCGTCCGGGTCCAGGCGGGCCGGGTTGGACATCGCCGTGTCGACGGCGCCGGGGCACACGGCGTTGACGCGGATCCCGCGGTGGGCCAGCTCCAGGGCGGCGACGCGGGTGAGGCCGAGGACGGCGTGCTTGGTCGCCGCGTAGGTACCGACGGCCGCCATCCCGGTCATCCCCGTGTACGACGCGGTGTTGACGATCGTGCCGCCGTCCGCCATCTCCGGGGCGACCGTCCGGATGCCGAGGAAGCAGCCGACCTGGTTGACCCGCACGACCTCCATGAACTCGTCCAGGGGCGTGTCCACCAGGGCGTTGAAGCGCAGGATGCCCGCGTTGTTGACCAGCCCGTCGATCCGGCCGTACGCCTCCTTGGTGGCGGCCACGGCGGCGGACCACTGCTCCTCACGGCGCACGTCGAGATGGACGTACCGTGCGCCGATCTCCTTGGCGAGGGCCTCGCCTTGGTCGTCGAGCACGTCGGTTACGACGACGTCGGCGCCCTCCTCCCGGAACAGCCGGGCCTCCTGCTCCCCCTGCCCGCGCGCCGCGCCGGTGACGATCACGACACGTCCGTCCAGTTTGCCCATGTCTCAGTCCTCCGAAAGCAGCGGGCCGATGTCGCTCCCGAACGCCTCGATCTGGTCGGCGAGTTCGGCGCGGTCCCGGCTGCGGAACCGCACCTGGATCTGGTGCACGCCCATCGCCCGGTAGGCCCGCAGCGACTCGGCGAGGGCGTCGGGCGGGCCGGTGAGTGTCCGCCGTCCGACGTCCCAGGCGGGCGTGCCGACGTAGAGCGGCTCGGCGATCGCGCCGATGGTGAACGGCACCTCACCGCGTCCATGAGCGGCTCCGCCGCGGGCCGCCTCGGCACGCAACCGCCGCAACGTGGCGATCTGCTGCGGCAGCCGGTCACGGGGGTCGCCCTGCGGCAGCCAGCCGTCCCCCTTGAGCGCGGCCCGGCGCACGGCCGCCGGGGACGATCCGCCGACCCAGAGGGGGATGCGCGACTGGGCGGGCCGGGGCCGCTGGCCGAGCCCCTCGAAGTCGTACAGCTTCCCGTGGTGCACGGGGAACTCCTCCGGCCCGAGCGCGGCCCGCAGCGCGTCGATCGTCTCGTCGAGCACGGCCCCGCGCTGCCGGAAGTCCACGCCGAGCGCCTCGAACTCCTCACGCACGTGCCCGGCCCCGACGCCGAGGATCAGGCGGCCGCTCGCGAGGTGATCAAGGGTGGCGTACTGCTTGGCCGTGAGGAGCGGGTGGCGCAGGCCGACGACGGCGACGTGGGAGAGCAGCCGGACGCGCTCGGTGACGGCCGCCAGGTGGGCGAGGGTGGCCACGGGGTCGTACCAGACCGTGCTCATCGCGGAGGCGAGACGGCGCGGGATGGCGACGTGGTCGCAGCAGGCGATGTAGTCGAAACCGGCCCGGTCGGCGGCACGCGCGATCGCCACGAGGTCCTCGGGGCCCGCCCCGGTCTCCCAGGGCTCGGCGTAGATCGTGCTCTGGGACTGGACCGGGAGCTGGATGCCGTAGCGGAGCCGGCTCATGGTGCCCACAGGCCGTCGTCCGTGAGCCCCAGCAGCTCGATGGCGTTGCGACGGACGATCCGCTCGACCGTGTCGGCGTCCAGGTGACCCATCTGCGCCTCGCCGACCTCCCTCGACTTCGGCCAGGTGGAGTCGGAGTGGGGGTAGTCGGTCTCGTACAGGACGTTGCCGACGCCGATCGAGTCCAGGTTCCTCAGCCCGAAGGCGTCGTCGAAGAAGCAGCCGTAGACATGCTCGGCGAACAGCTCGGACGGCGGTCGGTGGACCTTCTCGGCGACGCCGCCCCAGCCGCGGTTCTCCTCCCAGACGACGTCGGCGCGCTCCAGGATGTACGGGATCCAGCCGATCTGGCCTTCCGCGTACATGACCTTGAGGTTCGGGAAGCGCTCGAACTTGCCGCTCATCAGCCAGTCGACCATCGAGAAGCAGCAGTTGGCGAAGGTGATGGTGGAGCCGACGGCGGGCGGGGCGTCGGCGGAGGTGGAGGGCATACGGCTGCTGGAGCCGATGTGCATCGCGACGACCGTGCCGGTCTCGTCGCAGGCGGCGAGGAAGGGGTCCCAGTCGTCGGTGTGGACGGAGGGGAGCCCGAGGTGCGGGGGTATCTCGGAGAAGGCGACGGCGCGGACGCCGCGTGCGGCGTTGCGGCGGACCTCTGCCGCCGCCAGCTCGGCGTCCCAGAGGGGGATGATGATGAGCGGAATGAGTCGGCCCCGTGCGTCCGGCCCGCACCACTCCTCCACCATCCAGTCGTTGTAGGCGCGGATGCAGAGCAGGCCGAGTTCGTGGTCCTTGGCCTCGGTGAAGGTCTGGCCGCAGAAGCGGGGGAAGGTGGGGAAGCAGAGGGCGGACTGGACGTGGTTGACGTCCATGTCGGCGAGGCGGGCGGGGACGTCGTACGAGCCCTGGCGCATCTGCTCGTACGTGATGACCTCCAGCTTGATCTCGTCCCTGCTGTATCCGACGGCGGTGTCGAGGCGGGTGAGGGGCCGGTGCAGGTCCTCGTAGATCCACCAGTCGCCGATCGGGCCGTCGTCGCCGGGCCGCCCCATGACGGGCTTGAAGCGGCCGCCGAGGAAGCTCATCTCCTTCAGCGGGGCGCGGACTATGCGGGGGCCGGTGTCGGCGTACTTCTTGGGGAGGCGGTCCTGCCAGACGTTCGGGGGTTCGACGGTGTGGTCGTCGACGGAGATGATCTGGGGGAATTGGGTGTCCATGGGGGCACGGTAGCGCCGATCTGACGAACCGTCAGCTGCTATTGGAACGGTCTCGTCACGCTCGGCAGTTGGGGCCGCTTCGTTCTGGTCATGTTGGCCGGGTGATCGCCGACGTGCAGGGACTGCGCTGGACTTGCTTGCGCCACTTCCAGCACCCTCCGGAAGTTGTCCAACCCACGTGGACAACGGCCCCGACGAGAGCGGAAAGAGTGTGACGCGGGACGTTCAGCCAGTCGGCCCAGGAGGCCCAGCAGCGGTCGTCCCCGGGTGATCGTCTCGCCTGACGTGGTTTTCGTCCGGGTGATACTCCCAGCGCCATTCAGCCACGGTTCAGGGACCCCCGGGCGTGGGTGTGGAGAACACGGATCTCGTCCATCGCCGCCCGCCAGGCGGGGTCCTCACGATCGACGGTCTGCGCCGTGTCCTCGGCGGCCCGGAGCCGAGCGGCTGTGGCTGGGTTCCTGGCGATCTCTACTACGACGGCCCAGTTTTCCAGGAACTGCACGATCGGGCCGAGACTGGCGGAGCGCGCGGCCAAGGCGATGGCCTCGTCCTTCTGTCGCTCCATCTCGGCAAGCCGGTGCGGGGCGACCTGTGCCAGAGCGATCCGGAGAGCGGCGGGCGTCCGCTCCGGCCGGGGGATGAGTGGCCCATCGGGCTCGAAGGGCTGTGCAGTCATCGTCCGTGGTCCTCCCGTGGCCCAGCCATGCCCACGGTACGGCAGTGTCGGCCGATCACACAGGGCGTTCGGAGAAGGGCCTGGATGAAGGGTCGGGAGCGGCAACCCCGCCTGATGGTTGTGCCGAGGCGCCGACGCGTTGCGGCCCGTGCCTGGGGCGTTTGAGCTGAGTGGGGACAGGGATGGGGGAGGCTCCCGAGCGACGGCGCCGCCAGCCGGCCGGGGCCTCGGCCATGACCACCGCGAGCACGCACCAGAAGAGCATGTCGATCCGGTCCAGGTTGGCCGGGTGGTCCATCATCCCGACCATGAAGAAGCCGGTCAGCGCGGCCAGCCCCACCGTGCCGATGGCCGACTTGGTGCGGGCGGCGCGGGCGGCCGAGGACCAAGTGATCACGGTGACGGCGACGATGGCGAGCAGGCCGAGGGGGCCGGTCTCGACGAGCCAGTTCAGCCACATGTTGTGGGCGTGCACGAAGACGCGTTCGCCGGGCGCGGTCGCGGATATGACGGCGCCGGAGCGGCCGAGGCCGACGCCGAGCGGGTTGTTGAGGGCGATGTCGAGTGCCGCGTTCCAGGCCTGCCCGCGCACGCCGAGCGAGTTCCCGGCCCGCGACACCGCCCAGATCGCGGCGGCCGCGCCCCCGAGGGCGAGGAACCCGAGGGCGGCCGTGATCCGGCGCTGGGCGCGGTCGGCGAGGCGGGGCGCGAGCCAGTAGGCGCCGCCGAGGACGAGCAGGCCGGCGGCTCCGGCGACGTACCCGGCGCGGGAGAAGGTGGTGAGCAGGGCGCCGTACCCGAGGACTCCGACGAGGACGATCACCGTACGGGCGGTGCGCTCGTCCACCGAGACAGCGGCGAGCAGCACGAACGGCAGCAGCAGGACGAGGAACGCGGCGAGCAGGTTGGGGTTGGCGAACGTGCCGGTGGCGCGGATCAGGACACCGGCGCCGCCGGAGTCGCAGGAGACGTCGGTGAGCAGGCCGGTACGGCAGAAGCCGGTCGGGATCTCGTTGGTGACCTGCGAGAAGGCGAAAGTGCCGGCGGCGGCGACACCGACCAGCGCGAGCAGCCCGACGGCGCGCCAGGACTCGGGCTGGGTGCGGCGCAGGCCGACGACGAGGTAGTAGCAGGCGATGACGGTGAGCAGGCCGCGCAGGGGCGCGGTCGGGTGCCCGCCGAGGAACGTCGTCACCACGGCGGCGCCGAGCAGCAGCGCGATCGGCGCATCGAGCCGCGTGCGGAAGTCCCGCAGCCGCGTCCGGGGCCGTCCCCGCACCGGTACGGCCACCGCGAGCAGCCCCACCAGCAGCGCCAGCCGCGTCGGGGTCACGACGCCCACAAGGGGGTCGTCGGGGAAGAAGTCGGTGGCCGTGTCCAGGAACACGACGAACAGCGCCGCGAGCGGGACCATCTGCCAGAACGCGTACGCCGGTCCGGGGGCCGCCTGCGTGCTCCGGTCGGTTGCCATGACACCCGAGCGTGACGGCCGGGTGCGACGCCGGGGTGACCGGGGGGATAACGGGGGTGTGCGGGTGGAGGGACGGCGATTTTCACACCGGCGGGGCCGGAGCGGGGCGCCGAAGCCTGGCGTGGCGCCCCGCTGTGTGTGGGTCAGCCGAAGGCGCGGACGGCCTGGTAGTAGGTCCAGGCGGTGCTGTTGCAGGCGGTCTTGGTCGCGCCGCTGTAGTTGTTGCAGACCCGCTTCAGGTCCTCGTAGAAGGCGCTGTCGAGGCGGGACTTGTTGGCGCTGAAGGTACCCGCGGCCTTGTAGTTGCGGTAGCCGAAGTCGTGCCGGGCGCAGGACATGGCGAAGGGGAAGCCGAAGGGATTGTCCGGCGAGGAGGAGCAGTAGTCGGTCGACCAGTCGAAGGCGTACGCCGACCAGGCGCCCTGGTTCGCACGGGCGGCCGCCCAGGCGCTGTAGCTGGACGCGCTGGTCTGCGTCCAGCTTGCGAGGACCTGCGGCTTGTCGGCCGGTACGGCGGCGGCGGCCGACGCGGTGGCGACGACGGTGGCCAGGGAGAGGGTCGCGGTGGCGAGAACGGTGGCGAGTCTGCGGTGCATTCCCACACCTCCATGAGGCTGCTGCCCGCCCATCGGGCGACAGGTTCATGACAAGAGAATCGCCATGACCACACCGCCTTCACACCGCACGAGCCCTAAGGATCCCTGAACTCTCGTCTCGACCCGGGGATCGGAACGTGAACCTCCGGGGGCGGATGTGATGGAGCATCAACTATGCGTTCAACTAGGCGATATGGAGGCCCCGGAGCACACGTGACCCGCGGCGGCTCCCCTCCGGGCCGCCGCCGGTGAAGTACCCGGTGCGAAGGGTTACTTCGTCGGAACGGTGGCGAGTCTGCGGTGCAGCGCTGTCGTCCTGGGCGACCTGGCCTCCGCGCTGCTGCGCGGAGGCGACAGGGACCAAGGTGTCTACGTATCACGCCAGTTCACGGCTGCCGCTGAGGCTCGGCCGAACACCATGGGCAGGGGCTCGCGCCCTCGCCATTGCTGTCCGGCGGTGACCTTCAGCGGATCCGCAAGGAGCTTGGCGCGCCGCTCTCCCAGAAGCCGCCAGGGCCCGCAGCGCTGCGCCGCCCGCTCCCGCTCGGCCGCCAGCTCCTCACGGCATGCGGTCTGCAACTTCCTTTCAGCAGATGCCTGTTCGCGGCGCTCAACCTCTGTCAGTGCCGCTTGCTCCGCTTCGCGCTGTGCGGTGACGAACTCCGTCAGGCCCTTCGGTGTATCGAACCCCAGCGCTGCCAACAGACGCTTGATCGCGGCCCGCGTTCCCTTGCACCTTCTCCCGCGTCAGCATCTTGCCCAGACGGTCCTGGGTGACTGTGACCTGCTGCTCGCGGCCGCCGCCCTCAGAAGTGTCGTCCAGGTGGTCGTTCGTCTCGTCCTCCGACGAGGCACCGAGAATCGGGTAGGCCGGCCGCACATCACGGCGATGGCCGACAGGGTGGCGAGTCGGCAGGGGCCCCGGACCATGCAACTCCTTCAGTGCGCGCCACCGCGCTGTCGATCAGGGGAAAGGCCAGCCGCCCGGCCCCCACCTCTTGTCCTCAACCAGCAGCAGATGAAGGAACTTGTTCCCGGCTGTGGACAACGCCAGTTCGCACGTGAGCGGTGGATCCGTCGGTCTGGCGACAGGATGGCTACGTAGCCGCGACGCAAGTGCAACCAGCGAGCCCGACAGCCGAGTGGCGCCCCCGGCCGTAACCGTGGGCGCCACAACGACTACGTTGTGCTGCTGCGCCAGCTGTGCACGTGCGGTCGGATCAGGTCAGACGACCCGCGCGTTCGACGGCGACGCCGACGACCCGCGTGCCTCGACCGCACACGCGACGGCGACGCACAGGGCGACCACGATCATGCCCGCACCGATCCCCGTGTCCGGGCCAGGCGTCTGACTGAGGACGTTGAGCAGCGCCTTGGCCGCGATGGCGAGTTGGCCCAGGGCGACGAGCGCCAGCCACACGACTCGCACGACCCGGGGGGCGCGCGTGCGTGCCTTCTCCAGCCCCAGCAGCGCGGCTGCGCCCGCCAGGGCCACGATGATGCCAAGGGTGGCGACGGGGACGAACGCCGTTTCCATCGCTGAGGCGCCTGGCTGGTCGAGTTCCGCCGTGTCCGGCGGCAGGACCGTGAAGGCCACCGTCAGCAGGGCCACGTAGGCCACTTGGAGGAGGAGAAGGACCGGCGCCACGCGTCGGCTGAGCTTGTCGGTCATGTGTTGCTCCTGACGAGGCGGCCGCTCTTGATGATCCACAGGCTGCCATTCTTCTGGGCGTTGCGGCACGCGTCCCTGCTGCGGATGCCGGCGCTCGTCTGGCCCGTCTTGCTGCGCCCGATGCCCCGGCCGATGGAGTTGTTGCGCAGGTCCATCTCCTTGTCGACGCCCCTGGACGTGGACTCGTGACGCGTGGCGATCTCATACGCGTCCTTTGTTGAGAGGCGTATTTCCATCAGTGCGTTCCAGTAGCAGTGCCGGAACGCGTCACCGGTGCCCTGGAACAGGGTGTTGTCCGGGTAGAGCTCCTGCGCCTTCTTGAACGCGGTGTCCGCTCTGTCCCACGCGAGCGAGCAGTCGTACGGGTTCCAGAAGCAATAGTCCCACTCGGCGTCGGTGATGTTGCCGTAGCCATAGCCCGGGTCCAGCAGGACCGGGTAGGCGATGGACTGACCCTCCGCCGGGGCGAGCGAGACGACGATGTCGTTACCGGACAGCGTCATCGAGACGGGAACGGTGTTCCCCTTGGCGTCCAAGGCCAGCGGGGCGGTAACGAACGTCGTCAGGCCACCTTCCGAGCCCGAGATCATCATGGTGTTGTCCTCGCCCACCGTGATGACCTCGCCGGGACGCAGCGTGGGTCGGTAGGTGAAGGAGCTCGGGGCGTTGCCGCTGCGCAGCAGGTGGAAGAGCTCCACCGCGTTGGGGCCCTTGCGGACGGCGATGGTGTCGGCGTCCGTCTGGGTGTTGGGGTAGACGACCAGGCCCGTGGTGCTCAGCTCCGCAGGTGAGGCGGTGCCGGTGGGCAGGTTGACGACCGCCTGGGCAGACCCGTCGGAGCTGGTGCCGACGATGTCCTGGTCGGCGCGTTCGGGCAGCTGGGCGACCGGGACGGCCTTGGCGGAGTCCTCGGTCTCCACCACCTCGGGGTCGACCTGCTCGACGAAGTCGGCCGGCGTGTCGTCGACCTCCGGGTAGGCCTCGTCCGCGGGGAGTTCCTCGATCGGCGCATCATCGACCGGCGGGTGCAGCGTCTGCGAGAAGTGCGCCTCGGCGATGTCATTGATGAACGAGGTAGGCAGGCTGCCCGAGATGGCTCCCGCGCGGAACGTGTACGTGCCCCACTCGGACCAGACGCCGTTGGGGTTCTTCACCCGCGCGGTCACGGTGTGGGTGCCGCGGGTCGTAGGAACCAGGGAGAAGGAGGCCGTACCGCCGGTGAGCGTGATGGCGGTCGTCGCGCCCTCGTCGAAGGAGTACTCGGCGGACACCGCCTTGCCCGCGGGGTCGGTGACCTTGAACGTGCCGGCCTGGCCCGCGTCACCGTGCCACAGACCGTCGGCCGGGTACGTCGTGGAGGACAGCGCCGGAGCGGCGGGCACGGAGGTGTCGACGGTCAGGTTGCGCCAGACCGACCACGTACCGTTCCAGTCGGTGCCGTCGTACACGGCGATCCGCCACTTGTACGACCCGGGGGCGAGGGTCGGCGCGGTCCACGAGCCGGTGGCGCCCGAGGCGGTGTACGGGGTCTGGCCCGAGGCGACCTTGGTGGCGCCGGCCGCGTCCCACACCTCGATGGTGAAGCGGACGGTGTTGCCGTCCGCGTCGGTGGCCTTCGCCGACAGCGTCGGTGTGGTGTCCGCGGTGACCGTGTAGTCGGCGGGGCTCACCGGCGACGCCACGCCGGGCTTGGTGTTGTACGTCACCGACAGCGCCGGCTCGGTGGGGCCCTGCGAACCGTCCACGTAGTTGGCGGACCGGAAGCGGCGCCAGGTCGTGGAGTCGGTCTCGTCCACGCCCTTGATCTGGAGGCCGTGGTTGGGCTGTCCGTCGGCCCAGGCCTGGGCGATTGAAGAAACGTTCCAGCGCATGAAGTTGGCCGGGCAGGCGGAGCTGTGGCCGTACGACGCCTTGGAGACAGCGGCGCCGGTCGCGGTCGTCGTCGGCTGGGCGCCCCAGGTCACGGCGCTCGGGTCCCAGCTGGAGGTGATCCGCCGCGCCTCCACGCCCGCACCAGTGGTGGAGCAGCTGGAGGACCAGTACGAGTGCAGCCGCAGCTCGGCGTTGAGGATGTGCTTGCCGACGTACTTCGAGACATCGAACTTCACGTAGGAGCGTGCCTTCGTGGTGCCCGCGTCGTACGTGCCCGCCTTCAGCTCGGTCGAACCGCGCTGCGAGTCCGGGTAGTTGGTGGCGACCCACGTGTCGGTGGATGCGGCGAGCGTGGTGGTCGGGTCGATGGTGACCGGATAGGTGACGCTCGGGTCGGTGAGGAACTCCTGGCTCGGGCGCAGGACCAGGACGGTGCCCTGCGGGGTCTCCTCCACCGTCGTGGCGATCTCGGCCGAACGGGCGGGGTCACCGGACGTGGGGTCCGTGCCGCTTCCCCACATCCGGGGCGCCGGGGCGCTGGCCACGAGAGTGCCGGCCGCGTCCTCCAGGCGGAGGTGGCGCTGCTTGGTCTTCTCCAGGTCCATCCCGTCCAGCGTGACGGGCAGCCGGAGTTCGACCGGTTCGGTGGGGCGCTTCTTGAGGATCAGCGACTCGGTGAACCCGTGCGGCAGAGCGGTGACGTGCAGGTCCCCATCCGGGACGACCGACGGGTAGACGGCGGTGTCGCCCTCCACGCGGGGCGCCGGAAGGGATGTGCCCCAGTCCAGCCCGAAGGTGAACGCGCCCTGGCTGACCGAGGCGAAGTCCCCCGAGCCGCCGTCGGACAGCGCCACGTCGGCGACGGCCGTCTCCGGCTCCAGCCGGCTGCCGGTGTCGACAAGCGTGGTGTCGATGGGCTTCCACCCTCCGTCCTCGCGCACCCGTATCGCACCGGACGCAGTCTCGGTGGTCAGGCTGCCGTCCGGGTTCGCCCATGTCGTCGAGTCGGCCGTGCGCTCGGACAGGGCCTCGACCCGCTTGCCCCCCAGCACCGCGGCCAGCCTGGCGGACTCGACGTCCGGGGCCTCGGTGACGCGCTTGGGCGCAACGGCCTTCTCTGCCGTGGCCTGGGCCGCCGTGGCGGGGACGTCGACCGTGTATGTCGCGCCTGCCGCGTTGGCGGCGAATGTGAGAGACAGGGCCAGCGATGTGGCCACTGTTGTGAACCGTCTGTTCACAAAACCCCGATCATGTATTTCCTGTCGTGACTGTGCACCATCTGTGATGATGACCAGCCGGGTGATCATAGAGGTGACCTGAGCAAATGCCATCCACTGCCGGATGGCTCCTTGACGGCAAAAAGCGGGGTGAACCACCCCATGTCCACTGTGACTTCGCTCACCTGAGCATTCGTGGGGAGCGGCTCACCGAGCAGTCGGCTTCGAAGCCGACCCGATCACCACCACTCGCCCACGCGGGCCAAGACGACATCGGGGCAGGGCCGCGTCCTCAGCGCCTTGGCAAAGCCCGTGGGAAGATCCGGGCCCCGCCGACCGACCTACCGGGATTCCCTCGGCGCGGCACGGCGGGTGCACCGGACGACCGGTGACGCCGCGCCCTCACCGGAACCAAGCCGCGTGCCGTTCCCGCTACGGGACGTCCTAGTGGCCATACGCGGGCCTCCAAACAACGACGACCGCCGAATCTGTCACACCTCTCGATAACGATCAACGACCAGCACCACCCACCAACTCTCCCCGTCGCCTTCACCTTCAACGCCTTCCAGCTCTAAGCAAGAGAGGGATCCGCCACCGCATCGCCTGCAAAGGCATCGAGTCCTCGCAGCGGCTGGGCCGCCACCGCTGGGTCGTCGGAGGACGGTCTCCTGCTCGTCGGCTGCCGCCGCCTGCACCGCCGCTACGAGCGCAAGGCCGAACACTTCCTCGCCTTCGTCGGCATCGCCGCCGCCCTCATCGGCTACCGCCGACTGACCAAGTGCAGCCACATCGAAGGCCACACGCAGCTGGGGAACGGTATGCGCTGAGGCCGAAGGTGCCTCGCGTCAGGGGGGCCAGTAGTAGGCAGGCGCAGGAGATCAGCGGCTCGGGCGGCAACCGCCTCGGCATGCGGGCGGGATGTCTTCGTCAGCGATGCATCGAGTCAAAGGCAGGTGGAGGGACTGGAGGGCGGCGAAGGTGTTAAACGCCCAGATCGGGACGGGTCCGGGCCCTCCGCCGTCCAGAACCTCCGCCACCGCGGTCAGCCAGCCGGTGGCCTGCTCGCGCGTCAGGCCAGGAGCCTGGAGGACACGCGTGAGCGCACGGGCCAGCCGGGCGTCTTCCAACTGCATGTATCGGTAGTCGGCTTGCGGCGCCGTCATCCTGCATGCACACAGCTCGAGTAGTCCCGTACGGCGGTGGGGGTAGGGCCTTCGCGAACGCGGCCATAGCGTCGGCGCCGTGTGCGACGGCATGCAACCGTCATACCAGGGTTCTGCAGCCTCCTGCGTCACGAGGCCGGGGACGCTGTCTCCACGTGTCAGAACCGAGCAGAGGATCAGCGGTGCGAAAGTTCGAGCGTGAATCTCCGAATGGGTGAACCGACTATGGCGGAGTCGCCGAGGACCTCGAGGACTGCGTCGAAATGTCCTTCTCTGATCAGCAACGCCGACAACTCGTCGGCGAGGCGAGATGCCGGTACGGCCTCGGGATAGGAGAAGTCACTAGCCGCAGTCGACCGCCAGTCGACGAGGTCAACAGTCATTGCGTCAGGCTTTCATACGGCCGACGAAGGCCAGCAACGGTCTCTCTCAACATCACAGGCCCACCGAACGAGACATCGTCTTGGAGCGCGCGTCGGCCGCGGCGGCTCCCCTCCGGGCCGTCGCGGCCGAACGCCGGGCGAGGACGCTTACCTCGTCGGCTTGAAGGGCTCCGACGTCGCGTGGATGTCCTTCGTCTCGAGCGGCTCGTCGGTGGCGTGGATGTCCCCCTGGGTGGTCGCACCGCCCTCGGTCTCCGGCGCGTCGTCGGCCGCGGCGGGCTCGGAAGTGGCGTGGATGTCCTGCGGCTTGACGACGGGCTCGTCGCTCATGATCGTTCGCTCCCCACTTGGAGTGTTCCGTGGCTTGAGGGCCCGCCCGGTCACTCCCCCGAGGGTGACCAGACGGGCGTTCGGGCCGCTCACCTTAGTTCGTCTGCCCCCCGACGCGACGGACTCGGCCCGCAGAAAGAAGGATGGCGTTCGGCGATAAACGAATGATGAACGCCCCCGGGGGGGTGTCAGGCCGCTCGGAGTGGCGTCAGGAGTGCGCGGACCTCGGCGGCCTCCGGTGAGTCCAACTCCTCGTAGACGCGGACGGCTTCCTGCCAGCAGACCTGGGCGCGGCCCGAGTGGCCGATGCCGGAGAGCGCACGGCCGAGGACGGTGAGGACGTTGGCTCGGCGCCACTCCCCGCCGATGCCCCGCAGCACGGTCAACGCCATCTCCGCGTTCGCGGCCGCCTGCGGGAAGCGCCGCCCGGCGATGTCGACCTCGGCCAGGCGGAAGAGGGTCATGCCCTCCCACAGCCGCTGACGGCTGTCGCGGAAGACCTCCAGCGCCTCCAGCAGCCGGTTCGCCGCCGCGTCGAGCTGCCCGCTCTGCGTGAGCGCCACGCCCAGGGCGTAGCGGCCGTTGGCGCCGCGCATGGAGTTCCCCATGGTGTCGTAGATCTCCATGCCCTCCTGGGCCAGGGCGACGGCGCTCTGCGTCCGCCCGGTCGCCAGGTGGATCCGGGAGAGGTTGCACAGGGCGCTGGCCTCGCCCGGCCGGTCTCCGAGGGTGCGGAAGTGCTCGATGGCCTGGGAGAGGTGTTCCTCGCCCTCCGCGTTGCGGTTCTGGTAGAGCGCGATGACGCCGCGGGCGTTGTGGGCCCAGCACACGGGCAGCAGGTCCGCCGCCTCGCGGGCCCGGCGGATGACCTGCTCGGCCTCCCGGTCGGCCATGTCGAACCGCCCGCCGTCGATATGGGCGTGGGCCAGCGTCATGAGGGCCCGCGCCTCCTCCTGCGCCACACCGACCTGGTGGGCGGCGTCCAGCAGGGCCTTCGCCGTGGCCTCGTACTCCCGGGAGTTGGCCCCCGACTCCGAGAGGTCGTGCGCGGCCCACAGCAGGTCGATGGCCCGGCGGAGGCTGGCCGGCCGGTCGGCGCTCTGCCGGGCGAACGCCAGCAGGCAGTTGGCCTCGGTGTAGAGCCAGTCCCGGGCGGACGCGCGGTCCGGGAATGCGAGGCCGGGGCGGTCGGTGGCCGCGAGGTGGTCCACCAGCCGGTCGCCGGGCCGCTCGATCGCGTACACGCCCGCCGCCGTGGCCAGGTAGAAGTCCAGCAGCCGGGACATCGCCGCGTCGCGCTCACCCGGCGGGTGCTCGTCCCGCTCGGCGCAGGCACGCGCGTAGAGCCGCACGAGATCATGGAAGCGGTAGCGGCCGGGGGCCGCCGATTCCAGCAGGGAGGTGTCGACCAGCGACTCCAGCAGGTCCTCGGCGTCCTCGACGGCCAGATCCAGCACCGCCGCGGCCCCCGCCAGCGAGGTGTCCGGACCGTCCGCCAGCCCCAGCAGGCGGAACGCGCGGGCCTGGGCGGGCTCCAGTTGGCCGTAGCCCAGCTCGAAGGTCGCCTTCACGGCGAGGTCGCCGGCCTGGAGTTCGTCCAGGCGGCGGCGTTCGTCCGCGAGCTTCGCCGCCAGGACCGAGACCGTCCAGGTGCGGCGGGCCGCCAGGCGGGACGCCGCGATGCGGATCGCCAGCGGGAGGAAGCCGCACGCGGCGACCACGTCCAGCGCGGCCTCCCGTTCGGCGGCGACCCGCTCCTCGCCCACGATCTTCGTGAAGAGCGACAGCGCCTCGTCGGGGGACATCACGTCCAGGTCGACCAGGTGCGCCCCGGCGAGGTCCACCATCCGCACCCGGGACGTCACGAGCGCCGCGCACCCCTCCGTCCCGGGCAGCAGTGGCCGTACCTGCGCGGCGTCGCGGGCGTTGTCCAGGAGCACCAGCACCCGGCGGCCGTCCAGCACCGACCGGTACAGTGCCGCCCGTTCCTCCAGGGAGTCCGGAATGGCGGAATCCGCGGTGCCCAACGCCCGCAGGAACGAGCCCAGCACCGTCTCCGGTTCCGCCGCCCGTGGACCGGCGCCCTGGAGGTCGACGTACAGCTGCCCGTCCGGGAACGCCGAACGCGCCTGATGCGCCACATGGACGGCCAGGGTCGTCTTGCCGACGCCGCCGATCCCGGCCAGCGCCGACACGGCCATCACGCGGCCCTCCGCCGACGCCAGCACCTCGCTCAGCTCGGCCACGAAGGAGGCACGGCCCGTGAAGTCGGGGACCGTCGCGGGGAGTTGCGCCGGTCGGACCGGGGTCACGGGCGGTTCCGCGACCGGCGCCGACGGCTCCGCCAGCCCGAGGTCCGCCGTCAGGATCCGGTGCTGCAACTCCCGTAGTCCGGGCCGTGGCTCCACGCCCAGCTCGTCCGCCAGCAGGCGCCGTGTGTCGGCGTACACCGCCAGCGCCTCCGCCTGCCGGCCCGACCGGTACAGCGCCAGCATCAGCAGCTCGCGCAGCCGTTCCCGCAGGGGGTGCGCCGCCGTCAGGGCGGTGAGCTCGGAGACCGCCTCGGCGTGGCAGCCCTGCTCCAGGTCCATGTCCAGTCGGGATTCGAGGAGTTGCAGCCGCCACTCCTCCAGCCGTACGCGCTGTGCCTCGGCGTACGGCCCCGGCACCCCCGCCAGCGCCTCCCCGTCCCACAGGTCCAGCGCCCGCCCCAGCACCTTCCGCGCCTGGCCCAGGTCACCGGCGGCCCGCGCCTTCTCCGCGTCCGCCGCCAGGTCCTGCGCCACCGCCAGGTCCAGGGCGCCGTCCCCGATCGACCGGATCGCGTAGCCGCCGGACTCGCTGACCAGCACATCGGCGTCCAGCGCCTTGCGCAGCCGTGAGGCATACGTCCGCACCGCCGCCAGCGCCTGCGACGGCGGCTCCTCGCCCCACAGCGCGTCGATCAGCTGCGCCGCGGTCGCCGTACGGCCCTCGCGCAGCAGCAGCGCGGCCAGCAGGGCGCGTTGCTGCGGGGAACCCGTGGCGAGCGGCTCGCCACCACGCCAGGCACGCACCGGTCCGAGCACACTGAAGCGCAGCGCGACGGGCTCGTCCACACCGCCCGGACGCCTCTGTGCCGGCACCCCGTCCATAGCCGTCCCCCTAGACAACCTGAGCAACCCTGTCAGTTTGCCTTGCTCATGGCAGATGCGTCAGCCGCCGAGACCGCAGTCACAGCTGGGTGCACGGGATCCCACAAGCCCCACACACCCTCTTCGCACACTTCCGCACTGACCTGAGCACGAAGGGCCGTCCGAGATACACCTGCGGTCGGTTCACGCCGCCCAGGTCGCGGTACGGCAGGTCGATGACGGGGCAGTCCGACACACCGAGCTGTTGCTCGGTTTCCGCGACGATCCTCTTCTCCAGCAGCTGGTCAGCCAGCCCAGCATGGCCGGGTATGAGATGCACGTTGGTCTCCGGCTTGGAGATCACGCTGTCCGTGCTGTGTGTGGCCGTGGTGGACGGCGGCTTGTAGGTGATCTCCGGGAAGTCGCCTCGCTGACGAACCCGCAGACATTCGACGGTCTTCATGTAGTCCACGCCCGGGCAGCTGTAGTAGGTGTCCACCTCCGTCACAGGCGCGTCGGGCTTGCAGCCCAGGCCCGCCAGCATCCGCGTCAGACCCTGTCCGCCGCCGGCCAGCGCCCGCTTGCGTTGGTGGCGGCGGTCTTCAGAGCGGTGGTGAACGTGGAACCAGGCACGTGCACTCCTGGGGACGTGGGACCCGCCCCGCCAAAGGTCGTGCGGAGCCTCCGGCGGGACGGGCTCTGCTGGTGTGCGGTCTCCGTGCGGCCCCCTTCATGCCGGGGCGGGCGTTCAGGTGCCAGGCCGTGTGTTGTAGGCGTGGCAGGAGCAACCGCACCGGCGCTGGAGCAGGATGCCCGTCGAGTGGGGCAGCGGGATGTCCTGGGTCTGGCGGCAGTCACGGTGGAGCTCGCTGTATCCCGGGGCCCTCGCGAGTGTGCATTCCGCCGACAGGGGCGCGCGCTCCGTCGCGGGGGCGGTCATGGCCCGCCCTGCCCGGCCGGGCTGCTGCTCAGCTGCTCATAGCGATCGCACAGGGCGGTATGGCAGTGTGCGAGCTCCCGGTGTACCTCCGCTCCCGGAGGCGGGCCGGACGTCAGCAGCCTGCGCGCTACCCACACCAACGTCAGCGCGCTGTCGCGGGGCGGGTAGTACCTGGGCAGCCTCAGCGCGGCCGTCTCCACCTCGGGAATGAGGAGATCGATGTGCCCCCGCAGCTGGAGCGTGAGCGTCTCCAGCTCCTCGGAGCTGGGCGGTTCGGCGTCGTCGGCGAGCAGCCGGTGCGCGGTGCTGCGCATGGTCCCGATGTCGATCGGGTGGGAGGTGTTCACGGTCGCAGCTCACCCCTGGACCGGGCGTTGGCGGCCGCGACGGCAGCGCTGAGGCCCTCAGAGACCGTGACCGGCTTCAGGTTTTCCGGCTTGGCATCCCACTCCCGGCCACCGCCGACGGGCCGCAGCTGCACGTACGGGCCCTCGAAGCCCATCACCTTGCCGACCTTCCTGGTGACGGTCTCCTCGACGGTCTCGTGGAGCAAGGGCTTGTACGCCGTCATCGCCACTGCGCCTCCCCGGCCGGTGCCACGAACACCCGCGCGCGCTCTTGCGGAGGTAGTACGTACGCGCGCACGAGGGCGCTCGTCTGGGGCTCCCAGACGGAGGGCACGGCGGCCGGCCAGAGGTGGGCGGCCCTGCGGCGGCGCGCACCGGCGAGGATGGCGCCCCACATCTCCGGGGACGGGCAATCCGCCGAGTCCGGCAAGACCGTGCGAACCGTGGCGGTGCGGGCGTTCGTGCCGGGCGCACGCCGCCCGAACACGCGGTCTCTCAGCCCTGCGAGAGCCCGTGGTACAGATGGCATCGTCGACGCTCCTCAGTAGCGTTGGCCACGCCCCGGGACCGTTCGCGCGGTCGCCGGGGTCATCTGAGCTGTCGACGTTATGGGCGGTTGAGAGCGCGAAGGGGTACGGCCCCTACCCTCATGGCGAAGGGTACGGTTCCTACCCGTTGCGTGATCACACAGGCACAGCCAGTTTCCGAGCCAGTTTGAGCGCGTCATCGCGAACCACGAATGGCCCCGATTTCACCAACTCCGGCAGAACGCTCCGCGTGTGCAGGTTGTACTCGACCGTCTCCGGGGACTCCTCGTAGGCCTTCTTGAGCAGGGCGACAGCCGACACGCGCTCCCCGACCAAGCCGTACGCGCGGGCCGTCTCGATCAGGTGGTACGAACGGCGGGTGGCCGACGGAATCCGGTTCAAGTCGAGGGAGTCGGCAACCTGGAGCGCCTTGCCCGGCTGGACCAAGTCGTTGTGCATGGTGATCGCGTAGCCGTCGACGATGCCCCGCCCGAACATCAGCCATGGGTGCGCGTAGTCGTCCCCGAGCTGGCGGGCCGCGGCATCGGCCTTGTCCCAGTACCGCCATGCGTCCCCGGCCTGCCCAGTCTTCGCGTACGACAGGGCAACCGCCAGGTGGAGCAGCCCGCGGCGGGCGATGTGGTCCGGGTCGTCGTTGGATGGCAATAGTTCGGCTGCCTGCTCGGCGAGGTCGACGCGCGCTTCTGCAGCCTCCCCGGCGTCCCTGTGGACGTGATTGACATACCAGGCAGCGCCGGCGATTGCGCGCGGGCTGTCGGCGTCCTGGGCCGCGGCCATGGCGCGGTCGCCGGTGACCATCACCAAATCGGGGGCAGGCTGGAAGCTCAGGAAGAGTTGAGCCAGGTGATACGTCTCGGCGAGCGCGACCAGAGCCCGTCGGCGGTCGGCTCCGTCGAGGGCGCGGGTGGCGTGCCGGGTGTCCGCAAGCAGTGCGGGCAGGAGGGCGACGATGCGGGACCGGTTGCCCTCGATGGTGTTCCTCGGGCCGGTGCGGCGGTCATGGGCGTGCCACAGCTTCCACGCCTGACGCAGGCGCGCAGCTAGCACGTCTGCCGGCTCTGGTTCCCGGTCGGCGGGCGCGAGTTGGTAGGTGGTCAGTGCGCGCTTCATGACGGGCAAAGCGCCGTGCTGGGCCTTGCTGTAGGTCGTGGCGGCGATGCGCTCCTCTCCGGTCAGTTCGGCGAGGTCCTCGACGCCGAGGACATGCGCGAGCCGGAGGAGTTTCGGCAGTCGGGGCATTCCGATGCGGCCGGTCTCGATGGCTTTTACCCACTCGGTGGACTGGTCCATGAGTCCTGCCACCACGGCCCTGGTCTTGCCTGTGCGTTCGCGAGCGTGTTGAACTCGCTGTCCGAACGTCGTGGGGGCTGGAATGTCGGTTTGCTCAGGCATCCTGAACTCCGTTCTGACGTCGCACTCAGAACGGTACCCCCAGCGTTGCTGGGAGTAGCAGCGTTCGGCCCCTCTCATCGCGTGGATCACCACAACCGTGATCCACTTTCGCGACAGGCCCTAACCACCCGCCCTGAGCCGCCCCTTCACCACCTTCCCACTCGCATTCCGCGGTAACTCCCCCACGAACTCCACCACCCGCGGCACCTTGTAGTTCGCCATCTCCCGCCGGGCCCACGCGATCAGGTCGTCCCCGGTCAGCACGGCCCCGGCCCGCCGCACCACGTACGCCTTCCCGACCTCCCCCAGCCGGGCGTCCGGTACGCCGATCACCGCCACGTCCGCCACATCGGGGTGCAGGGCAAGGAGTTGTTCGATCTCCGCCGGGTACGCGTTGAAGCCGCCGACGATGAACATGTCCTTGATGCGGTCCGTGATGCGGAGGTTGCCCGCGTCGTCCATGACGCCGACGTCCCCCGTGCGCAGCCAGCCGTCGGCCGTCAGGACCTCGTCCGTGGCCGACTGGTCCTCGTAGTAGCCGAGCATGACGTTGAAGCCACGGACCAGTACCTCGCCGGGGGCGCCGGGCGGTGCGTCCACGCGTACCTCCGTGCCGGGGATCGCCCGGCCCGACGTCGAGGCGATCACCGACGGGTCGTCGCCCCGGCGGCACATCGTCACGATGCCGCTCGCCTCGGAGAGGCCGTACGCCGTCAGGACCGTCTCCACGCCCAGTTCCCCGCGCAGCCGTTCCACCAGGCGCAGTGGTACGACCGCCGCGCCCGTCACCACCAGCCGCAGCGCGGAGAGGTCGTGCGCGTCCCGGGCGGGGTGGTCGAGGAGGGACTGGAGGAGGGTCGGCGGGCCGGGGAGGACCGACACCCGTTCCGCCGCGATGTTCGCCAGCGCCGTACCGACGTTGAACACCGGCTGCGGGATCATCGTCGCGCCCCGCATCAGGCAGGCCAGGACGCCCGCCTTGTAGCCGAAGGTGTGGAAGAAGGGGTTGACGATCAGGTAGCGGTCGCCCTGGCGCAGGCCCGCCAGGTCGCCCCAGATGTCGTATGCGCGGAGCGATTGCGCGTGGGTGATCACCGCGCCCTTGGGGCGGCCCGTCGTGCCGGACGTGAAGATGATGTCCGAGGGGGCGGAGGCGGAGATCGAGGAGACCCGCTCAAGAACCTCGTCCGACCCCACCCCCTCGCCCTCCGCCAGGAAGTCCTTCCAGGTGCGGAAGTCCGGCGGTGCGTCCTCCGCCAGTACGACCACCTGCTCGGGGAGCTGCCCCGGTCCCGCCGCCCGTCGTAGCGACGCCACGTACGACGTCCCGAGGAACGTCCCCGTCACGAACAGCAGCCGCGTCCCGCTCCTGCGCAGCACGTCGAGTGCCTCCGCGCCCTTGAAGCGGGTGTTCAGCGGTACCAGCACCCCGCCCGCCGACACCGCGCCCAGCGCCGAGACGATCCAGTCGAGGGAGTTGGGGGCCCAGATGGCCACCCGGTCGCCGGGGCGCAGGCCGTGGGCGAGGCAGGCGGCCGCCGCCCGTTCGACTCGGGCGCCCAGTTCGGCGTACGAGATCCGGGTGCGGCCCTCGACCACCGCCTCCACGTCCGCGTACCGCTCGGCGGCCCACCGGACCAGGCCCGGAATGCTCCTCCACTCCCGGTCTCTGCGCATAACGGCCTCCCCGATTTCGGTGAGCTGACGTACCGTCAGATTAGCTGTAGCCTGACGGTCTGTCAGCAGTTGCCCATGTGGATGCATGGAGGTGCGCAAGGTCATGGCAGGCCTCAAGGACGCCACCGCGATCGTCGGCATCGGCCGGACCGCCTTCGCCAAGCACCTCCCGGAGGACGAACGGACCCTCGCCTGCCGAGCCGTCCTCGCCGCCCTCGACGACGCCGGGATCTCGCCGGGCGAGGTCGACGCGCTGGCCTCGTACACCATGGAGGAGACCGACGAGGTCGAGCTCGCGAAGGCCGTCGGGTTCGGCGACCTCAGCTTCTTCAGCAAGGTCGGGTACGGGGGTGGCGGTTCGTGTGCGACCGTGGCGCATCTCGCCGCCGCGATAGCCGCCGGGCAGGCGACCGTGGGCGTGGCCTGGCGGTCGCGGAAGCGGGGCAGTGGGCCCCGGCCGTGGACCAATACGGCGGTTCAGCTGCCCACCCCGGGGCAGTGGACGCGGCCCTTCGGGCTGCTGCGGCCCGCCGACGAGATCGCCATGCTCACGCGGCGCTACATGCACGAATACGGGGCCACGCGCGATCACCTGTTCAATGTCGCCCTCGCCTGCCGGAACCGTGCCAATCAGAATCCCGCCGCGATGATGTACGACCGGCCCCTCACCCGCGAGATGTACATGACCTCCCGTTGGATCAGCGAGCCGCTCTGCCTCTACGACAACTGCCTGGAGACGGACGGTGCGTTGGCCTGTGTCGTCGTCTCGCGGGAGCGGGCCCGGGACTGCCGGCAGCGGCCCGTGTACGTGCACTCCGCCGCGCAGGGGCTGCCCGCCCAGCACCACGGCATGGTCAACTACTGGAACGACGACCCGCTCACCGGGCCCGCCTGGACCGCCGCCCGGCATCTGTGGAAGCACGCCGACTTCACTCCACAGGATGTGGATGTGGCGCAGATCTACGACGCGTTCACGCCGCTCATCCTGCTGTCCCTGGAGGGTTACGGGTTCTGCGGTCGGGGGGAGGGCGGGGCGTTCACCGAGGGGGGCGCGCTGGAGATCGGCGGGCGGCTGCCGCTCAACACCGCCGGTGGGGGGCTGAGCGAGGCGTACGTCCATGGGTTCAACCTCATCACCGAGGGCGTGCGGCAGTTGCGCGGGAGCAGTACCGCCCAGGTGCCGGGCGCCGCGACCTGCCTGGTCACCGCCGGTGAAGGGGTCCCCACGTCCGCGCTGCTGCTGAGGAGTTGAGGAGCGAGCATGCTGAGTCCCGTCATCGACCCCGAGGGCGCCCCGTTCTGGCGGTACGCCGCCCAGGGCGAGCTGCGTGTCCAGGCCTGCGCCGACTGCGGCGAACCGCGCTTCCCGCCCCGCCCGTGCTGTCCGCACTGCCAGTCCTTCGCGGCCGAGTGGCGCCGGATGTCCGGGCACGGGCGCATCTGGTCGTACGTCGTCCCGCATCCGCCCCTGCTGCCCGACTACGCCGAGCAGGCGCCGTACAACGTGGTCTTGGTCGAGTTGGCGGAGGCCCCGAGGATACGGCTGGTCGGCAACCTCGTCGCCCGCGCCGGCGCGCGCCTCGACTCCATTCCGCCGGACCGGGTCCGCATCGGCGCGAAGGTGCGGGTCGTCTTCACCGACGACGGGGTTCCGCAGTGGGTGTACGGATGAGCGGCCTCCGCGTCACCGCCGACAAGGACACCGGCGTCGCCGTCGTCACCCTCGACCGGCCCGCGCGGCTCAACGCCATCGACCTCGCCCTGGCCGACGAACTCACCGCCGCCTGGCGGGAGTTCCGGTACGACGACTCGGTGCGGGCCGTTGTCCTCACCGGCGCCGGTGAGCGGGCCTTCTGCACCGGCATCGACCGGGACGTGTCGGTGCCGCAGCCGGGATCGCCGTACATGCAGGACGATCCGCTGCTGAGGGTCGGGCCGAAGGCGAACGATCTGTGGAAGCCGGTCGTCGCGGCCGTGAGCGGGATGGCCTGCGGCGGGGCCTTCTACCTGCTCGGGGAGGCCGAGTTCGTGGTCGCCGACGAGACGGCCACCTTCTTCGACCCGCACACCACGTACGGGATGGTCAGCGCGTACGAGTCGATGCTGATGGCGCAGCGGATGCCGTACGGGGAGGCCGCGCGGATAGCGCTCATGGGCACGGCGGAACGGATGTCGGCACGGCGGGCGTACGAGGTGGGCCTGGTGTCCGAACTCACGTCGCCCGGCGGGGCGTTGGCGGCGGCGACCACCTGCGCCACGGTACTCGCCGGGTACCCTCCCGAGGCCGTCCAGGGGACCGTGCGGGCCCTGTGGGCGGGCCGGGAGGCGGCCCTGGCGGCGGCGTTCGCGCAGGCACCGGCGCTGATCGCGCTGGGCAATGCGCCGACGGGGCTGCAGACGGAGCTGTTCCGCGCCCGGCGCCGGGAGCACCGGACGCGGTGAGCCCGCAGGCGCGGCTCGCGTGGCGGCCCTCACTCACTGGACGTAGCGTCTTGTGTGAGCACGGTGAACGCCGGGCTCGCCCGAGCGACGGCCGCCGTCTGGAAATCCCTTCCGTGCGCCCGGTACGACGGCCGTCCCGTGGCACGGTTCAGGCGGTGCGGGCCGTGCCCGTGCCCTTCTCCGCGTCGAGGGCGTACACGCAGCGGTCCTTGCTGCACGCGTACACGATGCCGTCCTTGACGACCGGGGAGCCGGTGATCTCGCCGCCCGTGGCGAGTTTCCAGCGCAGTCGGCCGTCGTCGGCCTTGAGCGTGTAAAGGAGGTGGTCGGTGGCGCCGAAGTGGATGCGGCCCTCGGCGACCGAGGGCGCGCCCACGATGTCGCCGCCCGCCTGGAAGCGCCACTTGGGTGTGCCGGTGACCGCGTCCAGGGTGTAGAGACCGGTGCCGCTGCCGACGTGGACGTGCCCGGCGGCGACCAGCACCGGGTCGACGGACGCCCGGGCCTCGGTGGCGATGCGCCAGCGGTCGCGGCCGTCGGTGGCGTCGAGGGCGTACACCGTGCCGAGGTAGTCGGCGAGGTAGACGCCGCCGCCGGTGACCGCGGGGCCGGGCGCGAAGGCGGGCGGGGAGAGGAAGACGGCCGGTGCCTCGAAGTGCCAGCGGACGTGGCCGCCTGCGATGTCGACGGCGAGGACGCGGGTGCCGGCGGTGATGTAGACGTAGCCGTCGGGGGCGGGCGCAACGCGGACCGGGACGCCGCCGCAGGAGGCCGCGTCGCCGATCGGGTACGACCAGCGCTCGTCGCCGGTGCGGGCGTCCAGGGCGCGCAGGCGGGCGTCCCTCCAGACGTAGACGGTGCCGTCGTGGAGCGCGGGCCCGGCCTCGGGGTTCTCGAAGTCGCTCTGGCAGCCGGTGATCTCCCACAGCTTGCGGCCGCTCGCGGCCTCCCAGGCCTGGACGCCGCCGCCGCGCGTGCCGGTGACGACGGTGCCGCGCTCGGCCTTCAGGGAGTACACCCAGGCGTCCGTGGACAGCCGCCACAGGTCGCTGCCCTCGCGGGCGTCCAGGGCGAACAGGGTGGGGCCGTCGGAGGCGTGGATCCGGCCGTCCGCGACCGCCATCGACCAGGCCACGTCCCGGGTCTTGAAGCGGCGCCGCCCGGTGGCCACGTCGAGGGCGTGCACCTCGAAGGAGGTGACGTAGACGAGGTCGCCGTCGACGGCCGGGGTGCCCCAGACGTCGTTGGACATCCGGAACCGCCAGGGCCGCCAGCCCGCCGGGCTCTCCGGGGATGCCGGGGGCTGCGGTGCCGGTACGGCGGGTTCGGCGCCGTTGACTCCGGGGCGCGGCTTGGACCAGGAGGCGGCCAGGCCCGCCTCGGGCGGGGGTGCCTTGACGGCGGCGGCGCGGGCGTCGGCGACGCGCGGTCCTGGGCCGATCGGCACGGGGGCGCCGGCCAGCCGGACCGGGCCGCCGTCGGGGGCGCCGACCGGCGCGGGCACCGGCGGGGCGGTGACGGGCGGCGGCGGAACGGCGGGGTCGTGCGAGGGCGGGGGCGGCACGGCGGGCGGGCGGCCGGAGCCACGGCTCGCGCCGGACACGGGCTTGGCGGCGGGGCGGCCGCCGCGGCGGGCCTCGATCAGGGCGACCGCCTTCTCGGGCAGCCACGCCGACGCAGTACCGCTGTCGTCGGAACCGGAGCCGAACAGGTGCGGGGCGAGCTGGGCCTGCAGGTCGGCGGGGTTGGGGCGGGCGGTCGGGTCCATCTGCATACAGGACTCGATGAGCGGGCGCAGCTCGTCCGGGAGGCCTTCGAGGTCGGGGCCCTCGCGGAGCAGCATGAAGACCGTCTCGACCGGGTTGGCGCCGTGGAAGGGCGGGTGTCCGGTGGCGGCGAACACCAGCATCGAGCCGAGCGAGAAGACGTCGCTGGCGCCGGTGACGGAGCGCGAGTCCTTCGCCTGCTCCGGGGACATGTAGGCGGGCGTGCCGACGGCCACGTTCGTCATGGTCAGACGGGTGTTCGAGACGCCGGAGGCGATACCGAAGTCGATCACCCGGGGGCCGTCCTCGACGACGAGCACGTTGGAGGGCTTGAGGTCACGGTGGACGAGCCCGGCGCCGTGGATCGACTGGAGCGCCTCCGCGACGCCCGCGGCCAGCCAGCGCACCGCCTGGGCCGGGAGCGGCCCGCAGTCGTTCACTATTTCTTCGAGGGAGGGCGCGGGGACGTACGCGGTCGCCAGCCACGGCACGGCGGCGCGCGGGTCGGCGTCGACCACGGCCGCCGTGTAGAAGCCGGAGACCGCGCGGGCCGCCTCGACCTCGCGCGTGAAGCGGACGCGGAACAGCTGGTCCTCGGCGAGCTCCGTCCGCACGGTCTTGATCGCCACGCGCCGCCCGGAAGCCGAGCGCGCGAGATAGACCAGCCCCATGCCGCCGGCCCCCAGCCGTCCCAGCACCTCGAACGGCCCGATCCGCCGCGGATCGTGCTGCGTCAGCTGATCCACCACTTGCCTGCCACCTCCCCGTACGAGCCGCGTCACCCACATATGGACGCGACCGAAGTGCAGCGTCTCACCACCGCACCGCCGTGGCGGCACGCACCCCGATTCTTCCTGTCCAGGCCGCAGGTTGCGAGCCCGGTGACATATCGGGTGTCTCACCCCATACCGGGGCAAGTGTTGGCGCACAGCCCGCCGGATCGGCGGGGGATCGGCGATGCGTCAGCGCTGGAGCACCCCGAACGACGCCCCCTGGTCGTCCGTGGCCACCCCCACCGTGCCGTACGAAGTGTCGAAAGGTCCCGCCTGGATCCGGCCGCCGAGCCGGTTCACCTCGGTGAGCGCGGCCTCGCAGTCCGCCACCGCGAAGTGGACGATGAAGTGCGGCGGCATCTCGGCCGGGAAGACGTCGGCGAGCGGGGCGCGGCCGAAGTCGGGCTCGGCGTCCGGCCCGAACAGGGCGTCGTGGAAGAGATCGCCGTAGAAGGTGTTGGCGGCCGCGGTGTCACGGGCGTACAGCTCGGCCCAGACGAAGGCGCCGGGCACGTGCCGCACACCGAAGCCCGCGTGCGTCCCCGGCTGCCACAGGCCGAACACCGCACCCTCGGGGTCGGTGGCCAGCGCGGCGACCCCCAGCTCGCCGACCGGCATCGGCGCGGTGACCACCTGCCCGCCGGCCGCCCGGATCCGCCGGGTGAGCGCCTCGGCATCCGGCGTCGCGAAGTACACCGTCCAGACGGTGGGCAGCCGGCCGTCCGCCTTCTGCGCGAGCGCGGCGACGGGCTCGCCCTCGTGGTACGCCCACACGGTGCCGCCGTACGACGGCTGGAAGGACCACCCGAAGAGCTCACCGTAGAACCGCTTGCCCGCCTCAAGATCGGCCAGCTGCGCGTCCACCCAGCACGGGACGCCCTCGGTGTACGCCGCTTCGCGAGCAGATGTGCTGTTTTCGGCCATGCCGCCAAAGTAGCGGCGCCGTCCACACCCCGCTCACCGGCCACACCGCGCCCAGATACCCCATGCACCCCATTTGCAGTCGGCCGAATCGCGCTCCGATCACCCCTCGGTAAGCTGACGGCATGACAGGACAAGTGCGTACCGTCGACGGCCGCGTGGCCGGTCGGCGTGGGCAGGCGACCCGGCAGAAGCTGCTCGACTGCCTCAGCGAGATGCTCAGCTCGTCTCCCTACCGGGACGTCAAGGTCATCGATGTGGCCCGGAGGGCGGGCACTTCGCCCGCGACCTTCTACCAGTACTTCCCGGACGTCGAGGGCGCCGTCCTGGAGATCGCCGAGCAAATGGCCGCCGAGGGCGCCGGCTTGACGGAACTCCTCGAAGGCCGCACCTGGGTCGGCAAGGCCGGCTGGCAGACCGCCCAGGAACTCGTCGACGGTTTCCTGGAGTTCTGGCGCAAGAACGACGCGATCCTGCGCGTCGTCGATCTCGGCGCCGCCGAGGGGGACAAGCGGTTCTACAAGATCCGCATGAAGATCCTGAACTCCGTGAACAACTCCCTGGTGGACGCTGTCACCGAACTCCAGTCCAAGGGCCGCGTCGACAAGGACGTGAACCCGGCGGCGATCGCCGGTTCCCTGGTCGCGATGCTGGCGGCGGTGGCCTCGCACCAGAAGGGCTTCCAGAGCTGGGGCGTCAAGCAGGCCGAACTCAAGCCGAATCTGGCTCTGTTGGTGCATCTGGGCATCACCGGAAAGAAGCCGACCAGATAGCCGCGACGGCCCCCTTCCCTTTTATTCCATTTCCAAGTCCTGTCAGGCAGGCGGTGGTTCACCCGTGTGGGCCACCGCCTGTCACGTGTCACGCCGGTAGCGGCCGGTCCTTCACCACGTGCTTCATCACCAGCGTGGAGGTGAGCCGCTGCACCCCCGGCAGCGTCGCGAGCCGCTCGTCGTACAGCCGCTGGAACGCGGCGAGGTCCGCGGTGGCCACCCGCAGCAGATAGTCCGGCTCCCCGAACAGCCGCTGCGCGTCCAGTACGTGCTCCACCTCACTGACCGCCTTCTCGAACTCGGCGACCGTGTCCCGGTCCTCCTGCCGCATGGACACGAAGACCAGCGCCTCGAAGGTCAGCCCCACGGCCCCCGGATCGACCATCGCCCGGTACCCGCTGATCGCCCCCGACCGCTCCAGCTCCCGCAGCCGCCGATGACACGGCGAGACACTCAGCCGCACCCGCGCGGCCAGCTCGGTCACGGTCAGCCGCCCGTCCTGCTGCAGCTCGGCAAGAATCTTCCGGTCCATGTCATCCATGGGGAAGATTCTCCCCCACAAATCGCGATCACGGGGAAACTTCAGGAACACTTTCGGGCGCTTCCCGCCTAATCTCGCCACCATGGACTCCGCAACCCTGATCTCCTTCCTCGCCCTCGACCTGCTGCTGGTGTGCGTACCGGGCGCGGACTGGGCGTATGTGATCTCGGCCGGTCTGCGCGACCGCTCGCCGGTCACGGCGGTGGCGGGCCTGGTCAGCGGCTATGCGCTGCACACGCTGCTCGCGGCGGCGGGCCTGGCGGTCCTGGTGGCGGGCTCGCCGGTGCTGCTCACGGCACTGACGGTGGTCGGGGCGGCGTATCTGGTGTGGCTGGGGTGGGGCGTGCTGCGCCGCCCCGGAACGCCGGAGGCCGGGGACGACGCCCCGGTGGCCGGGCGACGGGTCTTCCTGCGCGGCGCGATGATCAGCGGGCTCAACCCCAAGGGCCTGCTCCTCTACCTCTCGGTACTCCCGCAGTTCCTCGTCCTCGGGCACGGGCACCTGCCGGTCCCGGCCCAGACCGCCGTCCTCGGGCTGCTGCACATGGCGTGCTGCGCCGTGGTCTACCTCGGCGTCGGCGTCGCGGCACGCGCGGTGCTGGGGGCGCGCCCGGCGGCGGCGCGGGCGGTGGCCCGGACGTCGGGGGCGGCGATGCTGGGGATCGGCGCGTTTCTCCTCGTACAGCGGCTGGCGACGCTGTAGGGAGCTACAGCGGAGAGTCATCTTCGTACGAGCGCGATCACTTTCGTACGAGCCTGAAGACCCGGATCTCGCGCGTCACCCGCGCCTGATACGTCGCATACGGCGGCCAGAACGCCAGCACCGCCCGCCAGGCCGCCGCCCGCTCCTTCCCCACCAGCAGCCGGGCGGTGACGGGGATGTCCCGGCCCTTGAAGTTGATCTCGGCGTCCGGATGGGCGAGGAGGTTGTGGGTCCAGGCCGGGTGACCCGTCCGGCCGAAGTTGGAACCGACGAGGATCCAGCTCCGCCCGCCCTCCTCGGTCATACAGGCGAGCGGCGTACGGCGCCGCTGCCCGCTCCGCGCGCCGGTCGAGGTCAGGATCACGCCCGGCAGCAGCGTCGCGCTCAGCAGCACCTTGCCGCCGGTCAGGCGGTGGACGGCCCGGTCCAGGGCGGGGACGACGTACGGGGCGACCTTCGCGAAGCCCCGGGTCGAGGAGACCTTCTGGACGATCCCGGCGACACCCATCAGACGGCCACCTCCGCCCGCTCGAACAGCCGCGCCGCCTCGGCGGCATGCGCGCGCAGCCGGTGCACCGGCCCGAACAGCAGCTCGTCACCGGCCGCACGCTTGAAGTACAGGTGGGCGTCGTGCTCCCAGGTGAAACCGATCCCGCCGTGCAGCTGGATGCCCTCGGCAGCGGCGGTCCGCAGCGCCTCCAGCGACTGCGCGAGCGCCAGCCCGCCGACCCGCTCGCCGTGGCTGGTGGCCCATGCGGCGTAGTACGCCGCCGAACGCGCCGCCTGCACCTGCACGTACACGTCGGCCAGCCGATGCTTGACCGCCTGGAAGGAGCCGATGGGCCGCCCGAACTGCTCGCGCTGCCCGACGTGTTCGACGGTCCGTTCCAAGGCGCGGTCGGCGGCACCGACGGCTTCGGCGGCGAGAACGGCGGCGGCGGTGTCGCCGAGCGCGGCGAGGGCGTCGAGGACGTGGGACTGCTCAGTGCCCAGCAACTCCGCTCTCACGTCCCGCAGTTGGATCCGCGCCCGTGGCCGGGTCGCGTCGAGGGCGGTCTGCCGTACGCGGGTCAGTCCGGCGGCGTCCCCCGGGACGAGGAACAGCAGCGTCCGCGACCGGGCGAACCCCCCGGTGTGCGCGGCGACGACCAGCAGCCCCGCGCTGTGCCCGTCCAGCACCTGGTCGACCTCCCCGTACAGCCGCCAGTCACCGTCCGACCGGCGCGCTTGTACGCCCCCTGCCCGGCCGCCGCCCGCCCAGTCGCCCGCGTTGTCGCCGGTCAGCGCGAGGGCGGTGGCGAGGTGGGGGCCGGGAACGGCGAGGGCGGCGGTGAGGTGGCCGGAGGCGATCCGCGGGAGCAGCTCGGCGCGCTGTGCTGCGGTCCCGAGGGTGAGGAGGAGGGGTGCGGTGAGGACGGCGGTGGGGATCATTGGCGACGGGGCCAGCGCGCGGCCGGTCTCCTCGGCGGCGAGGGCGAGTTCGGTCGCCGAGCAGCCGACACCGCCGTACGCCTCGGGGAGGGCGAGGCCGGGCAGGCCGAGCCGTTCGGCGAGGGCGGACCAGAGGGCGGGGTCGTGTCCGGCCGGGGTGTCGAGGGCGGCGCGGAGCTGCTCGGGGGTGCAGCGGCGGCGGAGCAGTTCACGGAGGGTGCGGCGGATCTCGTCCTGCTCGGGCGTGAAGCTGGCGTCCATGAACGGGCCCCTCTCGATCTGACGGCCTGTCATATTAGGCCGACGCCGCCCAACCGCCCAGAGCCATTCCTGATGTACCGTCAGAAACATGGCTGCTGCTACCCGGAAAGTCGCCGTGGTGGGCGTGTCCCTGTCCGACTGCGGCCGTGTCGATGACGCAACTCCGTACACCCTGCACGCCCAGGCGGCCCGCCGGGCCCTCGCGGACGCCGGTCTGGACCGGTCGGTCGTCGACGGGTTCGCGTCGGCCGGCACGGGCGTGCTGGCGCCGGTGGAGGTGGCCGAGTATCTGGGCCTGCGCCCCACCTGGGTCGACTCCACGTCGGTCGGCGGTTCGACGTGGGAGGTGATGGCGGCGCACGCGGCGAACGCGATCGCGGCGGGGCACGCGCGGGCGGTGCTGCTGGTGTACGGCTCGACGGCCCGCGCGGATGTGAAGGCCGGGCGCCGCACGGGCAATCTCTCCTTCGGCGCGCGCGGGCCGCTGCAGTTCGAGGTGCCGTACGGCCACACCCTGATCGCCAAGTACGCGATGGCGGCCCGCCGTCACATGATCGAGTACGGGACGACGATCGAGCAGCTGGCGGAGGTCGCGGTGCAGGCGCGGGCGAACGCGGCACTGAACCCGGAGGCCATGTTCCGCACCCCGATCACCCTCGACGACGTCCTGGACGGCCCGATGATCGCGGACCCCTTCACCAAGCTGCACTGCTGCATCCGCTCGGACGGCGGCGCGGCGGTCCTGCTGGCCGCGCAGGACGTCGTACGGGACTGCCGTACCGCTCCGGTGTGGGTCCTCGGCACCGGCGAGCACGTCTCCCACTCCGCGATGTCCGAGTGGCCGGACTTCACCCGGTCCCCGGCGGCGGTGAGCGGGCGGCTGGCGTTCGAGCGGGCCGGGGTGCGTCCGGCGGAGATCGACTTCGCGGAGATCTACGACGCCTTCACCTACATGACGCTGGTGACGCTGGAGGACCTGGGCTTCTGCGGGAAGGGCGAGGGCGGGGCGTTCGTCGAGAAGGGGCGGCTGCTGGTCGAGGGCGGGGAGCTGCCGGTGAACACCGACGGGGGCGGTCTGTCGGCCCAGCATCCCGGGATGCGCGGACTGTTCCTGCTGGTGGAGGCGGTACGGCAGTTGCGCGGGGAGGCGGGGGCGCGGCAGGTGCGCGGCGCGGACGGGGGGCTGCCGCGGCTGGGGGTGGCGTCGGGGACGGGGGGCTGGTTCTGCTCCTCGGGGACGGTGGTACTGGGTCGCTGACGGAACACCGGCCCCGAACGTGGTGTTCTGGTCGTAGAGGCTGTTCGACGACGACGCCGCTGGAGGAGATTCCGTATGGCACTGACCCGCGAAGAACGCGAGCAGTTCCTGGCCGAGCCGCACATCGCCGCGCTGGCGGTGGCCGCGGAGGAGGGCCGGGCCCCGCTCAGCGTGCCGATCTGGTACCAGTACGAGCCCGGCGGTGACGCGTGGATCCTGACGGGGCTGGACTCCCGCAAGCACCGGCTGATCAGCGCGGCCGGTCGCTTCACGCTGATGGTCGACCGGGTGGATCCCACCATCCGCTACGTCTCGGTCGAGGGGCCGGTCGTGGACACCGTCCCCTTCACAGTCGAGCAGCTGCGCGAGATCTCGGCGCGGTATCTGCCGGCCGAGAAGGTCGAGGAATACGTCGAGTTCTCGTTGAAGAACCACGGGGAGATGGTGGTCATCCGGATGCGTCCGGAGCGGTGGGTGTCGTCGGACCTGGGCTCGGTGTAGACCCCCCGGGCCCACCCGGGGTACCCGCGATACTCGACGGCATGGAACCGGATCTTCACGAGCTGCTGAGGTCGCTGCGGGTGTGGGACCCGAAGGTCACGTCCCTGCCGCCGTTCGACCCCGCCGCCGCTCCCGCCTCGCCGCTCCCGCTCTTCACCACCTGGTTCGCTGATGCAGTGGCGGCGGGGCAGCCGGAACCGCACACCATGTCCCTGGCTACGTCGGACGAAGCGGGCCTGCCCGATGTACGGACGGTGATGCTGCACGGCGCGGAGGAGGACTGCTGGTCCTTCGCGACGCACGCCAACAGCCGCAAGGGCCGCCAGCTCGCCGAGCGGCCGTACGCCGCCCTGGGCTTCTACTGGCACGTCCAGGGCCGCCAGATCCGCATCCGCGGCCCGGTCACCACGGCCCCACCGGCCGAGAGCCTGGCCGACCTGCACGCCCGCTCGACCGGCGCGCTGGCCGCCGCGCTGACCGGGCGGCAGAGCGCGCCGCTGGAGTCCCTGGAGGCCCTGGCGCAGGCGTCGGAAACGGCGTGGGCCAGGGCCCAGGAGGACCCCGAGGCCCCGTCGCCGACCTGGACGCTGTACCGGCTGCGCGCGGACGAGGTCGAGTTCTTCCAGGGGGACGAGCGGCGGCGGCATGTGCGGCTTCGGTACGTCAGGAGGGGTGAGGGCTGGGGCAAGGAACTGCTCTGGCCGTGAGACCGTACGGCCTACCGGCCGTCGAAGGCGTACGTCGCGAACTCCACCACCGGCTCGTAGCCGATCCTCCGATAGAGGGCGTTGCTGGTCGGATTGGCCAGGTCCGTGAAGAGCAGCACCTCCTCGGCGCCCGCCGCCAGTGCCGCGCGGCTCACCTCGGCCGTCACCGCTCCCGCGTAACCGCGTCGCCGGAAGGGAGCCGGGGTGTAAACGGGCGCCACCCGTACCTGACCGGCGATCTCGGGCGTCACGCCGGCCATGGCGACCGGGGTGCCGTCGGGCCTCTCCCAGAGGGTGACGCCGCCGTGGGCGATGCGGGCGTCGGCCCAGGCGCCCGGGTCCCGGGCCGGATTCCCGCCCACGTCCCTGGTGAACTCGACGTACCAGCGGGCGAGTTGTTCACGGTCCCGCTCGTCCGCCACCCTCGCCCGGCCCGGCGGGGCGGGCTCCGGGACCGTCAGCGAGCCGAGCCGGTAGAGCAGCTGGCGCCCGCGCAGCGTCGCGACGGCGCCGGTGTGACGTTGCCAGGCCCCGGCGAAGGCGGCGGCGGTGTCACGGACCCCGGCGACACCGGGAAGCCGCTCCGACCGGGCCGCCAGGTGGGCGGCGAAGGCGTCGGCCTCGTCGGGGGTGAGGGCGGTGAGGTACAGGCAGTGCGGCGGCGTACGGAAGCAGACCGCTCGTACGGCTCCGGCGCGCTCCAGGAAGCCGAAGAACGGCGGCTCGTCCCCGTACGTGCGCAGTCCGTGCCTGCGCAGGGCGTCGGTCACGGTGAGGGGAACGGTGTGCAGGGCTGGGCGGGAGCGCAGGAAGGGGCCGACGTGGGCGAGGAAGGCGTCGAGGTCCTCCGTGAGGGTCCAGGTGGCGGCCGCGTGCTCGCCGGACGCGCGCCTCACGGCTCGTCCACCGCAGCACCGGCCTCCGGGTCGGTCTCCGGGTCCGTCGCCAGGCGGGCGTGCAGGTGGACGTCGCGGAAGGCGTCCCGGCGGTCCGCCTCCCACATCGCGCCGCGCAGGGTGCCCTCGTACGGGAAGCCGCAGCGGTCGGCTATGCGGCAGGAGGCCTCGTGGCCCACGGCGTGGCCGAGTTCCAGGCGGTGCATGCCCAGGTCGGTGAGGGCCCAGTGGGCGGCGAGGGTGAGGGCGCGGGTGGCGGCGCGCCGGCCGCGGGCCTCGGGGAGGATCCAGTAGCCGACGCGGGCGACGCGGAAGACGTGGTCGATCTCGTTGACGCCGATGTGGCCGAGGGTCGTACCCGTCTCCGCGTCGGTTATGCGGAAGGACGCGCTCGCGCCGTTCGCCGCGTTGTCGGCCTTGGCACGGAGGGAGGCGCGGGCCGAGGCGAGGTCGGAGACGGGGGCCAGGGGTGTGTTCCAGCGCCGGAAATCCGGGTCGGACAGGCCACGCAGCCAGGTCGCGGCGTCCGCGTCGGAGGCCGGGTCCCAGCGGCGCAGGCGCAGACCGTGGCCGTACAGCTCGGGGTGCGGGTGGGTGAGGGACCGCGAGTTCATGAGGGCCATCGACCCATTCAATCCCGGCGCTCGCCGCGTTTCACCCTGAATTTCCGGCCGCCGGGTTTCACCCCGGATTCGGCTGGATCCGGAAGACCGGGATGCCTTCCCGGAAGTCGACCTCCAGTGCGGCACCGGCGCGCAGCTCGCCCTCGTCGGCGTAGCCGCCGTACCCGACGATCTCCGTCATCATCCGCGGGCCCTCCGCGAGGTCGACGACCGCGGCGACGTACGGGGTGCGTTCGCCGAAGGGTGGGAGGTCGTTGCGGTGGACCACGGACCAGGTGTAGAGGGTGGCGCGGCCGCTCGCCTCCTCCCAGGTCACGTCCTCGCTCCAGCAGTGCGGGCAGAACTCGCGGGGGTAGTGATGCGCCCGGCCGCACGCCCCGCACCGCCGCACCAGCAGCCGCCCGCGCGCGGCCGCGTCCCAGTACGTCCGCGTGAAGGCGTCCGTCTCCGGTACGTCGTACCGCGCACTCACAGGAACCACCCGAGCGCGCCGTCCAGTGACCACGTCTGCCAGGACATCCCGAACAGCGCGACCGTCGAGATCAGCGCCATCATCAGGTTCTGCCCCTGCTCGGCCCAGTCGTGGATCATGAGCACGAAGTAGACGGCGTTCAGCAGCAGCCCGCCGATGAGGGCGATCGGGGTCAGGAAACCGGTGATCAGGCCGAGCCCCAGGGCGAGTTCGGCGTAGGCGACGATGTACGCCATCATGCGCGGCCGGGGTGCGACCACGGTCCGGAAGCCCGAACGCACCGCCGTCCAGCGGTGTTTGGCGGCCACGTCGGCGGCCCAGGCGATGCCGGAGCCGCGTTCGAACCACGCCTTCTTGTCCTTGTGCCGCCAGCTCTCCAGCCACCACAGCCCGAGCCCGATCCGCAGCACGGCCAGCCATTCGGCACCGGTGAGCCAGATCGCGTCCATGGATCTGACGGTACGTCAGATCGTGCGGACGAGGAAGGCCTGTGCGCCACGTGAAGCGCCGGGCAGTGATGCTCAGGACCGTCGCCATGGGGGCCGGACGTAACACCTCAGAGGGAACTCGTCCCCGAACGCGGCTTCCGTTTCTCCGTCACGGCCGGAGGCCGCCCCACTCGCCCTCACCTCCCCGGATCGCACACAACCGATCTCCCTGCACCACAAGCCCCACCCACTCCTCCCCCACCCGTGATCGATCCGCAACCAATTCCGGTCTTGACCGAGACCCATCAACCCGGCATGTGGTTACGCTCCGGACCATGCCCGACTCCACAGCGCCCACCAACGAAGAGGAACCGCAGGCCGCGAGCCCGGAGACCGCCGGCTCGGAGGCCGTGAAAGTTCCGCGGCAGAAGGGCAGCCGTACCGCGCGGCAGGCGCCCGCCGATCGGCCCGTCTACGTCATCGGCGCCGGGCCCGGTGGACTCGCGGCCGCGTATTCCCTGCGAGCCCGGGGGATTCGGGCCGTCGTGCTGGAGAAGTCCGACCGCGTCGGCGCCTCCTGGCGGGGGCACTACGACCGGCTGCATCTGCACACCACCCGGCGCCTGTCCGCCCTGCCCGGGCTGGCGATGCCGCGCCGGTTCGGCCGGTGGGTGTCCCGGGACGATGTCGTGCGGTATCTGGAGAAGTACGCCGAGCACCACGAACTGGAGATCGTCACCGGAGTCGAGGTCTCCCGCGTCGAGCGCGCGGACGACGGCACCGGCTGGCTGCTGCACGCGACCGGCGGCCGTCGGCTGACCGGTGGCGCGGTCGTCGTCGCCACCGGCTACAACCACACCCCGCGCATCCCTGACTGGCCCGGCCGGGACACGTACACCGGCGCGCTCCTGCACGCCTCCGCGTACCGCAACCCCGCGCCCTACGCCGGGCGGGACATCCTCGTCGTCGGTGTCGGCAACACCGGCGCCGAGATCGCCGTCGACCTGGTCGAGGGCGGGGCGTCGCGCGTACGGCTCTCGGTGCGCACCGCGCCGCACATCGTCCGCCGCTCCACCGCCGGCTGGGCCGCCCAGTACAGCGGCGTCCTCGTGCGCCGCCTCCCGGTCGGCCTGGTGGACCGGCTCGCCCGGCCGATGGCCAGGCTCAGCGTGCCCGACCTCACCGAGTACGGTCTGCCCCGCCCCGGCACCGGCGTGTACAGCAGGGTCAGAGAGGGCGCGGTCCCAGTCCAGGACGTCGGCCTCATCGACGCGGTCCGCAAGGGCAGGGTCGAGATCGTGGCCGCGGTGGACGGCTTCGACGGCGACAAGGTCGTCCTCGCCGACGGCGACCGCATCGGCCCGGACGCGGTGATCGCCGCCACCGGTTATGTCCGCGCGCTGGAACCGCTGGTCGGCCATCTCGACGTCCTCGACGACCGGGGCAGGCCGGTCGTGCACGGTGCCCGCGCCCCGAAGAACGCCCCCGACCTGTACTTCACCGGCTTCACCAACCCCATCAGCGGCATGCTCCGCGAACTCGCCCTCGACGCGGAGAAGATCGCCACGGCCGTCGCCCGAAGAAGCGGCGACCGGGTGTCCCGCATCCCCGGCTGACCGGCAGGACCCGCAACCACATCAATTCCGCCCGCACGACCATTTCCTGACCCTGCGTCAGTTCAGTAATCTGACAGTGCGTCAGTTACTCACGCCGTCACACAGAAGCGGGCGGACCGATGCTTGGATCAACCCACGGCACCCTCACCACCGACGCCCGCCGGGCCCGGGTCATCGCCTGCGGCGACGGGCGGCCCGGCCCCGCCGTCCACGGCCGCGCGGCCGACGTGGACGACCTCGACGTCAGCGGCCGCCCGCTGCACGCCGACGTCCCCGACCTGGACCGCTTCTTCCGCCCCGAGTCCGTCGCCGTGATCGGCGCCTCGGACGCCGAGGGGCGTCCGAACACCGGCATCACGCGGCAGCTGATCGCATGGGCCGAGCGGGTCGGCGCACGGCTGCACCCGGTGCACCCGACCCGTCAGTCCGTCTTCGGCATACCCTGCGCTCCTTCCGTCTCCGATCTGCCCGAACAGGTCGACCTCGCCGTACTGCTGGTCGCCGACCCCTTCCCCGTCGTCGAGGAACTCGCGGAGGCCAAGGTCAGGTTCGCGGTGGCGTTCGCCTCCGGTTTCGCTGAGACCGGCGAGGAGGGCGCCGCCGCGCAGGCCCGGCTCGCCGCCGCCGTCCGCCGCTGCGGCCTACGTCTGCTCGGTCCGAACACCAACCTCAACGCCTTCGAGGACTTCCGGCAGGACCTGGACGGACCGGCGATCGCGCTCATCACCCAGTCCGGCCACCAGGGCCGCCCCGTCTTCGCCCTCCAGGAACTCGGCATCCGCCTCTCCCACTGGGCCCCCACCGGCAACGAGGCCGACCTGGAGACCGCCGACTTCATCTCCTACTTCGCCGAGCGCCCCGAGGTCGGCGCCATCGCCGCCTACGTCGAGGGCCTGAAGGACGGCCGTTCGTTCCTCCTCGCCGCCGACCGGGCCGCCCGGCGCAAGGTGCCGGTGGTCGCGGTCAAGGTGGGCCGTACGGAGACCGGCGCCCGCACGGCCGCCTCCCACACCGGCAAGCTGACCGGCGCGGACGCGGTGGTGGACGCGGCGATGCGGCAGTACGGCGTGATCCGGGTCGACGGCCTCGACGAACTCCAGGACACCGCGGCCCTGTTGGCCCGCGCCCGCCCGCCGCGCGCCGACGGTGTGGTCGTCTATTCGATCTCGGGCGGCACGGGCGCGCACGTCGCCGACCTGGCGACCGCGGCGGGACTGCGGCTCCCGGTGCTGTCCGAGGCCCGGCAGGCCGAGCTGCACCAGTGGATCCCGCCGTATCTGAGCGTGGCCAACCCCGTCGACAACGGCGGGCACCCGGTGGGCGACTGGCGCGGCCGGAAGATCATCGACGCGATCCTCGCCGACCCGGAGGTCGGGGTGCTGATCTGCCCGATCACCGGTCCGTTCCCGCCGCTCAGCGACCGGCTCGTGCGGGACCTGGTGGACGCGGCGGAGCGGACGGAGAAGCTGGTGTGCGTGGTGTGGGGTTCGCCGGTCGGCACCGAGCCGGCGTACTGGGAGGTGCTGCTCGGCTCCTCGCGCGTGGCCACCTTCCGCACGGTCGGCAACTGCCTCACCGCCGTCCGCGCCTACCTCGCCCACCACCGCTTCGTCCGCGACTACCGCTCCCCCTTCGACGACGCCCCGCGCACGCCCTCGCCCTCCTTCCGCAAGGCGCGCGAGCTGATGCGCCCAGGAGAGCAGCTGAGCGAGCACGCGGCCAAGCAGCTGCTGCGGGCGTACGGCATCCGGGTGCCGCGCGAGCAGCTGGTGACCAGCGCGGCGGCGGCCGTGCG
The DNA here is from genome assembly GCF_006539505.1 of Streptomyces spinoverrucosus. Taxonomy (GTDB): domain Bacteria; phylum Actinomycetota; class Actinomycetes; order Streptomycetales; family Streptomycetaceae; genus Streptomyces; species Streptomyces spinoverrucosus. Next base: position 122,206 of record NZ_BJND01000028.1, read on the forward strand.
GGCGGCGGGGCTGGTGGGCTACCCGGTGGTGATGAAGGCGTCCGGCGCCCAGCTCGCCCACAAGACCGAGCTGGGCCTGGTGAAGATCGGCCTGACCTCGGCCGCCCAGGTCCGCGACGCCTACCGCGAACTGACCGACATCGCCCGCTACGAGGGCGTCTCGCTGGACGGAGTCCTGGTCTGCCAGATGGTCGAGCAGGGCGTCGAGATGGTCGTCGGCATCACCCACGACGACCTCTTCGGGCCGACGGTGACGGTGGGGCTCGGCGGGGTGCTCGTCGAGGTACTGCGGGACACCGCTGTCTGCGTGCCGCCGTTCGGCGAGGAGCAGGCCCGGGACGCTCTCGCCGGGCTGCGCGGGCGCGCGCTGCTCGACGGCGTGCGCGGCCGCCCCCCGTCCGACCTGGACGCCCTGGTCGAGGTCGTCCTCCGCGCACAGCGCATGGCCCTGGAACTCGGCGACCAGCTCGCGGAACTGGACATCAACCCGCTGATGGTCCTGCCCCGCGGACAGGGAGCGGTGGCGCTGGACGCGCTGGCGGTGTGCAGCTGAGACGAACATGCGTGATGAGCCGAACATGCCTGATCCCCCCATGCCTGATCCCCCCGTACTTACGCAGACCAGAAGAACCGGAGAATTCCGTGGAGCCGGAAAAATCCGCTGAGTCATTGATACGGCACACCACTGACAATCACGTCGCGCGCATCACCCTCAACCGGCCCGAAGCTCTCAACGCCATCACCCCTGACCAGCGCGAACGCATCATCCAGCTGCTCTCCGACGCCTCCGCCGACCCGGACGTACGCGCCGTCGTCCTCACCGGCACCGGACGGGGTTTCTGCGCGGGCGCGGACCTTCGCACAGGTGCGGCGGCCGGGGAGCGGATCGCCGGTGACGTGGCCCGCACCCTCCGCGTGGGTGCCCAGCGGCTGATCGGTGCCGTTCTCGACTGCGAGAAGCCCGTGATCGCCGCCGTGAACGGCACGGCGGCGGGCCTCGGTGCTCATCTGGCGTTCGCCTGCGACCTCGTACTCGCCGCGGAATCGGCCAGGTTCATCGAGGTGTTCGTACGCCGGGCCCTCGTGCCGGACGGCGGCGGGGCGTATCTGCTGCCGCGCCTGATCGGACCGCAGCGGGCGAAGGAGCTGATGTTCTTCGGCGACGCCCTCAGCGCCGCCGACGCCGAACGCCTCGGTCTGGTCAACCGGGTCGTGTCGGACGGGGAGTTGGGCAAGACGGTAGGCGAGTGGGCGGCCCGTCTCGCCGCCGCCCCCACCCGCGCCCTCGCCCTCACCAAACAACTCGTCAACGCCTCCCTCGACACCGACCGCGCCACGGCCTTCGCCGCCGAGGCCGCCGCCCAGGAGATCAACATGACGACGGAGGACGCCCGGGAGGGGCTGGCGAGCTTTGTGGAGCGCCGGAGTCCTGAGTACCGGGGGCGGTGAAGGCGGTCGTCAGTCCCGCTGGAGGATCCACAGGTCCGGCGCGTCCTGATCACCGAACGGCACCAACAGCTCCGGCTCCTGCTCCGTGCCACCGATCACCCAGTACGTCTGCTCCCCACACCCGTCGTCGAGCCGTACGACCACACCGTCCCGCTCCTCGGGGCCCTCCACGCCGTCGGAGTCGTGGCGGCCCTCGGTGTCGAGGAACCATGTGCCGGTGCCGTCGCACACCACGAATGTCGGGTCGCCGAACACTTCAGGCTCGGCAGGCAGGTCGACGAACTCGGCCCGCCCGCCCGGCTCCAGCCGCAGCACCGCCCCGTCCACGCCCCGCCAGACCCCGGCCAGCTGCCCGGCGGACAGCTTCGGAGGCTCGTACTCCTCGATGAGTCCGACTGCCGTGGCCAGCGCCGCGCCTCCGAAGGCGAGCACGAACAGCCCGAAGCAGCCGAAACAGCCGCTCCCCAGCACGCCCACCGCCCCCCACCTGCGGCCGGTGACCCGGGCGCGTCGGCGGGCGTAGGCGACGGCGAGCATGGGGAGAGCGCCCAGCGCCGCGAATGCCAGGGCCGTCGCCATGAACGGCCAGTCCCACAGCATCGCGGGCAACGCCGCCCAGCCGGCGCCGAACAGCGCGGCGTACAGCAGGTGCCACGCCCAGTCCGGCCCCCGGAACCGTACGGCCGAGGGATACGCCAGCAGGGCCGCCGGGACGATCTGCCCGGCCATTTGCACCAGACCCAGCACCAGCGACACGGACGGCGCGGCGACGAGCTGGATCAGCATGCCCAGGGACGAGTAGCCGACACCGTAGTCGTCCTTGCCGGAGTCGGTGGCGATCGTCCACAGCAGCCAGGCCCCCGGCAACTGCGCCACACACACCACGACGGCGACCCCCCGATCGGCGCCCGTCCAGCTCAGCCAGGCACGGCGGACCGCCCGGCCGATGTTTCCCCACCCCATGAGGCGGAGCGTACGCCGGGGTCGCGCGGGGTTCGCCGCCGCCCTTCCCATCTGACGATCCGTCAGCTTCAATGGTCGGCGTGATGGGACAAGCAGGGACGGCCGAAGCCGCCGTCCGCTACCTCAGGGCGACCGGGACCCACGGCCCCGTGGAGGCCCTGCCGCGCCCGGTGCTGCGATGCGTCCGCGAGGACGAGCGGGCGCCCGTGGACCAGCAGGAGTTCCGCCGCGTCCTGGGCAACTTCGCCACCGGCGTCACGGTCATCACCGCACCCGCCGCCGACGGCCCCGCCGGTTTCGCCTGCCAGTCCTTCTCCTCCCTCTCCCTCGACCCACCCCTCGTCGCCTTCATGGTCGGCCGTACGTCGACGACCTGGCCGCGCATCGCCCGCGCCGGGGTCTTCTGCGTGAACGTCCTGAGCGCCGGACAGGGCGAGCTGTGCCGGGGCTTCGCGGTGAGCGGCGGAGACAAGTTCGCGGGGGTCGCGTACGACACCGCGCCCGTCTCCGGCTCACCCCGCCTCGCAGGCACCCTCGCGTGGGTCGACTGCACGATCCACGCGGTGCACACGGGCGGGGATCACCTCATCGTGGTGGGGCGGGTGGCGAAGCTGGGCATGGGCGACAACGAGGACGGGGCGCCTCTGCTGTTCCACAAGGGGCGATTCATCTGACCTCTGAGGCCGCACTGGCCCGAACTACGGGATGGCCAGCTCGGCCCAGATGGTCTTCCCGGACGAGGTGTAGCGCGTACCCCAGCGCTGGGACATCTGGGCGACGAGGAACAGGCCGCGGCCTCCCTCGTCGTCTCGACGCGCTCGCCGCAGGTGAGGTGCGGTGTGCGCATGGTCGGAGACCTCGCACAGCAGGGAGCGGTCCCTGATCAGCCTCAGCATGACCGGCCCGTTGGCGTACCGGATGCTGTTGGTGACCAGCTCGCTCACCACGAGTGCGGCGGTGAAGGACAGTTCGGGCAGGCCCCAGGTCTCCAACTGGCGCTCCGCGACCGCGCGGGCGTGCGCCACCATGGCCGGGTCGGACGGCAGCTCCAGGTCCGCCACATGGTCGGCGTCGAGCCGCCGGGTACGGACGAGCAGCAACGTGGCATCGTCCGCCTGCGGGCCGGGCGGCAGGGCCGACAGCGCCCGGTCGCACAGCTCCTCCAGCGGGCTTCGTTGCCAGGTGAGCACATGGGCGAGGCGGTCGATTCCGGTGTCGATGTCGGTGCGCCGGTCCTCCACGACGCCGTCGGTGAAGAACGCCACGATGCTGCCGTTGGACAAGCTCAGCTCGACGTTCTCGTACGGCAGGGTGGCCAGCCCCAGGGGCGGTCCCGGCGCCAGCGCGGACAAGGCCACCGCGCCGCTCGCATCGGCCACGAGCGGCGGAGGATGGCCCGCGCTCGCCCAGACGCAGCGGCCGCTGACCGGGTTGTAGATCGCGTACAAACAGGTCACCCCGAGCCCCTCGTCGCTCAGCCCGTCGTCCGCGCGGGGCTCCGAGTCCTGCGCGACCAGGCCGTCCAGCCGGGTGAGCAGCTCGGCCGGGTCCAGGTCCAGCAGGGCCAGGGTCCGTACGGTGGCGCGCAGTCGGCCCATGGTCGCGGCCGCGTGCACACCGTGGCCCACCACGTCGCCGACCGTCAGACCCACTCGGGCCCCGGACAGCGGGATCAGGTCGAACCAGTCGCCGCCCACGCCCACGCGGCTGTCGGCGGGCAGATAGCGGTACGCCACGTCGACCGCGCTCTGCTCGGGCAGGTGCTGTGGCAGCAGGCTTCGCTGCAGTACCAGGGCTGCCGCATGCTGGCTGGTGTAGCGGCGGGCGTTGTCGATGCCGACGGCGGCTCGCTCGGCCAGTTCCATGGCGAGCGTCTGCTCCTCGGGCCCGAAGGGGTCGGGGTTGCTGCTGCGCAGGAAGGTGGCAAGGCCCAGGACCGCACCGCGGGTGAGCAGCGGGACGAAGAGGCAGGAGTGCGGGGCGGCCGATCCCGTCCCCCCCGGCGCCTCGGGCGGGGCGGCCGATCCCGTCCTCCCCGGCGCCTCGGGCGGGGCGGCCTCGACGACGAGGCGGCTGGTGGTCAGGCTCAGAGCCTGCGGTGACGATGGCGGGTAGGAGACGGGAGTGGTCCGGAAGTCCTCCGGGGTACGGCCGTGCATCCGCAGGAGGTTGTGCCCCGGCGCCGAGCCCGTCGGCGGCTGCCGCCCCTCGATGACCGCGGGCGGCAGGTCCACCAGCACCTCGTCGGCCAGCTGCGGTACGGCCACGTCGGCAAGCTCGGCGGCTGTGCGACGTACGTCCAGCGAGGCGCCGATGCGCTTTCCCGCCCGCACCAGCAGCGACAGTCGTTCCTGGGCGCGGTAGCGGTCGGTGATGTCCAGGGACTCCTCGAACAGCCCGAGCGGTTCGCCCCGGGCATCCACCAGCCGGTGGTACGAGCAGGACCAGACGTGCTCGCGCACCGGGTCGACGGGGGCGCGCCCGCGATAGTGCATGCCCATGATCGGCTCCCCCGTCGCCAGCACGTGCTCCATCACCTGGTCCTCGTCCGGGGGGTGGTGGCGGGAGATGAATGCTCCTTCGGGGAAGAGGTCCGCGGCAGGTCGGCCGATGTACTGGGCGATCCCCGCGAGCTCCAGATCGGTGGAGACGTTCCCCCAGACGACGCGCTTGTCGGTGTCGAAGATCGTCAGGCCCACATGGGACTCGGTCGCCAGTCCCTGCAGCATCGCCAGCTGCGCCTCCCAGCCGCGCAGCGCCTCCAGGTCGGCCGCGACGACGACGGTCGCAGCGGCGCCCTGGTTCACGAGCGGGCTGATGGTCACGGCCGCGCGCAGTACGCGTCCGTCCCGGCAGCAGAGGTCCAGGACGGTGCTGCGGGGCTTGCGCGCCTTGCAGAGTGCGGACAGTCGCTGGCCGGGGGTCGCCGCCAGCAGTCGGGCGGCCGACTGGCCGAGCACGTCCTCGGGTGGGTGTCCGAGGAGGCGCTGGGCCGAGGATCCCCATCCGGAGATGCGGCCATCGGCGTCCAGTACTGCGGCGGCGGCCTTGGAGAGGTCCAGGGGGCTGTGGAAATCGACGTTGGCCGCATTCGGAAAACGATCCATGGCACCGCTTCCCTTCGTGCACCCTCAGCATCCCGTGCCGCACGACGGACGACAACCGCACGCCCTCAGGCCACCGCGACGGCCCCCGCCGCCGGCCGTCGCCGGATCACCAGCGCCATCAGCGCCGCCGCCGCGCACAGCGCGCCGGACGCGTACCAGACCACGTCGTACGAGCCGAAGACGTCCCGCGCGACGCCGCCCAGGAAGGCCACCGCGGCCGCGCCGACCTGGTGCGACGCCAGTACCCAGCCGAACACGATCGCGCTGTCCTCCCCGTAGTGCTCCCGGCACAGCGCCATCGTGGGCGGCACCGTGGCGACCCAGTCGAGGCCGTAGAAGACGATGAAGAAGATCATCGGCGGGTGCACGCTGGGCGCCAGCAGGATCGGCAGGAAGAGCAGCGAGATGCCCCGCAGCGCGTAGTACACCGCCAGCAGCCGCCGCGCGTCGTAACGGTCGGTGAACCAGCCGGAGGCCACCGTGCCGACCACGTCGAACACCCCGATGACCGCGAGCAGCGAGGCCGCCGTCGTGATCGGCATGTGGTGGTCGTGGGCGGCGGGCACGAAGTGGGTCTGGATCAGGCCGTTCGTGGAAGCGCCGCAGATCGCGAACGTACCGGCCAGCAGCCAGAAGGGCCCCGTCCGGACGGCGGAGAGGAGCACGGTCACCGCCCGCCGCGCCGCGCCCGGCACGGGAGGCGGCTTCGGTACGAACTCCTTCGCGCCGTACGGCTTCAAGCCCACGTCCGCCGGATGGTCCCGCAGCAGCAGCCACACGAACGGCACCACCGCGAGCGCGGCCAGCGCCGCCGTGATGGCGGCCGGGCGCCAGTTGTGGTGCACCACGATCCAGGACAGCACCGGCAGGAAGATCAGCTGCCCGGAGGCCGAGGCGGCGGTGAGAATGCCGGTCACCAGGCCGCGCCGCTCCGTGAACCAGCGGTTGGTGACGGTTGCCGCGAACGCCAGCGCCATCGAGCCGGTGCCGAGCCCGACGAGCAGGCCCCAGCACAGCAGCAGCTGCCAGGGCGCGGTCATCCACACCGTCACGCCCGAGCCGATCGCGATCACGGTCAGCGCGACCGCGACCACCCGCCGGATGCCGAAGCGGTCCATCAGCGCGGCGGCGAAGGGCGCGGTCAGGCCGTACAGCGCGAGGTTGACGGAGACCGCCGCGCCGATCGTGCCGCGTGACCAGCCGTACTCCTGGTGCAGCGGGTCGATCAGCAGCCCCGGCAGGGAACGGAAGGCGGCGGCACCGATGATCGTCACGAAGGTGACGGCGGCGACGAACCACGCGCGGTGGATGCGCGGACGACGGGGCTCCGGTTTCTGGGCGACTGCGGCGGCTTCGCTTGTCTGGGTCACGTCATAGAGCTTTCCGGTCCGGAAACGCCAGCATCCAGTGGCCCGAAGGTCAGCATTCGTTAGGATCGGGCCATGGATCAGGTCATGGATCAGGGCATGGATCAGGTCATGGATCGAGCCATCGAGAGGGCCGTCGGCCCCTTCTGCCCCCACCGTGTCGTCGTCCTCGCCCTCGACGGTCTGCTCCCCTTCGAGCTGGGCATCCCGCACCGGATCTTCGGCCGACCCAAGGACGCCCTGGGGCGGCACCTGTACGAGGTCGTCACCTGCTCGGTCCGGCCGCCGGGCCCGGTCAAGACCGACGCCGACTTCTCCCTCCACGTCGGCAACGGCCCCGAGACCCTCGCCACCGCCGACACGGTGATCATCCCGGCGTCGTACGAATTCGGCCCGGTCTACGAGGAGGGCGTGCTGACCGACGAACTGGCCGCCGCCCTCGCCCACCTCCGCCCCGGCACCCGCCTCGCCTCCATCTGCACCGGCGTGTACGTCCTCGCCGCCGCCGGCTACCTGGACGGCCGCCCGGCGACCACGCACTGGGCCGACGCCGACCGCCTCCAGCGGCTCTTCCCGCGCGTCAAGGTCGACCCGGACGTGCTGTTCATCGACGACGGCGACATCCTGACCTCGGCGGGCGTGGCGGCCGGCATCGACCTGTGCCTGCACATGGTGCGCCGCGACCACGGCACGGCGGTCGCCAACGACGTGGCCCGGCGTACCGTCGTACCGCCGCATCGCGACGGCGGGCAGGCGCAGTACATCCAGCGGCCGGTGCCCGATCCGCAGCAGGCCTCCACGACGACCGCGCGCGCGTGGGCGCTCGGCCGGCTGCACGAGCCGATCCAGTTGCGGGACATGGCCGCGCAGGTGGCGATGTCGGTACGCACCTTCACGCGCCGGTTCCGTGAGGAGGTCGGCGTCAGCCCCGGCCAGTGGCTCACCCAGCAGCGCGTCGAACGCGCCCGGCATCTGCTGGAGTCCACGGACCTGTCCGTCGACCAGGTGGCCCACGACGCGGGCTTCGGCACGGCCCAGTCGATGCGGCAGCACCTCCAGGCGGCGCTCGGGGTGACCCCGACGGCGTACCGGCGGACGTTCCGGACGGCGGGGAAGGCCAAGAAGGCCGTCCTCAGAACGTGAGCACCGCCCGCGCCACCCGCCCCGCCTCCGCGTCCGCCCGCGCCTTGTCGAAGTCCTCGATCGGGTAGGCGCTGACCAGTTCGTCGAGGAGGAGGCGGCCCTGCCGGTACAGCTCGGCGTACAGGGCGGTGTCCCGCTGGGGGCGCGAGGAGCCGTAGCGGCAGCCGAGGATGGACTTGTCCAGGTACATCGACGACACCCGGAAGGACGCCTCGGCCGCGGCGGGCGGGACGCCGAGGAGGACCGCCTGGCCGTGCCGGTCCAGCGCGTCGATCGCCTGCCGGATCAGCTCCACCCGCCCGACGCACTCGAAGGCGTGGTCCGCACCGGTCGGCAGCAGTTCCCGCACGCCGTCCATCGACGTCAGGAAGTCGGTCGCCCCGAACTGCCGGGCCACCGCCTCCTTCGCCGGGTTGGTGTCCACGGCCACGATCCGCAGGGCGCCCGCGAGCCGCGCGCCCTGGAGGACGTTCAGCCCGATGCCGCCCGTGCCGATCACGAGGACGCTGTCACCGCGGTCCACCCGGGCCCGGTTCAGCACGGCACCCACCCCGGTCAGCACACCGCACCCGATCAGCGCCGCCGACGCCGGCGGAATCTCCTTCGGAATCCGAACCGCCTGCACGGCCTTCACCACGGTCCGCTCCGCGAAGACGGACGTCGAGGCGAACTGGTGCACCGGCAGACCGTCCCGCGTGAACGGCCGCCCCGGCCGCCCTATCGCCCGCCGGCACATCGTCGGCCGCCCCCGGTCGCACTCGGCGCACGTCCCGCAGTTGGCGAGCGTGGACAGCGACACATGGTCGCCGGGCACCACATGCGTGACGCCCTCCCCCACGGCCTCCACCACACCCGCGCCCTCATGTCCCAGCACCACAGGAACCGGGAAAGGTATGGTCCCGTCCACCACCGACAGATCGCTGTGGCACAGCCCGGCCGCCGCGACCGCCACCCGCACCTCACCGGCCCCGGGATCCCGTACCTCCAGGTCGTCCACGACCTGGACCTGCTTCCCGTCGAAGACCACACCCCTCATCACGCCGCTCCCTTGAGTTCCCTCGGCAGGCCGAGCACGCGCTCGGCGATGATCGTGCGCTGGATCTGGTCAGAACCGCCGTAGATCGTGTCGGCCCGGCTGAAGAGGAACAGCCGCTGGAATTCGTCGAGTTCGTACGGCGCCGCCCCCGACCACTGAACCGGCCCGACGCCCGCCACCGCCCCCCGCACCTGCATCGCCAGCTCCCCGAGCCGCTGATGCCAGCCACCCCACAGCAGCTTGGCCACACTCGACGCCCCCGCCTCCGCCGCCGAACCGCCCAGCGTCCGCAGCGCGTTCCACCGCATCACCCGCAACTCGGCCCACTGCCGCACCAGCCGCTCCCGTACGACGGGATCGCGCACCGCCCCCGAGTCGACCGCCGCCCGCACCACCCGCCCCAACTCGGCGGCGAACCCGACCTGCTGGGCCAGCGTCGACACGCCCCGCTCGAACCCGAGCAGACTCATGGCGACCCGCCAGCCCGCACCCTCTCCCCCCACAACGTGCTCCACGCGCGCGTGCGCCCCGTCGAAGAACACCTCGTTGAAGTCGCTGGTGCCGGTCAGCTGCCGGATGGGCCGCACCTCGATCCGCTCCGGCTGGTCCATGGGCACCAGCAGAAAGCTCAGCCCGTGATGCCGCCGCGACCCCGCCTCGGTCCGCGCCAGCACAAAACACCAGTCCGCCTCGTGCGCCAGCGAGGTCCAGATCTTCTGCCCTGTGACCCGGTAGTACGCCCCGCCCGGCGCAAGCACCGCCGAGGTCCGAACCGCCGCGAGATCCGACCCCGCACCGGGCTCGCTGTACCCCTGACACCACAGCTCGTCCCCGGCGGCGACAGGCGGGAGAAAGCGACTTTTCTGCTCCTCGGTGCCGTAGGCGATGAGGGTGGGCGCCAGGAGGTTCTCCCCGATGTGGCCGGAGCGCGGGGGCGCAGACGACCGCGCGTACTCCTCGGCCCAGGCGACCTGTTGAGTGAGAGTGGCGGTTCGGTTCCCGTAACCGGACTCGGGCCAACCCAGCCCTATCCAGCCGGCTTTCCCGAGGGTGCGTTCCCATGACCGGCGATCTTGAGTGCCGTCAGCGTGCTCGCCGAGCCACGCCCGCACTTCCCTGCGGAACTCTTCATCCTCCGCCGTGAACCCGAACTCCATGCGGGTCTCCTAACAATCCAGGTCAAGATGAGCGCCCTTGAGGGGCGCGGGGAACTGCGCGACCAGCCACAAACAGCCCGCACCCGCCAACCCACAACACCCCCCGAGCTCTTAGGCGTTGGGCCGCTCCCCACCCCTCGCCGCCCGCTCCATAGCCGCCACCCGCTCCAACATCGGCATCGGATCCACCCCCACCGACCCCGGCAGGACCGCCGCAATCCGCTCCGGCGTCCACGACCCCTCGGCATAAGCAGAGCGCAACTCCCTCGGCTGCGCCCACACCGCGATCTTCGGCCCGGCAACGGTGTACACCTGCCCAGTAACCCCCTGCTCCCGAGCCGAATCCGACAGCAGATAGACCACCAGCGCGGCCACATCCTCCGGCTCCCCGATCTCCGCAAGAGCCATCGGCACGTTCACTGACATCCGCGTACGAGCAACCGGCGCCACCGCATTCGCCGTCACCCCGTACTTGTGCAAGCCCAGCGCAGCGCTCCGCACGAGCGAGATGACCCCGCCCTTCGCCGCGCTGTAGTTGGCCTGCGACACGGACCCTTGGTGATTGCCGCTGGTGAACCCGATCAGCGTCCCGCCCCGCTGCTGCCGCATCACCGCCGACGCCGCCCGGAACACCGTGAACGTGCCCTTCAGATGAGTGGCGACTACCGGGTCCCACTCCTCCTCGGTCATGTTGAACAGCATCCGCTCCCGCAGGATCCCGGCGACGCAGACCGCCCCGTCGAGTCGTCCGTACGACGACAGCGCCACGTCGACGACCCGCTGACCACCGGCCATCGTGGAGACGTCGTCCGCCACGGCGACCGCCTCGCCGCCCGCCGCCTCGATCTCCTTGACCACGGACTCGGCGATCTCACTGGTCGGTGAGGCCCCGTCGACGGCCACCCCGTAGTCGTTGACGACGACCCGCGCTCCCTCGGCGGCCGCCCCGAGCGCCACCGCCCGGCCGATGCCCCGTCCCGCCCCTGTCACGACGACGACCTTGCCGGTCAAGAAGTTCCCCACGCCCGGCCCCTTCCCGCAGTTTCTGACGGTCCGTTAGATTCTATGTCCCGTCGGATGCCCGGACACAAGCCCCGGGGAGGGCCCATGTCACTGCCGGCCGAGTTCCACGAGATCGCGAAACGCGTCAACAACTGGGGCCGCTGGGGCGCGGACGACGAGATCGGGACGCTGAACCTGATCACCGACGAGGTGGTCCGCGAGGCCGCCGCCGAGGTCCGCACCGGACGTCGCGTCCCGCTCGCCCTCCCGCTCCGGCAGGACGGCGTACAGACCGGGATGATCCCCGGCCGGGTCAACCCCCTGCACGTCATGGTGCAGATCAACCAGGAGCTGTTCGGCCCCGGCACGGTCGCGTGCAGCGACGACGCGGTGACCATGGGACTGCAGGCGGCCACCCATTGGGACGCGCTCACCCATGTCTCGCACTCGGGCAGGCTCTACAACGGCCGCCCGGCGGACACCATCACCGCGCACGGCGGCGCCGAGTTCAGCGGTATCGACACGGCGCGGCACATCGCCTCGCGCGGGGTGCTGCTGGACGTCGCCCGCACGCGGGGGACGGACCGGCTGGACGGCGGCCACGCGGTCACTCCGGAGGACCTGGACGCGGCGGAGGAATTCGCGGGCACGCGCGTGCGTGCCGGTGACATCGTGCTCGTACGGACGGGGCAGATCCAGGCGTATCTCGCCGGGGACAAGCACGGGTACGCGTTTCCCTCGCCGGGGCTGTCGATCCGTACGCCGGAATGGTTCCACGCGCGCGATGTCGCGGCCGTCGCGAACGACACCCTCACGTTTGAGATGTTTCCGCCGGAGATAGAGGATTTGTGGCTGCCCGTGCATGCGCTGCATCTGGTGGAGATGGGCATGCCGCAGGGCCAGAACTGGAATCTCGAAGAGTTGTCCACAGCCTGTGGAGAAACGGGCCGCTACGCGTTCCTGCTGTCGGCGATGCCCGAACCGTTCGTCGGCGCGACGGGGTCACCGGTGGCGCCGGTCGCCCTTTTGTGAGAACCCAATCCGGATGGCGGCGCGTGCGCGTTCGCCCCGAGCGCGGCGCCACACGCCACCATCCGGCTCCGGCGTACCCGCCCCGGTTCCCCTGCCCTGTTGCCGGAACCAACGCCGAATCGCGACGCGCACTCGACGAGGGCTCCCGTCACCGAAACCCTCGCCGTCCCCTCGCGGCGAATCGCTCCCCCCAGCGTGATCAGCCGGACACGACCCGTCAACAGCGGTTCGGAAATTTGCCGCTTACGCCCTGTTCGGCGTAGACGCGCACGGAAGCACACCCGGGCGCACAGCCCTTCGTCGGACCTGGTGAGCCCGGCACACTTGCCACCGTGCCCCGGTCACGACACCGGGCGCCTCAGACGGCCTCGTACGCCAGCCCCTCGTAGCCCTCGTATCCGTCGAGCCCTTCCAGTCCCTCGCAGGCGGCGGCCGTGCCGCCCCCGTACGCCACCGCCGCCGCGGGCGACTCGTCGCAGCGGTCGAGTTCGCACCAGATGTGCTTGCCGGCGCCCTCGGGGCTCCAGCCCCAGCGGTCGGCGAGGCCGTCGACGAGCGCCAGGCCGCGGCCGCCGGTCTCCTCACAGTCCACCCACCGGGGCACCGGGGCGCGGGTGCTGCCGTCGGCCACCTCCAGGCGGACGGTGGCGGGGTCGGCCTTCGGCTGGGGCAGGGAGAGCCGCAGCACGGCGGGGCAGCCGGTGTGCACGACGGCGTTGGTGACGAGTTCGGAGACAAGCAGGATCAGCGCCTCGGCGAGCGGTTCGTCGGCCGCTATCCCGCACCCGGCGAGCCGCGATCGGGCCCACCGGCGGGCGCGCCCCACTTCCGCGGGGTCGGGCCGGATCTCCAACTGCACTTGAAGCACCTGCACCGCTCACACCATCCGAACCGGTGAACACAGAGGCTCGCGCCTCATGAGGGCCACGATCGTAGCCATTTTCTGCATGACCAGAACAACGGCCAGAGCAGGGATCACGGAACGTGATTCCCTTACGCAACAGCATGGTTGACGTACAGTCACCCCAACAAGCGCTTCGGGCATATTCCAGCGCGAAGGAGTACCCGTGCGGCATACTGTGCGACGCTCGTCGCAGAGAGTCGAACAGGCGGCGGAACAAGGCCCGTCACCGGCTCGCCTCGTGCTCGGAACCTCTCGCATCCCACACAAGGTACCGGAGTGGACCTTCGACTCCAGGACGTGACGAGTCACACCTAGGACACAAGCCGATATCAACGCTCCGTAATTCCGGTATGCCACAATCCGCGACATCCGTTTCCCAGGGTTCACCGATACCGCAGGCCGGCGCCCCGTCAGCCCGTTCCGGCCACCAGGTCGCACGCGAGCAGTTCCTCACTCTCCGTAGTTCCGCCCGCACGCTGGGTCCGCACCCAGGCCCGCTTCAGATGCAGATGCACCTCTGCCTCCCAGGTGAAGCCCATGCCGCCGTGCACCTGGAGGCAGTCGCGGGCGCCGCGCACGGCCGCCTCGTCGGCGAGCAGCCGGGCCGCGGCGATGTCCACAGGGTCCGCCGTCACGGCCGCGGCGTACACGGCGGCGCGGGCCACCTCCACCCGCACGAGCGTGCGCGCGCAGAGCTGCTGTACGGCCTGGAAGGCGCCGATCGGCCGACCGAACTGCTCACGGGTCCGGGCGTGTTGCGCCGCCAGCTCGCACACCCGCACGGCCGTGCCGAGCTGCTCCGCCGCCGTGAGCAGCACGGCCACCGGATCCGCCGCCCCGCGGGCCCCCGGCACCCGGTGCAGCGGCGTCAGCGGATCCACCGACCGCAGCGGTACGGCCCCGGAGGCGTCCCCGCGGACGACATCGGCCTCCGTCAGCCACTCCGCCACTCCGCCCCCGTCGACGGCCGCCACGACGACCGACCCATCGGCCGCGCCGGGCACCTCCCCGGCCGCGAGGTGCGTCGCCACCAAGGGGCCCGGCAGCAGCGCCCGCCCGGCCTCCTCGAACGCCAACACCGCCTCAGGCAGCCCGAGTCCGACGCCGCCCTCCGCCTCCGGCAGGCGCAGCGCGAAGAACCCCGCCGCGCCCAGCTCCCGCCACAGGGCGCGATCAAGGGCGGACGCCTCCACCGCCGCCCGGAGCGCCTCACGATCGAAGCGCCGGTCGAGCAGCTGCCGTAGCGCGGCCCGGACCGCGCGCTGCTCGTCGGTGAGTTGGAAGCGCACGGCTACCGCCCCCTCGGGAGGCCGAGGATGCGTTCGGCCACGATGGTGTGCTGGATCTGCGAGGTGCCGGCCGCGATGGTGTACGACAGCGAGGACAGCCGGTCGAGGACCCATGGCCGGTCCAGGTCCAGCGCGTCGGGGCCCAGCACGTCGGCGGCGGTGTCGTAGAGGTCCTGACGCGCGTGCGAGTACCTCAGTTTGAAAACCGAACCCCCCACACCGGGAACCCCGCCCGAGGCCTCCGCCTCGCTGACGTTCCACTGGGTGAGCCGCCACAGCGCCCGGAACTCGGCGTTCAGTCGCCCCAGCCGTCGGCGCAGGACGGGATCGTCCCAGCGGCCGTTCTTGCGCGCCTCGCGGGCGAGTTCGACCAGCACCCGGCGGCAGGCCACCACCTCGCCCACGAACGCCGTGCCGCGTTCGAACGACAGCGTCACCATGGTGACCCGCCAGCCGTCGTTCTCGTCCCCGACCCGGTTGGCGACCGGCACCCGAACCTCGTCGAGGAACACCTCGGCGAACTCGGCCGACCCGGCGAGGGTGCGCAGCGGCCGTACGGTGATGCCCGGCGTGTCCATGGGCATGGCCAGCCAGCTGATCCCCCGGTGCTTGGGTGCGTCCGGGTCGGTGCGTACCAACAGCTCGCACCAATCGGCCACTTCGGCATGGGACGTCCAGATTTTGGACCCACTCACCACATAGTCGTCGCCGTCCCGCCACGCGCGCGTGCGCAGGGCCGCGAGGTCGCTTCCGGCGTCCGGTTCGCTGAAGCCCTGGCACCAGACCTGCTCGCCGCGCAGGATGGGCGGCAGCCAGCGGGCCCGCTGTTCTTCAGTGCCCTCGGCGGCGATCGTGGGCCCGGCGTGCAGCAGCCCGACGAAGTTGGCGCCCACATAGGGAGCGCCCGCCTTCTCGGTCTCCTCCAGGAAGATCAGCCGCAGGGTCGGGGACGAACCCCAGTGGACGTCCCCGTACCCCGCGTCGTACAGCATCCGCTGCCACCCGAGGTCGTACGTGCGCCGCCCGGGCCAGTCGTCCGGGGACGGCTTGGGCGGCAGAGACGGCAGCACGCCCCTGAGCCACTCCCGCAGCCGGGCCCGGAAGTCCTCCTCCTCGGGCGTGTACGTCAGGTCCACTACCGGTCCAGGTCGAGGTCCAGCATGCGGATGGCGTTGCCCCGCATCAGCTTGTAGACGGTCTCGTCGTCGAGGCCCTTGACGTGGTCGAGGGCGACCTCCTTGGTGTGCGGGAAGGTGGAGTCGACGTGCGGGTAGTCGGTCTCGAAGGTGGCGTTGTCGCATCCGACGACGTCCAGGGACGCCACTCCGTGCTTGTCGCGGAAGAAGCAGCAGAAGATCTGCCGGTAGTAGTACGTCGACGGCGGCTCCGGGATGAGGTCGCGGACGCCGCCCCACGCGCGGTGCTCCTCCCAGACGTCGTCGGCGCGCTCCAGGGCGTACGGGACCCAGCCCATCTGGCCCTCGGAGTAGGCGAGTTTGAGCCGGGGGAAGCGCACCAGGACCCCGCTGAAGAGGAAGTCCATCATCGAGGCCATCGCGTTGTTGAACGACAGCGAGGCCTGCACGGCGGGCGGCGCGTCCGGGGAGGCGGCCGGCATCTGGGACGACGACCCGATGTGCATGTTGATCACCGTCCCGGTCTCCTGGCAGACCGCGAAGAACGGGTCCCAGTAGCCGGAGTGGATCGACGGCAGCCCCAGGTGGGTGGGGATCTCGGAGAAGGTCACGGCCTTCACCCCGCGCGCGGCGTTGCGCCGGATCTCCGCGACGGCGAGGTCGATGTCCCACAGCGGGATCAGACACAGCGGGATGAGCCGCCCGCCGCTGTCGCCGCACCACTCCTCGACCATCCAGTCGTTGTAGGCGCGCACACAGGCCAGGGCGACCTCCTTGTCGTGCGCCTCGGCGAAGGTCTGCCCGCAGAAGCGGGGGAAGGTCGGGAAGCACAGGCTGCCCTCGACGTGGTTGAGGTCCATGTCTTCGAGCCGTGCCTTGGGGTCCCAGCAGCCGCGCCGCATCTCCTCGCGGGTGATGCCCTCCAGGGTCATCTCGTCGCGGTCGAAGCCGACGGCGGCGATGTTGCGCTTGTAGGGGAACTTCAGGTCCTCGTAGATCCACCAGTCGGTGGGCTGGCCGTCGGGGTCCATGGTGATCTGGTACTTGCCGCCGACGTAGGCGAGTTCCCCGATGCCCGCGGTGAGTGGCTTGGGCCCGCGGTCGCGGTACTTGGCGGGCAGCCAGGTCTCGAAGAGGTGCGCGGGTTCGATCACATGGTCGTCGACGCTGATGATGCGGGGCAGTTCGGTCATGGTCCCCTCCGCCGGGCTGCGTCCAGATGAGGCGCAATCTGATGGTCTGTCAGATAGCATGTCACCTGACGAGTCGTCAGCCAAGCAGGGGGCACCCGTGAACGACAGCCCGCACTCCCTGAGCTCCTCCCGCACGCTGTGGGAACTGCTCGACCGCCGCGCCCGCCTCACCCCCGACCGTCCCGTCCTCCTCCAGGACGACCGCACCCTCACCTTCGGTGCGCTACGCGCGCGTGCCGAGCGGGTGGCGGCCGGCCTGTACGGCATGGGCGTGCGCCCCGGCACGGTCGTCGCCTGGCAGCTGCCCACCCGCATCGAGACGGCGGTGCTGACCTTCGCACTCGCCCGCCTGGGCGCCGTACAGACGCCGCTCATCCCGTTCCTGCGCGACCGCGAAGTCGGCTTCGCGCTGCGCGAGTCGGGCGCCGAGTACTTCGCCGTACCGGGCACCTGGCGGGGCTTCGACCACACTGGCATGGCCCGGCGGCTCGGCGCGAAGGGGGTGTTCGAGGCGTACGACGACCTGCCCGACGGCGACCCCACGGTGCTGCCCGCGCCACCCGCGCGAGGCACCGACGTGCGCTGGATCTACTGGACCTCCGGCACGACCTCCGACCCCAAGGGCGTCCAGCACACGGACCGTTCCCTGATCGCGGGCGGCACCTGCCTGGCGCACGCCCTGCGTCCCACCGCCGACGACGTGGGGTCGATCGCCTTCCCGTACGCGCACATAGGCGGCCCCGACTACACGGTGATGCTGCTGCTGTACGGCTTCCCGGCGCTGCTGGTCGAGCAGTTCGCGCTGCCGGACGCGCTGGCCGCGTACCGCGCACGCGGGGTGACGATCGCGGGCGGTTCGACGGCGTTCTACTCGATGTTCCTGGCCGAGCAGCGCAAACAGCCGGGCGTTCCCGTCGTACCGACCCTGCGGCTGCTCGCGGGCGGCGGTGCGCCGAAGCCGCCGGAGCTCTACCACGCCGTCGTCCGCGAGATGGGCGTCCAGCTCACCCACGGGTACGGCATGACCGAGGTGCCGATGATCACCATGGGGGCGCCGGACGACACGCCCGAGAACCTGGCGACCACCGAGGGACGGCCGCCCCAGGGCATGGAGATACGGATCGTCGACGGGGAGGTGCGGCTGCGCGGGGAGGCCGTCTGCCGAGGTTACCTGGATCCGGCGCAGACGGCGCAGGCCTTCGACGAGAACGGTTTCCTGCGCACCGGCGACCTCGGGCATCTCACCGACGGCGGCCACCTGATCCTCACCGGCCGCCTCAAGGACGTGATCATCCGCAAGGGGGAGAACATCTCCGCCAAGGAGATCGAGGACCTGCTGCACCGGCATCCGGCGGTCGCGGACGTGGCGGTGATCGGTCTGCCGGACGCGGAACGCGGGGAACGGGTCTGCGCGGTCGTCGAACAGCCGCCGGGGGCCGCCTCCTTGACCCTGGAGGCGGTGACTGCGTACCTGCACGCGGAAGGGCTCTCGGTCCACAAACTGCCGGAGCAGTTGGAGGTGGTCGACGCCCTTCCGCGCAACGACACCCTGCGGAAGGTGCTCAAGTACAAGCTCAGGGAGCGTTTCTCGGCTACTCGGGCACGGTGAAGTAGCGGGCGAACGCGGGGATGATCTCCGCCTCGCTCACCTTGCCGTCGCCGTCGGCGTCGAGGGTGGCGGCCGCGGCCCGCGCGATGCCCTCGGACACGCCGAGCACCTGCAGCACGCGCGCGAGGTCCTCGACCGTGGCCGCGCCGTCGCCGTCCGGGTCGGCGACGTCGAGGGCGGCGTGCAGGAAGGGGCGGGCGATCTCGGCGAACCTGTCGGGGTTGTCGCGCAGCCGCTTGACCGCGCCGGTGACGAACTCCTCCCGGGTGATCCGCTGGTCACCGTCCCGGTCCGCTATCCCGGCCATGCCCTGCCAGAAGGCCTCCGCGCCGCCGTACAGCGCCTGCCCCTTGTCGGAGCGGGACGCCGTGCCGAACTCAGCGAGCAGCGCCTTGGCCGCGCCGCTGAAGTCCTCACGGTCGATGTAGCCGTTGCCGTCCTGGTCGAAGGTGGCGAACCGGGCCGCGATCCTGCGCTCGTACTCGCTGCTGACCATGTCTTTTCAGGCCGCCTCACGTCATGTCGGGGTGCGTCTCGCGAGGGAGCGTACGACGTGGGAGGCGGTTCACGAGGGGGAAAACGACGGTTGTGCCAAGACCGGGGGAATTTTGGAACAACGGTGTGGCAGTTGGTTCACGCCGACAGGGGACTGGCGTCGTCCGAGGTCGCGGACGGCAGATCGGCGTGCACGTCGAACAGCCGCCGTACGCCCAGCGCGCCGAGCACGCGGTTGACGTGCGAGCCGTCGGCCGCGCCCTGCGCCGGGAGTATCAGCCGCAGCCGCCCCTGACAGGAGCGCAGCAGCCGACGGGCCGCGATCAGCACGCCCACACCGCTGGAGTCGCAGAACCAGACCTCGGAGAGGTCGAGGACGAGACTGTGGCGGCCCTCGGCCACCGCGTCGTGCACCCGCTGCCGCAGCACCGGCGACGTCACCAGGTCCAGCTCGCCCGACACCTGGAGCACGGCCCACTCGCCCTGCTCACCGCCGGTCACTTTGAACGCCACCACCATGCCCTTCGCCGCCGGAACATACAGAAAACGGCCGGAACCACCCGGAAACGGAATCAGCTCCTACGCTTCCTTGCGGCGCGGCTGCCCAGCGGCCGTTCCCTGAAACACCCCGCCGAAAACGAAACTCGGTCAAAAAAGGCTTGATTCAGTCGCATTCGATCCGATTCGATCAGGCCTGGCCTCGTCCATGCTGGGTAGGCGAGGCCCGAAAGCGCACTATCACCTGCGCTTCGTCGAGGGGCGCGCATTGCCACAAAGGGGCGTGCGCTGTCAGACGTGCCGACTACATTCGAGGTGGCGATGCACACAGGACGGACACCGGGACGAAGCATGGGGAGGGGGCCGCATGGCGAAGAAGGACGCGTCGCCCCGCTGGGACCGCAAGATGCAGCAGCGACTCGCGCGCGGTGAGGCGGCCGCCCTGGCCGAGCTCTACGACCGTTTCGCCTCCCTCGTCCACGGCCTGGCCCACCGCGTGCTCGGCGACGAGCGGGCCGCCGACGGCATCACCCGCGAAGTCTTCGTCCACCTCTGGGAACACCCCGACGCCTACGACCCCAAACAGGGCCCCCTCCGCTCCTGGATCGCCACCCTCACCAACCACCTGGCCGTCCAACGCCTGCGCGCCACCGAGACCGCCGCCCTCACCGAAGCCGGCCACGGCTCCACCGAGGAACTGGAACGCAAGGTCCGCCACGCCTCGGTCGCCGCCCGCGCCGACTACATCGTCCAGTCCATGCCGGCCCCGCTGCGCGCCGCCCTGGAGGGTGCCTACTTCCAGCGCCGCGACTACCGCCAGACCGCCACCGACCTCGGCATCACCGAGGACGAGGCACGCCGCCGCCTCCGCCTGGGCCTGCAACTCCTCGCCACGGCCCACGACGCCGGCACACCGCCCGGACACGGAGGTGCGGTGTGACCGACCCGGACCACCACGAGGAGCACGAGCAGGACCACACCCAGCCCCGCATACCCACACCGAGGACCTCGGTCGAGGACACGGGCCTCCCCCTGCCCCCAGCACCCCTCGACCACCACGTACTGAAGTCCCTCCTGGGCGCCTGGGCGCTGGCAGCCTGCTCCCCCGAGGAGACAACGGCGGTCGAGGACCACCTGGGCACCTGCGGAAGCTGCGCCGACGAGGCCCGCCGACTCCGGGAGGCGGTCGGCCTGCTGCAACGCCCCGACAGTCTCGACCTCGACCCCGGCCTGCGCACCCGCGTCCTGGAGTCCTGCCTCGACCGACGCCCACCGCGCATCCCGGTCCCCGAGTGGGCCATGCCCTACGATGCCGAGACCGCCCGTCTCGACGCCCTCCTGCAGGACTTCGGCGACGCCGAGTGGCACGCGCCCGTACGGCTGCGCTGGTTCGACGGCACGAAGCCGACCAGCCGCCGCACGACCGTCGCCGGCGTCATCGCCCACCTCCTGGCGGTCGACGGCCTCATCGCCCTCGCCCTCGGCCTGGACGACCCCCTCGGCGACACCGACGCCGACCCGCCGACCCCCACGGGCCGCACGGAGGCGTACTGGCGGG